>NZ_JBFTZP010000003.1:0-522500 GCF_056406735.1 Allobosea sp. P1_B10 | reverse complement strand
TTTATTTCCAGATGGTTACGGTTCGCGAATAAAGGGCCGCGCCTGACATTCGCAACCAGTGGTTGCGTTTCGATGGTTAATTATGTGTTTCCTGATGGATGCCGGCGATGCGATGATCCCTGCGCCTGCCCGCGGGCGACCCGCGGGAGGGTCGATCGCGGCGGACTCCCCCGGCCGGGCACACTTGCGCCGCTGCGCGCAAAGTCGGTAGGTGTTGTGTCGCTCGACGCGCGGTCTCTCCCTGTTCAAAGATAAACCGGGCTTCGTTGCGTGCCGAGGCGACGGAACCTGGCGGCGCCTGTCGGCTGTTGTCTTCCCGCGAAATGCGGTGCGAAAGGATTTGCTATGATTCGGAAGTCGTTCATCGCCGGCGCGTTCTGCGCCGTCGCGCTCATCGCTGGCGCCCTTGCAGCGCCTGCACCCGCTGCCGCCGCCGAAGCCTTGCCGCTTGCCATGACCCAGCAGCTCGACGGTCAGGATGCCGCTTTCACGATGACCGCCGCCAAGCAGCGCCGGCTGATGATCATCCAGAACACGAACCGCAACTTGAACGCCGGCCGGCGCGGCTACGGCCCGCGTCCGGGCTACGGTCCGCGTCCTGGTTACGGTCCGCGTCCTGGTTACGGCGGACATCCCGGTTATGCCGGCCGGCCTGGCTATGGCCCGCGCCCGGGCTACGGTCCGCGTCCCGGATATCCTCGCTATTGATCGAGCGGGACGCTTCGTCTTCGCGACGGAGCGTCCCTCCCGACCGCCTTCGGGCGTTCGGACCTGTCGAGCCGGTGCCACCGCGGTGGCGACAGGCGATGAGGCCAACGCCGGACGCGGGCCGTCTTCGTTCACTCGCGGCAAGCGACCTTCCCACCCAGCGAGACCGGACAGCGTTTTATCGACGTTGCCGTGCGGCTTTCAGGCTTTCAGGTGATAGGTCACCAGCACGACGATCTCGCCGCCTTCGGGCAGGCTCGCGCAGACGCGCAGAAAATTACCGAAATGGGCGAGGCGCTGGAACGTCACCGCGTCCTGTGTCGCCGGCAGTTCAAAGCTCGAACCTTCCGGCGCCCAATGCATCCCATCGGCGGAAATCTCGATGCGGGCCCTGGGCAGCTTGCCTTTGGGCGCCTTGAGTGCCCGCACGAAGACGATCGCCTCCTTGGCCCAGCCCGCCTCATAGGGTTCGGTCGCGCTCTCGCCCGTCCAGGTCTCGTTGCGGGCGACGACGGCAGTGAGGTTTTCAGGCAGCATCAGAAATCCCCCGAAAGGCAGACCGAGTCGAGATAGGCGAATGCGCGCTTGTCGGTATCCGTCTCCGCGAAGAAACAGAGATTGAGCATGCACCAGAGGTTCTTCATCGCCGGGATGCGGATCGGCTCGAAGGTCGACATGTCGAACTTGCGGTCGTTCACCTGGAAGCCGGTCGCCTGCATTGTGGCGAGGTCGAAGTCGAAGCGCAGGTAGTGCCAGTTAATCTTGGTCGGGATTTCGTTGTAGCAGAGCTTCTGCTCGCCACCCGGCAGGTCTTCCCAGTCGGATTCCGCGAGATGGTAGTGCGAGATCGTCTTGCCAGCATTGCCGATCGGCTTGATCGGCGTCGTCTTGCGCTTGAACTGCCATTTCTGCAGGTGCTCGCCATCCTTCGCGTTGAGGAAGCGCAGATGCGGCATCACGCGCTCGCCACCCGCGCCGGTCTGGTCGCCGACCTGGAGGTCGTAGAGGAAGCCGAAGGAGCGGACATCGGTCTCCATCAGCTGGAGTTCGTTCGCCTCGGGCTTGAAGGTGAAATAGCACTCCATCCGGATCGGGCCCGCCTTGCGGAACGTCAGGCGTTTGAGCGTGACGTTCTGGGCGCCGGCGCGAGCTCGGGTCGCCAGCTTCAGCGCATAGGAGCCATCGACGCCGCCATGCGAGCCGAAGTCCCAGTTCGGCAAGGTCGAGAGCATGGCGTGCGAGTGCTGGGCATAGCCCGGCAGCATCTGGTCGAGCGTGATCTCGTAATTGCCGACGAGCTGGGTCCAACCGCATATGCCGCGGTCGAAATCATCGAGACAGATGATGCGCGGCAGTGGGTCGAAGCGGCTGACTTGCGGATCGGATTCGCGAATGGCGCGTCTGAAATCGTCGAGCTGGGTCATGACCTATCCTTTCACCGCGCCGGCCGTGAGCCCGGCGACGAGATGCTTCTGCATGAGGATGACGAAGGCGAGCACAGGCAGGAGCTGGATGGCGGACGCCGCGAAGAGGACGCCCCATTCCACGCCCTCGACCGCGCCGATCATCTCCGCCACGACCAAAGGCGCTGTCTTGGCTTTGGTGGTGGTGAAGATGAAAGCGAAGAGGAATTCGTTCCAGGCATAGACGATGACGAAGACCGCCACCGCGAGCATGCCCTGGGCCGCCAGCGGAAAGATCACGCGGCGGATGATCTGGAACTGGGAGGCGCCGTCGATCATCGCGGATTCGTCGAGCTCGCGCGGGATCTGATCGATGAAGGTGCGCATCACGATCGTGCCGAGCGAGACGAAGAAGGTCGCGTAGAGCAGGATCAGGATGAAATGCGTGTCGTTGAGCCCGAGCCAGTTGACCACCGGGAACAGCGGCAAAGTGATTACGATCGGTGGGATCAGGCGGATGAAGATCAGGAAGAAGGCGCTGGCCTGCAGGCCCTTGGAGGCATGGCGGGAGTAGGCGAAGCCTGCCAGCAGCGAGACCGTGACGGCCAGCACGGTCGCGCCGACCGTGACCAGAAAACTGTTCCAGAGTCCGGTGAAGAAGTCGCCCCAGCGGCTCCAGAGCATGGCGTAGTTCGCCAGGGTCGGCGCGAAATTGAAGCGCGAGGCGGTCGAGAAGATGTCGCGGTCGGCCTTGAAGGACGACATCACGATCAGGACGATCGGCACCAGCGACCAGGCCATGATCGCCAGGATGGCGAGCGTCTTCAGGATGGTGCGCAGGAGCGGGTGCTTACGCATGCTTGCCGAACATCTCCCTGTAGAGCCCGCGCAGGTAGACCAGCGCGAGCAGGAGCGAGGCGAGCACGAGCAGCCAGCCCGTGGCGGCGGCGGCGCCGAAAGAATTGTAGCGAAAGGCCTCGAGATACAGATAGACCGCCATCACCTCGGTGGTGCGGGCCGGTCCGCCACCGGTCATCAGCCAGACCTCGGAGAACAGCCGGAAGGCGAAAATGTAGCGGAACAGCGCCGCGATCAGCAGCGCCGGCATCAGCAGCGGCAAGGTGATGCGGCGAAAGGCGCCCCAGCCGGTGGCCCCATCGAGCGCGCCGGCCTCGTAGAGATCGCCGGGAATGGCCAGCCGCGCCGCATAGATGATGATGAAGCTGAACGGCAGATGCAGCCAGATCGAGAGCAGGCAGACCATCAGCAGGCCATGGTTGGGATTGACCGACCACTCGATCGGCGGCAGGCCGATGGCGCCGAGAAGCTGGCTCATCATGCCGACATCGGGCTCGAAGAGGTAACGCCACATCACGACCGCCGAGACCTCGCTGACCGCATAGGGCGCGAGCACGATCGCCAGCAGGAGGGCGCGGAACGGCACGCCCGAGGCGAAGAACAGCGCCATCAGCAGGCCGAGCAGCAATTCGACATGCACGACAATGACGACCACGATCACGGTGTTGACCAGCGCCCGCCAGAAATAGGGGTCGGCCAGGACTTTCGCGTAGTTGGCGAGGCCGACAAAGGCCGCGGCCTGCCCGAACGAGGACTGGTTCAGGCTGAGCCAGAACACATAGAGCGCCGGCAGGAAGATGACGCAGCCGACCATCAGCTGGACGGGACTGACCAGCGCGATCGCGCGCAAGGGTGTCGGATTGCCGGGCGTGGTGGAGCCCATGGCGCTCACGCGATCCGGTAGCGCGCGAGTGCGTCGCGATCGACCTCGACGCCGAGGCCGGGGCCCTGCGGCACCATCAGCCTGCCATCGACGAGCTGGCTGCCTTCGCCGACGAGCGGATGCGTGAAGGCGTCGCGCAGTGGGTTGGCGTAGACCATGCATTCGAAGGTGCGGAAGGTCTCGGCGGCGGCGGCGAGTTGCAGACTGGCGGCGACGCACAGCGCGCCCGACCAGCCGACATGGGGCGCGTAGGCCGTATTGAAGCTCGCGGCGAGTTCCGCGATGCGCCAGGTCTCGGTGATGCCGCCCGAGCGGGTGACGTCGGGCTGGATCAGCCCGAGCGAGCGGTCCTGCAGCATCTCGAGCGCTTCGGAGGCGACATAGTCGCTCTCGCCCGCCGCCAGCCGGATCGGCAGATGCTGGGCGAGCCTGCGATAGCCCGCCCGATCATGGGGTGCGATCGGCTCCTCGAAAAAGCCGTAGCCGAGATCGGCCAGCACCCGCCCGACGACCATGGCGTCGTCGACGTCATAGGCCCAGTTGGCGTCGACATAGAGCGCGACATCGTCGCCGGCGAGCTTGCGAATGAATTTGGCCCGCGCGATCGCATCCTTGAGCGGGTGCCCGAGCTTGACCTTGATCTCGCGGAACCCGGCCTTGAGGACGGCGGCGACCTCGGCCTCGACAGTGACATCGTCGAGCCAGTTGATCGAGGACGCATAGGCCGCGACCTCCGTCCTCCCCATGCCGCCGAGCAGTTTGTGGATCGGCTGCCCCGCGGCCTTGCCGGCAATGTCCCAGAGCGCGATGTCGACGGCCGAGAGCGCCTCGACCAGCTGGCCACCGGGACGCCCCGAGAGCGGCGCGCGCATCGCCTTCCAAAGCGCGCGACGGTCGGCGGGATCTTTTCCCAGCAGCCGCGGCGTCAGCAATTCGTCGATCAGCCGGGCATAGGCCGCCGCGCCGCGACGGGCGAGCCCCTCTCCAAAGCCGATGATGCCGTCGCTGGTGACGACCTCGACCACCACCAGCTCGATGGCGGGATAATCGCCCTGCGACGTCCGTTGGGCCTTGGCCAGAACGACGCGGAGCGGGTAGGCCACCACCTGCGTGATGCGGCTTGCCGACATGGCGGCATGTCCTCCCCAGGACAGTAACTTATCTGATAGGTTGAACAGTTGCCAACTTGCCGGGCTTCTGTCAACACTGTTTGCGGAGCCTGAAGATGAGCCACCTAGTCAGCGCCGCCCTGTCCGATGACGACCCGTTCGCCGACGCCGATGTGGTGCCGACGCGGCTGGGCGACGCCGTGATCGAGCGGATCACCCAGGCGATCCATGACGGCCGGTTGAAGCCCGGCGACACCCTGCCCTCCGAGGCGCGCATGGCCGCCTCGTTCGGGGTCAGCAAGCCGATCGCCCGCGAGGCGATCCGGCAGCTCGCCGCGATGGGCGTGGTCCATATCCAGCAAGGCAAGCCGACGCGTGTGCAGGCCCTCGATGCAGCCCCGCTCGACCGCTTCTTCCGGTTCGCCGTACGCGGCAGCAAGACCGGACTGACCGAGGCGGTGGAACTGCGCCGCGTGCTCGAGCCGCCGATCGCGCGTTACAGCGCAGAACGCCGGACGGCGCAGGACCTAGAGCGGCTGGACCGCATCCTGCTGCAGCTCGAGGCCGCGCTGACGCATGTCCCGCGCTGGATCGAGGCCGATCTCGACTTCCACGAGGCGATCGCCGCGTCCTCGGGCAACAGCCTGCTCGATCTCCAGATCCGGGCGTTGCGCCCGTTGAACCGCGAGATCATGGAGCTGTTCAACTCGCGCAGCACCCGTACCACGGCCGACTGGCGCAAGACCTATGAGCGCCATGTCGAGGTCGTCGACGCCATCCGGGCGGGGGACGGCGATGCCGCCCAACGCGCCATGAGCAAGCATTTCGAAGCGGCTGAAGTCGCCATCGCGGAACTCGCGAACATCCGGGAGGAGAGCAACCATGACGACAGGGACAGGGCCGGACCATAGGCAGATCGATCGCCGGCAGGTTGTCGGGGGTTTCATCGGGCTGAGTTTCGTCGGGCTCGACAGTACCGCCGCGCTTGCGCAGACCGCGCCGCTCAATCTGTTCGCGCATCGCGTCATGCAGACGGTCTCGACCGGCGCGCAAGGCGGCGACATCACCAAGGAGTGGGCCCAGAAGAACGGCACCACGATCCAGTGGACGACCTTCGACACAGGCCCGCTGCAGGAGCGGCTCTTCCGCGAGGCCAGCCTGGGCGAGACCACGGTCGATGTCGGCTTCCTCCTGAACACCCAGGCCGTGCCGCGCGCAGCCAGCCTGTTCGAGCCGCTCGACGAGTACATGAAGCGCGATCCGCTGGAGGACGCCTCCGACATATTTCCGGGCCTGATGGAGGGCATGAAGGTCGGCGGCAAGCAGTTCGCGGTCCCGTTCCGCCACGCCTCGTCGGGGCTGCACTACAATGAGGAGTTGCTGGCCGAGAAGGGCTTCAGCAAGCCGCCGTCGACGATCGAGGAGATGGCGGAGATGGCGCGCGCCTGCACTTATCGTCGAACTGACGGCACCGCCGTGGTCGGCTTGTGCATGCCGGGCGTGACCTATCCCAATGTCATCGACATCGCCCGCGCCTGGGACGGCGACTTCATCACCCCCGATTTCAAATGCGTTGCCGACCAGCCGCCGATGCTGAACGCGATCAAGATGCTGCGCGAGCTCTTCGTGGCCGGCGCCTTTCCGCGCAATTTCGCGACGCTTTCCACCGAGGACGTCAATGTCTGGATGCAGCAGGGCCGCGCCGCGTTCAGCCTGCAGAGCATGGGCCGCAACCGCATCTACAACGATCCGCAGAAGTCGAAATTTCCCGGCAAGATCAAGACGATCGCCCTCCCCGGCTCGAAGACGCTCGCCGGCAGGTACGAGGCCGCGCCGGCCAAGGTCGAGTTCTGGGGGCTTTGCATCCCGAAGAACGCCAAGCGCAAGGACCTGTCCTGGAGCTTCATCAAGGCGATGGCGACCAAGGCGGCGACGCTTGGCGCGGCGCTCAACGGCAACGGCCCCGTGCGCGCCTCGACCTATGCCGATGCGGGGTTTGCCAAGACCGTGCCCTATGCGTCCGAGGAGTTGAAGGTGCTGAAGGTCGCCCGCGTGCCGCTGCCGGCCTTCGACGAGGCGGCGCGCGCCGGCGATCTCTTCAAGGAGGAGGCCGAAGCCGCCGTGCTTGGGATGAAGACGCCGGAGGAGGCCATGGCCTCGCTGGTCAAGCGCGTCCAGCCGCTGCTTCCGGCCTGAATTCGACGAACCGCCAGAACGCGCGAACACAGCGCGGGGCTTCACATCGGGAGGATTGCCATGCCCACCACCATCTCACGCCGCAGCCTTGGACTGCTGGCGGCAGGAAGCGCCGCCGCGATCGCCCTCCCGGGGATCGCGAGGGCGCAGGCGAGGACGCTGACCGCGCTCGGCCACCGTGTCCACCAGACCTGCGCCACCACCGGGCCCGGCGGCGACGCGACCGAGGCGTTCCGAAAACAGGCCAATGCAGGCATCAACTGGGTCACATTCGGCGACAACAACGCGATCCACGAGCGCCTGCTGCGCGAGGTCACTCTGGGCGAAACCTCGATCGATGTCGGCTATCTCGTCAACGGTCGCGCCGTGCCGCGCAATCTGAAACTGTTCGAGCCGCTCGACGGCTTCATAAGGGATGTCGGGATCGAGGCCCCCGAGGATTTCGCACCCGGCCTGGTTGCGCCGCTGAAGCTCGACGGCGCGCTCCACGGGATTCCGGTGCGCCACGCCACAAATGCCCTGATCTACAACGAGGCGCTGCTGGAGGAGCGCGGCGTCAGCAAGCTCCCGACGACATTCGAGGAGATGGTCGAGCTCGCGCGAAAGCTCACCTTCAAGCGCGATGACGGAACGCAGGTCCATGGCCTCGCCTTCACCGCAGTCTTCGCCTCGAATTTCCTGACGCTCGCACGCTGCTTCGGCGGCGACTACATGACGACCGACGGCAAGCTGGTGGCCGCCGAACCGCCGATGGTGAAGGCCCTGACCGTCCTGGCCGACCTCAACAAGGCCGGCGTGCTGCCGCGCAACTTCGCGACGGTGAACAATGAGGAAATCACCACCTGGATGCAGCAGGGCCGCGCCGCGATGACGATCAACCCCTTCGCGCGGCTCGTGACCTATAATGATCCGAGCAAGGGCAAGTATGGCGGGCGCTTCAAATCGCTGCTGCCGCCCATGGCCGCAGATCTCGTAGGGAAGGTCAGCTTTGCGCCGACGGTCGAATACTGGTCGATGATGATCCCGAAGAACGCCAAGCAGAAGCCGCTGAGCTGGGAGATGATCCGCTCGCTGACCTCCAAGGCCGGCACCATGGCGATGGCGCTGAACGGCAACGGACCGACCCGCATCTCGACCTATGCCGAGCCGGCGCTCAAGGCGGCGATGCCCTACGCTGCCGACGAGGCCGCCGCGCTGAAGGCCTCGCGCATCCATCTCCCGGCCTTCGACGAGCAGGCCCGCGCCCACGACATCTTCATCGAGGAAACACAGGCCGCCGTCCTCGGCCTCAAGCCGCCTCAGGCAGCGATGGACGATGCGGTCAAGCGTGTGAAACCGCTGCTCGGCTGATGACAGCTGCACTTTCGGGCCGCGTCGCGCTGGTCACCGGCGCGGCGCGCGGAATCGGGCTCGCCATCGCAACGCGCTTCGCCGAGGCCGGCGCGCGCGTCGTGGTCCATGATCGCGACCGCGAAGCCGAGAGAGTCGCAGGCGATCTGCGCGACGCCGGATGCAAGGCACAGTCGCTGATCCACGACCTCGCGCTGCCAGGCGCACCCGATGCGATGCTGCGGGCGTTGCAGAGCGCCGGCCACGAGCCCGATATCCTCGTCCTGTGCGCGTCCGCGGAAATCCGCGAGACCTGGGACGCCGTCAGCGACGCCGCCCTGGCCATGCAAAGCGAGGTCAATCTCCACGCCACGGCAAGGCTGCTCAGGACGTTCGTGCCGGGGATGGTCGCGCGGGGCTTCGGGCGCGTCATCGCGATCGGCTCGGCGCAGGAGGTGCGCGCCAATGCCGACTGCCTCTATTACGCGGCGACCAAGGCTGCCCAGACCAGCATGATCCTGACGCTGGCGCGGACATTGCGGGCGCCGGATGTGACGCTGAACGTGATCCAGCCCGGCGCCATCCGGACCGAGCGCAACCGCGCCGTGCTGGCCCAGCCGGGCCGCGAGGCGCTGGCACTCGAGCGCATTCCGCTCGGGCGGATCGGCTCGCCCGGCGACTGCGCCGGCGTCGCACTGCTGCTGTGCGGGCCGGAAGGCTCGTATCTGAACGGCGCCACGCTGGCGGTGGATGGCGGGATGCGTCTCTAGGCTCGAACCCTCGCATTTGCCGGTGCGTCATGGGTGCGCCCAATCGTCTCCACGGCCTTGCCATCCTCAAGGCGGTTCATAGGTTCTATCGAACAGATCCGGAATCTGTCGCGGTCCCTTCAGGATGGAACGATGAGCATCGAGCCGACCCTAAAATCGATCGTGGGCGTGCGTTCCTCCATTCCGGAGGACGCCTTTACCGCCGGGACGCTCGGCACACGGCGCGAGGGCAGTGGCGTCGTCATCCGCGACGACGGGCTGGTGCTGACCATCGGCTACCTGATCACCGAGGCGCAGGATGTCTGGCTGACGACCCAGGCCGGCCGCGTCGTCCCCGCGCATGCGCTCGCCTATGACCAGGAGACCGGCTTCGGGTTGGTGCAGGCGCTCGAACGGCTCGACCTGCCGGCGATTGCGCTCGGCGCCGCCGCCCAGGCCGAGGTCGGCGAAGCCGTCATGCTAGCCGACGGGCTTGGCCAGGTGGTGCGGGCCAATATCGTCGCCAAGCAGGAGTTCGCCGGCTACTGGGAATACCTGCTCGATGAAGCGATCTTCATCAGCCCCGCGCATCCCTCATGGGGCGGCGCGGCACTCGTCGGGGCGGATGGCAAGCTGCTCGGCATCGGCTCGCTTCACCTGCAGATGGGCCGGGGCGACGAGCTATCGGAGGTCAACATGATCGTCCCGATCGACCTCCTGCAGCCGATCCTGGACCAGCTTCTCGCAAGGGGCCGTGTCGACAAGCCACCGCGCCCCTGGCTCGGGGCGTTCTCGGCCGAGCGCAACGGCAAGGTGGTCGTGATGAGCGTCGTCGAGGGCGCGCCTGCGGCCCAGGCCGGCCTGCGCCCCGGCGACATCATCTCGGATGTGCGTGACAGCGAAATCGACGGCCTCGCGGATTTCTACCGCAAGCTGTGGGCGAGCGGGCCGGTGGGCTCCGAGGTCCCGGTCAGGGTCGTGCGTGATGGACGCGAGGCCTGGCTGCGCGTGAAATCGGCCGATCGCGGCAGCTTTCTCAGGAAGCCTTCGCTGCAGTAGCGGGCCGGAGCGAGCAGCGCAGCCTCCACGCGGCGCTGTCGACAGCGTCCGCTGTCGGGCGCAAAGTCCGACCTCATGATCTTCTTCGAGTCGATCCTCATCATCATGCTGGGGGCGGTGATCCTTGCCGCCGCGTCCAGGCGTGCGGGTATTCCCTACCCCGTGGTGCTGGCAGTCGGCGGAACGGCCCTGGCCTTCATGCCGGATGCCCCGCAGATCACTCTCGATCCCGAGCTCGTGCTGGCGCTGTTCGTGGCGCCGATCCTGCTCGATGCCGCGTTCGACACCTCGCCCCGCGACCTGCGCAGGAGCTGGCTTCCGATCGGCGGGCTTGTCCTCGTTGCCGTCGCCGTCACGACGATCGGGGTTGCACTGGTGGCCCGCTGGTTCGAGCCCGCGCTGCCCTGGGCCGCCGCTATCGCTCTAGGTGCGATCGTCGCCCCGCCCGATGCCGTGGCCGCCACCGCGATCCTGCGGCGGATCAGGCCGCCGCACCGGCTGGTCGTGATCCTCGAAGGCGAAAGCCTGCTCAACGATGCGAGCGCGCTGCTGATCTATCGCATCGCCGTCGGGGCCGTGGCCGCCGGCAGCTTCGCCGCCATGGACGTTCTCCCCGTCTTCGGGCTCGTGGTGCTCGGCAGCGTGGTCCTGGGCGCCGTTCTGGCCTGGCTCGGCGTGCGCCTGCTCGGCATGTTCCAGGACCAGTCCAGCGCGATCATCCTGCAGTTCATCACCACCTTCGGCGTCTGGATCATGGCCGAAAGGCTGCATCTCTCCGGCATCATCACCATCGTCGTCTACGGCATCGTCATCGCCCGCTGGGCTCCGGCGCGGACCAGCGCGAGACTGCGCATCCCGTCCTACGCCGTCTGGGAGACCACCGTCTTCGTGCTCCAGGTGATGGCCTTCGTCCTGGTGGGGCTGCAATTGCGGCCGATCATATCGGGCCTGAGCGCGGCGCAGCGGATCGACTATGGCTGGGTGGCCGCAGCCGTGCTGGCGACCGTAATTGTCGTGCGCCTCGCCTGGGTCATGACGTATACGGCGGCCTGGCGCAGCCTGTACCGCCCGCGCGGCGGGCCGGCGACTGGGCCAGAACCCGCGGGACCGACGCTGCGCGGCGGGCTGATCATATCGTGGTGCGGCATGCGCGGCATCGTCACCCTGGCGGCCGCCTACGCCCTCCCCGGCGATTTCCCCTATCGTGACCTCATCCTGGTCTGCGCCTTCACCGTCGTGGTCGGGACGCTGCTCGTCCAGGGTCTGACCTTGCCGGCCCTGCTGAAGCTGCTCGCGCTGAGCGACGACAGGCCCGTAGAACGCGAATTCGCCCTTGCGCGGAAGGCGGCGCTCGAGGCCGCGAAGGCGACGATCGATACCGAGGAGTCGCCCGTCGCCGATGCCGTGCGCCGCGAATATCGCCACATGCTGGAGCAGGCGCCGGACGCCTCGACGCTGGATACGCCCCATAACCAACTCCGGCGCAACGCGATCATGGCCGCCCGCGCCGTCGCACTCGAACTCCGACGCAGCGGGACCATCGGCGACGACGCCTTCCACCGGCTGGAGGAGGAACTCGACTTTCTCGAACTTGGCGCAGCGCCGCGAGAGGCGCGATGAGCACGGTGCTGGACGTCGCGATCATCGGCGCGGGAGCCGCCGGCGTGGCGGCAGGCCGCCGGCTCGCCGCAGCGGGACGCTCCATTCTGCTGATCGAGGCGAGCGAACGCGTCGGTGGCCGCGCCTGGACGCGCCATCATGAAGGGCTGCCGATCGATCTCGGATGCGGCTGGCTGCATTCGGGAGACCGCAACCCGTGGTCGGCGCTCGCACCCGAACTGGGCTTCCGTCTCGACCGCACCACGCCACCCTGGGGCAAACAGTTCCAGGGGCTGAATTTTCCGCCGGACCAACAGGAAGCCGCCTGGTCGGCCTATGCCGCATTCGAAGAGCGTCTTCGCGCGGCGCCACCCGAAACCGACCGGGCGGCCGACCTGCTCGAGCCCGGCGGCCGCTGGAACGGCTATCTCGAGGCGATGAGCGGCTACATCAATGGCGCCTCCCTCGACCAGCTCTCGATCCGCGACTATCTCGCCTATGCCGATGCCGAGACGGGCGTGAACTGGCGTGTCGAACAGGGGTACGGAGCGCTGGTCGCGGCCGCTGCGGCGGACTTGCCCGTGCGGCTCAACACGCAGGTCAGCGCGATCGAGGCAGGCTCGCGGCATCTGAGGGTGATCGCGGCCTCGGGCGCGATCGAGGCACGCGCCGTCATCCTGACGCTGCCGACCGATGTGCTCGCCTCCGGGTCGATTCGCCTCCCCGTCGAAGTCGACGATCGGGTCGATGCGGCACGGATGCTGCCGCTTGGGCTCGCCGACAAGATCGTGTTCGCGCTGGATCGCCGCGATGGGTTCGAGCCGGACACGCAGGTGATCGGCCGTCCCGGGGACGCGATGACGGGGAGCTATCACCTGCGGCCCTTCGGGCGGCCGCTGATCGAGGGCTTCTACGGCGGCGCCACGGCCCGCGAGCTCGAAGCGATGGGCGAGGCGGCAGCGGCGGCCTTCGCGCGGGACGAGCTCGCCTCCCTGTTCGGTCCCCAGATCAGCCGGAGGCTGACCCAAGTGGCGCAGTCGTCATGGGGTCGCAACCCTTTTGCGCTCGGCTCCTACAGCCATGCCCTGCCCGGTCATGTCTCGGCGCGCGGACTGCTCGCGATGCCATGGAACGACCGGTTGTTCTTTGCCGGCGAAGCCTGCTCGACAGCGGATTTCTCGACGGCACATGGCGCCTTTGAGACCGGACTTGCTGCGGCGGAAGCCGTGCTGGCACGAGGGTCTCGACAGGCCGAGGCGACGCGCGCCCGGTAAAGCGACGCGATATAATTGGTATAGCAAATCATTTTGATATACATGCACTTCATGTCCGCACCTCAGCGCAGTCCCCGCAGCCGATTTGGCATCCAGTTCGTCGCCCTGGCACGGCGCTGGCGGCATGCCGTCGGCTTAGAACTGGCGAAGGCCGGCCTCACCGACGCGACCTGGGGACCGCTCGTCCAGCTCGATGAGGGTGGCGACAACATCACCCAGGCCGAACTCGCGGCCCGCGTCGGGCTCGATGCCTCGACGCTGGTGCGGCTCGTCGACCTGCTCGAAAGGCACGGCTTCATCCGGCGGCAGGTGGACCCTGCCGACCGCCGCGCCCGGCGCATCCTCCTGACCAGCGCGGGCCAGGGGGAAGTCGTGCGTATCCGGGGCCGCATCGAGGAGGCCGAGGCCTGGCTGCTCGCTGACATGAAAGATGAGGACATCGCGCGGGCCCTTGGCGTCTTCGACCAGATCGAGCGACGGATCGGATCGATCGCGGCTCAGGAGCAAGGCTCATGAAGCCGGCGTCAATAAGCGCATGGCTCGTGCGACGCGGCTTCGATCCCGCGCGCATGATCTTCGCACTGCGCACCGCCATCGCCTGTGGCCTCGCACTGGTCGCGGCCTGGGCCATGGGCCTCGAGCATCCGCAGTGGGCCGGCATGTCGGTCTGGGCGGCGTCCCAGCCCCTGCGCGGGCAATTGCTCGAGAAAAGCTTTTATCGCTTCAGCGGCACGGTTTGCGGCACCGGGGTCGGTATCCTGCTGGTGCTCGCCATGCGGACCGATGCCGCCTTGATGATCGTCGGCCTCGCCCTCTGGATCGCCGCCTGCACCTGGCTGGCCAATCTACAGCGCGGGTTGCTGGCTTATGGCACCGTGCTCGCCGGCTATTCCGCATCCATGGTGGCGCTGCTCGACACCGCGCATCCCGAGCATGTCTGGCTGCTGGCCGGTGACCGCCTCGCGACGGTCTTGACTGGCGTCGTGGTAGCAACGGCGGCTGGCTATTATTTCTCCAGGCCCGCCCCCTCAGCGACGCTGCGCAGCAGCGTGCTGCGCCTGCTAGCCGATGCGCTGCGCCATCAGGCCGGCGCGTCGAAAGAGGGCAAGGATGCCGACGCGCTGCTGGCAAGCATGGCCGCGGTCGAGGAAGGCCTGGAACCACATGCGGCAGGCTCCCTGCGCTCGCGGCGCGTCGTGCGCGCCACCCGGGCCGTACTGCTGGCGATCGTGCCGCTCCTGCTGCGGCGGCCGGACACTGTCCCGCGGCACCGCGACGCCCTGAACGCGGCAGCTGGCGCGCTGGATCGCGCCGATGTGGCGGCGGCCCGTGCGGCCCTGGCGGACATCGGCATCTCCGCCCCGGTCAACAGCGCCCTGCTGGATTGGGAAGCAGCCTCATTCGCGCCCCAGGCCGAGGTCCGGGAAGCGAGCCCGGCAACTGCGCTGCACCGGGACTGGATCGGCGCACGCGAAGCCGCGCTGCGCGCAGGCGGAGCCCTTCTCCTGTTCGGCGCAGTCTGGCTGATCACCGGCTGGAGCGTCGGGGCCTATATGCTGCTGGGCCTCTCCGTGATGATCTCGCTGTTCTCGACCTTCGAGAACCCCATCCTGATGATGCGGCATGTCGCTCTCGGGCAGTTGATCGGCGCGGTCGCCGCAATCATCTGCCAGCAGCTGCTCTGGCCTCATGCTGGCTCCGAACTGTCGCAGATCCTGATGCTGATGCCCTTCGTCCTGGCGAGCGTCGGCCTGGCCGGCCATCGGAGAACCTTCCTGGCCGCCATGGACTACAGCATGGTCTTCCTGCTGCTGTCGCAGCCGGCAGTGCCCATGCTCCGCGACCTCTCGCAACAGCTCGTGATGGGCCTGGCCGTGATCAGTGCGCCGCTGGTCGCCTGGGCCTGCTACCTCATCGTGTTCCCGATCACGCTGCATCGCCGCCAGCAGCACCTCGTCCAGATGATGCTGCACGACCTGGAGGCGCTGGCCCGCAAGCCGGACTCTCTAGCGCATCGCGCCGCCTGGCAGGCGCGGTTCTTTCATCGCGCGTTGCGGCTGGTGCGTCTCTCCGATCGCCTGCCGGGTACGCAGGCCCAAGCGCGCACGATCAGCCGCGCGACGCTGGCGCTGGCGCATTGCGCGATGCATTGCCACGCTGTGCTCGCATCCGCGGACGCCACGCCGCGCGAGCGCAAATTCATCGAACAGGCCCGGGCCCGGATCGCCCGCATCGGCAGCAACCCGGGACGCAGCGTGAACGCGCTTGCCCGGCTGGCGGTGCAGGTGCCCGCGCAGAACGCCGAGCTGTTCGAGGATGCGGCGCGCGCCGCGGCCGATCTCGTCGAGGCGACCGCCGCGCGATAACTGCGCGCCCGAGACGTCGCCGGGTGCTAGACGGGATAGCCCGGCTTGCGCCCGGCTCCCGTTTCCCAGTCACGAACGGCCTGCATCAGCCCAGCCAGCTCGGATTCCGCGCTGCCGTCCTTGGGGCCCTGTCGCAAGGCGCGGATGCGCTGCTTTGCCAGGGCATAGTCCTCCTTCGTCTCCAGGACGAAGTGAGGCGATCGATAGGTGCTGCGTCCGATCGCACCCGATACAAGTACCAACCGCATGGCGGCCTCCGCTGCAAATACCCCAGGTCAACCTAGTGCGTGGTCGCAGAATGCGCTCCGCCGCTCCTTGCCTGGACGCCGTGATGCACGGCGTCGTCGGCGATCTCGGAAAGGTATCGAAGGCGGGCCTCGCGCGTGTCGGCCTCGGCTTGCTCGCCGAGCCACGCGAAGTAGTCGTCGACATGGAGCGGGACGATCCGCAGGGACCTACCCGACTGGCGCTGCCTGCGTGCTTCCGCTGTCGCCTCGCGCAACCATGCGTCGTAGCTCACAGGCAGGTGCTCGCCCCCGGTCATAAGCCGCAACTTTTCGAAGTCATCGCGCTCATACCAGGGCAGGACGACGAAATCCGACGAATCAGGACCTTGCATGAGGCTGCCTCCGCCTTCCCAAGAGGCACGAACCTTCCACCGGCACGCGGTCGCTGCATTTACCTAGATTAACCGCCATCATTTTTGATGGCGCGGCCCGGTTGACCGGTTAAGTGTCGCGATGAAAGCGTCCGCCTGCCTGTCGAACTCGGAGCGCCCTGGCGATGCCCCGCTTTTTTGTCGACACGGATGATGGGGGCTCCACCATCATCGACAAGACCGGCTATGAATTCGGTGACGAGGACGCCGCCTGCACGGACGCGGTCCGGGCCTTGAACGAGATGGCTGCGGATGCCCTCGCGACAGGCAATCGGGCCGCAGACACAAGGCGCGTCTTCAGGGTCTGGGTCAGGCGAAGGGGCGAAGCACCGCTCTATTCGGCCTGCCTCACCTTCGAGTGCACCGGGACGGCAGCACCATAGGCAGGCGATATCACCCGCTACGGCGCCTAGACGTCGCGGGCGATATGCAGATAATCGCTCGAGAAATCGCCGGAAGCCCGCAGCGCGTCCCATTGGAGAACAGTGAGCTTGCGGCTATTGATCGTTACCAGTCGCTCGCGCTTGAGTTCGCGGATGACGCGGTTCACATGCACCACGGATAGCCCAAGCGAGTCGCCAATATTGATCTGCGTGACGCTGAACGGAATCGTCGCCCCCTCGACCAGCCCGATCTGGCCGTAGCGCACGAACAGTTCGCAGATCAGGTGGCAGATGCGAGCACGGG
The DNA here is from genome assembly GCF_056406735.1 of Allobosea sp. P1_B10. NCBI lineage: Bacteria > Pseudomonadati > Pseudomonadota > Alphaproteobacteria > Hyphomicrobiales > Alloboseaceae > Allobosea > Allobosea sp. P1_B10. Next base: position 505,622 of record NZ_JBFTZP010000003.1, on the reverse strand, counting down.
CCGAACGCCTGCCGATGCTGCACATCCATTCGCGGAAGATCGAGCCATCGACGAGCGTATCGCGCCATAACAGCCCACCGAGCCGGGGATGGGCCTCTATCAGGCCATTGAGCGCCCGATGCGGGATGAAGGCGACCTTGCTCGCCGTGAGCGTGCACAGCGTATGGTCCATGACGCCGAGATGCAGACTCTGGAGATCGGGAATGTCGCCGGCGATGTGGTAGGAGAAGATCTGCCTTGCGCCATCGCTGACGATCTTGAAGCGATAGCTCATCCCCTCCACGATCACACACGCTTGGGAGGGGCGATCGCCCTGGCGCACCAGGTCCTGGCCGGCCTTCATCTCGCGGATGGTCGCCGGCAGAGCCGCGATCGCCACCGCCTCGGCTCCGGACAGGGCACCCAAGCGCGACAGCTTTCGCGCAAGAGGCGCGAGCCTATCATTTTCATGTTCGGGCATGTGCCGCTTCTCCCGAGCGGGAGAGGGCTCAACCCCCGCGGTCGTCGACGGCTATTATGGGCAAATCACTGGCGCGGTCGCTAAAGCAGGTTACCGACAGAATAAAACATATGATTTGTTTTGCGAAGAACCTACGATCATCATGCGCCTGGCGGGTCGCACTGTCATCTTAATTCGCCAAAGAATTTGAGCTACACTATCCCGGCAGAAACTGTTGGGACGGCAATGGACGTTCCTGCGCCCATATTCAAAATTTCCACCGATGATGATTATCAGCGGGCGCGGCGCTATTTCGCCAGGCTCGACGCCGAAACGCGTGACCCCGTCGACGAGGCGATCAGGCGCGGCCTCTTCGCCGCGCTCACACAGTGGGAAATGGAACAGGAGGACGCGCGCATAGCACCGGGCCCCGAGCTGGACACCTAGCCTGATGGCACTGGTCAGGCTCGGGCTGCTCCCGGCGCGTGAAGCGCTTGCCTTGGGTCACATCCACCTCTAGGTCCGCCGGGATGGGTTGGACCGGATGCCTCAGGCGATGACGACTGCGAGACGACAGGCCGACGTGATCGTGCTCGGGGCCGGCATCATCGGCGTGAGCGTCGCGCTCCACCTGCAGGAACGCGGCCGCAGCGTGCTCCTGGTCGATCGCGACGAGCCCGGCTCGCAGACCAGCCATGGCAATGCCGGCCTGATCGAGCGCTCGTCCGTCATCCCCTACGCCTTCCCGCGCGATCTCGCCTCGATGGCCGCCCTGGCATCGAACCGCTCGATCGCCGTGCGTTACCGGCCAGCGACCCTGATGCGGATGGCGCCCTGGCTGGCTCGCTACTGGTGGAACTCGGCGCCCGAGCGCCTCGACCGGCTGGGACGGGCGATCCTGCCCATGATCGAGCGCAGCATCGCCGAGCATCAACGCTGGACCGATGCAGCCGGGACGCAGGCGCTGATGCGCAGCGGCGGCTGGATCGAGCTCTACCGGACAGATCGCGCCCTGAAACAGGCCGTCGCCTCGGCTGCGGCGCTGATCCGTTATGGGCTCTCCTACGAGATCCTGGACGAGCAGGCCTTGCGCCGCCGCCAGACCGGGCTGTTGCCGGGTGCGGCGGCCGGCGCGGTGCACTGGCACGATCCGGTGACGGTCAGCGATCCCGGTGGCGTGACGCTTGCCTATGCAGCGCTTTTCAGCGCGCGGGGTGGCGTTCTGGAAAAGGCCGATGCCCTGTCGCTGCGTCAAGAGGATGGCGCGTGGCGGCTCTCGTCCGAGACCGGCGAGTGGTGCGCAGCCGAGGTCGTCAGTGCACTGGGACCCTGGTCCAACGACCTCTATGATCGCCTCGGCTATCGTTTTCCGCTCGGGTTCAAGCGCGGTTACCACATGCACTACGAGGCCGCGGGCGAGACGGACCTGCCCTATCCTTTATGCGATGCGCAGGCCGGCTTCGTCCTGACACGAATGCGGCGGGGCATCCGCCTGACGACGGGCATCGAACTGGCCGGCCGTGATGAGCCCTCGAATTCCTGGCAGCTCGACCATGCCGAACAGGTGGCGCGTCGCATCATGCCTCTGGGCCGGCGTCTCGACGCCGAACCCTGGCGGGGAGCGCGCCCCTGTCTCCCGGACATGCTGCCGATCATCGGCCGCGCGCCCCGGCATGACGGGCTCTGGTTCGCATTCGGCCACGCCCATCACGGCTTCACGCTGGGTCCGGCGACGGGCAGGCTGCTGGCCGAGATGATGACCGGCACGCCGGGCTTCTGCGACCCTACCCCATTCGCGGCGGACCGATTCGGCGCGTGAATCCGCGCGCCCCTATGAGGGGCCGGACGCGCGCGCAAATGCTTCTCAGATCCGCCACATGAGCGGTAGCAGGCTCACTGCGCGGCGATTTGCGACGGCTCCGGCACCTCGTGGCCTTCTGCGGCGTAGAGGTTGATCTTGTTGCGCAGAGTGCGAATTGCAATACAGAGCATATTCGCTGCCTGGGTGCGATTGCCGCCGGTCTCACGCAACGTCGCGAGGATCAGATCACGTTCGACATCGGCGACAGTCAGGCCAACGAGCTGCTCCACGACAGCCTGATCCGGGTTGAGGTCGTGCATGGCCACGGTCCCTTCTGAGCCCCCCAGAGCCCCCGAATATCCCCGCTAGGGGGCACCCTCATGGTTAAGAATTAGTAAATCACCGGCTCGCACGACCATGGTTGCTGGCCGCGGGGCGCTCGTCTTGCCGGCGACAGCACCGCACGGCGTGGGCGAATGTCCAGACGACGGCGACCGCGACGCGGACGATGCGAACGGTGAGGAGCCGTGGAGGATGCAGGAGGCGCCGCAACGCGGAATCGGCGCAGGCCGCACCCGGAGGGGGCAGCGTCGCTGATCGCTTCAGTTCAGTCATCGGTTGAAAATGATGGCGGACAGGGAGGGATTCGAACCCTCGATACGGTTTCCCGTATACACACTTTCCAGGCGTGCGCCTTCAACCACTCGGCCACCTGTCCGGCGGGGTGCTTATGACCGGCCAGCCGGCTTCTTTCAAGGGCCGATCGGCATGCTATGCACATTTGCTCGCAGCAAAGGTGGTCGCTGTTGCAATGCCGGGGCGGAATAGACACATCCAAACGACGAAACTCGGCAGCCCGCTCACGGCGCGGCGGCCTGTGGGCACTGGCACGGCCCCCCGCCGCGCCAGCGCAAGGGGCTGGAAAACATGCGCTTTCTGCTGCGCCTGCTGGGTTATGTCCTGATCGCGGCGGGCTTCGTCGCGCTCGTCATCGACGGAGCGCGCTCGATTGCCAATTCCACCTTGCAATTCACTGCGCTGGGCGAAATCCTGGCGAGCGTGCTGCGCGAGCGCTACCCGATGATCCAGTCGACGGTCGAACGCCAGATTCATCCGCTGCTCTGGGATCCCGTCCTGCTCAACCTGATGCTTGCCCCTGCGGCCTTGATCGCGCTGCTGCTCGGGTTCCTGCTGTTGCGCCTGGGGGCCAGGGCCGAGCCCGGGATCGGCATCGTCACGAGACGGTGAGGGAAAATCGCCGCGCGATGCCTTGAGCACCAGCCCGGCGTGCCTATGTCGGGTGCGGCGGCAGTGGAATAGTCCATACTTCCGTCATCGCCGACGGCGCGCAGGCTTGCGATAGCTCCGGCGCGCTGCGACCGTCCGCAACGACCGGTTCCAGGATCCCCCCAAATGTCACAGCGCTTCCGCCCGAGAACGATCCTGGTCGGCGCCGCCATCGGCGTCATGCTGGCAGCCGGACTGGCGTTTGCCCAGGCGCCCGCCTACTTCTCGATCACCACCGGTGGCGTGGGCGGGACCTATCACGCGATCGGCACGCTGATCGCCAAGGCGGTCTCGACCCCGCCGAGCCTGGTATCGACCGCCATCGCCAGCAACGGCTCGGTTGCGAACATCAACGCGATCAGCAGCGGCACGGCCCAATCGGGCTTCGTGCAGGCCGATGTCGCCTATTGGGCGTATTCAGGAACCGGCGTCTACGAGGGGCGGTCGAAGGTCGCGGAACTCCGCTCCATCGCCAACCTCTATCCCGAGAGCGTCCACCTCGTCGTGCGCCGGGCCGCGAATGTGAAGGCGATCGCCGATCTCAAGGGCAAGCGGGTCTCCATCGACGAGCCGGGCTCCGGCACGCTGCTCAATGCGGCGGCGATCCTGACCGCCTTCGGCGTCGAAGGGCAGGATTTCCACGCGGAGTTCGCCAAGCCGGCCCATGCTGCTGCGATGCTGAAGGCAGGGACGATCGACGCCTTCTTCTTCACCGGCGGTTTTCCGACCGATACGATCGCGTCGCTTGCGGCCGCCGGCACGGACATCGATCTCCTCCCGATATCCGGCGCTCCGGTCGAGGCGCTGGCGAAGCACTATCCGTTCTTCAGCCAGAACGAGATTCCCGCCGGCACCTACAAGGGTATCGGCGCAGTCAAAACTCTCGCGGTGGGCGCGCATTGGGTGACGTCGTCACAGCAAGCCGCCGACACCGTCTATGACGTCACCAAGGCGTTGTGGAGCGAGAGGACACGCGCCGCGCTCGATGCCGGCCATGCCAAGGGCAACGCAATCCAGCTGAAGACGGCGCTCGACGGCCTACTTGGCGTGCCACTGCATCCAGGCGCAGAGCGCTTCTATCGGGAGGTCGGGCTGCTGAAATAGCTCCGAATTCGAGGCAGAAGACCGACTTCGCCCTTTGACTGACAGTGGATAAGTTCCCTATATGTTCTTGCTGTAGCGTGAAAACTCCGCTAGCTTCCCCTGGGGAATGGGGTGGTGCGAGATGGTCACGCGGGTCGCGACTGTGGCGTTCGAGGGCATCGAGGCGCGCGCCGTCGATGTCCAGGTCCAGGTCACGCCCGGCGGCGTCGCCTTCATCCTGGTCGGACTGCCGGACAAGGCTGTCGCGGAAAGCCGTGAGCGGGTCAGGGCGGCGCTGATCGCCTCGGGGCTGGCGCTTCCGGCCAAGCGCATCACCGTCAACCTCGCCCCGGCCGACCTGCCCAAGGAAGGCAGCCACTACGACCTGCCGATCGCACTCGCCGTGATGGCCGCGATAGGGGCGATCCCGGCGGACGCGCTCGCGGGCTACACGGTGCTGGGCGAGCTTGCGCTCGATGGCTCGATCACAGCGGTGGCCGGCGTGCTCCCGGCAGCGATCGCAGCCTATGGCCGCGGCCAGGGCCTGATCTGCCCGGCGGCATCGGGGCCGGAAGCCGCCTGGGCTGCGGCCGATATCGACATTCTCAGCCCGCGCTCGCTGATCCAGCTCGCCAATCACTTCAAGGGCACGCAGGTAATGGCGCGCCCGGAACCGGCCGTGGCGCGCCAGCACGGCCCGCTGCCGGACCTCGCCGACATCAAGGGCCAGGAGAGTGCCAAGCGCGTGCTCGAAATCGCGGCCGCCGGCGGGCACAATCTTCTGATGAACGGTCCTCCGGGAGCCGGCAAGTCGATGCTGGCGAGCCGCCTGCCCTCGATCCTGCCGCCGCTGACGCCGCGCGAACTCCTCGAAGTCTCCATGGTGCTGTCGATCGCGGGGCATCTCGCCGATGGTGCCCTGACGGACCGGCGCCCCTTTCGCGCGCCGCATCATTCGGCCTCAATGGCGGCTCTGGTCGGTGGCGGCCTCCAGGCCAAGCCCGGCGAGGTCTCTCTGGCCCATCATGGCGTGCTTTTCCTCGACGAACTGCCGGAGTTCCAGGCTCAGGCGCTCGACGCCCTGCGCCAGCCGATGGAAACCGGCGACGTGCTGATCTCGCGGGCCAACCATCGCGCGGTGTATCCCGCACGTTTCCAACTCGTCGCCGCGATGAACCCGTGCCGCTGCGGCAAGGCGACGGAGCCCGGCTTCTCCTGCCGCCGCCAGCAGAACGAACGCTGCATGGCGCAGTACCAGAGCCGCATTTCCGGACCGATGCTCGACCGCATCGACATCACGATCGACGTGCCGGCCGTGACCGCGTCGGATCTGATCCTGCCGGCTTCGAGCGAGGGCTCGGCCGAGGTCGCGGCACGGGTCGCAGCGGCCCGCGCCTTGCAGACGCAGCGCTTCGCGGCCCTCGGGCTGGCGCACGTCACCACGAATGCCAGCTGCCCTGCCAAGGTGCTCGACGATATCGCCCGGCCCGACAACGCCGGGTTGAGCCTGCTGCGGGATGCAGCCGACGCTATGCGTCTCACGGCGCGCGCCTATCACCGCGTGCTCAAGGTGGCGCGGACGCTCGCCGATCTCGACGGCGAGGCCAAGGTCGGGCGCATTCATCTGGCCGAGGCTCTGTCCTATCGCTCGCGCATCGATCAGGTGGCGCAGGCGGCGTGAGGCTTTCGCATGAATTGGTGCGCAGGCGCGCCGCGGCCATCATGCGCAACGCCGTCGAGACGGTTAACAGATCGGATCGTTCATCCCGTCGAGTTCGAGGCGTCCCCCAACTCTTTTTCAATGGCCACCTGCTAAACATGATGGCATGGACCCCGCGCTCGCCTCCCTTCCGTTCTGGATCGCCGCCGCGCTGGCTGCCGTGGCGTGCCTGTGCGCCGCGTTGCTGGCGGCCAGTCGCAGCAGGATCGTGCGGCAGGCTGGCGAACTGGCGCGCGACGTCGACACCCTGAACGACCGGCTCTGGACGCTGGCCGACAGCGAAGAACGTTACCGCAGCCTGATCGAGGCGCAGGGCGATCTGATTGTGCGTCGCGATGCCGGACGCATCGTCTACGCCAATGCCGCCTATGCAGCCTTGCTCGGGATCGACGAGGCCGAACTCGTGGGCAGCCGGGGCGAACCCAGGCGCATCGCCAGCCGCCCGACCGAGGCGCTCGCAGACGGAACCCGGGTCTTCGACGAATGCCTGATCGGGGGCGATGGCGCCGAGCGCTGGATCTCCTGGGTCGAGACGGTGGTGCCGGTCGCATTGGGCAAGACCGTTCTGCAGCGCGTCGGCCGCGACATCACCGCCCGGATCGCCGGCGAACGCGATCTGGTCGAGGCACGCGCCCGCGCCGAGAGCGCCAGCGACGCGAAATCGCGCTTCCTCGCCACCGTCAGCCATGAATTCAGGACACCGCTCAACGGCATCCTGGGGATGGCCGACCTCCTGCGCGACACGCGGCTCGACCCCGAGCAGACAACCTATGTCGATGCACTGCGGACTTCGGGCGAGGCGCTGCTGTCGCTCGTCGACGACATCCTCGACGTCGCGAAAGTCGAGGCCGGCAAGCTCGAGCTTACCCAACAGCCCTTCGACATCGCCTTGGTCACCGAGGGCGTGACAGAATTGATGGCGCCGCGCGCCCAGGCCAAGGGACTCGAGATCGCGACTTCGATCGCGCCGGGCCTGCCGAGCCTGGTCATCGGCGATCGCGACCGCGTCCGGCAGATCCTGCTCAACCTCACCGGCAATGCGATCAAGTTCACCGATATCGGCGGCGTCGGCATCCGTCTCGATTACTCGCCCGAGGGCGTCGTGATCGCCGTCGCCGATACCGGGCCCGGCGTCCCCGCCGACCGCCTGCAGGCGATTTTCGAGGAGTTCGAGCAGGCCGACAGCACCGCGACGCGCCGGCATGAGGGCACAGGCCTCGGCCTGGCGATCGTGCGCCAGCTGGCAAAGCTCATGGGTGGCGACGTCTCTGTCGAAAGCGAGCCCGGTCGCGGATCGCTGTTCCGGGTGAAGCTGCCTTTGGCGGCCAGCAGCACGGCAAGCGTTCTGGCGCCGCCCGACTGGAGCGGACGGCAGGTCCTCGTTGCATCGGATGCCGCCTTCGGCTCGCAATTCGTCATGGAGGCGCTCGCAGCCACGGGTGCCGCGACTGTGCTGGCCGCAACGGTCGATGCGGCACTGGCCGCACTTGCAGAGCAAACCGTCTTCGATGCCGTGCTGATCGACCAGACGCTCGGCGCCGACTCGGCGCGGGCGCTTGCGGCGGCGGCGACAGAAGCCGGCATCGAGGAGCGGGTCGTGCTGCTGTCGCCGGGCGAACGCCGCAGCAGCGGCCCGCCGCGCGAAGCGGGCTTCTCGGGCTTTCTGATCAAGCCGATCCGGGCGCGCTCGCTCTATGAGCGCCTGTCCTCGCGACCCACTTCCGACGCCGCGCCCGCGCCGGAGCCAACACGCCAGCCGACAGCGGAGCCGACCCCTGCCCCCTATACGCGCTTGCGCGTCCTCGTGGCGGAAGACAACGAGATCAATGCGTTGCTGGCCACGCGCACACTCGAACGGCTGGGCTGCACGGCCATCTGGGCGCGTGACGGGCGGCAGGCCCTCGAACAGGTCGAGGACAGCCTGGACGGCGCGCAACCGCGCTTCGACCTAGTCCTGCTCGACATCCGGATGCCTGAGCTGGACGGGCTCGCGGCCGCGCGGGCGATCCGCGCCATGGAAGCCAGATTGAGAGCGCCGCGCCTGCCCCTGATCGCGGTCACGGCCAATGTCTCACCAAGCGACCGGGCCGCGGCACTGGCGGCCGGCATGGATGATTGCCTGGCTAAGCCTTTCGAGCGCGCGACGGTGGAACGTTGGTTGCAGCGCGTGGAGGCCGGCGCCGTCGAGCCGCTGACGGCCTGAGACCGCGTCACTGCGCTGTCGCATTTCAGTCGCGATGCTGTAAGAAGCTCAGCGCAAGCGTTCCCGATGGCCGCCAATCAAGGCGCAGGGACAAGATGAGCCATGGCACTTCATGTTTTTCGCGGCTGGAACCAGCCGGCAAAGCAGCTGCCGGCCGGACACCCGCTCCTCGCAAGGTTCCGCAGATTCGGTGGACGCCAGCACGAGGCGGAGCCGCTGTCGGGTACGCTGGGCCGCTCCGGCTCGCTCGAAGTCAGGCTGGCGCGCGGGCCGCGCGAGATCTGGCGTGCGCAACGCCTGCGCTATCGCGTGTTCTACCAGGAGATGGCGGCCAAGCCTGACGTGATCTCGCGCGTGTTCCGCCGCGACGCTGACAGGTTCGACGGGGCCTGCGACCATCTGCTGGTGATCGACCATGCGGCACGCGGACGGTTTGGCGGCACCAAGCCGAAGGTGGTGGGCACCTACCGCCTGATGCGGCAGAGCGCAGCGACGCGGCTGGGCGGCTTCTACAGCCAGAGCGAGTTCGATCTCGAACCCATGCTCGCCCAGCACCCGGGACTGCGTTTCCTCGAGCTCGGGCGCTCCTGCGTCCTGCAGCCCTATCGCACCAAGAAGACCGTCGAGCTGCTCTGGCACGGCATCTGGGCCTATATCCGGCATCACCGGATCGACGCGATGTTCGGCTGCGCAAGCTTCGACGGGACCGACCCCGCCACGCTGGCACTGCCGCTGAGCTTCCTGCATCACCATGCGCGCTCGCAAGACGGCTGGAGCGCCGCGGCCCAACCCGGGCGCTTCGTCGCGATGGACCGCCTGCCGGCGGAAACCCTCGACATGAAGCTGGCGCTCAAGCAGATGCCGCCGCTGATCAAGGGCTATCTGCGGCTCGGCGCCCGCTTCGGCTCCGGGGCCGTCATTGACGATCAGTTCGGCACCATTGACGTGCTGGTGATCCTGCCCGTGGCGGCGATCGACCAGCGCTACGTCTCCTATTACGGCGAGGAAGGCCAGCGCTACGCCGCCTGAGCGCTCTGGGGGACGCCCCTACTCCCCCGAGGCGGCTAGTGCGCGCAACGCCTCGCGATAGCTGGGATAGCGGAAGGCATAGCCGAGCTCGCGCTTCACGAGCGCATTCGAGACGCGCTTGTTCTGGCCATAGAAGCTTGCCGCCATCGGAGAAAGCTTGTCGGCGTCGAACGGTATTTCCGGCGGCGGCTCGACGCCGATCAACCCGGCTGCGAAGCTGACCACGTCCTGCCCCGGCGCGGGCTCGTCATCGCTGACATTGTAGATCGCGCCGCTGCGCGGGTGTTCGAGCGAGGCCATCAACACTCCGGCAATGTCGTGCGCGTGGATCCGGTTGAAGACCTGGCCCGGCTTCACCAGCCGGCGTGCCGTGCCCGCCCGCAGATTGACGATCGCATTGCGACCGGGGCCGTAGATGCCCGAGAGCCGGAAGATCTGGACCGGCTTGCCGCTGGCCTCGCCGAAGGCGAGCCAGGCCTTGTCGATATCGAGTCGCTGCCGGGAGCGCGCGCTGCCCGGCCGGCAGGTCGCCGTCTCGTCGATCCAGTCACCGCCATGGTCGCCATAGACCCCGATGGTCGAGAGATAGCCGATCCAGCGCAGATTGGGTGCGGCGGCGAGTTGGCCAGACAGGCAGGACAAGGCAGGGTCGCCGTTCTCGTCGGGCTGGGTCGAGACCAGCACGGCGTCGGCCTCGGCGATCACAACCTCAAGGCGGCGCGACACCGCAAAGCCGTCGAACACCAGCGTCGGGATGCCCTCAGTGCTCAGGCGCGCCGCCTTCTCAGCCGTGCGCACGGTGCCGCTGACCTGCCAGCCGCGCTCCATCGCGACGCGAGCGAAGAAGCCGGCGGAGTAGCCCAGGCCGATGATGACGAGTTTCATGCAACGCTATCCGCAAAGTGAGGCAAGGCCAGCCATTCAGCGCGCACAGCCGGATCGGGTTCCGCGCCCAGCCGGATACCCGCAAGCTCTGCCGCCCGCCCGGGCACGAGCTTCCCCAGCGCCCAGGCGGCCATCGCGCGCACCAATGGCGAAGGGTCCGCGACCAGAGCCTCGGCGCGGGCGGCGAGGCCGGGCCGGCCGCTGTTGCCGATCGCGATCAGCACGTTGCGGACGAAGCGATCCCGCCCCGTGCGCTTGACCGGCGTGCCGGCGAACAGTGTGCGGAAGGCGGCATCGTCGAGCGCCGCCAGATCCGACAGCGGCAGCGCGTCCAGCCCGTCATTGAGGGCTAGCCGGGTTTCGCGCGCGGTCTCGGCGAATTTGTTCCACGGGCAGACGGCGAGGCAATCGTCGCAGCCGAAGACGCGATTGCCGATGCCGGCCCGCAATTCGGCATCGATATGGCCGGTATGCTCGATGGTGAGATAGGCGATGCAGCGCCTCGCATCGAGCTTGTAGGGCTCGGGAAACGCGTTAGTCGGGCAAATCGTCAGGCAGCGCCGGCAGGACCCGCAATGATCGGTCTCGGGCGCGTCGGCGGGGAGTTCGGCGGTGGTGTAGATCGCCCCCAGGAAGAGCCATGAACCATGCTCGCGCGAGACCAGCACGGTGTGCTTACCCTGCCAGCCGAGGCCCGCGGCCTCTGCAAGCGGCTTTTCCATCACCGGCGCGGTGTCGACGAACACCTTGACGTCGACGCCGCCCCTGGCAGCGAGCAGGCCCGCCACGCTTTTGAGCTTGCCCTTGATGACGTCGTGATAGTCGCGTCTGCGGGCATAGAGCGAGATCGCGGCCTTGTCGGAATGGGCGAGGGCCGCCAGCGGATCGCCCTCACCGGCATAGTTCATGCCGAGCATCACCACGGAGCGCGTCTGCGACCAGAGGGTGCGAGGGTCGGCGCGCTCGGCGGTGCGCTCCTCCATCCAGCCCATGTCGCCGTGATGGCCGGCGGCGAGCCACTGGGCCAGACGTTCCGGGGCGTCGGGAATGGCATCGGCGGCCGCCACGCGCGCCACCGAAAAGCCCTCGGCCAGGGCCCGCTCGACCACAGCATGTTTCAGCCTCTCGGCTTTCGCCGCGGCCTTGTGATCGGCACCTCGAGAAATCGGGGGCTCGCCCGTCAAAAGTCCAGGTTGTCGTAATGGGCGCTGGGCGCCATACCGGGTATCCGGTCGCTCAGCAGCGGCCTGAAGCTCGGGCGGGACTTGATCCTCGCATACCATGCGCGCGCCGCCTCGTCCTCTTCCCAGGGCACGTCGCCGAGATAGTCGACGCAGGAGATGTGCGCCGCCGCGGCGAGATCGGCATAGCTCAGCTCGGCGCCCGCGAGCCAGTTCCGCGAGGCTGTAAGCCAGGCGATATAGCGCAGATGATAGCGCACATTGCTGCGCGCGGCGCGGATCGTGCTCATATCGGGCGATCCGCCGCCTTCGTCGCGGCTCATGAAGCGCTTCATGACCTTTTCCAGCACCAGCGGGCCGGTGATCTCCTGATCGAACTTCAGGTTGAACCAGTCGAGCAGGCGCCGCACCTCGACGCGTTCGCCCGGACCTTCCGGCAGCAGCCTGTTCTGGCCGAGGGCCAAGCCGCGCGTCTCATCGAGATATTCGGCAATGACGCCGGCGCCCGGCACGGCGAGCCCATTGGCCTCGACGAAGACCGGCGTGGTGCCGGCCGTGTTGAGTTCGAGGAACTCGCGGCGGCGTTCCCAGACGCGTTCCTCCACGAGTGCGGCCTCGAGGCCGAACTCGCCCAAGACTAGGCGAATGAAACGGGAATGCGGGCACAGCGGATAATGATGCAGGGTCGCCATGGCGCTCTTGAAACAGTGATGTGCGGCCAAAGCAGGGCCGGAGAGACGCTGCGCACGCCGATATGCGCAAGGCGCTGCTATAGTCCCCAGCCAATCCCCCTTCAACCCGCGCAAAAGGAGAAGCGGCGTATCCAGCCTTTCATCTTGGCGAAGTGGTAACCAATTCGCAAAGAGCTTGGGCCATGAAGGGTGAGCTATCTACAGCTGCCGCAGCGCGCGCGCTTCAAGTCGCCGTCAGGACATCGCTCATGGAAAATCTGTTCGAAGCCATCGTCCTCGGCATTGTCGAGGGATTGACCGAGTTCCTGCCGGTTTCCTCGACCGGACATCTCCTGCTGCTGGGCCATTTCCTCGGCTTCGAGTCGAACGGCAAGACCTTCGAGGTGCTCGTCCAGCTCGGCGCGATCCTGGCGATCATGCTGGTCTATTTCCGCCGCCTGCTCGACATCGCCCTGCGGCTGCGCACGGATCCATCCGCGCGTCGCTTCGTCATCGGCGTGCTGGTCGCCTTCCTGCCGGCAGCGCTGATCGGCGCGATGCTACACACCTTCATCAAGACCGTGCTGTTCAACCCGGTCCTGGTCTGCTGCGCGCTGATAGCCGGCGGCCTGGTGCTGCTTGTCGTCGACGAACTCGAACTCGAGGTGAAGCACACCGACGCGACGAAATTCCCGCTCTCGATGTATCTCAAGATCGGCTTCATCCAGTGCCTGGCGATGATTCCCGGCGTCTCGCGCTCCGGCTCGACCATCGTCGGCGCCATGCTGCTCGGGGCCAGCAAGCGCTCTGCGGCCGAATTCTCGTTCTACCTCGCCATGCCGACCATGGCCGGCGCCTTCGCCTACGACCTCCTGAAGAACTACAAGATCCTGACCTTCGACGACACGATGCTGATCGTGGTCGGCTTCATCGCGGCGTTTTGCTCGGCACTGATCGTGGTACGCGGCTTCCTCGACTACGTCTCCCGGCGCGGCTTCTCGCTCTTCGCCTGGTGGCGCATCGTGGTCGGCATGGTCGGGCTCGCCGGGCTCTGGATCTTCGGCTGATCCTCTCGCCCACGGCCTGCCCGACCGGCCTCTACGGGCAGCCTCCTCAGGTCGCGCGCGGATCGACCATCGGATCGCTGATCGTTGCGGTGCGAGAAACGGCGGTGCTCGGCAACGAGCCGGTCTGGCGTTCGATCATGCGGTGCACGACAGGCGGATTGGGGCCCTTGTGGAGCGCGCGCACGCGGTCGCCGATCTCGGCGTCGGCCTGGGTCACGCGCTGGTTCTGCCGGACATACTCCACCCAGGTCGGGGTATCGTAACGCTCGAGCCAGAGTTCGCTGTTGGTGAGATCCCGCAACAGGGTCCAATGGCGCGCGCCGTCGCGGCGGCGGATCCGGCGACGCTCGGCCATCACGCTGAGGAAGGCGACGACGTCCTCCTCGCGGATCAGGAATTCGACGGTGACGATCACCGGGCCGCTGCGCGGCTCGATGCCGATCGCGACCTTCGGCTCGCGCCAGCGGCTGAGCGGATCGAGATTGAGCGCCTCCAGCGGCGGCAGTGCGTAGCGCAGCCCGATCGCGGCGCCCACCAGCAGGGCCAGCGCCGCCAGCAGGAGCGCCTGCTCGGGCCCGAAATGCAATGTCGCCCTGCCCCAGACCCAGCTGCCGATGGCCATGCCGCCGAACGCGCCCATCTGGTAGAGCGAGAGCGCCCGTCCCACGACCCAGCGCGGCGCCGACAGCTGCACGGTCGAGTTGAAGGTCGAGAGCGTCATCACCCAGGAGGCGCCCGTCACGCACAGCGCCGGCATGGTCAGCCACAATGTCGTGCTGACAGCCATCACCGCGACTGCGCCCGCGAAGGCGGCAAAGGTCAGCCTGACCAGGGCTTCGGTCGGGAACTTGCGGCGCATGCGGGCACTCAGGAAGGCGCCACCCACCGCTCCTGCTCCGAAGGCGCCCAGCAGCACGCCATAGGTCAGCGGTCCCCCGCGCACCAGGTCCCGCGCAATCAGCGGCAGCAGCGCCAGCACGACGATGCCGCCGAAGCCGAAGGCGAAGCTGCGCAGGATGACCGCCCGGATATTGGGCGACATCGCGACATAGCGCACGCCTGCGCCCATCGCGATCCAGAGCGTTTCGCGTGGCAGGAGCCTTTCGACCTTGGGCGAGCGCCAGCGTGCGAGCACGACTATCAGCGGGAGATAGCTGAACGCGTTGATCGCAAAAGCGGCGAAAGCACCGGACGCGGCCACGATCGCGCCGCCTATGGCCGGGCCGACGCTTCGCGCGATGTTGAACGCCACGCTGTTCAGCGTCACCGCGGCGGGAACGTCGCGACGCGGCACCATGTCGCCGACCGAGGATTGCCAGGCGGGGTTGTTGAGCGCCGAGCCGCAGCCGATCAGGAACGTGAACGTCAGGAGCAGCCATGGCGAGAGCAGCTGGAACCAGGCAAAGGCAGCCAGCGCGACCGAAACGGCGAGCATGAAGCCCTGTGCGACCAGCATGATCCTGCGCCGGTCGTAATTGTCGGAGACGGCTCCGGCAGCCAGAGAGAAGATCATCACGGGCAAGGTAGTCGAGGCCTGCACGAGCGCGACCATGTCCGGCGAAGCGGCAATCGAGGTCATCAGCCAGGACGCGCCGACAGCCTGGATCAGGCCGCCGAAGTTGGACGAGAGGCTGGCGAACCAGACAGCCCTGAAAATCGGCTGGCGCAGCGGCAGAAACGGCGAATTCCGCTCCTGGGGCGGCGTCGGCTCCTCAGCAGCCTGTTGGGCAGCTTCGATATCGGCAATGGACGGAGCGTGTGGATCAACAGGCATGCCATACGGTTAGAGCCTCCGGCGCGGCCTGCCAACCTCGGATCGCGGCCTGGCGCTCAGGCTTCCGTCTGGGGTTGCAGGCGGGCCCGCCCGGCGCGGCTCGGCCTCTCCTTCGGCGCGCGCCAGGCATGGGCGGCGGCGACGGCAAGGCCGACCAGCGCGACCCAGTGGCCTGGCCGCAGGAAGGCGATATCCTGATAGACGACGAAGTCGCCATTGGCCTGGAAAACCATCCAGGCGGATGCCCCGGTGGTCAGTGCATACCAGGCCGTCTCGGCCAGCGCCGTGGCGAGGCCGGTGAGCAGCGCCACGGCCGCGAGCGCGGGCGTCGTCATCGGGAATTCGAGGCGCTTGAGGCCGCGATAGGCCAGCAACAGCGCGAAAAATCCCATCATCAGGGCCGGCTGGGTGACGTCGATCTTGGATTGCAGGGCAAAATGAAGCAGGCCCAGCCCTGTGATGAGATAGACGAGGTTGTGCAGGCGCTGCCAGTTCTTCGCGCCCATGCGCTTGATCATGCCGTCGGTCGAGGTGACGCCGAGCGCAACGAGCCCGAGCAGCGCGACGAAGCCGACCGTCAGGTAGAAGCGCTTGACGATCTCCGAGACGATCAGCCCCCAGTCGAAGGCGAGGTCGATGCAGTACAACGTCAGATGGCTCGCGGCATAGGCGAGCACCGAGAGGCCGAGCATGCGGCGGATTCCGATGAGCTTGCCCCAGTCGAGGATGCGCCGCAGCGGCGTGACCGCCAGCGTCACGAGGAGCAGCCGGACCGCCCAGGTGCCGGTATCGTGCACGGCCTGGGTCCAGGGCTTCGAGCCGAGCTGGTTCGTCCAGGCCTCATAGGCGAGGATCAGCGCAGGCAGGAGGATCAGCCCGAAGGCGGCAGCGCGCAGGCCCGAGAACCGGCCCTGCCGGTCGAGCCATGGCAGATATCCGCGCCATCCCGTCTCCATCATCCCCGGATGTCCTCTTCAGGCTTTCGCTGACGTTCCAGATACGTGACGAGACTTGCCACTGTCTCGCACGTCTGCACACAAGGGCGTGAGCCGAACGACGTCCCCATCGCAAGAAACGGGTCATTCGATGCCTGAAAGACTTCCCACGATCGTATTCGATGTCGGCAATGTCCTGCTGCGCTGGGACCCGCGCCTGCTCTATCGCCAGCTGATCCCCGACGAGGAGCGGCTGCACTGGTTCATGCAGAATGTCTGCACCGCCGCCTGGAATATCGAGCAGGATCGCGGCCGCTCCTGGGAGGACGCCGTGGCGATCCTCGTCGCCAGCCACCCCGAATGGGAAGCCGAGATCAGGGCATCGGACGAGCGCTGGCACGAGACCATCCCCGGCGTCATCGAGGATAGCGTCGCCGTGCTGGCCGAGCTCAAGGCACGAGGCGAGAAGGTTTTCGCGATCACGAACTTTTCACGCGAAAAATGGGCGGAATGCCTGATCCGCTTCCCGTTCCTGCAAAGTTTCGACGGCGCAGTGGTCTCGGCGCATGAAGGCCTGATCAAGCCCGACGCGGCGATCTTCCACACGCTGCTCTCGCGCTACGACCTCGAGGCCGGCGACTGCATCTTCATCGACGACAGCGCGCACAACGTTGAGGCGTCTCGTGCGGTGGGCATGAAGGCCATCCACTTCATCGAGCCGATCGACCTGCGCGCGGAACTACGGACGCTGGGTGCGGTGATCTGAGGGGCTAAACGTCATTGCGAGCGGAGCGAAGCAATCCAGTCTCTGGAAGCCCATGGCCCCCCTGGATTGCTTTGCTGCGCTCGCAATGACTGCGTTTCAGCGGCAGATCGAGCGCCTCACGAATCCATCTTGAGGGCGGCGATGAAGGCTTCCTGCGGGATTTCGACCTTGCCGAACTGCCGCATCTTCTTCTTGCCTTCCTTCTGCTTCTCCAGAAGCTTGCGCTTGCGCGTCGCGTCGCCGCCATAGCACTTGGCGGTCACGTCCTTGCGCAGCGCGCGGATGGTCTCGCGGGCGATGATCTTGCCGCCGATCGCCGCCTGGACGGGAATCTGGAACATGTGCGGCGGGATCAGGTCCTTCAGCTTTTCGCACATGGCCCGGCCACGGGCATCGGCCCGCGAGCGGTGGACCAGCATGGAGAGCGCGTCGACCGGCTCGGCATTGACCAGGATCGACATGCGCACGAGGTCGCCCTCGCGATAGTCGGTGATGGCGTAGTCGAAGGAGGCATAGCCCTTCGAGATCGACTTCAGCCGGTCATAGAAATCGAACACGACCTCGTTCAGCGGCAGGTCGTAGACCACCTTTGCGCGCGAGCCGACATAGGACAGGTCGGTCTGGACGCCACGGCGGTCCTGGCACAGCTTGAGCACCGAGCCGAGATACTCGTCGGGCGTGAAGATCGTCGCCTTGATCCAGGGCTCCTCGATCGTCTCGATCTTCATCACATCGGGCATGTCGGCCGGGTTGTGCAACTCCAACAGCGAGCCGTCGCGCAGCTTGAGGTGATAGACCACCGAGGGCGCGGTCGAGATCAGGTTGAGGTTGAACTCGCGCTCCAGCCGCTCCTGAATGATCTCCAGATGCAGCAGGCCCAGGAAGCCGCAGCGGAAGCCGAAGCCGAGCGCGGCCGAGGTTTCCATCTCGTAGGAGAAGCTGGCGTCGTTCAAGCGCAGGCGGCTCATAGCGGCGCGCAGCACCTCGAAATCGGCGGCGTCGACGGGGAAGATGCCGCAGAACACCACCGGCTGCACCGGCTTGAAGCCCGGCAGGGCCTGCGGCGTCTGGCGCTTCTCGTCGGTGATGGTATCGCCGACGGCGGTATCCGCGACTTCCTTGATCGAGGCGGTGAAGAAGCCGACTTCGCCGGGGCCGAGTTCCTTGACCTCCTGCATCTTGGGCTTGAACACGCCGACACGATCGACGCCATAGGAAGCGTTGGCGCGCATCATGCGGATCGTCATGTTCTTCTTAAGCACGCCGTCGAGGACGCGCACCAGCACGACGACGCCGAGATAGGCGTCGTACCAGCTGTCCACGAGCAGGCACTTCAGCGGCGCCTCGAGATCTCCCTTGGGCGCCGGCAGGCGCTTGACGATGGCCTCCAGCACACCCTCGATATTGATGCCCGTCTTGGCCGAGATCGGCACGGCCTCGGAGGCATCGAGCCCGATCACGTCCTCGATCTGCTGCTTGATGCGCTCGGGCTCGGCAGCCGGCAGATCGATCTTGTTGAGCACCGTGACGATCTCGTGGCCGGCATCGAGCGCCTGGTAGACGTTGGCGAGCGTTTGCGCCTCGACACCCTGCGATGCGTCGACGACGAGCAGCGAGCCCTCGCAAGCCGCCAGCGAGCGCGAGACCTCATAGGCGAAGTCGACGTGGCCGGGGGTGTCCATCAGGTTCAGGATGTAATCCTTGCCGTCCTGCGCCCTGTAGTCGAGGCGAACGGTCTGGGCCTTGATGGTAATGCCGCGCTCTTTCTCGATATCCATGGAATCGAGCATCTGCTCGCTCATGTCGCGAGCTGCGACGGTGCCCGTGGTCTGGATCAACCGGTCGGCAAGGGTCGACTTGCCGTGGTCGATATGGGCCACGATCGAGAAATTGCGGATATTGTCGAAACTGCGGGTGCTCATGGGCGCGGGAATAGCAGTGATGCCGCATGCCGCCAAGGGTTTGCGCTAGAGCTTTGCCGCTCAAGGGGTCTGCTCGGGGAAAAAGGGGGGTGCGTGATCGCCTTGACATTCCATGATATAAGATTTTTTCTCTCTTCATGGAATCGATCAGCGATCTCGACCTCGACCAGCGTCTCGGCGCCCGCCTCAGGGCGGCGCGGCTGCGCCAGGACATGACGCTCGATGCGCTCGCGGCGCGCACGGGCGTCAGCCGCGCGATGATCTCGCGAATCGAGCGCGCCGAATCAAGCCCCACCGCGGCCCTGCTGGTCAGGCTCGGATCCGGGCTGGGGCTGACGCTCTCGGCGCTGCTGGAGGACGGCCCCACCGACGGCCCTCTCGCGAGATGGGACGCACAGCCGGTCTGGCGCGATCCCGCCAGCGGCTATCTGCGCCGCAACGTATCCCCGCGCGGGACCGGGTCTGGCTTCGAGATCGTCGAGGTGGTGCTGCCGGCGGGCGCGCATGTCGTGCTCGACAGCGCCCGCGGCGCGCCGCCGCTCGACCAGCAGGTGTGGGTGCTCGAGGGCGTGCTGGAGCTGACGCTCGGCGAAAACCGCTGCCAGCTTGCGACCGGCGACTGCCTGCAGATGCATCTGCGCGACACGATTTCCTATCGCAACACCGGCTCCGTGCCTGTGCGCTACGCCGTCATCCTCGCCGCGCACAGCGGCACTTTCCCGGGACATGCCGCATGACCAGCACCGTTTCGCCCAGCCCTGCCGATGCGATCGCGATCGAAAGGCTCGATGCGGCGGGTGCCCGCGCCGCAATGTCCGCTCTCAGCGAGATCCTGGAGGACGCCGTCGTCAACGGGGCCTCCGTCGGCTTCATGGACTGGAACACGCCCCCCGATTACGAGCGCTTCTGGGCCGGTGTTGCCGACGCGGTCGCCAATGACCAGGTCCTGCTGTTCGTCGCCCGTGAAGGCGACGCGATCCTGGGCACGGCTCAATTGCATCTGATCGGCAAGCCCAACCAGCCGCACCGGGCGGAGATCGCCAAGGTGCTGGTGCATTCGCGGGCGCGGCGGCGGGGCCTCGGCGAGCGCCTGATGAAGGCCGCCGAGAACGCGGCGCGGGTGTCCGGGCGCGACCTGCTGGTGCTCGATACCGATCAGGCGAGCGGCGCGCGCAGCTTCTATCGGAAACTGGGCTGGATCGAGGTCGGCACCATCCCACGCTTCGCGCTGATGCCCGACGGCAGCGATTGCGCCACGACGTTCTTCTACAAGGAACTGCGCTGAGGCGATCCAGGGATCGCTCCGTTGCGTCGAGCCGTCATCCTGAGGAGCCGTTTCGTTCGGAACCGCGTCTCGAAGGATGCTTCAGGAAGCTCCGGCGTGCGGCTGGATCATCCCTCGAGACGCGGCCTTCGGCCGCTCCTCAGGATGAATGCCGAGAGCTCAGGCCTCGGCCTCAGGCGCCGGCTGGCGGAAATAGGGCTCGACCTCGCCCTTGAGCTTGACCGTCATCGGGTTGCCGTGGCGGTCCTTTGCGTTGCCGGCGGTCAGGCGCACCCAACCCTCGCTGATGCAGTATTCCTCGACATTGGTCTTATCGACGCCCTTGAAGCGCACGCCGATATCCCGGGAGAGCAGTTCCTCGTTGTAGAAGGGGCTATTGGGGTTGGACGAGAGGCGATCGGGGAGCGTGTCGGTCATCGGTCAGGGCCTGTGCGTAGGAAGCTTCACTGCGAACGGGTCGCGTTGGGCGCAGAGGTAGCGCCATCTGCCGACAAAGCCAAATCCCTCGCCCATGTCAGCGCCCGCCAGCCTGCTCGACCAGCGCCGCAACGGCGTTCTGGCCACGCTGCCTTGCATGGCGAAGCGGCGAAACGCCGTCCTTGTCGGCAAGATTGGGGTTGGCGCCGGCGGCAAGCACAAGCCTCGCGGCCTCCTGGTGGCGCGGGCCGCCATCGCCGAGAATCACGATCTCGAGCAGGCAGGTCCAGCCGAGATCATTGACGTGATCGACGTCGATTCCACTGGTCAGCAGGAGCTTGATGGTCTCGACATGCGCGCGCTCGCAGGCCGGGATCAGCGCATTGCCGCCGTAGCGGTTGCGGATCGAGAGGTCGGGTTTGCGGGGCAGCATCGCCGCTACGATCTCGGTGCGCCCCGATGCGCCCGCCAGAAGCCATGGCGTATCGCGGTTGGCGGCCTGCGCATCGGGGCTGGCGCCCGCCTCCAGCAGCGCCCTCGCAATCGCGACGTGGTTTCCGGCAACGGCCAGGAGCAAGGCCGTCCGCCCTTGCGAATCGCGCGCCTCCAGATCGCTCCCCGCCGCGACCAGCCGCGCGACCTCGGCCGTGCGGCCAGCCGACGCGGCCTCGAGCAATCCCGTCGCGCCGCCTTGCGCCATTGCAGCCATCGCCATGCCTCCGCAGATCAGGATGGCGGCCAGAAGCGGCCGGCGCATCAGCGCGCGCCGTCGAGCATGCGGCCGACCACCTTTGCCGTGTAGTCAACCATCGGCACGATGCGGGCATAGTTCAGCCGGGTCGGACCGATGATCCCGACCACGCCGACGATGCGCTGCTCGGCGTCGCGGAACGGTGCGGCGACCATCGAGGAGCCCGACATCGAAAACAGCTTGTTCTCGGAGCCGATGAAGATGCGCACGCCATCGCCGGCCTCGGCGCGGGTGAGCAGGTCGATCACATCCGTCTGCGTCTCCAGATCGCCGAAGAGCAGGCGGATGCGTTCCAGATCCTCCTGCGCGCGCAGATCCTCCAGCAGATTGGCCTGGCCGCGCACGATCAGATGCCGGTCGGTGCTAGGGCCCGACGGAGTCGCGATGCCGGTCTCGACGAGCTTGGCCGTCAGAGAATCCAGCTCCTGCTCCATCTCGCTGCGATGCTCGGCAATCTCGCGGCGGACCTCGCTCAGGGTCTTGCCCATGATCCGGGCGTTGAGGAAGTTCGCCGCCTCTGTCAGCGCCGAGGCGGGCAGACCCGGCGGCAGCGCCAGCAGGCGGTTCTCGACGGTGCCGTCATCTGCCACCAGTACAACCAGCGCACGGGCCGGATCGAGCCTGACGAACTCTATATGCTTCAGCCGCGCATTGGCCTTGGTGGTGACGACGACACCGGCGCCGCGAGACAGTCCCGACAGCAGCGCGGAAGCCTCGGTCAGCGTGCCGTCCAGCGTGCGGTTGCTGGCGGCGGCCTTCATCTGGGCCTCAATGCGCGAACGCTCCTCGGAGGTCAGGTTGCCGACCTCCATCATCGCATCGACGAAAAAGCGCAGGCCCCGCTCGGTCGGCAGGCGCCCGGCCGAGGTGTGCGGCGCGTAGATCAGCCCGGCCAGTTCGAGATCGGTCATGACATTGCGCACCGTCGCCGGCGACAAGGTCATCGGCAGCAGGCGGGCAATGTTGCGCGATCCGACAGGCTCGCCGGTGGTGAGATAACCATCGATGATCTGGCGAAAGATCTCGCGGGAGCGCTGATCGGTCTCGATCAGGCCGCCGGGCGATTCCAGAGGCGTATGAGCGCTCATCGCGCGGCAAAAATCCGATTTGACATCGGGTTATTGTCGTCTCGCCCCGATCCGGGATCAAGTGAAAACGGCAGCGAGCGCGGGAGTTCCCCTGTCCAGAGCGTCCCTGATCGCGCCCTGGGGACCTCCCTCTCCCCTGCGGGAGACGGAATGGAGGCGTTGCGGTCCCCACGCCAAACCTTGCCGCCGCCTGTCCAACCGCCTACAAGCCGCGAAACTCAGGACAATCAGGATAAGCCCATGCGACCCTCCAAACGCGCAGCCGACGAGATGCGCAAGGTCACACTCGAGCGCGGCGTGGTTCGCTATGCCGAGGGCTCGTGCATGGTGACGTTCGGCGAAACGCGCGTGCTCTGCGCCGCGACCGTCGAGGAAAAGGGGCCGTCCTGGCTGCGCGGCACCGGCAAGGGCTGGGTCACCGCCGAATACGCGATGCTGCCTCGCGCCACCCATGAGCGCAACCGCCGCGAGGTCACCTCCGGCAAACCGTCGGGCCGCACGCAGGAAATCCAGCGCCTGGTCGGCCGATCCTTGCGCGCCGTGGTCGACCTGACCGCGATAGGCGAGCGCCAGATCGTGGTCGATTGCGACGTGCTCCAGGCCGATGGCGGTACCCGTACGGCCTCGATCACCGGCGCATGGGTCGCGCTGCACGATGCACTGAAATGGATGGAAGGCCGCGGGATGCTGAAAGGCTCCAACCCGCTCAAGGACCATGTCGCCGCGATTTCCTGCGGCATCGTCGCCGGCAATCCTGTGCTCGACCTGGATTATATCGAGGATTCCGGCGCGCAGACCGACGCCAACTTCGTCATTACCGGCACGGGCGGCCTCGTCGAGGTCCAGGGCACGGCCGAGGGCGCGCCCTTCTCCGAGGAGGAACTGATGGCCCTGCTGCGGCTCGCCAAGGGCGGCGTCGGCAAGCTCGTCGAGTTGCAGAAGGCTGCTGTCGCGTAATTAGACGCCGTCATTGCGAACGCAGCGAAGCAATCCAGACACATAGGGCTCTGCGCCCACTGGATTGCTTCGTCGCTTCGCGCCTCGCAATGACGAGAGGCATGGAACAGGACATGACGACGCAACATCGCCTCCTCACCGGAAAAGTCGTGATCGCGACCCATAACCAGGGCAAATTGCGCGAGATGCGCGAATTGCTGGCGCCCTATGGTGTCGAACTGGTCTCGGCTGGCGAACTCGGCCTGCCCGAGCCCATCGAGGACGGTATGATGTTTTCCGAGAACGCCGCGATCAAGGCGGTCGCGGCGGCGACGGCCAGCAACCTGCCGGCACTCTCCGACGATTCCGGGATCTGCATCGATGCGCTGGATGGCGCGCCGGGGCTGTTTTCCGCCAACTGGGCGGGACCGGGCAAGGATTTCGCGCCGGCCCTGGCTCGCGTACAGGCCGAACTTGCCCGACGCGGGGCGTCCACCCCGGAGAAGCGGCGCGGGCATTTCGTCTCGGCGCTGGTGATCGCATGGCCCGACGGGCATCAGGAACTCTTCGAAGGTCGCGTCTTCGGCGAGATCGTCGGTGCCCCGCGAGGCGCAGGCGGCTTCGGCTACGACCCGATCTTCCGGCCCGATGGCCATGAAAAGACCTTTGGCGAGATGACATCCGAGGAGAAGCACGGCATTCCGGCCGATGGCTCGCCGGGCCTGTCGCATCGCGCCCGCGCCTTCCACGACCTCGCCCTCGCCTGCCTGCGGAAGCCGGCATGAGCGCGCTCGCCGCCCTTTCCGAGCGGCAAGCCGCGCCGGACCATCCCACTGCGGATGCCGGCTTCGCGGTTTATGTGCATTGGCCCTTCTGCCTGGCCAAATGCCCCTATTGCGATTTCAATTCCCATGTCCGGCTGCAGCCGCCCGACCAGGCGCGCTATATCGCGGCTTTCCGCCGCGAAATCGCCCATCGCGCGGCGCTGGCGCCCGGCCGCACCGTGACCTCGATCTTCTTCGGTGGGGGCACGCCCTCGCTGATGGAGGGTCGCACCGTTGGCGCGATCCTCGACGCGATCGCCGAGCATTGGGCGGTCGATCCCAATTGCGAAGTCTCGCTCGAGGCGAACCCGACCAGCGTCGAGGCGGGACGGTTCCGCGATTTTCGCGCGGCGGGCGTCAACCGCGTCTCGCTTGGCGTGCAGGCGCTCAACGATGCCGATCTCAAGGCGCTGGGCCGGATGCATTCGACGCAGGAGGCGCTCGACGCCGTCGCGATCGCGCGCAAATATTTCGAGCGCTACTCCTTCGACCTGATCTATGCCCGCGCCGTCGGCCAGACGCCGGCCCTGTGGCGCGCCGAACTCGAACTCGCGATCAGCCATGCTGCCGAGCATCTCTCGCTCTACCAACTGACGATCGAGCCCGACACCGCTTTCGAGCGACTGTTCAAGGCCGGCAAGCTTGCCATCCCGGACTACGAGGCCGGCGCGGTGCTCTACGAGATCACGCAGGAGGTCACCGCCAAGCACGGCCTGCCCGTCTACGAGATCTCGAACCATGCCAGGCCCGGCGCCGAGTGCCGGCATAACCTGGTCTACTGGCGCTATGGCGAGTATGCGGGCATCGGCCCGGGTGCGCATGGCCGGATGGTCACCGCCGAGGGCCGCATGGCCCATTCGACCGAGAAGCGCCCGGAGGCCTGGCTCGACAGCGTCGAGCGGCAGGGCCATGCGCTGGTCGAGAACGAGCGCCTGAATACGGAAGCGCAAGGCGACGAGTATCTGCTGATGGGCCTGCGCCTGGTCGAGGGAATTAGTCCCGCGACGTTTGCGGCCCTGTCGGGGCGTACGCTGAACGCAAAGCGCGTGGAAAGCCTCGTGACCGAGGGCATGTTGGTGCGCAAGGCCGGCGGCAAGCTCGCCTGCACGCCCGAAGGCGCGCTGGTGCTCGACGCCGTGGTCGCGGACCTGGCGGCGTAAGACAGCCCCGTCGCCGCGCGCCTGCGCAGCGAAACGCCGATCCTAACAACTGTTGTCAGGCGATGCGCAGGCGAGCCCGGGCACGAAGCCTGGCTTACTGCGTCCGGGGTCCGAGGTCGCGCGGCGCGGCGTTGACCGTCACGATCTGGCCGTTGCGCAGTTCGAGCACGGCAAGGCCGCGCTCGTTTTGGCCATCAGGGCGGAAGCGGAAGACGCCATCGGCACCCGCGAAGCCCGACGCGTTGGTCAGCACGGCCTCCGAGAAGCGCTGCGAGCCCTGCGTCCGAGCAAGCGCCGCAGCCAGCGAGACCGCGTCATAGGCGAGCGTCGCGGTGCGGGTCGGCGCGCTGTTGAAGCGAGCCTGATAGCGCCCGGCAAAGGCGTTGAATCCGGCCGTGTCGGGCGAGGCGAACCAGCCACCCTGGATCGCCGGGACGCGCGCGACGCTGGCGTCGTTCCAGACCCCGGTGCCCAGCGGCTTGATCTTGGCGGGATCGAAGCCGGCCTGCTGCAGAGCCATGCCCAGCGCCGGCATCGTGTCAGCGGCGGCCGGCACGAACAGCGCATCGGCCTGCGAGAGCGACGGCGCAAGCCGGGTCACGGCGGCGCGCATCGCGGTCTGGTCGGCACCGAAGCGCTCGATCACGGCCACACGGGCGCCGCGGCTGGCGACAGCCTGCTGGAAGGCGGCCTCGACCACCTTTCCGTAGGCGGTGTCGGGGATCAGGGCCGCGAAGGATTTGCGGCCCTGCGCGGTGGCATAGGCGATGACGCGGTTGACGTCGTTCTCGGGCGGGAAGGACAGCAGGTAGACGCCGCGCGTCGCGACGTTGGAGTCGCTCGAGAAGGCCATGACCGGCTTGCCGGCGCTGCGCGCCACCTGCCCCGCCGCCTGCACGGAGGGCGCAAACAGCGGCCCGATGATGAGCTCGGCGCCTTCGCGCAAGGCCTCCTGCGTCGCCGCCTGCGCGCCCTCGGGCGTGCCGCGGTCGTCCTTGACCAGAAGCGTCAGGTCGGCGCCGGGGAACTCGGCCAGGGCCATCTCGGCTGCATTCTTCAAGGCGTTGCCGACGGTGGCACCCTGACCTTCGGCCGTCAGCGGCAGGATGAGACCGACCCTGACCTTGCCGTTACCGATGGTCTGGCCGCTGGCGGGCTGCGCCTGCCCGGCTGCCGAGGGGCCGCCCGCAGTGTCGAAACCAGGCAGGCCAGAGGTGCCACCGCCGCAGGAGGCGAGCCCGAGCGCGGCGAAGCCGGCCAGGAGAGGCATGCGAAATCGAAAGGCCGGGAGCCAGGAACGAGACACGGCGCGATCTCCAGTCATGGACCAAACTCTCGGATCAGTGGCCACAATAGTCAGGCCCAAAACTCAGAGGCCGGGCGGCGATGGCCGTCCGGCTGTGCAGTCCCCCAACCGTGGGGCTTTCCTGCCAGCCCGGCATGGTATTTTCAAGTTGTTAACTCTGCGTTGAGCCGCCTGTCTCGACGCATCGACGGCTTCGGCCGTGGCGAAACCCCGGCGCTTGTGGCAGCGTGCGCGCCATGTCGAACCAGCCTCCCGCCCCGCGCGCACCCAGCTACACCGCCTTCGGGCTCAAGGCCGAAGCCGAGCCGATCGCACCCGGCCTCCATATCGTCGCGACGCCTATCGGCAATCTCGGCGACATCTCGTTTCGTGCCTTGGCGACGCTGGCCGCCGCCGACGGCGTGCTGGCCGAGGACACCCGCACCTCCAAGACGCTCCTGGCGCATTACGGCATCACGACGCCTCTCTACCCCTATCACGAGCACAATGCCGAGCAGATGCGGCCGAAAATCCTGGCCAAGCTGCGCGAGGGCAGCAAGCTCGCGCTGATCTCGGACGCCGGCACGCCTCTCGTCTCCGACCCCGGCTACAAGCTGGTCGCCGCTGTGGTGGCGGAAGGCTTCGCCGTCACCGGCATCCCAGGCCCGTCCGCCGTGCTTGCAGCGCTGGTCCTTGCTGGGCTGCCGACCGACCGCTTCTTCTTCGAGGGCTTCTTGCCGCCGAAATCCGCGGCACGGAAAGGGCGGCTCACCGAGCTTGCGGCGATTCCCGGCACTCTGGTGTTCTTCGAATCGCCGCGCCGGCTCGCCGAGATGCTTAGCGATGCCGCCGCCGTGCTCGGCGCACGTCCCGCCGCCGTGGCGCGCGAACTGACCAAATTCTACGAGAACGTCCGGCGCGGTTCGCTGGCCGAACTCGCGGCTCACTACGAGGCCGACGAGGAGGCGCGGGGCGAGATCGTCGTCATCATCGGGCCGCCCGGCGCCGACGAGCTGACGCCTGCAGGGGACGTCATCGACGAGCGCCTGCGCGCCGCCTTGGCGCTGGTCTCGCTGAAGGAGGCCGTCGCCCAGGTCTCGGCCGAAACCGGCCAGCCACGGCGGAAAATTTATGCGCGTGCCCTCGAGCTGACGCGGGAGCCTTGAGCGAGGCCGGCCGCAGCGCACGGGCGAGACGGGCGGGCTCGACGGGCCGACGCTCCGAGCATCTGGCGTTGTTGTGGCTGGCCGCGAAGGGCTATCGGCCGCTGGCGCGGCGCTTCGGCGGCAAGGGCGGCGAGATCGACCTGATCGTCAAGCGCGGCCGCACCATCGCCTTCGTCGAGGTCAAGGCGCGCCATGCGCTCGAGGACGCCATGACCGCGATCACGCCCGACAAGCGCAGGCTGGTCGAGGCCCGCATCAGGCAATGGCTATCCAGGAATGCCTGGGCGATGCACTGCCATCTTCGGGCCGATGCGCTGTTCATCGCGCGCTGGCGCTGGCCGCGTCATGTTCCCGGCGTGTTCGACCTTGTGCTCTGACGCATCGCAGCCCACTTGCCGATGCGGTGCGCGCGGGACCATAACGGCGCGCAACAGGTCTGCATTTCACTGACGAACGCCGCCGGAGCGCCCTCATGACCCTCACCGTCGCCATCCAGATGGACCCGATCGAGAAAGTCCGGATAGCGGGCGATACCGGCTTCTCGCTGATGCTGGAGGCTCAGGCGCGCGGGCACACGCTCTACACCTACACCCCCGACCGGCTCAGCCTGCGCGACGGCAAGGTCACAGCGCGCATCCGTCCCGTCACGGTGCGCGATGTCGAGGGCGACCATTTCACGGCCGGCGCCGAGGAGCGCGTCGATCTCTCGACGCTCGATGTCGTGCTGCTGCGGCAGGATCCGCCCTTCGACATGGCCTATGTCACGACGACCCACCTGCTCGAGCGCATCCATCCCAAGACGCTGGTCGTCAACAATCCGACCGAGGTGCGCAATGCGCCCGAGAAGATCCTGGTGACGCATTTCCCCGAATTGATGCCGCAGACGCTGATCACCCGTGACCGCGCCGAGATCGAGGCTTTTCGCGACGAGTTCGGCGAGATCGTGATGAAGCCGCTCTACGGCCATGGCGGCGCCACGGTGTTCAAGACCGGCAAGGACGACCCGAACTTCGGCTCGCTCTACGACCTCTTCGCCGGCATCTTCCGCGAACCCTGGGTCGTCCAGCGTTACATGAAAGAGGTCTCGGCCGGCGACAAGCGCATCATCCTGATCGACGGGAAGGCTGCCGGCGCGGTCAACCGCGTGCCGGCGGAGGGCGATCTGCGCGCCAACATGGTGCGCGGCGGTGCGGCGCGGCCGACGGATCTCTCGAAGCGCGAACTCGAAATCTGCGAGGCGATCGGCCCGGCCCTGCGCGAGCGCGGACTGCTGCTCGTCGGCATCGACGTGATCGGCGGCAATCTCACCGAGATCAACGTCACCGCGCCGACCGGCGTGCGCGCGATCAAGAAGCTCGGCGGGCCCGATCTCGCCGCTCAGCTCTGGGATGTGATCGAAAGCAAGCGGTAGTTCTTGGTAGGCAACTCACCCCACGCGTCATCCTGGGCAAGCGGCGAAGACGCGCGGTACGGGATCCATCATCGGGCAATGTAGTGCCTTATGATGGATCCCGGGACGACCTTCTGTCGCCCAGGATGACCTGGCGCTCTTAGACGCAGGCATCCGCTCTCAGTTGATCGACTTGATGCTCGCAAAGATCGCGTCGAGCGCCTTGGCATGGGTCTCGCGCTCTTCGTCGTTGCCCCAGACGGTGATCATGATCATCCGCTCATTGCCGGCCGGAAGCAGGATGAAGTCGACCTTGGTCGGGCCGTTATCGTCTGTCGTGCGGAACTGGAATACCGTCGCGGGGATGCCATTCAAAGGCACATCGGCCTTGATCGGTTCGACCGGCTTGATGTTGTTCTCCTTCATCCAGGCATCGTTGGTCGCCATCATCTTGTCGATGTTGCGCGCGCTGGCGAATTCCACGGAAAAGAAGATTGCCTCGTCGGCCGGGCGGGCCGAATAGCCGAACTCGATCTCCTGGGTCTTCCAGTTGTCAGGGACCGTGATCGTGATCGCCGGGTTCTTGTCGGGAACAGCGAAATTCTTGGCGAAAGCAGGCGCGACGAAGAGCAGCGCGGCGAGCGCCGCGGTGAGGGGACGGATCAGGGCCATGGGGTGGTTCTCAAATGCCAGATCACGTCGGCGATCTGCAGCGGGTTTTTTCTGCGCCGCCGCCTCACGCAACGCAATATCCCATGGTCAACTGGCCACAGAAACAGGCCCATCTCCCGACGAAAGTACGACAATCCGACGCAATGGCAGCGGGTCTGCGGCGGCCAGCAAATGCTTTACTGTGCCGCGCTCCCGCTGAGTGGGTTTGCGGGGTCCCAGGCGTAGCGCATCGTCTCGAAGCGCATCGTCATGGCATCGACCAGCAGGAGCTTCCCGACCAGAGGCTCGCCGAAACCGGTGATCGCCCGAACGACCTCCAGCGCCATCAGCGAACCCATCACGCCTGCGAGCGCGCCGAGCACACCCGCCTCGGCGCAGGGCGCGACCGTGCCCGCTGGCGGTTCGTCGGGAAACAGACAGCGATAGGTCGGGTTGGGGCAGCCGTTGGCTGCGCTCTCATGGGCGCGGATCGTCGTCAGCGAGCCGTCGAAGCGCCCCAGCGCTGCTGTCACCAGTGGTTTGCGCTCGCGGAAACAGGCGTCGGAAACCGCATAGCGCGTCGCGAAATTGTCGGTACCGTCGGCAACGACATCATAGAACGCGATGAGCGCGCGGGCATTATGCGGGTCGATGCGCGTGACGTGCTCGTCGATGACCACGTGGGGGTTGAGGCGCTTGACGAAAGCGGCTGCCGCCACCGCCTTGCGGGCTCCGATATCGGGCGTACCGAAGATCGTTTGGCGCTGCAGGTTGGAACGAGACACCACATCGTCATCGACGATGCCGATGTGCCCGACGCCGGCAGCGGCGAGGTACTGGATCAGCGGCGCGCCCAGCCCACCCGCGCCGACCACGAGCACGCGCGCGTTCTTCAGGCGGTTCTGGCCGGGGCCGCCGATCTCCGGCAGGACCAGATGGCGGGCATACCGGTCGATCTCGTCGTCGTTCAGGCTCATGACGCTAGGGGTAAGCCTATCGCATCCGCCACGCAATCGCGGCCGGCGGGCTCGGGCCGCCTGCGCTTGGCCGCGCCGCAAAGCCATGTCATCGTGCCACGATACGGGGACGGACCGACCGCTCCGCAGCAAGTACAGGGAACGAGCACCATGCGCCCGACATCTCTCGCGCTGGCTCTGGCCGGCGTCGCCTTCTCGGCCATCGCAGCCCTGGCCCAGACCCCGATCAAGCCCGCCGTCGTCTATGACAAGGGTGGAAAGTTCGACAAGTCCTTCAACGAGGCGGCCTTCATCGGTGCCGAAAAGTTCAAGACCGAGACCGCGCTCGAGTTCCGCGATTTCGAGCCGACCAACGATGCCCAGATCGAGCAGGCGCTGCGCCGCTTCGCCCGGGACGGCAATTCGCCGATCGTCGCGGTGGGCTTTTCGCAGGCAACCGCGCTGCAGAAGGTCGCGGCGGAGTTCCCGGACCTGAAGTTCACCATCATCGACATGGTGGTCGAACTGCCCAATGTGCAGTCGATCGTGTTCAAGGAGCATGAAGGCTCCTACCTCGTCGGGCTTCTTGCCGGCATGGCCTCGACCACCGGCAAGGTCGGCTTCGTCGGCGGCATGGACATCCCGCTGATCCGCAAATTCGCCTGCGGCTATGTCCAGGGCGTCAAGGCCGCCAAGAAGGACGCCGAGATCTTCCTGAACATGACGGGCTCGACGCCCGCCGCCTGGAACGACCCCGTCAAGGGCGGCGAACTCGCGAAGTCGCAGATCGATCGCGGCGCCGACGTGATCTACCACGCAGCCGGCGGCACCGGCATCGGCGTGCTGCGCGCTACCGCCGACGCCGGCAAGCTCGGCATCGGCGTGGATTCCAACCAGAACGCGCTCCAGCCCGGCAAGGTGCTGACATCGATGCTCAAGCGCGTCGATGTCGCGACCTACGCCTCGTTCAAGGCGGCTCAGGACGGCACCTGGAAGCCCGGCGTCTCGGTGCTGGGGCTCAAGGAGGACGGCGTCGGCTGGGCACTCGACGATGCCAACAAGAACCTGATCACGCCGGAGATGAAGGCTGCCGCCGACAAGGCCCGCGCCGACATCATCTCGGGAGCGGTCAAGGTGCACGACTATATGAGCGACCAGAAGTGCACGATGTGATCCCGGCCAGCCGACGCTGCCTGCCATGAAGATCACCATACTCGGCTCCGGCGATGCCTTCGGCACCGGCGGGCGTTTCAACGCTTGCCTGCATGTCGAGGCCGGGGCCGAGCGCATGCTGCTCGATTGCGGCTCCTCCAGCATGGTCGCGCTGAACAAGGCCGGCATCGTCCGCAACGGGCTTTCGACGCTGCTGTTCACGCATTTCCATGGCGATCATTTCGGGGCGCTGCCTGCGTTCCTGCTCGATGCCCAGTTCGTCTCGCGCCGCCGCGAGCCGTTGGTCATCGCCGGACCGGCCGGTATCGAGCACCGCACGCTGCATGCGCTCGACGCTGATTTCCCGGGCTCAGCGACGAATGCCTGGCGCTTCCCCATATCCTATGTCGAGGTCACGCCGGACAGCCCGGCGACGCTTGCCGGCATCGAGGTCACGGCCTTTCCGATGGTCCATGACGAGCGCGCCGGCCCCTGCCAGGGATACCGCCTGGCTGCTGGCGGAAAGGTCTTCGCGTTTTCCGGCGACACCGCCTGGACGGATGCCCTGATCCCGCTGTCGGCTGGCGCCGATGCGCTGTTGGTCGAGTGCTATTCCTATGAGACGAAGCTGGCGAACCATCTCGACTACCGCTCGCTTGCGGCGCATCGCAGCGAACTCGACACGCCACGCATCATCCTGACCCATATGGGAGCGAGCATGCTGGCGCATCCCGGACCGCTGCCGGAGGAGCGCGCGCAGGACGGCATGGTGATCGCGCTGTGAGTGGCGCTGCGGCCCCCGCAATCGAACTGGCGGGCGTCTCGAAGCGTTTCGGCGAGGTCGCGGCCAATCGCGAGGTCTCGCTGAGCGTGGCGCGCGGCTCGATCCACGGCATCGTCGGCGAGAACGGCGCCGGCAAATCGACGCTGATGTCTATCCTCTACGGTTTTTACGAAGCGGATTCCGGCGAGATCCGCGTCGGCGGCACGACTCGCACCATCCGCTCGCCCGGCCATGCGATCGCGGCCGGGATCGGCATGGTCCATCAGCACTTCATGCTGGTGGAGACTCTCAGCGTCGTCGAGAACATCGTGCTCGGGGCGGAAGGCGGAACCTGGCTTAAGCGCGGCCTTGCCAAGGCCAAGGCGGAACTGGCGCGGCTTTCGCGTGACTATGGCCTCGTCATCGACCCCGACGCCATCGTCGGCGATCTCTCGGTGGGGCTGCAGCAGCGCGTCGAAATCCTGAAGGCGCTCTATCGCGGCGCCGAAATCCTGATCCTCGACGAACCCACCGCCGTGCTGACGCCGCCGGAGGCCGACCAGCTGTTTGCCCTGCTGCGCGCCCTGAAGGCGCAGGGCAAGACCGTGATCCTGATCACGCACAAGCTGCGCGAGATCATGGATGTCACCGACAGGGTCTCAGTGATGCGGCGCGGCGAAATGGTCGCCCATGTCGAGACGGCTCGGACCTCTCCCGCCGAACTCGCCGAGGCGATGGTCGGCCGCCGCGTGCTGCTGCGGGTCGACAAGCAGCCGCGTGCGCCCGGCCGGCCGGTGCTCGAGGTTGCGGGTCTGAGCGTCACGGATGCGCGCAGCGTGGCCCTGCTCTCGCAGACCTCGCTGACGCTTCATGCTGGCGAGATCGTCGGCATTGCGGGCGTCGCGGGCAATGGCCAGAGCGAATTGCTGGAGGTTCTGGCCGGGTTGACGCAGCCCTCGCGCGGCATCATCCGGCTGGACGGGCAGATCCTCAACACGTTCGATCGCAATCCGGCGCGGCTGCGCCAGCTCGGTCTGATGCATATCCCAGAAGACCGACAGCGCTCCGGCCTCGTCACCGCGTTCCCGGCCGCCGAGAACGCGATACTGGGCTATCAGGACGACGCGGCCTATGGCTCGGGCCCGCTCCTGTCGCCTGCAAGGATCGCGGCGCATGCGCGGCAGGCTTTTGCCGCCTATGACGTGCGCCCGCCCGATCCGGACTTGAAGACCGCAAAGTTCTCTGGCGGCAACCAGCAGAAGATCGTGCTCGCGCGCGAAATCGAGCGCGCTCCAAAAGTGCTGCTCGTGGGCCAACCGACGCGTGGCGTCGATATCGGCGCCATCGAGTTCATCCATCGCCGCCTGATCGCCTTGCGCGATGCCGGCGTCGCGATCCTGCTGGTCTCGGTCGAACTCGAGGAGGTGATGGCGCTGTCGGACCGGATCCTGGCGATGTGCGGGGGGCGCATCACCGGCGAGCGCTCGGGTGAGACCGCCGAGGAGCGCGATCTCGGCCTGCTGATGGCTGGTGTGAGCGAGCGGGCGGCATGAGCGCCGCGCCTGTCGATCTCCCGCGCTGGGCCGATGCCGGCCTCGTGCCTCTGGTCAGCGTGACTGCGGCGCTGCTGGTTGCGGGCCTCGTCGTACTCGGAATCGGCGAAAATCCGTTGCAGGCGACGGCTATCCTGCTGCGCGGCGCGCTCGGCAGCGTCGAGGGCATGAGTTTTACGCTCTATTACGCCACCAACTTCATCTTCACCGGGCTCGCGGTGGCGGTCGCCTTCCATGCCGGGCTGTTCAACATCGGCGGCGAGGGCCAGGCGACCATCGCCGGGATCTTCGCCGCGCTCGCCTGCCTCTGGTTCGCGGCCCTGCCGGGCGTCCTGCTCGTGCCGCTGGCGATCCTCGCAGCGGCGGCCGGCGGCGCAGTCTACGGCTTCATCCCGGGATGGCTCCAGGCGCGGCGCGGCAGCCATGTCGTGATCACCACGATCATGTTCAACTTCCTGGCCGCAACGCTGATCGTCTATCTGCTGGTCGAGATGATCGGCAAGCCGGGCTCGATGCAGCCGGAAACGTCGACCTTCCCGCCCCAGGCGATCCTGACGCCGATGCACCAGCTCCTCGCGCCGCTCGGACTGAAGCTGCCGGCGACGCCGCTGAACACGGCTTTCTTCCTGGCGCTCGCCGCGCTGGTCGCCGTCTGGGCGCTGATCTTCCGGTCGCGGCTCGGCTACGCCATCCGCACGGTCGGCGCCAATCCGCGGGCTGCGGCCTATGCCGGCATCTCGCCAACGCGCATCACGATGGTGGCCATGGCGATCTCGGGGGCGCTTGCCGGCGGGCTGGCGGTCAACGAGGTCATGGGAGTGCAGCACCGGCTGCTGCTCGATTTCACTGCCGGCTATGGCTTCGTCGGGATCGCGGTCGCCCTGATGGGGCGCGGCCATCCGCTGGGCGTATTGCTCGCGGCGCTCTTGTTCGGCGTGCTATATCAAGGTGGCGCCGAGCTCTCCTTCGACAAGCCGACCATCACCCGAGACATGGTGGTGGTCATCGGCGGCGTGATCATCCTGTTTGCCGGCGCGCTCGACGGGTTGTTTCGCCGTCTGGTGTCGGGCGGCCTGCGGCTGGGGCGCGCCAGAACGACGGCAGCGTGATGGAATTCCTCCAGATCTTCGCCGTCGTGCTCGATTCCGCCGTCAGGCTGTCGATTCCGTTGCTCTGCGCCGCGCTTGCCGGGCTCTGGTCGGAACGCGCGGGCGTCGTCGATATCGGTCTCGAGGGCAAGATGCTGGTTGCAGCCTTCGCCTCGGCCGTGGTCGCCTGGCAGAGTGGCTCGGCCTGGGCCGGGCTTGGTGCCGGCATCCTCGCCTCCGTGGCTCTGTCGCTCGTCCACGGCTTCGCCGCCATCAACTGGCGCGGAAACCAGATCGTCTCCGGCGTGGCAATCAACATGCTGGCGGCCGGGCTGACCGTGATCCTCGGCAATGCCTGGTATGGCCAGGGCGGGCGCACGCCCTCGCTCGAAGGCGGCGCGCGCTTTCATGACCTGACGTTCCCGCTCGCCCGGCTGGCGCGCGAGCACATACCGGTGCTCGGACTGCTCTATGACGAAGTCGTCTCCGGCCACGCCGCGCCGGTCTATCTCGCCGTGCTGGCGGTGCCGCTCACGGCGCTCCTGCTGACGCGGACGCGCTTCGGGCTGCGGCTGCGCGCCGTCGGCGAGAACCCGGCAGCCGTCGATACCGCCGGGATCTCGGTCGCGGGCTTGCGCTACAGCGCCGTGATCATCTGCGGCGTGCTCTGTGGGCTGGGCGGGACCTATCTCGCCGTCTCGCAATCGGCCGGGTTCCTGCCGCACATGACAGCCGGAAAGGGTTTTATCGCGCTCGCGGCCGTGATCTTCGCCAATTGGCGGCCATGGCCGGCGCTCGCGGCCTGCCTGATGTTCGGCGGCCTCGACGCCATCGCGATCAGGCTCCAAGGTGTATCCCTGCCGGGAATCGGGCAGGTACCGGTGCAGGCGATTCAGGCCCTGCCCTATCTCATGACGGTGATCCTGCTCGCTGGCTTCATCGGCAAATCGACGCCGCCAAAGGCATCCGGCCTGCCCTATGTCAAGGAACGCTAGCGATGCCCGGGACCGATTTCGAGGCACTGTTCGCCGCGGCGGCGCAGGTGCAGAAGCTGGCCTATGCGCCCTATTCGCGCTTCAGGGTCGGCGCGGCCATTCTCGCTGAAGACGGCGCTGTCCATACCGGCTGCAATGTCGAGAACGCCGCCTATCCGTCCGGCAGCTGCGCCGAGCAGGGCGCAATTTCCGCGATGATTGCGGGTGGTAGCAAGCGCATTGCGGCCATCCTCGTCTTCGGCGAGGGCGAGGCGCTGGTCACGCCCTGCGGCGCCTGCCGGCAGCGCATCCGCGAGTTCGCGGAACCTGATACACCCGTCACGATTGCGGGCCCTGACGGGATCCGGGCCCGCTTTTCGCTGGGCGAGCTGTTGCCAGCCTCGTTCGGACCGGACAATTTGCGCCGGTGATTTGCACCGGTCGTCGATCTCGCCCCGAGGCGCGCGACCGGTGATGGGCGATTTGGCTAGGACGCAGGCATGATTGTCGAGGCGAGGTTCGATGAAGCGGCGGCGGCGCTGCGGCAGCATGGCATCGAGGGTCCCATCGATTGCGCGCTGGTGCTGGGCACGGGACTCGGCGGGATCGTCGAGGACATCGCCCACAAGGTCGGCGTGCCCTTCAGGGCGATCCCGGGTTTCCCCCATGGCCACGTCTCCGGGCATGCGC
Source organism: Allobosea sp. P1_B10 (assembly GCF_056406735.1). NCBI lineage: Bacteria > Pseudomonadati > Pseudomonadota > Alphaproteobacteria > Hyphomicrobiales > Alloboseaceae > Allobosea > Allobosea sp. P1_B10. Next base: position 468,730 of record NZ_JBFTZP010000003.1, on the reverse strand, counting down.
GCCAGGTGAGCCTCGGTACGCTGCACGGCAAGCGCCTGCTCGTGCTGGAAGGCCGCGCCCATTATTACGAGACCGGCGATGCGAGTTCGATGCGGGTGCCGATCGGGATGCTGACTGCGCTCGGCGCGCCGCCTCTGATCCTGACCAATGCCTGCGGCTCGCTGCGGCCCGACATGCCGCCCGGCAGCCTCGCTGTGATCAGCGACCACATCAACCTGAACGCGCCAAACCCGCTCATCGGCGACAATGGCGACGCCCGCTTCGTACCGATGGTCGGCGCCTATGATGCGGGGCTTCGGCAGCGCCTGCAGGCCGCCGCGAAGACGTCCGAGATCGCGCTCAGCGAAGGTGTCTATATGTGGTTTTCAGGCCCGAGCTTCGAGACGCCGGCCGAGATCCGCATGGCCCGCACGCTCGGCGCCGATCTCGTCGGCATGTCGACCGTGCCGGAGGTTATTCTGGCGCGCCGCTATGGCCTGCGCGTCGCGGGGCTCTCCGCCATCACCAATATGGGCGCCGGGCTGCATGGCGGCGATCCCAGCCATGACGAAACGAAGGCCGTGGCCGGCCGGGCCGCCGACAGCCTGCGCCGCTTGCTGCGCGCGTTTTTGACGGAACTGCCATGACATCCGCGATCGCGAGCGCGCTGCGGGCGATGAGCCTGCTCGACCTGACCGATCTCGCTGACGACACCAGCGAAGCCGGCCTGCGCGACCTCTGCGCGCGCGCGACAGGCGGGCCGGTGCCGGTTGCGGCGATCTGCATCTGGCCGCGCTTCGTGGCACGGGCACGCGAGATGCTCGGGACGGGTCCGGTGGCGATCGCGACCGTGGTGAATTTCCCTCAGGGCGACGCTGCGGTTGCGCCGGTGCTGCGGCAGACGGAAAGCGCGCTCGCCGACGGTGCCGACGAGATCGACCTCGTCCTGCCCTGGCGCAACGTCCTCATGGGACAGACACAAAGCGCGCGCGAGATGGTCGAGACGATCAAGGCCTGCTGCGGCGACAAGCGGCTCAAGGTCATTCTGGAGACAGGCGAATATCCAGATCTCGACGCGGTGCGCAGGGCCTCGGAACTCGCGATCGAGGCGGGTGCGGACTTCATCAAGACCTCGACCGGCAAGACCGCCCATTCCGCGAGCCCAGCAGCGGTGCGCGCGATGCTCGAGGTCATCAGAGCGACGCCACGGCCTGTCGGCATGAAGCCGTCGGGCGGGATCAGGACGCTTGCCGATGCCGAAATTTATCTCGGGCTGGCCGACGAGATCATGGGACCCGGATGGGTTGCGCCGACCACCTTCCGGTTCGGCGCCAGCGGACTCCATCAGGCGCTTGTCGATGTGATCGGCGGGCGCAGCGCCGAGCCCGCCAGCGGACCCTATTGAAATGAAGCTGATCCAGGAAATCATCACCGCCAAGCGCGATGGCGGCGAGTTGCCCGATATCGACATCCGCCAGATGGTGGCCGGGATCAGCGACGGCACCGTCACAGAGGGACAGGCGGCCGCCTTCGCCATGGCGATCTTCTTCCGCGACATGAGCGCGCGCGAGCGCGTCGCGCTGACACTGGCGATGCGCGATTCCGGCACGGTTCTCAACTGGGACGATCTGCACGGCCCGGCGCTCGACAAGCACTCGACCGGCGGCGTCGGCGACACGGTCAGCCTGCCGCTCGCGGCGGTGGTGGCGGCCTGCGGCGGATATGTGCCGATGATCTCGGGCCGCGGGCTCGGCCATACCGGTGGCACGCTCGACAAGCTCGACGCCGTGCCGGGCTATGTCACGCAGCCCGATCTCGCGCTGCTGCGGAAGGTCGTGCGCGAGCAGGGCTGCGCCATCATCGGCCAGACAGCCGATCTCGCACCCGCCGACAAGCGGCTCTATGCGATCCGCGACGTCACGGCGACGGTCGAGACCATCCCGCTTCTGACCTCCTCGATCCTGTCGAAGAAGCTCGCGGCCGGATTGCACGGGCTGGCGATGGATGTGAAGTTCGGCTCCGGCGCCTTTCTCACCGATTACGACCAGGCGCGCGCTCTGGCCGATGCGCTGGTCGGCGTCGCCAACGGCGCCGGCCTGCCGACGACCGCGTTGATGACCGACATGGACGAGCCGCTGGCGAGTGCGGCGGGCAACGCGCTGGAAGTCAGCTATGCGATCGAGCATCTCACCGGCGCCCGGCGCGAGCCGCGCTTCCACGAGGTCACCGTCGCGCTCGCAGCCGAGATGCTGCTGCTGGGCAAGCTCGCAGCGACGCTCGCCGAGGCCCGCGCAAAAATCGAGGACGCCTTCGCCAGCGGCGCCGCAGCCGAGCGCTTCGCGCAGATGATCGCAGCGCTGGGCGGCCCTCGCGACCTGCTGGAAAAGCCAGGCCAGCATCTGGCGAGCGCACCGCTGGTCAAGCCGGTTTTCGCGGAAGCGACCGGTGTCGTGCAAAGCGTGGATGCGCGCGCAGTCGGCTTTGCCGTCGTCGCGCTCGGGGGCGGCCGCTCTCGTCCGCAGGACAGGATCGATCCCGCCGTCGGCATCGTCGCGCTGGCGGGCATCGGCGACAAGATCGGCGCCGATCGACCGCTCGGCATCGTCCACGCCCGCGACGAGACGGGCTTCGCTCATGCGCAAACGCGCTTGCGGGCCGCCTATCGCACCGGCAAAGCTGCGGCAGGCCACGGACCGCTGGTCAACGAGAGAATTACGGAGAGTTCGCACGCATGAGCCTGCTTCTGGCAATGACCGGCTGGCACGTCGAGGACTGGCGCGCGCGCTTCGTGGCGCTGCTGCCCGAAATGCCGATCGTGATCCTCGGCGAGCCCTTCGATCGCCGCTCGGTGCACTATGTCGCCAGTTGGAAGCACCCGGAGGGCAGTCTAGCTGGACTGCCCAACCTCGCCGCGATCTTCTCGCTCGGCGCCGGCGTGGACTTCCTGTTCGCCGACCCGCGCCTGCCGGAGGCGCCGATCGCGCGCATCGTGGATGCCGACCTGACGACCCGGATGAGCGAATATATCGTGCTGCATTGCCTGCGCTATCTGCGCCAGCAGCCGCGCTACGACAGCCAGAAGCTCGCCGGAATCTGGGAGGATGACCGCAACCAGCCCGCCGCGCGCTCGGTCCGTGTCGGCATCATGGGGCTTGGCGAACTCGGACTCGATGCCGCGCGCAAGCTGCAGGTGATGGGCTTCGAAGTCGCGGGCTGGAGCCGCTCTTCGAAGACCGTCGAGGGTGTTGCGACCTTTGCCGGTGACGAGGGCATGGCGCCGTTCCTGGCACGCACCGACATCCTGGTCTGCCTGCTGCCACTGACAGCCGAGACGCGGGGAGTCATCAACAGCGCGCTGCTGGCAGGGTTGGCGCAGGATGGCCGGCTTGGCGGACCCTTCGTCATCAATGCTGGCCGGGGCGGCTTGCAGGTCGAGGCCGACATCCTGGCCGCGCTCGAAGCCGGCACGCTCAAGGGTGCGACGCTCGACGTGTTCGAGACCGAGCCGCTGCCGGCGGAATCCGCGCTGTGGAAGCACCCCGCCGTGACGATCACGCCGCATAATGCCGCCATGTCCGAGCCTGCGGCGATCGCCGGCCAAGTCGCGGCGCAGATCCGGCGTCTGGAGGCCGGGGAGGCGCTGGAGAACGTGGTCGATCCCGCGCGGGGATACTGAGCCTGCCCAGTCGATGTCACGTCAGCGTCACCGCTCCGTCGTCGCGCTGAAACCGAAGACCGCCAAACGCTCCGGGTCTTGCCCATAACCCGGAGCGTCCCATGCGCCTGTCCATCGCTGCAGCCCTGCTGCTGTCCTCCACGATCCTCGCCGGCGCGCAGGACGCGCAGAAGGAATTTTCGGCAAAGCTCCTCGGCCAGGCCATGCTGCCGGCCAACACCATCATCCCCGCCCCGAACGACGCCCCCGCCGACCTCAGGGTCTCCGGCAAGTTCGCGACGCCCGGCAAGCGGGTCGAGGCGGTCGGCACCGTCATGGGTCTGTCGGGCGGCCGCCCCACGGGCCTCTCGACGCCCTTCGCGGGCCAGCCCGTGCAGGGATTTTCGGGCATCCGCTCGCTCGGGAACAACGAGTTCATTGTGCTGACCGACAACGGCTTTGGCGCCAAGGCGAACTCGCCCGACGCGATGCTGTTCTTCCACAGGCTCAAGGCCGATTTCGCCTCGGGCAAGATCGAGCGCACCGCAACCACTTTCCTGCATGACCCCGACAAGAAGGTGCCATTCCGGATCGTCCATGAGGGCAGCGAGAAGCGCTATCTCACCGGCGCTGATTTCGACCCCGAGTCGATCCAGCCGATTGGCGACAAACTCTGGTTCGGCGAGGAATTCGGCCCCTATCTGATCCGCACCGATGCCAACGGCAAGGTCGAGGCGGTGTTCGAGACGCTCGTCGACGGCAAGCCGGTGCGCTCGCCCGATCATTTTGCAGTCACCACGCCAGGCGCGCCCGAGGCCCCGCTCCCGGTCGCGTTCAACGCACGCCGTTCGAAGGGTTTCGAAGGCATGGCGCAGTCGCCCGACGGGCGTTTCCTCTATCCGCTGCTGGAAGGCCCGCTCTGGAATGCCGAGACCAAGGGTTTTGAGGAGGGCGACGGCAAGACCGTGCTGCGCGTGCTCGAATTCGACGTCCAGGCCGAAAAATGGACCGGCCGCTCGTGGTTCTATCCGCTCGAGGCCAAGGGCAACGCCATCGGCGACTTCAACATGATCGACGCCATGACGGCGCTGATCATAGAGCGCGACGACGGCGAGGGCACCGCCGACAAGGCCTGCGCCACCGGCCAGAAAGCCCCCGATTGCTTCCACGACCTCGCCAAGTTCAAGCGCGTCGTGAAGATCGAGATGACGGACGCCAATGTCGGCAAGCCCGTTCGCAAGATCGGCTTCATCGACCTCCTGAAGATCGCCGACCCCGACAAGAAGGCGAAGCAGGGCGCCATAGACGGCGTGCTGCCCTTCCCCTTCTTCACCATCGAGAACGTCGATGTCGTCGACCGCGCCAATGGCGTGATCGTGGTGGGCAACGACAACAACCTGCCGTTCTCCTCGTCGCGCGACCCTAGAAAGGCCGACGACAACGAACTGATCCTGCTCTCGGTCAAGGATCTGCTCGACGCCAAGTGAGTCCGTGCCCTGCCGCGATGTTCGCCCTTGCGGCGAGCATCCACGTCTTGCGCGGCTTACCCCACTGGCAAAGACAAGACGTGGATGGTCGGGACAGGCCCGACCATGACGGTGGGACCAAACGGCGAAATCAAAACGTCATTGCGAGGAGCATGGCGACGAAGCAATCCAGGCCCACCGCGCTCTGCCGTCCCTGGATTGCTTCGCTGACGCTCGCAATGACGGTCCGAACCGTCCGCCGCCCCCTAGACCACCCGCTTGTCTGGGGAATCGCAGAGGTCGTTCTGCAGGCATCGGCCGCATTCGGGCCGCAGCGCCTTGCAGGTGTAACGGCCATGCAGGATCAGCCAGTGATGCGCGTGCCGGCCATATTCGGCCGGCACTGCCTTTTCCAGCCCGAGTTCGACCTGAAGTACGTTGCGCCCGGGCGCGATGCGCAGGCGATTGGAGACGCGGAAGACATGCGTGTCGACCGCGTGGGTGATCTCGCCGAAGGCGATGTTGAGCACGACATTGGCCGTCTTGCGGCCGACGCCCGGCAGGCTCTCCAGCGCCGCGCGATCCTGTGGGACTTCGCTCCCGAACTCGGCGATCAGCTTCTCGCACATCGCGATGACGTTCTTCGCCTTGGTGCGAAACAGGCCGATCGTCTTGACGTGCTCGCGCACCGCATCCTCGCCCAGCGCCAGCATCTTTTCCGGCGTATCGGCGAGTTCGAACAGGCGTTTGGTCGCCTTGTTGACGCCGACATCGGTCGCCTGCGCAGAAAGCAGCACAGCCACGAGCAGCGTGAAGGCGTTGATGTAGTCCAGCTCGCCCTTGGGCTCGGGGTTGGCGACGCGAAAACGCTCGAAGATTTCGCGGACGCCGGCGGCGCTGCGGGCGCGCGGCTTCGTGATCCCGGCTGCGGACGGGACGCGGCGTTTGGGCCTGTTCTCTGGGGTCATCGGGGCGTTATAATGAGGCCATGACCGCCGGCAAGTCCGATTCCGAGCGTGACGCCACCTGCGCCGGCATGGCCGAGCGCCCGGTTTTCGACGCCACGATCACGCCGCATCGCTCGCTGGATCAAAACGGCTTTCGTATCGTGATGACGCTGGTCTGCCTTGCCAGCGTGGTGTCGTCGCTGCCCTTCGTCATTCTTGGCGCCTGGCCGGTGGCCGGCTTCTTCGGCCTCGACCTGGTGGCGATCTTTATCGCCTTCCACGTCAACTTCAGGGATGCGCGTGCCTTTGAGCGCATCGTAGTGACGCCGATCGAGGTGCTTCTGCGAAAGGTATCGCACCGAGGCCAAGAGGCGATCTGGCGTTCCAACCCGGCCTGGACCAGGCTCGAACGCCGGGACGACGAGGATTACGGGCTGCTACAGCTCAATCTGGTTTCGCGGGGCCAGAGCGTCGCAGTCGCCTCCGCACTCTCCCCCCATGAACGCGAAGGATTCGCCGATGCGCTGGGCTCTGCGTTGGCCAGTGCGCGGCGCGGCACCGATTTCGGCCCGGCCTAGGCCCGGGCCGTCGCGTCGAGGAATGACCTGACGAGGCGGACTGTCGCTTCCGGGTTCTCCTCCATGATCCAGTGGCCGGAATCGGGCACCACGTCGCCGCGCACGTCGCTGGCGGCGTATTTCATCACCTCCGCCATCGTCAGCCCGAAGGATTTTTCGCCGCCCAGCGCCAGCACCGGCATGGCGAGCTTGCCGTCGGCAAGGAAGGCGCGGTTGTCGATGGCGTCCTGATCGAAGGCGGCAAATTGTGCGAAGCCCGCATGCATCGCGCCGGGCCGCGCATAGAGCGCCGCATAATGGGTGCGCGAAGCTTCGCTGAAGCGGCTTGGCGTGGCCGAAAACTCGTTCCAGAAGCGGTCGAGATAGATCCGTTCGCGGCCTTCGACGAGGCGCTCCATATCGGGCCCGCCAAAGCGGAAATGCCAGAGCAGCGGGTTCTTGAGGATCTCATCCCAGGGGCCGACACCGGGCAGAGGCGCATCGATCAGGGCGAATGCGGTGACACGGTCGCGGTACTGCGCGGCGAAGGCATAGCCGACCATGTTGCCGATATCGTGGGCGACGAGCGCGACCTTGCCGATGCCCAACGCATCGAGCACCCCTGCAACGTCCTGGCCTTGCGTCTTCTTGTCGAAGCCGCCCGCGGGCTTTGCGGACAGCCCCATGCCGCGCAGGTCGGGCACGATGACGGTGTGGTCGAGCGCCAGATCGGTCGCCAATGCTCCCCACATGTCGCCGGTCTCGCCATAGCCATGGAGCAGCACCACGGCAGGGCCGGCGCCGCCAGTGCGGACATGGATCGTAGTGCCGTTGGTGTCGATGTCCCGCAGCCGGAAGTCGCGGGGAAAGGGCTCGACGCCATCGCTCGTCGGAGATTCTGCAGGCATGTCGGTCCCCCTTGCCACAGCCTGCGACGTCAGCCGCGATGCCGCCGGAGCGTGCCCGCTCCGGGTGACGGAGATAGTCCTCCCGCAGCGCGATCAGCGCAAGCGCGCCAGCCAGATCGTGCGACCGCCGCATTCGGGGTCCCCTACGCGATGGGCCGCGACATCGAAGCCCGAGGCAGCGAGCAGCGACCTGTACTCGGCCGGATCGAGGCTGGCGTGATAGAGCCGCTCGCCCGCGAACTCCCCGATAGCCTCGCCATGCGAGGGACCGCTGGTGAACATCAGCGCGGCGCCCGGTGCGGCATGCGCGCGGAAGACCGCAAACATGGCGCGTTGGTCGTCGTGGTCCAGATGGAAGAACGAATCCCAGGCGATGAGGCCCGAAAAGCGCCGCCCCAGCGCTAGACTGCGCATGTCCGCGACCTGCCAGTCTCCGTCCGGAAAACGCTCGCGACAGAGTTCGATCAGTGTGTCGGAGCTGTCGATGCCTGTGACGGCGAAGCCTGCGTCGCGACAATAGCGGGCGATCGGGTCGCCCGAGCCGCAGCCGATGTCGAGGATCGTCTTGCCTGCGGGCAGAGCGTGCAGGAAGCGGTCGAGCCAGGCCCGCTCGAACAGGGTCTTGCCGCGCGCGGCGTCCCAAGCCCTGCCATGGCGACTGTAGTGGCCGATGATGGCGTCGGCATCGGTGGCCATCGGCGTCTCCTGATCTGTCGGCAGCCGGCTTGGATCGCTTGAGCAGTCCTGCCGTACCGGAACCGGTCAGCGCAAGCGCTCTTGCCAGCTTTCGGGTGGAGCCGGCATGGTGCCGGGCCTAACTTCGCGTCATGACGACAGACACGAGGGTCACGACGATGAATGTCCACAACCCCATGAAAACCGCGATGACGCCTACACGTTTCTCCAACGCCGTGCTGGCCCGCGCCACGGAAGCCATGCCCGCCGAGGGCGATTTCCCGGTTGCAGCGCCGGGATCGGATTACGATACGGTCCGCAAGATCCTGGCCTTCATCACCGAGCGCTGGCGTGAGCAGCCGACGATCGAGGCGATCGCGGAGGCAGCCGGCGCAACGCCGACAGATGTGCACCATCTCTTCCGGCGCTGGTGCGGCCTCACGCCAAAGGCCTTCCTGCAGGCGATCACGCTCGACCACGCCAAGAGCCTGCTCGGCGCCTCGGCCAGCATCCTCGACACGAGCTACGAGGTCGGGCTTTCCGGGCCGGGCCGTCTGCACGACCTCTTCGTCACCCATGAGGCGATGTCGCCCGGCGAATGGAAGGCCGGAGGCGGCGGGCTGAAGCTGTCCTACGGCTTCCACGCCTCGCCCTTCGGCGAAGCCCTGATCGTGACGACGGAACGCGGCTTGGCCGGGCTCGGCTGGGTCTCGACCTTGGTCGATGGCGGCAAGGTCGTGGGCGGGAGGGCGGAGGCGCTCGCCGACATGATGCGGCGCTGGCCCCATGCCGATTACCGCTTCGACCCCGCTTCGACGCGCCCCTATGCGGCGCGCATCTTCGACCCAGCCGCGTGGTCGGCGGAGACGCCTTTGCGCGTCGTGCTGATCGGCACGGATTTCGAGGTCCGGGTCTGGGAGACGCTGCTGCGGATTCCCGTGGGCTGCGCGACCACCTATGGCGACGTCGCCAGCCATATCGGCAAGCCCAGCGCGGCACGCGCTGTAGGCATGGCGGTCGGCAAGAACCCGATCTCCTTCGTGGTGCCCTGCCACCGCGTCATCGGCAAATCAGGCGCGCTGACCGGCTATCACTGGGGACTGACGCGCAAGCGCGCCATTCTGGGATGGGAAGCCGGCCAGACGGCGGACCACGGCTGAAGGATCAGCCTACCGCCCGTCAGCCGCGAGCAATCTCGGCAAATCGCGTCGGCAGCGAGAAACCGAGGCCGAGCGGATCATCGGCCTCGAGCGTAAAGGTGCCCTCGCCGGCAAAATGGCTGGTGCCACCCACGGCGACTGTCACTGCGTCATCGGCGGGAAACGCAGCGGGAGCGATGACGCGCCCCGAAAAGGTACCGCCGGTGATGCTGCGAAACAGCCGGGTCTGGGCGGCTTCGAGCAGGCCCTTGGCGTGGTCGAGCACCATCCGTGCGGTGACGCCCGAACCGGTCGGAGACCGATCGATCTGCCGCTCGGCGAAGACACAGAGATTGAAACTCGTCTCCTGCGGCCCGGCCTCGTCGGTGACGATCGTACCGTAGAGAAAGCCCAGATCAGGCTCAGTCGGATGGCTGATCGCGTGTCCCGCACGCACCGCATCGGTGAGTGCGCCGGCAGCCGCAACGATCTCCGACACCGGGGTCGCGAACAGATCTAGCCCCAAGGCCGAGGCCGGCAGGATGCAGTAGAAGGCGCCGCCATAGGCGATGTCTGTGACGACCCTGCCCAGGCCGGGGACAGCGACCACGAGATCGCGGGCATTGACGAAAGCCGGCACGCTTTCGAAGACGACCTGCCCGACCTTGCCGCCCTCGACCGCGCAGGCCAGGCGCACGAGCCCGCACGGCGCCTCGATTGCAAACCGCGTCACCGGCTCGACGGCGGGCACCAGCCCATGCTCGACGGCATAGCGGCCAAGCGCGATGGTCGCGTGGCCGCACATCGTCGAATAGCCCTCGTTATGCGTAAACAGCACGCCGAAGGCGGCCTCGGGATGCGACGCCGCCACGGGGATGACGCCGTACATGCCGGCGTGCCCGCGCGGCTCCAGCATCATGGCGCGACGCAGATGATCGTGGTTGTCGCGGGCATCCCGGCGCTTCTCCAGGATCGTCGCGCCGGCGAGTTCGGGATAGCCCGCAGTGACGATGCGCACAGGCTCGCCGCAGGTGTGATAATCGAGATAGCTCAGGCGCATCGCGTCGCTCCGCGCAGCGTCAGAGCAGGCCGCGCCTGGCGAGGCTGCGCATGAGATGCGAGGCGCCGAAGGTCCAGGGTTCGCATTCGTCGGTGCGGCGCATGCGGTTGACCAGCGCGCCGAGCTCGGGCGCAGCGATCGTGACGATGTCGCCGTATTTGTGGGTGAAGCCGCCGCCGACGGTGTCGCGATCCTTGATCGGCGCGAACATGGTGCCGAGATAGAGCGCCGCCCCGTCCGGATACTGGTGATGCGGGCCGATCATCTGCGCCGCGAGATCGGCGGGGTCGCGGCTGATCTTTGCGATCGAGGAGGAGCCTTCGAGCTTGAAGCCATCCTCACCCTCGACCGTCAGCGTGACCGTGGTGTTGCGGACATGGTCGAGCGTGAAGCCGGCATCGAACAGGCGGATAAAGGGGCCGACCGCAGCAGCGGCGTTGTTGTCCTTGGCCTTGCCGAGCAGCAGGGCGGAGCGACCCTCGACATCGCGCAGATTGACGTCGTTGCCCAGGCTCGCGCCGACGATGCGGCCGTCGGAAGCAACGATCAGGACAATCTCGGGCTCGGGGTTGTTCCAGGTCGAGGACGGGTGCAGGCCGGCGTCGAAGCCGGTGCCGACCGAGGACATCGGCGGCGCCTTGGTGAAGATCTCGGCGTCCGGCCCGATGCCGACCTCGAGATACTGGCTCCAGGCGCCCTGCTTGATCAGGACGTCCTTGAGGTGCATCGCCTCGGGCGAGCCGGGCTTGAGCTTGGAAAGATCGTCGCCGATGAGTTTGCCGATCTCCTCACGGATCGCAACAGCAGCTGCAGGATTTCCGCGCGCCTTCTCCTCGATGACCCGCTCCAGCATGGAGACCGCGAAGGTGACACCGGCCGCCTTCACCGCCTGGAGATCGAGCGGCGAAAGCAGCCAGGGCTTTGTCGCATCGCGGCCGTCGATGGGCGTGTTGGCCAGGATGGCGGCCAGCGAGCCTACCGCCTGTCCGCCGGCCGCCTTCAGCGCGGCGGCGGGATCGGCGGCTTCGCAGAGATCGCGGCTCGTCGCGAAAGTCGCCGTGATGTCGACGAGCTGCCCGTCACGCAGCGCGACCACAGCGGGGCCCGCGACATCCGGCAGACAGACGCGGCCGACGAGCGCAGCGCTCCCGGCATCCGATGGCAGGGTGTTCTGGGGCGTCAGGGCGAATGTCATCGTCGGGATCCATCGGACAGCAGCAACTGGGCTGCGGAGAACAGCCGCTTCCGGCCGATTGCGCAAGTACCCATAGGAGAGGATGTCGATCCCGGGATGTGTCATCCTTTTGTCGTTGAAGCGTCACCTGTGCTTCATGCTAGCTTGCGCACCAACGACAACAGCCACCCCCTTTGTCTTCCAGGGTGGAAGGGAGAAGCAGATGACCGTGAAATCGACGATCCGGCTGTCCGTAGCCGCCTTAGCGCTTGCTGCAGCCGCCCCCGCCATAGCGCAGACCGAGATCCAGTGGTGGCATGCGCTGACAGGCGCCAACAACGATGTCGTGGTGAAGCTGGCCGAGGATTTCAACGCCTCGCAGAAAGAGTACAAGGTCGTTCCGGCCTATAAGGGCTCCTATCCCGACACGCTGAACGCCGGCATCGCCGCCTTCCGCGCCGGCACCGCCCCGCACATCCTCCAGGTCTTCGAAGTCGGCACCGGCACGATGATGTCGGCCAAGGGCGCCGTGAAGCCCGTCTTCGAACTGATGAAGGAAGCCGGCGAAACCTTCGACCCCAAGGCCTATCTGCCGGCGATCACCGGCTACTATTCCACGGCCAAGGGCGACATGCTCTCGATGCCCTTCAACTCGTCCTCGATGGTGATGTGGTACAACAAGGACGCCTTCAAGAAGGCGGGCCTGAACCCCGACGCACCGCCCAAGACCTGGCCGGAGGTGTTCGAAGCCGGCAAGAAGCTCAAGGCCGCGGGCTGGGACAAATGCGGCTTCACCAATGCCTGGGCGACCTGGGCGAACATCGAGCAGTTCGGCGCCTGGCACAACATCCCGATTGCCACCAAGGCCAACGGGCTCGACGGCTTTGACGCCGTGCTGAACTTCAACAGCCCGCTCTTCGTCAAGCACCTGACCAATCTGGTCGAGCTGCAGAAGGACAAGACCTACGACTATTCCGGCCGGACCAATAATGGCGAGGGCCGCTTCACCTCGGGCGAATGCCCGATCATGCTGACCTCCTCGGGCTTCTTCGGCAACGTCAAGGCGAACGCCAAGTTCGACTGGGCCAATGCGACGATGCCGTATTATCCCGAGGCCGCGGGCGCGCCGCAGAACTCGATCATCGGCGGCGCCTCGCTGTGGGTGATGGGCGGCAAGAAGGCCGAGGAATACAAGGGCGTGGCCAAGTTCTTCACCTTCCTGTCCAACGTCGACCGCCAGGTGAAGCTGCACACGGAATCCGGCTACCTGCCGATCACCAAGGCCGCTTACGAGAAGGTCAAGGCGTCGGGCTTCTACAAGGACAAGCCCTATCTCGAGACCCCGATCCTCGAGCTCAACAACAAGGAGCCGACGGAGAATTCGCGCGGCCTGCGCTTCGGCAGCCTGGTCCAGATCCGCGACATCTGGTCTGAGGAAATCGAGGCCGCGCTGAACGGCCAGAAGCCTCCTAAGGCTGCGCTGGACGCCGCCGTCGAGCGTGGCAACCAGATGCTGCGCCAGTTCGAGCGGACCGCCTCGCGCTGAGCGTTTTCATCACCTTCGCGTCATCCTGGGCGACCGCAGGTCGTCCCGGGATCCATCGTAGAGCATCGTCTCTGCCATATGATGGATCCCGGCCTGCAGCCAGGATGACGATGAGGATATCCCGGCCGTCGAATTCTTCCCGGCGGCATGCCGAGACAGCGACACCATGCAGAAGAACGCCTATTTCAGCGGTCTGACGATCCCCCTGCTCCTGCTGCTGCCGCAGCTGGCGATCACGGTCGTGTTCTTCTACTGGCCGGCGATCCAGGCCGTCTGGCAGAGCTTCCTGCTTCAGGATGCGTTCGGCACTTCGACCGAATTCGTCTGGTTCGAGAATTACGCCGCCCTGTTCGCCGACCCCGGCTACTACAAGGCGCTGAAGAACACCGCGATCTTTTCCAGCGTGGTCTGCGTGCTGTCGCTGTCAATCGCTCTGCTTTTCGCGGTCATGGCGGATCGTCAGCTCCGCGGCGCCGAGGTCTACAAGACGTTGCTGATCTGGCCCTATGCGGTGGCGCCCGCCGTGGCCGGCGTGCTCTGGATCTTCATGTTCGACCCGTCGCTGGGGATGCTGGCGCGCGGTCTTGGCCGGCTCGGCATCGCCTGGAACCCTCGCCTCAACGGCAATGACGCCATGACGCTGGTGATCCTCGCCGCGACGTGGAAGCAGATCAGCTACAATTTCCTGTTCTTCCTCGCCGGGCTGCAATCGATCCCCAAGAGCGTGATCGAGGCCGCCGTGATCGACGGCGCCAAGCCGATGCGCCGGTTCTGGACGATCATCTTCCCGCTGCTCTCGCCGACCACCTTCTTCCTGCTGGTCGTCAACATCGTCTACGTCTTCTTCGATACCTTCGGCATCATCGACACCATCACCGGCGGCGGGCCTTCCGGCGCGACGGAAACGCTGGTCTACAAGGTCTTCTCGGATGGCAAGGGCGGCTCCAATCTCGGCGGATCGGCGGCCCAGTCGGTCGTTCTGCTGGTGATGGTCATCGCGCTGACGGCGGTGCAGTTCCGCTTTATCGAGCGCAAGGTGAGCTACTGATGCGGCCCTCCTTCGCGACCACTGCCCAGCACCAAGGTTTCAGACGATGACGTCCGTACTCTGGCTCGAACTCACTGCCGAAGAGCTGCGCGCGAAGGCCGCGGCCGACACGATCGTCGTGCTGCCCGTCGGCTCGGTCGAGCAGCACGGCCCGCATCTGCCTGTCGGCGTCGACACCATCCTGACCGGCGCCGTCTGCAAGGCTGCGGCCGAGCGCGTCGGTGACGGGTCGGTGGTGGTGGCGCCGACGCTGTGGTGCGGCATGGCCGAGCATCACATGCCGTTCGGAGGAACCTTCACCTTCGACATCCCGACCTACCGCGCCGTGCTGCTGTCTTTCCTCAAGAGCATCGAGCGTCACGGCTTCCGCCGCGTGCTCATCGTCAACGGCCATGGCGGCAACACCAATGCCCTGCAGGCCTTTCTGCCCGACTTCTCGCGCGAGACCGATCTCGCCATCATGGCCTGCACCTATTTCGACATGGCTGCTGACGCCATCACCTCGAGTCTCGATGACCAGACCCGCATGATGCATGCCTGCGAGGTCGAGACATCGCTGATGATGGCGGTGGCTCCGGATCTCGTTCGCACTGCGCGACTGCCCGATGCCCATGACCACCTGGCTCCCGAGGCCCGCAAGAAGGGCCGCTCATCTGTCGCGCGGCACAGGTCCTATCGCGAGAAGACTCAGTCGGGCGTCTCAGGCGATGCCCGCCGCGCCAGCCCCGGCAAGGGGGAGGCGATCGTCGAGGCCTGCGCCGAGACGCTGGCGAACTGGCTGCGCAAGAGGGAGGTCTGGAGCTGATGGTCGAGGACCGCCGCCTGGGCGATGCGATCGCCTACATCATCCTGACGATCGGCGTGCTGATCGTCGCCTTCCCGGTCTGGCTGACCTTCGTCGCCTCGACCTGGGACGCCGCGACGATCATCAACGGTGAGCTGCCACTCTGGCCGGGCCCGTATTTCCTCGAGAACTACAACCGGGTGCTGTTCATCGGCACGTCGGGCACCACGCGCGAGCCGGTGCTGGGCATGATGCTGAACTCATTCATCATGGCGATGGCGATCGCGCTGGGAAAGATCTTCATCTCGGTGCTCTCGGCCTACGCGGTGGTCTACTACCGCTTTCCGTTCCGGATGACCGCGTTCTGGATCATCTTCGTGACGCTGATGCTGCCGGTCGAGGTGCGCATCTTCCCGACCTTCAAGGTCGTTTCCGACCTGAACATGCTCGACACCTATCAGGGCCTGGCCGTGCCGCTGATCGCCTCGGCGACCGGCACGCTGCTGTTCCGGCAGTTCTTCATGACGATCCCCGACGAGTTGCTCGAGGCCTCGCGCATCGATGCCGCCGGGCCGTTCCGCTTCTTCAAGGACACGGTGATCCCGCTCTCGATCACCACGATCGCAGCGCTGTTCGTGATCCAGTTCATCTATGGCTGGAACCAGTATCTCTGGCCGCTGCTGGTGACGACGAAGGACTCGATGCAGACCATCGTCATCGCCATCAAGAAGATGATCGTCACCTCCGACGCCCTCACCGAATGGCAGCTCGCCATGGCCACCGCCATGCTGGCGATGCTGCCGCCGGTCGCGGTTGTCATCCTGATGCAGAGGCTCTTCGTGAAGGGCCTGGTCGAAACCGAGAAGTAGCGCGCATATGGCTCAGGTTACGCTCAAGGACGTCAAGAAGGTCTATTTCGGCGGCGTCGAGGCGGTCAAAGGCGTGTCCTTCGACATTCCCGATGGCGGCTTCTGCGTGCTCGTCGGCCCGTCGGGCTGCGGCAAGTCCACGCTTCTGCGCATGGTGGCGGGTCTGGAGACAATCTCGGCCGGCGAGGTCTCGATCGGCGAGCGCGTCGTCAACCAGATCGGGCCGGCCGAGCGCGACATCGCCATGGTGTTCCAGAATTACGCGCTCTATCCGCATATGAGCGTCTACGACAACATGGCCTATGGGCTGCGCAACCTCGGCACGCCCAAGGACGAGATCGACAAGCGCGTGAAGGAAGCCGCGCGCATCCTCGCCATCGAGGCGCTGCTCGACCGGCGCCCGAAACAACTCTCGGGTGGACAGCGCCAGCGCGTCGCCATGGGCCGCGCCATCGTCCGCAAGCCGCAGGTCTTCCTGTTCGACGAGCCGCTCTCCAACCTCGATGCCAAGCTGCGCGTGCAGATGCGCGTCGAGATCAAGAAGCTGCAGCGCTCGCTCGGCGTCACCGCGATCTACGTCACCCACGACCAGGTCGAGGCGATGACGCTGTCGGACAAGCTGGTGGTGATGAATGGCGGCCGGGTCGAGCAGATCGGCCTACCCGCGGACGTCTACAAGAAGCCGGCGAGCAAGTTCGTCGCGACCTTCATCGGCTCGCCGCCGATGAACATCCTGCCGGGCCTGATCGACGGGCCGGGCATCGTGGCGCTCGGCGACGCCATCCTCGAAGCCCACGACCTGCGCGAGGACCTGCCCTCGGGCGCGACGGTCGAGGTCGGCCTGCGACCGGAGGACGTGGAACTCTCGTCCGAAGACGAGGCCGGGGCGCTGCCCTTCGACGTCGAGTTCATCGAGGAGCTCGGCGCGACGCAGCTCTTCCATGGCCAGCTTGCAGGCCTGCCCTTTGTGATGCAGGCGGCGACGGACACGGTCGCGGCGCAGGCCGGCCGAATCTGGATCACCGTCGATCCGCACCGCGTGCATGTGTTCGACGTCGAGACGGGCGCGCGGCTGGGGCGGGTGTAGCGTTTCGGCGTCGTTCTCGGGCGGAGCGAAGCGCAGACCCGAGAGCCTCTGGCAGGAGATGCTCGGGTCTAGCCCGAGCATGACGGCGGTCTGATCGCCTCAGCTCACAGGCGCGTATTTCACCACGCAGCCATAGGCCTTGGTCGCAGCTTCCGAGATCGGCTTGCCCGCCTTCAGCTCCGCGATGGCCTGGCGGACGTAGCTCTTTGCGCCGTTGAGGCTGGATGCGCTGGCGGAGGGCTTGTCGTCGATCGCGCCCATATAGGCGAGCGTGCCCTTGGGATCGATGACGTACATATGCGGCGTCGTCTGTGCGCCATAGGCACGGGCGACCTTGCTGTTGGGGTCGAGCAGGATGCCGGCGGGCGCAGCGTCGCGCTTGGCGGACAATTCCTTTGCCTGCGCGGGCGAGACATGGCCCTGCTCACCCACCGGCGAGGAGATTACCGAGAGCCAGACGATGCCTTCCTTCGCCATGTCCTTCTGCAGGGTCTGCATGGTGGCGGAGTTGTAGTGCTTCCGGACATAGGGACAGTCGTGATTTGTCCATTCGAGGATCACCGTCTTGCCGGCGAATTCCTTGAGGCTGCGGGTCTTGCCGTCGACATCCACCGCCTGGAAGGCGGGTGCCGGCGCACCGACCTTGGCGGCACTCTGGGCCAGAGCTGCGGCGGAGGTGAATGACAGGCCGGCAAGCGCGAGGCCGGCGATGACGCTTTGTCTGGTCAGCAGGACTTTCACGGGGACGTCTCCTTCTGGCTGGTCATCGAGTCTGATGGAGGGCGGTCTTCAGGGCCTTGCCGGCGGCGCGCTGCGCGGCCTGGACAAGCATATCCGGCGTCAGCAATTGCGGCAGGATCTCGGCCTGCCCGCCCTTGGTGGCGGGGTAGAACAGATATAACGGCACGCCGGCCCGGCCCTGCTCGGCGAGCGCCTGCGCGATCTCAGCATTGCGGTTGGTCCAGTCGGCCTTGAGATAGGCCACGCCAAGCTGCGCGAAGGTGTCCTTGACCTCCTGCCGCGAGAGCGCGACGCGTTCATTGGCGAGGCAGGTGATGCACCAGGCCGCGGTGAAATTGACGAAGACCGGCTTGCCCTGCGCCTGCAACGCCGCGACGCGCTCCGGCGTCCAGGCCTGGACATCGCCCGCGCGGGCCTCGCTGGCGACGCTGGGCACGGCGTTGCGAACCACGAGCCAGCCTGTGCCGAGCGTCACTAGGATCGCGACGGCTGATGTCGCCAGTCGCGCGCGACCCCGCCCGACACCCAGCAGCCAGAGCACGAAGCCCGCGGCGAGGATGGCCGCCAGCGCGACGAGCACGCCATCGGGACCGGTCTGCACCGAGGCGACCCAGACCAGCCAGATCGCGGTCGCAAACATCGGGAAAGCGAAGGCCTGCTTCAGCACGACCATCCAGCGGCCCGGCTTGGGCAAGAGCCGCAGTAGCCCCGGCGCGAAGGAGAGCGCCACCACCGGCAGGGCGAAGCCGAGCGCCAGCGCCATGAACACGGCGAGGCCGACTACCGGCGGCTGCGCCACCGCAAAGCCCATCGCCGCCCCCATGAAGGGCGCGGTGCAGGGCGTCGCCACAACCACGGCCAGCGCGCCGGTCATGAAGGCTCCGAGACGCCCTCCCCGCCCGGCGAGATCGTGGCCAATGCCGCCAGCCGAGGTGCCTACCTCGAAGGCGCCGAGCAGGTTGAAGCCGATCAGCGTCATAACCACCGCGAGCCCGATCACCACGGGCGGCGACTGCAACTGGTATCCCCAGCCGATGCTGGAGCCGAGCAACGACGCACCGATGACGACGCTTGCGAGCACCATGAAGGTCGCCAGCACGCCGCACAGGAACAGCAGCCCCTGTTCGCGAACCTCGGCGCGGCTGGCGCGCGCGATCTGGACGAAGCCGAGCGCCTTGATGAACAGCACCGGCAGCACGCAGGGCATCAGGTTGAGGATCAGCCCGCCGGCAAAGGCGAAGGCGAGCGCCGCCCAGAGCGTGAGGTTGGCGCCTTCCGGCGGCAGCGGGATCCGCACCACGGCCGGGCTTGCGGCCGGCGCATCGGTAGCCGCCGCCGCCACCAGCGCAGGCTCGGCCTCGGCCGTCACGGCCAGCGACCGGGGCAGCCCTGCATCCTTGAAGGTCAGCACGCCAGCGACCTCGCTGGACGGCAGCTTGAACGCTCCGGAGCGCGTGAGCCTCAGCGTGGTGCCGACGCCGTCGGCCGTCGCCGGTTGGGGCGCGGCGTGCTCGATCAGCGTGTCGGAATAGGGGAAAAAGCGGATATCGCTCGCGCCGCTGCCAAGCCCCGGAAGCACCAGGGCGAGCGACTCGCCATCGGCCTTGAGGCTGCCCTTGAAGGCGGCGGGTTGCGGAAGCGCTGCACGCGCGCCGTCGATGCGCGCCTGCGCGGCTTCATCAACCACGCTGGTGGCGGCGATGGGCAGGTCGAGCGCAAACGCGCCCTCCTCGGGAATGCAGATTTTTTCGCAGACCAGCCAGGTGCCGTTGGCCTTGAGGCTGAGCGTCTCGCCGGGCTTGGCATCGGCTGGGACCGTGATCTCGACGGGCAGCAGAACCGTGCCCTCGAAGCCGAAATTGACCAGCGGCTCGACCCGGATCGCCTTGGGTGCCGGCCACTGGATGTCGCCGGCGGAGGTCCTTGCGGGCAGCGTCCAGTCGAGGCGGGTGGCCTCGCCGGAATCACCGGGGTTTTGCCAATAGGTATGCCATTTCGGCGCGATCTTCTGGACCAGCGCCACCTGGAAACGCTCGCCGGGCTGCACCGCATCGCGACTGGAAAGCAGCGCCGCCGTGACGCGCGGGGTCGAGACAGGGCTCGTCTCGGCCGCCGTGGCCAGTCCCGGCACAAGCAGGGCCAGGGCCAGAGCGACCTTCCTCAGAGACGCCGTCCAGAAGCCATCCAACATCGCGCTCGCCACATCCTCCACGGAAACCGCCGTCTCCAGATGGCTCATCGCGCCTTGTAAGGCCAATGACAAGCCAGTGAGGCCTGCGTGACGTCGTCGCCGTCATCGCGAGCGCAGCGAAGCAATCCAGGCAGACCTAGAGAGCTGCCGCCCCTGGATTGCTTCGCTGCGCTCGCAATGACGGGTGTTGCGCTTCAGATCGAGGCGCCGTCAGCGACGACGTCGGCGCCGAGCCCGAGGCGAACGGCGCGCACGATCTTCGCCTCGGCGGCTTCGCCGCGCTTGCGCGGACGGGCAGCGGTAATCCGATGCTCGGCGATGATCTGCCCGGGCGCGCCCGAGAGCACCACGACGCGGTCGGCGAGATAGGCGGCTTCGTCGATGTCATGGGTGACGAAGAGCACGGTCTTGCCGGTGCGCTGCCAGACGCGGATCAACTCGTCCTGCAGGGTCTCGCGGGTGAGCGCGTCCAGCGCCGAGAACGGCTCGTCCATCAGCAGGATCTCCGGCTCGACCGCCAGCGCGCGGGCCAGCGAGACGCGCTGGCGCTGCCCGCCCGAAAGCTGATGCGGCCAGCGCTGCGCCAGATTGCCCAGACCGACGAGATCGAGCATCTCCTGCGACTTGGCCAGCCGCCCTGCACGCGGGACCTGCCCTTCGAGTCCAAAGCCGACATTGGAGACGACCTTGCGCCAGGGCAGCAGGCGCGAATCCTGGAACACCAGCGCCACCGGCCGACGGGTCTCGTCGCGGGCGTTGATCACGACCTCGCCGCCGCTGGGCCTCGCCAGATCGGCAATGACGCGCAGCAGAGTCGACTTGCCGACGCCCGAGGGGCCGACGATGGCCAGGAACTCGCCGCGCTTCACGCTGAGGTCGAGCTTGTGCAGGACCTCGGTCTGCTCGCCGTCGCGGGTGAACGTCAGCGACAGGCCCTTGATCTCGATCACGCTTTCCATCGCAGCACCCATTTCTGAACCGCGACGAAGAGCGTATCGAGCAGGCCGTAGAGCGCAGCCATCGTCAGCATGTAGACCACGACGATATCGGTCGCGAGCAGGCTGGAGGCCTGCATCATGCGCTGGCCGACCCCGGCGACGCCAAAAATCTCGGCTGCGACCACCGCCATCCAGGCCTGGCCGAGAGCCGTGCGCACGCCCACCAGGATGCCCGGCATCGCGGCGGGCAGCAGGATCTTCACCAGACGCTGGAGCGGCGAGCGGAAACCGAAGGCGTCCGCGACCTCGATCAGGTCTCGGTCGACGCCGCGCACCGCGCCCTGCGCCGCGAAGAAGACGATCCAGAACACCGCGATCGCGATGATGAATACGGCGGCGGACGGATTGACGCCGAACCAGATGATCGCGAAGGGCACCCAGGCGAGGCCCGGGATCGGCCGCAGTACGCGCACCACCCAGGCCGTCGCCTCCTCGGCGCTGCGCCACATGCCGACGATGACGCCCAGCAGGACGCCGAGCGCCGTGCCGGTGAACAGGCCAACGAAATAGTGCCAGAGCGAGCCCAGGATCGCGGTCGACCAGGCGCCGGAGGTCACCTCACGCCAGAACGCCTTTGGCAAGACGCTCGGCGGCGGCAGGAAGGCCGGGTTGACCAGCCCGAAATACGGCACGGCTTCCCACAGGAGCAGGAAAGCGACCAGGCCGGCGAAAGCGAGGGCCGTGGCCCGGAGGGAGTTCAAGATCACTTATCCGCGGTGGTTACGTGGTGGCTCCGTCATTGCAGCGTAGCGAAGCAATCCAGGGGGACGTCGAGCTCGTCCGCCTCTGGATTGCTTCGCTACGCTCGCAACGACGGACCGGTTGTAGCTGCCGATGCGCCTCAGCCACCAGCCTTGAGCGCGCGCTCGAAATACTGCGTCTCGAACAGGCCGTCGAAGGGCAGTTCCTTCTCCAGCGAGCCGAGCTTGACCTGATAGGCCTGCATCGCACGCGAGGGCTCGATGATCTTGCGCGGATCGATCTCGAACTTGCTCGCCGGCGAGACCAGCGCCTTCTGGATCAACTCGGGATCGACGATGCCCTTGCCAAGCGCCGCGCCGACATGAGGTGCTGCCTTTGCAGGCGATTTGGCGATCAGGTCGGCACCCGTGATCAGGGCCTCCACCAGCTTCTGCACGGCCTCGGGGTTCTTGGTCGCGAAGGCGCCGGTGACGGCGACGACCGTGCCGGGCTGGCCCGGGAAGACCTCCTCGCCGCCTGCGATCAGCTTGATCTGCGGATTGCGGCTCTGGAGGATGGTCAAAGCGGGCTCGCGGACGCTGCCGCCGTCGACTGCGTTGGCCAAGATCGCCTGCTGGGTCGCGTCGATGCCCATCGGCACGATCTCGACATCGGCTTTGTCGACCTTGGCGACCTCCCAGAGCCAGTATTGCAGCGTCGTGTTGGGCACCGATCCCGCAGGCTGCGTGGCCAGCCGGGCCGGCTTGCCGCTGGCGGCGCGGAACGCCTTGAAGGCCGCTGCCGCGCTGATACCAGTGGTGAAGTGCTTCGACAGCGCGGGCGCGGCGACGACGACGTTCTCGCCGACGGCGGTTGCCGCCACAACGCGGACATCGATGCCGCGCGAGCGTGCCACGGCAAGCGGCGCAACGCCGGCGATGTAGATGTCGAGCGTTCCCGAGGCCAGTGCCTGGATCATGTTAGGGCCGGATTCGAAGGCCGTGGTCGTGATCTCGAGGCCCGCCTGCTTCAGCAACCCCGCGCCCTGCGCCACGAAGAACGGCGCGGTGCCCACGACCGGGATGAAGCCGGCGCGGGCCGTGACTGTCTGCGCAGACGCCAGACGCGGCAGCAGCGGCGTGGCCAAAAGCGCGGTGCCCGCGATCAGTAACTGGCGGCGATCCATCGATCAAATCCCTCGTCAACGGCAGTGCGAAAACACGCCCATTGACAGATTGAGAAAAGGATTTTCTATCTGAATGCAAGTCGCCCGGGTCAATAAGAATATTATTCCATTCCCGCAGATGTCAGCGACGGCTTTCTTCTATCTTGAATGGGACTAAGAGAATGGATGCGATCGACCGCAAGATCCTGACCGTGCTGCAGAACGACTCCAACATCTCGATCGCCGAACTGGCCGATCGTGTGGGGCTCTCGCAGACGCCGTGCTGGAAGCGCATCCAGCGTCTCGAACAGTCCGGCGTGATCGTGAAGCGCGTCGCGCTGGTTGCGCCCGAGAAGATCGGGCTCGGCCTGACCGTCTTCGTCCAGATCGAGACATCCGACCATTCCGGGCCGTGGCTCGACAAGTTCGCCCAGAACGTCTCGGCCATGCCCGAGGTGATGGAGTTCTACCGGATGGCCGGCGATGTCGACTACATGCTGCGCGTCGTAGTCGCCGACATGTCGGCCTATGACACCTTCTACAAGCGGCTGATCGAGACGATCCCGCTCAAGAACGTGACCTCGCGTTTCGCGATGGAGCGGATCAAGTCGACCACCGCCTATCGCGTGCCGGACCTGCCGAAGGTTTGAGCGTCTAGCGCCTGATCCTCAGTCGTCATCCCGGCTGCAGCGAGGCGTGACGCCGGGATCCATCGCGGGGCGCTACGCTATACGATGGATCCCGGGACGACCTTCGGTCGCCCAGGATGACGACGGAGCAGACTTAAGACCGCCCGCCATCGACAGAGAGGATCTGCCCGGTGATCCAGCTCGCCTGCTCGCTCAGGAAGAAGAGCGTTGCGGCGGCGATGTCGTCGGCCGTGCCGAGCCGGCGGGTGTGGATACCCTCGACCATGCGCTTCTGGCCTTCGGGGCCGTAGCTCTCCCATTGCCGCTCGCTCGCAGGATTGGAGCGCACGAAGCCCGGCGCGACCGAGTTCACCGTGATGCCATGCGGCCCGAACTCCCAGGCGAGCTGCTTGGTCAGCCCGACGAGCGCGTGCTTGGCGCTGGCATAGGCCTGGATGCCGGTGAGGCTCGGGCGCAGGCCCGCGCCCGACGAGATCGCGACGATGCGGCCATAGCCGGACTGCTTCATCACCGGCGCGGCGGCCTGGGCGAGGAAGAAGGCGGCATCGACATTGGCGGCAAAGATCACGCGCCAGTCGGTCTCCGAGATCTCCTCGATGGCGCGTCCGACCTGGCCGCGTACGCCGCCGGCTGCATGAACCAGCAGATCGAGCTTGCCGCTCTGCGCGACGATGTCGGTGATCAGCGCCTGCGCTGCCTCGGGCGAGCCGAGATCGGCCACATGCGCGGTCGCGCCGAGGCTGCTGGCTGTGGCGGCAACGCCGTCGGCGTCGATGTCGGCGAGATGCACCGTGGCGCCGGCTGCGACGAGCGCGGTGGCGATGGCGCGGCCGAGGCCCTGGGCTGCACCGGTGACGAGGGCTACGCGGGTGTCGAAGCGGATTTGCATTGGTCGATCAGCACTTTCAGGGTGGCGAAGGAGAGTGGGCGCGTGCCGTCCTCGATCTCGTGGATCAGGGCGACCAGGTGCTCGAGTGTCGGCGTGGCAACGCCGCTTTCGCGGCCGAGCTTGCCGATTATGCCGATCTGCGGATCGACCTCGGTCTTGCGCTTGCGGACCGCGAGGTCGCGGTGGATGCCGGAATGGGTTTTTGCGCTCTGCGAGGTGTAGTCGGCGAGCCAGGCAATGGTCTCGACCTGCGGGCCCTCGGGGCGGCCCGGCGCGAACACCATCGGATCGAACTGGCCAAAGCCCAGCGAGGTGATGCCCCGCGCCGCCGCGACCGCGCCGACCTCGCGGCCCAGCGCCAGCCAGACCGGACGGCGCTGCGGATCGGCGAAGTTCGCGGTCATGGATTCGCCCGTCAGCGCCGTGCCGAACAGCATCGCGCCATAGGCGAGCTTGCCCCAGAGATAGCCCCAGATGTTGTCGGTCAGCACGGAATCCGCATCGAAACGCTTGAGCAGCTCGAACATCGCCTCGACGCGCGGCGTCGTGCTGCCATCAAGTTCGCCGACGACCACCGCGCCGCGATTACCGTAGAGGATCTCGCCCGGCCCGTGCCAGTCGGCGCCGAAATTGACGAAGCAGCCCATGGTGCGGGCCTCGCCGACATGGCGTGCGATCGTCAGCTCGTTGAGGCCGTTCTGGGCCGAGAGCACATAGCCGTCCTCGGCCAGATGCGGCTTCAGCGCTTCGAGCGCGGCCTCGGTCGCGCCGGCCTTCACCGCCAGCACGATGCGGCTGTAGGTTCCGGTCAGTTCGGCTGGCGTCACCGCCGGGATGACCTGGCGGAATTCCTCGATCGGGCCGGTGATCGCCAGCCCGGTCGTGCGGCAGGCCTCGACATGCTCGGGCACGATGTCGACCAGCAGCACTGGAATTCCTGCGCGCGCCCAGTAGGCGCCCAGCGTGCCGCCGATGGCGCCTGCGCCCCAGATCAGGATGGGTTCGGCCATGCTCGTGTCCCCGGTCTTGTCCGTGCTCATGCCTGCCCCGCAATCTCGACTTCCGCATGGGTCGCGACATGGACGAGCCCGTCGGCGCTGACCCAGCCACGATACATGCCTTGCGTATTGAAGGGCGCAACCGCCTCGCCCTCGGCCCCGACGGCGACGAGGCCGGCGCCGATCCTGTAGCCCGAGAGCTCTGCCAGCACCGTGTCGGTCGCCTCTTTCAGGCTCAGGCCCTTATAGGCGATCAGCGACGCGATCTCGTGGCCGACGCAGTGGCGGATGAAGACCTCGCCCTTGCCGGTGCCCGAGACGGCGCAGCGCCCATCGCGCGCATAGGTGCCCGCGCCGATGATCGGGGAATCGCCGATGCGCCCGACCGGCTTGTTGGTGTAGCCGCCCGTCGAGGTCGCGGCCGCGAGATGGCCGTTGCTGTCGCGCGCCACCGCGCCGACCGTCCCGTGCTTCTCGGCCTCGCTGGCGCTCGCGGCCGAGCCGACGAGCTCGCGGATCTTCATCGAGGACAGGTTCCTGCGCCGACGCTCCGTCGAGAAATATTCGTTCTCGACCATTTCCAGCCCTTCATGCTCGGCAAAGCTGTCGCCGCCCGCGCCGCAGAGCAGCAGCGGATCGCCGCGCAGCATCAGCGCCTTGGCCGCCGACACCGGGTTCTTGATATGCTTGACGCCGCAGAGCGCGCCGGCCGCCAGCGTCGCGCCATCCATGATCGCGACGTCGAGCTCGTGCTCGCCATCGGCGTTGAAGGCCGCGCCATGGCCGGCGTTGAACTGGTCGGAATCCTCCATGACCCGCACCGCCGCCTCGACCGCGTCGACCGCCGAGCCGCCCTTCTTCAGGATCGCCCAGCCGGCCCGCAGCGAGGCCGCGAGATCGGCCCGGCCCTTGGCCCATTCGGCCTCGGACAATTCCGCCTTGGGCAGCGTGCCACAACCGCCATGGATGGCGAGAGCGATGGTCGACATGGAGCGATATCCCCGCAGTGAAATCGCGTAGTTCCGTATGGAACGAACGCTGCGCGATTTTGTGCGTGGATTCTTCCGCCGAGTCGAGTGCGCGGGCGGCGCGGCCGGGCTGATTCCGGTGCAGATGCTGCTGCGACCGCAGCGCGGCGCGCGACGAATCCTGCCGCCAGATGAACGGGAGCCGACGGCTTCGTTCAGGTCCCGTTGCGCTCGCTCCTGCTCTAGTGCGGCATGAAGTCAACAGGGAGACCGTCATGCGTCACATTCTGATCGCCGCCGCCCTCGCGCTGGGCGCCGCCATCACGCCCGCCGCGGCCAGCGAAGCCTATTCGGGAGCGAAGGGCCTCGACACGCTCGAGGTCACCTATACCCGCCACAACCGCGAGCATCGCATGTGGGAGATCCAGCGCACGCAGGAGATGCAGCGTCGCGGAGGCTACGGTCATCGCGGCTACGGCTATGGCCGCCATCACGGCCCGCCGCCCCATGCCCGCGCCTATGGCCGTCGCGATCGCGACCGCTACTACAACCGCTACTGAGTTCTTCGCTCAGCGAGAGGGCCCGGCCGAAAGGCCGGGCCCTTTTTCGTGCGTGGAGTTCGACCGGGCCCGGACATGGTTTTTCGCCCGCCCGCGCCAGCGGCGCGGCGGATTTGCAAGTGAGGGGCAGCGGAGCGCCGCGAGGCGCGAGGTCAGTGATCCGCAACCTGTAAGCCCGGCTGCGGCGCGGAGGGATTGAGCCACCCTCCGCACGCCCCGTGGCGCTCCGCCTGTCGGCGATTTGACGATCCCGGGCCGCGCTTATCGGGCGGGGCGGTGCAGGTCTTGCGGCGTTCGACACCAGTTTGCCCAGGGGCTCATCATGTCGTTGTCCAGCAAAACCCTTGCCGCCGGGCCGTCCAGCGAGCTCCTCGCGCAGGGGCCGTAATACCCCCAGGGCGGTTCCCGAAACCTCCCGGGGCCGGGGTGCAAGCCCGGCCGCAGGCGCCGCCCCCGCCCCCGCCAACGGCTTGCCTCCGGATGGCTGCCCCTCGGGAACGAGGTGCCGGCACTATGGCCGCGCCGCACAAGGCCGGGGACAAGTTTTTTGCTGCAGCCGTGACGCCTCGTCCCGTCTCCCCTCGCGGGAGACGGGTTTTGCGTCGAGTTTCGTCATGCTCGGGCTTGACCCGAGCATCTCATGACCAGAGGTCCGGCGCCTCATCCTGCCTGAGAGTCTCGGCTCTGCGCTTCGCTGCGCCCGAGAATGACGCGCGCTCTCTCACTCTCCCTCAGTGCAGACGTGTCTCGGCAGGGCCGGTTGAGGGCGTGCGCTGTCCGAGGACGTCTCGACGGCTTCAGCCCCCGCAGCCCTCATCCTGAGGAGCCAGTCCGCAGGGCTGGCGTCTCGAAGGATGCTCCAGGTCCCGCGCCCGCTGGACCATCCTTCGAGACGCCGCTGCGCAGCTCCTCAGGATGAGGGCTGGTGGTTGGGCGATGCCAGGGAACCGCAACGCCTCTCTCCTTCTCCCGGATGGGAGACGATGGCGCGGAGCGCCTGATGAGGGAGTAGCGTTTCAGCAGAAGGCGCGACGGCTGCGTTGAGCCTCGAAAATGTCAGGCACACCCTCATCCCTGCCCTTCTCCCATCCGGGAGAAGGGTTCCGCGCCCAGCTAAGATTGGCTCTCAATTCCACTTAAGACCGCAAGCCAGACGGTTTTCATGCTGGCAGCAATCTCTTGACCTCTGCCGCCGCCACCAAGGCGTTTGCGGAATTGATCAGATCGATACAATTTTTCAGCGCCTCATCTGAAATCAAGGTAGGGCCGCGCCGCGACGAAGGCCGAGCCTCCAGCGTGTGCGCCGCCTCACGCCATTGAGCAGTAAGCCAGTCGTTAGACATATCACTTGCCAACGCGTCGCGTCGTTTCATGATGCCTCCTCCCTGCTTGGCGAATCAGACATTAGACTAGCGCCTCGTGGGTTGAAAGCTATAAGGGGGGATCAATCTGTTGAAAAAATCGTTAACAAGTAAAAACTTTGAAAAAATATTTGATCCAGAAATTATAATCGGCTTAGTCGGCCCAATAGGCGTCGATCTTGATATCATAATTGATCAGATACAGACGCAACTTCAATCTGTCAGCTATAAAAGTCACACCATAAAAATCACCGATATTTTGAAATCGCCTCCTTTCTCTATAAAAATCGACGACTCATCGTATTCGAAGCGATATCTATCGCTAATATCGGAAGCAGATCGGATTTGCGTCGACTACGGCTCCGCCGACTTCCTCGCACGCCTTGCGGTTGCAAAAATCCGAGATATTCGTAAATCGATGACCTCAGAGTTCATTAAGCCAGCCTTTGGTAATGCCTTTATTATAAGACAGCTCAAGAGAGAGGCGGAGGTCGATCTTCTTAAAAAAATATATGGGAGGAAATTCGTACTCGTATCTGTCTACCTAAACGAGAATGATAGACGAGAAACCCTAGTTAAAAGAATATTTCAGTACACGGCGACGACTTCTTCTGATCAAGATAACGACAGAGAAGCTATGGATTTAATGACAAAGGACTCCCAAGAAGACAATGAAATACATGGACAAGAAGTCTCTCTAATATTTCATAAAGGCGATGTTTTTGTAGATGGA
Organism: Allobosea sp. P1_B10; assembly: GCF_056406735.1. Taxonomy (NCBI): domain Bacteria; kingdom Pseudomonadati; phylum Pseudomonadota; class Alphaproteobacteria; order Hyphomicrobiales; family Alloboseaceae; genus Allobosea; species Allobosea sp. P1_B10. The sequence continues at coordinate 439,901 of NZ_JBFTZP010000003.1, read as the reverse complement.
GCAAATAAATCGGCAATAGAAATAACAATATCGCGTTTTATAAAAGCTTTTTTCGGCCATAACGGAGTCTCTCCCACAAGGATGGAATATGGCATGTACACTGCGGCCGGCGCCTCCTTGCGATCTATAGACTTATCTCGACAGGTCGGGGCTGCGATTTTTTCTTCCCGTGGAGAGGTAATATCGTTAGGTTGCAACGAAGTCCCGAAGGCCTTCGGCGGCACATATTGGGACGATGATGCTCCCAATGGACATCGAGATTTTGAAGAGGGCGTTGACGCTAACCAGCTTCATAAAACAGTTATCATACGCGATCTGATCGAAAGATTAGACAAAGTAGAATTTATTAAAAAAGACAAATTGAATAAACTATTAAAAAATCATGAATTCAGAAAATTCGTCGAATCTGCCCAAATTAAAAATTCTAAAGCTATGGATATTATCGAATTTGGGAGGATGATTCACGCAGAAATGAGTGCTATTTCTGACGCCGCTCGCAACGGAAGCGCAATTCGCGACGGCATATTGTTTTGTACTACGTTTCCCTGTCATATGTGCGCAAAGCACATCGTTGCTTCGGGCATCAGAAAAGTTGTGTTTCTTGAGCCATATCCGAAGAGCTATGCAAAAAAATTGCACTCCGATTCCATAACATTCGAGAAGTCTCAAGCTGATCGAAAAGTTCTTTTTGAGCCGTTTTTAGGAATATCACCAAGAAGGTACCGAGATATTTTTGAAAAATCCAAACGAAAGGATAGCCAAGGTAAACCTCTTGATTGGTATGAAGGTAGGCCCGCACCTCGAGTCGAAGATCGAAGCGCGTCTTATATAGAAATAGAAGACGCTGAAATTCTGCCTAGAAAGTTCTTCGTCAAAAAAACCAGAAGCGCTCCGCCCAGATAGGCACGACTACACATTCATCTCCGCCCCCTTCGCTTCCCACTGCTCTCCCCAGCCCCCACCGGCCGCGACTCCGGCCTCGGCCCCATCTCGTCGAGCGTCGGCTTCTTCGGGCGCGGGCGGGCCAGCGGCTTGCCTTCGCCGCCGCCAAAGTTGTGGGGGCCCATGTCGGCGTCTGTCGGCTTCTTCGCGCGCGTCGGCAGGTTGGCGCTCGCGCCGTAGGAGCGCTCGCCCTTGTATTTGCCGGCCGAGGCCTCGATGTCGCTCTGCCGCGCCAGCGGATCGTCGGAGATGGCGAGCTCGGTTGCCTGCAGGCGCTTGATCTCGTCGCGCAGGCGCGCGGCGGTCTCGAATTCGAGGTCGGCGGCGGCTTCGCGCATGCGCTTTTCGAGATCGGCCAGGGCCGCCTTGAAGTTGTGCCCGGCGGCCGGCGTCGAGAGCCCGGCATCGACCGTGACATGGTCGCGCTCATAGACCGAGCCCAGGATGTCGCCGATGGCGCGCTTGATCGTCTGCGGCGTGATGCCGTGTTCGAGGTTGTAGGCCTCCTGCTTCTCGCGGCGGCGGGCGGTCTCGGCCAGAGCGCGCTCCATCGAGCCGGTGATGTGGTCGGCATAGAGGATGACGCGGCCGTCGACATTGCGGGCGGCGCGGCCGATGGTCTGGATCAATGAGGTCTCGGAGCGCAAAAAGCCCTCCTTGTCGGCGTCGAGAATGGCGACGAAGCCGCATTCGGGGATGTCGAGGCCCTCGCGCAGCAGGTTGATGCCGACCAGCACGTCGAAGGCGCCCAGCCTGAGGTCGCGCAGGATCTCGATGCGCTCGATGGTGTCGATGTCGGAGTGCATGTAGCGCACGCGCACGCCGTTCTCGTGCAGGTATTCGGTGAGGTCCTCGGCCATGCGCTTGGTCAGCACCGTGACCAGCGTGCGATAGCCCTGCGCCGTGACCTCCTTGATCTCGTCGAGGAGGTCGGCGACCTGGTGCTTTGCGGGGCGGATCTCGACCGGCGGGTCGATCAGCCCTGTCGGCCGGATGACCTGCTCGGTGAAGACGCCGCCGGTGCGGTCCATCTCCCAGCTGCCGGGCGTGGCCGAGACATGCACCGATTGCGGGCGCATCGCGTCCCATTCCTCGAAGCGCAGGGGTCGGTTGTCCATGCAGGAGGGCAGGCGAAAACCGTATTCGGCCAGCGTCGCCTTGCGCCGAAAGTCGCCGCGATACATGCCGCCGATCTGCGGCACGGTGACGTGGCTCTCGTCGGTGAAGACCAGCGCATTGTCGGGCAGGTATTCGAACAAAGTCGGCGGCGGCTCGCCCGGCTTGCGGCCGGTGAGATAGCGCGAATAGTTCTCGATGCCGTTGCAGGAGCCCGTGGCCTCGATCATCTCGATGTCGAAGGTGCAGCGCTGGTCGAGCCGCTGCGCCTCGAGATAGCGGCCTGATTTGTTGAGTTCGTCGAGGCGGCCGCGCAGCTCCTCCTTGATCGACTTCACCGCCTGCGTCAGCGTCGGGCGCGGCGTGGTGTAGTGCGAATTGCCGTAGACCTTCACGAATTCGAGGTCGGCGGTCTTCTGGCCGGTCAGCGGATCGAACTCCGAGATCTGCTCGACCTCGTCGCCGAACAGGCCGATGCGCCAGGCGCGGTCCTCATAGTGCGCCGGGAAGAGCTCGATGACATCGCCGCGCACGCGGAAGGAGCCGCGCGCGAAATCGCCCAGCGTGCGCTTGTATTGCAGGGCAACGAGATCGGCGATGAGCTGGCGCTGCTCGATGCGCTCGCCCAGCTTGATGCCGAAGGTCATGGCCGTATAGGTCTCGACCGAGCCGATACCGTAGATGCAGGAGACCGACGCCACGATGATGACGTCGTCGCGCTCCAGCAGCGAGCGCGTGGCCGAGTGGCGCATGCGGTCGATCTGCTCGTTGATGGAGGATTCCTTCTCGATGAAGGTGTCCGAGCGCGGCACATAGGCCTCGGGCTGGTAGTAGTCGTAATAGGAGACGAAGTACTCGACCGCGTTGTCGGGGAAGAAGCTCTTGAACTCGCCATAGAGCTGGGCCGCGAGCGTCTTGTTGGGCGCCAGGATCAGCGCCGGGCGCTGCGTCTGGGCGATGACCTGCGCCATGGTGAAGGTTTTTCCGGAGCCGGTGACGCCGAGCAGGACCTGGTCGCGCTCCTGCCGGCTGATGCCGTCCAGGAGATCGGCGATCGCGGTGGGCTGGTCGCCGGCGGGCTCGAAATCGGACTGCATGCGGAAGCGGATGCCGCCCTCGGACTTGTCGGGGCGCGGCGGCCGATGCGGCGTCCAGGCTTTTCCGGGCTCGATGAAGGGGCTGCCGGTCTCCAGCAGGGTCTGCAGCGACTGCGCGGTCAGGCTCGCGGCGGTCTCGCCCTCGATGCCGTCAAAGGCGGAATCGGCCCTCTTCGTGAGCTTGCGCTTGGGCCTCTCCTCGCCGCCGGGCCGCTCCATGGCATAGCTTTGCTTTGCCTCGTAGCCGGCCTGTGGCGTGTCCTTGAAGCCGGCCGCACCGCCGGGCACCGCATTGCCGCGATTGATCGCCGGGTTGAGCAGGTCGGCGAGATAGCCCTCCAGCGGCTTCAACTCCTGGCGCGACGCCTTCGAATTGGGCGTGCGGGCGCTGGCAGGCTTCTTGGCCGGCTTGGGCTTGCTCGTGGGCTCAGGCTTGGCGGGTGTGTCCGGGCTCTTTGACATGGCCGCAATATGGGGCGGAACCCGCCCGGGCGCGAGGGGCCAGCGCCCCAAGCCAGCGCATAGCTGACAGGAGTTGACAGGACGATCCATGCAACCAATGATTGCATTTACGATGTATTGCAATCATTGGGGAGGCGGTCATGTCGGGGGGCGGGACCGGGGCGACCGCGGAAGAGGTCGCGATCTTCATCGAGCGCTGGCGCAATTCGGAAGGCTCCGAGCGCGCCGCCTATGCGCAGTTCCTGAAAGAGTTCTGCGACCTTATCGGGGTGGCCCCACCGGACCCGCCAACGAGCAATCCGGAGGCGGTGAGCTATCGCTTCGAGTATCCCGTGAAATTTCCCGATGCGGCAGGCGGCAGCACGACAGGGCGGATCGACCTCTACAAGAAGGGCGCCTTCGTCCTGGAGGCCAAGCAAAGCCGGCTGAAGGGGCAGTGCAAGGAACTCCTGCCTGCGCAGGGCCGCCGATCGACAAGCGAAGCCGACGCCATGCATGTGAGAGGGCGGCCCGGCGCCGACCACGGCCTCGACGTGCTGATGCTGAACGCACGCAACCAGGCCGAGCGCTACGCCAAGGCCCTGCCGACCAGTCATGGCTGGCCGCCTTTCATCATCCTCTGCGATGTCGGCCATTGCTTCGAGTTCTACGCCGACTTCACCGGCCAGGGAAAAAACTACGCACAATTCCCCAGCCGCCAACGCTTCCGGGTTTATCTCGAGGATCTGGAGGACCCGGCGGTCAGAGCGCGGATCGCCCGGATCTGGACGACGCCGCTCGATCTCGACCCCGCCCGGCAAGCGGCCGCAGCGACGCGCCAGATCGCCAAGCGCCTCGCCGCCGTGTCGCGAATGCTGGAGCAGCGGTATTTGCCCGAGGACGTCGCGCTGTTCCTGATGCGCTGCCTGTTCACGATGTTCGCAGAAGATGTGGGCCTCCTGCCAAAGGACAGCTTCAAGCAGTTGCTGCGCGATTGCCTGGACAAGCCTGCCGCTTTCAAGCCGCTGGTCGAGGACCTCTGGCGCGCCATGGACCATGGAGGGTTTTGCGCGGGCCTGCGGACAACGATCAAGCGCTTCAACGGGCGCCTCTTTGCGGAACCGCTCGTCTTCGCCCTCAGCCGCGAGGCGATAGCCGAATTGCTCATCGCGGCCGAACACGACTGGAGCAAGGTCGACCCTTCGATCTTTGGCGCATTGCTGGAGCATGCGCTGGAACCGACCGAGCGAGCACGGTTAGGCGCGCATTACACGCCTCGCAGCTATGTCCAGCGGCTTGTCATCGAGACCGTGATCGTGCCGCTGCGCGCCGATTGGCAGGCGGTCTTGGGCGCCGTGCAACAGGCGCGCGACGAGGGCAACAGGCGCAAGGCGCTCGGACTTGTCGATCGTTTCCACGAGCAGCTCTGCAACACCCGCGTGCTCGACCCCGCCTGCGGGACCGGCAACTTCCTTCATGTCGCTCAGGAGCTGATGAAGAGCCTCGAAGGCGAAGTGCTCGAAGTCGCGACAGAGCTCGGCGCGATGGAGCGGCTTGGAGGCTTTGCTATCCGTAGTGTTGGCCCGAGGCAGTTCTTCGGGCTGGACCTGAACCGGCGAGCCGTGGCGATCGCCGACTTGATGCTATGGATCAGCTATCTTCAGCTCCACATGAGGACCGAGTCCTACGCGCCGCGCGAGCCCATTCTCGAGCAGCTGAAGCAGATCGCGCATGGCGATGCCCTTTTGCATTGGGATGATTGGCCCGTTCCCGCTGTCGAGGGAGGGCGCGAAGTCGCCCCCCGCAATCCGACGAGCCCTGCCTGGCCAGAAGCGCATTTCATCGTCGGGAACCCGCCCTTCATCGGCGGCAAGGACATTCGCCGCCGCCTTGGAGGCTGCTATGTCGCCGCTCTGAGGATCGCCTATCCCGGCATGAACGAGGGTGCGGATCTCGTCATGTACTGGTGGGACCGTGCCGCGAAGGAGCTGGCGCGGCCAGGCACGATGCTGAGGCGCTTCGGCTTCGTCACGACCAACTCCATCACCCAGCTCTTCCAGCGCCGTGTCGTCGAGCGGCACCTTGCTGGCCAGAATCCGATCTCCCTGGTGATGGCAATTGCGGACCACCCCTGGACGAAGGCAGGGCGCGACACCGCAGCCGTCCGCATCGCGATGACGGTCGCCGTGGCGGGGCGCCACCAGGGCAAGCTTTGCGAGATCGTCTCCGAAGCCGATCTCAATACCGATCAGCCCCAGATCGAGTTCAGGGAGAGAAGGGGATGGATCAATGCGGGGCTGACGATCGGAGCGGATGTTTCAAGGGCTCAAGCCCTGCGGGCAAATGAAGGCCTGGCCTCGCGGGGTGTCCCCCTGCATGGGGCGGGCTTCATGATTACCCCCGCGGAAGCGAGCACCCTCGGCCTCGGTCGGCACGCGGGTCTGGAGCGCCATATCCGACATTACCGCAACGGCCGCGATCTGATGGCCCGGCCGCGGGGTCGGCTCGTGATCGATCTCGATGGGCTCGGAAGCCACGAGATCCGCGACTGCTTCCCCGAGGTCTACCAACATCTCCTGCGACGCGTGAAGCCTGAGAGGGACAGGAACAACGAGGCGTATCGGCGCGAAAACTGGTGGTTGTTCGGCCGCCGGAACACCGACATGCGGAGCTTCACAGCAAACCTCCAGCGCTACATCGCGACCGTCGAGACCGCAAAACATCGCGTCTTCCAGTTTCTCGACAGCAGCATCCTGCCCGATAACAAGCTTATAGCGGTCGGCCTCTCGGATGCTCATGCCCTCGGCGTGCTGTCGTCGCGAATTCACGAAAGCTGGTACCTGGCCAGCGCCGGAAAGCTTGGCATCTACGAGCGCGACGCCGTGTATGTGAAATCCCGCTGCTTCGATCCCTTCCCTTTCCCGGAATCCACGGAGCCGCAGAAGCAGGCAATCCGAGCGCCCTCCGAAGCGCTCGATGCGCTGCGCAAGCAGGTCCTGGACGCGCACCCTGACCTGACCCTGACCAAGCTCTACAATGTCCGGGAGGCCCTTCTCGCAGGGCACATCCTGACCTCGGTGGAAGAGGGCATCCGCGATCGCGGGCTCGTCCTGATCATGAACGAACACCATGACGCGCTCGATGCCGCCGTGGCGGCTGCATATGGTTGGCCCGCGGACCTCTCCGACGTCGACATCGTGACACGCCTCGTCGCGCTCAATGCCGAGCGGGCGCGGGACGAGGCGCGCGGCGAAGTGCGCTGGTTGCGGCCCGACTACCAGCGCCCCCGCTTCGCCCGCGACGGCAAGGGTGGAGAGCAGATCGAAGCAGCGGAACTCATCGCTGCCGCGCCGCTCGCTGCCGCGAAGGAGAGCTTTCCCGCCGCGCCGGTGGAGCGCGTCGCCGCCGTACTGGCGACGCTGGCAAATGGGTCTGCGCCGCTGAGCGAGGACGACATCGCGAAAAGCTTCAAGCAAGGCCTGCAGATCAGATTGCCGGTGCGCGGCATTCTGGTGTCGCTGTCGCGCGTCGGCGAGATCTCGACCGGCGATGGCGGACGCACCTTTGCAAGGCGGCTGACGGCGAGCGGCTAGGGTTGAGCTACCCGGCGACCGACGGCAAGGCACCTGCTTTCAGGCCCGCTCCAACTCGCTGTGGGATTTCAGCGCGTAGCCGCCCCTGGCCTGCGTCACCAGATAGGCCGGATTGTCGGGCGAGGCGTTGCGGCGGACCTCTGTGCCCTTGATCACGCGCGTCACAGGCTCGGTGAACACCTGCTCGACGCGGCCCTTTGCCGTGTGTGCGCCCCAGCGCCAGGTGACGTCGGTGCCTTCCGGCAATGGCGTCGTCATCATCTCGCTCCTTCCCGTTCACCTGCGCCAAACGCGGCAGGTTGATTCCGGTTCGGGCGGAACCTCGCGGCGCACGGAACGGGCTCCCCGAGCGCTGTGAGCGCCCGGGATGCCCTGCGGATGCGGGTCAGTGGCCCTTATGGGCGTCGGCATCGCTGCCGCCGCCCTTGAAGCCGATGCTCTCGACCTTGAACTCGACCTCGACGGTACCGGCCTTCTCGAAGGTCAGCGTGCCCTTGAGGCGCTCGTCCTGCTTCAGGGGCTGCTTGAGGTCCATGAACATGATGTGGAAGCCGCCCGGCTTGAACTCGACCTTGCCGCCAGCAGGGACATCGACCCCGGCCTCGAGCGGGCGCATCGTCATGACACCGTTGGTGGTGGCCATTTCATGGATCTCGCTGCGTCCGGCGAAAGGTGCCGAGACCGAGACCAGACGGTCGGGAGCCGTGCCGGTGTTCTCGATCGAGAGGTAGCCGCCGCCGACTTTTGCGCCGTCGGGCGTGGCGCGCGACCAGGGATGGCCGATCTTGAGCGGGCCGGCCTTGTATTCATGGGCGAAGGCGGCGGTGGCGGCGAGCAGCGCTGCCGCAGCGGCTAATGCGCGAAGGGAGATGGTCATGATGGATGGTTCCAAACCTGGCGGCCGTGGCTGGACGGCCTGACGGACGAAGCGATGTGCGGCTCGACGGCGCGCGCGACGCGAAGACGGTGACGTGGAAGGCTGGAGCTCAGACGGCAGGAGGCGCGCGCGATTGCGGCAAACGGCAGGCGGCGGCGAGCCGGATGCCGGGCTCGGCGGGCCGGTCCAGCGTGACCGCATGCGCCCGCGGCGCCAGGATGGTCTGCTGCACCGGAGGCAGCGCCGCCAAGGGGGAACTGGCGGGGCAGCCCTGGCAGTGACTGGGTTCGGCAGGGGTTGTGGGTTCGCCTGGGCCCGGCGCCGCAAGGCCCGAGCAGAGCACGGCGCCGTCGAATGCCGGGTGCGCCATCGCCGCCTGCGGCGCGAGCCCGGCGGCCAGCACGGCCAAGGCATAGGCCACCGCGAGCCAGGCTCCGAGCATGGAGCGGCGCATCGTCTCGAACGAGGAAGCGGGAGCCGGCATGGCGCGCAGATGGCTCCGCGCGGGCGCTGCCGTCAAGCCGCGCGAAGTCGCAGGGAGGCCCGGGGAAGAAAGATGTCGTCAAAGCGCCCTTCCGTGAAATGATCTTTTGCCCGGACGTGTCTCTTTAAAAGAACGATGCGATTGACAAACAGGACGATATCCGTCAGATTGAGGGTGTCATCGGGCTTAGGCCTGTGGCCGCGGGGATTTGAGCGAGCAGCTTGCGCCGCGTCACCAAACGCTAAAGCGCCACGACGTGGTCGTGGGCTCCGGTTTCGAGGAGAAGACCATGGACCTCAAGTCCACTTTGCCCAATCCGCCCGCCGCCTCCCGGCGAATGCGCTGCTGTCGACGCTGATCCCGCGCTGAAGGCCGACCTCCGGCCCGATCCCCATCAGTTTTCCAGCGAGCGCCGCAAAGCCGCGGCAAGGGCACGATCATGTCACAGCACCATTTCAACCCGGGCCGGCAGGCCGAGGGAACAAACCGCGACGGCCAGCAGGCCTATGTCATCGAAGTCGGCGAGGTCCAGGCCGGCCTGGTCAATCGGCGTGCCGACGAGCGATTCTTCACCTTCATCTCGGCGTCCTCGGCCTTCAGGGCGCTGGAGGGACACCGCTTCGCCACTCCCGACGCTGCCGAGATCGCAGCCCGCCAGCTCGCCTCCCCCCGTCGCCGGGGTGCGGCGCGGCTGGCTGCTTGAGGCCGGGCGATGCGCATCCTTGAAAACCTGCGGCAGCACGTTGGCGTGCTGCTCGCCCCGGCACTGAATCCGGCGTCGTCGGGACCCCGCAAGCGGCCGATTCTTGCCCGCGCCGAGGAGGCGCGCCGCAAATCCGTCCATGACGTGACGATGGAACAGCTGGGCATCACCCACTGGACCTTCCACACCCTGTTCTGAGGTGATTATGAATGCCCCCCTGAAGCCCGACGCGTTTCGCGCCGGCGCCGATATTCCACCCTTGCCCGCGCCGATCATCCACTTCGAGCAGGTCGGCAAGAGCTATCCCGGTCGCGGTGGCCAGAGCGTCGTGACGGCGCTGAGCGGCATCGACCTCGACGTGCCCAAGGGCGCGATCGTGGGCGTCATCGGCCGCTCCGGCGCCGGCAAATCGACGCTGATCCGCCTCGTCAACGGTCTGGAGCGGGCCACATCGGGCCGCATCCTGATTGAGGGCGAGGATGTCACGGGTCTCACCGAGGCCGGATGGCGCGATCGACGCCGCGCCACGGGCATGATCTTCCAGCATTTCAACCTGCTGTCGTCACGCACTGTGTTCGACAATGTCGCGCTGCCGCTGGAGATCGCGGGCGCCGCCAAGGCCGAGATCGAGGCCCAGGTGGCTCGCCTGCTCGATCTCGTCGGGCTCGCCGACAAGCGCGAGCGCTACCCTGCCGAACTGTCGGGCGGGCAGAAGCAGCGCGTCGGCATCGCCCGGGCGCTGGCGACGGAGCCAAAGGTGCTGCTCTGCGACGAGGCGACCTCGGCGCTCGACCCCGAGACGACGCAGTCGATCCTGGCGCTGCTGCGACAGGTCAACCGCGAGCTCGGCATCACGATCCTGCTGATCACCCACGAGATCCCGGTCATCAAGGAGATCTGCGACCGCGTCGCGGTGATCGAGAACGGGCGCATTGTCGAAGAGGGCGAGGTCTTCTCGGTCCTGACACGGCCGCAGCACCCGACCACGGCGCGCTTCGTCGAGGCGGTGACCGGGGTCGAGGTGCCGGCCTATCTCAGCCAGCGCATCCATGCCGACGCACGCCCCGGCGACGCCACGGTGCTGCGCATCACCTTCACCGGCGAGAACGCCACCGCGCCGGTGATCAGCCGGCTCTCCTCGACGATCGGCGTCGACGTCAACATCCTCGCGGGGCGCATCGACGCCATCGCGGACAAGCCCTTCGGCAGCCTGCTGGTCTCGGTACCGGCGACGGAACCCGGCCTCGCTGCCGTACTCGGCGCGCTGAAGAGCCTCGAACTCAAGGCGGAGGTCGTCGGTCATGTCTCCTGAAATCATTCGCCTGATCATCCAGGCCACCGGCGACACGCTGCTGATGGTCGCGGTTGCAGCGGGGCTCGGCACGCTGCTCGGCTTGCCGCTTGGCGTCTTCCTCGCGACGAGCAAGCGCGGCGAACTCTTTGCCGCCCCGGCGGTGAATGCGGTGCTTGGCGTCGTCGTCAACGCGACGCGCTCGACGCCCTTCATCATCCTGGTGGTAGCGATCATCCCCTTCACCCGGCTGATCGCTGGCACCTCGATCGGCACCAATGCGGCGATCGTGCCGCTGACGATCGCGGCGACGCCCTTCATCGCCCGCCTGATCGAGGGTGCCATCCGCGAGGTCGACCAGGGGCTGGTCGAGGCGGCCCGCTCGATGGGCGCAACGCCGGTGCAGATCGTGCGCAAGGTCCTGGTGCCCGAGGCCTGGCCGGCGATCACGCTGGGCCTGACGCTCGCCATCGTCAGCCTGATCGGCTTCTCGGCCATGGTCGGCGCCGTCGGCGGCGGAGGCCTCGGCGATCTCGGCATCCGCTACGGCTACCAGCGCTTCATGCCCGATGTGATGGCCGCCGTCGTCGCCGTGCTGATCGTGCTCGTCCAGGCCGTCCAGAGCATCGGCGACCGGCTGGCGCGCCGGCTGAACAAGCGCCTGCGCCACGCCTGACAAAGAATAGGACAATGTCGTCCAGGGCGACCGCAGGGAGACCCGGGACCCATTCCTGACCCTAACCTGCTCCCGATCGGGAATGGATCCCGGGTCGGCGCTGCGCTTCGCCCGGGATGACCCGGAATTTCAGATAGCCAATCGAACAACGCCCATTCCAAACGGAGACTGCCCCATGACCACCATCACCCGCCGCCTTGCCCTTGCCGCCGCCCTTGCGCTCGGCGTGAGCGTCCCCGCGCTCGCCCAGACCAATCAGGTCGTGCGCATCGGCGCCTCGCCCGGCCCCCACGCCGAAATCCTGGAGAAGCTGAAGCCGCTGCTCGCCAAGAAGGGCATCGAGCTCAAGATCCTCGAGTTTTCCGACTATGTCGTGCCCAACCAGGCCCTCGACGCCGGCGAACTGGAGGCCAACTCCTTCCAGAACCAGCCCTATCTCGACAACCAGGTGAAGGACCGCGGCTACAAGCTGGTCAGCGCCGGCCTGACCGTGAACTTCCCGCTCGGGATCTACTCGGCCAAGTACAAGAACTGGAGCGAGGTGCCCGATGGCGCCACCGTCGCGATCCAGAACGACCCGACCAATGGCGGCCGCTCGCTGCTGCTGCTGAAGGACAAGGGCATCATCGGCCTCAAGGACGGCGTCGGCTTCAAGCCCACGGTGGCCGACATCACCACCAACCCCAAGAAGCTGAAGATCATCGAGATCGAGGCCGCCCAGACGCCGCGCTCGCTGCAGGACGTAGCCGCCGCCGCGATCAACACCAACTATGCCGTCGACGCCAAGATCGAGCCGACCTCCGCGATCCTGCGCGAAGACCCCAAGGGCCCCTATGTGAACCTGATCGCGGTGCGCGCCGTCGACAAGGACAAGCCCTGGGTCAAGACGCTGGTCGAGACCTATCACACCCCCGAGATCAAGGCCTTCGTCGCCGAGCGCTTCAAGGGCTCGGTGCTCGCCGGCTGGTAAATCCCTCTCCCAACCTGGCATCATCGCTGTCAGGCACCTGCCCCGGATGCGCAAGCGTCCGGGGTTTTTTGCGGCCGCGATGGCTCATGCGCGCAACGCAGAGATACGAAGTTTCGCTTGTATAAGGCCTGACGGCAGTCTTTAACCGCCCTTGATTCAAGCCTTGGATGGCGTGCCCGTCGCGCGAGCGCAGTTGCCACGCCGCTATCGCGGAGCTGAGGTGCCGGAGCCGTTGGGTATGCGCATTCTGATCACCGGTGCCGGCGGCTTCGTGGCGCCGTATGTCGCCGAGTCCCTGCGCAAGGCCGCTGCGGGAGCGTGCGAGATCGTCCTCGGCGTACGCAATGCCCGGGAAGCCGCCACCCATGGCGCTGATATCATCGACCTCGAGGATGCGGCCGGTGTCGCCTCCGTCATAGCCAAGGTCGCCCCGACCCATATCGTCCATCTCGCCGCCGTGTCCTCGCTGTCGGGCGCGGGCGCCGACCCCGACCTCGCCTGGCGCGTCAATGTCGGCGGCACGCTCGCCATCGCGCGCGCGATCCAGGCTGCGGTGCCGCGTTGCGTGCTGCTTTTCGCGGGCTCCGGCCAGGTCTATGGCGAGACCGCCCAGCTTGACCGCGCCATGACCGAAAACGATGTGCTGGCCCCCACCAGCGATTACGCCGTGACCAAGGCAGCCGCCGATCTCGCCTTGGGCGCGCTGGCCGGCCAGGGCCTGCATTGCATCCGGCTGCGGCCGTTCAACCACACCGGCCCCGGCCAGACCGAGGAGTTCGTGCTGCCGAGTTTTGCAGCCCAGATCGCGCGGATCGAGGCTGGCAAGGCCGAGCCGGTGATCCGCGTCGGCAATCTCGACGCCGAGCGCGATTTCCTCGACGTGCGCGACGTCGCCGACGCCTATGCGCAGGCGGCTTTGCGCAGCGAGGCCCTGAAGCCCGGCACGGTGCTGAACATCGCATCAGGCGAGCCACGCCGCGTCGGCGAATTGCTCGAAGAGCTCTTGGCGATGAGCCAGGTCGCGATCACGGTGCAGCAGGATCCGGCGCGGATGCGGCCGAGCGATACGCCTCGCTTCTTCGGCGACGCCAGCCGCGCCCGCGAGTTGCTCGACTGGACGCCGCGCCTGACGATGCGGGACACGTTGCGCGATCTCCTTGACGAAGCGCGCAGGGCGGCGCGGGCTTAGCGCTCCCGAAATCGTCCTCACACTGTCATCCGGGACAAGCGGCGACGCCGCGCAGCGCCGGGATCCATCCTGAAGTTCGTCGCATACGGTGATGGATCCCGGGCCGAAGCTACGCTTCGCCCAGGATGACGTCGAGGTTTGCATCGAGGCAGCTTGCGTCGAGGGCTCCCCGATCCGCGCCGCGCACCGGCCCCACGTGTCGCCACGGCATGGCCAGGCGCTTGCCTGCGCGAGCGCGCCTCGGCCACAGTCGCGCCAGCGATCCCGCACTGCATTCGCGGGAGCCGCATCGATTCTCGAGGGGATGGCATGGTCGATTGGGTACGGGGCCGGGATGAGGCTCTTGGCATCGCGGCGGAGTGGTCCGGGGACGGCCCCGGTGGCGCTCTAGTCCTGTTCGATACGCAAGGCGTCCGCGCGCATGCCAGCGGCGGGCTGGCGTCGATCGAGCACGGGCTGCCTTTCACCCCCGACACCACGAACCGCTACGCCTCGATCAGCAAGCACATGCTGGCCGTGCTGCTGCTCAAGGCCGAAATCCCGCTCGATGCGACGCTGGGCAGCCTTCTGCCCGATCTGCCACCCGCTGTAGCAGCGGTGACGCTTGGGCGAGCGCTCGACATGACGGGCGCGCTGCCCGACATGATGGAGCTGTTCTGGCAGCGCGGCATTCCCTACACCGCGACGCTCAGCGCCGACGAGATCTTTGCAGCCCTGCGCCGCTTCCCGGCGCTGAACGCCGAGCCCGGCACGGAGATGTCGTATTCCAACACCGGCTGGCGCATTGCGCAGCGCGTGCTCGAGGCCCGGCTCGGCATCGGCTATGCGCAGGCGATCGACCAGATCATGGGCGAACTCGGCCTTCCGATCCGCTTTCCCTATGACGAGACCGAAATCGTGCCTAACCTGGCGACGGGCTACTGGCGCGACGGCGAGAGCTGGCGGCGCGGCCGCTATGGCATGCACATGTCCGGCTCGGGCGGAATCGCGGGCACGGCAGCCGGGCTGGCGGGCTGGGGCTCGGCGCTGCTTTCGGGCCGCGGCCCGCTCGCCGGCATGCTGGCGCGGCTGAGTGCACCCCGCTCCTTCAAAAATGGCGAGCCGAGCAGCTATCGCCTCGGCCTGACCTGCAGCAGCCTCGGCGATGTCGCGCTCGCGGGCCATGGCGGATCGCTGCCGGGCTATCGCAACCATCTGCTGATGGCGCCCGAGCGCGGCATCGGCGTCGTCATCCTCACCAACCGCGAGGAAGAGGCGCTCTGGTCGGCGCTGCGCGTGATGAGCGCCCTGACCGGGCAGGCGCTGCCCAAGCCCTCATCACTCGATGCCCACGGGCTCTACGCGACGCGCGAGGGACCGTTCTGGGCCGAGGTGACGCCGGGCGCGATCAATTTCATGGGCGGTTCCGAGCGCCTTCTCGACGGCGATGACGGGACCCTGCGCAGCCTGCCCTCGACGCTTGAGATCAAGCTGACGCAGACAGCTCCCGCGACACTCGAGGGCACGATCGGCGGCGTCCTGCGGAAGCTCGAAAAGGTTCCTGCTGGGACAAAGCTCGACGAAAAGCTCGTGGGAGCGTGGCGCGAGCGCGTCTTCGGGACGGATCTCGTGATCCGCGCCGACGGTACTGCCAGGATGCCCTGGGCGGGCGACACGGGTCTGGACTGCGCCCTGACGCCCCTGCCCGGCGGGCGTGCATTGGCCAGTCATCAGCACGGGCCCTGGCTCTACCGGCCTTGCCTGACGTTGCAGGATGACGGCAGCCTGCGTCTCTCGGGCCCCCGCGCCCGAATCTTGCATTTCGACCGCATCGCCTAAAAGGAACCCGGTCATGAAGCTCACGCGCCTCGCTGCCCTCGCCGTCACCGCCGCCTGCCTCGCTTTTCCAGCACAGGCACAGCCGGCCCCCGGCAAGGTGCTGCGGGTCGCGCCCCATGCCGATCTCAAGACGCTCGACCCGGTAGCGGCCTCGATCGTGATCACGCGCATGCATGGGCTGATGATCTACGAGACGCTGTTCGCCTGGGATGCGGGCCTCAATCCGAAGCCGCAGATGGTCGAGAGTTTCTCGACCTCGGACGACAAGCTGACCTGGACCTTCACGCTGCGGCCAGGCCTGAAATTCCATGACGGCCAGCCGGTGACGACGAAGGACGTCATTCCCTCGCTGAAGCGCTGGATGGCGCGCGACACCATCGGCGGCAAGCTCGGCGAATACACCGACACGATGGAGCTGGTGGACGACCGCACCTTCACGCTCAAGCTGAAGCGGCCGATGGCGCTGGTGCCCTTCGCACTGGGCTCGGCGGTCGGCCAGATCCCGGTGATCATGCGCGCCAGCGACGCCACCAGCGACCCGATGAAGCCGATTACCGAGACGATCGGCAGCGGGCCGTTCCGCTTCAACAAGACCGAATGGCGCAGCGGCGCGAAAGTCGTCTACGATCGCAACACGGATTACGTGCCGCGCTCCGAAGCCGCCGACGGGCTGGCAGGCGGGCGCGTGGTCAAGGTCGACCGCGTCGAATGGATGATCATGCCCGACCCGGCGACCGCGGCGGCCGCCATCCAGACCGGCGAGATCGACATCTGGGAACAGCCGAGCCAGGATCTGATCCCGGTCGTGGCCGGTGACAAAAACGTCAAGGTCGAGCGCTACAGCAACCTGTCCAACCAGGGCATGCTGCGCGCCAACCAACTGCATCCGCCCTTCAACAACGTCAAGGCGCGGCAGGCGCTGGCCTATGCCACCGACCAGGCCGACTTCATGGCCGGCGGCTATGGCGACGAGCAGTGGTGGAAGCGCTGCAACTCCTACTTCATCTGCGGCGGCCCCAATGGCACCGAGGCCGGCGCAGACATGTTCGGCAAGCCCGATCTCGCCAAGGCCAGGCAGCTTCTGGCCGAGAGCGGCTATAAGGGCGAAAAGCTCGTGCTGAGCTCGAGCATGGACATCGCGCCGATCGGCCGCATGGCCGAGGTCGCGGCGGATGCGCTGCGCAAGGTCGGCTTCAACATCGACCTGCAGTTCGCCGACTGGGGCACCGTCACGACGCGCCAGCAGAACCGCGGCACCACCGACCAAGGCGGCTGGAACCTGTTCGTCACCACCGCCTCGGGCGCGACCATGCAGTCCCCGCTGACCAACATCGGCACCAACATGGCCTGCGAGAAGGCCTGGTCGGGCTGGCCCTGCGATGCCGAGGCGGAGAAGCTGCGCGGCGCCTTCGTCGATGCGCCCGACGAGCCCAGCCGCAAGCAGGCGCTTGAGGCCCTGCACAAGCGCCTGGCCGAGGTGCAGCCCTATCGCGTGCTCGGCCAGTTCGACCAGCCCTATGCCAAGCGCGCCAACATCTCGGGCGTCCTGGCCGCGCCGGTCATGCTGTTCTGGAACATCGAGAAGAACTGAGGCCGGGGTCGTTAGCGAATAGCGTTTCGCGACTCGCGGGTCATCCCGGGCGACCAGAGGGAGACCCGGGATCCATTCCGGAGCTTGAAAGACAAGCGCTCCGGAATGGATCCCGGATCTGCGCTTCGCTTCGTCCGGGATGACGGCGCGGTTTGTGTTCGAGAACAAGTTCAAGCCACTCCGCGCCCACCGCGCGACAACAAGACCCAACGGAGCCGACGCCCATGTTTCTCAGCAATTCCGACATGGTCGAACTCGTCGAGTGGCGCCGGCAGCTCCACCGCAACCCGGAAATCTCCGGCGAGGAGCGCGAGACTGCCAAGGCCGTGGTCGCCTTCGTCGAGCCGAGCCGGCCCGATCGCATCGTCACCGGGCTCGGCGGCCATGGCGTCGCGGTGATCTATGAGGGCAGCGAGCCCGGCCCGACCGTGATGGTCCGGGCCGAGCTCGACGCGCTGCCGATCGAGGAGATTTCAGACAGCGACCATCGCTCGCAGGTCCCCGGCAAGGGGCATCTCTGCGGTCATGACGGGCATATGGCGATCCTGGCCTCGCTCTCGCGCGGGCTAGGGCGGCAGCGGCCGAAACGCGGCCGCGTCGTGCTGATGTTCCAGCCGGCGGAGGAGGATGGCTCTGGCGCCGCGGCAGTCATCGCCGATCCCAAATTCGCCGAGATCGCGCCCGACTGTGCCTTTTCCCTGCATAACCGGCCTGGAATGCCGGTCGGCCATATCAGGCTGTCGGTCGGCCCCGCCAACTGCGCCTCGCGCGGCCTCAAGATCACGCTGACCGGCGAGACCACCCATGCCTCGACGCCCGAGTTCGGGGTTTCTCCGATGCAGGCGGTGGCAAGGCTGATGCCGGGGCTTACCGCCCTCGGCCGCGGTGGCGCGCTCGATGCGGGTTTCACCCTTGTCACGGTCACGCATGCCAGCATGGGCGCGCAGGCCTTTGGCATCGCGCCCGGCCAGGCGGAAATCTGGGCGACGCTGCGCACGGTCTCGGACGCCCAGATGGACGGGCTGTGCAAGGCAGCAGAGGCACTGGTGCAGGGCGCTGCGACGGAAGCGGGCCTCAAGGTCGCGATGAGCTATCACGACGTCTTCCACGATTGCGTCAACGATCCCGAGGCGGTCGCGCATCTGCGGCAGGCCTTTGCCGATGAGAGCCTGCCTCACCAGGAGGCCGACGGCCCCTCGCGCGGCTCCGAGGATTTCGGGCTGTTCGGCCGGGGCGCGAAGTCGGCGATGTTCCAGCTTGGCTCGGGGGAGACCACCGCGAACCTGCACAACCCCGACTATGATTTCCCCGACGACGCCATCGCGCCCGGCGCGCGCGCCTTCATGCGCACGCTGCGGAATTTGCTGGGCTGACGCCCAGCCGTCATTGCGAGCGAAGCGAAGCAATCCAGGGGCGGCCGTGCTCGACGTCGCCCTGGACTGCTGCGTCGCAGTTTGCTGGGGTAGTGCCCCAGCCGCCATTGCGAGCGGTGCGAAGCAATCCAGGGGCCCTCGTGCTCTACGCCTTCCTGGATTGCTTCGTCGCTTCGCTCCTCGCAATGACGGGCGAGACGCTCCAGGCGAAATCGCGGCTCTCGCCCGGCGCGAGGTGCAGGAGCCCGGGCTTTTCCGAAAACTCGCCCTGCCAGCCGACAGGGCTCGCCATGCTGTACCAGGGCTCGACGCAGAGGAAATCCGCACCCGTCGGCTTCGACCAGATGCCGAGGTCCTTGTAGCCGCTCCAGGTGAAATTCAGCGCGCGGACCGTATTTCCCGCTTCGTCCAGGGCCACGACACGCAGCCCATCGCTGACGACATCGGGGATGACCAGCGCGTCATTGCGGAACAGCTCTTCCGACAATGCGATGCGCTTGCCGTCGCCCGGCAGCTTCATGGCCGGGCCGATCAGCCCGCCGGCGACGGAGCGCATCTCGCCTCGCTCCTGCGCGCCGAACTCGACGGCGTGTCGGTCCTTGGGCACGCCGTCGGCCAGCGGCCAGATGAAGGCGGGATGGGCGCCGATGCCGCAGGGCAGCGTCTCGCCGCCGGGATTGGCGACGCGCGCGGTTACCGTCAGCGCCCCGCCGGCAATCTCGTAGATCATCTGCAGGCGGAAGCGGAACGGGTAGAGCGCCAGCGTCGCCTCGCTCTCGACGAGTTCCAGCACGGCGCGCGTCGCGCCGCGTTCGATCCAGTCGAAGCGCTGGTCGCGCGCGAGGCCGTGCTGGGTCAGGAGATAGGCCTTGCCCCGGTGCAGCAGCGTATCGTCGGTCAGCTTGCCGACGATCGGGAACAGGACGGGGGAATGGCGCGGCCATTCCGGCCCGCCACGCCACATCAACTCGCGCCCCGCGCCATCCCTGAGGCTGACCAATTCCGCGCCCTGCGCGGCGATGCTGGCCGACAGGGCGCCGGAACTGATGAGGTGTCGGTCGTCCATGGTCTACCCGCCTGCACTATGGCCAGTTGCCCAGCCGTTCAGAGATGAGAGCCTCATGCCGAGGCAGGAAAAAGCGCGCCGTCATCCTGGACGCAGCGAAGCGAAGATCCGGGAGCCGTGCCGGAGCGCCCGCCGGTGAGGCCCAGGAATGGATCCCGGGTCTCCCTGCGGTCACCCGGGATGACGCGCGTTAAGGCCGTCCGCCCCCTCAGCCGCCGATGTTGAAGGCCGCGAGCGCCGCCATGTTGACGATGTCGGTGTCCTTGGCGCCGAGCGGTACGATCTGCACGGGCTTGTCGAGGCCGACAATCAGCGGGCCGATCACGGTGGCGCCGCCGAGTTCCTGCAGCATCTTTGTCGAGATCGAGGCCGAGTGGAACGCCGGCATCACCAGCACATTGGCGGGCCCGGTCAGGCGGCAGAACGGGTACTGCGCCATGATATCGCGGTTGAGCGCGACATCGGCCGCCATCTCGCCGTCATACTCGAAGTCGACGCGCTGGCCGTCGAGGATTTTTACGGCTTCGCGCACCTTGTCCGAGCGCTCGCCGGCGGGATGGCCGAAGGTCGAGAAGGCGAGCATCGCGACCTTCGGCTCATAGCCGAGCCGACGCGCGACGCCGGCGGCCTCGATCGCGATCTCCGCCAGCTCCTGCGCGGTCGGCATCTCGGTAATGGCGGTATCGGCGACGAGCACGGTGCGCTCGCGCGAGAGCACGATCGAGAGGCCGATCAGGCGATGCCCGGGCCGGTCGTCGACGACCCGGCGGACCTCTTCCAGCGCGATCGAGTAGTTGCGCGTGACGCCGGTGACCACCGCGTCGGCGTCGCCGAGCGCGACCATGGCGGCGGCGAAGTGGTTGCGGTCCTGGTTGATCAGGCGCTGGCAGTCGCGGAAGAGATAGCCCTGCCGCTGCAGCCGCTCGTAAAGGTACTGCGCATAAGCCGAATTGCGGTGCGAGAGGCGGGCATTGTGTATCTCGATGCCCTTGCCCTCGAGGTCGACGCCGAGGAACGTCGCGGTCGCGGTGATGCGATCCTCACGGCCGACGAGGATGGCGCGGCCGAGCCCCTGGCTGACGAAGGAGGCCGCGGCGCGGATGACCTGCTCCTCCTCGCCCTCGGCGAAGACGACGCGCTTGGGATAGCGCCGGACGCGCTCGAAGATGCGGTTCAGCGTGCCAGCGACCGGATCGCGCCTTGCCGACAGCTGCGCCTTGTAGGCGGCCGTATCGACGATCGGCTTGCCGGCGACGCCGCTCTCCATCGCGGCCTTGGCGACAGCCATCGGCACGACATGGATCAGGCGCGGATCGAACGGCACCGGGATGATGTACTCCTTGCCGTAGCGCGGCCGCGCGCCCTGATAGGCGGCGGCGACCTCGTCGGGCACATCTTCGCGGGCCAGCGAGGCCAGCGCCTCGGCGGCGGCGATCTTCATTTCCATGTTGATCGTGCTGGCGCGGACATCGAGCGCGCCGCGGAAGATGAAGGGGAAGCCGAGGACGTTGTTGACCTGGTTGGGATAATCCGAGCGGCCCGTCGCCATGATGGCGTCGTCGCGGATGGCGTGGACCTCCTCCGGGGTGATCTCGGGGTCGGGATTGGCCATGGCGAAGATGATCGGATTGGGAGCCATGGAGGCGACCATCTCGGGCGTCACCGCGCCCTTCTGGCTCAGCCCGAAGAAGGCGTCGCAGCCGTCCATCGCCTGCGCCAGCGTGCGCCTGTCGGTGATCGCCGCGTGGCCGGACTTCCACTGGTTCATGCCCTCGGTGCGACCCTGGTAGATCACGCCCTTGGTGTCGCAGAGGATGACGTTGTCGGGCTTGAAGCCCATCGCCTTGAGCAGTTCGGTGCAGGCGATCGCGGCGGCGCCCGCGCCGTTGATGACGAGCTTGGTCGACTTGATGTCGCGGCCGGTCAGATCGAGCGCGTTGATCAGGCCGGCTGCGGCGATGATCGCTGTGCCGTGCTGGTCGTCATGGAAGACGGGGATGTCCATCAACTCGCGCAGGCGCTGCTCGATGATGAAGCATTCCGGCGCCTTGATGTCCTCGAGATTGATGCCGCCGAAGGACGGGCCGAGATAGCGCACGGCGTCGATGAACTTGTCGGCGTCCTCGGTGTCGATCTCGAGATCGATCGAATCGACGTCGGCGAAGCGCTTGAACAGGACGGACTTGCCCTCCATCACCGGCTTGGAGGCGAGCGCGCCGAGATTGCCGAGGCCGAGGATCGCCGTGCCGTTGGTGATCACCGCCACGAGGTTGGAGCGCGTGGTGTAGTCATAGGCCTTGGACGGGTCGGCCGCGATCGCCAGCACCGGCACTGCGACGCCGGGCGAATAGGCCAGCGACAAATCGCGCTGCGTCGCCATCGGTTTGGTCGGCACGATTTCGAGCTTGCCGGGCCGACCCTGCGAGTGGAAGAGCAGCGCCTCCTGGTCGGTGAAGGTCGGGCGGGCGTGCTTGATCGGACGATCGTTCATGTAGCTGTTCTTTTTGAGCGTTTCCTCGGGCACGGACCATACGGCAGCGTCCGCCCGAACCACAAGGCGCGCTGTGCGAGCAGCGTTCTTTCCCGCACGGAGACAATCCCCGGCGAGGGCGGTCCAGGGCGACCGGCGCTCGCATGACGACGCAGGCGCCTGCTTTCAATTGTTGAAAGTCTCCCTGATGGATGGCGCATCCCGTCGATTTTGATAGCGTCCCGCGCCATGCGCCACGACAACACGATCACCGCCCAGACACCCGACGAGCCCCCCGTCGAGGCCCCGATTCCAGCCGGCACCGAGACCGCCAAGGTCACGCCGATGATGGCGCAGTACATCGAGATCAAGGCGGCCTACCCAGACAGCCTGCTGTTCTACCGGATGGGCGATTTCTACGAATTGTTCTTCCGCGATGCCGAAATCGCCTCGCGGACGCTCGGAATCGTGCTGACCAAGCGCGGCAAGCATCAGGGCAACGACATCGCCATGTGCGGCGTGCCCGTCGAGCGCTCCGACGACTATCTTCAGCGGCTGATCGCGGCCGGCCATCGCGTCGCCGTTTGCGAGCAGGTCGAGGACCCTGCCGAAGCCAAGAAGCGCGGCCCCAAATCGGTGGTGAAGCGCGACGTGGTCAGGCTCGTGACACCGGGCACCATCACCGAGGAGCGCCTGCTCGAACCTGGCCGCGCGAGCCTGCTGCTGGCGGTGGCGCGGCGCAAGGCGAGCGATGCCGGCGCGATCTACGGCCTGGCCGCGATCGACATCTCGACCGGCCGCTTCACCGTGTCGGAGGCGCCGCAGGAGCGGCTGGCGATCGAATTCGCCAGGCTCGAGCCGCGCGAGATCGTCTGTCCCGACGCGATCCATGACGACCCCGCGCTCAAGGAGTTCTGGCGCGAGGTCAGTGTCCCCGTGACGCCGCTGGCACGCGAGGGGCTGGATGCCGCCTCGGCCGAACGCCGGCTCAAGGAATTTTTCGGCGTCGGCACGCTCGATGCTTTTGGGGCCTTCTCGCGGGCCGAGATCGCGGCGGCCGGCGCGGCGCTGGCCTATGTCGAGCGCACCCAGTTCGGCGCGCGGCCGCCGCTTTCGGCACCGGTGCGCGATGCCAGCGGCGCCTCGATGCTGATCGACGCCGCGACCCGCGCCAATCTCGAACTGACGCGCACGCTGTCGGGCGAGCGCGGCGGCAGCCTGTTATCCGTGATCGACCGCACCGTGACGCCGGGCGGTGCACGCCTGCTGGCTGAACGGCTCGCGGGGCCGCTGACCGACATCGCCGCCATCGGCCATCGCCATGACGCGGTCGCGATGCTGGTCGAGGACGCCGCCCTGCGCGAGGACCTGCAGCGCCTGCTGGAACGCGTGCCAGACGTGGCGCGGGCCCTGGCGCGGCTCTCGCTCGAGCGCGGCGGACCGCGCGACCTGGCCGCCCTGGGGGCGGGCCTGAGCGCGGCGCGCGCCATCGCGGCCCTGCTGGAGAGCCGCCCGGGCCTCCCGCGTGATCTCGCCGGCGCGGCGCAGGCGCTGCTCGACACCGACCCCGCGCTGCCGGCGCGGCTGGAGGCGACACTCGCCGACGAGCTGCCGCTCAACCGCCGCGACGGCCGCTTCGTGCGCGAGGCTTTTGACGCAAACCTCGACGAACTGCGCCTGCTCCAGGTCGATTCGCGAAAAGTCATCGCGCAATTGCAGGCGCGCTACAGCGCCGAGACCGGCTGCCGCACGCTGCGCATCAAGCACAACTCGATGCTGGGCTATTTCGTCGAGGTGCCGCAAGCGGCAGGCGAAGACTTCCTCAAGGAGCCCTGGCGGGCGACCTTCGTGCATCGCCAGACTATGTCGGATGCGATGCGTTTCTCCTCGGTCGAGCTTGGCGAACTCGAGGCCAAGATCGCCTCGGCCGCCGACCGCGCCTTGAAGCTGGAACTCTCCGTCTTCGCCGCGCTGAGCGAGGCGGTGCTGGAACAGGCCGAGACGATCAAGGCCGCCGCTCTGGCGCTGGCCGAAATCGACGTGCTCGCCGGGCTTGCCGAACTCGCCGCCCGCGAGGGCTGGGCCCGTCCGGTGATCGACGAGAGCTGCGCCTTCGCGATCACCGGCGGAAGGCACCCGGTCGTCGAGGCTGCGCTCAAGCGCGACGGAAAACCCTTCGTCGCCAACGACACCGAATTGTCACCGCCGCAGGCCAGCAGCAATGGCGGCCGGATCTGCCTGATCACCGGCCCGAACATGGCCGGTAAATCAACCTTCCTGCGCCAGAACGCTCTGATCGCGATCCTCGCCCAGATGGGCGCCTTCGTGCCCGCGACGAGCGCCCGGATCGGCGTCGTCGACCGTCTGTTCTCGCGTGTCGGCGCCGCCGACGACCTCGCACGCGGGCGCTCGACCTTCATGGTCGAGATGGTCGAGACCGCCGCGATCCTGAACCAGGCCGGCCCGCGTGCGCTGGTCATCCTCGACGAGATCGGCCGCGGCACCGCGACCTTCGACGGGCTGTCGATCGCCTGGGCTGCGATCGAGCATCTCCACGAGATCAATCGCTGCCGCAGCCTGTTCGCGACGCATTACCACGAGCTGACCGCGCTCGGGGACCGGCTCGACCGCGTCACCAATGCGACCGTGCGCGTCACCGAGTGGAATGGCGAGGTGATCTTCCTGCACGAGGTCGTGGCCGGCGCGGCCGACCGCTCCTACGGCATCCAGGTCGCCAAGCTCGCGGGCCTGCCGCCCGCCGTGGTCGAACGGGCGCGCGCCATCCTGAGCGAGCTCGAGAAGACCGAGCGTGAGAAACCGGTCGCATCGCTGGTCGACGATCTCCCGCTCTTTGCCGTGCCGCTGCGGCGCGCGGTGGCCGTGAGCGCGGAAGCGGAGGCACCCGATGGCCTGCGCGAGGCGTTGGCCGGGATGGATCTGGACGAGATGACCCCGCGCGAGGCGCTGGAGGCGCTCTACCGCCTCAAGGGACTGAGCTGAGTACGGGCGGTGCCCAGTGCCTTGGAGAGGGCACGCTCGTCATCGCGAGCGCAGCGAAGCAATCCCGGGGCGGCAGAGCGCTACGTCCTGCCGGATTGCTTCGTCGCTTCGCTCCTCGCAATGACGGGCAGGATCGATCGGGTCAGTAACCGGACTACCGTACCCCCACGCCGGCCGGTCGCGCCTTGTGCAACGCCCGCACCCAGGCCTCGTCGAGGCTGCGCGAATTGACGCGGGTCACGGGGCGCTCGTCGGTCCGGCGCTGAAATTCGGCGAGCCTGCCCTGCCGCTCCTGATCGCGGCGTATGAGATCGCGGACATAGTCGCTGGCATCGCTGAAGCGACCGCTCTCGCCCTGCGTCTCGACCCAGGCCTTCATCTGGTCGGGAAGTGTGATGTTCACCGTGGCCATGTCTGTCTCCCCAGTCGCTTGATACTGGTGATCGCGCCGAAGCTCTTGTCGCGAATGCGATCGCGCGCGGTGCGCAAGGGCTCGCTCATCACGGTCATGCTGTAGGCCGTCGCATGCAGCAGCATGTCGGCATCGGTCATGATCCCGACATGGCCCTTCC
This sequence comes from Allobosea sp. P1_B10, assembly GCF_056406735.1. Lineage (NCBI taxonomy): Bacteria > Pseudomonadati > Pseudomonadota > Alphaproteobacteria > Hyphomicrobiales > Alloboseaceae > Allobosea > Allobosea sp. P1_B10. The sequence continues at coordinate 414,632 of NZ_JBFTZP010000003.1, read as the reverse complement.
AGAACACGAGATCGCCGCGTTCAAGGCCCGAGAGGCTCTCGTCGACGGGCAGCCTGGTGCCGACCGAGGCCTCCAGCATATCTGAATCGCGTGGCGAGGCGATACCTGCCGCGGCCAGGGCGAGCTGCGTCAGGCCGGAGCAGTCGAGACCCAGGCTGGTCTTGCCGCCCCAGAGATAGGGCACATGCAGGAAGCGCTCGGCCACCGCGACGAAATCGGGCGCGCGGGCATCGAGCGCGCAGAGATGGCCAGCCCAGATGTAGCCCTGGTCGGCCGTGATCAGGAATTCGCCCTTTTCCCCCGTGATCGCGACACTCGCGCCCATCGACAGCACATCGACGGTCGGCAGTTTGATCGAGGGGCCGGGATAGACGAAGGTCCGCAGGGCCGAGACACGATGCGTCGGCGCGGGGCTGTCGGCACGTAGCGCGGTGTCGGGGACATAGCCGACATAGCCATCGCCGGCGAGCTGGACCCAGGCCCAGCCTTCGAAGCTCTCGTAGCGCTGGACCGCCTCGCCCGCGAGCGCCTCGGTATCGAGGCTGGCGTCGGGGCGCGGCTCGCGCCGCACCGGCACGACCGGAGCGATCACGCGCATCGGCTCGGGATCGGCGAAGGCGCGCGCCTCGACCTGCCCGACAAGATGGCGGGCGGCGAGATCGGGCCGGAACGGCGTTATGCGGCGGTCGAGAATCGGGTCCATACCGGCACCCTAGCCCATGTTGCCACCAAGCTGAATCGCCGGGCGGGCCAAATCCGTCATCGCCGGCCCGGCGGGTAACCTGCCTGCTAGGAGCCACCCATCTCGCGCGCCCTCTCGGTGACGAGATCGGCAAGCCTCTCGACCGCCAACGCACCGGCGACCGTGCGCTGGATCACGACATTGCGCCTGTCGAACTCGTCGCGCCGGCGACTGACCAACCCGAGCTTGCCCATGGTGTCGAGCGCCCGCGTGATCACCGGCTTTGTGACGCCGAGCTGCTGCGCCAGCCCGCGCACCGTGTGGGGCGGCAATTCCAGATAGATCGTCAGCAGGATCGCCGTCTGGCGCGCGGACAGATCGGCCTGGCCATCCCGGACGAGGTCGAGATGCACCTGCCGCCACAGTCTCAGCGCCTGCGAGGGCTTGATCTCCAGGGGCATCTGCGTGCGCGGTCCAGATCGTTACGGAACCGTATCATTATGCGGCCCGCACATCCGCGCAATCGCGGATGCGAATCAGGCTTAACCGAAGCGGGGCAGACGAGGCCTCATGCGGTGCCGTAGCGCTGCTTGACCAGCGCGTAGGTCAGGCGCGCGGCCTGGCATTCGCCGCCCTCGGGGCGGCCCGGCCGGGCGGAAGGGGTCCAGCCATAAATGTCGAAATGGGCATAGGAGGAGGTCTTCTCGACAAAACGGTTCAGGAACAGCGCGGCCGTCACCGAGCCCGCCATGCCCCCGCTGGAGACGTGGTTGACGTCGGCGATCTTAGACTCGAGCATCCGGTCATAAGGCGCCCAGAGCGGCATCCGCCAGACCGGATCGTGCACGGCAAGGCCCAGCCGCGCGATCTCCTGCGCCAGTTCGTCATCATGGCTGTAGACGGGCGGCAGATCGGGCCCGAGCGCGACCCGGGCGGCACCGGTCAGGGTGGCGTAGTCGATCAGCAGTTCGGGCGCCTCCTCGTCGGCGAGCGCCAGCGCATCGGCCAGGATCAGCCTGCCCTCGGCATCGGTGTTGCCGATCTCGACGCTGAGGCCCTTGCGGCTGGCGAGCACGTCGCCGGGGCGGAACGCCGAACCCGAGACCGCGTTCTCGACGGCCGGCACGAGCAGCCGCAGCCGGACCGGCAGCTTTGCCAGCATGATCATCCGGGCAGCCGCGATGGCCGCCGCCGCGCCGCCCATGTCCTTCTTCATCAGCAGCATCGCGGCCGACGGTTTGAGATCGAGCCCGCCGGTGTCGAAGGCGACGCCCTTGCCGACGAGGGTAACCTTGGGGTGGTCGGGGTCGCCCCAGACCAGGTCGACCAGGCGGGGCTGGCGCGGCGAGGCGCGACCAACCGCGTGGATCATCGGGAAATTGCGGGCCAGCAGATCCTCGCCGACGACGCTGGCGACGGTTGCGTTGCAGGCTGTTGCGAGGTCGCGGATTGTCGCCTCTATCTCGGAGGGACCGAGATCATTGGCGGGCGTATTGACGAGGTCGCGTGCAAGGGCGACCGAGTCTGCGATCACGCCGAGTTCCTCGCCATCGACCCCGGCGGGCACGACGAGCCGGGCCAGCACGGCAGCCGGCTTGCGGTAGCGGTCGAAGCGATAGCCCTGCAGCAGCCAGCCCAGCGCCGCCAGCGCGGGATCGTCGATCTCGCCGGACAGGACATAATCGCCCGCCGGAAGCAGGGCCGCGAGCCGCCCGGGCGCAAAGGCATCGCGCTGGCGCGCGCCGGGTACATCGACCCCGAGCAGGACGGCGGCCAGCGCCCCCGTTGCGTCGGGCAGCACGAGATGCTGGCCCGGCCGCGCGACAAACCCTTGCGCCAGGGCGAAGCGCAACGCTGCGGGCGCCAGCGTCGGCTGGAGGTCAGCCCAGCCCGTCTTCGAAACGACATGGACCGGAACGGCGGCGGGCGAAGCAGCGGTCAGGAGGCTATGCACGGCAGGGAAATCCATCGAGTTCGGTCAGGAGCGCCCGCTGCTTACCACGAAACCGCCTGCCACGCGCCAGCGAGGTTCCCGACGAGGCGGCTCAGGCGCATCGCGCCGGCGGCGGTTAAGAATGCATTAGGGTTAACGTTTTATCACCGAAGGGACCAGATCTTCCTACGTCGCGAGGCGCTCCAGCCCATGCTTACCCGCCTATCCGCTAGCCCCGCCGCCGCGCGCGCCTTCACCCGCCCTGCTCTGCTCGCCGCCATCGGCATGGCCGCGCTGGCCATGGCCGGCTGCCAGAGCCGCGGCCTCGGCGACGTCACCGGATCCATCGGCCGCAGCGAGGCGCAGCCGCGCAGCCAGACCGACTGGCGGGCCGAATCGGAACGCTGGAGCAAGCGCTACGACGCCAACCCCAAGGACCGCGAGGCAGCCTTCCAGCACGCGCGCGCCCTGCGCGCGCTGGACCAGCATGCGCAGGCGCTGGCTGTGCTGCAGAGCGCGGTGCTGGTTCACACCAACGATCTCGAACTGCTCGGCGCCTATGGCCGCGCGCTCGCCGACAACGGCCGGCTGAGGGAGGCCGACGACGTGCTCTCGCGGGCGCATTCGCCGGAGCGGCCGGATTGGCGCATCCTGTCGGCGCAGGGCACGGTGGCAGACCAGCTCGGCGACCACGCGCGCGCCCAGCAGCTCTACCAGACCGCACTCAAGATTGCCCCCGGCGAGCCCACCGTGATGTCCAATCTCGGCCTGTCGCTGGCGCTCGCCAAGCGCCTCCCGGAGGCCGAGCGCGTCCTGACCGAAGCCGCAGCCTCGAGCCGCAGCGATATCCGCGTGCGCCAGAACCTCGTGCTCGTGCTGGGCCTGCAGGGACGCTTCAGCGAGGCGGAGACGCTTGCGCGGCAGGACCAGAGCATGGCGGAAGCCGCGGCGACGATCGCCTATCTGAAGCGCAGCGTCAGCCAGCAGAACAGCTGGGAGATGCTCAAGGGCAAGGCAAAGCCTGCAGCGGCGCAAAGGCCCGAGACAACGGCAAGCGCCGCCCCCGCCCCCCGCGGCTGAACGAGGCAGCGAGCGTGCGGCTTTGCGCGCTGTGTTGCTGGACCGGCGTCCCTTGCTTGCCGACGCAGAGCGTTCCGTCTCGCGCGGCTTGCTGCGCGCTAATTTTTCGCAAGCAGCGCGGCCGCTCGCGGCAGACGATGAGCCGTGAGCGACGAACCTCACCTCGGCCCTCGGCTGAGCCGATATCCCTGGAGAGGCGAGCTACTTGGGACTCGGGTCATCCCCCACGCCGCCGATGAGGGTATCATTCCCAGTGCCACCCCAAAGGGTATCGCTGCCTTCGCCGCCGTCCAGCAAGTCGTTTCCGGCGTCGCCGAAGAGGCTGTCATTGCCGGCGTCGCCTGTAAGCGTGTCGTTGCCCCGGTGCCCATAGATCAGATCATCATCACCCGTTCCCGGCAGATTGTCGGCGCGATTTGTCCCGTGAACAATGGCCATGACTGCTCTTTCGCATCGCGAAGGACTTCGAAGCGAGAAGCCTACAGGCACGTCCGCCAACATTCAGGTGCGCTTCCGAAGTCGTACTCCAAGCAGGGTGTCCGATAACCGGTTGCGGCGGCGAGCAACTGCCGGCCGTAACAAGCTGCCGAGGGTACCGAATGGCATCAACGGACCAGGCACTTGCCGGGAAGCTGGCTTCCACACCAGTCTCACCGTCAGTGAGACAGTCTCATCTTCGATGAGATCCGCCAGCGCTCTATCGCTTTACTGCCACTTGAACGTCTTGATCAGGGCCGGCGTCATGATCACGACGAAGAGCACAGGCAGGAAGAACAGGATCATCGGCACCGTCAGCTTCGGCGGCAGGGCGGCGGCCTTCTTCTCGGCTTCCATCATGCGCTGGTCGCGGCTTTCCTGGGCCAGCACGCGCAGCGCAGTGCCCAGCGGCGTGCCGTAGCGCTCGGCCTGGATCAGCGCGGTCGAGACCGCCTTAACGCCCTCCAGCCCCGTGCGCTGGGCGAGGTTCTCATAGGCCTGCCGGCGCTCGGCGAGATAGGACAGCTCCGCCGTGCAGAGCGCGAACTCCTCGGCCAGCGGCACCGACTGGGTCGAGATCTCCGTCGAGACCTTTCGGAAGCCATGCTCCATCGACATGCCCGATTCCACGCAGATCAACAGGAGATCGAGGGCATCGGGGAACGCTGCGCGCATCGAGAGCTGGCGCTTGGTGGTCTGGTTCGAGAGGAAAATCTCGGGCGCCTTGATGCCGATATAGGCGCCGGCCACCGCGGCGCCGAGCTTGATCGAGAGCGGCTGCCCGAAATCATTGATGAAGAAGATGTAGAACAGCGTGAACAGGAACAGCCCGATCGGCACCACCAAGCGGAAGAACAGGAAGCTGATCTCGGCCTGCGGACCGCGATAGCCCGCCATCACCAGCTGCTTCTTGGCGCTTTCGGTGCCCAGCCAGTCGCCCAGCTTCAGCTGGTCGACGATCCGGCGCATGAACTCCTTGGGCTCCTGGCGCAGCGAGACCTTGTCCTTGGGCCGGTTGAGGCGGTCGCGCTCGCGCGCCCTGATCTTCTCGCGCTCGACGGCGACGCTCTTCATGCGCTTCTGGAGGGCATTGCCCTCCGTCAGCGGGATCGCCAGGGTCAGCACGGTCGCGGCGGCGGCCACTGCGACGAGCACCGATAGCAGGAACTGTCCGTCGGCGAGCTTGTCCGCGAGCATCACGATCATCGGTTTCGCCTCAGATGTTGAAGTTGATCATCTTGCGCATCACCATGACGCCGGTCAGCATCCAGAAGGCGCAGATGACGAGGGCGACCTTGCCAGCCGAGGTCAGCCAAAGCAGTTCGATGTATTTCGGGCTGGTCAGGTAGACCATGATCGCGACCACGGGCGGCAGGGCCCCGATGATGCCGGCAGAGGCCTTGGCCTCCATCGAGACGGCCTGGATCTTGTCGCGCATCTTGCGACGCTCGCGGATGACCTTGGAGAGGTTGCCCAGCGTCTCCGAGAGATTGCCGCCGGTCTTTTGCTGGATCGCCAGCACGATGCCGAAGAAGTTCGACTCGGCGCAGGGCATGCGCTCGTAGAGCTTCTGCGCGGCCTCGGTCAGCGGCAGGCCGAGTGTCTGGCTCTCGATGATCAGCCGGAACTCGCTCCTCACGGGCTCCTCGGCCTCGTTGGCGACGATGCGGATACAGTCGTTCAGCGGCAGTCCGGCCTTGATGCCGCGCACGATGACATCGATGGCCACGGGAAAGGCATTACCGAATTTCTTGAGCCGGCTCGCCTTGCAGCGCTTCAGGAACCAGGCGGGCAATCCGAAGCCGCCGATGAAGAGGCCGGCCGCAGCCAGCATCGTGTTCCCCGTCAGGATCAGCAGCACGAGGCCGGTGACAACCGCCATGACGACGCTGACGACGTAGTATTTCTGCTTGGACCAGGTCAGGCCGGCCTGCGCGATGCGCTGGTCGAGCGAGATCTTGTGGCGCGCATTCTCGCGGGCCTCGATTTCCTTGAGGCTCTGGACGATCTGGCCGCGCTTGGCCCGTGCCACGGCCTCGCGGTCGACGCCGCGTGCGACGGGACCGGTGAATTCCTTGCGGCGCTTCTCGGCGCGGGCCTGGCCGCTGAGCATCGGGTAGAACAGCGCATAGGCGACGCCGCCCACGGCGAGGACCGCGAGCACGATGACCGCGATGACGCTCAGGTCCATGGTCTGTGCCTCCGCTTGGCGCGCCTCATCAGGCCGCGATGCCTTCGCCCTGCTGCTCCAGCGCATCGAGCGCGGCGGCCAGCCGTTGCTCCTCGCCGAAATAGCGGGCCCGGTCCCAGAAGCGCGGGCGCCCGATACCGGTCGTGCGATGGCGGCCGATCAGCTTGCCGGCAGCATCCTCGCCCAGAATCTCGTAGGTCATCAGGTCCTGTGTGATGATGACCTCGCCTTCCATGCCCATTACCTCGGTGATGTGGGTGATGCGGCGCGAGCCGTCGCGCAGGCGCTGGGCTTGGATGATGACGTCGATGGACGAGCAGATCATCTCCCGCAGCGTCTTCGAGGGCAGCGAGAAGCCGCCCATGGTGATCATCGATTCGATACGGCTGAGGCATTCGCGCGGGGTGTTGGCGTGCAGCGTGCCCATGGAGCCGTCATGGCCGGTATTCATGGCCTGGAGCAGGTCGAAGGCTTCGGGTCCGCGCACCTCGCCGACGATGATGCGTTCGGGACGCATGCGCAGGCAGTTCTTGACTAGGTCGCGCATGGTGATGGCGCCGGTGCCCTCGATATTGGGCGGGCGCGTTTCGAGGCGCACGACATGGGGCTGCTGCAGCTGCAGCTCGGCGGCGTCCTCGCAGGTGATCACCCGCTCGTCCTCGTCGATATAGTTCGTCAGGCAGTTGAGCAGCGTGGTCTTGCCGGAGCCGGTACCGCCGGAAATCACGATATTGCAGCGGACGCGTCCGATGATCTGCAGAATTTCGGCGCCGGGCTGCGAGATCGCGCCGAAGCGGACAAGCTGGTCGAGCGTCAGCTTGTCCTTCTTGAACTTACGGATGGTGAGGGTCGGACCGTCGATCGAAAGTGGCGGCGCGATGACGTTGACGCGCGAACCGTCGGCGAGGCGGGCGTCGCAGATCGGCGAGCTCTCGTCGACGCGGCGGCCGACCTGGCTGACGATGCGCTGGCAGATGTTCATCAGCTGGGCATTGTCGCGGAAGCGGACATTGGTCAGCGTGATCTTGCCGCCGACTTCGATGAAGGTGCGGGTCGCGCCATTGACCATGATGTCGGCGATATCGTCGCGCGCCAGCAACGGCTCGAGCGGCCCGTAGCCGAGCACGTCGTTGCAGATATCGTCGAGCAGTTCCTCCTGCTCGGCGATCGAGAGCACCACGTTCTTGAGCGCGATGATCTCGTTGATGATGTCGCGGATTTCCTCGCGCGCGGATTCACCGTCGAGCTTCGCGAGCTGGGAGAGGTCGATCGCCTCGATCAGCGCCCCGAAGATCATGCTCTTCATCTGGTAGTATTCGTCGGACCGCGTCGGCTCGACGGCTGCCGGTGCCGACACCTGCGTGCGGCGCGGATCCACCGTGGAAGCGGACGGCGCCTTCGGGGCCGGTGCGGCCATGGGCGCTGAGGACCTGACGTTCAGGGCCGGAGGCGTCGCGGCTCCTGCGGATCGCTTTCCAAACATATCAACCCTCTTTCGCGCCGAGAGACGCAGCCGCGCGCTGCACATCACCCGGATAAGCGCTGGTGCGAGCGTGGCTGTCGCGCATCGTCAGGCCCTGCGACGCAGCTTGGAGACCAGCGGCTCGAACAGGCTGCGCTTGCCGCGCTTGGCCTCGCCACGCCCTGTCAGCATGCTGGCGATGGCGACGAACGCCTCGCTGACCTTGCCGGACGGCTGGACCTCCGCAATCATCTGGCCGTTGTTGGCGGCCGTGCCGAAGAGTTGCGCATCGAAGGGAATCGAAGCCAGCACCTCGACATTGAGCGCCTTGGAGAACTCGGGTGCGCCTATCTCCGGCCGCTTGGGCATCCCGACCTGGTTCAGGACCAGCCGGGCCCCGGAATCATTTGGCCGGCTCGCACGGGCGAGGTCGATGATGTTCTTGGCGTTGCGCAGCGAGGCCAGCTCCGGCCCGGCCACCACGACGATCTCGTCGGAGGAGATCAGGGCGCGCTTGACCCAGCCGCTCCAGACATGGGGCACGTCGAGCACGACGCAGGGCACGCTGGCGCGCAGCAGGTCGAGCAACTGGTCGAAGGCGTCGTCGGGCAGATCGAGCGTCCGGTCGAGCATGGCCGGCGCGGCGAGCAATGCGAGATTGTCGCTGCAGCGCGAGAGCAGGCGGTCCAGCATGTTGGCGTCGAGGCGCTCGGGCGCGAAGACCGCCTCGGCGACGCCCTGCGGCGGATCCTGGTTGAAGTCGAGGCCGGCGGTGCCGAAGGCGATATCCAGGTCGACGATCACCGTCGAGGCGTCGAGATTGCGCGCGATCGCCCAGGCGACGTTATGCGAGACCGTCGAGGCACCGACGCCGCCCTTGGCGCCCATCACCGCGATGACCCGGCCGAGATTGGCCGCTCCGGGCGACGCGTAGAGCTCAGAGAGCGTGCGCAGCACGTCGAGGGTGCCCAGCGGGGCGATGAGGTATTCGCTGACGCCGCGCCGGATCAGGTCCCGGTAGAGCTGGACGTCGTTGACGTGGCCGATCACCACCACCTTGGTGCCGGCGTCGCAGCTCTCCGACAGGGTCTCGAGATGGCCGACCAGCACGGAGGGATCCGACACCGTCTCGAGCACGATGATGTTGGGCGTCGGCGCCGAGCGGAAAGCCTCGACCGCCGCCGCAGCGCCGCCCATCTGGATGCGGGCATGGGCCTTGTCCATGCGGCGATCGGCAATGACGGCCTGCATGGTCGCGGCGACGCCGGGCGTCTCGCAGAAGGCCTGCATGGTGATGCGCGGCAGCGGCGAGATGACGATCTCGCTGGCGGGACCGTCGAGATGCGGCTGGAAATCCTGATCGATGTCCATCAGCGGCCACCCACGGTGGAATTGATCTGCGGCGTTTCCTGGCGGTACTGCGTCGAGGGATCCTGGCCCTGGCGCAGTTTCGTGATCGCGCCCATGCGCTTGGTGAAGTCGGGTCGGCCCTCGCTGCGCGAGCGCACGAGATCGATGGGATCGGCGACCTGGGCTGCGAGTGTCGCCTGGCTGGCGCAGCCGAAGTTCCACTGCGAGGTATTCGAGGCGCTCTTGCCGATGTCCGAGACGCCTGCGTCGTCGATCCACTGCCCACAGGAATGCGGCAGGCTGGCCTGGAGCGAGGCGAAGGTCAGGCGGATCGGCGAGGCGAGACTGGGATCGTTGACCGGATAGGTCCGTACCGACGGCGAGACGCCCGAGCGAGCGAGAACGGCACGAATGGCGTTGAGCGTGTCATGGGCGGCGAGATCGCGCCGCGTGCCGGTGGGAACCTCGGCAACGAGACCGCCCCGGCCCGAGCTGGCGTAATCGCGCGCGAAATTCGCGACATCCTCTGCCTGGCGTGGATCGAGCCGGCCCCCTGCGCGCCCGATGAAGACATCGAGCGAACGGGGCGCATCGCGCAGCACGATCGGATGGCGCTCGCGAATGTCGGTGGGCGCGAGCGAGCCCGTCGTCTCGCCGCGCTTGGCGCAGGCCCCCAGCAGCAGCGTGGCTGCGAGCACGGCCGCGAGGCCGCCGGCTCTGCCCAGGGTCGTCTTGTCCGATCGAGCCGTCATGGTCTCTGCGATCCCTCTCTCGTGCAACCGCATCATCAATCCGCGATAAAGCCGACGCGGCCCTTGTATGCCTGCGGAATCGGACCGCCGCTGGTCCCGTAGATCTTGTTCAGGCGCCCGAGCAGGACAGCCTGCGCGTCGTGGGCCTCGACGAAGCCGTCATCGGGACGCTGGACCTGGTTGGGCTCCATCGGCTTCACGATGTAGGGGGTCGCGGTGATCATCAGCTCGGTCTCCTCGCGCTGATAGTCGCGCGAGCGGAACAGCATGCCGATGACAGGCACGTTCATCAGCCCCGGGAAGCCGTTGATCGACTGCTTGGAGACGCGCTGGATCAGGCCGGCCGTGGCGAGCGTGCCGCCCGAGGGCAGCTCGACGGTGGTGTCGGATTTGCGGACGCGGAAGGCGGGTGCATTGAGGCCCTCCTGCTCCTGGCCGCTGAGACGGATCTGGTTCTCGAAATCGAGCTCGGTGACCTCGCTCGCAATGCGCATGCTGATCTTGTTGTCGGAGAGCACGATCGGCGTGAAGTTCACCGCGACGCCGATCGGCTTGTATTCGATCTGGAACGTGCACGTCCGCCGATTGAGGATGTCGTAGGTGCAGCTCTGCCCCTTCGGGACCGGGACCTCGCCACCAGCCGTGAACTTGGCGCTCTCGCCGGAAATCGCCGTCACTGTCGGCTCGGCCAACACGCGAGAGAGACCGGCACGCTCGAGGGCGCGCAGGGTGAAGTTGTTGGAATTGCCGATGCCGGCCCGGATCGCCGTCGCCGACAGCGCCTGCGGCTGCAGCGGCATCGGATTGTCGAGCGTGGGCGTGATCGAGAAGTTGCCGAGCTTCCACTCGCCGGTCGAGTTGATACCGAGCTGCTTGATCGCCTTGCGCGAGACTTCCGAGATCACGACCTTGACCATGACCTGGTCGCGCCCGCGGATCGTGAGCGAATTGATCACCGAGCCCTTGGCCGAGGAGAAGAAGCCGCCGCTGGTTCCGACGAAGGCGTTGGCGATGTCGACGGCCTGGGTCGCCTCGCCCGCATTGGCGACGCTGCCGATCAGCAGGACCGAGGTACCCGCCGGCTTGACGTCGATCTGGGCGCTGGGCAGCGCGACGCGCAGCGTCTGGCGCAGCACGTTGAGGTCTCTCCCGACGATGACCTCGAGCGCCGCGATCTGGCGGCCCTCGGCATCGGTTGCGAACATCGTGGTGGAGCCATCGGCGATACCGATGATGAAGAGCTTGCGCGCCGAGCGGACGACGGCGTTGGCGATCCTAGGATTGGCGACGAAGACCTCCTTGGCGTCACGCGGCAATTCCAGCACGACCGAGCGCCCTATCGCCAGGTCCAGCCGGCGCGAGGCCGAATGCTCGCTGGTGCTGACGTTCAGCGCCGAGGGATCAGAATTCTGGGCCCGGACAGGGCCGGTCAGAGCGAGCGCCAGCGCGGCCGACAGAAGGATGCGTTCCACGGTCATTATTTCACGCTCTTCATGGTGATGCCGTATTTGACGAGGGTCAGGGCGCTTTCCGGAGCCGTGGCGGCCGAGACCGCCTCGTTGGCGTCCTTGAGGCTGCGCAGGGCGAGTGAGAGCGATCCCGCCCGCTGGGCCTGGATCAGCGTCTCGACCTGGCCGGGATCGACTTCCAGCGTCGCGGTCTCGCCGATGACGACCTTCTCGCCATTGCGCTCCTGGATGTTCTGGCCGATCGCCAGGACGCGCAGATTGCGCAGGATGGTCTCGCTGAGAAAGAGTTCGCCCTTGCCGTTGACCGGCTCGCCCTTGAGCGTGGCGACGACATCGACGCGGTCGTTGGGGAGGATGAAGCCGCCGGCCGTGTTGGCGCCGCGGCCGTCCGTGGTGATCGCGACGGCGCGCATGCCCGAGGGGAGCACAGCCGAGAGGAAGCCCGTGCCATCGGTCTTGATCAGCTTCTCGCGCCGGATCGGCTCGGAGCCGAGCAGCGCATAGCGTGCGACCTGCCCGGCGAGCTCGGTTTCAGCCTCGGGAGCCTCGTCCTTGCGAACCACGCCGGCTGGCACGCTGGCCAGAGGCCAGTCGATCCAGCGCATGTCGGTAGCGGCCAGGGTGTTGCCGACGGGAATATCGGCCGCGGCCACAAGCACCGGCACCGTCGGCGCATGGACCTCGGCGACAGGCGCAGGGGCCTTGGGACGCTGCATCAGCAGCGCCGCGCCTACACCGGCTGCAAGCGCGACCAGGAGGATGATGATACGGGCTGGACTCATTGCGACTGACCCTCAGCCAAACCGGGATGGCTTTCGACTGGGATCGTGCGACTGGAATCGTCAACTTATGGTTAACCGGAGGTATCTTTTTTGATCTTCCGGTGCGGTAGCGGCTGAACTCAGCGTTCAGGCACCGATTGCGAAGCGCCAAATCGCTGTCTCGGGAAGAATAAACAAGGCCGAGAAGGCAAGCGCGATACCGTAGGGCACGCCCTCGGTCGGCGAATGCAGCCGGATTGCCCAGGACCAGCGCGAGGCGACGCCAGGCAGCGGCCAGGCGCGAAGCTTGAGCAGGGCCAGCGTCAGCAAGCCGCCTGCAAAGCCGGCCAGTCCGAGATAGGCCACCAGGGGCTCGAAACCAAACCAGAGTGCCGTGGCCGCGGCGAGCTTGGCGTCGCCACCGCCGATCCAGCCGGCTGCGAAGAAGCTGAAACACACCACGAGAACGAGTGCGCCGGCCGCGACATGCCAGCCGATCGTGCTCCAGGGCAGGCCGAGCCAGGCAGCATAGAAGGCGAACGCGGCGACGAGAACCAGGCAGACCCGGTTGGAGATCGTCATCGAGAAGAGGTCACTGCAGGCGGCATAGGCCATGGCAGCCGGGAAGACGACGAGCACAGTCAGCAATGCCGGTGTCATGTTCATCTTCCTCTTGGGCATCTCGACAGTTCCCGCATCGTCCCGGGAACAACATCTTAAAACGATCGAGGGCGCTCCCGATGCGATCCGGAGCGCCCCTGATAGTGATGACCTGGCCAGGCCTAAGCCGGCCTTAAGATCACTTAAGCGCGTCCGAGACTTTGCCGAACTGGGTGTTCAGGTTGGAGCCGATGGTCGTGAAGGCGCCGATGCAGACGACCGAGATGAGGGCGGCGATCAGGCCGTACTCGATGGCGGTTGCGCCGGACTCATCCTTGACGAAGCGAGCGAAAAGATTGGTCATGTTGGAACTCCTTTTGCACCACGGTTTGACTGCTGCCGTTGCTCTAGGCGGCTTCGGTCAGCGACAAATGGACATTACCCCGCACCCCTTGCCGATCAGTTAAACCGAATGAAGAATTCGATTGATTTTACGGACATCGAAACGATGGTTAACGCTGTATTTATCCAGTCGAATAATGCATATACCTAGATATTATCTTGGGATATCGAAATATCTATGAGAAATACCATCCTTTAGAAAGCGTTTATTCTATTAAATTACGATTGGAATCGCGATCTACCGTAGGCAGTTGTACGCACATCCCTGCTCAAAATGCCTTAGGAATGTCGCAAAAAGCCCTTCGGCGCAGCCAATTAGGGATTGATTCATCATTTTGCGCTTTGCTGTGGGCGTTGGAAATCTTGAGGCCGCAGCCATGTTCACTTCCGAGCGCCCGATCCGGCACCGCAAGGCCTCTTCGATTGCGACGGCTCCAGCCGTCGTGGCCCTGCTGTGCGGCCTGATTGCGCTGCCGCTCGCGGCCATGGCAGCCCCGCCCACGAACCCCGCCGACACCGTCATCGTCATGGTCGACCACGCCAAGGTGGTCAGGCTGCCCGAGAAGGCGAAGACCGTGATCGTCGGCAATCCGGGTATCGCCGACGTCGCGGTCCAGAAGAACGGGGTGATGATCGTCACCGGCAAGAGCTTTGGCGTCACGAACCTGATCGCACTCGACGCAGGCGGCGGCCTTCTGGCGGAATCGCTCGTGCGCGTGAGCGCGGCTTCCGATTCCGTGCTGACCGTGCAGCGCGGGCTCGACCGCGAAAGCTATTCCTGCACACCCACCTGCCAGCCCTCGGTCCAGCTCGGCGACGCCACGCGTTACTTCAACGACGCCAACGAGCAGGTGAACGTCCACAACCAGATGGCCTCCGGCAGCGGCGGCCGCCCCTGAGGCCGAGGCGACGCAACGCCAGGCAAGGTGAACGACCTGCTAACGGTACGTTCGGTGGCACGCATGTGCCTATAAGAGATCGGAAATTCTTTTCCCGTAAGAATTGAACGGTCGAGGCCGACTGGTCTCGTGGCTGCGTCATGGTCACCGCGGCGATTGCGCCGTCGGCAATCCGACGCAGCCTGTGGCACGCCAGGCGGACGAATGACAGCATGACAGGCGAACCCAGCGCAAAGCCGGTCGAGACAGCGCCGACCGAGATGGTGGGCCGATCCCAGGCCAAGCCGACGTTGTTCCGCCGCTTTCGACGGTCGCAAAGCGGCGCAACTGCCGTCGAGTTCGGTTTCGTGGCGATGCCGTTCTTCATGCTGATCGCGGCCATTGTCGAAACCTCCATGATGCTCTGGACGAGCCAGGTCCTCGAGGAATCCGTGTCCGTCACTGCACGCAGCCTCCTGACCGGCAAGTCGCAGACCGAGTATACCGGCGCGAACAATGCGGCAGGCAAGGCCGCCAATACCGAGGCGTTCCGGCAGAAGGTCTGCCAGAACGCATCGGTGCTGGTGGATTGCGCTAAACTCAAGATCGACGTGCGCAGCTATGGCAGCTTCGCCGCGGCCAAGACCGGCACGGACGGCGCCAGCCCGATCAAGGGCGGCGGTCTGGACACCAACGGTTTCGGATTCAATGCCCCGGCGGCGGAACAGATCGTGGTCGTCCGGGCGGTGCTCGAATACTCGCTGTTCTTCACGCAGTGGAGTTCGGCCCTGGCCAATATTGGCGCCGGCAAACGCGCGATCGTTGCGTCCACGACGTTCCGCACAGAGCCCTTCGGAACATGAGGTTGCACCGCATGACCCGATTCTTCTCCATGCGCCGCAACCGTGCGGCTCTGCGCCGCCTGCTGCGCGGGCTGGGTGCAAACCGCCGCGGCATCGCTGCCGTCGAGTTCGCCTTCGTCCTGCCGATCATGCTGCTGATCTATTTCGGCACCGTCGAACTCGGACAGGGCGTGATGGTCGAGCGCAAGCTCACCGCGCTGGCGCGCACGGTCGGAGACCTGACGGCGCAGACGCGAAGCGTCTCGCTCTCGGACGCCGAGTTGAACGCCATCTTCGATGCCGCCGACACGGTGATGATACCCTATACGAGCGTGAAGGCCGGGATGGTCGTGTCCAGCGTCGTCGTCGACGACAAGGGTGCCGCAACGGTATGCTGGAGCGCCCATCGCAACAGCGCGGCCCTGAAGACAGGCGCCATTACGCTCCCTGCCAGCGTCAGGGTTCCCAACACCTCGGTGATCATGGCGACCGCGACCTATGATTTCGAGCCCGTCATCGGCTACGTCGTGACCGGGGTCCTCAAGATCAGTGGCGGCCCGTTCTATATGCGCGCGCGCACCGGCAAGGCCGGCGGCAAGCTCAGCATCGAACAGATCGAGCGCGCGGGCGTGGCGATGTGCCCGAAATAGGGCACCACGCCGGACGGAATTAACCGCGCAGCACCATCCGGCCGGTCTGGACCTCGTAGCCGCGCAGCTTGCCCAGGAAGGACGAGCCCAGCAGGCTCATCGAGAGCGCACCTGCAGGCAGCACCACGGCCTCGACATTGCGCACGAGAATGTCGCCGAGCCTGATCTCGCGCAACATCACGCGGGCGCCGCGCACGACGCCATTGGCGGTGCTGAGCCCCATCTTGTAGTCGCTCGGGCGCAGATTGAGCCCCAGGGCGACCGCATCCTGCGCGGTCAGGGCGACCATGGTGGCGCCGGTGTCGACCATCATCCTGATGCGGTAATTGTCGATCGTGGGATGGACCATGTAGTGGCCGCGATAATCCGCAGCGACGGTCAGCGTCGGGCGCTCCGGCGGTTTGGCGGCCGGCGCGTGCGACACCGCGGCGACACGGCCCGACGGCTCGTCCTGCCCGGTCGCGCGCGCGAGTTTCTCGCTATAGGACAATCCGAAATAGATGGCTGCGGCGGCCACGCCGAGCGCCCATATGATCGGCCGTTGCGCCATAGACCACCCGTCCCCGCTGCACCTTGGGCGCCGACGATGGCCCAGACTCCCTGCGGAAGCATGAAAAACGCTATCTCGATTGCGCGCATTGGCGGATGACGCGGCAAGCGCGAAGCAAACAGGCTTAACCGCCGGTTGCGCCGGTCACAGAAAGGACGTGCCTATCAGCGCCTCGATCGCCTCGCGGCGTGGCACGCTGGGCTGCGCCCCGACTTGCGTGCAGGCCAGAGACCCCGCCGCCAGCCCGCGCTGCAAGGCGCCCGACAGGCCATAGCCGGCCGAGAGTGCAGCCGCAAAAGCGCCGGCAAAGCTGTCGCCTGCCGCAACCGTGTCGACCACCTTGACCTTGGGCGCCTCGAGCCTGCGGCGGACCCCGCCATACCAGGCGACGCACCCCTCCGCGCCCAGGGTGACGATGCAGGCGAGACCGAGCTCGGCATCGCTGCGGTGGGCGATCGCGTCAGGCTCACGCTCGGGCCAGCCCCGCGACTCCGCGAAGGCCACAGCCTCATGCTCGTTGACAAGGAGAAAGTCGAGACAGCCCAGCAGCTCGGGATCGGGCGCTCCGGCCGGGGCGAGGTTGAGGATGACGCGTCCGCCGGCCGCCTTCATCAACCTGGCTGCGGAGAGGCATTCCGACTCGGGCACCTCGCGCTGCAGCAGCAGGATGTCGCGCCGGCCGAGGGCGAGCGTGCCGATCGCGCCCGCGCGGGCGAAGGCGTTTGCACCCGACGCGACCACGATCTGGTTGGAGCCCTCAGCGTCTACCGCGATGAAGGCGGCCCCGGTCGGCGCATCGACACGCTCCACATGCTCGAGATCGACGCCGTCGGCCGCCAGCAGTTCAAGCGCGATTGCGGCAAAGCCGTCGCGGCCGACCGCGCCGATGAGCGTCACGTCTGACCCAGCGCGACGGGCGGCAAGGGCCTGGTTGGCTCCCTTTCCGCCGGGGTGGAGCGCGTAGGCCGGGCCGATCACCGTCTCGCCGGCTCCCGGCAGGCGCTCGACCTGTGTCACGAGGTCGATATTGAGCGAGCCAAAGACGACGATCATGCAGCCAGGCCGCCGGCAAGACGGCTGACGCCTGCGATGAAGGCGGCTTCGGGGCTGGTGAGCCGCACATCCAGCCCGGCCGCCGCCAGCGCCGCGCCGTAGCTCTTGGCCATCACGCCGTCCGCGACGAGATGCACCGTCCCGAAATCGCCAAACAGCGCCCGGGCTCCGGCGATCTCGCTGCCGACCAGCAAGGCCGAGAGATAGGGACCAACCGCGGCGCCTCGCATGCGCCCGGCCAGAATTTCGGTGCGCGCGGCGAAGGCCGCATTGAGCAGGCCACCCGGCCGCGTCACGGCCGCAAGGCCTCGCGCCGTGCCATCGACCTCGCCCTCGGCATCGGCGGGCTCGGCGAGGCGCGACAGGATCGAGGTCTCGCGCAGCAGCCCGTAGACCTCGCCGGTCATGAAGCTGGCGAAACCGCTGATCCTGCCGCCCTCGACCTTGGCCCATTTCGAATGGGTTCCGGGCAGGCAGGCCAGGCCATCGCTCAGGCCCAGGCCGACGATCAGCGTCTCCTCGCCGCGCATCACGTCGAAGGCGCCGAGATCGCAGCTCAGCCCGGGCAGGATGGTGGCGTCGGTGCCGTCCGACAAGGTCGCGCGCATTCCGGCTTCGGCGATGGCCTCGGGCGAGGCCGGGCATGGCACATAGGCCGCCTCGATCCAGCCATTGCGGCTGCCGACCATGCCGGCGAGCACGACCCGCGCATCGGGATGTGCACGACGGAAGTCGCCGGCAAGCGCCTCGAAGGCGGCAGGATAGCCGCCGGCCGGCACCGACTGGATGCCCTGGTCGGCCACGCGACGCTCCAGCACCTCCCCAGTCTCGGAGATCAGGAAGGCGCGGGCGCGGGTAGTGCCCCAGTCGAGTGCGATCAGGGGTGTCGGCATGGGCTGCGGGCTCCGGTCGGACGGCTCGTCTTGAGATCAGCGAGGTTTCGCTGCCGGAGTGGCATATGGTCAAGCCCCGACCGTCATTGCGAGCGCAGCGAAGCAATCCAGAACGGCTCGCTCTACGATTCCTGGATTGCTTCGCTGCGCTCGCAATGACGGGACGGGCGCTGTTACGCCTCGAAAAACACCGTCTCGCCTTCGCCCTGAAGCCGGATGTCGAACCGGAACGCGCCGTTGCCGCTGCGCTGGGCTATGAGGGTGCCACGGCGGTCCGGCGGCACCAGCGCCAGTACGGGATCGGCGGCGTTGGCGGCCTCGTCGGAGAAGTAGATGCGTGTCGCCAGTCGGACCAGCAGGCCGCGCGCAAACACCGACACTGTGAGATGCGGCGCCTGCTCAACTCCATCCGGCCCCGGCAAGGGGCCGGGACGCACGGTGTCGATGACGAAGCCGCCCTCGGCGCCCGTCTCGATGCGGCCGAAACCGCTGAAGCCGGCATTGCCCTGCGCGTGGAAGCGGCCTTTCGGATCGGCCTGCCAGATCTCGATCATGGCGTCGGAGACAGCCAGGCCATCGCCGTCATAGACCGCTCCCTCGATGCGGATGCGTTCGCCGGGCACGCCCTCGGGCGCCATCTGGCCGGTCGCCAGTTCCGGGCCGCCATAGGCGCGCGGCGTCAGCGCGTAGGCGAAGAACGGCCCGATGGTCTGCGAGGGGGTGATGCCAAGCGTGGGCTCGGACTTCGCGTCAGTGGTCATGCGGCTCTTCCAGCGGCGTTGCATCGCGGCCGCGCAGGACAATGTCGAACTGGTAGCCGAGCGCCCATTCGGGCTCGGTGGTGTCGATGTCGAAGCGGGAGACGAGGCGTTCGCGGGCGCGCTCATCGGTCACCGACTGGAAGATCGGGTCGTATTTGAACAGTGGGTCGCCCGGAAAATACATCTGTGTGATCACGCGTGACAGGAAGCTCGGCCCAAACAGCGAGAAATGGATGTGCGCCGGACGCCAGGCATTATGATGGTTGCGCCAGGGATAGGCGCCGGGCTTGATCGTGACGAAGCGATAGCGCCCGTCGGCATCCGTCAGCGCCCTGCCCGCGCCGGTAAAATTCGGGTCGAGCGGCGCCGGGTGCTGGTCGCGGACATGGACGTAGCGACCGCCCGCATTGGCCTGCCAGATCTCGACCAGCGTGTGCGGCACCGGCCGGCCATCCTCGTCGAGCACGCGGCCGGTGACGATGATGCGCTCGCCGAGCGGCTCGCCCTCGTGCTGGCGGGTCAGGTCGGCATCGCCCGCAGCGATGCTGCCATGGCCGAAGACGGGACCGGTCGTTTCCGACAGTGTGTGCGGCAGCAGGATCAACGGCTGCGAGGGTGCGCGCTTCAGCGTCGAGCCATAGGCCGACGAGGCGTTGGCCGGATGCGCACCCAGGCTGTCCCGCGGATAAATCAGGCTCATGCCGCCACCCCATGGGCCTGTCTGGTGCGGGTATGGAGATCGCGCAGGACGCCCAGCTCCTGCGGTGTCGCGGGCGGCGTCTGCGTGACCTCGGCGGCGAAGCGCAAGGTCCAGCCGCAGCCGGCCTGAACCTGCTCGCGTGTCGCGCCGGGATGCAGCGAGACCACGGTCAGCTCCGCTGTCTCCGGATCGGGCTCGAGCACGCAGAGATCGGTGATCACCTTGGTCGGGCCCCTGGTCGTGAGGCCGAGCGCCGCGCGATCGCCCTTGCCCGCGCCATGCCCGAAGGAGGTGATGAAGGGCAGTTTTTCGACGAAGGCGCGCGAGCCCATCGCCATGGTGATGAAGATCTGGCCGCAATGGATCGCGATCTCGGGCGCGCCGCCGCCGCCCGGCAGGCGCACCTTCGGGGCCTCGTAGGGGCCCACGACCGTGGTGTTGAGATTGGCGAAGCGGTCGATCTGGGCGCCGCCCAGGAAGCCCAGCGTGATATGCCCGCCCTGCAGCCAGTAGCGGAACATTTCCGGCACCGAGACCGTGGTCAGGGCGGTGTCGCAGAGTTCGCCATCTCCGATCGAGAGCGGCAGCACGGTCGGCCGGGTCGAGAGCGTGCCGGATTCGTAGATCAGCGTGATTTTCGGCGCATGTGTCAGCCGGGCGAGATTGCACGCAGCCGAGGGCGCGCCGATGCCGACGAAGCAGACGTCGTCGTTGGTCAGGAGCCGCGCGGCGGCGATGGTCATCATTTCTGTGGGAGTCGCGGTCATCGCCATCACCTCACGCCAGCTGCCGCGCCGGGTAAGCATGCCTGGCAAATGCATCGGGGCCCTGTTCCAGCACATTGGTCTTGATCCAGGCCAGGAACGTGTCGCGGTCGCGGGCGATCTTATCCCAGGCGATGTAGAAGTCGTTGGCGCGCTTGTAGTAGCCATGGGCGTAGGACGGATAGGCGCCGCCCGGCACATGGGCGATCGCGGTAACGGTCCAGGCCGGCAGGATCACGGCATTGGCGTTGCGCGGGCCGAAATCCTCGACGATCTCCTCGACAGTGACGAGCGAGCGCTTTGCCGCCAGCACCGCTTCCTTCTGCACGCCGACAATGCCCTCGAGCAGGACATTGCCCTCGCGATCGGCCTTGAGCGCATGGATGATCGCGGCATCGGGCCGGATCGCAGGAACGGTCGCCAGCACCTCCCCGGTGTAGGGGCAGGTCACCGATTTTATCCTGGGATTGACCTTGGGCAGGTCGACACCCTTGTAGCCGCGAAACACTGCGAAGGGCAGGTTCGCTGCGCCCGCCTCATAGGCATTGGCCATGGCAGCGTGGCTGTGCTCCTCGATCTCCAGCCGGTGCGGCCAGCCGTTCTCGACCGCATCGCGAAACCGGTGCAGCGAACCGACGCCGGGATTGCCGCCCCAGGAGAAGACCAGCTTTTCAGCGCAGCCCATGCCGATCAACTGGTCATAGACCAGGTCCGGCGTCATCCGGATCAGCGTCAGGCGCCTGCGGGCCTGGCGGATGACCTCGTGGCCGGCGGCATGGGGGATCAAATGCGTAAAACCCTCCATGGCGACCGAACAGCCATCGCTCAGAACGGCTTCGACCCCCTCGCTGAGGGACATGAATTCCGCCACCTTGACGCCTCCTCGATTTGTGCGTTAATCGCACATATAGTCATTTATCGAACTTTACGGCGCAGAGGCGGCCCCGGTCAAGCATGACGGCAGAACCCTCCGACCGCGACCATATGGCCGCCCTCGAAAAAGGGCTGGCCGTGATCGAGTGCTTTGATGCGGCCCATGACAGGCTGACGATCGCGGAGGTCGCGCGCGCCACCGACCTCTCGCGCGCCGCGGCCCGGCGCTGCCTGCTGACCCTGACGCGCACGGGCCATGCGACATTCGACGGAAAATTCTTCCGGCTGACACCACGGGTATTGCGGCTTGGCTATGCCTGGCTCGCCTCGACCGCCCTGCCGCAACTGGTCCAGCCCTTCCTGGAGCGGCTGTCGGAGGAAACCCATGAATCCTCCTCGGCAAGCCTGCTCGACGGCCACGAGATCGTCTATTTCGCGCGCTCGGCCCAGCGCCGGATCATGTCGGTGGGGCTGTCGGTGGGCTCGCGGCTGCCAGCCTTCTGCTCATCGATGGGGCGCGTACTGCTGGCGGCGCGGCCAGAAGAGGAAGCCCGCGCCCTGATCGCGGCGGGCCGCCCGCAACAGCTGACGCCGCGTACGATCACCGACCCCGAGCACCTGATGGCGCTGCTTGCAGGCGTCCGCGAGGCCGGGCACTGCGTCGTCGACCAGGAGCTGGAGCTCGGCCTGGTCTCGCTGGCCATGCCGCTGCTGAATGCGCGTGGCGAGGTCGTCGCAGCCTTCAACATCTCCGGGCAGGTGCAACGCAGTTCTGCCGGCGATATGACCGAGCGCTTCCTGCCGCGGATGCGGACCATGCAGGCCATGCTCCGGCCGCTGATTTCATGAGACGGGAGAGACGCGATGCTTGACCTTTCGGCTGGACCGCTCAGCGCCCGCATTGTCCCGGACGCCGGCGGCATCGTCGCGGCGCTGGACTGGCGCGGGCCCGATGGGCGGCTCCACAAGCTGCTGCATTCTCCCGCTGGCGCCGTGCCCTCGACCGAGACGCCCAACATGTTCGGGAGCTGGGCGATGCTGCCCTTCGCCAACCGCGCCTTCGACGGGCTGGTCGACGATGGCGAGATCAGCTTCCGCGTGCCCGACAACAACCGGTATGGCGGCGGCAATATCCATGGCTTCGGCTGGCAGGCGGCCTGGGATGTCGTCGAGTCCGACCACGGCCATACCGTGCTCGAACACCGGCGCAGCGCCGGGCCAGACCCCTATCGCTACCGCGCGCGGCAGGAATTCCGCTTGGACGAAGCCGGTATGACTATCGCGATCGCGATCCTGAACGAGGCGGACACGGCACTACCTTTCGGCATCGGGCATCATCCCTGGTTTGCCTGCGCGCCCGATACGCGGCTCGGTATGACCGCGACCGGTACGCTGATCTTCGGCGACGCCTTCCGCGCCACGGGCTCGAAGGAGATCGAGGATGGCGGCCCCTATGCCGGCGCCCCGGTGTTTTCGACGGGGCTCGAGACGGCCTGGAGCTTCCTGGGCTGGGATGGAACGGCGCGGATCGAGACGCCATCGACCGGGCTCGCGATCACGCTCACAGCCAGCGAGAGCCTGCGCTGTCCGGTGGTCTGGGCTCCGCCGGGCGCCGATTTTCTGTGCGTCGAGCCGCAGAGCCATGCGATCGGTTCACCCAGCGAGCCCGCCGCGCGGGCCGTGGCGCCGCTCATGCGGCTTCAACCCGGCGAGACCCTGGCAGGCTGGCTGCGGATCGCGCCCGAGGCGATCTGAAGACTGCCCCGCGAGTGCGGACTCTGCTGCGCGCTGATCCCGGACCCAGCCGCGCTCAGCGCCAGCGCGGGCCGGTCTGCTTGTAGCGCTGGAGGTCGTAGGGCTGGTAGCCCAGGGCTCCGTCGGGGAGCGACGGGCGAAGCAGGATCTGCTCGCGGGCGGCATCCCAGTTCGGAGCTTTCCGGCTCTGGGCGACGGCGTTGCGCTTGCCTGAATTCGCCTTGGCGATCTTGGTCTTTGACGAAGCGGATACCTTTGCGAATTGCGACAGCCCGTCATTGGCCGAGCCGTTCAGCGCGATGCGGGTCTGGCCTGCGCCATGCTTCCTGACCAGCGCGAAGAACTTTGCGGCATTGGCGGTGTGGAGGCGGATGCAGCCATGCGAGGCCGGACGGCCGAGCGCGCCGACCGCATTGGTGCCATGGATCGCGTAGCCGCCGCGGAAGAACACGGCGTAGGGCATCGCACCGCCATATTTGCGCGAGTACCAGTTCTTCTCCAGCCGCGTCGGCCGGAAGACTCCATTGGGCGAGCGAAAGCCCTTGCGGCCCGATGAGATGACCCAGTTATAGGCCTCGCCGTCGGTGGTGGTGACCTGCATGCGCTGGGCTGCGATGTCGACCCGGACGGACATGGCCGCCTGGGCCGAGGCCATGCCGAACAGCGACAGAAGACACACGGTCAGGATGCCGATTACGCGACGCATCACACAACTCCGGACACACAACACACTGTTGAAGCATTCGGCGTTGTCAGCGCGAGCGCCGCCGCCATGAGGTGAAGTCAACACCTGAGGCCCTGCGGTGTAAAGTTCAAAGCGGAAATGTGGTTTCCGCAGATCCGTGGCGCGTCACAGCATCGGCAGGGAACGCGGTCGCTTCCCGCGTGGACAGGATGCGTCGATGCGGGCGATTTCGGCCTCCGAAAGCCGCAGGCCGAGCGCGCCGGCATTGTCCTCGACATTGCGCTGCTTGGCCGCCTTGGGGATCGCGACCACCGACGGCCGCCGTGTCAGGAAGGCGAGCGCGACCTGCCGGGCGGTTGCGTCATGACCAGCCGCGACCTCGGCGAGCACCCTGCCCCCGGCGCTGTCCGGTTCGGGAAAGTCGTCATGGCCGAACGGGCTGTAGGCCGTCACCGTGACGCCATTGGCCTCGCACCACGGGATCACCGCATGCTCGATGGCGCGCTCCTGCAGATGGTAGAGCACCTGATTGCACGCGATCGCACCGGCGCCGGCGACAGCGAGCGCCTCGTCGAGATCGTCGACATCGAAATTACTGACGCCCCAGGACAGGATCTTGCCGTCCTTCTTCAGGGTCTCGAAGGCCGCGAAGGTCTCTGCCAGCGGATAGGAGCCACGCCAGTGCAGCAGATAGCAGTCGAGCCGGTCGGTCCGCAGGCGCTTCAGCGAGGCCTCGCAGGCGGCAATCGCGCCGGCGCGCGAGGCGTTGTGCGGCAGCACCTTCGAGACCAGGACAACCTTGTCGCGGCGGCTGGCGATCGCTTCACCGATGAGGCTCTCGGAGCGACCGTCGCCATACATCTCGGCGGTGTCGATATGGCTCAGGCCGAGATCAAGGCCACGCTGCAGGGCAGCAATCGCCTGGTTGCGCTGCGCCTGCTCGATATACCAGCTCCCCTGCCCTATGCGCGGGACCGAGCCCAGTCCAAACCCGCCTCCGACCATGGCCGTCCTCCGTCGCAATCAGTTGTGGTCTAGGGCACTATTTGATCGGATTGAAGCGTCATTGCGAGCGTCAGCGAAGCAATCCAGGGGCGGCAGTGCCCGGCGAACTCCTGGATTGCTTCGTCGCCTTGCTCCCCGCAGGGTTGTGCTTCAATCCGTCGGAAGCCGCCTAGACCGGCAGCGTGCCATTTGCCGAGAGAACCTCGCCCGCCAGATAGAGCGAGCCGCAGATCAGGATGCGCGGCGGTGTGGGCCAGTCGCGCCCCGCGATCTCGCGCAGCGCCTCTTCGACAGAGCCGATAGCTGTCGCGGCCAGCCCCGCCTCCCGGGCGAGGCTCGCGACCTCGTCTGCCGGGCGCGAAGCCTGCGAATTCTGGATCGGCACCGCCAGTAGCTCCTGCGCAAGGCCCTTGAAATGGCTCAGCGTGGCGCGCGCGTCCTTGGTGGCAAGCAGGCCTGCGATCATCACCAGCGGCGCCGGGTTGCGGTCCGCGAGATCGGCCATCGCCTGCGCCAGCACGCGCCCGCCATCGGGGTTGTGGCCGCCATCGAGCCAGAGCTCGGCGCCGGGTGGGATCAGCTCGACCAGCTTGCCGCGAGCCAGGCGCTGCAGGCGCGCCGGCCAGTCGGCGTCGCGCATGCCCTGTTCGAAGGCGGCCGCCGGCAATCCGCCGTAGCCGGCAGCCCTCAAGGCCGCAATCGCCGTGCCGGCGTTGATATGCTGGTAGCGCCCGGCAAGGCGCGGCAGGGGCAGGTCGAGCAGCCCGTCGCCATCCTCATAGACCAGCCGGCCGCCGGCCTCGTGTACGTCGAAATCCTGCGCGCCGATCAGGATTTTGGAGGCCCCGACGCGCTCGGCCGTAGCCTCGAGCACAGCACTCGGCTCCGGTTCCTGCGGCGCGATCACGGCGGGCGCGCCGCGCTTGAAGATGCCGGCCTTCTCGGCGGCGATCTTGGTCACGGTGTCGCCGAGATATTCCGCATGGTCGAGCGAGACCGGGGTCACCACCGTGCAGGCGGGATGGTCGATGACATTTGTGGTGTCGAGCCGGCCGCCGAGCCCGGTTTCCAGCAGCACGACGTCGGCGGGATGCTCGCTGAACAGCAGGAAGGCCGCAGCCGTGGTGATTTCGTAGAAGGTGATCGCCTCGCCCGCATTGGCGACCTCGCAGCGCTCAAGCGCAGCGACAAGCACGCCCTCGTCGACGAAGCGGCCGCCACCGGGCGCGCCCAGCCGGATGCGCTCGTGGAAACGCACCAGATGCGGCGAGGTGTAGACGTGGACGCTGAGACCCGCCGCCTCGAGGATCGCGCGCATGAAGGCGATCGTCGATCCCTTGCCGTTGGTGCCGGCGACATGGATCACGGGCGGCAGGCGCTTGTGGGGGTCACCGAGCCGCTCGAGCAGTCGCACGCTGCGCCCCAGCGAGAGGTCAATCAGCTTGGGATGCAGCGCCAGGAAACGCGCCAGTAGCGTATCCGACGAGCTCATGATGTAACCGGAGAGGCTCGCCGCCCGGCCACGATCAGACGGCTTCGGCCACGGGGGCCGGCGTCTTGGCTGCACCATCCTTGACGGCCGCACCCTGCGCCGGCTGCTTCATCAGCAGTCGGGAGATCCGGGCGAGCGTCTCAGGGATTTCGCGCCGGTGGATGACCATGTCGACCATGCCATGGTCGCGCAGGTATTCCGAGCGCTGGAAACCGTCGGGCAGCTTCTCGCGGATGGTCTGCTCGATCACGCGCGGGCCGGCGAAGCCGATCAACGCGCCGGGCTCGGCGATATGGACGTCGCCCAGCATGGCATAGGACGCCGTGACGCCGCCCGTGGTCGGGTTGGTCAGGACGACGAGGTAGGGCAGCTTCGCGGCGCGCAGCATCCGCACGGCGACCGTGGTGCGCGGCAGCTGCATCAGCGAGAGGATGCCTTCCTGCATGCGCGCGCCGCCCGAGGCCGCGAACACGACGTAAGGCGTCTTCTTCTCGAGCGCGGTCTCGGCGCCCCTGATGAAGGCTTCGCCGGCGGCCATGCCGAGCGAACCGCCCATGAAGTGGAAGTCCTGCACCGCGATCGTCATCGGCAGGCCATGGACGCGGCCCAGCCCGACCTTGAAGGCGTCGACCGCACCGGTCTTGGCGCGGGCATCCTTCAGGCGATCGACATATTTCTTCTCGTCGCGGAATTTCAGCGGGTCGATGGCGACCTCGGGCAAGGCGACGTCGAGCCATTTGCCTTCGTCGAAGGTCAGGCGCAGCCGGTCGGGCGCCGTGACGCGCATGTGATGTTCGGAGCCGGGGATGACGAAGCCATTGGCCTCGACGTCCTTGTGGAAGACCATCTGCCCGGAATCGGGGCACTTGATCCAGAGGTTTTCCGGGCTCTCACGCTTGAACAGCGTCTTGATCCGCGGCCGGACGACTTCGGAAATCCAGTTCATAATTTAATCCCTGACTGGTCTGGCGCGCTCACGCGGCCGCTTTCGCGGCCTGGCGCACGCCCGCAGCAAGCTCGGCAACGAGCGAGGTGACAGCCGAAACCGTCTTTTCCGTGGCCTTGCCGTCGGCATCGAGCGAGAGCCGGACGCGATCGACCAGCGAGGAGCCTACGACGACACCGTCTGCGCCCTTGGCAATGGCAGCCGCATCGGCCGCGGTCTTGACGCCGAAGCCGACCGCCACAGGCAGATCGGTGTGGCGCTTAATGCGGGCGACGGCCTCGCCGACAGCATCGTAATTGGCGATGGTGCCGCCGGTGACGCCGGTCATCGAGACGTAATAGACGAAGCCCGAGGTGTTCTGCAGCACCTTCGGCAGGCGCTTGTCGTCCGTCGTCGGGGTGGCGAGGCGGATGAAGTTCACGCCCGCGGCCATCGCCGGCAGGCAGAGCTCGGCATCTTCCTCGGGCGGCAGGTCGACGACGATCAGGCCGTCGACGCCGGCAGTCTTGGCGTCCGCAAGGAAGCGATCGACGCCGTAGACATAGATCGGGTTGTAGTAGCCCATCAGCACGATCGGCGTGTCGTGGCCGGCCGCGCGGAAGGCCGCGACCATCGCCAGCGTCTTCTTCAGCGTCTGGCCGCCTTTCAGCGCGCGCTGACCGGCGAGCTGGACGGGTATGCCGTCCGCCATCGGGTCGGTGAAGGGCACGCCGAGCTCGATGATATCCGCGCCGGCTGCGGGAAGAGCCGCGAGGATCGCGCTGGCAGTGTCGAAATCCGGATCGCCTGCGGTGACGAACGTCACCAGCGCCGCGCGGCCTTCGGCGGCGCAGGCGGCAAAACGGGTCTGGATGCGGGTTTGGCCGATCGTTGTCATGGGGCTGCGGTTAGCATGGCCGGGGCCGGCTTGGCGAGAGGGTATGCCACCGGACCGTGGTTTCTCAGGCGATATCGGCGCCGCGTTCGCTCAGCAGCGCGCGCAGCACCAAACGGTGGCAACGCTCCTCCCGCTCGCAATAGCAGCCGACCGAGAAGTGCCCGCCATGGGACAGCGCCGCCAGGAGATCGAGGCTTCGGCTCGGCGCAGGCTGCGCCATTTCGGCCCGGAAAGCCCGGACGAAGCCTGTCCATTCGACCTCGCTCTCGGAATTCAGGGCCGACTTCACCAGTTCGGGACTGGGCGAAAGCTCGGGAAACCAGACATCGTACCAGTTGTCGGCGGCATAGCGCTCCTTGCGCACGCCGCGGGGAGGCCGGCGCACGGTGCCGATACGGGTACCTTCGTCAGGCAGGCGGGGCGTACCGAGGCGGACGATGCGCAGTGTCATGAGAGGACCCGATAGCATGGGGCCGCGATGTCCGGGAGTACGCCGCCGGCATCAACGATCGGACGAGGCCTGAATCCGCCGATCCGATCCGGATCGCGCTCGGCCCGGAGAGGACGGTGATCGCAACGCAGGCGCTCGTCGCCTCTGCCAGTTGCTCTCCGAGGACATGCAACACGGCTTCGTCCATCGCGGCGTCACCCTGATCAACCCGTTCGCCGATCCAGCGCACCCGCTCCTGGCGGATGCGCTGCGCTATCGGCGCTGAGCCGGCTATTTATTTCTCGATACGCCAGACCGTGCGCAGCGAACTGGTCACGGTCAATTCGCCCGGCTCGACCGACATCGGCGCGGCACCGGCCGCCATGCGGAAGGCGCGCACATCGCCGTTGCCGCGTCCCGACGTCTCGGCTTCCGCCTCGACGATCGAGACGAGCTCGCCGACTTTCACGCCAAGGGCGCCGGCATGGAGCGCGGCGCGGGCCTTGGCTGCCTCGGCCGCCTTCTGGCGCGCGGCGTCCTTGGCCTTGTTTTCGTCGGCGAGGCCGAAGCTGATGCCCGACATCTCGTTGGCGCCGGCCTTGACCAGCGCGTCGATCAGCGGCCCGGCCTTGGCGAGGTCGCGCACGGTGACGGTCAGGCCGGTGCGGGCCTCGTAGCCGTCGATCGTGGCGGCGCGCGGTGGCCGGGGCCCCGGAGCTACCGGGGGCTGTGTCATGCGCGGCGCCAGCGCGACCTGGGAGGTCATGACGTCGCCGGCAGCGACACCGGCCGCCTTCACGGCCTCGATCAGCTTGGCCAGCGCGGGCGTGTTCAGCCCAAGCGCCTCGGCCGCGGTCTTGCCCTCGCTGACGACACCGGCCTGAATGACCGCGATATCCGGCTTGACCCGGACCTCACCCTCCGTCCGGATCACGATGCCCTCCGCGGGCGCGAGCGGGCCGGCGCTCTGCGCCAAGGCGGGCATCTGGCTGGACAGGGCCAGAACGGCCGCGAGCAGGGTCTTCTTCATCGTCTCGTCCTCATGCGTGGCAACGCGGGAAGAGCTACCTCCCCGCCAGGATCTCGGCGACCTGCGGAATGTCCTTGTCGCCGCGGCCCGATAGATTGACGACCATCAAATGGTCCTGCGGCTTTTGCGGGGCGAGATCGGCAACGCGCGCCAGCGCATGCGCCGATTCCAGCGCCGGGATGATGCCTTCGAGCTTGGAGATCAGCTGGAACGCCTCGAGCGCCTCCTCGTCGGTCGCCGAGATGTACTGTGCCCGGCCGACATCGTGCAGCCAGGAGTGCTCGGGGCCGATGCCGGGATAGTCCAGGCCTGCCGAGATCGAATGCGCGTCCTTGATCTGGCCGTCCTCGTCCATCAGCAGATAGGTGCGGTTGCCATGCAGCACGCCGGGCGCGCCGCCGGTCAGCGAGGCCGCGTGCAGGCCAGACGGAATGCCGTGGCCGGCGGCTTCGACGCCGTAGATCTCGACACTGGGATCGTCGAGGAAGGGGTGGAACAGGCCCATCGCATTCGAGCCGCCGCCGATGCAGGCGACCAGCGAATCCGGCAGGCGCCCCTCGAGCTCCAGCATCTGCTCCCTGGTCTCGACGCCGATGATCGACTGGAAATCGCGCACCATCGCCGGATAGGGGTGGGGCCCGGCGACCGTGCCGATGCAGTAGAAGGTCGAGCCGACATTGGTGACCCAGTCGCGCAGGGCCTCGTTCATCGCGTCCTTGAGCGTCTTGGTACCGGATTCGACGGGAACGACGGTCGCGCCCAGCATCTGCATGCGAAACACGTTGGGAGCCTGCCGGGCGACATCGACGGCGCCCATGTAGACGATGCATTCGAGCCCGTAGCGCGCGCAGAGGGTCGCGGTCGCGACGCCATGCTGGCCGGCGCCGGTCTCGGCGATGATGCGCTTCTTGCCCATGCGCCGCGCCAGCAGGATCTGGCCGAGCACATTGTTGACCTTGTGCGAGCCGGTGTGATTCAGCTCCTCGCGCTTCAGGTAGATCTTGGCGCCGCCCGACTGGCCGGCGGCCGCCGCTTTTGCACGAAAATGCTCGGTCAGGCGCTCGGCGAAATAGAGCGGCGAGGGGCGGCCGACATAGTGCTTGAGCCCATACGCCGTCTCGGCGTGATAGGCCGGATCGGCCTTGGCCTCGTTATAGGCCTGCTCAAGCTCGAGGATCAGCGGCATCAGCGTCTCGGCGACGAAGCGGCCGCCGAACATCCCGAAGCGGCCGTTCTCGTCGGGACCGTTGCGGTAGGTATTCGGGGTCTGGGGCGCGTTCATGTCCGGCCTGCCTTCTTCAAATCCTGAGCCGCGAGACGTGCGGCCGCGATGAAATCCCTGATCGCGCCGGCGTCCTTGACGCCACGTGCGCTTTCGACCCCGGAGGAGACGTCGACACCGGTCGGACGGGCGATGCGGACCGCTTCGCCGACATTCGCCGGATCGAGCCCGCCCCCTAGCATGAAGGGCAAGCTCGGGTCGAGGTTCGCCAGCAGCGACCAGTCGAAGGGCTTGCCATGGCCGCCGGGATAGGCGGCGTCCCGGGGCGGCTTTGCGTCGAGCAGGATGCGGTCGGCTACGCCACGATAGCTCTCGATGGCCGCGAGATCGTCAGCTCCGGCGATGCCGAGCGCCTTGATCGCGCGCAGGCCGGTCGCGGCCTTGATGGCGCTGACCTGCCCCGGCGTCTCGCGACCATGCAATTGCAGCCAGTCTGGCTTCAGCGCGGCGACGAGATCGGCCGCCTGCGCCTCGCTCCAGTCGACGATCAGAGCGACGATCTCGGCCCTGCCCCGCGCCATGGCGGCGAGTTCCACGGCACGCTCGAGCGTGACGTAGCGCGGACTGCGGGGATGGAAGACCAGTCCGATCATATCGGCACCGGCATCCAGAGCGACAGTCATCATCTGCTGCGTCGAGAGCCCGCAGATCTTTACCAGGAACTGAGTTTCAACATCATTCATCGGGCCGCCATAGCATGATCGGGCGCACCGCCGCACTTGCGACATGATGGCCGGCAAAGCCATTCTTCGGGCAGCGACACGAGAGCAGCAAGGATCGGTTCGACATGGGGCGACGCGGATTCATGGCTCTTGCGGGCCTGTTGGCGATATCGGGCATCGCCGCGTCGATCTTCTACCTCCTCAACCAGCCCAGGACGCTGCGCCTCGCCGTCGGGCCGCTCGGCTCCGAAGATGCCCGCATGGCAGCCGGCTTCGTCCAGGGGCTCAGCCGCGAGAAATCCTCCGTCCGGATCCGGCTCGTGCTGACCGAGGGTTCGGAAGAAAGCGCCAAGCGGATCGACACCGGCAAGGCCGACCTCGCCATCGTGCGCGCCGACATCGCCCTGCCCGCCCAGGCCGACACCGCCCTGATCACGAGGCGGACCTTCCCCTTCTTCATCACCACGAAGGAAACCGCCATCGGACGCATCGCCGATATCCGGGGACGCAGGCTCGGCGTGGTCCGCAATCCCGCCGGCAACCTGGCGCTGCTGAAGCACGTACTCGCTCAGTACGAGGTCAAGCCCGAAGACGTCGAGATCGTCGAGCTCACCCAGGACGAGGTCGTACCCGCCGCGAAGGAAAAGCGGATCGACGTCTTCTTCTCGATCAGCGCCGTGGGGGCGCGCACCAACAATGAGGGCCTGAGCCGGCTGCGCTCGGCCTGGGGCGAGGACCCCGTGCTGATCCCGATCCGCGAGGCGGATGCGATTTCCGCGCGCTACCGCTCGATCGAGACCGGCGAGATCGTGCGCGGCGCGCTCGGCGGCGATCCCCCGCGTCCTTCCGAGAGCCTGCCGACGATTTCGATCACCTCGCGCCTGATGGCGGCGCAGAGCCTGGACGACAACCTCGTCGGCGAGCTCGTCAAGCAGTTGCTGGGCCTGCGCCTGACGCTCGCGGCCGAGTTGCCCGCGATCCAGGGGCTGGAGACGCCGGCCACCGACAAGGATGCACCGCTGCCGGTCCATACCGGCGCGGCCGCCTTCATCGATGGCGAGCAGGAGACCTTTTTCGAACGCTATGGCGACTGGTTCTATCTGGGCGTGATGGCGCTCTCGATGCTGGGGACGGGGGGCGCTGCCATCCTCAGTCGCGACAGCGCAGCCAGGCGGCGGCGGGCGATGTCGGGCCTCGACGAACTGCTCGCTCTGCTGCCGGATATCCGGGCCTGCGAGGACGAACTCGAATTGCCACGCTTCGAGCAGCAGGCCGACGCGATCCTCACCCGCGTCCTCAGCGATTTCGCCAAGGGCGACCTCGACGGGTCCGGTCTTGCCGCCTATCGGCTGGTGATGGACCAGGTCGGGCGCGCGGTCGCCGAGCGGCAACGGGGAATGGCCGAGGCGTGAGGGATTGCACCCCCCTCTGACACGGGCCCGCGCGCCGATCGTAACCAAGCGCTCACCACAAAGGTTGCCCAAACGCCCTCCAGCGTTTATGTGCAGCGCAGCGAATTCCTAATTCCTCACGAATGGGCTGCGCCGGCAGGGTTGACCTGGCCGGCTTGCGGTCTTGAAACAAGGCCCTGACCCGCATGTCCATGCGCAATATCGCCATCATCGCCCACGTCGACCACGGCAAAACCACGCTGGTCGACAAGCTCCTGCAGCAGTCGGGCACCTACCGCGACAACCAGCGCGTCATCGAACGCGTGATGGATTCCAACGAGCTCGAGAAAGAGCGCGGCATCACGATTCTTGCCAAGGCGACCTCGGTCGTCTGGAAAGACACCCGCATCAACATCGTCGACACCCCTGGCCACGCCGACTTCGGCGGCGAGGTGGAGCGCATCCTGAACATGGTCGATTCGGCCATCGTGCTGGTCGATGCCGCCGAGGGCCCGATGCCGCAGACCAAGTTCGTGGTCTCCAAGGCCCTGAAGCTCGGCCTGCGCCCGATCGTGGCGATCAACAAGGTCGACAAGCCCGACGCCCGCGTCACCGAAGTCATTAACGAGGTCTTCGACCTCTTCGCCGCGCTCGACGCCACCGACGAGCAGCTCGACTTCCCGATCCTCTACGGTTCGGGCAAGCAGGGCTGGATGGCCCATGATCCGGCCGGTCCGCAGGACCAGGGCCTCGCCCCGATGTACGACCTGATCCTCAGCCATGTGCCCGAGCCGCGCATCGAGGAAGGTCCGTTCCGCATGCTCGGCACGCTGCTCGAAGCCAACCCCTATCTCGGCCGCATCATCACCGGTCGCGTCGTCTCCGGCTCGGCCAAGCCGAACCAGCAGATCAAGGTGCTCTCGGGCGACGGCTCCGTGGTCGAGACCGGCCGCATCACCAAGATCCTGGCCTTCCGTGGTCTCGAGCGCACGCCGATCGAGGAAGCCATCCCCGGCGACATCGTCTCGATCGCCGGTCTGGTGAAGGGTTCGGTCGCCGACACCTTCTGCGACCCCTCCGTCGAGACCCCGATCAAGGCCCAGCCGATCGACCCGCCGACCGTGTCGATGACCTTCATGGTCAACGACTCGCCGCTGGCCGGCACCGAGGGCGACAAGGTCACCACCCGCGTCATCCGCGACCGCCTGTTCAAGGAGGCCGAGGGCAACGTGGCGCTGAAGATCGAGGAAGCCAAGGACAAGGACAGCTATATCGTCTCCGGCCGTGGCGAATTGCAGCTCGCGATCCTGATCGAGCAGATGCGCCGCGAGGGCTTCGAGCTCGGCGTCTCGCGTCCGCGCGTCGTGCTGCGCCGTGACGACAACGGCCAGCTGCTGGAGCCGATCGAAGAGGTCATCATCGACGTCGACGAGGAGCATTCCGGCGTCGTCGTGCAGAAGATGTCCGAGCGCAAGGCCGACATGCTGGAGATGCGCCCGTCCGGCGGCAATCGCCTGCGCCTGGTCTTCCACGCTCCGACGCGCGGCCTGATCGGCTACCAGGGCGAACTGCTCACCGACACCCGCGGCACGGCCATCATGAACCGCCTGTTCCACGACTATCTCCCCTACAAGGGCGAGATCGGCGGTCGCCGCAACGGCGTGCTGATCGCGATGGAGACCGGCGAGGCCGTGGCCTATGCGCTGTGGAACCTCGAGGATCGCGGCCCGATGATGATCGAGCCCGGCTGGAAGGTCTATCAGGGCATGATCGTCGGCGAGCACACCCGC
This sequence comes from Allobosea sp. P1_B10, assembly GCF_056406735.1. Taxonomy (NCBI): domain Bacteria; kingdom Pseudomonadati; phylum Pseudomonadota; class Alphaproteobacteria; order Hyphomicrobiales; family Alloboseaceae; genus Allobosea; species Allobosea sp. P1_B10. Next base: position 380,164 of record NZ_JBFTZP010000003.1, on the reverse strand, counting down.
GAGAACGATCTCGAGGTGAACGTGCTCAAGGGCAAGAAGCTCACCAACATCCGCACCACCTCGAAGGACGAGGCCGTGCGCCTCACCCCGCCGATCCGCATGACGCTCGAGCGTTCGCTGGCCTGGATCGACGATGACGAGCTGGTCGAGGTGACCCCGAAGTCGATCCGCCTGCGCAAGGGCGTGCTCGACCCCAACGAGCGCAAGCGCTCGCAGAAGATGAAGCAGGAAGTGGCCTGAGCCAGCCTGCAACCGGGCCGGCTTGCGCCGGACCGTCAGACGACATGAAATGCCCGGCCTCGCGCCGGGCATTTTTGTTTCGTGGGACCGCTCTGCGCCGGGCGCAGTTGCGCCGGCGCCCCGGCTCTGATCCCTTGCGTCGCACCAAGGGGAAGGACCTCGCCATGCAGTTTCGTAATCTCGGCCGCTCAGGCCTGCGCGTTTCGCTCGTCGGCCTCGGCTGCAACAATTTCGGTGGCCGGATCGATCTCGATGCCACCCGCAAGGTCGTCGACGCCGCGATCGAGAATGGCATCACGCTGTTCGACACCGCCGACATCTATGGCGAGAAGGGCGGCTCCGAGACCGCGCTGGGGCAGGTCCTTGGCGCGCGTCGCAAGGACATCGTGCTGGCGAGCAAGTTCGGCATGGAGATGTTCCACGGCGGCAAGGGCGGCTCGCGGCACTACATCATGAAGGCCGTCGAGGAATCGCTCACGCGCCTGAAGACCGACTGGCTCGACCTCTACCAGATCCATCGTTTTGACTCGCTCACCCCGATCGAGGAAACCCTGCGCGCTCTCGACGACCTCGTGTGCCAGGGCAAGGTCCGCTATATCGGCTGCTCGAACTTCGCGCCCTGGCAGATGGCCGACGCGGCCTGGACGGCGCGCGACCTCGGCGTGCCCGGCTTCGCCTCCGCCCAGGACGAATACAGCCTGCTGGTGCGCGGCGCCGAAAAAGCGCTGATCCCCGCGGCCCAGTACTACGGCATGGGGCTGCTGCCTTATTTCCCGTTGGCCAACGGCGCCCTCACCGGCAAATACCGCCGCAACGCCCCGATGCCGGATGGCGCGCGCCTGACCAAGCTGCCTGAGCGCGCCGGCCAGATCTTCAGCGAGAGCAACTGGACCAAGATCGAGGGTCTGAGCGCCTTTGCCGAAGCCCGCGGCAAGACGCTGGTCGAACTCGCCTTCTCCTGGCTCGCAGCCCAGCCGGTCGTCTCCAGTGTGATCGCCGGCGCAACCAAGCCGGAGCAGATCGAAGCCAACGTCAAGGCCGCCGAATGGGCGCTGAGTGCCGAGGACCTGGCCGAGATCGACGCGATCACGAAGTAAAGGCACGCGCCGGCCGTCATCCTCGGGCGAAGCAAAGTGCAGACCCGAGGATCTCATGACGAGATGGCTCTGGTTTCCGGGATGGTCGGGTCAAACCCGGCCATGACGCCCCAGGCACTCGCTCGATCCTGACAGCTTCTTGCCGATCGGCGCGCCGGCGCGATGGACCGCGGACCGGCTCGCCCTTATGGTCCGCGCCATGAGCGATACAGCCCCCGTGACCACCGCCCCCGATCTCAAGCCCGGCGACCATCTCTTCCTGGTCGACGGCTCGAATTTCATTTTCCGCGCCTACTTCCAGTCGATAAACCAGGACCGGAAATACAATGCGCGCTCGGACGGGCTGCCCTCGGGCGCGGTGCGGCTGTTCACGACAAAGCTGTTCCAGTTCGTGCGCGAGGGCGTGCTCGGCGTGAAGCCGACGCATCTCGCCATCATCTTCGACAAGACCGAGAACTCGTTCCGCAAGGCGCTCTACCCCGCCTACAAGGGCAACCGCTCGGACCCGCCGCCTGACCTGATCCCGCAATTCCCGCTGATGCGCGAGGCCGTTCGCGCCTTCGGGCTGATCCCGGTCGAGCAGGATGTCTACGAGGCCGACGACCTGATCGCGACCTATGCGAGGCAGGCTCGCGAGGCCGGCGCCGACGTGCTGATCGTGTCGGCCGACAAGGACCTGATGCAGCTCGTGGGTCCGGGCGTGGCGATGTACGACCCCGCCTCAGGCGACGCCAAGAAGGGCGCTGGCTTCCGACCCGAGCGCAAGATCGGCGAGCCCGAGGTCGTCGAGTATTTTGGCGTGATGCCCAACCGCGTCGTCGATGTGCAGGCGCTCGCGGGTGACGCCACCGACAATGTCCCGGGCGCTCCCGGCATCGGCATCAAGACGGCGGCCCAGCTGATCGGCGAATACGGCGATCTCGAAACGCTGCTGGCGCGAGCAGGCGAGATCAAACAGCCCAAGCGCAGGGAGACGCTGACCAATCCCGAGGTCGTCGAGAAGGTCAGGATCTCGTACAAGCTCGTCACCCTTGTCGACGATGTCGAGGTCGAGACTCCGATCTCGCATCTGACGCTGAGCCAGCCGAATCCGGCTCCGCTGATCGCCTTCCTCAAGGCGATGGAGTTCACCACGATCACCAAGCGGGTGGCGGAGGCCTATGAGGCCGACGTGTCGGCGATCGATGCCGATCCCGCTCTGGCGCCGGGCGGCGCGCGAGCAGCCGAGCTGAAGGCGCTCTATATCGGCGCCGATGCCGTCGAGACCGGCGTGCCGGGGCTTGCGGCTGCCGCCGTGCCGGTCAACCCGACGGATGCTGCTGCCGCCGACGCGGATGGCTGGTTCAGGCCAACCGATCTCGCCGGTGCCCGCAAGAACGAGGGCATCGCCGGCAAGATCGACCGCACCACCTATGAATGCGTGCGCGACATGGAGGCGCTGAAGCGCTGGATCGGCCTCGCCTATGAGGCCGGCGTGGTCGCCATCGATACCGAGACCAGCGCGCTCGACGCGATGCAGGCCGACCTCGTCGGCATCTCGCTGGCGGTCGCGCCCAACAAGGCCTGCTACATTCCGCTGCAGCATCGCGGCGGCGCGGACCTGTTCGGCGGCGGCATGCTCGACGGCCAGATCCCGGTGGCAGAGGCAGTCGCTGCCCTGAAACCCCTGCTCTGCGACGCGGGCGTGCTCAAGGTCGGGCAGAACCTGAAATACGACCTCGTGCTGCTGCGGCGCTATGGCGTCGAGGTGTCCCCCGTCGAGGACACCATGCTGATCTCCTATGCGCTTGATGCCGGCAAGGGCGGGCATGGCATGGACCGGCTCTCCGAGCTGCATCTCGGCCATACCACGATCACCTTCGGCCAGGTGGCGGGGACCGGCAAGGCGCAGGTTTCCTTCGACAAGGTCGCGCTCGACAAGGCCACGGAATACGCGGCCGAGGACGCCGACGTGACACTGCGGCTGTGGCGGGTGCTGAAGCCCCGGCTCGTGGCGGAAGGCAAGACCGCCGTCTACGAGGTTCTGGAACGCCCGTTAATCGACGTGCTCGCCCGCATGGAGGGGCGCGGCATCGCGATCGACAGGCAGATCCTGTCGCGATTGTCCGGCGAGTTCGCCCAGTCCCTGGCGCGGCTGGAGGACGAGATCCACACGATCGCGGGCGAGAAATTCACGATTGGCAGCCCCAAGCAGCTCGGCGACATCCTGTTCGGCAAGATGGGCCTGGCGGGCGCCAAGAAGACGGCCACCGGGCAATGGGCGACGGGTGCCGGCGTGCTCGAGGAACTTGCCGAGCAGGGCCACGAGCTTCCCTCGCGCATTCTCGAATGGCGCCAGCTTTCAAAGCTGAAATCGACCTACACGGATTCGCTACCGACCTATGTGAACCCGCAGACCAAGCGCGTGCACACCTCCTACGCGCTGGCGGCGACGACGACGGGGCGGTTGTCCTCCTCCGAACCCAACCTGCAGAACATCCCGATCCGCACCGAGGCCGGGCGCAAGATCCGCACCGCCTTCATCGCCGAGCCCGGCCACAAGCTGATCTCGGCCGACTACAGCCAGATCGAGCTGCGGCTGCTGGCCCATATCGCCGACATCCCGCAATTGCGGCAGGCCTTCGCCGACGGCATCGACATCCATGCGATGACGGCGTCGGAGATGTTCGGCGTACCGGTGCTGGGCATGCCCAGCGATGTCCGCCGTCGCGCAAAGGCGATCAATTTCGGCATCATCTACGGGATCTCGGCCTTCGGGCTCGCCAACCAGCTCGGCATCGGGCGCGAGGAGGCGAGTGCCTATATCCGAAAGTACTTCGAGCGTTTCCCGGGCATCCGCGACTACATGGACGCGACGAAAACCTTTGTGCGCGCCAACGGTCATGTCGAGACGATCTTCGGCCGCGTCTGCCATTTCCCGGCCGTCGCCTCCAAGAACCCGTCTGAGCGGGCCTTCGTCGAGCGCCAGGCGATCAACGCGCCGATCCAGGGTTCGGCCGCCGACATCATCCGCCGCGCCATGGTTCGCATGGAAGCAGCCCTCGTCGGCGCCAGGCTCGACGCCCGCATGCTGCTGCAGGTGCATGACGAGCTCGTCTTCGAGGTTCCCGACGACCAGGTGGAGGCGACCCTGCCTGTCATCACCAAGGTGATGGTCGAGGCGCCCCACCCGGCGGTGCAGCTCAAGGTGCCGCTGCAGGTCGACGCACGAGCGGCCGGCAACTGGGACGAGGCGCACTGAGCGCAGGTGCAACGGCAGGACTCTGGGCGCCCTCGCCCGGCGCCACCTTCCGCAGCCGCGCGCCCCTCTCGACTTCATCCCAGCGCGTTGCCATGGTGGCGCGAGGAAACCGCGCGCTGTCCGGACCGGAACGGACGTGCAAGCAAAGCTTCCCGGACGCGAGACGGACGGAACCCAAGCGCCACCGGGGCGTTGGGCAGAAGAGGGCCGTGCAGCCTTGCGGCTGCGAGATTTTCCCCACACGATCGTGACGGCATCGACAGGAGACTACGCGACATGGCCACCCCCACTTCCGCGAAACGCGAGGCCGCGGCCGCCGTCAAGGGCGTCAAGGACGATGTCGTCGCTGGCGCCGAAGACATCGCGGCGGAGGCCAAGGCGGCAGGTCGCAAGGTCCGCAGCCAGGCCGGCGATCTCGAGGCCAGCCTGACGCGCGGCGCCGAAGAACTGACCGCTGCGGTCACGGACACGCTGCGCTCGGTCGGCGTCGACACCGACCGCATGGTCGATGTCGCCAAGGAGCAGGCCACCGATCTCCAGCGCCTGATTGCTCAGGAGATCCAGGAGCGTCCGTTGCGGGCGCTTGGGCTGGCGGCGGCCGTCGGCCTGTTCGTCGGCTTCATTGCGGCGCGATAGGTCATGCTCGGGGGGCTGGGAGCCTTCATCGCGTCGGAAGTGTCCGGGGCGGTCAGGCGCAATGTCATTGTCTTCGGCTTGTATGGGTTCGGTGCCCTGCTCGTGCTTTGCGCGGGCGGATACGCGCTGAATGCGCTGCATACCGTGCTGCTGGCGAGTTATGGCGCGGTTGCCGCAAGCCTGTGGATCGCCGGCGGGCTGCTGCTCGCCGGGCTGATCAGCGTCGGCGTCGCATCCTATGTCAGATCGCGCCCCCGGCCTTCGCGCCCACTGGCGCAGACGGCCTTTGTCGCGGCGCCGGTCGCGGCGAAGCTGCTCGGCTCCAAGCTGAGCTGGCGGACAGCGGCCCTCGGCGGCGTGGTGGTGCTGGGTGCGATCCTGGGGCGCCAGTTCTTCAACGGCGGCGACGGCGATGACGCCTAGCAGCGCGCGGTCAGTTCAATTTCCGCTGCACCTCGCTCTGCGGCAGGTGTCATTTTCTATAGGGTTTGCCGGGTCGATCCTCTATCACGGTCGGCATGCCCACCCAGGTGAGACCCAATAGCCGCTTGCAGCTACCCCGCATTACCGCCCTCAGCGCACGCGTAAGGTCCGCGACGACGACGATCATGGCGATTGCCGTGGTCGGGATCGCGGTCATCCTGGCCGCGTGGATCAATGCGCAGGCGCGCGACAGCGCCGCGAGCGTCTCGCACTCGATCGAGATCCGCGAACGGGCCGAGCGCTTCCTCGGGCACATGCGCGATGCCGAGACCGGGCAGCGCGGCTATCTGCTGACGTCCGACCCCGCCTATCTCGCGCCGTTCACCAAGGGACGCGCCTCCGCGCTCCCGGAACTCGAGGCGCTGCAGCGACTGGCCGCCGCCGACCCCCAGCAGAACGAGTCCCTCGCGAAGGCCCGCAGCGAGGCCCAGTTGAAGCTCAACGAGCTCGACGCCAGCGTCGCCCTGGTCAGCAAAGGCGAACAGGCAGCAGCGGTGAAGCAACTGCGCGAGGGGCCGGGCACGAGCGCGATGGACGCTCTGCGCGCCATGGTCCAGCAGATCCAGCTCACAGAGAATATCCGGCTCGTCAAACTGAACCGCGACGAAGAGCGGCGCCGGGTGATGGCGAGCGTAGGCATCGTTGTCGCGCTTGCCGGGCTTGCCTTCGCAGCCTGGCTGCAACTGCGCACACGCCAGCGCCGCAGCGCCTCGCTCGCGGTCACCAACGCCGAACTCGAGCAGATCGTCGGCGAGCGCACCCAGCAGCTGGAAAGGGAACGGCTGCGGATCGAGGCGTTGCTGCGCGATGTGAACCATCGCGTCGGCAACAACCTCGCCATGGTCTCGGCGCTTCTCAACGTCCAGAGCCGTCAGGCGCGCGAACCTGCGGTGCGCCTCGCGCTGGCGCAGGCACAGTCGCGGATCCAGGCGATCGCGGCAGGCCAGCGCCGTCTGCGGCTGGACATCGAAACCGACGAGATCGATGCCCGCCCCTATATGGAGGATCTGCTGGACGAGATCGGCAAGGCGGCAGAAGGCCGGCCGATCACGACCGAGCTCGATATCGATTCGATCCGGCTTCCGGGTCGCGACGCGGTATCCTTCGTGGTCATCGTCAACGAGCTCGTCACCAACGCGATCAAACATGCCTTTCCGGACGGGATGGCCGGCCGCATCGTGGTCCGGCTCAGCGAGGCCGAAATCGAGGATGTGCCGTGCCTGGTGCTGTCGGTCGAGGATGACGGCGTCGGCACTTCGGAGGCTCTGGAAGCAAAAGGCCTGGGTCAGACTGTGATCGCTAGCCTTATGCGCAGCATGCGCGCCACGATGGCCGCACAGCCCGCCAATCCCGGCGCCGCGCGTCCGGGCTCATGCGTCACGCTGACATTTCCGAAGAGGGACTGAGCGCGCACCCCTGTGGATGCGCAAGCGTCAGGGAAGCTTGATCGCGGTCCCGCGTGCCTGGAGCGCGTGCGACACGAAGGCTGCGATCTCATGCGTCGAAAAGGGCTTTCGCAGGAAGCGGACCTCGCGCAGCGGATGCGGCACATCGCCCGGCGTTGAGCCGGAGACGAAGGCAAACGGCGTACCCTTGGCAAGCAGGCTGGTCGCGACGTCGAAGGTCTTGCCACCGACGACGTCGATATCGAGCAAGGCGCAGGAGACATGCGAAGCTGCGGCAGCCCGCGCTTCTGCGACGGATTCGACAACGATCAGCTCGGCACCTGCGCCGAGTTTTTCAGCCACCGCGGATTCGATATCCATTGCGATGAAGGGGTCGTCTTCTACGATCAGGATGCGGATATCTGACATAGGATCCGACCTCCCTTTCTTTTCCCTGGTCCATTATATCAAAACGAAACGTCAGCTCAGGCGCGATGTTCCTCGAATATCCGCGCCACCTGTGGAAACATCGTAAAATTCGCTTAAAAATGCCGCCTTATCGTTACCGAAGGGTAACGATACACCCGTGAGGGACGGGTTCGAGGTGGGTTTCAGCGACGGCCGCGCAAGGCGAGTTCGAAGCCGGTCACACCGATTGCGACATTGACCCCGCGCGAGCTCTGGAGCGAGAGCGGCTGCAGCGTCACGCTGCTGTCCTTACCGCCGACCAGCAGGTTCCCGGAGGCTCCGACACCGGCCGAGGCGCCTGCCGTGACGCCGACATACTGCCCGCTCAGGACGCCGAGCGGCGCCCGTGCGTAGGGGCCATAGACGCGCCAGCTCATCGTGCTGCGGCGGATGGTGCCGAGATCGAGCCCGAAATTGCGGACGACGCCGAGATAGCGCTGTACAGGCCCGCGGCGCGGCGTGAAGCGGCATTCCATCGGACGCTGGGAGGTGATCACGAGACCGAGGCCTGGCGCGACGCTGCAGCTCAGGCGTCCCGCCGGCGGCCCGGACTGCGCCATCGCGGCGGGCTGGAAGGCGAGGAGACCAGCTCCCGCGGTCAGGCAAGCGGCGGCACGAAGGCAGTGCTGGCGGATGGACATGAACAACTCCCAAAATCGGACTGTCTCAGGAACGCCGCAGACGGGCCACAGTTCCTTGGTCGTATGGAACCCGATGGGGCCAGTTGCGTTGTAACCCGACCCCAGCTGGAAGTGCAGATGGCCGCGAACGTCGCGAACACAAAAACCGCAACCCCAACAGGCGGCGCAAGCCCGCCATTCTGGGAGCTTGAAGCGCTGATAGAGAGCGGGCTGACCTGCGAACAGGCGCTTGCCGTCTTGATCGAGCGCAATCACCGCCAGAACGCCGCGTCCGTCGACGCATTGCACCGGACGGCGTGGCTGGCGCAGCCTGGCGTTTCCCGTGCAACGATCTACTGGCAGAACCGCGTCGCAGGCGAGCGGCGGGCCTGAATATCGAAATGCAGGTGATTGGAGTGGGCGCTGTCGGCGCCAGGCCCAAGGCTGGTTGCAAAGGCACCGCACGCCGACTGCCTGATGGCTGCCAGATACCGGCGCTGGGCCTCGTTCTCGGGGCGCTCGACCGAAACCACAGCCCCCTCCCCCGAACCCGCCAGCACGAACGCGAAGATGTCTAGCGCGCGGGCCGTCGCATGCTCGCTCACAACCCCGGTCGTGGCGCGGTTGCGCAGGCGGCACTCATGGCCACCGCCGACCCGCAATCCCGCAAGCTCCCGGCCGAAGCTGCCGCGTGTCAGCGGCTGGACGCTGTCGACGAGCCATGCCGCCGCGCGCGTGGCCATCTCGCAGCTCAGCGTCACCGGAGGCTGCAGCGTCATCTCGGCGCTACCTACATGCAGCGCCGAGACCTCGACCGGCTCCGTGACCTGACAGGCGAGATCGGTGCGTGACGGCTTGGCGCCACTCTGCGCAGCGCGGATGCCGTCGCCAAAGCGTGCGCGCAAGGCTGCGAGACATGCCCCGTCCTGGCCCGGATTTTCGCGCCCACGCGCCGTTGACGGCTCTGGCGGGGCACTTGGACCAGGCGGCGGGGGAGCCGACGGCTGCGGCCCAGGACGGGACAACTCCGCAGGCCGCGGCGGCGGCAGGGGACTGACGAGGCGCGCAGGAGATGGAGTTGCGCTCCAGGCGACGCTTGCGGGAAGCGCAAGAAGAATTGCTACAAGCCCGGCCCCCCCATCAGGGACCGTGTCGCGCCAGCGCGACCTCAATCGTCCGTACCGGGGGAGATCAGCGCCGTCACCCGTCGAGGGCCGATGCGCTTGCGACGGTGATCGCCGTCGCGACAGCCAGCGCCAGCGACAGGAGGTCGGCGCTGAGTGCGCCTGCCGGTACGATGCCTCCGAACAAAGCCGCACCCATCGATACCGCAGAGACAAAGCCGCCGACAAACATTCCTGCCATCGAACCCTCCCCTCAACTCCGGTCTACGCCACTGGTGTCACCTGAAACGGCACTCATTCTTGCGCGTGCAAACCCGGGTCCAACAGGATTGTTCCGGCTTCGCAGCTCGATTTTTTCAGGCACGTCCCCGCCAGGATTGAAGCAGGTTCCCGCCTCACAAAAAAGCCCACGACGGCGACGTCGCGGGCTTTTTTTGATGGTTTCTGGTGCGTCGCTGCCTCAGGCTGCCTTGCGGCCGGCGCGACGGTCGAAGAACAGGGCCTGGCTGATCGCCGCCTTCACCGCCTCGGGCTGGAAAGGCTTGGTGATCAGGAAGGCCGGCTCCGGACGGTCCCCCGTCAGCAGGCGCTCGGGATAGGCCGTGATGAAGATCACCGGCACGTCGATCGAGGACAGGATCTCGTTGACGGCGTCGAGGCCCGAGCTGCCGTCGGCAAGCTGGATGTCGGCGAGCACGAGACCGGGGCGCTTCTTGGCGACCAGCGCGATGGCCTCGCGATGGGTCCGCGCGACGCCGGTCACGGTATGGCCGAGTTCTTCGACCATCGTCTCGATATCGAGCGCGATGATCGGCTCATCCTCGATGATCAGCACGTCGGTTGCGACCTGCTCGGCGATCTCCTGGCCGGCGGCCTGGACCAGCGAGGCAGCCTCTGCGGCCGAGATGTCCATGATGGTTGCGACCTCGTCGATCGAGAAACCCTCCACCGTACGCAGCAGGAAGGCCTGGCGGGGGCGCGGCGTCAGCGCTTCGAGGTTGCGCTCCACCGAGGAGTGATCGAACTCGACCACGCCGGCGGCGGTCGTGTTGACCCCCACGGAGGACCAGAGCTTCAGGAAGGTGCGGTACAGCCCCAGCCGCGCATTGATGTCGCGCGGGAAGGTCGTGGCATCGACGACCAGAGCTTCGAGCATGGCTACGACGTAGGCATCGCCGCTCGCCTGCGTGCCGCTGAGCGCACGGGCAAACCGGCGCAAATAGGGCAAATGAGGCGCAATTTCTTTGGCTATCGACATTAAGGTGTCCCTTTTAGCATGGGGGAAATGAGCACCGACAGCGCACAACTGACAAGCGATTTATTTTTGGGTTTAATTGGAACTTTTCAAGCTCCGCCCGGTTCGTATGGCGCAGTAGTGTCGGCATCGCAGTGTTGATCGCCCCGTTTCGGGCGGTTGGACGTCAGGGATCGGCGACATAGATTGAGCGTTGCCGGACCCGCTGGAAAAAGTGGGCCTGCCGAGTGCGAGGGCTGACATGAATATGGTGGATTTCTCCATGACCGAACCTGGTGGGGGTGGGAACGACGAACCGGACTTCATCCTCGACCCCAAGGTGCAGGAGTCGATCGGTCGATCGCTGAAGGCGCATTACGACGACATCGTCAACGCGCCTGTGCCTGACAAATTCCTGGTGCTGCTGGCGCAGCTCGAAGCGCAGGAACGTCGCGCGGCAGCGGGAGATGGTTCCGATGAGCGCAACTGAATTCAAGGACGGGCTGATCAAGGAGATTCCGAACCTGCGCGCCTTCGCGGCGTCGCTGTCGGGATCCATGCAGCTGGCCGACGATCTCGTGCAGGACACCCTGCTCAAGGCGTGGGGCAATTCCGAGAAGTTCGAACCGGGCACCAGCCTGCGCGCCTGGCTCTTCACCATCCTGCGCAACACCTACTACTCGCTCTACCGCAAGCGCGGCCGCGAGGTGCAGGACAGCGAGGGCACCTATGCCGAGCGCATGGCGACGCATGGCAACCAGGAAAGCCATCTCGACCTCGCCGATTTCCGCAAGGCGCTTGCCAAGCTCCCGGAAGAGCAGCGCGAAGTGCTGATCATGGTCGGCGCGACCGGGTTGTCCTATGAGGAAACCGCCGAGATCTGCGGCGTCGCGATCGGCACCATCAAGAGCCGGGTCAACCGGGCGCGCACGAAGCTGGCCGAACTACTGTCCATCGGCGGCATCGACGATCTCGGCCCTGATCGCAAGACGGCGGCAGCCGTCCAGAGGGTCGGTTCCGAAATCGTCGGACTTTGATGCGGCTTGCTCGGTTCAGAACGGTCAGGGGTCGCCTTCTGGCCCTCCTCGTCGGGATTACGCTCCCGATCGCGTGCCTGACCGCGCTGACCGCTCTCACCACATACCAGACCGTGACCGGAGCAATCGACGCTGCGCAGATGCGCACCGTCGATGACTACGCCGTGCGCACGCAGCTCTGGTATCACGGGGCCCTCAAATCCCTGCTCGCGAGCGGCTCCGTATTGGCCCAGACGGGCAATGGCGACTGCAATGCCGTCGGTGCGGCGATGCTGGCGCAGGTCCGGGGCTATCGCGCCTTCCATGTCCTGACCCGACAGGGCGCGAGTTGCACATCCTCGGTCGATGGCAGCATCAATGCCGCAGAGCTGGCCGCGGCTGCGGCAGCATTGAGCGGCAAACCGTCCGACCAGCCCTCGACAGGCGATGCGCTCGCAAAGGCGCGCTACGACCATGTCGTGATCGCCGGACGGCCCTATCTCGCAGTCTATGCGCGCAGCAATGAAGGCCAGGGTTCGCTCCGGGAAGGGTTGCTGCTGGCAGACCCCGTGTCGCTCGACCAGGTCTTCGATCTCGGCGAAAGCGACAAGGGCCAGACGGTGGCGCTCGTCAGCGGCCAGGCCGGCATCATCGCCTCGCGCGACGAGCCCGGCCGCGAGGGCGACAGCGCCTGGCTCCCTGCCGATGCCGGCGTCCCCGACACCGGGGATCGCTGGCAGGCGGTCAGCCGGAGCGGCGAGACCCGCAACTATGGCGCGCGGATGATCTCGGCGCCGGACTTCTACGTGATCGCCAGTTTCGACGACGCCCCGAGCCGCGCGGCCCGGACCCAGTTCCTCGTCCTGCTGCTGGCGCCGCTCCTGACGCTGACCCTGCTCTGCGTCGTCTATCTGCGCGCGATCGACCGCCATTGTGTTCGCTGGTTGCGCGGGATCGAGGCTGCGGCGCGGGCCCGCTCGAGCCAGACGCCTGCACATGCCGTCACCGCCGACGAGATGCCCAACGACATCCGCAGCGTGGCCGAAGCCTTCAACACCATGGTCGACGAGCAGGAGGTCAGGCAGCGCCGGCTCCAGACGGCGCTGAACGACAACCGCTTCCTCGTGCGTGAACTCCACCACCGCGTGAAGAACAGCCTGCAGGTGGTGCAGAGCTATATCGGGCTGACCAAGCGCGACCATGGCGGTGAAGCCCGGCTGGCGCTGGCCGACGCCGAATGCCACGTCCACGTCCTCTCGGCGGCCTATCGCTTCACCCTGGCGGATGGCGAGATGCAGCCGGTGCGGGTCGACCTGTTCATCGACGATGTCCTGACGATGATCACGAACCTGCTGCGCCGGCGCGACCAATGGGTTATCGGCGCGATCGAAACCCAGGCTTCTCTCTCGGTTGACAGGATCATCCCGCTGGGGTTCCTGATCGTCGACGTCGTGTCGCGGGCGCTGCGTAGCACGCCGGGCGTGACAATCCGGGTGGCGATCCGGGATCTCGACGAGCGGACGATGGAGATCGTCATGACCACGGACCGCGATATCGCCCATACCCAGCCGCCAAAGCTATTCGCCGGGCTGGTCTCGCAGGTCGAGGCCATCCAGGCCAGTGCGCCTGAAGGGCGCTCGCTGGGCGTCTGGCAGGTTGGCCATCAGCGGGCTTGATAGGCCGCTTCAGACTGCGACGGAGCGCAGCCCAGGTTCCTGGACCGGCTCGATCGTGACGCCGACGCTGAGCCCGATGAACGAGCCGGTCAGGCCGACGAAGCTGCCCGAAATCGGCGAGGCATCCTCCGGCACGCGGGCCACGGCGACGCGCAGGAGTTGCCGGTCGGCGACGAGGTCGTTGGTCGGGTCGAACTCGACCCAGCCATCGCCGGGGATGAACACATCGGCCCAGGCATGGGTCAGCCCCACGGCAGAGACGAGCCCGCCGACATCGGGCGTGCGGTCATGGATGTAGCCCGTGACGAAGCGCGAGGCGAAGCCCATACGCCGGGCGAGCTCGATGAAGAGCCAGGCGTAATCGCGGCAGGAGCCTGACCCCTGCCGAATGGTATCGGCGGGATGCTGCGTGCCCTCGTCGTAGCGCAGCGCGTAGCCCAGGCCGGTGTAGATCGCATGCGCGAGGTCCCGCAGCAGATGGCCGGAACCCTGCCCTATGCGCGCGCGGAAATTCGCCAGCCACGCATCTAGCACGCCATCGGGATCGGCAGCTGCCAGATCGAGATAGGGCTGGAGGACGGCCCGCTCGGTTTCGCTGTAGACCACACCCGTGACGGCGGTCGAGGCCTCGATCTCCGTGCGCGGGAGCGCCGAGCCGAAGCGCTGGATCACCAGTTCGCTGACGATGTCGAGGGTGTCGCCAGGGGCGCCGAAGTTCGCGATCGCGACGGAGTTGCCATAGGCATCATGCATCCAGCGCAGCTTTGCCTGCGGCGCAATCGACAGGGCGGTATCGACGACGCGGAGGTCGAAGCTGTCGCGCGGCCGCAGCATCAGCCGATGCGGCCCGAACTGGACCGGGCCGGCATAGCGATAGGTCGTGGCGTGGCGGATGCGCAGATACATGAGGTCCTCGCGAACGACGTCGCCGGGAGATCAGCTGGCCATGCCGCGATCACGCAGGCATGACGGACAAAAAATAAGCCGCCCTGAGGCGGCTCGTGAAGGCGTCGCGCGAGGGAGCGCGGTCTCGAAACCTGGCGAGACGGCGATTGTTCCGCCGCCTTGGAAAAAAGTATGGCTCAGCGAAGGACCGCCCGATCCGCATGCTCGAGCATGGCCTGCTGCGAGGTGGCGATCGCGCGCTTGGCTGGGCTTGCCTGCTGCTGCGAGGGATTCACTGCCGCAAAGCGCAGATCGGTGGGTTCATTGCGATCGGCCTTGGCCTGGGCGACCGTCGTCGAGCTCTCGTCGCTGGGGAGCTGGAGACCGGCGCCGAGCGTGAGGGTTGCGATGGCGATTCCCATCACGCCGAAGAAAAGCGAAGCGCGCTTGATGGGGGCAAAGCTGTCGTTCAACATCTGTATCTCCCGCAGCGTCGGCTAGCCGGCATTCGGCCGGTTTCTGCAGTGATAACGCTGTCCGAGGAGAGACGGTTCCATCGCGGGCCAAGCCAGGATGTGTGAACACACTCTTAATGCCGCTGATATCAGGCCAGGCCAGGACTGTCTCGGATGCGTCGTTTCAGGCCATTGGCCTGCGCGATTGCAGTTGAATCGCACCGCCGAGGCAGGCAATCGCTCTTGAACCCCCTATGCGGCGCAGGTAACGTCACGAACTTGTTACGGTTGCCGGAATGTCGCGGCGCGGTCAGAGGCCCAATGTCAGCATCGTTCCCCGGTCGGCGCCCACGCCGCACATCGCTTGCCGCGCGTATCGGCCAGTCGAGCGTGGCCGCCCGCATCGAAGGCGAGATGCGCGTGACCGCTGCTGACTTCGTCGACAGCGTCGCGGAGGCACGGCTCAAAGTTGCCGCAGTGCGCTACAAGGTCGAGGGCGAGGTCCGCAGCACCGCCGAGAAGCTGAAGACGCGCGTCAGCAAGGCGGCGGGCGATGCCAAGTCGAAGCTGAGCGACGAGGCCCGCTTCATCAAGTCATGGATCGACGATCCCGGCCGTACCGGCTCCGTCACGCCGTCGAGCCCGTTCCTGGCCCGCCGCATGGCATCCTTCGTCGACCCCGCCATCCCCGGCCCGGTGATCGAGATCGGCCCCGGAACCGGCCCGGTCACGGAAGCGCTGATCGAGCGCGGTATCGACGAGAGCCGTCTGATCCTGGTCGAGTACAGCCCCGAGTTCTGCAAGCTGCTGCGCGAGCGCTTTCCGCGCGCCACCGTGATCGAGGGCGACGCCTACGCGCTGTCGACGACGCTGGCCGGGCATCTGACGGAGAAGGCCATCGCCGTGGTCTCGAGCCTGCCGCTGTTCAACAAGCCGCCGGCCATGCGCAGCGCGCTCGCAAAGGACGCGTTCGGCCTGATGGTGGACGGCGCGCCCTTCATCCAGTTCACCTATTCGGTGATCTCGCCCGTTCCGCGCAAGGGCTCGGGCCTCAAGGCCTTCGCATCCGACTGGGTCCTGCGCAACATCCCGCCTGCGCGCGTCTGGGTCTACCGGCAGAGCTGACGGGCGCTCGTCCCGCGCGTCGCTCGCCCAGCGTCAATTTTCCACACCGCATAGAGCAGCTTTAATCGTCGGCGGGTACCGAATGGTAACCCATCGGCTGTAGGCCTCTGCCGCGGGCGAAACTTCGGTGGCGCCCTTCGAGTGGCTAGCGGGGTGGAGTACGGCGGGGCATGAGTGGCAAGGCGTTACGTTACAGCTTGCCCCGTTGGCGTCTGACGCGCTGGCTGGCCGATGCCGGCCAGGACGTACCACCCGAGATCCGGGTCGCGCTGATCGGTAGCCTGTTCGGAACCCTACCCATCTTCGCCGGTGGCGTGATCAACACGCTGGCGGTCTCCTTCCTCATCGCCTGGCGTATCCCGACACCGATCTTCGTCGCCTGGTGCGCCTTCGAGGTGGTCTGCTGCCTCGTCCGCCTGACTGTCCTGATCACGGCGCAGCGGCGTGCGGCGCGTGGCGAGGACACCCCGACCGACCTGTACCTGCTGCTGGGCCTTGCCTGGGCCGGCGGCGTCGGCTTCGGCACCTTCATCAGCCTGGCGAGCGGAGACTGGGTCGCGGCGACGCTGGCCTGCCTCTCGGCTGCCGCGATGGTGGGAGGAATCTGCTTCCGCAATTTCGGCGCGCCGCGCATGGCCGGGCTGATGATCAGCCTGACGCTGGGCGCCTGCTGCTTTGCCGCGCCCTTCCTCGGCGAACCGATGATGCTGATCGTGTTCTTCCAGATCCCGTTCTACCTGCTCAGCATGACAATGGCCGGCTTCAAGCTCAACGCCATGCTGGTCTCGACGATGCGGGCCGAGCGCGAGCACGAATTCCACGCCCGCCACGACATGCTGACCGGCCTGTCGAACCGCTCCGGCCTGGCAAAGGCCCTGGAGGAACGGCTGGCCCAGCAGGCGAGCGCGCGCCGCCTTGCCCTGATCTATCTCGACCTCGACGGCTTCAAGGCAATCAACGACACCTACGGCCACATGGTCGGCGACAGGCTGCTGCAACTCGTGGCGGAGCGCCTGCGCGGCATGCTGCGCTCGGGCGATCTGGTCGCGCGGATCGGCGGGGACGAGTTCATCGTGCTGTCGCAGCAGACCGACTCCGCGCCGCTGCTCGGCTTCGGCGAGCGGCTGATCCGCGAGATCTCGCGGCCCTATGCGCTGGACAACCGGAGACAGGTCACCGTGGGCGCCTCCGTCGGGATCGCGCTCGCGCCGGAACACGGCGAGGACATGACGAGCCTGCTGACCATGGCAGACGGCGCGTTGTATCAGGCCAAGTCCCAGGGCAAGTCGCGCTGCATCATCGCCAATGCCGAGGGTCGCAACCGCCGCTGGGCGCCGGAACCGCCGCCGGTCCTGGCGCAGGCCAGCTGAAGCACCGGCTGCCCGCTTGACCGTGAGGGATGGCTCGGGCTTGGTTCGCGCGGGCCGGGCGGATCAGGGGGCGGGGCGTGACTGACATTGCACGGCTGGTCCGCGAGATCGCCGCCGAGATGGCCGCCGCGCCGGAGCGCGGCGCCGTCGCGACCTATATCCCACCGCTGGCCACCGTCGATCCAGCCCGCTTCGGTCTCTGCATCGTCACCGCCGATGGCACGGTCCACGCGGCCGGCGACAGCGAAGAGGCCTTCTCGATCCAGAGCGTCTCGAAGGTCTTCGCGCTGACGCAGGCCCTGGGCAAGGTCGGCGATGCCCTGTGGCGTCGGGTCGGGCGCGAGCCTTCGGGCACCGCCTTCAACTCGATCGTCCAGCTCGAGCGCGAGCAGGGCATCCCGCGCAACCCCTTCATCAATGCAGGCGCGCTTGTCGTCGCCGACATCAATCTCGGCGGGCACGAGCCGCGCGTCTCAATCGGCGAATTGCTGCGTTTCGTGCGCTACCTCGCCGATGACGACGGGATCACAATCGACGAGACGGTGGCGCGCGCCGAGCAGGCGACCGGTTTCCGCAATGCCGCGCTGGCGAACTACATGAAGTCCTTCGGCAACCTGGCTCATCCGCCGGAGCGGACGCTGGGGGTGTATTTCCATCAATGCGCCATCGCCATGAGCTGCCGACAGCTCGCTCTGGCGGGCCGATACCTGATGCATGGCGGCCTCTACGAACCCGGCGGCCCGCGGGTGATCTCGGCGCAGCGGGCACGCCGGATCAACGCCCTGATGCTGACCTGCGGCCATTACGACGCCTCGGGCGATTTCGCCTTCCGCGTCGGGCTGCCGGGAAAATCCGGGGTCGGCGGCGGGATCCTGGCGATCGCCCCCGGGAAGGCCGCGATCGCGGTCTGGTCCCCGGGGCTGAACGCGAACGGCAACTCGATGCTGGGGACGCTGGCGCTGGAGCGGGTGGCCGATGCCACCGGCTGGTCGGTGTTCGGCGCCGGCTGAGCCTCAGGCCGAGACGAGCCGCTCGGAGAGGATCGCCGCCATCTTCGCGGTATAGGCCGTCATCGCGGGCCAGGCGGCGCGACACTCGGCTAGGGCATCGAGGCAGGCCGCGAGATCGGCCTCGCTCTGCGCCCGGAACAATCGCGCATGGGCGGCGAGCAGACGCGCGCCGTCGGCGGTGTCGCGCAAGCCAGCCGGGCCGAGCACCGTGAAGATCGGCGTCGCCTGCTGGCGGCCCCGCACGGCGATGCGGTCCAGTTCGAACACGAAATAATCCTCCCGGAGCAGCGCGGCCGTGCCTTCGCCCAGGATGATGCCGACGCCGTACTCCTTGGTCATGCCTTCGAGCCGCGAGGCCAGGTTCACGGTGTCGCCCAGCACGGAGTAGTCGTAGCGCCAGCGCGAGCCGATATTGCCGACGACGCAGATGCCCGTGTTGACGCCGACGCCGACGGCGAGTGGCGGCAGGTTCGGGTCCTCGCTCTGCAGTTCGCGGTTGAGCCTGTCGACCGCCTTCGCCATTTCGAGCGCGGAGCTTACCGCCGCGCGCGCATGGCGGGGTTCCGGCAGGGGCGCGTTCCAAAACGCCATGACGCAGTCGCCCATATACTTGTCGATGGTGCCCCGGGCCTCGAGCACCTGCTCAGAGAGCGCGTCGAGCAGCCTGTTGATCAGGCTGGTCAGGCGCGCCGGATCGTCCTTGAGCCTTTCGGACAGGCTGGTGAAGCCGCGGACGTCGCAGAACAGCACGCTGAGTTCGCGGCTCTCGCCACCGAGCTTCAGAGAGTCCGGATTGCGGGCGAGTTCGTCGACGAGATCCGGCGTGACATAGCGCGAGAAGGCTTCGGAGACCGCCGCGCGCAGGCGCCTTTCCCGGGCGTAGTCGAGACCGAACCGGGCGCCAAATCCTGTAAAGGCAGCCAGCGCCGGGGTCACGGGCGGCAGCCAGACGCGGCCGAAGCGCAGCAGCAGCCAACTTGCGCCCACGATCGAGAAGAGCAGGACGATCGCGGTGGCGCCCGTCCGCCAGGAGATCGCGGCCGCGCCGGTCCCGCAGCCCAGGAGCGCGCAGAGGGCGATGGCGGCGGCGATCGCGCCGAGAGAGGCGGGGCTGATCCAGAGACCATTGCTGAGATTGTCGAGCAACGTTGCGTGAACCTCGACGCCGGCGGTCAGCGTCCCGGTCTGGGTCGTGAACGGCGTCTCGAAGGCGTCGGGGCCGCCTGCCTGCGCCGTCGGCGCGGACTTCAGGCTGAGCCCGACCAGGACGGTGCGGCCCTTGAAGAAGTCGGGCGGCAGGAAGCCAGCGGGGTCGAGCGCCTGGTAATAGGACACGGTCGGGTAGGTGCGCGCGCCGCCGAGATACTGGACCAGCGCCCGATCCGGAATGACGGGAACCGTCTCGCCACGCTCGTGCAGCAGGGCCGCCGCGAAGCTCTCGGGCACGGCCGGAAAGCGCCGCAGCACGCCATCGCCATCGAGATCGACCGAGGTGATGCCCGATGCCGCGCCCTTGGCTGTCAGGGCAGGCAAGGGACCTATCCGCGACACCTGCGTGCCATGCGCCATCGCGATGACCTCGCGGTCGGCGGCCAGGACATGGCCGGGGCCCAGCGCTGCGGCGAGTTCTGCATCGGCCGCCTCCGTGGACGGTTCCGAGAAGACGATATCGAGGCCGACAGGGCCCGCGCCGGCGCGTTTCAGGCTTTCCATCAGCCTGGCATGGACGCTGCGCGACCAGGGCCAACGCTCCGGCAATTCGGCAAAGGAGGGTTCGTCGATGCCGACGATGATCGCTCCCGGTTGTGCCGGCAGCAGAGGCGCGGTCGTGGAGAGGATGTCGAAGGCCATCGCTTCAAGCGTGCGGATACCGGCTCGACCATGCAGAGGCGCGACCAGAAGCGAGACCAGAAGGGCCAGCAGGACATTGCGAAGGCGGGGGCGCGCGCGCAGCGCCCGCAGCAAATCGTGGTAGCGCCGCCCGAAACCGGGGGCCCGGCCCAATGCGGGCTGGGCGTCGACGGTCAAAACCGGACCCTGAGCGAACCCGCGATGGTACGGCTGGCGCCGGGAATGGCATCGCTGGTGGCGCGCGCCGCGACCTGATCATAACGCTTGTCGAACAGGTTGAGCACCGCGACGCCGAACAGGAAGCGGCGATCGGGGGTCTCGTAGCTCGCGGTCAGGTCGGTGGTCCAGAACGGGTCGAGCTTGATGCCGCCGGGCGAATCGTAGCGCTCGCCGATGTAGTTCTCGATCACCGAGAGCTTGATGCGGCTGGGATGGACGAAGGTCACGCCGGCGCGTGCAAAGCGGCGCGGCACGAAGGGCACGTCGACATCTCCGCCGAGGCCGTCGGGCGTCTTCGAATCGGCCATGCCAACCGTGCCGAACACGCCGATGCCGTGCGTCAGCCAGATATTGGCGGTGGCGGTGACGTAGTCGATACGGGCCTTGCGGAGGTCGAAACGATCGAGCGTATCGGGCAAGGCGAAGCGCAGCTGCGTTGCCTGCTGGCTCTGGTACTCGACCGACGTGAAGATGTTGCGCGTCCATTCCGCGTCCCAGCGAAGCGCCAGCGTTTCCGTGCTGCCACCGAGCTCGACCGGGAGCTGGTTGGGCAGCAGGCCCGCCGTGGTGATCGGCGACAAGGTGAAGCCCGCCGGCAGCCCGGCATCGCGGCGCCAGGCGGCGCGCAGCCAGTGCCCGTCCAGCGGCGAGAAGGCGACGCCGACGCGCGGATCGACATAGGTCTTGGAGCCGAGCTGGTCGAAATCGGTCGCCACCAGATGCACGCCGCCCTCGAGCTGGAAGATGTCCGAGGGCTGCCAGATCAGGTTGCCATAGGCGCGCCCGGCCTTGTAGCGAGACTTGGCCCCGTCGAAGCTCGAATCCGCTGCCGTGAACGGGATCGCGGGGATCGAAAGCGTCTCCTCCGTGGCGGTGGAGCCCGAGATGCGGCCGAGAGCCCCTTCCAGGCCCGTCCGCAGGGTAAAGTCGCCGACGCCGATGGCATGGCCTATCGTGCCCGAGAGCGAGTCGACCCGCGCCTTGGAAAGGGTGCGGCCTGCGATAAAGGTGGGCAGCAGGCCGAAGAAGGGATCGACCGTCGCGGCAAGCGCATAGCGATCCCGCGTCTCGTCGGCCCGGTTTGCCTGGAGCGTCGCCGTCACGACGTTCCGATAGCCGAGCGAATGGCTCCAGCCGACACCAAGCTGGTAGGCCTTGAGCTTGGTGACATCGGCATCGCCGAGATTGCGGTCCGGTGACAGCAGGTCGGGCGCTGTCGAATTGGCCGTGCCCCAGAGCAGGAAGCGATCCGTGGCGCTCGGGGCCATGCCGACGAACAGGCTGGCGCTGCGGCTATCGACGCCGCCGGGTGCGCCTCGACGCGATGCGGTGCGCTCCTGGGCCGCCGAAATCGAGACCGATGTCGGGACGGGCGTGTTGGCAAAGCCCTGAACCAGCACGTCCTGCTGCCAGCCGGCGCGGCCGTTGCGATGTATCGCGGCGCCGCCGATCTCGGCATCGAGGAAGGGCATGCGCAGCAGGTCGATGCGCCCGACACGCCCCGCGACCGCAAGTGGGTCCAGCAGCAGCCCCTGGATCGCGAGACTGCCGGCCACGGCCGAACTGTCTGCGCCGATGACCTGGTCGAGCGTCGGGCGCGCGAAGAAGGGGCTCGGGCGGCGGGCGATGGCCTGATCGAAATAGCTGCTCGACGTGAAGGAATCGGCGACGCGGTCGGTATAGAAGCGGGCCCAGTCCTCGAGGTTCAGCAGACGATAGGCCTGGCCGAGATAGGAGCCGCCGGTGCGGGTCGAGGCGAGCGCCGCGAAGTATCCGCCGCGGTTGCGATAGCGCCGCACCGCCTCGCGGGCATTGATGATGGCGGCGTCGGCGTCCATCTGGTCGACGGCGATCGCGGTCCGCACGATCGAGGTGACGGGGTCGTTGCGATCGAGCCGGTCGGCATTGTCGAGCGCCTGCGCGGACACGTCGAGATCGCCGCTCTGGTATTGGGTGATCGCGGTGACGAGCAGGCTCTGGGCCGAAGCCGGGTTGGCGGCGCTGCCGGCGAGCGCGAACTCCATTGCCTTGGCAGTGTCGCCCTTCTGCAGGAAATAGCGCGCCTTGGCGGTGTACCCTACATAGAGCGAGGGATCGAGCGACAGCGCCTTTTCGATCAGCGCGCCGGCCTCCTCGACGCGGCTCTGGTCGAGCAGCAGGATCGCGAGATTGGCGTAAGGCACGGGATCGGACGGGTCGACGGCGATGGCCTCCCGGAAAGCGACCTCGGCTTCCTGATTGGCGTCGCGGCTGCTCTGGGCAAGGCCTAGCCCGTTCCAGATCGTCCCGTCGCCCGGTGCGATCTGCGCGGCCCGCGTCAGATCCGCAACGGCCCCGTCGAGATCGCTGTCGATCGCGCTCTTGAGATAGCCGGAGGCCAGCAGGGTCTCGGGGCTGTCGGGATCGACCGCGCGCATCCGCTCGACGGTCGCGCGCATCTCGTCGCGGCGGTTCAGCAGCAGAGAGACCTGGGCGGACAGCATCGCCGACAGCAGGTTCCTCGGCGCGGCCTTCTCGTTCTTGTCGAGGATCGTCCGAGCGTCCTCGAGACCCTTGCCGAAGGCGACGGCGAAAGCGGCGCAGATATTCTGGTCGGCATTGCCCGGGCGCGGCATCGGCCGGACACGCTTGGGGTCGGCCATGGTGGCTGCGGCGAAATACCCACATCGGGCAGTCTGGCGCTGGCGACCGCTCGTGCCGCGTTCGGCGCGCGCAAACAGCACGGCGGCCTCCTTGTAGCGCTTGGCCATGCCGGCGAGCATCGCCTCGACCAGATCGAGCCGCGCACTGAGCGCGCCATGACCGGCGCGGGGGCGCCTCTCCGGCCGGCCGGCAGTCCAGTCGTCATTGGGACCAGGCACGAAGGCCGGGCTCTGGCCCAGTTGGCGACGCGCCTCGGCCACCGCCTGCAGCACGAGCTCCGGCCGGTCATGGCCGAGCCCGTTCTCGGCGATCCCGACCCAGTCCTCGGTGCTGCGGGCCGTCACGGGAATGGCCGCAAGGCGGCTGCGCTCGCTCCGGCGTGCGGAGCCGTCGAGGCGGCTTGCAGGCAAGCCCCGGAACAGCGCGCGCATTTCCATGTAGAACATCATCTGCTCGCGGTCGTCAGGCCGCACGAGCACGATCTTGGTTGGCCGCTCCCCGATACGCGCGCTGGCGCCCTCGCCCTGGCGGACCGTGACCGAGCCCTGCGGATTGCTGAACTCGACAACGCCCTCCAGCACCACCAGCGAGGTGCGGTCGCCCTGGACCGACAGCGACCAGTCGGTCCCGCGGATCGCCGCTGAGGCCGCGGGAGTCTTCACCGTGACGCCGGAACCGCCGCGCGAGGCGCGGGCCCAGACATTGCCGGCCGGCAAAGTGAGCTCGGTATTGCCGGTCGGGGACGCCGCAGCGATCTGGTTGACGACGAGCGTCGACTGCCGGCCGACGCGGATCGTGGTCTGGTCGGCGAAGGTGATGCCGAGCGTACCGATCTCGCCAGTGCGCAGCGTATCGCCGCCGACGACATCCTGCCGGACGATCGCGGGACGCCAGCTCGGCTCGCGCGGGAACTGCAGCTCCTCGCCACCCTTGGTCGCGACGATGGCGCCGACCCGGCCGGCAGCGCGCGGAAACGGCTCCTGCGCCAGGGCGGCCGCCGGGGCGCTCATTGCAAGCAGGCCGGCAAGGCCCCGGCCGATAACGCGACGAAACATGACGATGCCCCGAATGCCCAGCCCGGCAGCGCCCCCCTGGAGCGGACGCAGCGCGTATACTACACATGCCGCAAGGGATCGCGCATCTCATGGCACGATTCACCGCAGCTGATTGTATATGTATAAACTTTATAGAGATTTAGCCAATGAAATCGCCCATGTCCACGGCAGAGCCGTGATCAGCAAAGCAGTCAGGCCGCGCTTGAGGCAGCGAAACTTGGACCGCAAGATGCGCGCGTTGACGTAGCACTGGTTCAGGACGTCCTCGAGGTATTCCTCCTCGGTGAGGTTGATGAAACGCTCGCGGAATTCATCCTGAGGCATGCCCGCCACGCTCCCGAAAAAGGACAATGACGGCTTCCCTGCCCGCATCCGGGGAATCTGGCCGCGCATCAGTTGGTAGAGCACGATGCCGAACCCGGTCGCCGACAGCGCCAGCGCGACCATGAAAAGGCCACTCCACAACTTGACGGCCGGGGTCGCGGCCGAAAGCGCGCCCATCATGGCCACCGTGATGCCCATCAGGCCTGCGCTGCGGCTGTCATGCCGGCCGATCCAGTCGATCATCTGGGAGAGCGATTTCTCAGCGCGTTGCTTGATCCAGTCGTCAGTCATCTTCGGTTGCCCCTGCTGGAAGCAGACGCATTTGCGTCAACTGACGCTTTCACGCAAGTTCAAATCTGTCGGAAATAGGTCTTAGGTGCCGCCAATCGGGAGCATTGCGGAACTCTGCAGCGATAGCTCCCCGGCCTGCGCAGGAGCGCATCTCCGGGGCGCACAATAAAAATACGCGTGGCGGCAGGGGTCTGCCGCCACGCGTCAAGGCGTTGGACGCGTCGCTGCGCTCAGCGCGCGCGCTTGGCCCCGACCAGCTCGTCCCATTTGCGGAAGGCGACGACCATCTTGTCGGGCTTCAGCGGCAGTTCGATCGGGTTGTTGGCGATGAGGTCGGCATATTCGGGACGGCCGAACTCGGCGATGACCTTCTGACTCGACTCAGGGGCCAGAGAGAGCGGCACGTTCTTCACCGCCGGGCCGGGATAGAGATAGCCCTCGTCATAGGAATAGGCCTGCGCCTTGGGGGTGAGCACATAGGCCATCATGTCGAGCACGACGGCGAGGCGGTCGTTCGGGATGCCCTTGGGCACGCACATGAAGAACGCGTCGGAGACCCAGTGGAAGCCCTTGAGCGTCTGGATCTTGGCTTCCTTCGGCACGATGCCGAGCGCGCGCGGATTGATGTCCCAGCCGGTGGTCGAGATGATGATGTCGCGCGAGCCGTCGCCGAACTCCTTCATCGTCGCGCCGGTGCCGGCGGGATAATACTCGATGTACTGGCCGAGCTCCTGGAGATAGGCCCAGGTCTTGTCCCAGCCGCCGACCGGGTCCTGCGGATCCTTGTCGCCCAGGAGATAGGGCAGGCCCATCATGAAGGTACGGCCCGGGCCGGAGTTCGTCGGACGGGCATACATGAACTTGTTGGGGTTCTGCTTGGCCCAGGCCAGCAGCTCCTCGGCGGTGGTCGGCACCTGCTTGACGCGGTCGGGCATGTATTCGAGCAGCGGACCCGACGGATAGTAGTTGATCACCACGCCGAAGCCGTCGCCCTGGACCTTGTGCAGGTTGAGCGCGGCGGGCTCGTAATTGGCCTCGATATTGGGGAACTTGTCGGCGTAGTCAGGCAGGATCTTGAGCCAGAGCTTCTGGTCGAGGCCGGCGGCCAGGCCGTCGCTGCCGGTCAGGACGAGATCGAGATCGGCGCGGCCGGCCTCTTGCTGCGCCTTGATCTTGCTGGCGAGTTCGGGCGCCGGCGCCTTCACGAAGGCGATGCGCGAGACCAGCTTGGGGTTGGCCGTGCGGTAGTCCTCAAAGGCCTTCTGCATCAGCGCGAGCGCACCACCGACATCGATGACGCTGATCGTCACCGGCGCTGCCGGCAGCGCCGGCGATGCGGCGAAAGCGCCAGGCGCCCCCGTGGCCGCAGCCGCCAGACCGCCCAGCACGGTGCGGCGGTCGATACCCGATCCTGTCTTGCTCATGTCGTCTGTCTCCCCTTTTTTGATTGAATCAGGCCGCGCTTGATGAAGACAAGTGCTGGCCGGTCGTAAAATCACGTTTGATGTCGCCGAGCCGGACACGGCGAACCCGGAGAACGGCGTCCCATTCGACCTCGCCCGCATCCGGCGACAGGCGCGCTGCCTCGAGCGCAGGCGCAAGGGCAGCGAGCGGATGGCGCGAGGCCATCGCGATCGCCTCGTCGAACCCGGCCAGCCCCCAGGCGACGACATTGCGCACGGCTTCGTCGAGACAGAGCGCCGAGCCCGCCAGCGAAGTGCTGTCGGCGAGCCGCACGGAGCCATCATTGCCGCGCTCGACCGCCATGCCGGCAAAGCTGTAGCGGCCGGGCGCGGCCGCGGCACCCACCACCGCGTCGGTGACAAGGATCGAGCGTTCGAATCCTTTGGCGCGAAGCAGGACTTTCAGCGCCTTGGGATGAAGGTGGATACCGTCGGCGATGAAGCTAGCCCAGAGACGATCCTCGGCAAGCTGCGCGATGATCGCATTGTTGAGCTTGTGCGCCTGCTGCGGCATGCCGTTGCCGAGATGGGTCGATAGCGTCGCGCCGGCATCCACTGCAGCCGCGACCTGATCGAAATCGGCCGYGGTGTGGCCCAGCGCCACGACGACCCCTGCGGCTGCAAGCTTCGCCACCAAGCCAAGCCCGCCCGCGATCTCGGGGGCGAGGGTCACCATCAGGATCGGACGGTCGAGCCCTGCCTGCAGCCGTTCGATCAGCGCGGGGTCGGCCGCCGTCATCGCCTCGGCCGGATGGCAGCCGCAATAGCCCGGCCCCGGGTTCAGGAACGGGCCCTCGATGTGGTAGCCCGGGCACATCGCTGGCCCGAGCGTGCTTGCGGAAATCGCAGCATCCAGCGCCTTCAGCCGCGCCGCGAGCTCATGCGGATGGGCGGTGATGAGCGTTGGCAGGCAGAGCGTCACGCCGGTGGCGAGCATCGCCTCCAGCGCGCGGTCGATTTCGGCGGGCGTGATCGTGTCGGCGTTGAAGTCGACACCGCCGAAGCCGTTGACCTGGAGATCGACGAGGCCGGAGGTCAGCATGAGCGCGCTCCCCTCCCCGCCGCTCAAAGTTTCGCCAGCAGCGAGGCGGCCGGCGGATCGAGGAAGACCACCGTGTTCTTGTGGTTCTGCAGGATCGAGGCCGGATGCAGGTTGCTGACCGGTCCCTCCAGCGCATCGCGCGTGGCCTTTGCCTTGCGCGCGTCGGGAACCGAGAGGATGATCAGCTCGCTCTTCATGATCTGGCGCACGCTCATCGAGATCGCGCGTTCCGGCACGGCATCGAATGTCGGGAACCAGCCTTCGCCGAACTGCTGGTTGCGGCAGGCGTCGTCCAGCTTCACGACGATATAGGGCTCCACGGTGTCGAAATCCGCCGGCGGATCGTTGAAGGCGAGGTGGCAGTTCTCGCCTATTCCGGCGAAGCACACATCGATACGCTTAGCCCCGATCAGCGCGTTGAGGCGCTTCGTCTCGGCCTCCGGGTCACCCTCGCCATCGACCGGCACGAACTCGACCTTGCCGCCCAACGGCGCCACGAAACGCTCGCGCAGATAGCGCCGGAAGCTCGCCGGATGGGCCTCGCTCAGTCCGACATATTCGTCGAGATGGAAGGCCGTGACCTTCGACCAGTCGATGCCTTCGGCCACGACCAGATGGGTCAGCACCTCGAACTGGCTCGCACCCGTGGCGACGATGATGTTGGCGTGGCCATGGCGCGCCTGCGCCTCGCGGATCGCGGCGGCGCCGAGCGCGGCTGCCTGCGAGCCGAGCGTATCCTTGTCGGGGACGATGCGGATATC
This sequence comes from Allobosea sp. P1_B10, assembly GCF_056406735.1. Classification (NCBI taxonomy): domain Bacteria; kingdom Pseudomonadati; phylum Pseudomonadota; class Alphaproteobacteria; order Hyphomicrobiales; family Alloboseaceae; genus Allobosea; species Allobosea sp. P1_B10. Next base: position 352,450 of record NZ_JBFTZP010000003.1, on the reverse strand, counting down.
GAACATGTCTGTCTATGAACTCCAAAAGCAGGCCGGCCGGAAGCCCTGCCCGTCAGCATAAGGCCAGGTGGAAACGGGTATCAGGACAGCGGCCAGCCCTTGTGGGCGGAGACCGCGCGCATCACGCCGCGCAGTTCGGCGAGGCCCTTGAGCCGGCCGATGATCGGATAGCCGGGATGGGTCGGGCGGCCGATATCGTCGAGCAGTTCGTGGCCGTGGTCGGGCCGCATCGGGATACGCCAGCTGGCCTCGCCTGCCGCGCGTCGGCGCTCCTGCTCCTCCATCAGCACCGAGACCAGCGCCACCATGTCGGTATCGCCGTCGAGATGGTCGGCCTCCATGAAGGAACCGTCGGCATCCTTGGCGACATTGCGCAGATGCGCGAAATGGATGCGCGAGGCGAAACGCCTGGCGATTGCCGGCACGTCGTTATGCGGGCCTGCGCCGAGCGAGCCCGAGCACAAGGTCAGGCCGTTGGCGACGCTGTCGACGGCGCCGAGCACGAAGCCGATATCGTCGCCGCTCGAGACGATGCGGGGCAGCCCCATGAGCGAGCGTGGCGGGTCGTCCGGGTGGATGGCGAAGCGCATGCCGAGTTCCTCGGCAGTCGGAATGATCTCGCGCAGGAAGCGGGCGAGATTGTCGCGCAGGATATCGCGGGTGATGCCGCGATAGCGGTCGAGCATCCGGCGCAGGCCGGGAATGTCATAGCGCTCATAGGCGCCCGGCAGCCCCGCCATGATGGTCGCGAGCAGCTTGTCCTTGGTCGCTTCCGTGGCGGACTGGGCCCAGGCCCTGGCCTTGATAAGCGTATCTTCGGAGAACTCGGCTTCGGCGCCGGGGCGCTCAAGCATGTAGCAATCGAAGGCGGCGAACTCGACGATGCCAAAGCGCAGGGCGGTGCCACCGCCCGGAAGCGGGTGGGCAAGCTCCGTCCGGGTCCAGTCGATCACCGGCATGAAGTTGTAGCAGATCGTCTTGACCCCGCAGGCGGCGAGGTTGCGCATCGACTGCCGGTAATTGTCGAAAAGCGGGGCGAGATCGCCCTCGTTGAGCTTGATGCGCTCATGGATCGGCAGGCTTTCGACCACGCGCCATTCCAGGCCCAGCGACGGGTCGGCGCCGATGATCGCCTGGCGCTCCCGGATGGCCTCCCGGCTCCAGACCTCGCCATAGGGGATATCGTGGAGTGAGGTGACGATCCCGCGCGCGCCCGTCTGCCGGATCTGCGACAGGCCGACGGCATCCTTGGGGCCGAACCAGCGCCAGGTTTCTTCCATCAGACAAATCCCCTTGCCATAGCGTTTCTCCCGAGTGCGGCGCCTGGCGCGCCGTCCTTGTTGTTCAGCCGCGCCGTTGCGCCAGCGCGCTCTTGTCGAAGGCGTCGACATGCGCCTGCGCGATCTTGTCGATCGCATCGAAGACCGTGCGCAGGTGACCGCGCATCGCAGCCTCCGCGCCAGCGGCGTCGCCACTGCCGACGCAGGCCGCGATGTCCTGATGCTCGCGCAGGATCATGTCCGACCAGGACGGCGTCTCGAGCGAGAGGCAGCGCACCCGGTCGAGCTGCGCCTTGACGGACTCGATCAGGCCCCAGACCGACGCGTAGCCGGCAAGCCTCGACAATTCCGCATGGAAGGCCTCGTCGAGCTGGAAGAAGGCCGGCCGGTCGCCGGCCTGCATCGCTGTCTTCTGCTGGGCGACGAGATCATCGAGCACGATCTTGCCGGCTCCGTCGATGCGCTCGGCTGCGAGCACGACCATGCGGCACTCGAGCGTCTCGCGCACGAACTGGCTGTCATAGACGGCGGCGAGATCGATCGGCGCCACGAAGGTGCCAACCTGCGGGATCACGACGAGGAAGCCCTCGTCGACCAGGCGCTTGAACGCCTCGCGCACCGGCGTGCGACTGACACCGAACTGCGCGGCCATCCGGGCCTCGGACATTGCGGCGCCCGGCGGTGTCGCCGCCTGGAGGATATCGTTGCGGAGCGCACGATAGATCTGCTCGGTGCCCTGCCGTGCGGCAGAAAAGGTCATTGCATCGGTTCCGCTCACTGGTATACTAGCATACCAACCCATCCGCGGCAGCGTCAACCGCTGCAGGATGGCAAACGCATCGGTCAGCCGCGAAGGGCCCTTCCCTTAGCGTCATGCCGGGCAACAAGCCGAGCGAAACAGCCGGCATCGAGGGAGACGGCATGGAAGACCAGATCACCGCGACACCCGATTTCCGCCTCGCCGCCGCAGCTCTGAGCTCGGCCGAGCCTGCGCGGGATCTCAGGCTGTCCCGGCAGATGGGGTCCCTCTGCCGGCTCGCCAAATTCCCCCGATCGATCGCAGGCCACGCGCCTGCTGCAACTTTGTGGCATTCATGACGATCAACGCAGCCAATTTCAAAGAGCTCCGGCTCGACCGGCTCAGCCGCGACTTCGGCACGCACAACGCCCTGAAGGACGTCTCCCTGACGATCGGCAAGGGCGAATTCATTGCCCTGCTCGGCCCGTCGGGATGCGGCAAGTCGACGACGCTCAACCTGATCGCCGGGCTCCTGCCCGCGACCGGTGGCGGCATCTGGCTCGACGACCGCCGCATCGATCCGTTGCGGCCCGAGGAGCGCGGCTTCGGCATGGTGTTCCAGAACTACGCGCTGTTCCCGCATATGAGCGTGAAGAAGAACATCGGCTTCGGCCTCAAGATGCGCGGCCTGCCCAATGCCGAGATCGACAAGCGCGTGGCGGAAGCCGCTGCGCTGGTCCGGCTGCAGAGCCAGGTCGACAAATTGCCCGGCCAGCTCTCGGGCGGCCAGCAGCAGCGCGTCGCCATCGCGCGCGCCATCGTCGTCGAGCCGCCGCTGGTGCTGATGGACGAGCCGCTCTCCAACCTCGACGCCAAGCTGCGCCTCGAGATGCGCGCCGAAATCCGCCGCATCCACAATACGCTTGGCGCCACCACAATCTATGTGACGCACGACCAGGAAGAGGCGCTCTCGCTGGCCGACCGCATCGTCGTGCTGCGCGACGGCGAGGTCCGCCAGGTCGGCACGCCGGAGGATCTGTTCTCGCGGCCTGACCATATCGACGTCGCCGAGTTCATGGGCTTCCGAAATGTCGTCTCGGGCCGAGTTTCAGCGGTGTCCGGCGGCAGTGCGGACGTCGCCGTCGGCGGCGCGAGCGTCGCCGGCCGCACGCGTGGCCCCGTGCAGAGCGGGGCCGCCGCCCAGGTCGCGATCCGCCCCGAGGACCTGCACCCCCTGCCGGCAGGCCAGAGCGGGCTCGTCGCGACCGTGATCTCGACCGAATTCCGCGGCCGTGAATTCGTCGGCTTTGCCCGGATGGAGGACGGCACCGACCTGTCCTTCCTCGCCGCCGAGAAGCTGGAGCCCGGCGCCACTGTGACGCTCGGCGCAGACCCCGCCCGCGTGCTCGTCTTCACGGGGACGGCCGCATGAGCGCCGCCCTCGACCATATCCCTCTCAAGCAGCGGCTTGCGGCGCGTGGCATAGACGGGCTGACGCTGCTCGTCCTGCCGGCAATCATATTCCTGCTGGCGCTGTTCATCTACCCGTTCATGTACGGGCTGTTCCTGTCCTTCACGCCCAAGGCCGGCGGGACTTTCGCCAATTATGCGAAGTTCTTCTCGGACGCCTTCCTGTACGACACGATCGCGACCACGCTCTGGCTCGCCTTGCCGGTCACGTTCCTGACGCTGCTGTTTGCGGTGCCGATCGCCTTCCGCGTCCGGCTGATGGAGCATCAGCGCCTGCTCACCACGCTGCTGGTGATCCCGATCACGCTCGGCACCGTGCTCGTCGCAGAGGGCCTGCTGAACTATCTGGGGCCACAGGGCTGGTTCAACCGCACGCTGATGACCATCGGCCTGATCAAGACGCCGGTGAAGCTAATCCATAACTACTGGGGCGTGGTGCTCTCGCTCGTCATCACCGGCTTCCCCTTCACCTTCCTTCTGACGCTGTCCTATCTCTCGGGCATCGACCCCGCCCTCGAGAAGGCAGGCGCGACGCTTGGCGCCGGCCCCTGGCAGCGCTTCAAGACGATCATGTTCCCGCTGCTGCTGCCGGGCCTGGCGATCACCTTCTGCCTCTCCTTCGTGCAGGCGTTTTCGGTGTTTCCCTCGGCCGTGCTGCTGGGCGCGCCTGCGGGTCCCACGCGCGTGATCTCGATCGCGGCCTATCAGGCGGCCTTCGAGGAGTACGATTATTCAATGGCCTCGGCGATCGCGATGATCATGGGCGTGGTCCAGCTCAGCATCGTCGTTCTGGTCCTGAGTGCGCGCGGCCTGCTCTATCGTGGCCCTGCCGGTGGCGGGAAAGGCTGAGGACATGGTTGCAGATACCCGCCTTTCGACAAAACTCTGGGCCGCCGCCAACTGGGCGCTGATCGGCTTCTTCCTGCTCAACCTGCTGGGCATGATCGGCACGGTGGTGACGAGTTCCTTCGCCACGCGCTGGCTCGGGACGTGGCTGCCGGCCGGCTGGACGACACGCTGGTACTACGCCGCCTGGGCCGAGTTCCAGCTCGGCGACGTACTCAGCGTCACCTTCCAGATCGTGTTCCTGGTGGTGCTGTTCTCCGGGCTTATCGGCGTGCCGGCGGCCTATGCGCTGGCGCGACGCGATTTCCCCGGCAAGAAGCTGGTGATGCTGCTGTTCCTGCTGCCGCTGCTGGTGCCGCCGATCACCTACGGCATCCCGCTGGCGACGGTGCTCTACCGCGCCGGGCTCGCCGGCCAGATGTCGGGCGTCGTGCTCGCCAACCTGGTGCCGACGGTGCCATTCGTCATCCTGGTGATGATCCCCTTCATCGAGCAGATCGACACCAAGATCGAGGCCGCGGCGCGCGTCTTCGGCGCCAACACCTTCAAGCTCTTCGTCTATGTGCTGCTGCCGCTGCTGATGCCGGGCATCCTGGCCTCGCTGCTGTTGGTCCTGGTGCGTACCATCGCGATGTTCGAGCTGACCTTCCTCACCGCCGGGCCGACCAGCCAGACGCTGGTTGTCGCGCTCTATTACGCGGTCTTCGCCGCCGGCGTGCGCGCCGTGCAGTCGATCGACGCGATGGCGGTGATCTACATGGTGACGACGCTGGTCTGGCTCATCATCGCGCTTCGCTTCGTCAACCCGACGCAGATCGTCGGGCGTGGAGGCAAGCGCTGAGGACATGAAACGTCCATGCCGGCGAAAGCCGGCATGGTGCAAGAACGCGCAAAGCCCCGGGCCTCCCAATCACGGGAGGCCGATAGAGGGCACGCACATCCCAGGGAGAGAGACAGTGACAGACAAGGCAGGGTTGAACCTCACGCGCCGCAGCGTCGTTGGCGGCGCAGCGAGCCTGGCGGCACTCGGTGCCGGCAGCGCCTTCGCGCAGGCCCCGGCGAGCCCGGTTGCGCTCAACATCATCGACGTCGCCGGCAATCTGCAGTTGACGCAAGTGGCCATCGAGGCCTTCGTCAAGGCCAACCCGAAACTGGTCTCGCGCGTCAACTTCTCGCGCGCGCCGTCGCCGGAACTGCCGGCCAAGCTGAAGGCGCAGCAGGCGGCCAACCGCGTCGACATCGACCTCGTCCTGACCGGGCCTGGCGCCATGTCGGACGGCATCCAGCAGGGCCTGTGGGTCGATGTCTGGAAGTCCCACGCCGCAGCGCTGCCAAAGGCCGAGGAGATCTACCACGAGCAGGCGCTGATGATGCAGCGCAATTTCGGCCAGAACGAGGGCGTGGCGGTGGTCTATTCGCCGTCCGGCCCGCTCTTCGAATATGCGCCCGAGCGCCTCAAGGTGGTACCGAAGACCGCCGAGGAATTCCTGGCCTACGTCAAGCAGAACCCGAAGCGCTTCACCTATGCGCGGCCGGTCAATTCCGGCCCCGGCTGGACCTGGCTGCAGGGCCTGCCCTACATCCTGGGCGATGCCGACCCCAGCGACCCGATGAAGGGCTGGGACAAGAGCTGGGCCTATCTCAAGGAGCTCGGCACCGGCATCGACTACTATCCGGGCGGCACCACGCCGACGATGAAGGAGCTCGGCGAGGGCACGCGCGACGTCATCGTCTCAACCTGCGGCTGGGACATCAACCCGCGCGCGCTCGGCATCGTGCCGAAAGAGGCGAAGGTCTTCGTCCTCGCCAACACGCACTGGATCCCCGACACGCAGTTCATGTGCATCCCCAAGGGCGTGCCGGCCGAGAAAATCGCGGTCCTGCTCCAGTTGATGTCGCACATGCTCAAGCCCGAAGCGCAGGCCGCGACCTACGACAAGGGCTATTTCTATCCGGGCCCAGCGGTGAAGGGCGTGACGCTCGCCATGGCGCCGCAGGAAAGCCGCGACGTGCTCGCCGAGTTCGGGCGGCCCGAATATGACGACCTGATCGCAAAGCTGCCGACCCGTCCGCCGCTGACGCCCGAGCGCCTCGTCGCCGCCTTCCGGCGCTGGGACCAGGAAATCGGCGTCGGGCACAACGCGCCGCAATAGCATGCGCTTCGCGGCCATAGGGCTAGACCACCGCCATATCTTCCACATGGTGGGAGGATTGATCGAGGCCGGCGCCGACTGCGCCGGTTTCGATCCGACGACCAGTGACCCGCGCGTCCTCGCCGGGTTCCGCGAGCGCTTTCCCGCGCTCGTGGAGCGGGAGGCGGCGGCATTGCTCGACGATCCCGGGATCGACCTGATCGCCTGTGCCGGCATTCCCAGCGAACGCGCGGCGCTGGCGGTGCGGGCCATGCGCGCCGGCAAGGACGTCATGGTCGACAAGCCCGGCGTCACGACGCTGGCGCAGCTCGATGCGGTCGAGGCCTGCGTCGCCGAGACCGGCCGGATCTTTTCCGTCTGCTTTTCCGAGCGCTTCATCGTGCCCGCCACCATCGTCGCGGGGAAGTTGATCGCCGATGGCGCGATCGGCCGCGTCGTCCAGACCATCGGGCTCGGACCCCACCGCCTGAACCGCCCGATCCGCCCGGACTGGTTCTTCGACAGAGCCAAGTTCGGCGGCATCCTGACCGACATCGCCTCGCACCAGATCGACCAGTTCCTGCATTTCACGGGGTCGAGCACCGCCGAGATCGTGACCTCGGGAACCGGCCATTTCGGCGAGCCCGACCTGCCGGACTTCGAGGACTTTGGCGAGATCCTGCTGCGCAGCCCGCAGGCCGGCGGCTATATCCGCGTCGACTGGTTCACCGCCGACGGGCTCTCGACCTGGGGTGACGGCCGCCTGACGATCCTGGGCACGGACGGCACCATCGAGCTGCGCAAATATGTCGATATCGCAGGCCGGCCCGGCACCGACCACGTCTTCCTCGTCGACCGCAACGGCACGCGCCACATCGACGCGTCCAGGGAACCGCTGACCTATTTTCGCGATCTCATCGCCGATGTCGGCGCGCGCAGCGAGACCGCGATGCCACAGACCCATGTCTTCACCGTCTGCCGGCTGGCACTGGAGGCTCAAGCTCGCGCCGTGCGCCTGCCGATCAGGCCAGCCCAATCCAGCACAGGGAATTCGCAGCAGTGAGCAAGCTCGGCATTGCCGTCATCGGGCTCGGCCCCGCCGCCCTGCCCCATTCAAAGAGCCTGCTCGACCTCGCCGACAAGGTTGACATGCGCTGGGCCGCGAGCCGCTCGGCCGAGCGCACCGCAGCCTATGCCGGGCAGTTCCCGTTCCCGGTGACGACCGACATCGATGCCGTGCTGGCGGATGAAGCCGTGCAGGCCGTGATCGTGCTGACGCCGCCATCGAGCCACCGCGACGTCGCCACGCGCTGCCTCCAGGCCGGCAAGCACGTCCTTGTCGAAAAACCGCTGGAACTGACCAGCGCGCGCGGCGCGGAACTCGTCGCCGCGGCTCGCGCATCGGGAAAGGTGCTCGGCGTCGTGCTGCAGCACCGCTTCCGGCCTGCCAGCCTGCGCCTGAAAGCGGTACTCGACGGCGGCGAGCTCGGCGCGATCGAAGGCGCTTCGCTGAGCGTGCCATGGTGGCGTCCGCAGGCCTATTACGACGAGCCCGGCCGCGGCACCCTGGCCCGCGACGGCGGCGGCGTTCTGCTGACGCAGGCGATCCATTCGCTCGACCTGTTCCGCTCGCTTGTCGGCGTCTCCCGCGTCGTCGCCTCGCAGGTCCGCACGACCAAGCTGCACGCGATGGAGACCGAGGACTACGTCTCCGCGCTGCTGGAGACAACATCGGGCGCGCCCGCGACGCTGATGACGACGACGGCGGCCTATCCCGGCCATCCCGAGCGCATCGAGATCATCGGCACCAAGGGCTTTGCCTCGCTCGTCGGCGGCAGGCTCTCGCTGTCCTTCCTCGATGGCACCTCCGAGGTGGTCGAGGCCGAAGGCTCCACCGGCAGCGGCGCCAACATCATGGATTTCCCGCATGACGCGCACCGCGCCGTCATCGCCGATTTTGTCGAGGCCATAGCGACCGGTCGTGACCCCGTGGTGACCGGCGAGGAGGCGCTGGCCTCGCAGCGGCTGGTCGACGCCATCCTGGGCAAGGCGGCGGAGGGCTAGGCGGCATGGGAATGGCGCAGGCACATCGCCGTAATTCCGGGGCGCCTCACAGAGGTCGCCCCCGCGTGACGGCTTTATGCGCCAACCAAGCGCTTGACGCGGATCACCTCCACCAGCGCCAGCAGCAGGTGATAGAGCACGCGCACCGGGACGGGATCGGTGACCGGATTGCGGGCGGCGTCGAGCTGGTTGACCCAAAGCCCCGTCTTGCGATCGACGAAAAGCTGGAACGTCAGCGCGAGATGCGCGTCGAGCTTTTCCATCGCCTCCCCGTCGCCCTCGAATTCGGCGCGGGCGGCCAGCGCCTTGAGATATTCCGTCTGCGGCCAGAGCAAGGCGTTGGCGTTCAGGACCTCCCCCCTCGGGTCGATCTCGTTGACGACAGCGCCGCCACGGTCATGCCGCGCGGCGAAGGCGAAAAGCTGGCGGGCACTGTCGCGGGCCGCGTCCGAGCCGGTCAGGTGGGCGTGATGATGGAGCAGCCAGGTCCATTCGTAGTGGTGGCCGGGCTCGCGGATCAGGCCACGCGGCCCCGGCGCCGGGCTCCAGTCCTCGCCAAAAAATTCTGCGAGCGAGCCGGCGCCATCGACCATTTTTGCCTGCATCAGCTTCACGAGCGCATCGGCGCGCGCGAGCCAGCGCGCATCGCCAGAGGCTCCGGCGAGAGCGTGGCAGGCTTCGAGCAGGTGCATATGCGGATTCTGCCGGCGCGGCAGGGTGCCGAGCGTGTCCTCGCGAAAACCGCCTGCGGGATGAGCCAGTTCGCTCTCGATGAAGCGATAGACGGTCTCGGCCCGCGCAAAGGCCTCGGCCTCGCCGCTCGCCTTCCCGTACCAGCCGAGCGCGAACAGCACGAAGGCGAGATCGTAGAAGTCGGAGCGGGCGTCGATGACGTCGCCGCCTTGCGTGCAGCGATGACTGAAGCGGCCATCGGGACGCCGGCAGGTGTTCCAGAGAAAATCCAGCCCATGCCGCGCCGCCTCGAGCGCGCCCGGCACGCCGAGCAGATGCGCGTGGGCAAAGCTGTAGGTGAGCCGCGCCGTCACCAGCGTAGTGCGGATATCGCTCGTGGAGGGCGTACCGTCGGGCTCCAGCATCTCGACGAAGCCCGACCGAGCGGGGTCGTAGACGCGGGCGAGCCAGCCCGGCAGCAGGTCCTGCACCAGCCAGTCCGAAAGGGCTTCTGCGGTTTCAGCGCTCATGGCATCGTTCCCCCTGGCTCCCGCTCAGGGGCGGTCGCATCGAGCGATCTAGGGGAAGCCGGCACCGTGCGGCAAGCACCCGGCGCGAGCATGCGCCATTCGAGTTCCGCATCCATGTACCGGATGCGGTCAACGACGGCAGGGCAAACCCTGACGCATCACAACCACCACCGGAGGGAAACACCATGACGGACGACCACAAGATGAATGCAACCCGCCGCCAGGTCGTCGGAGGCGGCGTCGCCGCACTCGCGGGCCTGCCGGTGCTGGGGGCCACGGGTGCCTTCGCGCAGGGCCTGCCGCTGCCGAAAGCCCCGGTCGCGCTGAACATCATCGATGTCGGCGGCGCGCTGGCACTGCTGCAGAAGCCGCTCGAGAACTATCGCGACGCCAAGAAGAACCTGGTCTCGCGCATGACCTTCATCAAGGCGCCGGCGCCCGAGCTGCCGGGCAAGATCAAGGCGATGCAGGAAGCCAACCGCGTCGACATCGATCTCGTCATCGGCGGCCTCGACGCGCTCGCGGCCGGCATCGAGCAGAACCTCTGGGTCAAGCTTTTCCCGGATCACTCGGCCTCGCTGCCCGATCCCGCCAAGATCCTGATGCCGGCTGCGCTCGACATGCACAAGCTCGGCTCCGGCCAGGGCATGTGCGTGGTCTACTATCCCTCGGGGCCGCTGCTCGAATACATGCCCGACCGCGTCAAGCAGGTGCCGACCACGGCGCAGGAACTGCTCGCCTGGGCCAAGCAGAACCCCAACCGCTTCCTCTATGCGCGTCCGGCGAACTCCGGGCCGGGCCGCACCTGGATCATGGGCCTGCCCTATCTGCTGGGCGACAAGGACCCGAAGGATCCGGTCAATGGCTGGGAGAAGACCTGGGCCTATCTCAAGGAAATCGGCCAGTACATCGAGTACTATCCCACCGGCACCGGCGCGACGATGAAGGAGTTCGGCGACGGCTCGCGCGACATCATCATCACGACCACAGGCTGGGACATCAACCCGCGCGCGCTGGGCATCGTGCCGAAAGAGGCGAAGGTCCAGTCGCTCAAGGGCTTCCACTGGGTCTCCGACGCCCAGTACATGTACGTCCCCAAGGGCGTCTCGAACGAAAAGCTCGCCGTGGTGCTCGACCTGATCAGCCACACCATGACGCCTCAGCAGCAGGCCTACACCTATGACGAGGGCTATTTCTATCCGGGCCCGGCAGTGAAGGACGTGCCGCTCTCCATGGCTCCGGAGAGCAGCCAGAAGGCGATCGCCGAGTATGGCCGGCCCGAATATGCCGACCTGATCGCCAACAACCCGATCGAAGTGCCGCTCACGCCCGACAAGATGGTCCAGGCCTTCCGCCGCTGGGACGAGGAAGTCGGCAAGAAGAGCAAGTGATCGGCGCCGCTGCCTGATTGCGGCGGTCCAGCTATTGGCGGGCGGAGGGGGAGACCTCTCCGCCCGCTAGCTTTTACGAGATGCTGGCGATTGGCGTCATTGCGAGGAGCAGAGCGACGAAGCAATCCAGGCGCGTGCAGAGCACTGCCGCCCCTGGATTGCTTCGCTGTCGCTCGCAATGACGATCCTGTCGGATCAGAACGGGCACTAGCGTGGCAGATAGGTGCCGGCACCCTGCGCGGTCGCGGCGGCGTATACGCTGGCTGCAACCGCCAGATCGGCGACCGCAAAGCCCCTGAACACGAACATGGCGCGCTGAATCGCGTCGCTCCGGCCCGGTCTCACGCCTGCGGCGAGTTCGGAAAGATCGGCATCGAAGCTCCCCACGGGACCTATCGTCGCCGAGAGCGGAGGCGTCTTGCCCATCTGCTGGTGATCGTCGGTGGCGAGGATATCGAGCGCGCGCAAGGTCTCGGGCTGCCAACTGCGGGCGATGTCGACGCCCGCGACGAAGCTGCCGGGCTTCAGCCACTCGGGCGACAGGAACGGCGTGAAGCCGGCCCGCGTCGGTACGCTGGTGATCACGACATCGCTGCCGGCCACCACCGCCTCCGCATCGGCAAAGGTCTCGACTCCAAAGCCCAGCGACCTCGCCTGGTCGGCAAAGCGTTCGGTGCTGGCGCGGCCCTTGCCGAAGGCGAGCACGGTTGAAAGGTGCGGCAGCAGCGCCTTCATCGCCGGCAGATGAGCCTGCGCCTGCACCCCGCAGCCGACGAAGCCGATGGTCGTGCTGTCGGGGCGGGCCAGCGAGGCCGCGGCGGCCGCCGACATCGCGGCAGTGCGCACCGCGGTCAGCACATTGCCATCCATGATCGCGAGCAGGCGCCCTGTCGTAAAATCGTTGAGCGCGATCAGCGCGTCGATATTGGCGCCGCCGCTCTCTGCCGACGGCGCCATGCCGAGCCATTTGGTCGAGGCCATGCCGATTTCGGCGGAGGCGGCGCAGAGCGACTGGAAGGCGTGGCCGGGCGCGATCTCGAAGGCGAGTTTCGGCTTGCTGATGCCCCGGTCTGCCTGATGGGCCCTGAAGGCAGCGATCACGGCCCCTCGCAGGCGCGTCGGGTCCAGTGCAAGAGTGCCTATATCGGCCTGGCTGAGATAAAGGACGGTGTTGGTCATCTCGGATGCGCTCTCGATTGCATGGACGTCATATCGCGGGGTCGCCGCACGGTCTCGACCGGCGCCCGTGTCTCCTATACCGCCATGTTGCGGGCAAGGCTTGCGGGCTCTGCCTTCACACAGCGAGAGCGAGGTCGAAATGAATGACGGCATGACGGTCGCCACCGATCCGCGCTCGCTGCGGCGTCGCGAGGATCAGCGCTTCCTCGTCGGTGCCGGCGATTATCTCGACGACCATCCCGTCGCGGGCGAACTCTTCGCCGCGATGGTGCGCTCGCCCCATGCCCATGCCCGCATCATCGCGATCGACAGCGCCGCCTCAGCAGCACTGCCGGGGGTGCGCGGGGTCTTCACCGCCGACGACCTCGACGGGCTGCATCCCCTGCCCTGCTACATCGCGGTCAAGACGGTGGATCCGCTGATCGTGCCGCCGCGTTACCCGCTGGCACGGGACATCGTCCGGCATGTCGGCGACCTCGTCGCCTTCGTCGTCGCCGACACTCGCGAGCAGGCACGCGATGCCGCCGAGCAGGTTTTGGTCGCGTACGACATCCTGCCCTCGGTGACGGAACTCGGGCGCGCGCGCGAGCCCGATGCAGCCCAGATCTGGCCGGGCGTTGCGCCCGGGAACGTCGCCTTTCGCTTCCAGCGTGGCGACAGCGAGGCCGTGGCGAAAGCCTTTGCGAGCGCCGCCCATGTCGTCTCCTGCGAGCTCGTGAACAATCGCATCGTGGCGGCGGCGATGGAGCCGCGCATCGCGCTCGGGCGCTTCGATACCGCAAGCGGGGTCTACCACCTCGCCATCAGCGGCGCCTCCGTGCACGCCATCCGCCGCGAACTCGCCGAGGGCGTCTTCCGGGTTCCGCTCGACCGGATCGAGGTCTCCTGCCCCGATGTCGGCGGCGGCTTCGGCATGAAGAACGTCACCTACCCCGAGTTCGCGCTGGTGCTCTGGGCGGCGCGGCGGCTGGGCCATCCCGTGCACTGGACGGCCGACCGGCTCGAGGAATTCACCAGTGGTGTGCATGGCCGCGACAACCTGACCAGTGCCAAGCTCGCGCTCGATGCGAAGGGGCGTTTCCTGGCGCTGGCGGTCGAGACCACAGGCAACCTGGGTGCCTATGTCTCATCGCTGGGCCCCGGCGCCACGACCAATGCGCCCTCGACGGCGATGGGTACGCTCTATGAGATCCCCGCCATGTCGATGGACGTGCATGGCGTGTTCACGAACACGGTGCCGGTCGATGCCTATCGCGGCGCGGGCAAGCCCGAGGCGAACTACCTGCTGGAGCGACTGATCGACGAGGCCGCCCATAGGCTCAAGATCGACCCGGCGAAACTGCGCCAGCGCAATTTCATCCGGCACTTCCCCCATCGCAGCGCCTTCGGCACGGTGATCGACTGTGGCGCGTTCTCTGGGAATCTCGACCGGGTACTGCTGGCGGCCGATCGCGCCGGCCTGCCCCAGCGCAGGCGCTCGGCAAAGGCGCGCGGCAAGCTCCGCGGCTTCGGCATCGGCTGCTTCCTCGAGACCTCGCGCGGCCAGCCCAATGAGGAAGCCTGGCTCACGGTGCGCGACGACGGCACCATCGACATGGCGGTCGGCACGCAGTCCAACGGGCAGGGTCACGAGACCAGTTTCGCGCAGGTCGCGAGTGCAAGGCTGGGCCTGCCGGTCGAGACCTTTACGCTCGTGCAGGCCGACACGGCCCGGGTGCCTCGCGGCGGCGGCCATGGCGGCGCGCGCTCGCTGCATCTGGGCGGAACCGCGCTGGTGATGGCAGCCGACGGGCTGATCGCAAAGGCGTTGCCGGTGGCGGCGCAGCTGCTTCAGGTGGAGCCCGAGGTCTTGCGCTTCGCTACGGGCCGTTTCCGGACGGAAGCTGCGGACGAACCGCTCCGCGAGATCGACCTGTTCACGGTTGCCCGACATGTTCTGGAGAGCACCGGCGACGCGCTGGCGAGCCATGGCGACAATGTCAGCGACGCCATCACCTTCCCCAATGGCGCGCATGTCGCCGAGGTCGAGATCGATCCCGAGACGGGCGCCGTCACACTGGAGCGCTATGTCGCGATCGACGACTACGGCACGCTGGTCAACCCGCTGCTGACGGAGGCGCAGGTGCATGGCGGGCTGGCGCAGGGCATCGGGCAGGCCCTGCTCGAGGAGGCGTCATACGATCCGGAGTCCGGGCAATTGCTGAGCGCGACCTTCATGGACTACGCCATGCCGCGCGCCGACGACATTCCCCTGTTCGATATTCAGATGGTGGAGATCCCCACAAGCGCTAACCCGCTGGGCTCGAAGGGCGTCGGCCAAGCCGGATGCATCGGCGCGCCGCAGACGGTAATGAACGCGATCCTGGACGCCCTGCGGCCGCTCGGCGTGACGCATCTCGACATGCCGGCGACGCCGGCCAAGGTCTGGCGCGCGATCAGGGATGCGCAGTCGCGGCCGACGGCCTGAAGCGCGGCGCCTTGCGAGCGCACGCCGCCATCAGGCCTCGGTGGGCGAGAGGCGTCCGCTCGTCAGGATCGGCAAAAGGCCAGCCAGCGGCACAGGGCGGCTGAACAAAAAGCCCTGCAACGCATCGCAGCCATAGGCCTGAAGATAGATCAGCTGGTCAGGCCGCTCGACGCCCTCTGCGATGGCGACCATGCCGAGCGAATGGGTCATCGAGATGATGGCCTGCACCAACGCGGCATGGGCGCGGTCGGCCGTCATCTTGGAGACGAAGGCGTAGTCGACCTTCAGCGTGTCGATCGGCAGGCGCGAGAGATAGCTCAGCGACGACTGCTCCATGCCGAAATCGTCGAGCGCGAAGCGGATGCCCTGCCCGGCCAGATTGCGCATCGTGTGCGTGGCCGCGGCCGCATCGCTCAGGATCGCGCTCTCGGTTAGTTCCAGCTTGAGCATGCCGGGCGCGAGCCCCGTCTCCTCCAGGATCGCCACGATGCTGGCCTCGAGCGAGGCTTCGGCGAGCTGGACCGCCGACAGGTTGACCGCGACGGGCACCGGCGTCGCCAGCGCCGCGCACCAGGCGGCGGCATCGGTGCAGGCCTGCCGCAGGGCATAATCGCCGAGCGCCACGATCAGGCCGGTCTCCTCCGCCACGGGAATGAACTGCGCCGGCGAGATCATGCCGCGTTCGGGATGGGCCCAGCGCATCAGCGCTTCGACCCCGACAATGCCGAAGCTGCGGGTGTCGAGCTGCGGCTGGTAGTGCAGAAGGAACTCCTTGCGCTCGATGGCGCGGCGCAGGTCCGCCTCCATGTTCCAGCGGAAGACGGCGGCGCTGGTCATTTCCGCGCGATAGAACTGGTAGCGGCGCAGCGGATTCGCCCTGACCTCGCTCAGGGCGGTGGCGGCGGCGCGGACGAGGCTATCGGGGTCCTCGCCATCGGTGGGCGCAAGGCTGACGCCCAATGCGATGCGCAAGGGCACATCGCTGCGGTCGAACTCGAAATCGGCCTCGGCAGCCGAAAGGACGCGACCGACGATCGCCACCAGCCCGGCCTCGCTGCCGGCATCGGCCGAGAAGGCGAGATAGCGGCCATTGCCGACATGGGCGACGGTATCGCCCGCGGCGAGCGCGCTCTGGATCCGGCGGCCGGTCTCGTGCAGGGCGGCCTCGCCAGCCTCGAGCCCCTGGCTGGCGCGGATGTCGGCGAGCGAGGTCAGTTCGAGGCTCATTACGGCGACCGCCTCGCCCGAGCGCTGCATCTGCACCAGCGCCTGCGCCAGGCGATCGGTGAAGAGCGTCTGGTTGGGCAGCCCGGTGATCGCGTCGTGATAGGCGAGGTAGTCGCGCTCGGCCTGGGCCGCCTTGAGGGCGGTGATGTCCATGCGCAATCCGGCCGTGCCGCCATTGCGCATGCGCCGCTCGGTGACGAGCATCCAGCGGCCGTCACGCAGCCTGTGGAGGTTGTTGCCGCTGAGGTCGCGGTGTTCCGCCATGCGCTCGGCGAGCCATTCCGCCTGACGCCCCTCGGCCTCGGCATAAACGCCACGTTCTCCCGCCGCGCGCATCACGGACTCGAAGCTCGCGCCAGGCGCGATCATGTCGGCGATCTCGGCGTGGATGCTGCGATAGGCCTCGTTCACCATGACGATGCGGTCCTGCGCATCGAGGACGACGAAGCCTTCAGAGATGCTGTCGACCGCATCGTGGAGCAGCGATTCCGCATCCTCGGCCCGACGATAGGCCTCGATCAACGGGGTCTCGTCGCGCGTGACGCCGCGATAGCCGCGCCAGGCGCCGGTGCGGTCGCAGAAGGGCACGCCGCTGGTGACCAGATGACGGCGCGCGCTGCCCTCGCCGAAGCAGACCTGGTAGTTGCGGAACGGGCGGCGCGCGGCCAGGTCGGCCTTGTGGCGCTGCCAGCCGGGATCGCCATCAGGCTGCGCGCCGACGACCTGCCAGCGGGCCTTGCCGAGATCGGTGGCCGGGTCGAACCAGTCATTCGTGGCGAGCGTCTTGGAGAAGAATGTGAAACGATGCTGCTCGTCGGTTTCCCAGACCCAGTCGCCCGTGACCTCGACGATGTTGCTGAAGCGCTGATCGGCCTCGCGCCGGGCCTGCTCCTGGCGCGAGGCTGCGACCTCGCGCACGATTGCCGGCGCGAGCCGGGCCATGTTGTTCTTCAGGATGAGGTCGGCGACGCCGTCGCGCATCAGCTCGACCGCAGCCTCCTCGCCGATAGAGCCCGATACAACGATCACCGGCAGGTCGGGAGCGAGAGATCTGATCAGCCGCAGGATCGTCGGGAAATCCGTGCCCGGCACGTTGAAGTCGGCGAGCACGACGTCGAAGCGCTCGCTCGCGAGCACATCCTCGATGGCCGCGACGGTATCGACGACGCGATATTCGGGCTTCAGCCCCGCACGCCGGAGGCTGTAGAGCAACAGCTCGACGTCGTCCGGCAGATCCTCGATGATCAGCAGACGTGGCGTCCCCTCGACGGCCCCCGCACTCAAAGTCACCGCGGGGATGCCTCGTTCAGAAGCAGCCAATACATGCCGAGCTGGCGCGCAGCCTCCATGAACTCGTCGAAATTCACGGGCTTGCGGACATAGCTGTTGCAGCCGAGGCTGTAGCCGTCGACCAGGTCCTGCTCCTCCTTGGACGAGGTCAGGATCACGACCGGGATCAGCTTGGTGCGATCATCGGAGCGGACGCGCCTGAGCACCTCGAGGCCGTCGATGCGGGGCAGCTTGAGATCGAGCAGGATGACCTGCGGCGCGCCCTCTTCCCGCCCGGCATGCTCGCCGGTGGCGAACAGGTAGTCCAGCGCCTCGACGCCATCGCGCGCCACCACGATCTCGTTCTTGATGTTGTTCTTCCGGAAAGCCCTCAGAGTCAGGGCCTCGTCATCGGGGTTGTCTTCGACCAGCAATATCGGCTTCATCGTTCTCGCCCCCCCGTCACAGGGCGAAGAAGAATACAGCGCCGCGGTGCCTTTCCGCTTCGCCCCAAACCCGCCCCCCATGTTTGTAGACGATGCGCTGGACCGTCGCCAGACCAATACCGGTACCCTCGAATTCGGTCATGGCATGGAGCCGCTGGAAGACGCCGAAGAGCTTGTCGGCGTGAGCCATGTCGAAGCCGGCCCCGTTGTCGCGCACGAAGAAGACCGTGGCGCCATCGATGATCGTCTTTCCGAAGTCGATCCGGGCCGATTCCTGCCTGGAAGTGAACTTCCAAGCGTTCTCCAGCAGGTTTTCCAGGGCAATCTGGAGGAGCCGGGGATCGCCGTCGGCCTCCAGATCGGGCGCGATGGTGACCTCGACATTGCGCTCGGGATCGCGTTGCCTGAGATCGGCGCAGATCTTGCGCGCCACGAGGCTGAGGTTGACCACGTCCTTGTTGAGGTCGGCGCGCGAGACGCGGGCGAGCTTCAGGAGATCGTCGATCAGGTTTCCCATGCGCTGCGCGGCGTTGCGCACCCGCATCAGGTAGTCGCGGCCGGTTGCATCGAGCGTGTCGCCATAGTCCTCGAGCAGCGCCTTGCTGAAACCGTCGATGGAGCGCAGCGGCGCGCGAAGGTCATGCGAGACCGAATAGCTGAAGCTCTCCAGTTCTCGGTTCAGCCCCTGCAGGGTGACATTGTCGCGGGCGAGGCGCTGGTTGAGATGGCGGACCTGCCGCTCGGCCTCGCGGCGCCGCTCGCCGTGATCGGCCAGAACCCAGGCGATGCCGGCAAGCAGCAGCAGGACCGCAAGCAGCGCCGCAAGATAGTCGAAGGCGAGCTTGCGATTGCTCTGCGAATAGACCGAGGCGGGCGTCCGCGTGACCAGGTACCAGCTCGGCGCCACGGCAGCGGGGGACAGGACGCTGGGCCCGGTGACCGCGGTGTCGGGCAGATCGATCGCGGCAAAGCTGAAGAGATCGCCGTCTGCAGAGAACTGGCCCTTGCCGTTGGCCTTTTCGATATGGCCCCAGGCGGCGGGATGGGCGCGCGCGAAGGTGCGGTCGGCACGGTCGGGATACATGAATCCCCACTCGTCCTCGGGACGAGGGCCCAGCAGCCAGTGCCCCTTGCCGTCGATCAGCCAGGCCTCGCCCAACCCCTGCGCGGACAGGCTGCGGACCCTGTCGAGTGCGCGCTGCCCGAGATAATTCAGCACGACGATGCCGCGCTTGCGGCCGGCATGGTCGAAGACCGGAGAGGTCACCCGGATCGTCGGCTTGATCGGCTGCTCGATCTCGCCGCCTTCGACGTTCAGGTCGAAGGCCGAGTAGAAGACCTCGTCGCGTTCGAGCTTCAGCCCCTGCCTGGTATAGGTGCGATCCGACTTGTCCTGGAGCTGGTCGGCGGGAACCATGGCCGGTGTTCCGCCATTCCAGTTGGCCCTGACATCCTCGCGGCCGTCGAGCCCGATGAACCGGACCTGGTCATAGAGCGCGCGGTGAGTTGTGAAGGACAGGAACTGCTCGAGCAGGAGCTCGCGGTCCGACGGGCTGCCGGTGCGGAGCCAGCGCTGCAGCACGGGCTGATCGGCAACGAAGCCGGCATCATTGCCGATCGTGGCCAGCGTGTTGGTCAGCGTGGTGTAGCCGACATCGACCAGCTGCTTCTGGCCGGCGGCGATGACGCGCTGCGTGGCGGAGATCTGTGTCGCATACAGCAGATAGAACACGACCATCGCCACCAGCGCGATGGGCGCAAAGATCATGAGCGTCCGGG
The DNA here is from genome assembly GCF_056406735.1 of Allobosea sp. P1_B10. Classification (NCBI taxonomy): domain Bacteria; kingdom Pseudomonadati; phylum Pseudomonadota; class Alphaproteobacteria; order Hyphomicrobiales; family Alloboseaceae; genus Allobosea; species Allobosea sp. P1_B10. The sequence goes on along the minus strand of NZ_JBFTZP010000003.1, from coordinate 332,959 downwards.
CCAGCGTCCTGCCGGCCACGGTTTTCCGGGTCACCGCCTCGATCATGCCTGAACGCCACTTCGCCGCCATCAAGAGATCAGCCGCGCGCGTCCTGCGCTCCGGGCCGAGAGCCTGCGTCGCCATGTGTCGGGGTCGGGACGAGCGCCAGTTCCGATGGGTCAGTCTAAAGCGGGGCGATGACCAAAGTCCTAAATCCCGGCCAATCGGGCTATGCCGTCAGGTAACAGGCTGCCTCGCTGCCCGATGAGGTCGGCAGCAGCGGCGGCCGCGCCGTCGGGCAGATCTCGACGCGAACCGGGCAGCGGCTGACAAACGGGCATCCGGGCGGAGGCGAGAGCGGGCTCGGCAGGTCTCCCGTCAGGATGATCTTTGCGCGCTTGCGCTGCAGGACCGGGTCCGGCAGCGGGATCGCCGAGAGCAGTGCCTGCGTATAGGGGTGCTGCGGCGCCTCGAACATCACGTCGATGGGCCCGCGCTCCATGACGGAGCCGAGATAGAGCACCATCGCCTCGTCTGCGATATGCCTCACCACCGAGAGATCATGCGAGATGAAGAGATAGGCGAGATCGAGATCTCGCTGCAATTCGAGCAGCAGGTTGAGCACCTGCGAGCGGATCGAGACGTCGAGCGCCGAGACCGGTTCGTCGAGGATCAGCAGGCGCGGCGACAAAGCGAGCGCGCGAGCAATCACAACGCGCTGGCGCTGCCCGCCCGACAACGCGCTCGGCAGACGCTCGGCGAAGGCGGCCGGCAGCCCGACCCGGTCGAGCAGTCCGGCGACGCGGTTGCGACGGTCGTTCCGGGTCCAGCCGGCGATCGCCAGGGGCTCGCTGACGCTGTCGGCGATGCTCATCTTGGGGTTGAGCGCGGCACTCGGATCCTGGAAGACGATCTGGATGTCGCGCGAGAGGCTGGCGCGCTCGCTGCCGCGCAGAGATGTGATGTCGCGGCCATCGAACAGGATCTGGCCGGACGTCGGCTGTTCGAGCCCGATCACGGCATAGGCCGTCGTCGACTTGCCGCAACCGGACTCGCCGACCAGCGCGACCGTCTGGCCGGCTGCGACGTCGAAGGAGACGCCGTCGACCGCCTTGACCACGCCGCCCGGCGTGCCGACACCGCGACGCAGCTTGAAATGGACCTTGAGGTCGCGAACCCGAAGAAGCGACGCAGCGCTCATGCCAGTGCCCCGACCCGGGCCGAATGCCAGCAAGCGGCGGCATGGTCGCGTCCGGTTTCCGCCAAGGGCGGCACGGCGAGGCAGGCCTCGTCGGCCAGCGGGCAGCGGGTCCGGAAACGGCAGCCATCCGGCCAGGATTCGGCGCTGGGGACCATGCCCTCGATGGTGCGCAGCGTCATCTTGCGCTGGCCGTGCAGGGTCGGGATCGTCGCCAGCAGCAGCTTGGTATAGGGGTGGCGCGGCGCGTCGAAGATCGCCTCGACCGGCCCGCTTTCCACGACCCGCCCGCCATACATCACGCAGACTTCGTCGGCGAGATCGGCCACGACGCCCATGTCGTGGGTGATCAACACGATGGCGCTGCCGACATCCTGGCGGAGATCGCGCATCAATTCGAGGATCTGCGCCTGGATCGTCACGTCCAGGGCCGTCGTCGGCTCGTCGGCGATCAGCAGGGCCGGCCGGCAGATCAGCGCCGAGGCGATCATGATGCGCTGGCACATGCCGCCGGAGAGTTCGAAGGGGTATTGCCGCGCACGCCGGCTCGCATCTGGGATGCCGACGCGCGTCATCATCGCGATCGCCTCTGCGCGCGCCGCCGAAGCCGAGAGCCCGCGATGCAGGCGCAACGCCTCCTCGACCTGCTCGCCTACCCGCATCAGCGGATTCAGCGAGGCGACGGGCTCCTGGAAGATGATCGTGGCTTCGTTGCCCCGGACATCCGACAGGGCGTCCTCATCGAGCGGCAGGAGGTCGCGGCCATTGAGCCGGATCTCTCCTCCCCCGATGCGCGCCGCCTTCGGCAGCAGGCCCAGCACCGACAGGGCGGTCAGGCTCTTGCCGCAGCCGGACTCGCCGACGATGGCGAGGATGCGCCCGGACGCGACGCTCAGCGAGACATGGTCGACGATGCGGTTGCCCGCGATATCGATGACGAGGTCGTCTATCGCCAGGACAGGGACAGCGGCCGCGCTCATGCGGTCGCCGCCACCACGGCCGCCCATGGGCTGGTCGGATGGGCCATGCCGGTGAAACCGCCGCCAACCGACGCCATCACTGCGGATGGTATCGAGAAATTGACGGGATAGAGCGTGTCCTCGACGATCTCGATGGGATAGGCGCCCGCGACCGCAGCCGCGACATCGGCCTGTGCCCGCGCATCGATCTTGATCCGCGGCGTCGAGGCGTCGATGCGGGGACGATGGAACACCTCCTCGAGCGTCAGGCCGAAATCGGCCATGCCCGAGATCAACTGCAGCACCGTCGGGAAGATCGTGCGCCCGCCTGCCGCGCCGATCGAGAGCACCGGCCGCCCGCCCCGGCTGAGCACCAGCGGGCACATGTTGGCGAGCGGCTGCCGCCCAGCCGCGATGCTGTTGGGCTGGCCGGGGCGCGGATCGAACCACATCATGCCGTTGTTCATGATGATCCCGGCCCGGGGCAGCGCGACTTTCGCGCCGAAGCGCGAGAGCAGCGTGTTGGTCAGCGAGACCATGGTGCCGCTCCGGTCGACGACCGAGACATGCGAGGTGCAGCCGACTTGGGGCGTCGCGGCATGGCCGAGCGTGGTCAGGCGCGTCTCATAGGCCTCGCGGATGGCGGTGGCGTAGAGCAAAGCGGTCTGGGCCGGCGAGGTCTCGCGCGACAGCGGCCCATCGGCCAGGCGTTGAGCGGCATCGAAGAAGGTCGGGCCGCCGCTCAGGCCCGGCACCGCCGCGATCTCGTAGTCGCGATAGCGGCCGGTCAGCGCAGGCGCCCAGACCGGCTCATAGGCGGCGAGGTCGCCGGGGCTGATCGAAGAGCCACCGGCTTCGAGGTCGGCCGCGATCAGCGCCGCGCTCTCGCCCTCGTAGAAGTCGCGCGCGCCCGCCTTGGCGAGCCGTCGCAGCAGGCTGGCCTTCAGCGTCATCGGCTTGAAGCGGCGCGTGTCGGCGCCGGCCTTGGGGCCGTGGCCATCGTCGAGCAGGATTGCCGACAGCGCGGGATCGCGGGCCAGCGCCGGGGCCTCGATCGCGATGCAGAGCGCGGCGAACCAGTCGATCTCCAGCCCGCGCTCGGCATGTTCGATAGCCGGCTGCAGCGCGTCCTGCCACGAGATCGAGCCGTGACGCTCGAGCGCGGCAGCGAGCCCGGCGATGGCGCCCGGCACGCAGATCGCGCCATAGCCGGAGACATTGCGGTCCCCCACCACGGAGGGCCAGCTGAACCAGTTTCCGGCCTGGGCATCGGCAAGCGGATAATCCGCGGGATCGAGCCCAGCGGCCGAGCGGACGTTGAAATCGAGCGTTTCGGTCGCACCCGTCACGCCATCGGCATGGACCAGGAAGCCGCCGCCGCCGATGCCCGAGAGCCAGGGCTCGACCGTGCTCAGCACCAATGCTGCGACGACAGCCGCATCCATGGCATTGCCGCCGCGGGAGAGTACATCGGCGCCGGCCTGCGCCGCATGGCGGTTCTGGGCGGCGACGAGACCATGGGCCGACTGCACCGCGGGTCTCTGGATGGTGAAAGTCTGCATCAGCGCGGCGCCCGGAAGCGGTGGGGTGCGCTCGCCTCGGGCAGGTGCATCGGCACGCTGAAGCGTTCGGCATTGGCGCTGGCGGCGTGATGCGCGGCGAGTTCGCCGACCGTCGCGATCCAGGTTCCCGGCGAGGCCGTGACGGCGTCGAGCAGTTTTTCCAGCATGCGGACGCGCCCGGCGCGGCCCGAGATCCAGTCATGGATCGTCAGCATCATCATGCGGCCCTCGCGATGCAGGACATGCCATTCGTCGAGCCAGGCCTCGAGGATACCGCCCTGCGGCGAAGGCGGGGCGCGGTCGGTCGGGCTGCCGGTGAAGCGGAAATAGATGGCATCGTCGACAGCCCAGAGCACCGGCACCTGGGTCACGCCATCGATGGTGTAGGGGTGATCGAACCCCATCAGCGATGAGTCGTACAGGCCGCGGCGCTTGACCTCGGCCAGCATGAACGGCGTCATCTCCCAGGCCGGCGAGCGAAAGCCCCGCGGCACGATGCCGGCCTGGCTCTTGAACAGCGCCAGCGATTCATCCAGCGCGCGGGCGAATTCCTCGGGGCCCGCTTCGGTAGCGAGCTCGTGAAAATAGCCGTGAAGCCCGATCTCGTGACCGCGCTCGACGAAAGCCGGCAGGAGTTCGGGGTGGTTCCTGGCGACCAGACCCGGCACGAACAGAGTGGCCTTGATGCCATAGCGGTCGAGCAGGTCGAGGATGCGCCAGATGCCGATGCGCGGCCCGAACCGGCGCTGCTCGATCTGGCCAAGGGTGGCCGGCGCATCCGCCGGCAGGGTCCATTGATAGGGGCTCTCGGCGTCGACATCGACGCTGAAGCAGAATGCGCTGCTCTTGCCCTGCGGCCATTCATAGCCGGCGTTCGGAAAGGTCGCGGGCGACAAGGTGGCCGGGTTCATCACAATGCGCTCTTCTTGTCCTGGTGGACGGCCAGCGTGCCGGCCGAGCCGCCGCCATCGACCGTCAGGGTCGCGCCGGTGACGTAGGAGGACGCGTCGCTGGCAAGGTACAGCAGGGCATTGCCGACATCCGCGCGGGAGGACGGGCGGCCGAGCGGGATCTGCGCGATCGTATTGCGGACATGCGCCTCGCTGAGGTCGCTGACCGTGCTGCCGGCGGCAAAGCCCGGCTCGAGCGCGTTCGAACGGATGCCGTACTCGGCGAGTTCGACGGCAAAACCCTTGGTCAAGCGGTCGAGCGCCGTCTTCGAGGTCGAATACACAGTGGCCGTGCGCCGCATCTTGCGGGACGCGCCCGACGAGATGTTGATGATCGAGCCCTTGATCCCTTTGCGCACCATCTGCGTCGCGAGTTCGCGGCTCAGGATGAAGGGCGCGCGCAGATTGATCGAGAAGATGCGGTCGAACTCCTCGGTCGGCGTGTCGAGCAGGAAGGCGCTGGGATAGATCCCCGCATTGTTCACGAGAATGTCGAGCGCGCCCCAGCGCGTGCCGATCTCGGCCGTCAACGCCTTGATCGAGGCCTCGTCCGTGAGATCGGCGGTTTTCCAGAAGCTGTCGCCGCCGAGGCCCAGCGTCTTGGCAAAGGCTTCGAGTTCGTCACCCTTGGCGTCGGTCAGCGCCAGGGTCGCGCCGGCTTCGTGCAACGTCTGGGCGATCCATTTGCCGATCACGCCGCAGGCGCCGGTGACGAGTGCGCGCTTGCCCTTGATGTCGTCGAACATAGCCAGATCTTCCTCAGCGGAAACGGGGATCGAGACGGTCGCGCACGGCGTCACCGGTCAGGTTGACCGCCAGCACCAGCACGAAGAGACAGAGGCCGGGCAGTGTCGCCACCCACCAGGCGGTGGCGACGTAGTTGCGGCCGGTAGAGAGCATCGAGCCCCAGCTCGCCGTCGGCGGCTGCACGCCCAGTCCAAGGAAGGACAGGCCCGCCTCGAACAGGATCATCAGGCCGAATTCGAGCGTCGCGACGACGCTGACGGCACCGATGATGTTGGGCAGGATGTGGCGGAAGAGGACCCGTGGCGCACCCGCACCCATCAGCGCGGCGAGACGGACATAGGGCATCGTGGCAACAGACAAGGTCTGGCTGTAGGCGACGCGCGCGTAACGCGGCCAGCGGGTCAGGGCGAGCACCATGATGACATTGACGAGGCTCGGACCCAGCACCGCGACCGTGATGATCGCCAGCAGCACGGCCGGTATCGAGAGGAAGACATCGACGACGCGCATCACCACGGTCTCGACCCAGCCGCGCCGGTAGGCGGCGATCATGCCCAGCGTGGTGCCGACCGCGCCGGAGAGGATGACCGAGGCGAAGGCGACGACCAGCGATACCCGCGCGCCGTAGATGATCCGGCTGAGGATATCGCGGCCGAGCTCGTCGCTGCCGAGCCAGTAGTGGAAGGCGCGCGACACGGTGCCCGGCGGCTTCAACCGGCCGATCAGGTTCTGCTGGTTGGGCTCGTAGGGCGCGAGCCAGGGCGCGAAGATCGCCGCCAGCACCACAAGCCCGACGATAGCCAGCGGCCACCAGCGGCGCAGGCCCAGCCCCTGGCGCGGACGGGGGGACGCGAGCGTGCTCATCGGGCGCCATCCAGCACGATGCGAGGGTCGACGATGCTGTAGAGCACGTCCGACAGCAGGTTCAGCGCCACCGTGACGAAGGCGCCGAGCAGGACGACGCCCTGCACGATCATGAAATCGCGCGCCAGGATGGCCTGAACCGTGACCTGGCCGATGCCGGGCCAGGCGAAGACGGTCTCGACGATGACCGCGCCGGCGAGCAGGTTGGAGATCTCCAGCGCCGCGACGGTGATCAACGGGATCGAGGCGTTGCGGGCGATGTGGCGCAACAGCAGGCGGGGCTTCCGGACGCCGCGCGAACGGGCGGTACGGGCATAGTCCTTCGACAATTCGTCGAGCAGCGCCGAGCGCGTGATGCGCGCGAAGGTCGCCATGCTGAGCAGGCCGAGCGCGAAGGACGGCATCACCAGATGCGAGAGGTCGCCTGTCGAGGACGGCGGAAGCCAGCCCAGCAGCACGGAGAACACCATGATCATCAGGATGCCGCTCCAGAAGGTCGGCATGCTCTGGGCGGCAAGCACGAAGCCAGCCGCCGCCTTGGCGACCGGGCTGTCGCGATAGACAGCCAGCAGGATGCCGATCGGCACCCCGATGCCGCACGCGACGACGAGCGCGCCGGCGGCCAGCATCAGCGTATAGGGCAGGCGCGAGGCGATGATGGTCAGCACCGGCACGCGCTGCACCACCGATTGCCCGAGATCGAAGCGGGCGAGATCGGCGAGGAAGTCGAGATACTGGATGAAGAGCGGCCGGTCGAAGCCCAGCGCATGGCGCAGGGCGTCGATATCGGCCTTCGTCGCGGTCTCTGGCACCAGGAGATAGGTCGGGTCTCCCGTCAGCCGCTGGACGAAGAAGATCAGCGTCGCCACGCCGAGGATCGTGACGAGCGCCTGTCCGGCGCGCTGGAGCAGGAAGCCGGGCACCGGGCCGTCAGTCCTTCCAGCTCATGCGGTTGACGAAGATGCTTTCGTTGGGCGTGGGCGTCCAGACGAGGTTCTTCGCCGTGCCGTACATCTGCGCCGCCTGGTAGAGCGGGATCACGAAATTCTCGCTGGCGATGCGTTCGTGCACGATCTTGTAGGCGGCCAGCCGCTTGGCGGGGTCGAGCGTCTGGCGCGCGGTCTCAAGCGCATCCTCGATCGTCTTGTCCTTGGCGTTGGCCCAGCCGCTGGCGCTGTGCAGGATCGGGAAAAGCACGCCGTCGGCGTCCTGGCAGCCGCAGGACCAGCGGCTGAAGGCCATGACCGGAATGGCGTCGGGGCCGCTCTGCATGCGCTTCAGCCAGGAGCCCATGTCAGTCATCTCGATCTTCACGTTGAGGCCGGCATCGACGAGCATCTGCTGCAACGCCTGCACGACGCGCTGATCGTAGACCGGGGCCGTCACGAGAGCGATCTCCTGCTTCGCTTTCGGCCCGACGGCGGCGAGTTCGGCCTTGGCCTTGGCGAGATCGAAGGGCAGGTCCTTGATACCCTCGACGAAACCCTCATGGGCGGGCGAGAGCATCTGCGCGAGCGGCTTCTCGTATCCGCCGAGCACGCCATCGGTGATCGCCTGCTTGTCGATGGCCTGGGCGATGGCGCGGCGCACGCGCGGATCGTTCAGCGGCTCCTTCTGCACGTTCATCGCGAGATAGGCGACGCGCTCGGTCAGCACCGGCACGGGCATGGCGCGCTGCGAGGTCTTCAGCTGGGCGGCGAGATCGCCATCGAGATTGGCGGCGAGGTCGGAGGTCCCGGCGAGCAGGTTGGCGACGCGCGTCGCGGCGTCGGGAATGGCGCGGAAGACGACGTTGGGGAACGGCGCCTTGGTGCCCCAATAGGCGTCGTTGCGGGCCAGCGTAACCGAGACGCCACGCTGCCAGGCACCGAACTTGTAGGGGCCGCTGCCGACGGGGGCGAGGTTGAAGGCGTCCTTGCCGACGGCCTCGACGGTCTTCCTGGGTACGATCGAGAGCTTGGCCAGCTGCGCCAGCAGGGCGGGATAGGCACCGTTGGTGGTCAGCGTGACGGTCTTCGCATCGTTGGCGACGGCCTCGGTGATCTTGTCGAACTGGCCGAGTTGCGGGCTGGCGAACTTCGGATCGGTGATGCGCTTGACGCTGAAAACGACGTCGTCTGCCGTCAGCTTCGAGCCGTCATGGAAGGTGATGTCGTCGCGCAGCTGGAACTGGATCTGCGTGTCCGAAAGCTGCTTCCACGCGGTCGCGACCTGCGGCGCGATCAGGCCCTTGTCGTCGCGGGTGACGAGATTGTCGAAGATGTTTCGGTAGACGTAGTAGCTGTCGGGGTTCCACTGGACATGTGGATCGAGCGAGTTCGGCTCGCCGACGAGATCGATCGTCAGGCGGTCCTTGGCGGCAAGGGCCGCGCCGCCCGGCAGGGCCAGGCAGATTGCGACCAGCGCGCTGGTCAGCATCCGGCGTGTTTTCTTCATGACGTCATCCCCTCTTTTGTCGTTTGGGCGCCCGGTCTCCTCCCGGCGCCTTTTGCGGCGTTTCGATCGCCGCGATCTCGCGTCAGTCGCTCCAGCTCATCCGGTTCAGGAACAGGCTTTCATTCGGGGTCGGCTGCCATTTCAGGCTCTTGGTGGCCCCGTAGATGACGGCCGACTGATAGAGCGGCACCAGCGGCACTTCCGCGGCGATGAGTTCCTGGACCTGCTTGTAGGCGGCGAGCCTCTTGTCCTTGTCGAGTGTCTGGCGCGCTTCCTCGAGCAGGGCATCGGCCTTCGGGTTGCGATAGGCCGACCAGCCGCTGCTCTTGTGGATCAGCGGGAACAGCGTGCCATCGGCATCCTGGCAGGCGCAGGACCAGCGCCCGAAGCTGAGCGTCGAGGTGCCTTCCGGCCCCGCCTGCGCGCGCTTGAGATAGCTCGCCATGTCCGACATCCCGATCTTCACGGTGAAGCCGGCATCTCCGAGCTGTTGCTGCAGCGCCTGGACGATGCGCTGGTCGAACACCGGCGCCGTCGCCAGCTCGATCTCGACCTTGGCCGCAGGACCCGCCTCTGCCACCAGCGCCTTGGCCTTGGCGAGATCATAGGTCGGGCCCTTGAGGCCCTCGATCCAGCCGAAGCTCGCCGGGGTGCCCAGTTGCGAGACCGGCTTGTCGAAGCCGCCGAGCAGGCCGTCGACCAGCCCCTCCTTGTCGATGGCATAAGCGGCGGCGAGCCGCAGCTTGACGTTGTCGAAGGGCGGCTTCGCGGTGTTCAGCCGGAGATAGGCGACGCGCTCGGTCAGGCCGATCAGTGCCTGGGCCCTGGCAGCGGATTTCAGCTGGGCGGCCTGGTCGGAATCGAGCGTGACGCCGAGATCGCTGGTGCCGGCCTGGAGATTGGCCAGCCGCGTCGCGCCATCGGGCACGGCGCGGAAAGCGACGGCGGGGAACGGCCCCTTGGCGCCCCAATAGGCGTCGTTGCGGGCCAGCGTCACGGCCACGCCGCGCTGCCAGCCTTCGAACCTGTAGGGTCCGCTGCCGACGGGCTTCAGGTTGAAGGCGTCCTTGCCGACAGCCTCGACCACCGCTTTGGGCACGATCGAGAGTTTGACGAGCTGGGCCAAAAGGGCCGGATAGGCGCCGTCCGTGGTCAGCCTGACCCTGGTCTGAGAGATCGCAGTCGCATTGGTGATCTTGTCGAACTGCCCGAGCTGCGGGCTGCCGAACTTGGGATCCGTGATGCGCTTGACGCTGTAGACGACATCGTCTGCCGTCAGCTTCGAGCCGTCATGGAAGGTGATATCGGGGCGAAGCTCGAATTCGATCTCGGTGTCGGACGTGTATGTCCACGAGGTCGCGACCTCCGGGACGATCTCGCCCTTGTCGTCGCGGGTGACGAGATTATCGAAGATGTTGCGGTAGACGTAGTAGCTGTCGGGGTTCCACTGGAGCTGCGGATCGAGCGATGACGGCTCGTTCACGAGATCGACGACGAAGCGCTCCTTCGAAGCCTGCGCCGGAGCGGCCGCAGCCAGAACGAGCACCGCAGCGCAAGCGGCCGCGCGAGGATAGGTCCGCCAGGCTAGGGTCATGACTGCTGCTCCTTCGTCAGGGAGATCGGTTGATCTGCGGTGGTAACGGCAGGGCGGCGCCCGCCCCGGCGGGCCGACCGGGCGGGCGGGGCCGACGGCTGGGCGGAGAGCGCCAGAAAACCATGGGCGAGCGCATCGGCGAAGCTCCGGTGATCGCGCGCGATCGCCTGCGTTGCCGCTTCGGGATCGCCCGCGATGAGCGCCGCGACGAGGTCGCCGAGATCGGCCGGGAGGATGGGATGGCCGGCGAGATCGAGCCTGCGCACGATGCGGTCGGCATGATCCCGGATCTCGTGGAGCCAGCGATGGGCAAAGGCTCCCGCACCGGCGGCAAGGAGTTCGCGCAGCTGGCGTTCGGCGCTGCGTGCCGTTGCGAGCGCGGCCGGTTCGCTCCGGCCCGAGACCGAATTCACCATGCCCAGCAGGGTCACGGCGCCGGAACGGGCAGGCTCCGGCAGGGCCTGCGTCGCCAGCGAAGGCTCGAGCCGTCGGAGCCCGTCCAGCACGGCTGCGATCAGCGTGGCATCTATCGGGGCGATCCGCCAACCCTGGCGTGCATGCCGGCTGACAAAGCGCGCGGCTGCAAGCTCCGTCAGCGCCACGCGGACGCTGGCCCGGCCGAGCCCGAAGCGTTCGGCCAGCGCCGCTTCATGGATGAATTCGCCGGGGGTTAGCTCGCAGGTGACGATCGCCTTGCGCAGCCGCCTGGTCGCCACGTCGAGCCGGGCCTCGGCGATCGGGGCGGTGGCAGCGGCAACGAACGGAGACGACGTGTCGAGCATGGCACGAAGTCTGGATCGCTCTGTGAGATTTCACAAGAGCGTTGTGAGCGATCACGCGCAGTTTGGAATCGTTTGCTCCCGATGCTGCGTGCCGTGGACGAAGCATCCTTCCGGGAGGGCGAGCGCGCCTCAGGTCGTGCGGGTGACCTTGCTGAGGTGCGGCGGGTTGTCGGGATCGAGCCCCCGCGCGATGGCAAGTTTCGCGACTGCGCCATAGAACGCCCGGATCTGCGCCAGCGGGACGAGGGGCACCGGGACATTGGCGGGCATTTCAAGACCGTGACTGCCGGGCAGCCCCGCTCCCGCAAAGGCGATGCTGGCTCCCAGTTGCGCAAACCGCTCGGCAACGGAACGCGAGCTTTCGCCGCCCTCGTCGCCGGGATCGAGCACGAAAGCGGGAAAGCCGGGACCGACGAGCGCGAACGGGCCGTGCAGGACCTCCGCCGCACTGAACGCCTCGGCGTGGATGCGGCAGGTCTCCTTCAGCTTCAGCGCCAGTTCCTGCGCGATACCGAGGCCGAGCCCGCGTCCGACAACATAGAGGCTCTGGGCGTCTTGCAGGGCGAGCAGCGCTTCGCTCCAGTCGCAGTCGCCGGCCTCGTGCAGGACGCGCGGCGCCTGCGCTAGAGCGGCCAGCAGATCGGGACGACCGCTCCAGGCAGCGACCAGTTGCAGCAAGGCGGTGCAGGTGCCCAGAAAGCTCTTGGTCGCGGCGACACTGCGCTCGGGGCCGGCGCGCAGCGGAATCAGAACATCGACGAGGTCGGCCAAGGGCGAGGTCTCGTCATTGACGAGCCCCACTACCAACGCGCCCGCGCTTTTGGCGGCTTGCGCCAGTCCGAGGATGTCGGGGCTGCGACCCGATTGCGAGATCGCGATAAAAAGCGCGCCCGACAGGTGAAGTTCGCCGTCATAGACCGAAGCCAGGCTCGGACCCAGGGACGCGACCGGCAGGCCGAGCACGCGCTCGATCAAGTATTTGCCGTAGGTCGCGGCGTGGTCGGAGGAGCCGCGCGCGCAGGTCACGACATAGGCCGGCTTGAGCACGCGCAGGCGGTCGACGAGATCGGCCATGATCGCGGCGTTCTCGACGAACTGCCGCCGGGCGACGGCGGGGGCTTCGGCTGCCTCCCGCTCCAACAGTGTTTCAGGCATGAACAGGCTGCTTTGTAATGTCGGCCGCGACGCGCGCGACCTCTGCGGGGTCGAGACGCTGGCCTGCGCCACCGACGGCGCCGACCGAGATCGTGCCGCAGGCGATGCCCTGCGCCAGCGCCTCGCGATCCGGCTGGCCTGCGAGCCAGGCGGCCAGGAAGCCGGCGTTGAAGGCATCCCCGGCGCCGGTGGTATCGAGCACCTCGACGTCCCGAGGCGCGGGCAGTGCGAACTGAGTTGTGCCCCGGAACAGCCTTGCGCCCTGCGCGCCGTCCTTGATCACGACAATCGGGAAGCGCTGCGCCAGCCTGGCGCCGGCTTCGTCCAGAGCCTCGGTGCCCGCAATGGCGCGCGCCTCGGATGCGTTGGGCATCAGGATATCGACGCCGGCACAGCGCGCGATCAACTGGGGGTCATGGATCAGAGCATCGTCCCAGCTCGGGTCGAGCGAGACGCTCAGGCCCGCCTGCTTGGCGGCGGCCACGAGGTCGGGAATTTCGGCCAGCGTCGCAAATTCGGCGATGTGGAGGTGGCGCGCTGCGGGGCTCGCCAGCGCAGCCTCCAGCGTCGCGGGCCTTGCTGTTCCGGCACGGCGCGAGAGGAAGGCGCGGTCGCCGCCGCTCACCATAGCGACCGTGGGCTGTGGCCCGGCATCCTCTGCCTTTTCGAGCCAGCGCAGGTCGACGCCGCTCGCGCCCAATGCGGGTTCGATCGCCCCCGATAGCAGGTCGGTGCCGATGCGGGCGAGCAGCGCCGCCCTGGCCCCGAGCGCTGCCAGATGGAACGCTGTGATGAAGCCGCCACCACCGGGCACGAGCGACATCTCGCTGGCGAAACGCTCCTGGCCGAGAGCCGGTAATGCGTCCAGCCCGCGAAAGATCAGGTCACAGTAGAGCCGTCCGATGCTGAGGACGAGGTCGCGCCCAGCCGTCACAGCGCGCGCTCGCTCGCGGCGTCGAACAGGGTCAGGGTCGCGACATTGGCGCCCAGACGCACGCTCTGGCCGACTGCAGGCGGCGATTTTGCGGGTGCCGCAGCCAGGATCAGCCCGCCGCCATGCTCGACATGGACGAAGGTCTCCGAGCCCAGCGGCTCGATCACCGCCGCAGTGCCATGCAGGATGAGATCGGCGCTCTCGTCATCACCCAGCACCCGCAGGTTCTGCGGGCGCACTCCGACAAGGATGTCGGGCGGAAGCGTCGCATGGCCGGCCGGCAGCGGCACGGGCGCATCGCCCATCGCGAGCATCGGCGTGCCCGCCAGCATCGTCACCCGGCCGGGCAGGATGTTCATGGTCGGCGAGCCGATGAAGCGCGCGGTGAAGACGTCGACCGGCTTCTCATAGAGCTCCATCGGCGCGCCGACCTGCAGGATGTGGCCATCGCGCATCACGACGATGCGGTCGGCCAGGGTCATGGCCTCGACCTGGTCATGGGTGACGAAGACGATGGTGGTGCCCAGCCGCTGGTGCAGGCGCTTGATCTCGAGCCGCATCTGCGCGCGCAATTGCGCATCGAGATTGGAGAGCGGCTCGTCGAACAGGAACACCGTGGGGTCGCGCACCATGGCGCGGCCGATCGCGACGCGCTGGCGCTGGCCGCCCGACAGGGCCGAGGGCCGGCGTTCCAGCAGCGGCTCCAGGCCGAGGATTCCAGCGACCTCCTCAATGCGCTTGCGCTTCTCCGCCTTGTCGAGCTTGGCCGTGTGGAGCCCGAAGCCGATATTCTCGGCCACGCTCATATGCGGATAGATCGCGTAGTTCTGGAACACCATGGCGATGTTCCGGTCCTTCGGCTCGAGCTGGTTGACGACCTTGCCGCCGATCGAGATCGTGCCGCCATCAATGTCTTCGAGACCCGCGATCATGCGCAGGGTCGTCGACTTCCCGCAGCCCGAGGGGCCGACGAAGACGACGAACTCGCCATCGGCGACGCTGAGGTCGATGCCGTGGACGACCTGCGTCTTGCCATAGCGCTTGACCAGGCTGTTGATGTCGATCCCGGCCATTATTCTGTTTCCATCAGGGCAGCGTATGCTGCGTCGAGGTCATGTCGCGCCGCAGTCTCGCGGGCGGCGATTGTGGCGGCGGTGGCAGTCGCCCTGTCGAGCGTGGCGCGATAGCCCGCCAGCGCCCGGCCCAGAGCCTGTTCGCCCGGCCCGCCAAAGCATTCGCGCACGGCGACGAAGTTTTCCGGCGAGACCACCACGGCAAAGGCGGCGGCGGCCAGCGCGGGCTCGCGGCCCGTGGCATGGCGAAAAGCCTCGACGAAGGGTGTGTAGCCGTCGCGCGGGAGATCGCCGTCGATCGCGACCACCGCGCGCGCGACCGAAGCCGCGATCTCGTGGGCGGCCCGGAAGGACAGGCCCTCGCGCCGCACCAGCGTGTCGGCGAGCTCGGTGATGGTGATGCAGGAGCGGCGGATGTTCTCCGCGACACGCCGGCCATCGACCTTGAGCGCCGGCAGCAGCGCCGCCAGCAGGTCAAGCACGCGCTCGCCGGTGAAAAAGGCCTGATAGCCGGCCTCGTTGGTCTCGCCCTCGGCGTCGTTCATGTCGGTGAACGGGGTGTTATGGACGGTGTCGCGATAGATGCGCGCGCGTGACGTGGTCTGCGAGGCGAGATGGCGCAGGTGTTCGATCGGCACCGGATTGCGCTTCTGCGGCATGATCGAAGAGATCTGCACGAAGGCGTTGGGTACATAGAGCTGCCCGACCTCAAAAGCCGTCCAGACCTGGAAATCCTGGATCAGGCGGCCCAGATGCAGGAACACCAGCTCGAGCGCGCTGAAGGTGCCGGTGGCGTAGTCGACGGCCGCGATGCAGCCATAGGAGTTTTCCAGCGGCGCGGAAAAGCCGAGCAGATGCGCGACGCGGGCTCGGTCGAGCGGGAAGCCCGAGGTGGTGATCGCGGCGGCGCCCATCGGCGAGAGGTCGAGCGCAGCGCGCGCCTGCACCAGCCGCTCATGGTCGCGCAGCATCACCTCGATGGCGGCGGCGAGATAGTGCCCGAAGGTGGTCGGCTGCGCTGGCTGGCCATGGGTATAGGCCACGATCAGCGTCGCCTTCTCCCGCTCGGCCAGCGAAAGCGCGGCTGAGATCAGGGCGCGCAGCTTTGCGGCGAGACGGTCGAGCCGCGGCTTCAGCGCCAGCTTGAACAAAGTGTGGTCGATGTCGTTGCGCGAGCGGCCGGTATGGAGGCGGCCGGCATCGTCGGGTGCGAGGCGCTTGCGCAGCTCCGCCTCGATCAGGAAGAAGAAATCCTCGACCTCGCCGGTATAGCTCAGCGTCGCCGGGTCGATCTCGCGGTCGATCGCGGCCAGGGCGCGGGCGATGCGCCCGGCGGTCGCGCGCGGCAGGATGCCGGTCTCGGCCAGCATCACCAGATGGGCGCGGTCGATGGCGCGGAAACTCTCGACGTGATGGGTCCTGGCGCCATCAAAAAGCGGGCGCAGCACCGTCTCCTTGTAGACGGGATCGGGGAAGACGGTGGTGTCGCTCAGGCGCGGGTCGATGTGATCAGTCATTGTTCAATCCACGCTTTGAACGATTGCTCGGACACACGCCGTCATCCTGGCCGAAGCGAAGCGGAGTGCCGGGATCCATCATAGCGTTCCGGTACCCCTTGATGGATCCCGGAGCTGCGCCGCTGCGCGGCTTGTCCAGGATGACGGCGTGGTTATGAGCGTTCATGTCAGCCCTTGAGACCGGCCATCACCACGCCGCGCACGATGTAGCGCTGCAGCAGCAGGAAGACGGTCAGCGTCGGGAGCGTCGCGAGCGCGGCGCCGGTCATGATCAGCTCCCACTGGATCTGCGATTCCACGGCGAAGCTCGAGAGTCCCACCGGCAGGGTGTAGAGCTCCTTGCTGGTGGTCACGATCAGCGGCCAGATGAAGGCCGTCCAGTTGCTCAGGAAGGTGAAGATCGCCAGCGCAGACAGGGCCGGCGTCACCAGCGGCAGGGCGATGCGCCAGAAGATCGCGAACTCGTTGAGCCCGTCGACGCGCGCCGCCTCAAGGAAGTCATCGGGCACAGTCTCGAAGAACTGCTTCATCAGGAAGGTGCCGAAGGCCGTCATCATGCCCGGGAACATGATGCCCCAATAGCTGTCCAGCCAGCCGAAATTGCGGGCCATGACATACCAGGGAATGACCAGCATCTCGGTCGGGATCATCAGCGTCGAGAGGATCGCCAGGAACACGATATAGCGCCCGCGGAAACGGAACTTCGCCAGCGTGTAGCCCACAAGGCTGTCGAAGAAGACATTGGACAGGGTGACGACAGTGGCGATGCCCAGCGAATTGGCGAACCAGCGCAGGAAGCGCCCGTCAGACAGCACGGTGGCATAGTTGTCGAGGCTCGGATTGGCCGGCAGGAACCTGAGATCGTAGACCTCGGAGGCGTCCTTCAGCGACGTCGAGAACATGAACAACAGTGGCGTGATCATCAGGATCCCGCCGGCTAGCAGAAGGAGCCAGGCGATGATGCGGCCAGGCTGGAAGCGGGCGGAGCCGCGAAGCGTCAGCGCGGACATCAGCGGTCCCTCAGCAGGCGTAGCTGCACCAGCGAAACCACCAGCAGAGCCAGGAAGAGCACGACCGTCTGCGCGGCTGCATAGCCCATGTCGAAGGACGAGAAGGCGGTCTGGTAAATCATCAGCACCAGCGGCTTGGTCGCATTCAGGGGCCCGCCGGGATCGCCGCTGGTCATGTTGTAGACCTGGTCGAAGATGCGCAGGAACCCGATCGAGGAGAACACCACGAGGAAGATGATGGTGGGCTTGAGCAGCGGAATCGTGATGCGGCGCAGGATCGTCATGTCGGAGACGCCGTCGATGCGCGCCGCTTCATAATAGGTGTTGGGAATGGCGCGCAGGCCAGCCAGGAAGATCACGATCTGGAAGCCGAGCCCGGCCCAGACAGCCGGCGCCAGCACCGCCGGCAGCGCCTGGCTGGTCGAGCGCAGGAAGGGCTGCTGCGGCAGGCCGACACTCGAGAGCACATCGTTGATCAGGCCGATCGGCACCGGCTGGTAGAACCAGCGCCAGACCCAGGCCATGGCTGCGGCCGTGGTCAGGAACGGCAGGAAATACAGCGCCCGGATGAAGCCGTGCATGAAGCGCACGCGGTCGAGATGATAGGCAATGATGAAGGACAGCAGCAGGCTGACCGGCGTGCCGATCAGGAGATAGAGCACCGTGTTGCGGAACACCTGCCAGAACACGACGTCGGCCCAGAGCCGCTTGAAGTTCGCCATGCCGACAAAGCCGGGCTTGGTCAGCAGGTTCCAGTTCGTGGTCGAGATGTAGAAGGCCTCGAGCGTCGGATAGAAGCGGATCAGCGCATAGAACAGGATCGGCACGGCCAGGAAGGCCCAGGCCCAGACGACCTGCTTCTGGCGCAGCGTCAGCGCACCCCAGAAGCGGCCGCCGGAGCGGTAATTGTCGATTGAAAGGCTCATCGGGGCTGATCGGTCTTTCAGATGCCGGCTGGCGGCCTGTGCGTCATGCTCGGGGATGACCCGAGCATCTCTGGCCGGAGATTTTCTTTCCGGAGATTCTCGGGTCACCGCTGCGCGGCGCCCGAGAACGACGGCGAGGTTTCGCGATTACTTCTTGTAGAACTTGTCCAAAATTGCCTGTTCGGTCTTGGCAGCCTCGGCGAGCGCGGCCTTGGGATCCTGATTCTGGATCAGGACGCGGTTGATCAGGTCGAGCGCAACCTGGCGCTGGCCGAGCTCGTCGACGAAGACCGTCGCATGCGAGTAGTTCAGCGCCTTCAGGAACGGCCCGTAGATCGGGTGGTTGAGGTTGGCCTCGGTTTCGGCCGCGGCCTTGCGGGCCGGGAGCTCGCCGACGGTCTCGAGCCAGAGCTGCATGGCTTCCGGCGTGGTGACGAAGGCCATGAACTTCTTGGCCGCTTCGAGCTTGGCGCCGGTGGGCTTGGTGGTGATGGCGTTGACCCAGTAGCTGGCGAAGTTCGACTTGGTGCCGTCTGCGCTGGCGGGCAGTTCGGCGACCCCCCATTCGAAGGCCTTGATCGCGCCGAAACCGCCGAGGCGGAACGAGCCGTCGATGGTCATCGCGGCGCGGCCGGCGCGGAAGGCCGCCTGACCCTCATCCATGAAGCCGACCTGCCCAACCTTATGGACGCGCTGGAGATCGGCGTAATAGTTCAGCGACTTGACGCCGGCCTCGCTGTCATAGGCGACCGTCTTGTTGTCGTCGCTGTAGGGCTTGCCGCCATTCTGGCGCAGCAGCGTCTCGCGCCACCAATGATAGTCCTGGCCCGGGAAATCGAGCGTCACACCAGCCGAGGTCATGTTGCCCGCAGCATCGCGCTTGACCGTCTTCTTGGCGGCGTCGAGGAAGGCGTCGAGCGTCGCGGGCGGCTTGGCCGGATCGAGGCCCGCCTCCTGGAACAGCTTCTTGTTGTAGAACAGCGCCAGCGAACGCACAGCGGTCGGCAGGCCGTAATATTCGCCGTCGCGCTTCATGGCCGAGACGATCGGATAGAAATCCTTCTCGATCATCGCCGGCGGAAAGGCGTCGCGCGGCAGCGGCTGGATGAATTTCGCGCCGACGAAATTGTCGAGCCAGCCATAGAACAACTGGACGACGTCGGGGCCCTGCCCGGCCGGCATCGCAGCAGCGATCTTGGTCTGGTAGTCGGCATAGGGGAAGGTCGTCTGCTTGACCTTGATGGTCGGGTTGGCAGCCTCGAAGCGCTTGATCAGCTCCGTCATCGCCTTGATGCGGGCGTCGAAGACATATTGCCAGTATTCGATCTCGACCGTCTGCGCCGCCGCGCCCGTGACGGTGCCTGCGGAAACCAGCAGGCCAAACAGCATTTTTCGCAAGCCGCGCATGTTCTTCTCCCCTGTCGCAACGACGTCATAATGCTCCTACCGCCGAGCCCACCCTGTCAACCGATTAATTCACTTGAGTTGGATTAATCGGCGGGGCAGCCTGCGGCGAGCAAGGACAGCGATCCCACGATGCCAATCAGACGAGCCGCCCCCGCACGCAGTGTCGCCATCGGCACCAATCCGGAGCGCACGCGCAGCCATAATCGCCGCGTCGTGCTGGAAACCGTGCGCCAGCACGGCCAGCTCGGGCGCTCGGATATTGCGGCGCTGACGCGCCTGACTGCCCAGGCGGTCTCGAACATCGTGGCCGAACTGGTCGGGGAAGGCTTCCTGATCGAGCAGGGACGGCGCCGCACCGCGCGCGGACAGCCGCCGATGGAGCTCGCGGTCAATCCAGATGGCGGCATGACCGCCGGCATCGAGATTGCGGCCGATCACATCACCACAGTGCTGGTCGACCTGGCCGGGAGCGTTCGCGCCCAGCGTATCGTGCCGCTGGTGGATGCCGGGCTCGACGCCGTGCGCACGCTGGCGCGCGTGGAACTGGCGCTCGCCCGCGCCGGGGCCGCCCTGCCGCGCCGGCTGCTCGGCTGCGGCGTCGTGATGCCCGGTCCCTTCGAGATCGACGGGATGCGCGCGGTCGGTGAGACGCCAATGCCCGGCTGGGCCGGTCGCGATGCCGGGGCCCTGCTGTCGGATGCGCTGGACACCCCGGTGACGATCGAGAACGACGCGACCGCCGCCGCCGTCGGCGAGCATCTGCATGGGCTCGGGCGCAACCTCAGGCATTTCTGCCTGGTCTATTTCGGAGCAGGACTCGGCCTCGGCACGATCATCGGCGGCCAGCCCTATCGCGGCGCCTTCGGCAATGCCGGCGAGATCGGCCACATCCCGGTGCGCGCTAACGGCCACGCCTGCGGCTGCGGCGGCCGGGGCTGCCTGGAGCGCTATGCCTCGATCCACGCCCTGACCGAGACGCTTCAGGCGGCCGGCTTCCTCGGCTCCGGGACAGAAGAGATCGAGCAGCTGTATCGCGAAGGCGAACCCGCGGTGCTGGGCTGGATCGAAGAGGCCGCCGCCTTGCTCGCGCCCGTGATGGTGATGCTGGAGAACCTGTTCGATCCCGAGACCATCATCCTCGGCGGCGGGCTTCCTGACGGCGTCATCGACGCGCTGATCGCCGCCATGACGCCCCTGTCCGTCTCGGTCTCGAACCGCCCGGAACGGGCAGTGCCTCGGTTGCAAAGGGGCGCCACGGGCCGCCTGACAGCGGCGCTGGGCGCCGCAGCACTCCCCCTGCTCGACACGATGGCGCCCAAGCTCGACCGCATGGCGGTAACGACCGAGGCGGTGGAACCGGGTTAGCTCTATGCCGGCCCGAGCTGCGGCCTTAGGGTCGGCTGGCACATGCCGACAGCACTATCTGTCGGGAAGCCACCGCCTTCGGGAGCTGCGCCGATGCAGCCACTGCGGCCAGGTGCCTGAATGTCAGCCGCCGGCCGGCTTTGCGGCGGCCCACTCTTGCCCCGCCGGAGAACGCGGGAGAACGCGGGAGCAGACGGACAAAGTCGCATCGTAGCCCGAAACCGACTGTTTTTACTTTCTGACGTAACGTCGTGTGCGAAACGCGACACGAAAGCCCCCTCACCGCATCGAAATTTATAATCATATAGTTTTACTTTGCCCACCAGACACATATGTCTAGTAGAATTCACATGGGGCCGGGACACCTTTTGGCTCAGTGTTAGGAAAAATCGTTCGTGCCGTTCCCTGACAAGACGTCCGATCCTCAGCTTTCGACTGCCCAGGCAGCGCCAGGGGTCCACGCGCCGTCGACCAGCGCCTACATTCATCCGCAGGCCATCTGCGAGGGCGAAATCGGCGAGGGTACGCGGGTCTGGGCTTTCGCGCATGTGCTGGCGGGCGCCAGGATCGGGCGGAACTGCAATATCTGCGATGGCGTCTTCGTCGAGGAGGATGTCATCGTCGGCGACGACGTCACGGTGAAGTGCGGTGTCCAGCTCTGGAACGGCATCCGCCTCGAGAAGGGCGTCTTCGTCGGCCCCAACGCGACCTTCAGCAATGACCGCTTCCCGCGCTCGCGGCAGCCGCCGGAGGCCTTCGCGGTCACCACCGTGCAGGAAGGTGCCTCGATCGGCGCCAACGCGACGATCCTGCCCGGCATCACGATCGGGCGCGGCGCCATGGTCGGGGCCGGCGCCGTGGTCACCTTCGACCTGCCGCCGCGCGTCGTCGCCGTCGGAAATCCGGCCCGCATCGTCGGCTATGCCGATGCCGAACCACTCGCGCCTGGCTCCGAGTTTCCCGAAGACTTCCCGGCGCGCATGCTGGACTTCGGCACGCATCTCAATGCGCTCGGGCGGCTCACCAGCGCCGAGGCCTCGGCCATGCCCTTCGTGCCGCAGCGTGTCTTCATGGTCGACAATGTGCCCGCCGGCCAGCTTCGTGGCGCCCATGCCCATCGCGCCTGCGACCAGATCCTGATCGCGACATCCGGGTCGGTGACGGCCGCGCTCGACGACGGCAGCAGGGCTTTCACCATCAAGCTTGACCGGCCGGATCGCGCGCTGTTCATGCCCCACGGCCTGTGGGGCAGCCAGTTCGCCTATTCTCCCGGCGCGACGCTGCTCGTCCTGGCCTCCGCGCCGTATGATCGGGCCGACTACATCTTCGACTATGGCGAGTTCACTTCCCTCGCCAAGGGCAAGTAGAGGCGTGTCGCGCGGGCGGGATATCCTGCCGGAACTCGGGCGCTTCGTGGCGGCAGGCGTCGGCAACACGCTGCTGACGATCCTCGTCTATCAGGCTGCGGTAAGCCTGACCTCGCCGCTCAGGGCCTATGTGCTGGCCTGGTGCGTCGGGGTCGCCATCGTCATGCTGGTCTATCCGAGGCTGGTATTCAGGCGCGAGGCGAACCTGCTGAACGCCGTCGTGATGGGCGCCATCTATCTGGCGGCCTTCGCGATCGGCTGCGTGGTGACCGCGCTTTGTGTCTGGCTCCATGTTCCCGACAGGGCGATCATCGTGATCGCCGCGGGCGTCACCAGCCTGTTCAGCTATGTCGGCGGACGCCAGGCCGGGGTCTGGCTCCCGAACCGGCCCCATATTGTGGATCGACCCTGACCCTGCCATGTCTGAAGCCAGCCCCGCCGTCAGCAATAGCCGTGCCCTGCTCCTGATCTGCGCAGCCTGGGCGCTATGGCTGTCCATGCTCGCCGCGCTGGGCTGGCTCGGCCAGGGTACTGGACTGATGGTCTGGCCGATGGGCGAGGACCGCAACTGGATCAGCCTCCTGATGCAGCCCTCGGCTGGCGCGACCGCGCGGGGTCTCTGGGCGATCGATCACCGCAATCCGCTCTCCCCGTGGTGGTACATCGCCTTCAAGCGCATGATCCTGGGATGGCCCGAGGGCCTGTTCCTGTTGCGCCATCTCGTGGGGCTCGCGCTTGCACTCTCGAGCTACGGGCTGATCGTGGCATGGCTGGGATCGAAGGCCCGCAACTTCGCGGTCACAGTCGGCTGCCTGATCGCGGTCTTCACCGCCAACGCCTTTTTCGACCAGATCTACTGGAATTTCCAGGTGGCTCTGGCCTGCTCGATCCTTTGCGTGACCTGCTATCTGCGCCATCGCAAAGCGCCCCCCAGCGGGCAATGGCTTGCGGCAGCGCTGGTGCTCTGGCTCCTAGCGATTGCGACCTACACGATCCAGACCGGGGCGATCGCCGCGATTGCCTTCGCTGCCTGGAGCCTGCGCGAACGCCATCCGGCGGGCAGCAGCCGCAGAACGGAATGGCTGGATGGACTGCGCGACGTGGTCGCGGCGACCTGGCCTTTCGCGGCGACCCTGCTGTTGTTCCTCCTGATCTGGCAGACCACCTCCGTGCCCAGCGACAGCTTTGTCGGCACCCCGACGGCAGCGCGTCTGCTGAAGTCGCTGCAGGCGGGGCTGTGGCATCCCGACAGCACGCTGATGGGCCAGGTATGGGCGCTGTCGCCGCATCGCTGGGCCTTTGCCGTGGCCGCCGCGCTCGTCTTTCTGGCTGCGTTCGCCGCCGCGCGCCTTCCCGGCCTCGGGCCACAGCGCCTGCTGAGCCTGATCATTCTTGCTGGCTGCCTGACCCTGCCGACCCTTCTGGTCGAGACCGTCGGCACGCAATGGACAGCGGGGTCACGCTGGCGGATGATCTATCAGTTCACCACCCCGGTGCTCTATCTCGCGGCGCTGGGGGTGGCTGTCCGCTGCGTGCCGACAGCGGCTGCGAACTGGCTCTGGCGCGGCGGCGTTGCCACATGCTTCGCCCTGGCCGTGCTGGGTTCGCTTGCCCATAACGAGCGTCAGGTCTCCTTGACGACGAGCGAGCGCAACCTGCGCCGGGCGATCGTGCATGACGCGGCCGGCCAGGCCAAAGACGCCACCAAGCTGCACTACCTTGTCCTGCTCGACGACGGCGGGCGCTGGTTCTCTCTCGACATCCTGAGCCCGGTCTATGCCAGGACGTGGTTTCCCGATGGTACGATCGATTTCCGGCTCGTTCCCTCGACGGGGATCTATGCGGGCCTGCAGCAGGGACCAAGCGTCAGCTTCATGGAGGACGGCAACGGGGTCGCGAATGCCACGCTGGACGGCAGGACCATTCCCTACGACCAGATCAGGCTGGTGCGATCAAGGGGCCTCGAGTTCACCGTGGTGAACCGGCTCCAGCAAGGCGATCTGGAGGGGTTCCGGGCGGAGTGGCATCGCAGTGGCCCGCTGTTGCTGTCACCCTGCGTCCCGGAGACGCCGGACTGCCGCTGAGCGAATCCGCCCGGCGTCGGGCCGGGCGATATCCTCTCACTTCTCGCGAAACGTCTTGCGCATGGTGTCGCGCAGGGGATCGACGAGGTAGGCCAGGACCGTACGCTCACCGGTCGGTAGGATGATCTCGGCATTCAGCCCCGGGGTCAGCTTGGAGCGGAACTCCTCCGGGATATGAGCCGTGTCGACCTTGATCAGCGCCAGGAAGTAAGGCTGCTTGGTCGCATCGTCCATCAGCCGATCCTTCGAGATGCTGGTGACGTTGCCGAAGATCGTCGGCAGCGTACGGCTCTTGAACGAGGGGAAGCGCACTTCGCTGTGGCTCCCGGCCGTGACGCTGTTGACGTCGAGAGGCGAGACATGGGCCTGAACGATCAGGTCGTCATTGGCCGGCACGATGTCGAGCAGCGGCTCCCCGGCACGGATGACGGCGCCGGGCGTGAAGAACTTCAGGTTCTGGACTGTGCCATCGGTGGGCGCCATGACCTCCAGCCGACGGAAGACGTCCCGGGCGACCGGCAAGCGCTGGCGAAGATCGTTGATCTTCTCGCGGACCTCGACCAGTTCCTTGCCGACTTCTTCCTGCTGGCGCTGGCGCAACTGCTGGATCTGCAGCTCGGCCTCGCCGATACCGGATTCCGCCTTGGCACGCTCGGCCGTCAGACGCCCGATATTGCCGTCGAGCCGGGCCTTCTCGCGCTCGAGCGCGAGCAGCCTCGACTTTGGCTGAAGACCCTTTTCGAACAGCGTGCGCAGGCCGGTGAGTTCATCCTCGAGAAAAGCGACCTGCTGGATCGTGCTCTGGTGCTCGCGATCGACACCCTCGATCTCAGTGCGCAACTGGTCGCGACGCGAGCGCAGGATGGCGACCTGGCCGTCGAGCGAATTGCGGCGCTCCTCGAACTGGCGCTTCTGATCGTTCAGGACCTGCGTCACCGAGGGGTCGAGCTTGAGATTGGCGAGTTCGACGGGGAACTGGATTTCGCGGGCGCCTATGAGTTCGGCGTTCAGCCGCGCCTCGCGCGCGAGGTTCTGGTGAAACTGGTTCAGGATGATCTCGACACCGGCCCGGGCCTGCGTCGAGTCGAGCACGAACAGGACCTCGCCCTGCTTGACGGAGTTGCCTTCGGCAGTGCGGATCTCGCTGATCATGCCGCCTTCGAAATGCTGCACGGTCTTGCGGTTCGATGCCGAGGTCACAAGCCCCGACGCGACGACGGCACTGTCCAGCGGTGCAGTCGCGGCCCAGCCGCCGAGCACGCCGAAGGTCAGGCCGATGACCGAGAAGCCTGCGATCGCGACGCCGCGAAAGCTGTCGTTTACAGGGAGGCTGTGCTTTTGCATCTTCGTTTCCGTTGGGCCTTTACGCCGAGCCACGGGCCCGGCGACCGTTCAATGCGTCACGCCTGGGCTCAGCCCTGCGCGACCACCTGCCCCTGAGGCTGCGCCGGCACCACGCGCGGACCGCCATAGAGCTTCGCCAGAATCTCGTCCCGATCTCCAAAGGCCTGGACGATGCCTTGCTGGAGAACGAGGATCTTGTCGGCGCAAGCCAGCATATTGGTCTTGTGCGTGACGAAGATGATCGTCGAGCCCAGCTCTTTCAGGCGATGGACGCAAGCCAGGAGCTCCGCCTCGCCCGCAGAGTCGAGATTGGCGTTGGGCTCGTCCAGAACGATGTAAGGCGGCCGACCATAGACAGCGCGCGCCAGGGCGACGCGCTGCCGCTGGCCACCGGACAGGGTCGCCCCGCCTTCGCCGATCTGCGTGTTGTAGCCGCCGGGCAGCAACTGGATGAGTTCGTGAACGCCGGCTAGCTTCGCCGCCGCGATGACCTCGGCCTCGTCGACCTCGCGGAAGCGCGCGATATTCTCGGCGATCGTGCCGGAGAAGAGTTCGACGTCCTGCGGGAGATAGCCGATATACTGGCCGAGTTCCTCGGAATCCCAGTGCCGGATGTCGGACCCGTCGAACCGGATCGTACCGCTGGCCACTGGCCAGACACCCACGAGCGCGCGCACGAAGCTGGACTTGCCCGAGGCGCTGGGGCCAATGACGGCAACTGCCTTGCCCGGCTCGATCTTGAGCGAGACCGCCTTCAGGATCAGAGCCTGCCCGCCCGGAGCGCCCACCATGACGTTCTCGAAGTCGATGGCTCCTACCGGTGGCGGCAGTCGCATCCGCTCCGGCAGGTCGCCGATGGCGCGGAACATGTGCTGCACGCGGCCCCAGGCCCCGCGCATGCCGACGAAGGATTTCCAGCTGCCGACAGCCTGCTCGATCGGCGCAAGGGCGCGGCCGATCAGGATCGAGGCCGCAATCATCGAGCCGGGCGAGATTTCGCCCTGGATCGCGAGATAGGCGCCGATGCCCAGGATCAGGGTCTGGACCACCTGACGAAAGAACTTGATGCCGGCCATGATGCCGCCGCCACGGTCGCTGGCGAGGGCCTGCCAGGCGATCTGGTCGTCGCGGCGCTTGGACCACCGGCTCTGGAGGCCGGAGATCATACCCATGGCGCGCATGACCTCGGCATTGCGCATCGTCGCCGTGACGTTGTTCTGCGCCGAAATGGCCGCCTGGTTGGCGAGCCCGATTGCGCGCTTGGTCGCGAGTTCATTGGCTATGGCGAGCATGAAGATGATCACGCCCGCGCCGATGGCGAGATAGCCGAAGATCGGGTGCAGTACGAAGCAGGCGAAGACGAAGACGGGAACCCAGGGCGCGTCGCAGAAGGCGATCAGGCCCGAGCCCGTGAGAAAGTCGCGCACGGAATCGGCATCGCGGAAGGCCTGGACCTCGGCGCCGGCGCGCGAACCGAGTGCTCCCGACAGAACCGCCGAGAAGATGCGCGAGCGCAGGGAATTCTCGAAGCGGATGCCGCCGCGCACCAGGATCTGCGTCCGCAGCCCCTCGAGCAGCCCGTACACGATGAACAGGAAGAGCGCGATCAGCGTCAGGAAGATCAGCGTCGAGACGTTCCGGCTGCTCAGCACCCGATCATAGATCTGGAGCATGTAGAGCGGGCTGACGAGCGCGAGGACATTGATGAAGAGGCTGAAGATGGCCGCTATGACGATCGCTGGTCGCGCTGCCTTCAACGCCGTGTTCAGCGGCGTCGGAGCTTTAGGTGGGGATTGCATCCGAGGTGGCTCCAGCGACTTTTTTGTGCCCGAACTCTGCCGCGAGACTGCGACGCGAGATCATCATCTTCGATTATGTGTAAATGTTTGCTGTCAAAGCAAATAAGGCAAAGCCCCATCGAGGCCCAAACCTACAAGGGCGATCGAACTGCCGTCCTTGAACTGCCAGAGCTCGACGACGACCTCGGAGCTATGATGGATTACGGCGTCTGGACTATAAAATATCACGTCCTTGCCCGACACCGCGATCGAGTAATGCGCAACATCGTCCTTGAATGCGGCGATCGCCCGCTCGACCGAAGCCTCGCCTGCCTTGTTGAGGACATTGTGCTTGATCGCGCCATCGCCGAAGAACGTGGTGTAGTTCTCCTCGGCGACGACCTTTTCCGGGGCTGCCGCAAGCTCCTTGACCTCGTCTGGCTCGACAGCCAGAGCATCGCCGAGCTTTTCGGCCAGGACACCGCCCAGCAAGGGCTGAGCATCGAGATCGACACGCCCGAGCGACAGGGCGACGGAGCCCTGGCCGATGGAAATCTCACCCTTGGCGTGGGCGACGATTTCGCTGACCAGTGAAACGAGCTTCCCGGCATCGGCGACGTCGGCCGCCTTGATCGTCACCTCACTCTTGTCGGCGAAGCTCAGCTTCAGCATCGTCTGCGCCATCGAATCCGACGCACCCGACGTATGGATGATGGTCACGGTGGACCCGGCCGGGACCTGGTCCTGAACGGCAGCATGCTGGATCGCCGCATCGCCGGAGGGCGCCTCGGCTTGTGGCCGGACCTGCTGATGCGTGCGCAATGCGACGGACAGGTCGCCCGATCCATTTGTCGTTCCAGCGAAGAATGCCAAGGCTGCTGGAACGCCGAGGCTGTCGGCGATTGCCGTTCCGGCATCGGGGAACGTCCAGAGCTTCGCGACGATCTGCAGGAGCATGTCGATGCCGCCGCCCTGCGCCTGCGGCAACGACACGGAGGACATGTCCAGCGCGGAGGAGGCATGCGCTTCCATCGTCTGATGATGATCGGTACTGGCAGCATCGGCGGTCGACGCGCGCTTGTCCTGAGGCGTCCAGGCAACCGAGCTGTCCCGATGAGCCGTGGCGTCCTGATGAGGCCCCGAGACGGGGTCCGCCGGGTCCTGGTCCATCAGCTTCGCGACACGCAGGATGGTCATCGCCTGGGCCAGTTCGAGCGTCGCGGCCAGCGCGACGATCGAACCCGTCAGCGTCGCAGCCGAGCGGAGGCTCGCCCCGGCGAACGGCACCGGTGACACGGCGGCAGATCGCAGCAGACCTGCGTCCTCGCTGTGGTCGTGGGTCGTCTCGGCCTTGCCCTCGTTGCTCTGCAGGAACGCGATCGAAACGAGCAGCGCCAGCAGCGTCGCTGGATGCATTACGACATTGCTCGCGCCGCGCTTGTCGATCGCCTTCGCGGGATGCTCGGCGAGGAGCCGCTCCACAAGATGCGCGAAGTCGCGGCCGCGCTGAACGCGATCCGACAGGAAACCGGCAAGGAGATAGTCGTCGCCTTCGCGCGCGATGTGGATCACGACCTCGGCATCGCTGGCGCGGCAGAACGCAAACCAGGGATCGCCCTCGTCGGACAGTCCCCTGTCAGTCTCGATGGCGATGCCGGACTGACCCAGAGCCCATTCGACCCGGTAGAATTGAGCGAGCTCTTGTTGCGTCCAGTCGCGAACATCCTGCACGCGCCTTCCAGCCTGCGCCCGCCGATAGTCAAGAACGGGGCCAAATTCCATCGACATCACCATCAAGCCCTAGCTCACGCCGAGATCGTTCGCCGGCCGGAAGGCCGTTGGTGCGTAGCGCTCATCGGCCCGGCCGAAGAGGATTCCGTAGGTCACGGGATCATAGAAGCGCATGATCTCCTTGACGAAGTCCCGCGGCTCGCAGGCGAGCGCGGAAGCCCAGACCAGGTATTTGTCGGGCGGGATCCGGCCGCGACCGGCCTCGAGCTGGGAGATGAAGGTGTAGTAGTCAGACCCGACCTTGTTGGCGAGCTGACGCTGGGACAAGCCGACCTCTTCACGTAACGTTTTAAGCCAGCGGCCAGCCCTTCGACGCAACTCAAGGGTCTCCGGCGCGTCGCGCCTCTGAGGATTTCCGTACATGACTGCCGTTTTCCCTCAAAAGATAAAAGGACGCCACCAACTATGGCACTGATACAAATCTCATATCTCATCTGATCCGGTTGTTCAATCTTTGCTGTACGGCCGCCTTTCCGCGCATTTCCCTTACGTTAGCCATCGCACAACTGCCCGCGGCTCAGCTTCGATCGGCGGGAACCCAACTCTCGGTGCCGATGATGGAGGTCCCCGGCCCTGCCCAGATTCCCGTCAGGCTGCCATCTGCGTTGATCCGGAAGGCCGCAACCCCGACAGGCCCCGCACCTGCCTGAAAGGTGACTGCGAATACCTTGTCCAGGACGAGCCCGGTCCCGACCTGAGCGCTTCTGCCGAGTTGCCAGCGCACATGATAGGCGTCGCCGTTGCGCGAAACCAGAACCCCTCCCCGGTAGATGCCACTTCCGGAGGGATTACGACCTTCGATGCGATAACGTCCGGCCAGATCGCTCGTCTGCGCCAGGGCGCCGGACATGCCCAAAAGGCAGATGGCGATAAAGACAGAGAATCTTGACATTCGGTCCATATCCTTTGGAATCCATGCAGGGCCCGGTCCCGCCAATTGGCTAGGCCAAAGCTCTTTCGGAGGATAGACGTGATTCTGAAGAGCTGGATCAAGAGATTGACCGGCGCGGCCGGTGTCGAATACCGCCTGTCGCTTCGCGACGAAGCAACGCGTCGCGAACTCAGCGAGTTTCGCGAGCAAACCAGCTCCATCCGCGCCGAAATCTCGAACCTGATGACGGACAATCTGGCCCTGCGCCGCGACCTCGCCGGGCTGGAACAGCGGCTTGGCCATGTTTCCCGGTTCGGGGTGTCTGCCATCTGGCACGCGATCGACACGATCGACGCTTTCACCCCACCCGCGCGTCTGACCTGCCTGGCCTGCGGGATCGCGGACGAGACCGACGCCTTCGCCTTGAAGGAAGACCAATGCATTTTCGGTGGCGGCCGGCTCATCCGCTATGGCTGCCCGCGCTGCGGCTGCGTCTTTGGACCGACTAAATACCTCCAGCTTCCCGAGCCGATCATCGATCTCGACTATACGCAGCTCTACGCCGGCTACTCCGAGGCGAATTCCACTGAAGGCGAAATCCGGACTTTTAGGGCCCTCGACCCCGACAAGTCAGGCCGGTACCTGAACTGGGGCAGCGGCGCCTGGAGCGCTGCAATCGACCAACTCCGGGCCGAGGGCTACGATGTCTGGGGCTTCGAGCCCAACGCGGCAGTCGACCACCCCCATGTCTTCCGCTCGCGCGAGCAAGTGACCGGGCTGTTCGACGGCATATTCTCTCACAACGTCATCGAGCACCTGCTCGACCCGGCAAAGCAGTTCACGGAATTTTCGGCGCTTCTGGAGCCCTCAGGGCGGATGGCACACGCTTCGCCCTGCTACGAATGGTGCTACGCCTTCCCGCGGTTTCACGTCTTCTTTCCGCTCGGCAGCGCGCCCGAAGCGCTGGCGGCCCGCACCGGCTACAAAGTGACGCGCCAGATCGACGACGGCGATTTCCGCGTCAGGGTGTTTTCGCGGGGTCGGTGAAGCGGGCGCTTAGTCTCGGTCACGTCGGGAGCTCGTCCGATGGGTCTGCGCCGAAATCAGGTCTGATCTCGCCGATCAGCCAGAAACTGGCGAAAATAGCCCCTGCAGAATTTCGCCAAGGCGGCCGGCAGCCGGATCTGCGGGGCCGAATCCGAGTGCCGTCAGTTCCCGGCCGATACGGACACTGACGGCGGCATAGGGACGGGTCGCGATGACGTCGTCGATCAACCCTTCCAAAGCATCGACATAGGCCTCACGCGTGAAAGTCTTGCGCGACCATTCGCGTCCTTTCGCGCCGCTTTCGCGCCGCAAGGGCTCGTCGGCGATCAGACGGTCAAGCGCCGCGCCCAGCGCCTGGACAGGAACATCGGGCGGCACCTTGAAGACCATGCCGTCGGGTAGATCCGCATAGAAGCCCGCATCGGCGACGATCACCGGCCGACCGGCCATCATCGCCTCGATTGCCGACGCAGATGCGCCCTCCAGAACAGGCCGGCGCAGGCAACAGACGATGTCGGCCCGAACAAGCTCCTCCACCAGCGCGGCATCACTGACGGAGTCGAGAATGTCGAGCCCGGCAAAGCCGGCTTCGTTCGCCACGGATTCCAGCCAGGCCCTGTCTGCGGGCGTGATAGGGCCGGCGATGCGATAACGGCTGTCCTTGCCATGTGTCGAACCCGCCAGCGCCTGGATGAGCTCCGCACAACACTTGTTCTGGTTGACATGGCCCACCGTGAGCACGCTGACGGGCCCATCCTTACGCTGCGGCAGCGGCGGAACGTTGCGCGGCGCGTAGCTCAGGGCGGTGACAGCGACCGGTCCAGCGCACGCCGCTTCCAACCGCGGGCGGTAATACTGCGAATGCGCCAGTGCTCCGCCGCACCGCGCCGCCAACCATTCGGTCATCGGAAAGCGCTGGGCGATCTCGGCAAGCGACCATTCATTGCCGGCCAACTTGGCGATGTCGGCCTGCTTGGCGCCATAGACCCGCGCGACCTCGGTGTCATGCAGGCCGAAAGTGCCCGCATCGCGAGCCAGCGCCCAGTCCCTGAAGAAGCTGTAGAGGAAAAAATCGTGAAAGATGCCGAGGCAGGGAGTCTGATCGACTATCGAGGCGATACCGGCGTGGAAGCCGAAGTTGTCGCCAATGTTGAGCAGCACGATATCACTGTCATTGACGATGTCGCGCGGCTGAACGTCATGCCACCACTGTACCGGCAGTGACGTTGGATGGATTGCGGCTTCTGTGTCGCGATCGTGCTCGCTACGCACAAAGCTGACACGATGGCCCCTGGCTTGCAGTTCGTCGGCGATGTCGACGGCCACGCGGCCTATCGCCGACGACAGTTTCAGCGGCGTGTAGAAGGTGATGCGCATCAGCTCTGGCGATCCATCCGCTTGAGGCGATCGTTCGCCGGAGACCCGGGCCGGGCAAAGACGATGTTGACAGATACCACGTCTGCGACCTCATAGGCGCTGACGCGGCTGCATGTCCCGGTCGCCTCGTCGATCGCATAGGCTTGGAAGCCGTGGCCCTCGAAGGCCTCGAACCAACCCTCTGCGGTCAGCCCGACACGGGTGAGGTGGGTGGGGCCGAACTCGGCGACGATCACCAGGTTAGGGCTGCGCGCGATCAAGCGCTCCATGCCGGCGAGCACATCGAGCTCAGCGCCCTCGACATCGATCTTGACGAGGTCGACGTTGCTGACATCCGCCAGCGCCACGTCGAGTGCCACGACTTCGACCGTGATCTGGCGCGCGCTTGAAGCCTCCTCACCAGGAAGATCATAGAGCGACGAGTGACCGGCAATGGGACTGACATGGAATGTTGCCTGCCCCGCCGCGCGCCCCACTGCCTGGCGTCGCAGATCGACCCAGGGGACCCCGTTCAAGACGAAAGATTTAGCCAGCAGATCCTGGAATTGGGGCTCGGCTTCGAAAGCATAGACCTTGCCCTGTGCTCCCACCGAGCGTGCCAGGGCCAACGACAGCATGCCGACATTGGCCCCGACATCGACCACCGTCATGCCGGGGTCGACCAAAGCCTTGAGGCAACGATGCGTCCCGGGCTCAAGGCCTTCAGCGGGGGAATCCGCCAGTAGAATGTAGAGTTCGCGCGCTGCCTTGGGGACGAGAACGTAACCGTCTACCGTGCGTACGGCGCGAGTCGCCTCGTCGTAGGCGAGCGGTCCACGCACTTTGATGTCAATCTGGTGCAAACGGGTGTCGAGCGTGTTATGTACTGCGCCCAGTTGCCTGATCAACTCGTCGGTGCGCTCGGATTGCGAAACGGAGTTCTGCTGCAGCGTTCCCGAGAGACGCGCGATGATATCCGCGCGACTGAGAACCTGATCGGTCTTGGGGTGGAGCGCGTCGAGACGAGCCGTAACGTGGTCGAGCTTCTTCAGCACGACGTCGAGCTTCATGTCGAGCCCGCCGGTCAGGAAACGCCGCCCAAGATCCAGTGGCGCGCGCACCATCTGAAACAGTCGACGCTTCAACGATAGCGGGCCCTTCGATAAGGCCATGCCGGGCATGGCACCGTCGGGGCCCGATGCGGAGCCCGTCTGCATCGCATTGCGGATCGCTGGGCCGAAGTTGAAGCGTTTCACTGAATAGGTCCTGAGTTTCTTTTTGAAGCGCGGACGAATTTAAGACAGTAGCATGTCGATCCGCGAGCCCCATGAGATGTCGAGACGGTCCCAGGCTTCTCGGGCAGCGGACCCCAGGCGCCTCGCCTTGGGGCGGTCGGAGCCAAGCGTCTCCAGCGCGCGACCAAGCGCGTTGGCCGTCGCCGGCGTGACGAGACCGGTGTCTCCGTCCCTGACGATTTCGAGCAAGCCCCCGGCATCGGTCGTGGTGACGACGCATTTGCCCGCGGCGAAGGCTTCCATCGCAACGTAGCTGATCGAATCCTCGTCGATCGGCGCAGCCGCGCAGGCCAGCGCGCCGTTGACCAGCCCGATGATCTCGTCGCGGGGGCGGAAGCCGAAGCGGAACTCGATCCTGTCTTCGAGCCCGAGCCGCTGGGCGAGAGCGACGAGTTGCTTGCCATAAGCGGCGCTCTCCAGAGGGCCTGCGACAACCAGCTTGAGATCGGCGCGAACATGCTTCATCGCCTCGACCAGCAGGTGCTGGCGCTTGCCGTTGCCGACGCGCCCACCAGCGAAGATATAGCCGCCATAGCTGCCGCCGCCGAAGCGCTCGGGATCGTTGAGCGGATGGTGCAGCACGTCTGCCGACGTCTGGTTGAATCGCTCCAGCCGATCTTTGACCACCGGCGAGATCGTGAAGATACGTTTGGCATCGGCGAAGCAGGCATTATCGGCGGAGCGGATCGCCCTGATCAGCGGCTCGCCGGCCGGCCCGAGCGGGATGTTTGTCAGACCCTCGCGATAGAGGTCATAGGCCTGGCGGTATTGATGCATCAGCCAGAGCATCTTATTGCTGTGCGGGATCAGATAGGCCGGAAACTTCATGCCGATAACGCGGTCGACATTGTACAGCTTCAGCGTGCGGTTGAGGACGATCTCATCCACCAGGCGTTCAGCGGGATCCCAACGGAATGGAATGCGCAACAATTCGGCTTTGATACCCTTGCGTGTGTTCAACTGGTGGACAAGGTGCTCGGCCAGTTCCTCAGCACCGCCGCGCACGAAGGGGACGGCATTCGTGGTAACGAGGATCTTCATGTCGTCATCGCCTCGACGACGTGATTCCAGTCGATTTTCATGTCGGACAGGCGCTGCAGATTGGCCTCGCCCATCGTCTTGGTCTTGGCGCGGTCGACGAACAGCTTATCCATGGCCTGGGCCACGGCGCGCGCATCGGGAGCCGCGACATAGCCGTTGACGCCGTCATCGACGAGTTCGAGCACGCCGCCTGAATCGGTCGTCGTCAGCACGGCCTTCTTGGAATGGGCGCCTTCGAGGGACGGATAGCCATAGCT
The DNA here is from genome assembly GCF_056406735.1 of Allobosea sp. P1_B10. Lineage (NCBI taxonomy): Bacteria > Pseudomonadati > Pseudomonadota > Alphaproteobacteria > Hyphomicrobiales > Alloboseaceae > Allobosea > Allobosea sp. P1_B10. Next base: position 298,269 of record NZ_JBFTZP010000003.1, on the reverse strand, counting down.
GTCCTCGTCTTCGGGAAGATAGGCTACGGCCAACGCGGGGGCGAGATACTCGACTTTCTCTTCCTCGGTGATCCAGCGCTCGTCGATGATAACTTTTTCGGCGAGCCCCTTGCGGGCAACGAACTGGCGCAACTCCTCGGTGTGCTGGGCCGAGGAACTGGAGCCGCAGATGCGCAACTTCACACCACTGCGGACATGGGCCATCGCCTCGACCAGAAGATGCTGTCGCTTGTGCTTTTCAATGCGGCAGACCGCGACGATCTCGTCGCCATAACCCTCGTTGCGGAAGCGCTCCGGGTTTAGGATCGGTGGATAGAGAGGCATCGAGTCGATCTTATTGTAGTGTTTGAGTCGATCGCTCACGACCTGGGAGTTGGTGTAGACCTTCCGGGCTTCGCGGATTGTGCGGGTATCGACATCGATTAGCGCCTCACGCAATGCCCGCCCTGTCGGATTGTCTTGGATCGGCCGGTAAGGCGTGTCCCACATGTCGTAAAACACCCTAATATGGTGGATGAACCAGAGCACCTTGTTGGGGTGGGGAAGGACATAGGCGGGTGGGCGGAAGCAGATCATCCGGTCGCAGGACTGGGTCAGATCGATCATGCGGAAGGCGGCGATCTGGTCCAGCAGGTCGGGGGCAGTGTCGGTGAAGGGCAGGTAGAAGCGCTCGACCTCATGACCGTGCTCGCGCAGCTTCTCTTCGAGCCACTCGACGATGAAACGGGCGCCGCCGTTGATGAACGGCACATAGGACGAGACCAGACAGATCTTCATGCAGCGGTCAGTCGATCGCGGTCTGCAAGGCTGCGACGATGCGGTCGATATCCTCCTCGGAGAGCATGCCATGGGTCGGCAGGTTGATACCGCGAGCGGAGCAATGGTCCGCAGCCGGGTAGCTGGCGCCCTCCTCGAGATAAGGCGGCATCACATGCATCGGGTAGAAGACGGGCCGCGTCTCGATGCCCTGCGCGTCCATCCGGGCCATCACTTCGTCGCGCGTGCGGGTGACCGCATCACCGAGCACGATCGTGTACATCCAATAGACATGGTTGGCCCAGGGCTCCACCGTCGGCAGGACGATCTTGTTGCCGAGCTTGGCCAGCTTGGCATTGTAGCTCTCGCCGATCGATTGCCGCACCGCGAGATGGTGTTCGACGCGCTCCATCTGGCCAAGACCGATGGCGGCGGCGATGTTGGTCATGCGGTAATTGTAGCCGACGACCGGGAACCAGTAGCGCCGCTGCGGATCCATGCCCTGGCCGCGGAACAGGCGCAGGCGCGCCGCCAGCTCGTCGTCATCGGTTGTGATCATCCCGCCTTCGCCGGTGGTGACGATCTTGTTGCCGAAGAAGCTGAAGGTCGCGCAATCGCCGAGGGAGCCGACCTTGCGGCCCCTATAGGTCGCGCCGATTGCCTCTGCGGCATCCTCGAGGATGAAGAGGTCGTGTTGCTTGGCGAGCGCCAGCAACGGATCCATGTCAGCTGAATGGCCATAGAGGTGGACAGGCATGATGCCCTTGGTCCGGGGCGTAATCTTGGCCGCCACGTCGGCGGGATCCATGTTGAAGGTGCGCGGATCGCTGTCGACGAACACCGGCGTCGCGCCGCAATAGCGCACCGCATTGGCGCTGGCGATGTAGGTCAGCGTCGGCACGATGACCTCGTCGCCGGGCTGCAGGTCCAGGCCGACCAGCGCGAGATGCAACGCCGTGGTGCCGTTGTTGGTGGCGATCGCATGCTTCACGCCGATGAATTTGGCAAACGCCTCCTCGAAGGCGCCGATGAAGCGCCCGGCCGACGAAATCCAGGTCGTCTGCATGCACTCCATGACATATTCGGTCTCGCGGCCGTCGAGCACGGGCGCGGCAACCGGAATGCGCGGCATGGTGGCCGGCTTGGCGTCGGCAGGCGAGGAAGGCGGCTTCACATTCGACGAGGTCATGAATCTCAGCTCGGAATTGGAGGCGTGACGATACGCGCGGGAACGCCATAGGCCCTCGCGCGCGGGGGAATCGGATGAACGACACAGGCCCCGGCGCCGATGACCGTGTCCTCACCGATCACGATCCCGGGGATAACGCTCGTTCCTACACCGAGGAAGCTCAAGCGTCCAATCGTCACGTTGCCGGCCAGCGCACAGCCCGGCGCCACATGCGCGCCCTCACCGATATGGCCGTCATGATCCAGGCTGGCCCGGGTGTTGAGGATACAGGCATCGTCGAGGCGGCTGTCGGCATTGACGACGGCGCCGGCCATCACTGCGATCCCCCGGCCCAGCATCACGGATGGGGACAGCGTAGCCGTGGGGCTGATGGCGTTGGCGAGGGTAAAGCCCATCGCCTCGAGCGCTCGCGCCAGCTTGAGCCGAACGCGATTGTTGCCGATCGCGACATGGGCATGGGTGATGCCCTCGCTTCGCAGCCGGGGCAGGTCATCGTCGCCGGCGATGATCGCGGCACCGTTGACCAGCGTCCCCACCATGGCGGAATCGATGAGGCCGACGAGTTCATGGCGGCCTTCGGCACGAATCAAATCGATCACCACCTTGGCATGGCCGCCTGCGCCGATGATCACGGTCTTTGCCAGAACAGGCGCGGTCGCCATTCGAAACTCCACCGAGGGGTTGGGTCGGGGACATCCCTATAAGGCCAAGCGCCCCCGGATTCCAGCGCGCCGCCGCCGGCCCAAACGGGTGCCCGCTTCAGGGCAGGTTCTCGCGCAGGATGATCTCGGTGCTGGGGCCGGTCGTGCCTTCCAGCGCCGGGCGCCCTGCCCTGAGATTGGCGAAGATCGAGACGCAATCCATCAGCGAGGCCTGCGGGTTCTGGTTGAGCACGGCGTCCATCGCACCGTCGATCAGCAACGCACGCGTGTCGGGCGTCAGGCCATGCCCGACGAAGACCACGTCGTTCTGGCGTCCAGCCTCCCTGAGCGCGCGGACAATGCCCTCGGGCGCGCCGCCGATATTGTAGATCCCGGCGAGATCGGGATGCTGGGCCAGAAGCGTCTTGGTGTGTCGGTAATTGCGCGCCTCCTCGTCATGGCCTTCGCGCATCGCGACGACCTCGATCGCCGGGAAAAGCTCCTGGAAGAGGTGCAGGAAGCCCATTTCACGCTCCTCATGGGCGCGGTAGCTCAGGCTGCCTGCAATCACCGCGACCTTCGCCGGGCGAGGCCCGATGAAGCGGGCCAGGAGGTATCCGGCTGTGCGCCCGGCCGAGCGGTTGTCGAGGCCGACATAGGCGACGCGGCGGGTGCTGGCGATGTCGGAGATCAGCGTCACCGCCGGGACGCCGCGATCGGCAAGCCAGTCGACAGCCTCGCGGACAGTGGGGTGCTCGAGCGCCATGAACGCCACGGCGTCGACATCGCGTGCAAGCCTGCGCAGGTGCTGGGCCAGCAGATCGGGCTTGAAGCTCTCGATGTAGTCGACGCGGGCGCGCATGTTGAAGGAGGCGAGCTGGTTCTGGGAGCCTGCGATGAGTCGCCCGAGCATTCCGAGGAACCGGTTGCCACCGGCCGGGAGCAGGAAGGCGAGCTGCAGCGGCTTGAGCGCCCCCGCCGGCAGGCTGGCATCGAGGATGTAGCCGAGTTCGCCCGCCGCCTGGAGCACGCGCTGGACCGTGACGGAACGAACCCCGGGGCGCTGGTTCAGCACCCGGTCGACCGTGGCCGTCGAGACACCGGCCAGGCGCGCGACGTCCTCGACCGTCGCCATCAGGCGGCGGCGGGGCGCCGTCGTGTTGTCGGGAGGAACGCGAGCATCCGAGTGGGCCTTCACGCAAAATCCATCAGAAACAATCAGAAAATGAGTTTGACCTCCGTCATCCGCAATTCCTATCGTTTTGGCAAGAACACGATCAATCAAGTCGCTCAGCGACGCCAGGGAGATGACGATGACCCATTTGACCCGCCGCACGGTGTTGCGCACCCTTGCCGCCACGCCGGCCGTATCGCTGATCGGCATGCCGCATGTCGCCCGCGCAGCCGAGATCGAGCTGAAATACGGCAATAACCTGCCGCTCAGCCATCCCCTGAACATCCGTGCCGCCGAGGCCGCCGAAGAGGTCAAGCAGAAGACCAACGGCCGGGTCGAGATCAAGATCTTCCCGAACAATCAGCTTGGTGGCGACACCGACATGCTGAGCCAGGTCCGCAATGGCGGCATCACCTTCTTCACGCCCTCGGCGCTGGTGATCGCAACGCTGGTCCCGGTCGCGGCGATCAACGCGGTCGGCTTCGCCTTCGCCGATTACGACCAGGTCTGGAAGGCGATGGACGGCAAGCTCGGTGCCCATGTGCGCGAGGCGATCTCCAAGGTGAACCTCTTCGCCTTCGAGAAGATGTGGGACAACGGCTTTCGCCAGATGACCACCTCGGGCAAGCCGATCGAGAACGCCAAAGACATGTCCGGCCTGAAGATCCGCGTGCCCGTGAGCCCGCTGTCGATCTCGATGTTCAAGTCGCTCGAGGCGGCGCCCGCCAGCCTGCAGTTCTCGGAGGTCTATTCGGCGCTCCAGACCAAGGTCGTCGATGCGCAGGAAAACCCGCTGCCGATCATCCAGGTCGCCAAGCTGTTCGAGGTGCAGAAGAACTGCGCCGTCTCCAACCACATCTGGGATGGCTTCTGGTTCATCGCCAATGGCCGCGCCTGGCGCGGCCTGCCGCCGGACGTCCAGAAAATCGTGGGCGATGCCATCAACGCCGCCGGCGTCCGGCAGCGCGGGGACATCAAGTCGCTGAACGAGACCGTGCAGGCAGACCTTCAGTCGAAGGGCCTCGCCTTCAACAAGACCAACCCCGATTCCTTCCGCGCCAAGCTGCGCGAGGCCGGATTCTACAAGGAATGGCAGGAGCGTTTCGGCGCCGAAGCCTGGGCGCTTCTCGAAGATGCCGTCGGCAAGCTGGCCTGAGCGGCCCATTTCGCACTACACGGCGCGAAGACGCTAAGAACATCAGGACGCGCCCGCCATGGACATCCATGCAACGACTCTGCACGCCCCCGTCACCCGCCCGAACACCGGCCTCGGGCGGGTGGCGGACCGGCTCGACCGCGCCGTCGGGGGCCTCGTCGAGGCCGCCGCCGCGATCCTCGTTTTCGTCGAGATGGTCATCCTCGCGGCGGGCGTGACGGCGCGCTACGTCTTCCACGCACCACTGGTGTGGTCGGACGAGCTCGCCTCGATCCTCTTCCTCTGGCTCTCGATGCTGGGGTCGGTCGTTGCCCTGCGGCGCGGCGAGCACATGCGCATGACCGGGCTCGTCAGCCGCGTCTCGCCTGGCACACGCGCCTTGCTGGAAGCCCTGGCGATCACGGCCTCGATCGCCTTCCTGCTGATGATCATCCCGCATGCCATCGAATATGCCGAGGAAGAGAGCTTCATCGTCACGCCGGCGCTCGAGATCACCAATGCCTGGCGGGCGGCTGCGATTCCTGTCGGCATGGGACTGATGCTGCTGGCGGCGAGCTTTCGGCTGTTTCGGTTCGGTTCGCTCAAGCCTGTCCTGCTGGCGGCGGGCCTGACAGCCGCTCTGGTCGTGCTGTTCTACCTTGCCGGCCCCACCCTGAAGCCGCTCGGCAAGCTCAACCTGATCGTCTTCTTCGTCGGCGTGGTCGCGCTCAACGTCTTCTCCGGCGTGCCGATCGCGTTCTCCTTCGCGCTCGCCACCTTCGGCTATCTCGCCTGCACCACCACGACGCCGATGATCGTCATGGTCGGCCGGCTCGACGAGGGTATGAGCCATCTGATCCTGCTCGCCGTTCCCCTGTTCATCTTCCTGGGTGCGCTGATCGAGATGACCGGCATGGCGAAGGCCATGATCCAGTTCTTGGCCAGCTTGCTCGGCCATGTCCGCGGCGGCCTGTCCTATGTGCTGGTCGGCGCGATGTACCTGGTCTCGGGCATCTCCGGCTCGAAGATCGCCGACATGGCTGCGATCGCACCCGTGCTGTTTCCCGAGATGCAGAAGCGCGGCGCAGAGCCCGGCGACCTTGTCGCCCTGCTCTCGGCCACCGGCGCGCAGACCGAAACTGTGCCGCCCTCGATCGTGCTGATCACCATCGGCTCGGTCACCGGCGTCTCGATCGCGGCTCTGTTCACCGGCGGCCTGCTGCCGGCCCTGGTACTGGGTCTGGCGCTCTGCATCGTCGTGCGCTGGCGCTATCGGCACGAGGATCTCAGCCATGTCGCGCGCATGCCCAAGCGCGAGATCGCCAAGCTTGCCCTGATCGCGCTGCCGGCCGTGGCGCTGCCCTTCGTGATCCGCGCCGCGGTGGTCGAGGGCGTCGCCACGGCGACGGAAGTCTCGACCATCGGCATCGTCTATTCCGTGCTGGCGGGGCTCTTGCTCTACCGCCAGTTCGACTGGCGCCGCATTCCGCGCATGCTGGTCGACACCGCCTCCCTCACCGGCGCGATCATCTTCATCGTAGGCTGCGCCACCGCCATGGCGTGGGGCCTGACGCAATCGGGCTTCTCGCATGACCTGGCGCAGATCATGGCCGCGGTTCCCGGCGGCACCTGGGGTTTCCTGGCGATCTCCATCGTCGCCTTCATCATTCTGGGCAGCGTGCTCGAGGGCATCCCGGCGATCGTGCTGTTCGGCCCGCTGCTGTTCCCGATCGCCAAGCAGGTCGGCGTGCACGAGGTGCACTACGCGATGGTCGTGGTCTTCGCGATGGGCATCGGCCTCTTCGCCCCGCCTTTCGGCGTCGGCTATTACGGCGCCTGCGCGATCAGCAAGGTCAATCCCGACGAGGGCCTGAAATACATCTGGGGCTACATGGCGGCCCTGCTGATCGGGCTTGTCGTGGTGGCCGCAGTGCCGTGGATCTCCACCGGCTTCCTGAAATTCTGATCCCCACGACACATTCGAGCATAAGGGCATTCGCAGATGAGCCGCTTTTTCGGCCAGATCCGGCAGCTGGGCTATGTCGTCCCCGATATCGAGGCGGCGATGGAGTATTGGACCCGCGAACTCGGCGTCGGGCCGTTCTTCTACAACCCGAAGGTTCCGATCAGGAACTACCGCTACAAGGGCGAGGCCTATGAGCCCCACAACTCCGTGGCGCTGGCCAATTCCGGGCCGCTGCAGGTGGAGTTGATCCAGTGCCGCAACGCGGTGCCCTCGATGTACAAGGATTTCACCGATGCCGGTCATAGCGGCCTGCAGCACGTCGCCTACTGGACCTCGGACTACGACGCCGATCTCGAGCGGCTGACCGCGCAGGGCTTCAAGGTAGTAATGTCGGGCGAAGTCGGCGAGCGCGGCCGCTTCTGCTATTTCGACACACATTATCACCCCGGCACCGTGATCGAGCTTTCCGAGGTCGCCGGCCCCAAGGGCGAAATGTTCCGCCTGATCCGCGAGGCCGGCGAGAGCTGGGACGGGACCGACCCGGTCCGGCCGTTCCCCGATCTCAGCAAGCTCTGAGGATACGTGGTGCCGATCCGTCCCCGTCATGGCGAGCGGAGTTGAAGCAAACCAGTCCCATAGGGCTCTACGTCCCTTGGATTGCTTCGTCGCTGCGCTCCTCGCAATGACGGAAAGCCGGCCGCAGGAATGATGAGATGACCAGCGAACGCTTCGAGGCGTCCTATCTGATCGAGACGCCGCTCGACCCCTCCAAGGTCGCGGAGATCATGGCCGGCGAGCAGTCGAGCGGGACCTTCACCCGCGTCGCGGGCGAGACCGACGAATTGCGCTCGCGCACCCGCGCGGCCGTGACCGCGGTCGCGCCTCTCGAGACCGTCGACGAGCCGAGCCTTCCCAACGCCTGGCTGGCTCGGAAAGGCGTCGCCGGGCCCTGGCGTCGGGCGCGGGTCGCGATCTCGTTCCCGGTCGACAATGTCGGGGCCAACCTCGCGACCTTGGCCTCGATCGTCGCCGGAAACCTCTACGACCTCGGCGAAGTCACCGGCATGAGGCTGGACACGATCACGCTGCCGGCGTCCTTCCGCAGCCGCTTTGCCATGCCCACGCAGGGCATTGCGGGTACGCGCCGGCTGACCGGCGTCGCGCAGGGGCCGATGGTCGGCTCGATCATCAAGCCCAATGTCGGCCTGAGCTCGGCTGAGACGGCGGCGCTGGTGACGACGCTCTGCGGCGCCGGGCTGGACTTCATCAAGGACGACGAGATTTCGGCCGACCCGGTGCATGCGCCCCTGGCCGAGCGCATTCCTGCCGTGATGGACGCGGTGCGCCGGCATCAGGACCGCACCGGCAAGGCCGTGATGATCGCCTTCAACATCACCGACGAGACCGATGCGATGCGCCGCCACGCCGATCTCGTGGCGCGAGAAGGCGGCACCTGCGTGATGGCGAGCCTGAACTGGTGCGGCTTTTCCGCAATCGAGAGCCTGCGCCGCTCGACCGACCTCGCCTTGCATGGCCATCGCAACGGCTTTGGCGCGATCTCGCGCCATCCCATGCTCGGGATCTCGTTCCAGGCCTACCAGACGCTGTGGCGGCTGGCCGGCGTCGACCACATGCATGTCCATGGCCTCGCGGGGAAATTCGCGCAGGAGGACGATGAGGTCGTGACGTCGGCGCGCGACTGCGTGACGCCGCTGGCGGAAGGCCTCGACGACCGCGTGCTGCCGGCCTTCTCCTCGGGGCAATGGGCCGGGACCGCACAACCGACCTGGGACGCGATCGGCCATGACGACCTGCTGTTCATGGCAGGGGGCGGCATCCTGGCCCATCCCGGTGGACCCGCCGCCGGCGTCGCCAGCATCCGGCAGGCATGGGCTGCGGTCGCAGCAGGCGTGACGCTCTCCGACGCCGCGCGCGAACAGGGAGAGCTGCGCCAGGCGCTCGACTTCTTCGGCAAGGGCGCCTGATGAGATCGCAGCGCATGCCTCGCTATGGCTGGTATGGCGATGATTTCACCGGCGCTTCCGACACGCTGGCGACGCTGGCCGAGCGCGGGCTGCGGGCGCTGCTGTTCCTCGCCGTACCCACCGAAACCCAGCTGACCGCCGCCGGGCCGCTGGATGCGATCGGCATAGCAGGTGCGACGCGGACGATGGCGCCGGCCGGGATCGCGGGCGAACTCGACGCGACGGGGCGGTTCTTTGCGGCGCAGGGCGTCGAGCTGATGCATTACAAATGCTGCTCGACCTTCGACAGCGCGCCCGCGATCGGCAGCATCGGTGCGGCTGTGCGGGCTCTGCGGCCGCATTTTGCCAACCCGCTCGTGCCTATTCTGGGCGGGCAACCCAATCTCGGGCGCTATTGCCTGTTCGGCACGCTGTTTGCGGCGGCGGGACTCGGCGGCACCGTGCACCGCATCGACCGTCATCCGACCATGGGCGTGCATCCGGTGACGCCGATGGCCGAGGCCGATCTGCGCCGGCACCTCTCGGCGCAGGGGCTCGGACACATCGCGCTGGTGGATTATCGCAGCTACACGGCCGCTGAAGCCGGCGCTGCACTCGCCACCGCAATGGAGACATCGCCTGAGGCCGTGCTGTTCGACGTGGCCGAAACCTCGGATTTGGCTGTAATCGGCAGGCTTCTCCTGGAGCACGCGCGCGCAACACCCATGCTCGTGGTCGGAGCCAGCTCCGTGGCCCAGATGATGCCTGCGCAGTCGCAGGAGGCGAGCGGCAGCGAGCGCGCCGCGGGGGCGCCGGCCTCTGGTCCGGTTCTGGCCCTGGTCGGCAGCCTGTCGCCGGTGACGCGCGCGCAGGTCGAGGCTGCAACCGGCTACGCCCGGGTCGCGATCGACGCAGGACGCCTCACAGCCGACGCCAGCTATGGCGAGGTACTGTCCCAGCAGGCATGCGACGCGCTCGGCAGTGGAAACGTCATGCTCATCACCGACCGCCCCGAGGCTGCCCCGTCGAATACCGCAGGCGTAGCGGCTGCGACTGCGGCCCTGCTGCGCTCGATCATGACCGAGGCAGACGTCTCCCGCCTCGTTGTCGCGGGCGGCGACACCTCGACGCTCGCGATCAAGGCGCTCGACATCTGGGGCCTGTCCTATCGCGCGCCGCTGGTGGCGGGCGCGCCGCTATGCCGGACGCATAGCGCGACGCCGCGCCTAGACGGCCTCGATATCGTGCTGAAGGGCGGACAGATGGGGCCGCCCGATTTCTTCGCTATAGCAGCCGGCGGCTGAGGCGCGACCGCGGCGACCGTCAGGCGGCCCGGGCCCGCGGGTCGCTGTGCCCCACCGATGCCCAGTCGGTATCCAGCGGCATCGGCACCGCCCCCGGCACACCCTGCGCGTGGCGACGCAGCAGCGCGGCCGTCGCATCCCGGTCGACCGCTCGGGAGAACAGGAAGCCCTGGCCAAGCGTGCAGCCCATCGCGAGCAATTGCTCGACCTGGTCGACGGTCTCGATGCCCTCGGCGACCACGCGGATCCCCAGGCGCTCCGCGATGCCAAGCACGCCGGCGACGATCGCCATGCTGGAATCGCCGGTCGAGAAATCGGCGATGAAGGAACGGTCGAGCTTGATGTTGTCGGCCGCCAGCATGCGCAGATGCGTCAGCGATGCGTAGCCGGTGCCGAAATCGTCGAGCGACACGCTCATGCCATGCACCCGCAAGGCCTCGAGCTCGCGGGCAATGACATTGTCGCGCCGCCCGACATAAACGCTTTCATTGACCTCCAGCGCCAGCAGACCGAGCGGAACGCGATTATAGCCAAAGGTCTCGGCGATCTCCTGCACCAAATTTCCGGCGTGGAGATCGGCGGTCGAGATATTCACGCCGACCTTCTGGATCGGCAGGCCTTCGTCGAGCCAGCCGCGCATGTCGACGCTGACGAGGCTCAGCATGCGCCGTGTCAGCGCCGAGGCGACCCGGACATCGCAGGTCGCGTCCTGGAGGGCGGACGCCGTCACGATCGCCCCGGCGCGCGTGCGCAGGCGGCAGAGCGCCTCGAGACCGATGATCTCGCGGGTGTCGAGGCGGACCACCGGCTGGTAGTAGGCGTCGATGCGCCCGTCCTCGAGCGCCTCGGCGAGATCCTTGATCGCCATGCGCCGATGCGTCATGCGGGTGCCGATGCCGGGCCAGTAGCGGACATAGCCGCCGCGCCCCGTCTCCTTGGCATGATAGAGCGCAAAATCCGCGTTCTGGCGGACGTCGTCGGCGTCGCCCTCGGCCGCGTCGTAGACGGCTCCGCCGATCGTCGCCTGCGGCACGATGATATGGCCGCCGCAATCGGCCGGTTGGGCAACGGCTGCGAGCACGCGCGATGCCGTGTCATCGAGCGCGCGCAGGCTGTCCGGGTTCTGGATGAGCACGGCGAACTCGTCGCCACCGAGGCGGAAAGCGACATCAGGCATCATCGCATCGGCGATCCGGCGCGCCACGCGCTGAAGCAGGACATCGCCCGCATGATGGCCGAAGGTGTCGTTGGCGACCTTGAGATTGTCGAGATCGAGGATGAACAAGGCCCAGTTGCCTGAATCCGTGTTCGGCAGCTGCGCCAGCGCCAGGTCGAAGGCGGCCCGGTTTGCCAGGCCGGTCAGTGCATCGACGAGAATCCGCCGTTCGCGATCAAGCACGCGCGCATGGCGCTCCAATGCGATGTCGAACAGGCGGCGGCAGCTTTCCATGACACGGCGCTCGCGCCTCGTGGGGCCCCGCATCTCGCCATAGTAGAAGGCGACAACCGCCACCACCGCCCCCGCGAGATCGCAGATCGGATAGGACCAGCTCGCCCGCACGCCGATCGGCCGAAACAGCGCCTTGAACGCCGTCCATTTCGGATCGTGCTCGATGTCCTCGACCGCCACAGGGGTCCGTGTATAGGCAGCAGAGCCACAGGAGCCGGCGCAAGGCCCGATCAGAACGCCCTCGAGGCTGCTGCGGATCTCGGCGGGGAAGCCCGGCGCGGCGACGGAGCGCACGAGGTTGCCCCGGTCTATCATCAGCACCGATGCACGAACGCCGGGCAGATACCGCTCGACCTCGAGACACAGCCTGTCGATCGTCGCGTGGAACGGCTCGCCGCGCGCAATCATCTCGAGAACTGTGTTCTGCAATCGAAGCACGCTGCCCCCCGGCAAGCCAATCAGCACTGACCTGCTTACCTACAGTCATCCGGTAAAACTGCCGTTGTCGATTTCATTAAATGGCATCGCATTCCAACACGACGTCACGTGAGCGAAACTGTTACTGCACTTCCCGTCGGGCATATGCCGATCATGTCGCTGAAATCCTGGAGCATCCTGTGTAATGACCGCGGGGCGACCCCGCCAGGCTGCGGAGACTGGCCGGGCTCCGCGACCCCCGGCACAATTCAGGTGAAAGCGTCGCGAGCTGCCTCTATAGCTCCTGCGCCGGATCGCCGCGCAAGCGGCAGGGGGGATTGATCACGATGAAGTCTGTTGCCAGCCTGGTTCTGCTTTGCCTGTTTCCGACTGCGGCGTTGGCCGCGGGTGATTTGGGGGGAGCGACGCTGGGCGGGCTTTGGGCGCTGCCCTTCGCTGGCATGCTGCTCTCGATCGCGCTGGGACCCGTGCTGTTTCCGCATTTCTGGGAGCTGAACTACGGCAAGTTCGCGGCTTTCTGGGCGGCGCTGACGCTTCTGCCGCTGGTGCTGTTTCGCGGGTTCGAGCCGGCCCTGGGCGCGCTGTTGCATACCGCGCTGCTTGAATACCTGCCGTTCATCATCCTGCTCTTCGCGCTGTTCACCATCGCGGGCGGCATTCTGATCACCGGCAACCTGCATGGCACGCCGGCGACCAACACCGCGCTGCTGGCGATCGGCACGCTGATGGCGAGCTTTGTCGGCACGACCGGCGCCTCAATCATCATGATCCGGCCCGTTTTGCGCGCCAACGACGCGCGGCGCCACAACGTCCATGTCGTGGTGTTCTTCATTTTCCTGGTCTCGAACATCGGGGGCTCGCTGAGCCCGCTAGGCGACCCGCCGCTGTTCCTGGGCTTCCTCCGCGGCGTCGACTTCTTCTGGACCACGACGCATCTCCTGCCCCAGACCAGCTTTGCGGTCTTTGTCCTGCTGGCCGTGTTCTACGCCCTCGACAGCTGGCTCTTCCGCAAGGAGGAGGGAACTCCCCAGGTCAAGGACCCGACGCCCGATCGCGCGATCAAGTTCTTCGGCAAGATCAACATCGCGCTGCTGGGTGGCGTGATCCTGGCGATCCTGGTCTCGGCGCGCTGGAAGCCCGGCATCGTCTTCGACGTCAGGGGCGTGCATGTCGAACTGCAGAACCTCGTGCGCGACATCGTGCTGCTGGGGCTGGCTGCGCTCTCGCTGGCGCTGACCCCCAAGCCGGTCCGGGCCGGCAACGAATTCACCTGGGGCCCGATCAAGGAGGTTGCCAAGCTGTTCGCCGGCATCTTCATCTGCATCATCCCCGTGCTGGCGATGCTGCAGGCTGGTCGCAACGGCGCCTTTGCAGGCCTCGTTGCCATGGTAGCCAATCCCGACGGCTCGCCCAACAATGTCGCCTACTTCTGGCTGACGGGTGCGCTCTCGTCCTTCCTAGACAATGCTCCGACCTATCTGGTCTTCTTCGAGCTCGCAGGTGGCGACGCCCAGACGCTGATGACGACGGGCGCGCTGACGCTCGCGGCGATCTCGGCGGGCGCGGTCTTCATGGGCGCCAACAGCTATATCGGCAACGCCCCGAACTTCATGGTCTATGCCATCGCCAAGGACCGCAAGGTCGCGATGCCGAGCTTCTTCCGCTACATGCTCTGGTCCGGCGGCATCCTGATCCCGCTGTTCCTGCTGCAGACCCTGATCTTCTTCCGCTAGCATCACCGGTACGAGCATGACGGTCCATCAGAACACTCCCGAAATCTGGCGGCTGGCAGATGCCAAGCGCCGGGCCTTCTTCGATCTCAGCGATCGCATCTGGGCGGTGCCGGAGCTGAACTTCCAGGAACGGCATGCCGCGGCCGAGCATGCCGCGATGCTGGCAAGCGAGGGCTTTCGCGTCGAGACGGGCGTTGCCGGGATGCCCACGACCGTGATCGGCGAGGCCGGGGCCGGCGGCCCTGTGATCGCGATCATGGGCGAATACGACGCCCTGCCCGGGCTCAGCCAGAAAGCCGGCGTCACCCAACCCGCCCCGGTCGAGGCCGGCGGCAACGGCCATGGCTGCGGCCACAACATGCTGGGCTCCGCAGCGCTGCTCGCCGCCACCGCCGTCAAGGACTGGCTCGAGGCCAACGGCATCGCGGGCAGGGTCCGCTATTACGGCTGCCCCGCCGAGGAGGGCGGCTCGTCGAAGGGCTTCATGGTCCGCGCCGGGTTGTTCGACGATGTCGACGTCGCGCTCTGCTGGCACCCCGCCGCCTTCACCGGCGTCAGCGAGGCCGTGTCGCTCGCCTGCGTCGAGGTCGAATTCACCTTCCATGGGCGCGCCTCGCATGCCGCAGCGGCGCCGCATCTGGGCCGCAGCGCGCTCGATGCGGTCGAGTTGATGAATATCGGCGTCAACTACATGCGCGAGCACATGCCATCCTCGGCGCGCGTGCATTACGCAGTGATCGATGCCGGCGGCATCGCCCCCAATGTCGTGCAGGCCAAGGCCACCGTGCGCCACCTGATCCGGGCGCGGACCCTGGGCGAGATGTGGGATCTGGTGCGGCGCGTGCGCAATATTGCCGACGGCGCGGCCCTGATGAGCGAGACGCGGGTCGAGGCGAAGCAGATCTCGGGCGACGCCAACCTCGTCGGCAACAGGCCGCTCGAGGAGGCGATGCACGCCAATCTGATGCGTTTGGGCGGCCCGGGCTTCGACGCCGCCGACCATGATTTCGCGGCGCAGTTCCAGGCGACGCTCTCGCCCGAGGACATCAGCTCCGCCTATGCCCGCGCCGGCCTGCCGGTACGCGAGGGCGAAGCGCTGAACGACGAGATCTATCCGCTCGACCGCATCAGCAACGGCTCTGTCGGCTCGACCGATGTCGGCACGGTGAGCTGGGTCGTGCCCACCGTGCAGTGCCGTGTCGCCTGCTATGCGGTGGGAACGCCGGGCCATTCCTGGCAGCTGGTGGCGCAGGGGCTGGCGCCGGCCGCCCATAAGGGGCTGGCGCTTGCGGCCAAGGCGATGGCGGGCGTCGCGGTCGACGTGCTGACGCAGCCGGAGCTGCTCCAGGCGGCCAAGGCGGAATTTGCAGCTTTCCGCGCAAAAAACCCCTTCCAGAACCCGATCACCGACGACATCGCGCCGCCGCTCGACATGTCGGCCTAAGCCAAGGGAAGCGCTCAGCGGGTCCGCAGCATCACGCGCCCCTGCGAGCGGCTGAGCGACTGCGCGGTCTCGATGACCAGCGGCGCGAAGCGCTCGACGAAGACGTCGGGCGCCCACTCCGTGATCGATGCGGCGATGTGGACCGCCGCGAGCGGGCGTCCCGCGGCGTCGATCACGGCAGCCCCGACCGTGACCTCGCCGAGAACGGTCTCCTCGACGGCGAAGCCGTAGCCATTGCGCCCGGCCTCCGCGACCTTCTCCAGGATCACTGCGGGATCGGTGATCGTCTTCGCAGTCCGCGGCGCCAGATTCGAGCGGGCGATGATGGCCACGGCTTCCTCATGCGGCAGCTGTGCCAGGATCGAGCGCCCGCCCGCCGTGCAGAACACCGGGATGCGCCGGCCGACCAGCGTGCTGTCGAAATACTCGCGCTTCATCTGCTGCCGGATGACGTAGATCGTGGTCGTGTCGTCATAGAGCGACAGGTTGACCCGCTCGCCGCAATCGTTGCGCAGGGCGAGCAGCGCGGGCGTGGCCAGTTCGACCAGCGGATTCGAGCGTAGATACGAGAAGCTCAGGTCGAGAACCGGCTTGCCGATGCGGAAGCGGCGCGTGCGCTCGTCCTTCTCAAGATATCCCAGCTGCCACAGCGTATGGGCGAAGCGCTGTGTCGCGCTTTTGTCGAGGCCGGTATGGGCTGCGATCTCGATCAGGCTGAGATCGCTGTTGGTATGCTGGAAGGCCTCCAGCACACGAAACGCTTTTGCCACAGATGCGACATGAAGCGCGTCTTCGCGCACGGGACTCGTCGCCACTTTATTGACATCTCCGCGATTTTCCCTACGATTTCACATATTACATTGCAATTCAAGAAATTGTAATGCGACTAATGTGGGCAGATGCGTTTCTGCCGGGCAAGGGGAAGGCCAGATGGCAAGCAGTCAAGCAGGAACGGTCCCGGCGCAGGCCGCCGGACAGGCACCCACAGAGGCCGAAAGCAGGCGCGCCGTCAGTGCAGCCGTCATCGGCAACGTGCTTGAATGGTATGATTTCGCCATCTACGGCTTCGTCGCGACGATCATCGCCAAGAACTTCTTCCCCGGCGGCGACG
The DNA here is from genome assembly GCF_056406735.1 of Allobosea sp. P1_B10. NCBI lineage: Bacteria > Pseudomonadati > Pseudomonadota > Alphaproteobacteria > Hyphomicrobiales > Alloboseaceae > Allobosea > Allobosea sp. P1_B10. The sequence continues at coordinate 281,964 of NZ_JBFTZP010000003.1, read as the reverse complement.
AGGTCGGTGCGCTGCTCGCGACCTTCGCCACCTTCGGCATCGGTTTCGTTGCCCGCCCTCTGGGCGGCATCATCATCGGCCGCATGGGCGACACCAAGGGCCGCAAGGCCGCGCTCGTGCTGACCATGTTCATGATGGCGCTGGGCACGGTCGGGATCGGCCTCATCCCGAACTACAGCTCGATCGGCATCCTGGCGCCGTTGCTGCTGGTGATCTGCCGCCTGCTGCAGGGCTTCGCGGCCGGCGGTGAATGGGGTGGCGCCACGGCGTTCATCGTCGAATGGGCTCCCAAGGGCCGTCGCGGCTTCTTCGGCAGCTTCCAGCAGGCCAGCGTCGCAGGCGGATTGCTGCTCGGCTCCGGCGTTGCCGCGCTGTTCAGCACGGTCCTGACCCCGGACCAGATGGAATCCTGGGGCTGGCGCCTGCCGTTCCTGCTCGGCTTCTTGCTTGTGCCGGTCGGCATCTACATGCGCAGCAACATCGAGGAGACCCCGGCCTATCGCGATGCGCAGGACGCCGTGCCGCAGGATCGCACGCCCGGCTGGATCCTGGCCGCCAAGGCCTTCGGCTTCACCATCCTGTGGACCGTGTCGTACTACGTCATCCTCTACTACATGCCGACCTTCACCCAGAAATATGCCGGGTTGAGCCGCACGGAGTCGCTCTGGTCGAATACGATCGGCCTCGTCATCCTGGTGGTCACGATCCCGCTCATGGGCGCATGGTCGGACAGGATCGGCCGCAAGCCGCTGTTGCTGGGCTGCTGCCTCGCCTTCGCGCTGCTGACCTATCCGCTGTTCTCCTACATGCTGTCGGGCGTCTCGCTCATGCATGTCATCGGCGTGCAGCTGGTCTTCGGCCTGATGATCGCGATGTTCTCCGGTCCCGGCCCCGCCGCGATCGCCGAGATCTTCCCGACCAATTCGCGCTCGACCTGGATGTCGACGGGCTACAGTCTGGCGACCAGCGTGTTCGGCGGCTTTGCGCCCTTCATCGCGACCTGGCTGATCAGCGCGACGGGCTCGCCGATCTCGCCGACCTACTACCTGATCCTGGCGGCCATCGCCTCGGCCATCGTGATCGCGACCCTGCGCGAAACCGCGCATGAAGAGCTGCGCTGAGGCGTAGAGCGACAGCCTCGCCCGCGACGCCGCTGCGTCGCGGGCGAGGCTTCAGAAAGACAAACGTTCAGTTCGCGCCCCGCATCGCCGTGAAGAACGCCTCGGGGCTGTCGGCCTCGACCAGTTTCTTGCGCTCGATCACCCAGAAGCGGTTGCCCACTGAGCGCACGAAGCTGCGATCATGCGAGACGAGCAGGCAGCTCGCCTGCTGCGCCATCAGTTCCCCCTCCAGCGCCTCCTGACCGTCGATGTCGAGATGGTTGGTGGGCTCGTCGAGCAGATAGAAATTGGGATTGGCGAGCCTGAGCGCGAGCATGCCGAGCCGCGCCTTCTGCCCGCCTGACAGCGTTCCGACGCGCTTCTCCTGCAATTCCACCGACATCCCGGCCCCGGCCAGTAACGAGCGCGCGCGCTGCTCGCCGACATCGAAGCGCCGCGTGATCACGCGCATCGGGGTTTCTGCGTCGTCGAGGTCAGCGAGCGCCTGGTCGCCATAGCCGAGCACCAGCGAGGGCGTCGCCCGCACAGCCCCTTGCGCCCCGCTTTGCCCGATCGCCGCGCGCAGCAGCGCGACCAGCCTGGTCTTGCCGGCACCATTGGGGCCGAGCAGCACGATCCGGTCGCCCTGGCAGATGAAGCGCTTTCCTGTCGTGAACAACAGCGTGCCGTCGGGCGCGTGCACGGCGGCATCGTCCAGCGTGACCAGCACCTGGGCATGGGTGCCGCGATGCGCCAGGCGGATCGCACCGGCTGACGCCTCGCGGTGGGCGGGCCTGGCCATATCCTCAAGCTTCTCGGCGCGCTGCTTCAGCTGCTTGGTCTTGCTGACGAGGAGATCGCTGCCGGAGTTGATGCCGATGTTCTTCAGCTTCGCCGCCTGCCGGCGCAGCTGGTCGGCGGTCTTGATGTCGCGCTCGTAGCGCCGGGCATCGGCGGCATCCGCCTCGTCGAGCGCCAGCCGCGCCCGCCCATAGGGCAGCGCGAAGAGCTGGGACTGCTCCGGCCGCAGGAACAGGGTGCGGTTGGTGGTGGCATCGAGGAAGGCCCGGTCATGGCTGGCGACGATCACCGGGACATCGCGCGGCAAGGCGTTCAGCCAGGATTCGAGCCGCGCGATGCCTGCGAGATCGAGATGGTTCGTCGGCTCGTCGAGCAGGAGCAGGTCGGGCTCGGTCACCCATGTCCGCGCCAGCAGCGCCAGGCGTTGCCAGCCGCCGCTGAGCGCGGCGACCCGCCTGTGCCGCAGCGCCTCGGGCACCTCCAGCGCCTCGAGCGCGACATCGACACGCCAGCCCTCGCTTTGCGCCTGCTCGGCCGACAGCGCCTGTAGCACCGCATCATGAAATGTCTTGTCGGCGAGCGCCGGCGGCAGGCTCTGCTCGACATGGCCGATGGTCAAGCCGCGCGCCTTGGTGATCTCGCCTTCGCTGGGGTCGATAGTTCCCGCCATCAAGCGGAAGAGCGTCGACTTCCCGCGCCCGTTGGCGGCGACGATGCCGATGCGGTCGCCGGAATTGACGGTCAGGTTGAGATTGGAGAATAGCGGGCTCGACAGCGTGATGCCGAGATTGCGGAGGGTGAGGAGGCTCATGAGGGTATCCTGGCCGAACGTCGCGAGCCGCCATGGCGGGGCTCTGGGCCCTCGGCCATGCGAGGCGTCGCTACTGCAATGCAGGCGCGCAACAACTCGCGACCGTCAGGCCGGGCAGCGCGCGCCACGAAAGGGCAGACCAGGAGTTCTTGGGAAACGGTGTCTGGTCAGCCCTGCAAACGCATTTGCAGGGCCTGAACCGGGCCACGCTGGCGATGGTGCCGGAAGTAGACGTCCACGCGCAGCCCTCCTCTCACGGTTTGACGATGCGGGAGCCTAGCATCGCGCCACGCACGCAGCAATTGCGGGCGGGCTCAGTTGGCGGAGAGGCCGTCGGTTCCTGCGCCGCAGACCAGGGCGCAGATGCGCGTGCCTGTCGCGAACGAGGCCCGTCCCGACTGCAGCGCTGCGACGGCGGCTGCGCCGGACAGGTCGGCGGCAAGGCCGAAATCGAACCAGAGCGAGCGCGCCGCCTCCTGCATCTCGTCGTCGGTCACCAGGACGACCTCGTCGACATTGCGGCTCACCGTCTCGAAGATCGCCTGGTCGGTCTGGCGGCAGGACATGGTCGCGACGCGCGTCTCCAGCCTGTCGAGCGCCACCAGCCGCCCGGCCGCCAGGCATGCGTGCAGCGTTGGCGAACCCACCGGCTCGATGCCGATGATGCGGGTCTGCGGGCGCAGCGCCTTGATCGCGGTCGAGAGACCCGAGATCAGGCCGCCGCCGCCGATCGCGACCAGGATGACATCGACATCGGGGAACTCGTCGAGGATATCGAGCCCGAGCGTGCCCTGGCCTGCCACGACGACCGGATCGCTGAAGGGATGCGCGTAGGTCGCTCCGGTCTTCTGCGCATAGGCGAGCGCTGCGGCATTGGCGTCATCCCAGATATCGCCGACGATCTCGACGCTCGCGCCCCATTGCCGGAGCTTTGCGACCTTGTCGGGCACCACGTTGGACGGCAGGAAGATCATCGCCTTCGCCCCGAGCACATGGGCAGAACGGGCGATGGCGAGGCCATGATTGCCGCCGGACGCCGTGACCACGCCGCGCGCCAGTTGCTCTGGCGCCAGCGTCAGCAGGCGGTTCATCGCGCCGCGCGCCTTGAAGGAGCCGGCCGGCTGCAACAGTTCGAGCTTGAGCATGACGCCGCCGCCGAAATCCACGCCGCTCTTGGCATGGGCGAAGGGCAGAAGCGGGGTCTTGCGGATGTGGGGAGCGATGCGCTCGCGGGCGGCGCGGATATCGGCGAGATCGATCAAGACAAGTCACCTCGATAGGAAGCCGCGATCAGGCAGCGAAGGCCCGGCCGGATGCGTTCGGGCTCAAGACGCCGGTACAGGATTCCGGCGGCGACGCAATGCGGAATTCGGGCGTCGGGAACTCTTGGGCCATCGCGGTGTTATCGACGGCGTCCTCACCGACGCCGTGTGGCTCGCCTGCTCACCCTCCCAGCTGGCTGGAGAGCCACACGTCCCTATCCCGGGCTAGGGCCGGGGATCGCCGGCACTTCGCAGCCGGCAGGTGGCGACGTTGACGCACTTCCATGCTCGCCAGCCATAGCGTAAGCCCCCCGGGACCTCCTCAAAGATCCCGTGAGCAGCATGATCCGCCTCGAAAACATCGGCAAACAGAACGGCCAGCAAATCGTCTTCATCGAGGCCTCCGCGGCGCTCCAGAAGGGCGAGAAGGTCGGGCTCGTCGGCCCCAACGGCGCAGGGAAGACCACGCTGTTCCGGATGATCACCGGCCAGGAGCTGCCCGACGAGGGTCAGGTCGGCGTCGATCGCGGCACCACCATCGGCTATTTCAGCCAGGATGTCGGCGACATGGCCGGCCGCAGCGCGGTCACCGAGGTGATGGATGGTGCCGGCCCGGTCAGCGCCGTGGCGGCCGAGTTGCATGCGCTCGAGACCGCGATGGCCGATCCCGACCAGGCCGATATGGACGCCGTCATCACCCGCTATGGCGAGGTCCAGGCGCGCTTCGAGGAGCTCGACGGCTATGCTTTGGACGGCCGGGCGCGTGAGGTTCTGGCGGGACTGGGCTTCAGCCAGGAGATGATGGACGGCGATGTCGGCGCGCTCTCGGGCGGCTGGAAGATGCGTGTCGCGCTCGCCCGGATCCTGCTGATGCGCCCCGACGCGATGCTGCTCGACGAACCGAGCAACCATCTCGACCTGGAAAGCCTGATCTGGCTCGAGGAGTTCCTGAAGGGCTATGACGGCGCCCTGCTGATGACCTCGCATGATCGCGAGTTCATGAACCGCATCGTCAACAAGATCGTCGAGATCGATGGCGGCGCGCTGACCAGCTATTCCGGCGATTACGAATTCTACCAGCAGCAGCGCGCGCTGGCCGAAAAGCAGCAGCAGGCGCAGTTCGAGCGTCAGCAGGCGATGCTGGCCAAGGAGATCAACTTCATCGAGCGCTTCAAGGCGCGTGCCTCGCATGCTGCGCAGGTCCAGAGCCGGGTCAAGAAGCTCGACAAGATCGACCGCGTCGAGCCGCCCAAGCGCCGCCAGACCGTGTCGTTCGAGTTCCAGCCCGCGCCGCGCTCGGGCGAGGACGTCGTCACACTGAAGGGCGTGAACAAAGCCTATGGCAGCCGCACGATCTATGAGGGGCTGGACTTCCAGATCCGGCGCAAGGAGCGCTGGTGCGTGATGGGCGTCAACGGCGCCGGCAAGTCGACGCTGCTGAAGCTGGTGACCGGGGCGAGCGAGGCCGACACCGGCACGGTGGCGCTCGGCAGCACCATCAAGCTCGGCTACTTCGCCCAGCACGCCATGGAGGTGCTCGACGGCGACCGTACCGTGTTCCAGTCGCTCGAGGACAGCTTCCCGCAGGCCGGGCAAGGCTCGCTGCGTTCGCTGGCCGGCTGCTTCGGCTTCTCCGGCGACGATGTCGAAAAGCGCTGCCGGGTGCTCTCAGGTGGCGAGAAGGCGCGGCTTGTCATGGCAAAAATGCTCTATGATCCGCCGAATTTCCTCGTGCTCGACGAGCCCACCAACCATCTCGACATCGCCACCAAGGAAATGCTGATCACGGCGCTGGCGCAGTATGAGGGCACCATGCTGTTCGTCAGCCATGATCGCCACTTCCTGGCCGCGCTCTCGAACCGCCTGCTCGAACTGACGCCCGACGGCATCCACGCCTATGGCGGCGGCTATACCGAATACGTCGCGCGAACAGGCCAGGAAGCGCCCGGCCTGCGCAGCTAAAGCGATCTGACGGCGTCCGGGGCCAGGGTAGCCCTAGGAGGCCCGCGCCGGCACAGGCGGTTCAAAGGCCTGGATCGGCGGCAGGTTGCCGTCGAAGCGCTCGACCTGGACGGTGGTCAACTGCCCGGTACAGCCCTGCGAGAGCGCCGAGGTGCCGACATCGCGCGTCAGCACGTTGGGGTTGCCATGGACGCAGAGCGGCTTGTCCTCGGTGGGGTCGATCGGGTCGTACCAGGCGCCCGTCGGCAGTTGGACCACGCCCTGGCGGATGCCATCGGTGACGCGGACGCCGGCGAGGCAGGCGCCGCGCTCGTTGGAGATGCGGATGATGTCACCGTCCTTGATGCCGCGCAGTTCGGCGTCCTGCGGATGCATCCGCGCGACCTCGCGGCCGCGATGCTTGGCGCCGTCGCTGTGGCCGCCGAAGTCGAACTGGCTGTGCAGCCGGGTGCGCGGTTGGTTGGCGACCAGCACGTAGGGCGTCTTGCTGTCGGGAACGTTGGTGGCGCCCAGCCAGGTCGGGTGGCCCGGGCAGTCGGGTTCGCCGAAGCCGGCAATCGTTTCGGAGAATATCTCGAGCTTGCCGCTCGGCGTCGGCAACGGGCTCGCAGCCGGATCGGCGCGAAAGGCGCGCAGGCGGCCACCATCGTCGGGCAATTGCGGCAGTTCATAGCCTTCGCTGGCCCAGAACTCGGCAAAACTCGGCGCCGGAAGGCCGGCCGCAGCCAGGCCAGTGCGGGTCGGCTCGTAGAGATGTTCCAGCCATTGCCGGACGCTGCGCCCCTCGGTGAAGGCCTGCGCGGTACCTAGCCGCTCGGCCAGCCCGGCGAAGATCGCGTAATCGTCGCGCGCCTCGCCATAGGGCGCCACGACTGGGTGCATTGGCAGAAGCAGCGGATCGTTGGAGCTGCCGCCGATATCCTCGCGCTCCAGCGTCATCGTGCAGGGCAGGACGATGTCTGCATGCCTTGCAGTGGCGGTCCAGGCGAGTTCGTGGACGACCAGCGTGTCGAGCTTCGCAAAGGCCTGCCGCAGGCGGTTCAGGTCCTGGTGATGGTGGAAGGGATTCCCGCCGGCCCAGTAGACCAGCTTGATCTCGGGATAGGTCCGGGTCTGGCCGTTATAGCGATAGGTCGTGCCGGGGTTGAGCAGCATGTCCGAGATGCGCGCGACGGGGATGAAGTCGCTGATCGGGTTCTTGCCCTGCGAGAAGGTCGGCACCGGCACGGCGTTGTAGCGGCGCCCGTAATAGGCGATCGCGCCCAGCGCATAGCCATAGCCGCCGCCGGGCAGGCCGATCTGGCCGAGCGCAGCCGCCAGCACCATGCCCATCCAGACAGGCTGCTCGCCGTGCTCAGCACGCTGCAGTGCATGCGCCACGACGACCAAGGCGCGCTTGCCATGCAGGCGCCGGGCAAGCGCCACGATCTCGTCGGCGGGAATGCCCGCGATCCCGGCGGCCCACGCGGCATCCTTGGGCTGGCCATCCGTCTCGCCCATCAGATAGCGCTCGAAGACGGGCCAGCCTTCCGTGTAGCGTTCGAGGAAGGCGCGGTCGTGCAGCCCGTCCGCGACCAGCGTGTGGACCAGGCCCATCATCAGGGCGGTGTCGGTGCCAGGCTGGCAGGAGACCCATTCGGCGCCCGCCTCCTCCGGCAGGTCGCCGCGCAGCGGGCCCACCAGCAGGAACTCGCAGCCACGCTGTTGCGCCCGCTCCATCGCGCCGCGCTCGACATGCTTGCTGACGCTGCCGCCCGCCACCATGCTGTTCTTGAGCGCCATGCCGCCGAAGGCGATGACGATCTCGCTGTGATCGGCGATCTGCTCCCAGGAGACGTTGCGCTTCACCAGGTCCTCGTACTCACCGATGATATGCGGCACGAGCACGGCTGAGGCGCCCGAGGAGTAGCTGTTGACCGATTTCACATAGCCGCCGGTCGAGGTGTTCAGGAAACGGTGGATCTGGCTCTGGGCATGGTGGAAGCGCCCCGCGCTCGCCCAGCCATAGGAGCCGCCGAAGATCGCGCCCGGGCCAAAGCCGTCGCGCACGCGCTTGAGCTCGGCTCCGAGCAGATCCAGCACGGCCTCCCATGACATCGAGACGTACTCATCGCGGCCGCGGCGGTCGTCTGGACCGGGTCCGTGCTCCAGCCAGCCGCGGCGCACCATGGGCTGCGCGATGCGCGCACGGTGGCGCAACGCAGCCGGAAAGTTCTGGATGATCTCGTTGGGATCGGGATCGCCCGCATGCGGGCGCACCTCGAGTTCGCCGTCGCGCATGCGGGCCGAGAACACGCCCCAATGCGAGGTATGCGGCTTGAACGTCTCGTCTGTCGCGGGAGCGTCGGTCAGGGTGGCATCCGAGGTGGTCATCGCAGGTCTTTCCGCAAGCAAGGCAGCGTCGATGCACACGATATCGCCGCAGTGGTTGCAAGGGAAATCTGGGCGACCTGCCGCAACGCGAGGCGCAAGCACCCTGATGAGACTTAAGGTTGTGGTTCCTCATGCGCGCTCGATGGAGCAGGCTGGGTTCGCATGGACCCATCGCGTCATCCTGGACCAGCCGCGAAGTGGCGCAGATCCGGGATCCATCGTAAGGCTCCGGAACGCTCCAGTGGATCCAGGGCCGCCCTTCGGGCGCCCAGGATGACGGCGCGTTCGATTGGAACTCAGCGGGCCTCAGGCGCCGAAATCCGCGCGAACCTCCTCCAGCCTGCGCTTCTGCTCGCCGTCGGCGTCGAAATTCGCCGGATCGAGCCAGGCTTCATAGGCCTGCCCCAAGGCCGGCCATTCGCCGGCGATCACCGAGAACCAGGCGGTGTCGCGGTTCTCGCCCTTGGCCACCATGTGGTTGCGGAACAGTCCCTCGAACTTGAAGCCAAAACGTTCGGCCGCGCGTTTGGAGGGGCCGTTGCGGTCGTTGCATTTCCACTCGTAGCGCCGGTAGCCCAGCGTCTCGAAGGCGTATTTCATGAAGAGGTACTGCGCCTCGGTGGCGGCCGGGCGACGCGCGATCTGCGGGCCCCAATAGATGCTGCCGATCTCGATGACTCCGTGCGTCGGGTCGATCCGCATCAGCGTCTGGCGCCCTGCAACGACACCGCTCGCCTTGTCGATGACGGCGAAGAAGAGCGGGTCCTCGCTCGCGGCCACGCGCTCGAGCCAGGGCTGGAAGGCCGCACGGCTCTCCGGCGCATCCTCGAACAGCCAGGCGAAGCGCTCGGCCGCATCGGGCACACTGCTGGCTACATAGAGCTCGTCGCCATGCCGGGCGGGATCGAGCGGTTCCAGCCGCACATAGCGGCCCTCAAGCGTCTCACGCGCGGGCCGGGGACGGGGTTGCCAGTTCTGCAGGCTCTCTGTCACGACATTCTCCCATCGGCGAACCCGAAGCGGACCCGTCATTGCCGTTGATAGCGCGCGGATGGTATAGGCACGAGGCACGGAAACCCGCCATTCGACCAGGTCACTTTGCATGAGCGCGCCGATTGGTTTCCTCGCATGAGCCGCCGCGGTTCAGCCGACATCGCCCTGCCGATCAGCCTGCGCCGCCAGGCGGGCGCACCTGCGATCAGCGACCAGATGGCGGCGCAGATCCGTGCGGCGACGATGACGGGTGCGCTACGGCCGGGCGATCGCCTGCCCTCGATCCGCGACCTCGCCACGCGCCTGAAAGTCGCCCGCGCGACCGTCGATACCGCCTATGCCCAGCTCGTCGCGGAAGGCTATCTGGAGACGAGGATCGGCTCGGGGACGCGCATCGCCGCACAACTCCCGCAGGAGACGCTTTCGGTCGCGTCGCGGGCGTCAAAACCGCGGAATGCGGCCAGCACCGGCACCCGCTCCCTGCCCGCGAAGGCGGTGCTGCTGGCAGGGGCTGCGCAGATGCAGTCGCCGCAGCGGCCACTGCCGCTGGCCGTCGGGGTTCCCACGGAAGAACTCTCGCCGGGAAAAGCCTGGACCCGGATCTCGGCGGGGCTGGCGCGCACGCCGTGGCGAAATGCCGGCTACGCCCCGCCCCATGGTTTCGGGCCGTTACGCGAGCAGGTGGTGGACTATGTCCGGCGCATGCGGGGCATCCAGTGCGAGCCCGACCAGGTCATGATCACGGCCGGGACGCAGCAGGGGCTCTATCTCTGCGCGCGCGTCCTGTTTTCGGCCGGCGATGCCGTCTGGATGGAGAACCCCTGCTACCAGCCGCTCATGGCCGTCGCACGCGACGCCGGGCTCGTCCCCGTACCTGTGCCGGTCGATGCCAAGGGCATGATGGTCGAGGCCGGCATTGCGTTGTCCCCGGCGGCAAAAGGCGCATTCGTGACGCCTTCGCACCAGTTCCCGCTGGGGATGGTGATGTCGATGGAGCGCCGCCTGGCCCTGCTGAACTGGGCGCGGGAGAGCGGCGGCTGGATCGTCGAGGACGATTACGACAGCGAGTTGCGCTATGCCGGCCGGCCCTTCCCCGCCTTGCAGGGGCTCGACGGCGCAGACGAGGCGGTGGTCTATCTCGGCACCTTCAGCAAGATGCTCTTCCCGGGCCTGCGGCTGGGCTACATGATCGCGCCCAAAGCGCTGATCCCCGCCTTTGCCGGGGCGCGCCTGCTGATCGACCGGCAATCGGCCAGCGCCGAGCAGCAATTGCTGGCCGAGTTCATGGCTGGCGGCCACTACGAGGCACATATCCGGCGGATAAAATTCATTTTCGCGAAGCGGCGGCGCGTGCTGCTGCAGGAATGCGCGGCCGAACTCGCTGCCTTCGGCGCGATGGTCGAGGGCGACCAGGGCATGCATACGGTGTTTTGCCTCCGCGACCGCACGGACGATGTCGCGCTTGGGCAAAGGCTCAGAAGCGCCGGGATCGAGGCGCGTGCCCTGTCGCCCTACTACAATGGCGGCGACGTCCGGTACGGGCTGATCCTCGGCTTCGGCAGCTTCCAGCCCGACGCGATCAAGGGCGCGGTGCAGGGTATCCGGGATGCACTAGAAGAAAGCGCAGCCTGAAGTGACCTGCCCATAGCAAGCATTTCCGGCCCTTCTTGCTGAGCCATTAAAGGCCTAGAGGACACCGAGACCTGACGGAATTGCATCGTCATCCTGGGCGGCCGGAGGGCGTCCCGGGATCCATCGTAAAGCGCTCAGGCCTTTCGATGGATCCCGGATCTGCGCCGCTGCGCGGCTTGTCCAGGATGACGAGACCGTTCCGTGCCAGCTCTTCACGCCTAGACCGTCGCGACTTTCTCCGCAGGGATTTCCACCATGCTGTCCTTCAAGGGCCTTTCCGCCTTCCCGATCACGCCGATGGATGCCGACGGCCGTGTCGACGCCGATCTGCTGCGCGGCCTGCTGACGCGCCTGGTCGAGGCCGGTGTTTCCTCGATCGGCCTGCTCGGCAGCACCGGCTCCTATCCCTATCTGTCGCGGGCCGAGCGCCGGCGTGCCATCGAGATCGCGGTCGCCCATGTCGGCTCCATCCCGATCCTGGCCGGTGTCGGCGCACTGCGCACCGACGAGGCCGTCGCGCTGGCACAGGACGCCAGGGCTGCGGGCGCAGCCGCCGGGCTGCTGGCCCCGGTCTCCTATACGCCCCTCACCGATGACGAGGTCTTTGAGCATTTTGCCAGCGTCGCGCGCGCGGCCGGGTTGACGCTGTGCATCTACAACAATCCCGGCACCACGCATTTCAGCTTCAGCCCGGAGCTGATCGGGCGGCTCAGCCAGATGCCTGAAGTCCCGGCGGTGAAGAACCCCGCGCCGGCTGCCGATGCCGTCGCCGCCCATCTCGCGTCCTTGCGGGGGCTGGTGCCAGCCGGTTTCTCGCTGGGATATTCGGTCGACTGGAACGCGACGGAGGCGCTGCTGGCCGGGGGCGAGACCTGGTACAGCGTGCTCGGCGGCCTGTTCCCTCAGCCCTGCATGCGCATTGTCCGCGCCATCCAGAGGGGCGACGCCACGGAGGCGCGCAGGCTTAACGCCGAGTTGCAGCCGCTCTGGGATCTCTTCACCAAATACACAAGCCTGCGCGTGGTCTACGCGGCGGCGCGGGTGCTTGGCCTGACCCGGACCGAGCCACCGCGCCCGATCCTGCCCCTGGCCGCGCCAGCCGAAGCCGAGATTGCCCGGACCCTGGACAAGCTCGGCCTGCGCTGAACCTTCGGCAGGCTCAGGCCGCGGCCCAGGCCTTGTACCAGGTGTTGAACAGCGCGAGCTGTGTCTTGGCGTGGTGCTTCTGGGCCGTGCTCAGGCTGTCGGATTCGTTGAAGTGCAGCTCGTATTCCGGGCTGCCTTCCAGCACCATCAGGTACTTGTAGAACAGCACGAGGTCCGGACCCTCGTCGAAGCCCGACAGGACCGCAAGCGCGCCATCGAGCTCGAGCGCCTTGCGGCGGGCGACCACATCGCCCTTGGCAGCCTGCTCGCACAGCGCCACGAGATGCAGCACCGGCTTGGGCAGAACATTGCCGATACCGGTGATCGCGCCGCTTGCGCCGCAATTCACGAAGCCGTGGAAGACCTGGGTATCGACCCCGACCATCAGCGTGATGTCTGCGGATTGTCCCGAGATCGTCTCTGCCGCGTAGGTCAGGCTCTTGGCGCCGCCGAACTCCTTGAAGCCGATCAGGTTCGGGAACTGCCCACGCAGGTCGAAGAACAGGTCGGCGCGGGTCTCGAAGCCATAATAGGGGCTGTTGTAGATCACGGCGGGCAGGCCGTTGGCGGCCTCGAGGATGGCCGAGAAATGCGCGCGCTGAGCCGTCGCCGAGGGGCCACGTGAGAGCACGCGCGGGATCACCATCAAGCCCTTGGCCCCGACCTCGCTGGCGTGCCTTGCGAGGGATGCGGCGCGCTGCGTGTTCTGCGCGCCGGTCCCGACGATGACGGGAACGCCGGCCTGGGCGAGCCTGGCGACGCCCTCCTGGCGCTGCTCGTCGGTCAGCAAAGGCCAGTCGCCCATCGAGCCGCAATAGACCACCGCCGACATCCCGGCCGCGATCAGCTCCTGGCCCTTGCGGACGAGCGCGTCGAAATCGGGGCTGCGGTCAGCCTTGCAGGGGGTCATCAGGGCCGGAATCGTGCCGGAGAAGATATCCGAAGCCATTTGGCGTTTCCTTTTTGGTGGGATGGGGGAGCGGTTCAAAGGCGGCCGGGGCGGAGCCGGTCAGGCCTCGCAGGCAAAGGGATCGTCGACCGTATGCGCCGGCTGGGTGAACCAGCGGGCACCGTCCTGTGTCATGTAGGCGATGTCCTCGAGGCGGACGCCGAATTCGCCGTAGATGCACATCATCGGCTCGATCGAGAAGCACATGCCGGCCTGGAGGGGCGTCTTGTTGCCCTTCACCATGAAGGCCTCCTCGTGGACATCGAGGCCGAGGCCGTGGCCGGTACGGTGCGGCAGGCCCGGGACCTTGTAGCCGGGACCAAAGCCGGCGGCCTCGATGACACCGCGCGCGCCGAAATCGACGTTCTCGCAGGGGGCGCCGAGCTGGGCGGCGGCAAATCCGGCGAGCTGCGCGCGCTTCTCGAGGTCCCAGATCTCGCGCTGGCGCTCCGTCGGGGTCCCGAAGACATAGGTGCGGGTGATGTCGGAGCGATAGCCGCCGAGCTTGGTGCCCATGTCGATCAGCACCATGTCGCCATCCTGAAGCGTCTGCTCATAGGGCACGCCGTGTGGGTAGGCGGTCGCCTCGCCGAACTGGGCGGCGCCGCTCGTCCAGCTCATGCCGAGCTTGAGATGGGCGCGCTCGAGGAAGTCCTTCACCTGGGCTGTCGTGACGCCGACCTGCAACGCCCGGGCAGCGGCGCGATGGACTTCCATCGTGATGTCCATGGCGCGCTGGATCAGCGCGATCTCGGCGGCCGATTTCAGCTGCCGGCACGCGGCCGTGATCGAGGCCCCTTGCGTGAAGGCAAAGCGGTTTCCGGCCTTGCGCAGCCCATCGACGATGTAGAACGGCGTATGCGGATCGAGCGCGACCTGCCCGCTCTCGTAGCCCATGCTGCGGATGGTCTCGACGACCAGCTCGGTCGGGTCCTCATGCTCTTCCCAGCAGCGGACATCGTCTCCGAACTTCATGTATTCGCGCGTCTTGGGCTCCTCGAATGCCGGACTGAGATAGGCGATCTCACCCTCGACGGGGATGACCGCGCCGTGCAGGCGCTCGCTCAGGCCGAGCTCTATGCCGGTAAAATAGGCCAGGCTGGTCGACGTATCGAGATAGAGAGCCTGCAGCCCCTGCTCGCGCAGCAGTGCCTGTGCCTTGGCGACCCGCTCCTTGAATTCCGCGACCGCGATCGGCTCGATGCCGTCCGTCATCGGCTTCAGCCTGGCGAGTTCCGCCTCGAAGCTCGATCCGCCCACCCCGATCGTCATGCCCGTGATCCCCGTCTGTTGTTCGTGATGAGTGCGATGATGGCGCGTCAGGCCGCCGAGGCGCCGGGCGCGAGTTCCTCGTCGGCGTCGGGCTGAAGCAATTGCAGCAGGTCCTGGCGGACCGCGAGCACATGGTCGAGCGTCAGCCTGGCCGCCCCCTCGGCATCGCCGGCGCGGCACAGCGCCAGCAGCGCGGCATGCTCTCGTCTCGCCCGCGCGATCGCGCCCTCCGACATGGCGAGCTGGACGCGAGTATAGCGATCGGTGTTGGCGAGCAGCACCCGCACCAGCTCGATCGTCTGGCTGCGCCCCGCGGCGCGATAGAGCGAGAGATGGTATTCGGTGTTCAGCTCGCCCCAGGCATCGAGGTCGCGCTCGCGGATCGCGGTCTCGTAATCCGCCAGGATTCCCTCGGCGAGCGCGAAATCGCCCGGCAGCAGATGCGGCACGGCACGCCTGATCAGGTCGGGCTCAAGCATGGCCCGAAGGTCGAAGAGCTCGGCGATATCCGAGGCCGAGAGCGACGTGACCACGGCGCCGCGATGCGGATGCAACGTGACGAGCCCCTCGGCGGCAAGCTGGTGGAAAGCCTCCCGGATCGGGATCCGGCTGATGCCGAACTCCTTCGCCAGCGCGTCCTGCCGCAGCGCATCACCGGCCGCGACAGCCCCGGACAGGATGCGGCGGCGCAGCTCGGCCACGGCCGCCCCTGTCACGGTCTGCCGGAATTGCGGCAGTTTGGGACGAGGAGAGTGTGTCGCAGCCATCGCAATTCCCGGTTCAGGACCGGCAGAACAAAGCGGACGGGCCCCTGTCCTGTCAATTGGATAAAATCGCCAATATGCAATCGAGCGCAGTTCGACTATGGTGAGCAGCGCCTCGGCCGTTACCGGGATCGCGAAGGGCGCGTCAGCGCTTCCCGGCTTCAGCCGTTCCCAGCGGTTCGCTTTCGGCTTCCGCCTGTTCCCAGCCGAAGACGCTGCGGCCACCGTATTCGGCCGAGCGCAGCCGCTCTTCCGTGACGTACTCGTCGAGCGTAGGGCCGGTTGAGACGCGCTCAAGGCGGCGGCTTTCCCGGTCGAGCCTGGCGATGGCGGCGAGCCTGTCGTCCTGCCCCAGCTTGGCGCGGTCGACGGCGGATTTCAGCACTGCGATGGTCTGGTCATAGACCTTGGTAGGCACGGCGAAGGGCTGCCGGTCCTTGCCGCCATGCGCCAGCGAGAAGCGCGCAGGATCTGCGAACCGGCAGGGCGCGCCATGGATCACCTCGGCGACCATCGCCAGCGAGCGCACCGTGCGCGCGCCCACACCCGGCACCAGAAGCAGCTCGGAAAAGTCCGCCGGACCGCTATCGGCTGCCGCCGTCAGCGCGCCATGCAGCCGTCGGGCGATCACATCCTTGGGCCTGACATCGTGATGAGCCGGCATGACGAGATGGGGCAGCGCCAGCTGTGCCGGCGCAGGGACCGGCGGGGCGCGGTCGCGCTCCAGAGCCGAGAACGCCCGGACGATGCCATCGGGCCCGATCTCGCGCAGCAAGGCGAGCTGGCCGTCGCGCGAAGTTGCGGCACGCCTGTCGGTGAGGTTGATGATGTTGCCCTGGCGCTCGCCGTCGATGGCGGCATGGGGCGCCTCGACGAAGCTGCCCAGTCCCTCCGACTGCCAGTGATAGCGCCGTGCGAGGCCGCCATCGCCATTCATGCCCTGCTGGACCACGACCCATTGGCCGTCATCGGTGACGAAGAAGCCGTGGAGATAAAGGTCGAAGCCATCCTGCACCGCCGCGCTGTCGACCTTCGCGACGAGCCGGCTCGCGGTTGCGAGTTCCGCGCCGTCAAAGCCGACCCTGGCCCCGATGCGCTCCAGCTCGACCGGAGTCTGACGGGAGTGCCGGCCACGGCCGCCGCAGACATGGAGGCCCAACTCGCCCGAGAGCGGTGTCAGGCCCCGCTTCAGGGCCCCGATCACGCTCGTGGTAATGCCCGAGGAATGCCAGTCCATGCCCATGATCGCGCCGAAGGACTGGAACCAGAAGGGATGCGCCAGCCGGCGCAGCAGTTCCTCGCGGCCATAATGATGGATGATCGCCTCGCAGATCACCGCGCCGAGCTGCGTCATCCGCTGCCCGAGCCAGGCCGGCACGCGGCCGTGATGCAGTGGCAGGTCGGCGCTGCCGGATCGCCGGGTCATGCCTGGAACCTCGTGAACGGAATAGGAACGATTGATATAGCGCGGCCACTCCGGGGTTGCCAGCCGCTTGCCTCCGAAGCGCCGCCACCCGGCACGGCCTGCCAGGCCATGGGTGCCATGCCCCTGACAGGAGCTGACCGCACCTGTGTTCATTCATCCCGACCCGCAACCTGATGGGCTCTGGCGCGTTGACAACGCTGCGCCCGACACGGCGGCATCGATCGAGTGCAGGAGGCGTGCGATGACCCAACAGCTCACCCGGACCAGCCCGAGCGGGCCGGCCGACATGACGCTGCAGCGCTTTGCGAGCCTGCATGACTGGCGCCGGCAGGTCGCCGACCTCTATGCCGGGGTGCGCGCACAGCCGGGCAAGGCGGGCTGGGAGCTCTGGCGCAGCACCCGCGACAGCTTGTTCCGCGAGCATCCTCAATCGCCGCTATCGGTCGCTCGCCGCGCCCAGTTTCGCGGCATCGACTGCTTCCCCTACGACCCCACACTGCGCTTCGAGGCTGGCTTGGGCCCGGCGCGGGAGCGCGAGACGATCAGGCTGGAGGCCGGCAAGGACGGAACGATGACGCTGGTGCCGTTCGCTCTGACGGAGGGCCTCGACGCAGCGCTGGGCCGCGAGCTCACGCTGTACTGGATCGAGGGCTATGGCGGCGGCGTTTTCCTGCCCTTCGGCGATGCCAGCAATGGGCGCGAGAGTTTTGCCGGCGGGCGCTATCTGCTCGACACCATCAAGAGCGCCGATCTCGGCGCGACGCCCCAGGGCCGGCTGATCCTGGATTTCAACTTCGCCTATTATCCCTCCTGCGCCTATTCCGAGGCTTGGATCTGCCCGCTTTCGCCTATCGAGAACCGCCTTCCCGTCGCTATCGCGGGCGGCGAACGCAACACTCTGCCCTAGCGTGCCGCGCAGCCGGCGCGGCCACGATAAGGTGATCCTGCGATCGCGCGCTTGCCCGCCTGATCGCTTGCATCGGCAGCGCTGCTTGCTAGCCTGCCGTTCTTGGACGTGAAAACTCTTGGAAACCAAGGAATTCAACGCCATGCGCTTCATCAAGACATTCCTCGCCGCGGCGGCTCTGTTCGCAGCAGGCATCTCGACCGTCTCGGCCCAGACCGTCAAGATCGGTTCGAAGAACTTTACCGAGCAGTTCGTCGTCGCGGAGCTCTATGCCGCGGCGCTGGAGAACGCCGGTTTCAAGGTCGAGCGCAAGATCAATCTCGGCGGCACGCTGGTGGCGCATGAGGCGCTGAAGAGCGGCGCAATCGACCTCTATCCCGAATATACCGGCACCGGCCTCAACGCCGTGATGAAGGCGCAAGGGGTGACCGAGACCGACCCGGAGAAGGTCCGCGGCATGGTGAAGGCCTTCTACGAGAAGGAGTTCAACCTGACCTGGCTCAAGCCGTCGGGCATCAACAACGGCTATGCCATCGTGGTCCGGCCCGAGACCGCCAAGGAGTTCAACCTCAAGACCCTGAGCGATCTCGGCAAGGCCTCGTCGAAGCTCAGGCTCGGCGCCGGTACAGAGTTCGTCGATCGCCGTGACGGCATCGCCGGGCTGAAAGAGGTCTATGGCGCCGAATTCGCCGAGTTCAAGCAGTTCGCGGCCTTGCGCCTGCGCTATGAGGCGCTGAACCAGAAGCAGATCGAGGTCGCCAACGGCTTCTCGACGGATTGGCAGATTGCGGCCGAAAAGTTCGTCGCCCTCGACGACGACAAGTCGCTGTTTCCGCCCTATTTCCTGGCGCCGGTGGTCCGCCCCGAAATCGCGCAGAACGCCAAGATCGTCGCGATCCTCGACAAGATCGGCGCGGCTCTGGACAACCCGACGATGCAGGAACTGAACCGCCAGGTCGAGGTCGACAAGAAGGAGCCGCGCACGGTGGCGGCCAGCTTCCTAAAGGCCAAGGGGCTCTGAGCTGGGCGTTGCGGCTCCCGCGATGAACGGGCGGCTTGCCGATACCACGGTCGTGATCGGCGACGCCCCCCTCGGCATTGAGGGGATCGTCGCCGTGGCGCGTGGCGTGCGTGTCGTGCTGCACGAAGCGGTCGGCCCGCGGCTCGAAGCGGCGCGCATGGTCGTGCTGCAGGCGCTGGAGCGCGGCGAAACCGTCTATGGCCTGACCACCGGACTGGGCGCCGCGGTCGATACGCGGCTGGGCCGCGAGGCGATCCCCGCCTTCCAGGCGAGGGCGATCCGGGCACGAGCCGTCGGCGTGGGCGAGAGGCTTTCGGCCGAGGAGGTGCGCGCCATGCTGGCGGTGCGCCTCGTCGGCATCTGCCATGGCGCATCGGGACTGTCGCCGGGTCTGGCACAGACCATCGCCGCGATGCTCGACGCCGGGGTGCATCCCGTCGTGCGGCGAATCGGGTCGCTCGGCGAGGCCGACCTCAGCCCGCTCGCGCAAGCCTTCCTGCCGCTTGTCGGTGCCGGCGACGCGGAATTCCGTGGCGCGATGCTGCCCGGTGCAGAGGCAATGCAGGCGGCCGGCATCGCATTGCCCGCACTCGGCCCCAAGGATGGCCTCGCTCTGCTGAACGCCAACGCGCAGAGCGTCGGCCTGGCGGCCCTTGCCGTCGACACGATGGAAAAGGCGCTGCATGCCGCCTGCCTGGCCGGCGCCCTGGCGCTGGAAGGCTTTCGCGCCAACCTCTCGCCGCTGGATCCCGAACTCGCGCGCCTGCGCCCGATGCCGGGCCATATCGCGGGGACCCGACAGATCCGGGCGATCCTGGCCGGTAGCGACCTGTTTGCGCCGGGCGCGGCGCGGCGGGTGCAGGATCCGTTGTCCTTTCGCTGCCTTGCCCCGGTCGCCGGACACGCAAGCCTTGCGGTCGCCGCCGCACGCCGCGCGGTCGAAGCCGAATTGGCGAGCGTACCCGACAGCCCCGCCGTTCTGGTTGCTCGCGAGGCGCTGCTCTCCAGCGTGAATTTCGACACCACGGAGCTTGCCCTGACGCTGGAGGCGGCGGGCCTGGCGCTCTCGCATCTCGCCGCGACCTCGGCGGCGCGCATCGTCAAGCTGATGTCGCCCGCCATGAGCGACCTGCCGCGCTTCCTGACCAGGCATGGAGGCTCGCATGCGGGGTTTGCCACGTCGCAGAAGACGGCCGCCGCACTCGAGGCCGAGATCCGCCACCTGGCTTTGCCTCTCGGGGCGATGACCTTGCCGGTGGCCGATGGCGTCGAGGACTATGCGCCGATGACGCCGCGCATCGTCGAGAAGACCCATGCGCTCGCCCGCAGGCTGGCGCGGCTGGCGGCCGTCGAACTCGTCGTCGCGGCCGAGGCGGTCGATCTCCGCGGCGCGATCAGGCTCGGCCGGGGCACGGATCTGGCGCAGCGTTACATGCGCGGGCGGGTCGCCGGGCTCGATGACGACCGGCCGATGGGCGCCGAGTATGAAGACATGGCACTGGCGATCGAGGCCGGCGAGCTGATCAGGGCCGCGCCTGTCGTCCCTGACGGGGCGCCGTCATGAGCTGGACGATCGAGAACTATGACCGCCTGCTGCTGGCGCTCTGGGAGCATATCCAGCTGGTGGCGGTCGGCCTCGTCATAGCGCTGGCTATCGGCCTGCCGCTCGGCGTGCTGTCTGCCAGGCGGCCGGGCTTCGCGCTTGTCGTCCTGCTGGTCTCCGGCGCCCTCTACACCGTGCCGGCGCTCGCCATCTTCGCGCTGCTGATCCCGTATCTCGGTCTCGGCTTCTGGCCGGCGATCGTGGCGCTCGTCGCCTATGCCCTGCTGATCATCATCCGCAACGTCTCGACAGGCCTGCGCGAGATCTCGCCTGACATCCTCGATGCCGCAGACGGCATGGGTTTCGGCCGCTGGCGCCGGCTCTTCGCCATCGAACTGCCGCTGGCGCTCCCCGTCATCATCGCGGGAATCCGCATTACGGTGGTGACTCAGGTCTCGGTCGCGACGGTCGCGGCCTTCATCAATGCCGGCGGCCTCGGCGACATCATCTTCCAGGGCATCACCCAGGATTTCGGCGAGAAGGTCGTTGCCGGCGCGGTCGTGACCTCGGCGCTTGCCATCCTCTGCGACGAGAGCCTGCGACGGCTCGAAGTGCATCTGCGCGCCAACCAGGCGGAGAGCGCGTGATGAGCGCCTGGATCGCAGCCAATCCCTCGATCTTCATCGTGGCCCTGCAGAACCACCTCTGGCTGACCGGGGTCGCGCTGGCCGCAGTGCTCGTCATCGCCTTGCCGGCCGGCCTGGCGCTGACGCGCCATCGCGGCTTGGCCAATGCCGCGATAGCCCTGGTCAACATCCTGCGCACGATCCCCTCGCTGGCGCTGCTGGTGATCATGCTGCCGCTGCTCGGCACGGGCTTCCTGCCCTCCGTCGTGGCCCTGACGCTCTATGGCCTGCCGGCGCTGCTGCTCAACACCTATACCGGCCTCACCGAGGTCGATGCCGACATCGTCGATGCCGCGCGCGGCCAGGGTTTCTCGGACGCGCAGGTGATGGCCCGCATCGAGATTCCGCTCGCCCTGCCGGTAATCTTCGCCGGCATCCGGACGGCGGCCGTGCAGATTGTCTCGGCGGCGACGCTGGCCGCCTTCATCGGCGGCGGCGGGCTGGGCGAGCTGATCACGGCCGGCATGGCCAATTTCAACTTCCCCCAGCTCATCGCCGGCGCCGTCGCAGTCGCGGCTCTGGCGCTCCTAGTCGAGGTCGGCTTTGCCCTGCTCGAACGCCTGATGACCCGCCAGCTGCGATTGGGGACCTCATGACGATCCAGCTGGAAGCCGTGACCAAGCACTTTCCCGGCGTAGCCAGGCCAGCCGTAGACGCGCTCGACCTGACCATAGAGAAGGGCAGGATCTGCGTGCTCATCGGGCCTTCGGGCTGCGGCAAGACCACGACGATGCGCATGGTCAACAGGCTGATCGAGCCGACATCGGGGCGCATCCTGGTCGGCGAGCGCGATGTCACCAAGGCCGATCCAGTCGAACTGCGCCGCCATATCGGCTATGTCATCCAGCATATCGGGCTGTTTCCGCACATGACGATCGCGCAGAACGTCGCGACGGTGCCTAAGCTGCTGGGCTGGGATACGGCCCGCATCAAGGCGCGCGCCGAGGAGATGCTGGACCTCGTCGGGCTCGATCCTTCGCAATATCTGTCACGCTATCCGCGCCATCTCTCGGGCGGCCAGCGCCAGCGCGTCGGCGTTGCCCGCGCGCTCGCCGCCGATCCGCCGGTGATGCTGATGGACGAGCCCTTCGGGGCGGTCGATCCGATCGTGCGTGGACGCCTGCAGGAGGAGTTTCTGGCGATCCTGAAGCGGCTCCAGAAGACCGTGATCCTGGTCACGCACGATATCGACGAGGCCATCCATATGGGCGACGTCGTCGCGATCATGCGCGATGGCAAGCTCGTGCAATACGATACGCCGGACCGGCTTTTGGCGGCGCCCGCCAATGCGTTCGTGGCCGATTTCGTCGGAGCCGACCGCGCGCTGCGGCGGCTCTCGCTGGTGCGTGCGCGCGACGCGGTCGAGCCGGGCGAAGCGTCAGGCGGACCGAGGCTCGCAGGCTCGCTGTCGGTCCGCGAGGTCCTGTCGGCGCTGCTGGCGGAAGGCCGCGACGCCGCGACGATCGTCGATGAGACCGACACACCGCTGGGCCAGATCACGCTGGCGGCGATCCGTGCCCGGAGCGCGGGAACGGCGTCGGCTTGATCGTGATTGCGAGCGAAGCGAAGCAATCCAGAGGCCGCGGAACTCTACGCCCCCCTGGATTGCTTCGCTTCGCTCGCAATGACGGGGGAGCCCTGTCAGCCGGGTTGTGTGTAGCCTGCCGTATCCGCAGCATCGGCCTCGCGGATCAGCACGTCATAGCTGCTCGGCTCGATGGCGACGAAGCCCGACAGCCGCAGGCGTGGCATCAATCCGCGCGCGTCAATATCGTCGGCCAGCATCAGCAGCGTCTGCCTCAACGCCGCGACGGTCGCATCATCGACGCTCTGCGACGCTACCAGCAGCGGCATCGGGCGAGGCGCTGTCGTCGCGACGATGCGCAGGCGGGCTGCCGTTTCCGGTTCGGCCACCACCAGCAGATCGTAGAAATAGGAATCGAGCGGGCCGATATCGATGGTCCCAGTGAGCACCGCGTCGATCACCCGGCGCGGCGTCAGGAGCGGGCCGAGGCTCGCGGCATAGAGGGGTTTGCCCGGCTGGCGATAGGGCAGCAGATGCGTGCGAACGGCGTTAAAACCCGATTGCGAATGCTCCACGGTCCAGCCGATCCGGCGGCCAAAACTACCCTGCAATGTCGAGATGTCGCTGTCCCCGCGCACCACGAGATGGCTCGCATAGAGCGGCCGGCCGTCGCCCGAGGCCGGGATCGGCGCAGCAGCCGGGCGAACCGCAAAGCCGACGCGCGCGAACGGGTAGCCGCAGATGAAGGCAAGGCCGAGATCGTCGCGCTGCCAGAGTTCTTCCAGCGGGGCCGGCGCGGCATGGGCGATGACATCGAGCGCGACGCCGCTGTGCTCGGAGACATAGGCGAAGAGCCGCGTCCATGCGGCGGCGGTCGCCGCATCGACAGCATACATCCGCGCATTGGCAACAAGGGTCACGCGTA
Source organism: Allobosea sp. P1_B10 (assembly GCF_056406735.1). Taxonomy (NCBI): domain Bacteria; kingdom Pseudomonadati; phylum Pseudomonadota; class Alphaproteobacteria; order Hyphomicrobiales; family Alloboseaceae; genus Allobosea; species Allobosea sp. P1_B10. Next base: position 258,866 of record NZ_JBFTZP010000003.1, on the reverse strand, counting down.
GCGCAGGCGCTGGCCGAGACCCATCTCCCTCGCCTTCTCCAGCATGAAATGGCCGAGCGCGATGTCCGAGAGCGAGAGCCCGCGATGCCAGAACAGGATGGTCTCGTCATCGCGCTCGCGACCCGGTTTCAGGCAGGCGACGATCTCGCCCATCTCGGCATGGAGCGTCCGCTCCGAGAGCTTTCCGGCCTCCACATGCGCCCGCAGCGAGCCGAAGGGCCCGCCCTTGCACTGGCCCCAGTCGTCGACCACGAGCTTGCTCATGATGTCGGTCAGGGAGAGCTCGACCGCGCTCATCGTGCCATAGGGCACGACGAAGGCGCCGGGCTTGATCCACTGCGTCTTCAGCAGCGGCTCCGGGGCGTTCAGGCGCGAGGCCTCGACGACGATGTCGGCGCCTTCGACGCAGGAGCGCCAATCCAGCGTGACGACGACGCGCTTGCCGAGATCGGCGGAGAGCCTTGCCCCGAAGGCATCGCGGCTCTCGGGCCGGCGAGAATGGACGCGGATCTCGTCGAAATCGAAGAGCGAGTCGAGCAGGCGGACATTCCAGTAGGCGGTACCGCGCGCACCGACATGGCCGAGCACCTTCGAGCCCTTGCGAGCCAGGTACTTCGCGCCGATGGCGGTGATTGCACCGGTGCGCATGTCGGTGAGGTGGCTGCCGTCGACGATCGCGGTCGGCACGCCGGTCATCGGGTCCATCAAAAGCAGAAGCCCCATTTCGGAGGGCAGGCCGAGCTTGTAGTTGTCGACGAAGTCGCCGATCACCTTGACGCCGGCCCGGTTCAAGGGCGCGCGAATGGCCCCGCGCAGGACGTTGAAGTGGCCATTGGCGCCGGCCTTCGGCATGAGATGCACGCGCGGCTCGATCTCGGTCTGTTTGCGGCCCTGGGCCGCCAGCCCCGCCTCGACGGCCCCGATGATCTCTGCGTCGGTCAAGGCCAGCGCCTCGACATCGAGCGCGTTCAGGAAATCGATGTAGAGCGGCGGATGCGTCACGCGGACCTCGCACTGGCGTCGATGGCACGCCAGTCTCGGCCGAGTTCGCCAGCGGCGCAACAGCCCTGTGCGGCCCCCTGAACGCAGCCTATGCTGTCGGCGCGCGTGCCTCATGGCGCCTCGACCACAGCGCCAGCGCCTCTTCCTGCGCGGCGGGGTAGGCGGACGCGCCCTCCCCTCGAATGGTCATCAGCGCGACGGCTGCCGTGTTCACGATGGTTTTCTGCGCGCGGACGTCGCGCTCATTGCCCCGCCAGACCGCCTGCCAATGTTCCAGCGCCGAGAAATGCGCGCGCACGGGAGAGCGCACTGAGGGAACGCCGGCAAGGCTCATATCGTCGGCTGCCCCGTCGGCCCAGCGATAGACCTTCGCCGCCTTGAATGGGTTGAGTTCGGCGACGTCGCGCGCGCTGGCGAGGACCGATACGCGAGGCCAGTCCAGCACCTGCGCGACGTCGCGATGGAGGCCGAAATAGGCGGTTCGGGCAACCCCCAGCAGGCTTGCCGTGGCGCCGAGCGGATTGAGCATGTGGCGGATCGAATGGACCGGCGAGCGCGACTGGACCAGGGGATACATGGCCAGGAGCCGGGGCAGCTGGCTGGCGAAATCGTCCAGCCGCAGGAAGGCGATGCCACGTGCGTGAACCGCGCTGCGCGCGGCGGCCAGCGATGTCGACACCGAAAAGCCGAGCGTCTGCGTCGCGAGATCGATCGCGGGGTCGGCGACGCCGCCATCGGCCCCGTGGAGCAGGACGCGGTAGCCGGCATCGGCCACGAGCCTCGCCGATTGCAGGAACCAGGGCGGGCGCCGGAACAGCTGGGCGAGATAGACGGGCCAGTCGAGATCCGCTCCCGGCGAGGGCACGGTGGCGAGCCCGAAATGCCGGCGCGTTGCCCGCACGAGCCCGGCGAGTTCGGCCGCCGTCTCCCGGCGATAATGCATGACCTGGAGGAAGGCGCCGATCTGGTAGGGGTCGGCCTGTCCGGCCAGGATGATCGAGAAGGCCTCTTCGGCCTCGTCCATCGACAAGGGGCGCGAATGCCCCACCCCCCGGCCGATCAGGGCGATGTAGCGCGCCAGGCGCTGCCTGGGGTCGGAGGCATCGGCAAGCCCCGCCAGGACAGTGGCGAACTGGACCGGGGTCGGCTGGCCCTCGAGCAGCGTGCTGGGACGCAGCGACAAGGGCGGCGCCTGGCTGAAGCCGAGATCGACCGTCGCCTCCGGGCGCGTCCAGGGCTGGGTGGCAGGTGCCTCGCCGGGCCCGTCGAACACGCGCTCGACATCCGAAACCAGCCGCCGCAGGCTCATCCGCATGGCCTCGGCGCGAGGGGTCGGCACGAGCTGCCGCCCGGCCCGAACGAAGATCGGATCGCCGATTTCCGCCCGGATCTGGCCAAGCAGCCTGCTCATCGCCGGGACGCTGAGTTGCATCTCGCGCGCGGCGCCGTTGACGCTGCCGGCCACGAGCAGGGCATCGAGCGCGATCAGCAGGCGCAGCTTGCCGAGATGGTTAGCGCGCCACTTCCCGCCGCCGCGCGCAAGGGCGACGCCGGCGGCCTCAGCAAATATCGCGTGTTTCGCGGGGTCGCCGGGATTGTCCATGATCATCTTCTGGCCATGCCGCGCGGCCGCCTGTCAACGCGGGACGCCGACAGCCGCGTCTCACCGAAGCTTCCCTTAGAATCGTTCTCACTTGCGAAAAACGAAACTTAGACAGGCTCCGAAACATCGCGATTGAGGCTAAAAATGGGCGGAGTCTATAAGCCGGTCAACGCACACTCGCGCTCCACATGGAATTACGATGAACCAGATAATCGATCGGGACGAGTCCAGCCAGGCAACATGGGTGCTCGGCCTCGCAGTTGGCGCCGCCGCCCTGGCCCCCTTCGAGGTGATGGCCCAGGCGCCGTCCGACGCATCGCTGCAGCTGCCCACGATCGATGTGCAGGGCGCCGAGACCAGCAATGCCAACACGGCCGAGACCGGCATCGGCCGTCTCCCGGGCCGGGTCCAGGATATCCCGCAGGTGGTCAACGTGATCCCGCAGGAGATCATCAAGCAGCAGCAGATCACGACGCTGGAGCAGGCGCTGCGCAATGTGCCGGGCATCACCGCTTCGATCGGTGAAGGCAATGGCGGCCCGCAGGGCGACCGCTTCCGCATCCGTGGCTTCGAGGCGCTCGGCGACAACTATGTCGACGGCCTGCGCGACTTCGGCGTCTATGTCCGCGACGCCTTCAACTATGAGCAGATCCAGGTCCTGAAGGGCCCGTCCTCGGAAAGCTTCGGCGTCGGCACCTCGGGCGGCGCGATCAACACCACATCCAAGCAGGCGCGCCTGGGCGACCGCTATGATGTCAACGGCTCGCTGGGCTCCGGTTCGCTCGGACGCGGCACCTTCGACGTCAACAAGCAGATCAACGACACCACCGCCATCCGCATCAATGGCATGGCCAACAAGCAGGACATCGTCGACCGCGACGGCGTGAAGTCCGACCGCTGGGGCTTGGCCGCCTCGCTCGGCATGGGGCTCGGCACCGACACGACCTGGCACCTGAACTATTTCCACCAGCACAATGACCGCACGCCCGATTACGGCGTGCCGATGATCGGCCGCACCGCGTCGAGCGTACGCCGGCCGGTGACCGAGTTCGGCATCCCGCGCGGGTCCTATTACGGGAAGTCAACGGACGAGGACGTGTCGAATGTCGACATGATCACCTCGCGCTTCCAGACGAAGGTGACCGACTGGCTGACCTTCAGCAACGACACGCGCCTGTCCTATTACGACCGCCGCTTCAGCGCGACGACCGCCACCTGCGACCAGACTTGCGCCAACAGCTTCTTCGCCGGCGGCGATCCGCTGCTCGCCTGGGGCGCTGGCGGCGGTCCGACCAACGAGCAGAAGACCTGGGGCATCCAGAACGTCTCGACCGGCACGGCGAAGTTCCACACGGGCTTCCTGCGCCACGAGCTGATCTTCGGCCTGGACATGAACCACCAGGACGACAAGCGCCAGGGCTTCTCCTACTCGCCGTCGAAGGGCCCGCTGCCGCGCCTGTGGACGCCGAACACCTGGGCAAACTACACGATCGTCCCGAACGCCAACAATGTGAAGCGTTCGAACTCCGATAATGTCGGCGTCTTCGCGAGCGATCGTGTGTGGTTCACCGACCAGCTCTCCGTGCTCGCTGGCGTGCGCTGGGATTATTTCCAGTCGGAATACGACCTGACCTCCTCGACGGGCCGGTCGGTGACGAAGGCCGACGCCAATTTCTGGAGCCCGAAGGCGAGCATCATCTGGGAGCCGACGAAGGACTACACCTTCTATGCCTCCTATGCCTCGGCGGCGAACCTGCCCTTCGGCCAGTATGTCGCCTCGGACACCAACCCGATCGTGGCCGCCCGTACCAATCTCGATCCGGAGCGGACGGACACCTATGAGCTCGGTGCCAAGATCAACCTGCTCGAAGGCCGTCTCGGCCTGACCGGCGCGATCTTCCAGATCACGAAGAACAACGCCTACTATTCCGATCCGGCCAGCGGCACGCTGACCCAGACAGGTGAAAAGCAGCGGGTCCGCGGCTTCGAGGCCGGGCTCTCGGGCAAGGTCACGGATGCCTGGTCGCTCAACCTGTCCTATGCCTATCTCGACAGCGAGATCATCGGCACGACGAGCACCGCCATCAAGGGCAACCCCGTCCCGGGTGTGCCGAAGAACTCCGCCTCGCTGTGGACGACCTACGACGTCGCCACGCTGTTTCCGGCCTCGATCCCCGGCAAGCTCCTGGTCGGCGGCGGCGTGACCTATCGGGACAAGATGTATGTCCGCAACGACAAGATGTCGGAACTGCCGCACAGCTTCTCGCTCGATGCGCTGGTCTCCTACGAGTACAAGAACTGGCGCGTGGCCATCAACGGCTACAACCTGACGGACCGTCGCAACTACGACACGTATTTCCAGGGCGAGAACCTGAACACCTCGCGCGCCATCCCGAGTGCGGGACGGACCGTCGTGATGACTGTCGGCGCCACCTTCTGAGTTGCGCAAAACCGATCGATGCGGAGGTGGAGGGTCGTAACCGGCCCTCCACCTGTTTCTGTTGAGGCGATGACATGCTCGTGCATATCCCCGGCCTACTGACGGCAGACGAGGTTCGTCACTGCCGCAGCATCCTCGAGAGCTCCGACTGGACCGACGGCTCCGCGACTGCCGGCGAGCAGGCGCGCAAGGTCAAGTTCAACCTTCAACTGCCGGTGGACTCGCCGCAGGCGCGCGAACTCGGCCAGATCGTGCTGCAGGCCCTCGGCCGCAACCCGATCTTCACATCCGCCGCGCTGCCGCTGCGCGTGCTGCCGCCTATGTTCAACCGCTACGATGTCGGGATGAAGTTCGGATCGCATGTCGACGGTGCATTCCGCACGGCGGCCGGCGGCGCGCGCATGCGCTCCGACATCTCCTCGACGCTGTTCCTGACGCCCCCCGAGGACTATGACGGCGGCGAACTGATGATCGAGGACACCTTCGGCTCGCATGCGGTGAAGCTGCCAGCGGGCGATCTCATCGTCTACCCGACGACGGCGCTGCACAGCGTCAATGCGATTACGCGAGGTAGTCGCTGGGGCTCGTTCTTCTGGTCGCAGTCGATGATCCGGGACCAGGGCAACCGCACGCTGCTCTACAATCTCGACCAGGCGATCATGCGCCTGCGGCAGGAGCTGCGCGACGATCACCCCTCCGTGCTGACGCTGACCAACACCTACCACAACCTGCTGCGGCAGTGGGCCGAGATCTGAGTTCGGCCATGAAGTCCTGACATTGGCTCGCCGCAGATGATCCGCTCGATCCGCACCGCTATCGGCAATGCGCTGGCCAAGCCGGCGTCCTTCGCGCCGCTCGCCGCCCAGCCCGGGCTCGAGATCGGCTTCCGCGCGAAGAGCCGGACGCTGTCGGTGCAGGACTGGTCGGATGCCATTGCGGGCGGTGACCGGGAGGCTTTCGAGACCGTGCGGACCGCCGCGCAGGCCGGCGATCTCCGCGCCCAGACGGCGCTCGGGCACCTGCTGCTGTCCGGGCACGGCACGGAAAAGGATCAGGCCACCGCTTTCGGCTGGTTCGAGCGGGCGGGGCGCAGCGGACACGCCGAAGCCGCGAACATGGCCGGGCGTTGCTGCGAACTGGGCTGGGGCGTGGACGTTCGGCCCGACCTCGCGGCCGGGTGGTATCGACAGGCGGCGGAGACCGGCCATGTCTGGGCACAGTTCAACCTCGGCATGCTGCTGTTCGACGGCCATGGCTGTGAGCGCGACCTCGACCAGGGTCGGCTCTGGTTCCTGCGCGCCGCGCGGCGGCGGCACGCCAAGGCGATGAACATGCTCGGGCGCTATGGCGAGGAAGGCTGGGCCGGGGGGTCTCGGCCCGCCGCCGCTGCGCAGTGGTATCGTCGCGCGGCCGAGGGCGGCGATTTTCGCGGGCAGTTCAACCATGCGCGGCTGCTGTTCGGTGCCGGCCAGCGGGCGGGCGCCCTGCAATGGCTTGAGCGCTCGATCGAGGGTGGTATTCCCGATTTCTGGCGCAGTGTCGCCGACGACCTCGCCGGGAGCCGCGATCCCGATCTGCGCAGCCTCGGCCAGCGGGCGCTCGCCCGGCTGAGGGACAGCGCTCCCGACCGGATAGCGACCGCATGAGCGTGATCGCCCCCGATATCGTCAGCCTCGCGGATTACGAGCGGCATGCGCGGCAGCGCCTGCCAGCGCCGGTCTGCGCCTATATCGCCGGCGCCAGCGCCGACGGCCTGACGGACCGGGCCAATCGCGCGGCTTTCGACGGGCTGTTCCTGAAAACCCGCGTGCTGCGGAAAATGCGCGGTGCCAGCACGGCCTCGACGCTGTTCGGGATGGACCTGCCCTTGCCGGTGCTCGTCGCGCCGATGGCGTTCCAGCGCCTCGTCCATCCGGAGGGCGAGCACGCGATGGCGCTGGGCGCTGCCGCCGTGAAGCTGCCGATGGTGGTGAGCACGCAGGCCAGCATCCGGCTGGAGGAGGTCGCGGCGCAGGCCCATGGCCCGCTCTGGTTCCAGCTCTACATGCAAGCCAGCCGCGAGCACACGCTCTCGCTGGTGCGTCGGGCGGAGGCTGCGGGCTATCGCGCGCTGATCGTCACGGTCGATGCGCCGGTCAGCGGTATCCGCAATGACGAGCAGCGAAGCGGCTTTGTCCTGCCGGCGGGTATCTCTGCGGTGAACCTCGCCGACTTCCAGGCGCCGCCGGCACCGCAGGTCGGACCCGGCACGAGCCCGATCTTCCGCGGCCTGCTCGACCATGCGCCCGGCTGGGACGACATCGCCTGGCTTCGCAGCCAGACGACATTGCCGCTCCTGCTCAAGGGTATCACCGATCCCGATGACGCGGCGCAGGCCGAGGCGATCGGCTGCGACGGCATCATCGTTTCCAACCATGGCGGGCGCGTGCTGGACACGATGCCGCCGAGCCTCGCCCTCCTGCCGGCCATCGCGGCGCGGCTGGGCGGGCGCATCCCTATCCTGCTCGACGGAGGCACCCGACGCGGCACGGACATCCTGAAGGCGCTCGCGCTGGGTGCCAGCGCCGTGCTCGTCGGCAGGCCCCTCTATTACGCGCTCGCGGTCGCCGGCGCCTCCGGCGTTGCCCATGCGCTGACCATCCTCTCGGTCGAGCTCGAGGCGGCGATGGCGACCACCGGTCGCCGGCAACTCGCCGAGATCGACGCGAGCGTGATCGCCCCGAACCCGTTCCCGGCCGGCTGGCCGTCCCTGTTTCCCACGGAGCAACCAAGATGAACCTGACACGCAAGCATTTCTGCGGCCTGCTCATGGGCCTCGCCCTGACGGCCACGGGCGCGACAGCGCAGCCGCTGACCCTCAGGCACGGCTCGGGCGAGACGACGCTCCCCGCCACGCCGAAGAAGGTCGTGGTGTTCGACCTCGCCAGCCTCGATACGCTCGATGCGCTCGGCGTCGAGGTTGCGGCTGTGCCCGGTGGCTCGAAGCCGGCCTATCTCGAGAAGTTCCTCGGGGCAGGCTACGCCAAGGTCGGCACGCTGTTCGAGCCGGACTACGAGGCGATCGCCGCGCTGTCGCCCGACCTGATCATAGTCGGCGGCCGGTCCCGCCCGAAATATGCCGAGCTGGCCAAGCTCGCGCCGACGATCGACATGAGCGTCGATGCCAAGCGCCCCTATGATAGTGCCAAGGAGAACATCGCACTGCTGGGCCGCACCTTCGGCAAGGATGCGCGCGCCAAGGAACTGCTCGACAAGCTCGACGCCTCGACCACCGCGGTCAAGGCAAAGGCTGCCAATGCCGGCAAGGGACTGCTCGTCCTCACCGTCGGCAGCCGGATGAGCGCCTTTGGCCCCGGCTCGCGCTTCGGCATGCTACATGACGCCTTCGGCATTGTCCCCGCTGTGCCCGACCTCAAGATCGGCTCGCATGGCCAGCCCGCGAACTTCGAATTCATCCAGAAGACGAACCCCGACTGGCTCTTCGTGATCGACCGCGAGGCCGCCATCGGCAAGACCGGCACCGCCGCCAAGCTCCTGGACAACGAGCTGGTCGCGCAGACCACCGCCTGGAAGAAGAAGCAGGTGGTCTACCTGAACTCGCAGAACTGGTACCTGATCGGCGGCGGCGCGCAGGCCCTGCAGGCCTCGGTCGACCAGATCGACGCAGCCCTCTCGGCGGCGAAGTAAGCCAGGACTCCCTGCCGGCGGGCTATCTGCCGGCTCGAATACGGAACCGGGGCGGGCCAGTCGGGCCGCGCCCCGGTGTCGTGACAGGCCATCATGAAGCTGCACCCGGTCGCCATACTTCTCGCCACGCTCGTGCTGGTCGTCGCAAGCCTGCTTGTCGGCGTCGGCGACCTGTCGCTTGGCGGCCTGTTCAGCCTGGAACCGGGCTCGACGCTGCTGCTGGTGACGAGCCGTATCCCGCGCACGCTTGCCATCATGCTCGCCGGCGCGTCGATCGCGATTGCCGGGCTGATCATGCAGATGCTGGCGCGCAACCGCTTCGCAGAGCCCTCGACCGCCGGGACGGTGGACGCTGCGAGCCTCGGCATGCTGAGCGTGACCCTGCTCGCGCCGGACCTGCCGATCATCGCCAAGATGCTGATCGCGGCGGCCTTCGCGCTCGCGGGCACGCTGATGTTCGTGGGCGTGCTCTCGCGCGTGCCGCTGCGCTCACCGCTGATCGTGCCGCTGGTCGGGCTGATGCTCGGCAATGTCATCGGCGCGCTGACGAGCTTCCTGGCCTATCGCTACGACCTGCTCCAGTCGCTCTCGGCCTGGACGAACGGCGACTTCTCGATGGTGCTGCAGGGCCGCTACGAATTGCTCTGGATCGCCTTCGGACTTGCGGCTGTTGGCTATCTGGCCGCCGACCGGCTCACCGTCGCGGGGCTGGGCCGCGACTTCACCACCAATCTCGGCCTGAACTATCGCAATGTCATGGCGCTCGGCCTGACGATCGTGGCAATGATCACCGCGCTCGTGGTGACGACCATCGGCATGATCCCGTTCCTCGGCCTCGTCGTGCCCAATATCGTCAGCCTTTTCATCGGCGATAATCTGCGCCGCAGCGTGCCCTACACGGCGCTGCTCGGCGCAGGCATGGTGCTGCTCTGCGACCTCGCGGGACGCCTGCTGAACTATCCCTTCGAGATCCCGATCGGCACCGTGATGGGCGTCGTCGGCAGCGGCCTCTTCCTCGATCTCCTGCTGAGGAAGCGCGCCCGTGTCGGCTAGTCCTGCAACCGGCAAGAGCCGCGCCCCGCTCTTCCTGCTGCTCGCGGCACTCGTCCTCGTGGCGAGCGCAGGCTTCATGACGCTCGGCGTCAAGGGACGCTGGGACTTCGTGCTGCCGCTGCGCGCGACCAAGCTCGCGACGCTGCTGCTCGTCGGCTATGCGATCGCGATCTCGACGGTGATGTTCCAGACGATCACGAACAACCGCATCCTGACGCCGTCGATCATGGGCCTCGACGCGCTCTACATCCTCATCCAGACCGCGCTCGTCTTCGTCGCCGGCTCCGGGGCGTTCGGCCTCGTCGACAAGCGTCTGCTGTTCCTGGGCCAGGCGGCGGCGATGACGCTTCTCGCCAGCCTGCTCTATCGCTGGCTCTTCGCCGGCACGACGCGCAGCCTGCACCTGCTGCTCCTGGCCGGCGTCATACTCGGGGTGATGTTCCGCAGCCTCTCGGCTGTGATGCAGCGGATGATCGACCCGACCGATTTCGTGGTCCTGCAGGATCGCTTCTTCGCCAGCTTCAACAGCGTCGATCCCAGCCTGCTGGGAGTGGCGGCCATCGTCACCGCCGGTGCCTCCCTCATCGTTTGGCGCATGCTGGGCGTGCTCGACGTGCTCTCGCTCGGGCGCGACAATGCGGTCGCGCTCGGCGTCGACTACCAGGCCGCCGTCTCGCGTATCCTGATCCTGACGGCGATCCTCGTCAGCACCTCCACCGCGCTGGTCGGGCCGGTGGCCTTCTTCGGGCTGCTCGTCGCCAATCTCGCCTATCAGCTGGTCAACAGCCACAGGCACGCGCTGACGATGCCGGCCGCCGTGCTGCTCGCCTTCCTCTGCCTCGTCGGTGGGCAGGTCATTCTCGAGCGCGTCTTCGCCTTCAATACCGCGCTCGCGATCATCGTCGAGTTCGTCGGCGGGGTTGTCTTTCTCATCATGCTCGTCCGGGGAGCCGTCCGGTGATCGAAATCCGCGATGTCAGCAAGCGCTACGACGACACGGTCGTCGTCGATGGCGTCAGCCTGAGCCTGAAGAAGGCGGGCGTCACCGCCGTGATCGGGCCCAACGGCGCCGGCAAGTCCACGCTCCTGACCATGATCGGCAGGCTGATCCCGGCGAGCGCCGGCCAGATCAGCGTCGATGGCCTCGACGTCGCGCGCACGCCCGGCGACGTGCTGGCGCGCCGGCTCTCGATCCTGCGGCAGGACAACCACATCGCCTCGCGGCTGACGGTGCGCGACCTCGTCGCTTTCGGCCGCTACCCCTATTCGAAGGGGCGCACCACCGCCGAGGACCGCGGGCATGTCGACCAGGCGCTGGCCTTCCTCGGTCTGGAGACTCTGGCCGACCGCTTCCTCGATGAATTGTCGGGCGGGCAGCGGCAGCGCGCCCATGTCGCGATGGTGCTCTGCCAGAACACAGACTACGTGCTGCTCGACGAGCCCCTGAACAATCTCGACATGAAGCATGCCGGCGCGATGATGAAGCTGCTGCGCCGCATGGCCGACGAGCTCGGCAAGACCGTCGTCGTCGTGCTGCACGACATCAATTTCGCCTCTTGCCATGCGGACCACATCGTCGCGATGCGCGGCGGCAGGGTCGTGCATCAGGGCAGCCCGTGCGATGTGATGACCGCCGAGGTGATGCGAGACATCTACGAGATCGAGATGGCGATCCACGAGATCGCCGGCGACCGCATCGCCATCTATTACCGTTGAGGAGAGGCTGGACGACGCCTGCGCCGTCCCCATCCCCTGCCCCGCCAGTCTCGGTCAGACCCTCTTCTCACCGCTTGCGGAGAAGAACTTCACCGCCTGATCCTGGCAGGTCAGCCAGAGCCGGTCGCCCGGTTTGGCGTCCCCGCCATCGCGCTGCTCGACCGTGACGACATTGCCGTTCTCGAGCTTGCAATGCAGGAAGCGTGTGCTGCCCAGGTACTCCGCGAAATCGACCTGCGCCGGCAGCGAGGCGGAACGGCGTTCGCCGACCGACCAGTGCTCCGGGCGGACGCCGAACTTGATCGCCTCGTCGACGGCCGCGGGGACCGGCTTTTGCAGCAAGATCTCGGTGCCGGCCAGGACCACGCGGCCACCGCCCAGGCTAACCCCGTCGATGATGTTCATCCGCGGCGAGCCGATGAAGCCGGCAACGAACAGATTGGCCGGATCCTCATAGACCTCGCGGGGCGTGCCGACCTGTTCGATCCTGCCGTCGCGCAGCACCACGATCCGGTCTGCCAGCGTCATCGCCTCGGTCTGGTCGTGGGTGACGTAGATCATCGTGTTGCCGAGTTCGCGATGCAGCCGGGCGATCTCGACGCGCATGCTGACCCGAAGTTCCGCATCGAGGTTGCTCAACGGCTCGTCGAACAGGAAGACCAGCGGCTTGCGCACGATGGCGCGGCCGATCGCGACGCGCTGCCTCTGGCCGCCCGAAAGCTGGCCCGGGCGCCGGTCGAGCAGCGGGCCAATCTTCAGGATATCGGCGGCGACATCGACCTGACGCCTGATTTCGGCGGCCGGGGTCCTGGCGATTTCGAGCCCGAAGGCGAGGTTCTCGCGGACGCTCATATGCGGATAGAGCGCATAGGACTGGAACACCATGGCGATGCCGCGCTTGGCGGGGTCGAGATCGGTGACGTCACGCCCGGCGATTAGGATGTCGCCATCGGTAACCTCCTCCAGCCCCGCAATCATGCGCAGCAGGGTCGACTTGCCGCAGCCGGAGGGGCCCACGAAGACGACGAACTCGCCGGCCTCGACCTTGAGGTCGAGATGGTGGATGACGTTGACCGAGCCGAAGGTTTTTCGGACGCCGCGCAGTTCGATCGTGGCTGTGTCGGGCGTGCTCATCGCTCGGTCCTCATCCAGACCAGCATCTCGCCGGGTTCGCGGTTGTCCCAGAGGTGATAGGGCACGAGCCGCGCGGTCGTATCTGAGGTGGCCGGCGGCCGGGAATCGTAGAGTTTCGTGTCTCCCTCGGGCCGCGCCTCGCGCCGGGCCGGCAGTTCGATCGCGACAGCGCCGTTAAGGTCGGGTGCCGGCGTCGTGCGGGCGGCAGCGAGGTCCTGCGGCAGGATCAGCGCATTGAGCCCGTCGGCATTGTCGACCTCCTCGGCGCAATAGATCAGCGGCCCGCGTGCGATGGCGACGCGGCCGATATCGGCCCTGACGGCCGGATGGGCGTGCAGCGCGCGCACCGCCATCGGCAGGTCCAGGACGAGCGTGTCGCCGTCGCTCCAGGCGCGCTTCAGGTCGAGATAGCCATTGGGTGTCGGCGCGGCTTCGACGGCCTCGCCATTCAGCGTCAGCTTCGCCTCGTCGCACCAGCCCGGCACGCGCAAGGCCAGGGTAAAGCTGGCGGGGTCATCGAGAGCGACGGAGATCGTCACCCGGCCGTCTGCCGGATAGGCCGTGGCCTGGGTCAGCGTCACGATCCTCGAGCCGACCGTCAGCCTGGCCGTGCTCTCGCCATAGAGATGCACGGCGACGCCGTCGGCCGAGACGCCATACATGTAGCTGCCGATCGCCGCGACGGTGCGGGCGATGTTGGGCGGGCAGCACGGGCAGCGATGCCAGGTCCAGCGATGATGGCCGCCGCGGCTTTCCAGCGGGTTGTCGTAGAAGAAGCGCGAGCCGTCGATCGAGAGGCCCGACAAAGCGCCGTTGTAGAGCGCCTGCTCCATGATGTCGGCGAACTGCCGGTCGGGACCGCGCCCGAGCATCCGGCTCGCCCACATCATCAGGCCGACCGCCGCGCAGGTCTCGGCATAGGCGCTTTCATTGGGCAGGTCGTAATAGTCGGTGAAGCCCTCGTTGCTGGCTGCGGGACCGATGCCGCCGGTGACATACATCTGCTTCGAGGTCAGGTCCTCCCAGAGCACCTTGAGCGCATCGGTGAGCGTGTCGTCGCCGAACTCGGTCGCGACATCGGCCATGCCTGAATAGAGATACATCGCGCGCACCGCGTGGCCGATGACCTTGCCCTGCTGGCGCACCGGCAGATGCGACTGGTTGTACTGGTATGTCTTGTGGCGGAACTGGGCGGGGTCGGCACCACGCGCGGCCGCCTCGACATCGAAGTAGTGCGGCTGCTGGCCGCGCGCGTCGATGAAGTAGCGGGCGAGGTCGAGATAGCGCTGCTCGCCGGTGGCGCGGCCAAGCCGGATCAGCGCGAGCTCGATCTCCTCATGCCCGCAATAGCCGGGCTTCTGGCCAGGGCGCGGCCCGAACATCGTGTCGATGTGGTCGGCATAGCGGCACATCACGTCGAGCAGCTTGCGCTTGCCCGTGGCGTGGAAATAAGCGACCGCCCCCTCGATCAGGTGGCCGGCGCAATAGAGTTCGTGGCAGTCGCGCAGGTTGGTCCAGCGCTGGCCAGGGTCCATCCGGATGAACCAGGAGTTGAGATAGCCGTCCGGCTGCTGCAGCCCGGCGAACATGTCGATGATCGCGTCGATCCTCGCCTCGAGATCGGGGTTGGGCTTGCGATAGAGCGCATAGGCCGCCGTCTCGATGACCTTCGCGACGTCGGAATCCCAGAACATCTGGACGTTGACGGTGTCGGGCGAGCCGTCGGCGCGGGTGTGGTAGGGCATCCTGACCGGCGGCACCGGCCGGGTCGGGTCGATCTGGTCGAACATGCCGGCAGCGACGCAGCGCTCGTAGAGAATCATCGCCGTCTTGTCGGCGACCGCGTCGATGCGCTCGCCCCAGAAACCGCGGACTTCGACATCGGGAACGGCGAGCGGCCTGAAGCCATGGGCCCTGGGCTGGTCGAGAGAGGTCATGTCATCACCATGGATAGCGTTGGAGGTGTCACTTGACGGCGCCCGCGGTCAGTCCGCGGATGTAGTAGCGCTGGAGCAGCAGGAAGAGCAGGAGGCAGGGCGCCATCATCAGCATCACGCCCGACTGCACCGCGCCCCAGTCGATCGTGCCGAACTGGCCGGAGCGGACCGCGGCCATCATCACCGGCAGGGTGTATTTCTTCTGGTCGGTCAGCAGGATGAGCGCCGCCAGGAACTCGTTCCACGAGGCTAGGAAGGCGAAGATCGCGACGGTCGCGACGCCCGGCAGGACGAGCGGCAGCATGATCTTGCGCAGCATCAGCAGGACGGAGGCGCCGTCCACCCGCGCGGCATCCTCGATCTCCTTGGGCACGGCGTCGAAAGCGTTACGCATCATGAAGATCGAGAAGGGCAAATGCAGCGTGACATAGATCAGCACGATGCCCGGCAGGGTGTTCTGCAGTCCGAGCTTGGTCAGGATCAGGAAGAGCGGGGTCAGGATCGACTGGAACGGGATCATCACGGTGGAGATGATCAGGATGAAGAGCACATTCTTCATCGGGAACTGGAAGCGGGAAAACCCATAGCCGGCAAACAGGCTGATGATGACGGTGATCACGACCGTCGCCGCCGCGACCGTCAGGCTGTTGCCGGCATAGGTCCAGATGCCGACGCCGTATTTCGCCAGGTTCTCGTAGCTTTGCGTGCTGAAACCCTCGACAGGCCAGGGCGGCAAAGGCGGACGCGCGGCCTCCGCCGTCGGTTTGAAGCTGACCAGCGCGCTCCAGGCGATCGGCGCGATGAACAACAGCGAGGCGATCAGCCCGAAGACATTATAGCGCACGGACGCCCAGCTGCGGCGCGTGCTGGCGGCTTTGCGGGACATCAGGCACCCTCCGGCGTGCGCAGCAATCGCAACTGGACGACGCTGATCGTGACCAGGATCGCCAGCAGGACCATGGACATCGCCGCGCCATAGCCGAGGCGGAACGACACGAAGGACTGGCTGAAGATCCAGTAGACGGCGGTGACGGTGCTGTTCTGCGGGCCGCCATCGGCGATGATGTAGAACTGGTCGAAGGCCAGCACCGAACCGGCGACCGACAGGATCAGCGCGAGCGCGATCGTCCGGCGCATCAGCGGCAGCGTGATGCGCCGGAAGCGCTGCCAGGAGGAGGCGCCATCCATGCGGGCGGCTTCCTGAACTTCGGTCGAAATGCCCTGGAGGCCGGTCAGCAGGATGATCATGTTGAAGCCGGCGGTCTTCCAGACGACCATGGCGATGATCGACCAGAACGTGGTGTCGAAGCTCGCCAGCAGGTTGACCGGCTTCTCGGTCAGGCCCAGGCGGTAGGCGAGCGGCGAGAACAGGCCGACGTCGACATTCATCAGCCAGGCCCAGAGCAGGCTCGCCGAGCCGAAGCCGATCACTACCGGAAGGAAGAAGGCCGTGCGGTAGACCTTGGTCAGCGGCCGCGCCTTCTCGACGAACAGCGCCAGCGGAAAGGCGACCGCGAAGATCGCGATGGTGACGACCACCGTGTAGTAGACGGTGAAGCGCATCGCGTTCCAGAAGCGCTCGTCGCTCATCAGGTTCACGTAGTTTGCGACGCCGATGAAGCGCGGCCGGCCGAGCAGTGGCCAGTTGTGCAGCGACATCCAGAACGCCATCCCGAGCGGGACGAGGAAGAACACCAGCACCAGCAGCACCGCCGGCGCCACGAACAGCAGTCCGGCCAGTTGCTTGCGGCGCAGGCGCGCGCCCCTGCGGCCGGGCCCATGGCCTATCGGTCTCTCTTGCTGGGTCATCTCGGTCTTTCCGACGAGGCTGGAACCGGCGCGGGCGCTTCAGAGCCCGCGCGACCTGCTGGCGTTGGAGGCAGGCGCTGCGCGCCGCCTTACTTGCCGGCGGTGTCGAGGATCGACTGCATCGTCTTCTCGGCCTTGACGAGCGAGGCGTTGACGTCGTTGCCGAAGAACACCTCGTTCAGCATCTGCTTCCATGGGCCGGTGCTGCTGTTGATGATGTCGTTGTAGACCGGCGAGGACGGTGTGCGGCCGATTTTCATCGCCTCGGTGGCGGTCAGATAGCGCGCATCGAGGTCCTTCACCGCCTCGGCGGCGACGTCGGCCCGGGTCGGCAGGCTGCCGAGCCGGGCGAGCAGGGCCTGGCCTTCCAGCGAATAGGCGAAGGTCAGGAATTCCTTCACCGCCGGCAGGTTCTTGCGCCCCGCCGTGACGACGAAGTTGTCGCCGCCACCGAAGGAGGCCTTGCCGCCATCCTTGCCGGGCAGGAAGGTCACGCCGAACTCGACCTTGGGATAGTTCTTCACGAGGTTGCCGATCGCGAAGGCGCCGATCGGCGAGAGTCCGATCCTGTCGGTCGCAAAGCCGCCGAAGAAGTTGGGGCCAGCATCGGTCTTGGCGCTTTCGGGCACATAGCCCTTCGCCACCAGCCCACGATAGAGCGCCACGGCATCGCGCATCTGCGGCGTGTTCAGCGTGGCGCGCTTGCCGCCATCGACCAGGATGTCGCCGCCGGAGGCCCAGATCAGCGGCATGAAGGTAAAAGCGTTGCAGCCGCCGCAGGCGCCGGAGAAGTAGAAGCCGCGGACATCGCCGCCGAGCGCGTTCACCTTGCCGGCATAGGCTTCGATCTCGGCCCAGTTTGTCGGGCCCTTCTCCGGATCGAGGCCGGCCTCGCGGAAGAGGCGCTTGTTCCAAAGCAGCACCGACGCATCGGCCGACATCGGGACGCCGTAGATCCGGCCCTCGTAGCTGCCGGCGCCGAGATGAGCCTTGGACAGGCTATCGAAAAACGGCAGGCCCTTGGCGAGGTCGGTGAGGTCCTCGAGCTGGCCCGAGGCCGCGAAGGCCGGCGTATAGACGAGGTCGAGCGAGAGCAGGTCCGGGGCCGAGCCGCCGGCCGCCGAAATCGCGTATTTCTGCACCATCTCGGTATTTGGCACGATCTGCAGCTCGATCTGCGTCTTGTGCTTGGCATTGAACGCCTCGATCAGCGCCGGCATGAACGCCTGGCTGCTCGAACGCGACCACATCGTCAGCTTCTGCTGCGCCTGCGCCACGCCCACCGATGCCTGCATGGCGACGAGGGCAAGCAATGCTGCTTTCAGTCCCTTCATGTGTTCCTCCTCCGGTTGCGGCCTTGTTTTATTTGCGGCCGTTTTTTCTAGATTCGAGCTGCGCTAGGACGAGCGCACGATGAGGCTGCAGGGCAGCCTCCAGATCCCTCTTTCGACGGCTTCGCCATTGACCAGGCCAAGCAGGGCGAGCCCCGCCTGCCGGCCGAGTTCCTTCAGGTTCATGTCGATGGTCGTCAGCGGCGGGCGCGTCTCCTTGGCGACGATCTCCCAATTGTCGAATCCGACGACGGAGACGTCGCCGGGCACCGTGACGCCGCGTTCGCGCAGGGCATCGACGACGCCGCGCGCGATCTGGTCGTTGCCGCAGAAGATGCCGTCGGGCGTCTGAGGCCCGGCCCAGAGCATCTCGACCGCCTCATGCCCCCAATGCTCCGACCAGGAGCCATAGAGCGTCGGCAGGGCGCTCACGCCGGCCTCGGTCGACGCCTGTGAGCAGGCCAGCGCGCGCTCATGCACAACGCCGAAATCGCGGGGGCCGGTGACATGCGCGATGCGCCGGCGCCCCTGCCCGACCAGATGGCGGATGGCTTCGCTTGCGCCCTGCCTGTCGTCCGGCACCAGGGTTACGCCGTCGGCGGGGCCCGCCGTCAGCGCATAGACCACCGGCACGGTCAGCAAGGAGAGATCGACCGGCAGCGGCTTGTCGGTGCGCTTGCCGGTGGCGATGATGCCGTCGATCTGCTTGTCGAGCATGGCATCGACATGGAGCTTGGCGAGCTCGGAATTATCCTCGACGGCGCAGAGGAATACCGAGACGCCATGGTCGATGAGCCCCTCGGAAACCCCCGCCATAACTGGCAGGGTGAAGCGCCCATAGGTGTCGTTGGTCAGCAACCCGACGGTGAAGCTGCGCTTGCGGGTGAGGCTTCGCGCCAGGGAATTGGGACGGAACCCCAGCTCCAACGCGATCCGCTTGATGCGGTCGCGCGTCTCCTGCGACATGCGCCCGGCATTGTTGAGCGCTTTCGAGGCCGTGGCGGTGCTGACGCGCGCGGCCTCGGCCACGTCGTAGATCGTCACACGCTCGCCAGGCACAAAACTTGACACCGACCGCCTCAATTTGAGAAACCGGTTTTTCATATGCCTAATCGATCGCCACTGCAATGAGAAAACGGTTTCTCATCGCAGTGGCGATCCGACGAACGAGTCAGGTCGAAGCGATGAAACCCATCCGTCTCGCCATTGTCGGCCTCGGCAAGATCGCCCGCGACCAGCATCTGCCGGCGGTGGCGGCGACGCCCGGCATCGAACTCTGTGCCGTAGCCAGCCGCAATGCCAGCCTGGACGGGGTGAAGTGCTTCGCAACGCTCGACGCGCTGCTGGCGGAATGCCCTGAGGTCGATGCCGTCGCCTTGTGCACACCGCCGCAAGGCCGCCGCCACCAGGCCGAGGCCGCGCTCGCTGCCGGCAAGCATGTCCTGCTCGAAAAACCACCCGGCGCGACGGTCAGCGAGATCGCTCCCCTCGTCATAATGGCCCGGGCGCGCGGCCTGAGCCTGTTCGCCACCTGGCATTCGCGCTTCGCACCCGCTGTCGCCCCGGCGCGCGCGTTTCTGGCCCGGCATCGCGCGCTTTCGGTCGAGATCACCTGGAAGGAAGATGTCCGCGTCTGGCATCCCGGTCAGGACTGGATTTTCGAGCCCGGCGGCCTCGGCGTGTTCGACCCCGGGATCAACGCGCTCTCGATCCTGACCGCGATCCTGCCGGAAGCCGTTTTCGTGACCGGCGCGGAACTCGCCTTCCCCGCCAACCGGCAGGCGCCGATCGCGGCCGATCTCGCATTGGCGACTGCGTCGGGCCTGCCTATCCACGCAGAACTCGACTTCCTCCAGACCGGCGAGCAGATCTGGTCGATCGCGATCGAAACCGAGGCAGGCAGGCTTGTCCTGGCCGCGGGCGGCGCAAGGCTCCTGCATGATGGCAAGGACCTCGTCGACGAGCCTGAACGCGAATATCGCGGCATTTATGGCCGCTTCACCGATCTGATCGCGACCGGGCAGAGCGACGTCGATCTGGCCCCGCTGGCCCTGGTGGCCGATGCCTTCCTGCTCGGGCGTCGGCGTATCGTGGCAGCATTCGAGGACTGACATGCAAGCTTTCCAAGACATGAGCCGCCTCAGCCGCGAACCCTTTGGACATCTTCCCGACGGAACTGCAGTCGAACGTATCACCTTGCGCGGCGAGGCCGGCTTTTCTGTCTCGATCATGACGTTGGGCGCCGCGATCCAGGCGCTTTACGCGCCCGATCGCGCGGGGGGCTGCGCCGATGTCGTGCTCGGGCATGACACGCTCGAGCCCTATCTGGCCCGGCGCGACTTCTTCGGGGCCACGGTCGGGCGCTACGCCAACCGGATCGCCAATGCGGCGTTCACGCTCGACGGGGCCTGCCACACGCTCTGCGCCAATGACGGCGCCAACACGCTCCATGGCGGCGCAGAGGGGTTCGACCGGGTACTCTGGGCAATCGAGAGCCTCGGCGAGAGCCCAACGCCCTTCGTGACGCTGACGCGCACGAGCCCGGATCGCGAAGCGGGCTTCCCGGGCGAGCTCATCGCGCGGGTGACCTACAGCATCAGCGGACCCCAGCAGGTCACCATCGCCTATGAGGCGACGACCGACCGGCCCACCGTCGTCAACCTGACGCATCATGGCTATTTCAACCTGGCCGGCACCGCGTCCGGCGAGGACATTCTCGGCCATGAGCTCACGCTCCAGGCCGAGCGCTTCCTGCCGGTCGATTCCGGCTTGATCCCAGTTGGCGCACCGGCCGACGTCGCCGGCACGCCGTTCGATTTCCGAGGGCCTCGACTGATCGGGACATCCATCCGCATGGATGATCCGCAGTTGCGGCTGGCGCGGGGCTATGACCATTGCTTTGTGACGCACGACGCGGAGGTCTCAGCCCCGCGTCCCGTGGCGCGGGTTGTGCATCGCGCCTCGGGCCGGGCGCTCGATCTGGCCACCGACCAGCCCGGCATCCAGTTCTATTCCGGCAACTTTCTCGACGGCTCGATACCGGGCAAGGGCGGGCGCCTGTACCGCCAGTCCGATGCGTTCTGCCTTGAGCCGCAACGCTGGCCCGCCGCCCCCAACCGGCCGGACTTCCCATCGGCCCGGCTCGATCCCGGCCAGACCTACCGGCACGTTTCGGTCTTCTCCTTTCACACCATGTGACCGCGGGTTCGCGAAGCGCCTCTGGATTCAGATCGGCCCCGACATCACGCGGTTCAGGATGCGCAATTGCCTGTCGATACAGGGGCGCAGCGCGAATTGCGTCTCCACGGTCCGGCGCGCCTTGGCGCGCATCGCCTCGACACGCGCCGGCTGCCTGAGCGGGCCCAGGATCATCTTCGCCAGCTCTTCCTCGTCGAAGAAATCGACCAGGAGCCCGTTCACACCATGCCGGATGACCTCCTGCACAGGCGCGGTCGCCGACCCGACGATGACACAGCCGCAGGCCATGGCCTCGAGCAGCGACCAGGACAGGACGAACGGATAGGTGAGATAGACGTGCACCGCCGAGATCTGGAGCAGGGTGATCAGCACGGGATGCGGGACACGGCCAAGGAACACGATCCTGGCGGGATCGATCCCGGTCTCCTGCATCATCACCTCGCGCCAGCACCGGCCGTCGCTGCGCGCCC
The DNA here is from genome assembly GCF_056406735.1 of Allobosea sp. P1_B10. Lineage (NCBI taxonomy): Bacteria > Pseudomonadati > Pseudomonadota > Alphaproteobacteria > Hyphomicrobiales > Alloboseaceae > Allobosea > Allobosea sp. P1_B10. Next base: position 237,486 of record NZ_JBFTZP010000003.1, on the reverse strand, counting down.
GCCCATAGCTGACGCCGTCGCCGCCGACCACCACGACCAGGGCTGTCGGATGCCGCTCTATGACCTTCGCGGCGGCGCGCATGAACTGGGGAAAACCGCGATAGGGCTCGAGATCGCGCGAGACGAAGGTCACGACGGGATCGCCGCGCCGAATCACCACTCCGCCCGGCAGGGCAAGGCTCGCGTCCCTCCGGGGCACGCAGAGCTCGACATCCACGCCCTCATGGCCCACCGCGATGCGCTTGCGCAGATGGGAGGGGTATTGCGCGCGCTGCCAGCGTGTCGGGCTGATTCCCGCCTCTATCGCCGCCAGCGTGACGTCCTGCGCGGTATTGCGCATGCGCAGCCGCATACGCTCGTCCAGCGTGACTTCGTCCTCGGGACTGAAGCCGACATCGCTGCCCTCGGCGCGATAGTAGAACTCGCAATAGCCGAGCATAGGCGTGGTCGGCAGCACATCCTTGGCGAAAAGCAGCCCGCCCCAACCAATGTGCCCGATGACGATGGAGGGCGGCCCCTCCTGCTTGCGCAACGTGTCGAGCGCGGCGGCCACCTGCTCCCCGATCCGCACATGCTGGTCGGGTACGGCGAGGTGACGATGCACCCCGCTGCGCCGCAACGACGGCGCCATGTAGCGAAGGATGCGCACATGGCTGGGCTGGCTGTCGGCCGTCTCGCAGACGAAGCTGACATGCCAGCCATGCTCGGCGAGATGGCGCGCGAGATGGCCGAACTGCCCGGGATAATGGCGATGGACGAAAACGGCCCGCATGGCTGCGCCGCGCGACGCCTATAGCTTGACCTCGCCGTAGCGCAGGGCGTTCGACCAGACGTCCTCCATGCGGCGCAGGGTGCGGAAGGTCGTCTCGAGATCGCGGATATCCTGCTCGCTGCTGGCGACCAGGTCCTGATAGGCCTTGTCGATCTTGCGCACGAGCTCGCAGAGCGCGCGCCCCTTGTCCGAAACCTTGATGCGCGCCGAACGGCGATCGCGGACCGAGGCGTTGCGCTCGACATAGCCCGCATTCACGAGCTGCTTGAGGTTATAGGAGGCGTTCGAACCCTGGTAGTAGCCGCGGTCGATCAGGTCGCGGACCGTCAGCTCGTCATCCCCGATCGTGAACAGCATCATGACCTGGCCCGGGCTGAGATCCTCCGTGCCGAGCCGGGTGAGGTCGACGCGAAGCAGATCGACGAATCGGCGATGCACCCGCTCGACCAGACGGACGAGGTCGAGATGCTCGACCGTCCCCGAATCGCCGGCAACCGTCGGCACGGTTACGCGCTCCTCGGCGGGAGCCCCGGGGTCTGTCGCAGGTAGTTCAGGAGCCATCACCACGTGCCGGTCGGACACCGCCAGGGCCGCGCCGTAATGGGCGTGCTGCTTTGCGTTCATCGATAAACCCCCTGTCGCCTCAACATTAGAACGAATTTAGAAACAATCTCATGGCACTTCGAAGCTCCCTAGCAGCCAAATCTCTGAAGGATTTGTTATATTTGGCGTTGGACTCGCGTGATTTGATACATCTCTACCAAAGATGACCATCAGATCGTCATGATTGGCTGTCAATAATCAATCCAACAACTTCACTGTAGGCCTAATTTGGTTCAAAATTTGACGCAATCCAAATCCGGTTCTCTGGCCGGCTCTTGTGAATGTATCGTCTTGATACTGGCGGGAGCGCGCTGATGAGCCGTGGATCGAAGCCAGCCGCGTCTCGCAGCATCGACGATCTTCTCCATGACGGGCGCAAGGCGTTTCTGTCTGGATTGATCTACGCAGGTCTGCTGAGCGGCATCATCAACATGCTGCAGCTCACGGTTCCGCTGTTCATGCTGCAGGTGCACGACCGGGTGGTCAACAGCCAGAGCATGGACACGCTGACGATGCTCATCGTCGTCGCGGCCGTGGCGCTGACGCTGTTCGGCATCCTCGATTTCATCAGGGCACTGACCTTTCAGGTCATGGGCAGCATCCTCGTGCGCCGCCTCAACCTGCCTGTTCTGCAGGCCGCCGTGAGCGCCTCGGTGGGGCAAGGCGGCGTCCGCGCCAGCCAGGCGATCCGCGATCTCAGCGACGTCCGCTCCTTCGTCACGGGCAATGCGATCAGCGTGCCGCTCGAGGCGATCTGGTGCCCGCTCTTTCTCGGCGTCCTGTTCCTGCTGCATCCGCTCTACGGGCTTGTGGCCGTCGTCGCCGCCGTCATCATCGTGGCGGTCAGCCTCGTCTCAGACCTCGTCAGCCGCCGCGCGCTGAAGCGCGCCAACGAGATGACGATCGACAATGTCGGCTCGGTCGGAGCCAGCCTGCGCCATGCCGAGGCGATCGAGGCCATGGGCATGCTGCCGGCGCTGGCACGGCGCTGGCGCGGCGGACAGACCCGCGCGCAGGACATGCTCGACATCGGCACCAGACGGGGCCGCGCCGTGGCCTCGGTCGCGCGCACGCTGCGCTATGCCATGCAGATCGCCGTGCTCTCGGTCGGCGCGATCCTGGTGATTCGCCAGGAGGTCTCCCCGGGATCGATGGTGGCCTCCAGCATCATCATGGGCCGGCTCCTGCTGCCCTTCGATTCCATGGTGGATGGCTGGCGGCAATGGGTCTTCGCCATCGCCGCCTGGCGCCGAATCCAGGACCTGCTCCAGAACCAGACGCCCGAACGCGAGGTCGCCCCGACCCCGCGCACCGAAGGCGAACTCACGGTCGACCGCGTCGTCTACGCGCCGCCCGGCTCGGACGTGCCTATCCTGAAAGGCGTGTCCTTTTCGCTGTCGCCCGGCGAGGTCCTTGGCATCATCGGCCCCTCCGCCTCGGGCAAATCGACGCTGGCGCGCATTCTGGTCGGCGTGGTGCGGCCGACGACCGGCGGGGTCTATCTCGACGGCCACAATGTCTACCTGTGGGAGCGCGGCTCGTTCGGCGACATGGTCGGCTACATGCCCCAGAGCGTTTCCCTGCTCGACGGCAGCCTGCGCGAGAACATCGCCCGCATGCGCAAGGACAATCCGCGGCACGTTCTGGATGCCGCGCGGCTCGCCGATGTCCACGAACTGATCGGGCGCCTGCCGCTCGGCTACGATACGCAGCTGGGAGACAGCGGCTACCTCCTCTCGGGCGGGCAGCGCCAGCGCATCGCTTTGGCGCGGGCCGTCTACGGCAAGCCCCGCTTCATCGTCCTGGACGAGCCCAACTCGAATCTCGACGCCGAGGGCGAGCGCGCCCTGGTGCGCGCCGTCAACGCCATGCGAGCCGACGGCGCCATCGTCATCCTGATCGCCCATCGCCCCTCGATCATGCAGATCGCCGACAAGATCCTGGTGCTGCAGGACGGGCGGATCACTCAATTCGGCCCGCGCGGCGACGTCGTCGATACCGTCGACGGCCGCACGGTGCCGGCCAAGGAACCCCGCACGGCGCTCGCGGCCCAGGGAGCACCGGCATGACGCGCGACCTCAAGCTTCGCCGGGACAATGCGCCACTGGCGCAGGCGGCCGCCGATTTCCCCGCGCCCAGCTGGGACCAGGACAGCGACGAGCCGCGCGCGCCGAGCCTGCGCACGCCGGTCATCGCCGGCCTCGCTGCGATCGCGATCGGACTTGGCGGATTCGGCGGCTGGGCGTTCTCCGCCCAGCTTTCCAGCGCAGCGGTCGCCTCCGGCACCGTCGTGGTCGATTCCCGGCGCAAGACGGTGAGCCATCTCGAAGGCGGCATCCTCAAGACGCTGCTGGCGCAGGAAGGCGAGGCGGTGAAGGCCGGCCAGCCGGTGGTGCGGATGGAGGACACACGCGCCAAGGCCGAACTGGCGCAGCTGCGCGCCCGGCGGACCGGCCTGGAGGCGCGGCTGGTGCGCCTGCGCGCCGAGCAGGGCCAGGAGGCCAGCCTGACATTCCCGCCCTATGTGCGCGAATCCAAGAGCCTGATCGCTGCAGAGGTGATGCGCGCGGAGCGCAACGTCTTCCAGTCGCGCAGGGAAATGTATCAGCGCAAGGTCGACATCCAGCGCCGGACGATCGAGCAACAGGAGGCCGAGCGCCAGGCCGCCCTCGCCCAGTCGGACGCCAATGACCGCCAGGCCGAGCTGCTGGATCGCGAGCTCAAGGCCGTCTCGTCGCTTTATGAGAAGGGCTATGCGGCGCGGCCCAAGGTGAGCGAGCTGCAGACGCGCGAAAGCGAGCTGATCGGCCGCCGTGCCGAGCTGGTCTCGCGCAAGGCCAAGGCGGAGCAGGCGAAATCGACCGCCGAGCTGGAGATCCTGGCGGTCGAAAGCGACTTCCAGCAGCAGGTCGCGGCCGATCTGCAGCAGGCCCAGCTGGAGCTAGCCGACACGATGGAACGGCTGACCGCCTCCGAGGATGTGCTGCGACGCGTCGATGTCGTCTCGCCGCAGGACGGCATCGTGACGAATATCCGGACCCGCACGCCCGGCGGCGTCATCTCTCCGGGACAGCCTATCCTCGACATCGTGCCGGAGAACGAGCCGCTGGTCGTGGAGGTCAAGGTCGGGTTGCGCGACATCGATTCGGTGCGCGTCGATGCGCCAGTCCAGATCCGGCTGACGGCCTACAACAACCGCAGCGTGGCGCCTCTCGACGGCAAGCTGACCTATCTTTCGGCAGATCAGCAGGAGGACGCCGCCACGAATACGGCCTTCTTCGTGGCACGCGCCGAGATCCTGCCACAGAGCCTGGCGGCGCACCCCGAGGTGCGCCTCTATCCCGGCATGCCGGCCGAGGCGCTCATCATCAACAAGCCCCGACGCGCCATCGACTACATCCTCTCGCCGATTACCGAGAGCTTCAACCGGGCGTTCCGCGAGGAATAGCAACGCCTTGGCCTACGCATTACCGTTACATCCAGATGCCCCGGCCCGCTGCCGGGGCATTTTCTTGTGCGGATTAGTTCGAATTTTGCGGCAATGCAGCACGAGTTTAGGTGTTCTATACCTCTAGTATCTCTATCTTGTTTTTAAGATCAATTTCTTTAAATGGACGCACGTTCGTCACATTCGAAAGTCTTTCTGTTTAGAGGTTGCGTATCCAATCAGCTTAATGCAGATTTGGTTTACTGTTGTGCAGCGCACACAGCGATGGAGTGAAGCGGCAGGCCCGCTGCGCTCCCTGATCAGTTTCAAAAGGAGGTATCCATGGCGACTCTTGAAGGTGGCGCGTATAGCGACACGTTGTCTGGCACCGACCATGCCGATGCGATCTTCGGCGGCGGCGGCGCTGACCTGATCTTCGGAAATGGCGGCAGCGATGCCCTGTTCGGCGATGAAGGCGATGACCGGATCTTCGGCGGCGAGGGCAGCGACGTGCTGTTCGGCGACGATGGGGCCGATGCCCTGTTCGGCGACGAGGGCAACGACGTTCTGATGGGCGGCGACGGCGATGACCTGCTGAGCGGCGACGACGGCAATGACGTGCTCATCGGCGGCGCAGGCAATGACGTGCTCCTCGGCGGGGCCGGCATCGACGTGCTCCAGGGCGGCGCCGGGGACGACATCCTCGACGGTGGCGCCGGCAACGACGTGCTGCAGGGCGGCGCGGGCGACGACATCATCCGCGGCGGCGCCGGCGACGACTACATCTCCGGTGGCGCGGGCGACGACATCCTGTCCGGCGGCGCCGGCAAGGACGTCTTCGTGTTCTCCGGCGGCGGCGGCAACGACGTCGTGCTGGACTTCAAGGCCGGCGAAGACCTTCTGCAGATCTCCAAGGGGATCAACGGCACCGATATTCAGTCGGCAGAAGATCTTGTCGATCGCGTCCAGCAGGTCGGCGACAATACTGTCATCGACCTCGGTCATGGCGACACGATTACATTGACGAACGTCAACGCCGACGACGTCAACGAAAACCCGAACGACTACTTCTCGATCAACTGACGAGACCGGCGCCGCGGCCATCCGTTGCCGCGGCGCCACCCCACCCCCGATCCTTGCTCGACAACGGAAACCCATGCCCGAAATGGTGACGCGAAGCGCAGTCCGGCCCGCGACGGAAACCCAGGCTCTTCCGCACGTCTTTCGCATCGGCGCGGACGTCGTGATCCTGGCCTGGGACCTGCCGGACTATGTCGATGCGGTCATTCCGCTCTCGGCTGCCGGCGGCGTCCGGATCGCGCCCACGGCCTCGCTGCGCCTGAAGCTCGGCGACGGCGGCATGCGACTGCTCTGGGCCCTGCGCCGCCCCGCCGGCACGACCCTGAATCTGACCCTCGGCACCGCTGGCCAGGGCACGGCGATCGACCTTGCCATCGCCGCCGAGGACGCTGTCGCGCCGCTCGACCCCGCGATCATCACCGCCGGCCTCGAGCCTGCCGCACAGATCGCCCTCGTCCAGACGCTGACCAATCTGTGGTCCTCTCTCTTTCGCCTCCAGCGCAATCGATCCTTACTGGCGGCGCTCCATGCGATCCTCGCGGAGGTCGCAGCCCCGAGCGGCGTCGCGCGTCCCGCCGCCCGGGCCTCGTCCGACCTCTTCGTGGTCAGGACGCAGCCCTTCCCCGACGCCGCCGCCATCTCGGCCGTCCATGTGGTCTCGCGCAGCGGGCTGGTGCGCCTGCCGGGAGCCGTGCCGCGCCCGACAGGCGCGGAAGGTCTCTGCCATCTGCTCATCGACAAGCACGTGCTGGAGACGCCCGGAGCGCTGCTCGTGGCGACCGGCCCGCACGGCATCGTCACGCGAAAGCTCGCGCCGTTGGCGGCGCGCCTGCCGGGCCTCGTCAAATGGCTGCGCGACAAGGGCGCGGACATGCCGGGCTTGCGGGAATATCTGGTCAGCGAACTCTCATTGCGCTCGCATGCCGGGCTCTCGGCGGCGCTCGAGGTTCAGCTTGGCGTGCCGCTTCAGCCACGCCGGCTGACCGGCGGCTTCGCCACGCCATCGGCAGAGATCGTCCAGGCGCTGGCGACGCCGGCCGGCACCCTCGCTACGGGCTGGTACAGGGACCCCGCCGGCATCGTGTCCGGGCTCGAGGCGCTGACGCCCGATGGCGGCGCGGTCGACCTGACGCCCTCCCTGCATCTCTTCCCCGTCGACGTCGATGCCGGCACCGATGCGCCGCGCCTGCGGGCCACCGGCTTTGCCGTCCTTGCACCGGCCTTTGCCGGCCCCGTGCTGCAGCCGCGTTTTCGCCTGCGGCTGAAGTCCGGCGGGTTCCACGCGCTCGTCCCGGGCCCGCGGCCCGTCGATGCGGCCGAAGCCCGCGCCGTCGCCCTGCGCTCGGTGCCGCCCCAGCATGTCAGCGAGGAATTGCTGGCGCAGGTGCTCTCGCCCGTCATCGGCTCGCTGCACCGGCAGGTCATCGCGGAAATCGGCGCGCCACGGCACATCGCGATCGGCGACGCCCCAGCGAAGCCGCGCGTCAGCGTCATCGTCCCGCTCTACAGGGTGCTGGATTTCCTGCGTTTCCAGATCGCCGCCTTCGCGGCCGATCCGTGGTTTCGTGCCCATGCCGAACTGATCTACGTGCTCGACTCACCCGAGCAGGCGGGGGATCTCGAGCATCTCCTGCGCGGCCTGCATCTGGTCCACGCCCTGCCGATGACGCTCGTCGTCATGGAGCGCAACGGAGGCTATGCCCGCGCCAACAACGAAGGCGCCGCCGTGGCGCGCGCGCCGATCCTCGCATTGGTCAATTCGGACGTCATCCCGGTCGGTCCCGGCTGGCTGGAGACATTGGCCGCGCGGCTCGACCGCCGGCGCAAGGTCGGGATTGCCGGCCCCAAGCTCCTGTTTGAGGACGGTTCGATCCAGCATGCGGGCATGTACTTCGCCCGCGACCTCAAGGGTCGCTGGCTGAACCATCATTTCCACAAGGGCATGCCGCGGCACTATCCCGCTGCCAACGAGGATCGATTGGTCCCCGCCGTCACAGGCGCCTGCCTCGTCATCCTCCGGGACCTGTTCGACAGGATCGGCGGCTTCACCGAGGACTATGTGATCGGTGATTACGAGGACAGCGACCTGTGCCTCAAGGCCGGGCGCGAGAACGCCCGGATAGCCTATGTGCCCGAGGTCGAGCTCTATCACCTCGAGCGCAGGTCGATCTCGCACAGTCCCGACTACATGCGCGGCATCGCCTGGCAATATAATTGCGCGACCCATGCCGAGCGCTGGGGCCCCGATCTCGCAGCCTTTTCGCGTGCGCTCCAGCGCCGCCACAGATCGACGGAAGCCGGGGCTGGCCAGCCCGAGCCGCCCGAAGCCGAACCGGCACTGCCCCGACACGCCTGGAGAGCCGCATCGTGAACGCACTCGTTCCCCTCAAAGTCCCCCCGCACGACCTGAACCTCGCGAGGGATCACGACGACGCGAAGCTCGCCTGGCTCCAGGGTGCCCTGACGCGCAACGCCTTCCTGCCGATGCCGCCGCAGGAGAGCGTGTTCGTGGGCGACGGCGACTTTCGCGCCATCGGCGCCGAGTTCCTCGGACATTTCGTGCGCCTGGGCGGTCTTTCGGCGGCTGACCGGGTGATCGACATCGGCTGCGGAATCGGCCGCATGGCGATCCCGCTGACTCAGTTCCTCGAGGCGGGCGCGACCTATGACGGCGTCGACCCCGTGCTCCAGGGCATCTCCTGGTGCACGCGCACCGTGACGCCGGTCTATCCGAACTTCCGCTTCTGCCGGCTCGATGTCGCCCATCCGCTCTACAATCCCGAAGGCCAGCTGCGCGGCACCGACGTGATTCTGCCGTTCTCGAACGACAGCTTCGATTTCGCGGCGATGGTCTCGGTTGCGACCCATCTCACCCTGGCCGAGATCAAGGCCTATGCCGACGAGGTCTACCGCCTTCTCGCTCCCGGCGGGCGGCTGTTCATGACGGCCTTCATCATCCGCGAGGGCGATGTCGGGCGCAAAGGCTCGCGCATCCCGTTCCTGCGCGGGTCGGAGCCGGGATCCTGGATCGCCGATCCCGCGGCGCCGCTTGCCGCGATCGGCTTCAACGAGGGCCTGCTGGAGGGCACGATCCAGGCGGCCGGGCTGAGGATCGAGCGTGTCGGCCATGGCCATTGGCGCGGCCTTCAGGCCGACCACTACCAGGACCTCATCGTCGCCAGCAAACCGCGGAGGGACGCATGACCCAACGCGTCCTTGTCGTCGCGCACAACCATCCCGACCTGCACCCCGGCGGGACGGAGATATTCGCGCATGATCTGTTCAGCGAGTATCGCCGCCGTCCCGACGTCGAGGCGCTGTTCCTGGCCGCGACGAACCGCGTCCACCGCGAGCAACGGCCGGGCACCAACTTCCAGTCCGTGTCCGATGCGCCCGACGAGGTCGTGCTCTGGGCCGGCCATTTCGACACCTTCAACCTGAGCCAGATCGACACCTATGGCGTGATGCCGGGGCTTGCGGCGCTGCTCGAGGATTTCCGCCCCGATGTCGTGCACATCCACCACATGCTCCTCATCGGAGCCGAGTTCATCCCACTGGTGCGGCGCATCCTGCCCCGCGCGCGCATCGTCGTCACCCTGCACGACTACTACGCGATCTGTGCCCATGACGGGCTGATGATGCGCACCGACGGCAAGGGCCGCTGCGACCGCGCGACGCCCAGCCGCTGCCATGGCTGCTTTCCAGATATCGGGGCGGACCGCTTCCTCCTGCGCGAGCACTTCATCAAGACGATGTTCTCGCATGTCGACGCGTTCATCGCGCCCAGCCGCTTCCTGAAGGATCGGTTCGTGGCCTGGGGTCTGCCGGCCGAGGCGATCTCCGTCATGGCCAATGGTCGCCCGCCCGTCGAGCCCGCCCCTCATCGCGCGGCGCCGGACGGGCAACGCACCGTCTTCGGCTATTTCGGCAATTTCAACCCCTGGAAGGGGGTCGACATCCTGCTGCAGGCCGCAACCCAGCTTGCCGCGGAACCGCTGCCGGGCTTCGAGATGCGCCTGCATGGTGCGGCGCCGTTCCAGAAGGAAAGCTTCGTCTCCAGGCTGGACGATCTCGTCGGCGGTGCCGGCGCGAGCGTCGTCCCGCTGGGTCCCTATGGGCGCGGCGACGTGTCGTCCCTGATGGCGGCCGTCGACTGGGTCGTGGTGCCATCGATCTGGTGGGAGAACGCGCCTCTGGTGATCCAGGAGGCGTTCATCCATCACCGCCCGGTGATCGCGCGCGGCATCGGCGGCATGGCCGAATCCGTACGCCACGGCGTCGACGGGCTGCTCGTTTCCAGCGACGGCCCCGGCGAACTCGCCCGCACGATGAGCCACGCGGCCCGCACGCCCGGCCTCTGGCAGACGCTTGTCGACGGCATTGCCGCGCCCGACGACATCCGCCTCGTCGCCGAGCGGCATCTGGCTTTCTACGGGGGGCTTTCGCGGGCGTCCGACGACCATCCCAGAAGGAGGGCAGCATGAGCGCGACACCTTTGAAGGTGCCGACGGCGCCGGTGAACTCACTGATCCAGGGGCGCATGGACGCCATCGAATCCCAGCGTGTCTATGGCTGGGTCTGGGACAAGGCCCGGCCGAAGGACCGGCTGATCGTCCGCGTGCTCCTGAACGGGCGGATGATCTCGTCGGGCCAGGCCGACCGGCCCAGGATCGACCTGCGCCGCAACGGCATCGGCGACGGCGCCTATGCCTTCGAGGTCGATATTCCGGCCGAGCTCGCGGGGCAGGCCCAGAACCTGTCCATCATCGCTGTCTCGCAGTCGACCGGGGAAGAGGTTCCCCTTCGCGTCCCAAGCCAGGACGAGCGCGCGGCTGAGGCCGCGATCAGCGCGCCGATCGGGCGCGTGCTGGAGCAGCTCGAGGTTCTCATCATCGCCCAGCGTCGCTCGCAGATCATCCAGCGCGAGGCCTCCGAGGCGATCGAGGTGACGGCGGCAAAGGTCAAGGAGATCGTCTCCAGCGAGAACGGCATCGAGACTGCGCTGGAGACCGTGCGGACGAGCCAGGAAGACCTTACCCGGCGCGTCGCGGACATGGAGGTGTTCCTGATGCGCTTCGACCGGACGCTTGCCGGCTTCGACGAGCGGGTGACGGAACTCGCCAATGCGGCGGACCGGCCGATGCGGCGTGCGATCGGCCTCCTGATCATGCTTTGCAGCGTCGCTGCGGCGAGCGCGCTCGCCAGCATCGTCATGCTGCTGCGGTCATGAGGGTGGACATCATGGACGCCCAGAACATCGTACGCCCGGCCTTCAATGCCGCAACGCCGCCGCCCCGGCAGGGGAAGGGTATGCGGACTGCGCCCCCGACGTTCCCGGTGGACGGCGAGACTGCGCTGGCTGCTCCGCTCGGCAGCGATCTCGTCCTGATCGCGGGGACCGCTCCCGCCGTGCCGTCGCAGATCCAGCTGCTGCTCAATGGCGACCCCTCGATGGCGATGCCGGCCCGGATGGCATCCTGGCCGCGCACGGGAGCCCCGCCCTCCGCCGCCTACGGCTTCGTCGCGATCGTCCCCGTCGCGGTGCGCGGAACCTTGCGCCTGCGCTCCTTCGTGATGCGGCTGGACGGCCATCCGCTGCGCTTCACGCTCGACCGCCGGGCCATGACCCCGGCCGGACTGATGCAGATCGTCTCGCAGGACGCCGGCGTGCTCTTCCCCGATGTGGCCGAAGGCGTGACGCAGGCGATCATGGCGGGCAAGCGGGCCGGCCGGCACCTGCCGGCGATCGCCGGCATGATCCAGTCGGCTGCGCGTAATGACGGCTTCGTCGAGGTTCTGGGCGCGCTCGACAGCGGCGAGCTGTTTCTGCAGGGCTGGGCGACTGAGCTGGTCGCGGACACGACACCTTTCATCGTGGTCCATGAGGGCGTGCATTTCGCGAGCTTCACCGCGGGCCTCGTCGAGCGACAGGACCTGGCCGGGCGCGGCACCGGCTTTGCCGGCATCCTGCGGATCAGCGATGCCTCGATCGATCCGCAGGCGATCCAGAGGCTGTTCTTTCGCCACACCGATGGCTGGCGGGCGATCGAGATCTACGAGAAGCGCGTCGCCTTGGCGCCCACCGACGTGCCCGCCCATATCCGCGACGTCGTCTCGCGGGTGAGCGGCGCGCCCGACACGATCAAGGTCCTGCGCGCGGCGGGCGACCGTTTCGACGGTCGCGACACGGTGTCCAGCCTGGGCAAGCCGGTCCGCATGGGCATCGACATGGTGGCGGCGGTGCCCGGCGGCATACTCGTCGGCGGCTGGATGCTGGATGTCGACCGGCTCGTCGAAAGCGTGTCGCTGCGGGCCGGCCCCGACCTGCATCCCGCGAGCGAGGACTGGGCCCGGATGCCGCGTCCGGACGTGACGAACGCGTTCCTCGACGACCCGAGCTTTGGCGGGCGCGTCGACCCGTTCCGCCATGACCACGGCTTTCTCGTGTTCGCGCCGGGGCTTGCGGCGGGGGACGACACGCCCGTCTACTTCGAATTGTCCTTCGGCGAGGAGGGCAGTGCCTTCTATCCGCTGAAGCCGACGCGCGTGCTCTCACGGCGGGCGCTTGAGCGGCTGATATCGGCGCTGGATCCGCGCACGGTGACGGCTGCGATGGCGATCGAGCGTCATATCGGGCCGATGATGCAGGCGGTGGACGTCCCCGCCCCTCGCATCGTCGAGACACGCGATTTCGGCTATGACGAGACCGCCGCACCGCTTGCCCTCGTCGTCGGCACCGGCATCGATGTCGAAGAGACCTCGGCCATTCTCTCGCTCCTGGCCCTCGATGCCTCGACGCGCACCCTTCCCATCATCGTCTCGGCGCCGATCGAGGCCCTCGGGAAACTCGCCGGAGAGGTCCAGCGCCTGGCGCAGTTCTACGGCCTCGGCGTCCGGTTGATCGCATCCGAGCAGGTCGCCGACGCCTGCGACGCCTTCGAGGCTGCCGCCTCAGCAACCAAGGCCGAGACGCTCGTCCTGCTCGCCTCGGGAGTCTTTCCGAAGCAGGCCGGCTGGGTCTCGCTGCTGGAGCGCGCCTATCGCGCCCGCGGCGGCAAGGCCCTGGTCTCGCCGACCATCGTCTTCGAGGACGATTCGATCTGCTTTGCGGGCACCTGGCTCGAAGGCGAGGGCGGCCACCGCCGGCTCGTCGACCGCTATGCCGGATACCCGCGCGACGTCATCCGGGGCGCTGAGCCGACCGAGGTCATCACGGGCTCGACCTCCTGCTGCATCGTCTCGCGCTCGGCGCTGGAAACGACCGGCGGGTTCAGCCGCTCCTATCTGCGGGCGCCGGACAAGGGGCGCGACCTCTGCCTCAAGCTGAAGCTCGCCGGCACGCGGTCCTACTGGCTGCCGGATGTCGAGATGATCGCCGCCGAGGACAGCGTCGATCCCGCCTCCACACCCTGGAACCGCCTGTCGCAGCGGATCGACCGGTGGAGCTTCGACCGTCGCTGGTCGCTGCTCGTCGGAAACATGCGGAGCTGATATGCCGGACACATCCAAGCGCGTTCTCGTCGTCTCGCATGGCCATCCGAGCTTCTCGCTCGGCGGCGCCGAGGTCGCCTCCTACAACCTGCACAAGGGCCTGAACCGGATCGCCGGCGCGAATTCGCGCTTCCTGGCGCGGGTCGGGCACCCTGTCGTGCGCCACGGCTCGACCGCGCTGCTCAGCCTTCGCCAGAAGGACGGCGAGATCCTCTATCACGCGGACGATTACGACCATTTCCTGCTGTCGAACCACAACACCGACGAGGTGGAGCGGGATTTCCTGCGCGTGGTCAGGGAGCTGAAGCCCGATGTCGTGCACTTCCACCACTTCATCGGGCTGGGACTGGAATGCCTCTACGCCGTGCGCCGGGCCCTGCCCGAGACGCTGATCGTCGTGACGTTCCACGAATTCCTGTCGATCTGCCACCACCACGGCCAGATGGTGAAGACCTCCGGCAAGCTCTGCACGCGCTCGTCGCCGGCCGATTGCAACGCCTGCTTCCCCGAGCTCTCCCCTGCCCGCTTCCTGCTGCGCGAGCAGTTCGTCCGCGGCCTGCTCGAGGTCGCCGACCATTTCGTCTCGCCGAGCCAGTTCCTCGTCGACCGCTATGTCGACTGGGGCCTCGACCGCGAGCGCTTCTCGGTGATCGAGAACGGCCTGCACATCGCCGAGCCCGTGGCGCCGCGACCATTGCCGGCGAAGGGGCGTCGCGCGCGCTTCGCCTATTTCGGCCAGATCACCGCCTTCAAGGGCGTCGACGTGCTGCTCGACGCTGTCGCGCGCGTTCCCGAGGCCGTCTGGGGCGACGATGCCCAGCTGATGATCTTCGGCGGCAACCTGGAGCGCCAGCCGCTGCCCTTCCAGAAGAAGATCGAGGCCCTGCTGGAGAAGGCCGGCCCGCGCGTGCGCTTCTACGGCGCCTACCAGAACCATGAGATGCCGCGGCTGATGAGCTCGGTCGACTGGACGATCATCCCGTCGATCTGGTGGGAAAACTCGCCGATCGTCATCCAGGAATCCTTCTTCCACGGCCGCCCGATGATCTGCAGCAACATCGGCGGCATGGCCGAGAAGATCACCGACGGCGTCGACGGCATGCATTTCCGCGTCGGCTCCTCGGAGGATCTCGTCGACCGCATGACCGAAGCCCTGTCAGACCCGGCCCTCTGGGGTCGCCTGCGGGACGGCATCACGCGGCCGATCGACTACGAGGAATGCGCCCGGCGCCACCTCGACCTCTACAGCGCAATCGCCTCCGGGCGGCAGGCCGAGACGGCTGCCCCCGACATCGCTGCCTGCACTGCCTGAGACACCGATAGACACAGGAGATCTGTAAATGTCACGCGTCCTCGTCATGATCCCGTCAGGGGAAGTCTACGACCACGACAATGTCCGCTGGTATCGCCACAAAGATATCCAGGCGCATATCAACCACTACCACAACATCGGCGACGCCTTCGTCTTCGACTCCTCGTTGAAGCTGCTGAACTACGACAAGCTCGACGTCCTCGCGATCGCCAATCCCGATCTCAGCAAGATCGACCAGATCAACGAGGAGTACGACTATGTCTTCCTGCGCGGCTCCAACTACGTGCACAAGGACATGCGCTGGAGCCAGTCGGCGGAAGTCCTGAAGCGGCTGAAGATCCCGGTCATCGCCTGGGGCATCGGCGCCCAGGCGCCCGTCAAGGGCAAGATCGAGCTCTCCGAGGAGACCAAGCTCGTGCTGCGCATGATGGCGGATTCCACCGCCTCGATCGGCGTTCGCGGCGCCTATTCAGCGCAGGTTCTGTGGGACATCGGCATCCGCAATGTGCGCATCGTCGGCTGCCCCACCGCCTTCCGCCGCAATGACCCGAACCTGCAGATCAAGCTGCCGCCGCTGGAGCGGGTCAAGTCGGCGGGCATCACGATGCGCCGCGAGGTCTCGCCCGCCTATGCTCAGGACATCAAGCGCTACCTGACCTTCCACCGCGACCTGGTGAAGGACCTCGCGGCCCGCTTCGACGTCGTGCTGATGGCCCAGGGCGAAGTCGAGGAGAAGAAGATGGTGTTCGGTACCCCCGAGCAGAAGGAGGAAGCCTTCGCGGCGCTGCGCGCGAACAAATGGGTCTCCGAATGGTACATGGACGAGACCATCGAGAAGCTGCACCGCGAGCGCCTGTTCTATTCGGATGTGGTCGCCGACTATGAGGCGCTGGTGCAGCAGAAGGACATCGTCCTGGGCTACCGGCTGCATGGCAACCTGATGGCGCTGTCGAACGGAACGCCGTCGATCTACTTCACCTATGACAGTCGGACGGTCGAATTCGCCGAGACCTTCCAGATCCCGAGCTTCGATGTCTTCTCGGGCAAGGACTTCAAGCTGGAGGATTACTGGGACCAGTCGCTGTTCGACAAGTTCAACCGCGCCTACCACCACACCTACCGCGAGATGCGGCAGTTCCTCGTCGAGAACGGCGCGGACACCAAGATGGTCGACGTCATGGCGCGGCCCGACCAGCCCGTGCGCAAGGTGGCGTGATGGCGACGCCCCGCAACCAGGCGGCCGGGCTTCTCGCGGGGGGGCTCGCGCTCGCAAGCCTCCTGCTCGCCGGGCCGGTCATTGCGGGGGACACAGTGTCCCTCGCAGTCACCGGCCCGGCGGAGACCGTGTTCGACTGGTCGCGGGACGCCTGCGCCAAGTCGCATGTGCCCGACGCACCGGCACGGGCCTTTCGCAATGCCGATGGCGAGGTCCGCCTCGTCATCAGCCACAACGACAACCGCGCGCTGGTGGGGCAGAGCCTCGACACGCTGCGGCCGGACTGCAAGATCATCTACGAGGCCAAGCGCTCGCCCCGACTGGCGGATTTCGATGATCTGAGCTGGATCAGCGGCGTCTATACGATCGACGGCCGCACGGTCTATGCGCTGGCCCATACCGAACTTCGCGGCGAGCGGACGCCGGGGCAATGCGCGGCCGGCACCTACAGCGCCTGCCTCCTCAACACCGTGACCGGGCTCGTCTCCCATGACGGGGGCCGCAGCTTCGCTCCCGAACGGACGAAGGCCGTGGCGGCATCATCGAGCGCCCCTGCCCAACCCATGGTCGCCACCCTGCCCTATTCCTTCCCCACCGACCGCGAGGCCCGCGTCGGCTACTCCAACCCGACCAACATCATCGCGCGCGACGGCTACTACTACGCCTTCATCTTCGCCGACGGTTATCGCGCGCAGAAGCGCGGCAATTGCCTCATCCGTACCAGGACGCTCGACGACCCCGCCTCCTGGCGCGCCTGGAACGGCACCGATTTCGCCGCGACCTTCATCGACCCGTTCCGCAGCACGCCGGGCGAGGAAAACGCCCATGTCTGCGCGCCCGTCGCGCCTGGCGTCATGGGCCGCATGATCGGGAGCATCGCGACACACAGGCAGACCGGGGACGACCAGGGCGTTGTCATCTCCGTCTTTGGCGACAAGCGCCGCGACAAGGGCGGGCGTATCGTCGAGGGCATCTTCACGTCGACCTCACGCAATCTCATCGACTGGAGCGAACCGAGCCTGGTCCACGAGACGCAACTGCTCTGGGACAAGAGCTGCTCGGAGCCGGAGGCGACGTTCTATCCGGCGTTGATCGACCCCAAGGCCCGGACGCTGTCCTTCGAGGATGTCGGCAGCGACGCCTTCCTTTACCTGACGCGTTACCAGCTCAAGAACTGCAAGGTGACCTGGGATCGCGATCTGATCCGCATCCCCGTCTCGATCCAGTAGGCGGCGGGGGGAGACGTCGTCAGGCGACGCGAAACAGCCTGACCTCGTCCTCCAGCCCCTTCAGCGTGCAAGGGCCCAGCTCGACGAAACGGATTCCGGAGCCGGCGACGAGGTCGCGCACGGTACTCGAGACCAGCACCTCTCCGGGTCCCGCCATCGAGGATACGCGGGCGGCCGTGTTCACCGCGATGCCGGTGATGTCCTCGCCCTTGATCTCGACCTCTCCGGTATGCAGGCCGCTGCGCAGTTCGAGCCCCAGCGACCTGACGGCGTCCGCGATCGCTCCGGCGCAGCGAACCGCACGGGCGGGCCCGTCGAATATCATGACGAAACCGTCGCCCAGCGATTTCACCTCCCGGCTGCGATAGCGGTCGATCTCCAGGCGAGTGATGTGGTCGTGGCGTTCGATCAGCCCCTTCCAGACATGGTCGCCCAACTCGGCCAGGCGCCGGGTGGAGTCGACGATGTCGGTGAACAGGACCATGGTCAGGACGCGGTCATGCTCGACATGGGACGGCGATCCCGTGAGGAACTCTTCGATCGTATCGGCGGCGACATCGACATCGCCGGCCCACAGCACGTGGTCATGGCCGGCGAGCTCGACATAGCGCGCGCCCTCGATGCCGCGCGCGATATTGCGCCCGCCTTCGACGTTCACGCGGGTGTCGCCGACGCGATGGAGGACCAGCGTCGGGGTCCGGATACTGGGCAGGACGTGCCGTACATCGATCTCGGTGTTCATCCGCATCAGCGAGATCACCGCCGATGGACTTGCGCCGAGGCGTTCGAACCGGGCCCACCAGGCCGTGAAGCGCTCGTCGCCGACCTTGCTCGGCGCGAATGCGGAGAGACTGGCGCCCGAGCCCCAACGCGCATCGATCCCCGCAACGAAGGCCTCGAACCGCTCCGGCGCCAGCACATAGGAGAAGAAGTGCGCGTAAGTCCCGTAGAGAGCCAGGGCCGCGCAGCGCTCGGGATAGGTCGCCGCGAAGAGCAGGCTCATCGCGCCCCCCTCCGATACGCCGAAGACCGCGGCGCGCGCGCTGCCTGCTGCGTCCATCACGGCGCGCACGTCATCCATCCTCTCCTGAGCGTGGGGAGGTCGCCGATCCGGTCCGATAGGCCGGTGCCGCGCTTGTCGAACAGGATCAGGCGGCTGAAGCTGGCAAGGCGCGTCAGGAAATGCGTCAGGATCGGCTCGGACCAGTAGTGATCGAGGTTGGAGATGAAGCCTGGAACGAAGACGAGATCGAGCGGCCCGGTTCCGAGGACCTGATAGGCGATCCGGACCTCACCGCTCTTCGCATAGTGCGCCTCAGGCTGCATCGCGCCCTCCGAGCTCGCCATGGAGTGGTCCGAAACTGTGATCCCGTTGTCATGCGCGGGTCAATCGGTTGGAGCCGGGAACGCTTTTCGCCATCCTCTACGCGCTCTGTCGGTGCCGCGACATGCGCGCCGCTGCTCCGCTCTTGAAAACACCGGCTGATGAGGGCAAATCGGCGGCGTCACTCGTGATAGCTGAGGGCCAGCATATGACCACCGCGACTACAGAGAACCGCAGTTTCGAAGCCGATGTCTCGCGCCTGCTGCACCTGATGGTGCACTCGGTCTATTCGGATCGTGAGGTCTTCCTGCGCGAGCTGATCTCGAACGCTGCCGATGCCTGCGAGAAGCTGCGCTATGAGGCGATCGCCGCGCCGGCGCTGATCGGGGATGATGGAAAGCTCGCGATCACCATCGCCGCCGATCCCGAGGCAGGCCTGCTTTCGATCAGCGACAATGGCATCGGCATGAGCCGCGACGAGATGATCGAGGCTCTCGGCACGATCGCGCGCTCGGGCACACGGGTCTTCATGGAGCAGGTCGAGGCCGCCAAGGGCAAGGACGGCGCCCAGCTCATCGGCCAGTTCGGCGTCGGCTTCTATTCGGCCTTCATGGTGGCAGGCGAGGTCAATGTCGTCAGCCGGCGGGCCGGCAGCAATGAGGCCTGGCGCTGGACATCCGACGGCAAGGGCGAATTCTCTGTCGCGCCAGCGGCTCTCGACGAGGCCCCCGCGCGCGGCACCCGGGTCACGCTCGCCCTCCTCGAAGACGCCAAGACCTACGCCGAGCGCTGGACGCTGGAGCGGATCGTCAAGGCGCAGTCTGGCCATGTTCCCGTGCCGATCGCGCTGGTCGAGAAGCCTGGCGCGGAGGCTACCCCTCTCGCAGACGGAGCCGCGCTCTGGACCAAGCCCAAGAGCGAGATCACGCCCGAAGACTACACAGACTTCTACCGCAGCGTGGCCGCGCAATATGACGAGCCGGCCGCGACCATCCATTTCCGCGCCGAAGGTCGCCACGAATACACCGCGCTCGCCTTCGTGCCGGGCTCGAAGCCCTTCGATCTGTTCGATGCCGATCGCAAGGGCCGGATCAAGCTCTATGTGAAGCGCGTCTTCATCACGGACGAGGCGGAGTTGCTACCGCGCTACCTGCGTTTCGTCCGCGGACTCGTCGACACCTCGGACCTCCCGCTCAACGTCTCGCGCGAGATGATCCAGGACAGCCCGCTGCTGGCGGCGATTCGGAAGGGTGTGACCAACCGGATCCTCGGTGATCTCGCCAAGCTGGCCGACAGCGATGCTGCGCGCTTCAGCACGATCTGGGAGAACTTCGGCCCGGTCGTGAAGGAAGGCCTGTACGAGGATTTCGAGCGCCGCGAGCAGTTGCTGGGCCTGGCGCGGTTCAAGACGACGGCCGCGACCGAGGGGCTCCGCAGCCTCAAGGACTACACTGCCGGACTGAAGGACAACCAGACAGCGATCTACTACATCGTCGGGGACGATGCCGCGCGCATCACCACCTCGCCGCAGCTCGAAGGCTTTCGCGCGCGGGGCATCGAGGTCCTGCTTCTCAGCGATCCCGTCGACAGCTTCTGGGTCTCGAACGCGCCCGACTATGAGGGCAAGCCCTTCAAATCGGTCACGCAGGGCGCCGCCGACCTCGGCCTGATCCCGCTTCTCGACAGCGCCGCGAAGCCGCAAGCCGAGAGCAGCCCGGAGGTCGCGGAACTGATCGAGCGCATGAAACAGGCATTGGCGGCCGAAGTCGCCGATGTGCGCGCCTCCGATCGCCTGACCGACAGCGCTGTCTGCCTCGTCGCCGCCGATGCGGGCCCGGACCGCCAGTTCGAAAAACTGCTCTCGGCTGCCGGGCGGCTCGACAGCGCGGCCAAGCCCGTGCTCGAGGTCAATGCGCAGCACAGCCTCATCGTCGGTCTCGCCGGGCTGAAGGACGATGCGTTCAAGAACGACCTGGCGCATCTCCTCCTCGACGAAGCCCGCATCCTCGACGGCGAGCGCCCATCTGACGCGAAATCGTTCTCGGAGCGTCTCGGGCGCCTGATCGTCAGGTCGCTGGGCTAGTCCGCACGGAGCGGCCGTTTCTGGCTCGACGTCGAGGTCGGGGGCGCTGATCGCCCCAGATCTCGGCCGCATGGCCACGCCGGCATCGGCACGGCACGGCGCCGTTCCGATGCTGCTGTGACCTCATTCGGCAGCCTGCAACACTGGCACCTCGACATCGTGCCGGGCCAGCGGCCGGTTGCCCGCCAGCTTGCGCATCAGGACGTAGAACACCGGCGTCAGGAAGATGCCGAAGGCGGTGACGCCGATCATGCCGGCGAAGACCGCGATGCCCATGGCCTGGCGCATCTCGGCGCCCGCGCCGGTCGAGATCACCAGCGGCACCACGCCCATGATGAAGGCGAGCGAGGTCATCAGGATCGGCCGCAGGCGCAGGCGGCTCGCCTCGATCGCAGCCTCCACCGGCGTCCTGCCCTCGAATTCGAGCTCGCGCGCGAATTCGACGATGAGGATCGCGTTCTTGGCGGAGAGCCCGACCAGAACCACTAGGCCGATCTGGGTGAAGACGTTGTTGTCCCCGCCCGAATACCAGACGCCCGCCATCGCCGCGAGCAGCCCCATCGGGATGATCATGATGATCGCAATCGGCAGCGTCAGGCTCTCATACTGGGCCGCCAGCACCAGGAAGACGAGCAGGATCGCGATCGGGAACACCAGCATGGCGGAGTTGCCGGCCAGGATTTCCTGATAGGTCAACTCGGTCCACTCGAAGGCAAAGCCCTTCGGCAGCGTCTCGGCCGCGATGCGCTCGACCGCCGCCTGCGCCTGCCCCGAGGAGAAGCCCGGTGCGGGCCCCGCATTGATGTCCGAGGCGAGGAAGCCGTTATAGCGCATGGCGCGTTCCGGCCCGGTGTCGTTGCGCACGTTCAGCACGGCGCTGAGCGGCACCATCTCGCCGCTGGCGGAGCGCACGCGCAGCTTGCCGATGTCCTCGGCATAGGCCCGGAACGGCGCGTCGGCCTGCGCGCGGACGGTGTAGGTCCGGCCGAACTTGTTGAAGTCGTTCACATAGGACGAGCCGAGATAGATCTGCAGCGTGTCGAACACATCCGTGACCGCGACGCCGAGCTGGCGCGCCTTGGTGCGATCGATATCGGCATAGAGCTGCGGGACATTGACCTGGAAGCTCGAGAACATGCCGGTGAGTTCCGGCGCAGCCGCGGCCTTCGCCATGAAGGCCTTGGTCGTCTCGTCAAGCGCCTTGTAGCCCAGCCCGGCGCG
Source organism: Allobosea sp. P1_B10 (assembly GCF_056406735.1). Classification (NCBI taxonomy): domain Bacteria; kingdom Pseudomonadati; phylum Pseudomonadota; class Alphaproteobacteria; order Hyphomicrobiales; family Alloboseaceae; genus Allobosea; species Allobosea sp. P1_B10. The sequence continues at coordinate 215,728 of NZ_JBFTZP010000003.1, read as the reverse complement.
ATCCTCGATCTGCAGCTTGAAGCCGCCGATGGTGCCGAGCCCCTGGACGGGCGGCGGCGGGAACATCGCGATGAAGGCCTCCTTGATGCCGGCGAAGCGCTGGTTGAGCTGCATCGCGATGGCCGCGCCATCCAGCGAAGGGTCCTTGCGCTCCGCAAAGGGCTTCAGCGTCACGAAGACGATGCCGGCGTTGGACGAGTTGGTGAAGCCGTTGATCGACAGGCCCGGGAAGGCGACCGCGCTCTCGACGCCGGGATGCTTGAGGGCGATGTCGCCCATCTGGCGGATGACGTCCTCGGTGCGGTCGAGCGTGGCGGCGTCCGGCAGCTGAGCGAAGCCGACGAGGTACTGCTTGTCCTGGCCGGGCACGAAGCCGCCCGGCACGGTGCGGAACAGCACGGCGGTGAGGCCGACGAGAACGAGATAGACGCCCATCATCAGCGCCTTGCGCGAGAGGATGCGGCGCACCCCGCCGCCATAGGCCTCCGACGACCGGTGGAAGAAGCGGTTGAAGCCGCGGAAGAACCAGCCGAACAGCTTGTCCATGCCGCGTGTCAGCGCGTCCTTCGGTGCATCATGCGAGCGCAGCAACAGCGCGGCCAGCGCCGGCGACAGCGTCAGCGAGTTGATCGCCGAGATAACCGTCGAGATCGCGATGGTCAGCGCGAATTGGCGGTAGAACTGGCCGGTCAGGCCGCTGATGAAGGCGAGCGGCACGAACACCGCCACCAGCACGAGCGCGATCGCGATGATCGGCCCGGAGACCTCGCGCATCGCCTTGTAGGTCGCCTCGCGCGGGGCAAGCCCCTGCTCGATATTGCGCTCGACATTCTCGACGACGACAATCGCGTCGTCGACGACGATGCCGATGGCGAGCACCAGCCCGAACAGGCTGAGCGCGTTGATCGAGAAGCCGAACATCAGCATCACCGCGAAGGTGCCGACGACCGAGACCGGCACGGCCACGAGCGGGATGATCGAGGCCCGCCAGGTCTGCAGGAAGACGTTGACGACGAGCACGACCAGCGCGATCGCCTCGAGCAGCGTCGCGATCACCGCGTTGATCGAGGCGCGCACGAACTGGGTGGTGTCGTAGACGATTGCATAGTCCACGCCCTCGGGCATGTTCTGCTTGATCTCCGCCATGGTCGTGCGGATCTGGTCCGAGATCGTGATCGCGTTGGAGCCGGGCGCCTGGAACACGGGCACCGCCACCGCCGGCTTGTTGTCGAGCAGGGAGCGCAGCGCATAATCGGCCGCGCCGAGCTCGAGCCGGGCGATGTCGCGCAGGCGGGTGACGGCGCCGGTGGCGCTGGTCTTGACGATGATCTCGCCGAACTCCTCCTCGCTCTGCAGACGACCCTGCGCGTTGACCGAAAGCTGCAGGTCGAGCCCCGCCGCGCTCGGCGAAGCGCCGATGACGCCCGCGGCGGCCTGGACGTTCTGGGCCCTGATCTCGCGCACGACATCGGCCGGCGACAGGCCGTGCTCGGACACCTTCTGCGGGTCGAGCCAGACGCGCAGCGAATAATCGCCGGAACCGAAGAGCTGAACCTGGCCGACGCCGTCGATGCGCGCCAGCCGGTCCTTGACGTTCAGGACGGCATAATTGCGCAGATAGGTCATGTCGTAGCGGTCGTTGGGCGAGGTGATGTGCACGACCAGCATCAGGTCGGGCGAGCTCTTGATCGTGGTCACGCCGAGGCGCCTGACCTCTTCCGGCAGGCGCGGCTCGGCTTGAGAGACGCGGTTCTGGACGAGCTGCTGCGCCTTGTCGGCATCGGTGCCGAGCTTGAAGGTCACCGTCAGCGTCATCACGCCGTCGGTCGTCGCCTGGCTCGACATGTAGAGCATGTTCTCGACGCCGTTGATCTGCTCCTCAATCGGCGTCGCGACCGTCTCGGCGATCACGCGCGGATTGGCGCCCGGGTATTGCGCGCGCACCACCACGGAGGGCGGCACGACTTCCGGATATTCAGAGATCGGCAGGATCCGCAGCGAGATCAGTCCGGCGAGCAGGATCAGGACGGAGAGGACACCGGCGAAGATCGGCCGGTCGATGAAGAATTTGGACAGGTTCATGGCACGCCCCCCTTTGGAGCGGATGTCGTTCGTGAAAGCGCCGTCATGCTCGGGCCTGGCCCGAGCATCTCTTGCCGGAGTTTCTCGGGTCTGCGCGTCGCTTCGCCCGAGAATGACGGTTGGAATGCTCAGCGTTGGGCGAGTTCGGTCTTGTCCGGTCCGCGCTTCAGCTCGGATTTCTCGGCCATCGGCACCGGCTCGGGCGCCACTTCCGCGCCAGGGCGGATGCGCTGTAGGCCGTTGACGACGATGCGCTCGCCCGGCTTCAGGCCGGAGGCGACGATGCGCAGCCCGTCATGGCTCGCTCCAAGCGTAACCTCGCGCCAGAGCGCCTTGTTGTCGGCTCCGACGACGAACACGAACTTCTTGTTCTGGTCTGTGCCGATGGCGCGCTCGTTGACCACGAGGCCCTGCTCGGCCCGCGCCTGGCCCATCTGGACGCGTACGAACTGCCCCGGCAGCAGCTTGCCGTCGGGGTTGTCGAGCAGTGCGCGAACCCGCACCGTGCCGCTGGCGGCATCGACGCCGTTGTCGACGAAATGCAGCTTGCCGGTGTAGCTCCCCGCCTCGCTGTTGGCGGTCGCGAGCCGGACCGGGATCCGGTCGAGCGCGCGCTCATTGCCCGAGAGGCTCGCCAGCGCGTCGAGCACGCTGCGCTCGTCGGCATCGAAGCTGGCATAAAGCGGGTCGACGGAGACCAGCGTCGTCAGCAGCGGGGCTGAGGCACCGGCAGCGACGAGGTTGCCGACGGTGACGCCGAGCCGCCCGATGCGCCCGCTGATCGGGGCGCGGATCTGGGTGTAGTCGAGATTGAGGCGCGCGGTCTGCTGGGCGGCTTCCGCGGCACGCAGATTGGCCTGGGCCTCGCGCAGCGCGTTGTAGCGGGTATCGAGTTCCCGCTGCGAGACGTTGCGGCTCACCATGAGTTGCTGGCCGCGCTCATGCTCGCCGGACGCCAGCGCAACGCGAGCCTGCGCCGCCAGGACCTGCGCCTGCGCCCGCTCGAATTCGGCCTGATAGGGCGCCTGGTCGATGCTGATCAGCAGGTCGCCCTGCCGGACCAGACCGCCCTCGCGAAAGTGCACCGTCTCGATCACGCCCGAAACGCGCGAGCGTAGTTCGACGCGCTCGATCGCCTCGAGCCGGCCGGAGAACTCCGCCCAGTTGACGATGTCGCGCGGCTCGACGGTCGCGACCGAAGCCGGGGTCGCCGGCGGTGCGGCGGGAGCCGTGGCGGGACCGTCGCCGCGGGCGTTGCCGCCGAAGAGGTTGAAGGCGAGAGCGAGCGTGGCGAGCGAGGCGCCGGCGGCGAGACCTCCGCCCAAAAGGCCACGACGGCGCGTTCCCTGAATCATGGGTTGGTTCCTTGATTTGAAAGCTGGATGAAAGAAAGCGCCGGAATCTGCCTAGGGAGGCGCGGTCAGGGCGTAGAAATCGCTGACATGGCAGCATGCCGAGCAGAGGCATGAGCCGTTCTGCGGCGCGCCGGCATAGGCCGCGGGCCATTGCGTCAGGGACGCCTGCACATGGTGGTGCAGGGTCACGCCGGCAGCCCGCAGGCGTGCCGCATAGGCGGCGGCCTCGTCACGCATCGGGTCGTCCTGCCCCGAGATCAGGAGGGCCGGCGGCAGGTCGGCGAGCCGGGATGCATTGACCGGGGCGGCATAGGGGTGGGCTGCCCTCTCGGGCGTGCCGAGATAATCGGCCCAGCCATCGGCCCAATGGCAACCGACGGGCCCGGCATCGGCTTCCCGCAACGAGCATGTGCCGAGGCAGGGGTCGAGCATGGGCGACAGCAGGATCTGGCCAGCCAGCGCCGTGCCGCGCCGGTCGCGTGACATCAATGCAAGCGCTGCGGCCAGATTGCCTCCGGCCTCCTCGCCAGCCACGTAAAGCGGCGCGGCCTTCGCGGCCCAGCGGGAGCGGTTCCTGGCGATGGCCTGCAGCGCGGCATAGGCCGCCTCGAGCGCTTCGGGAAAGCGGTGGGCGGGTGCGAGCGGATAATCCAGAGAGATCACGACTGCGCCTGCCTCGGCCAGCATCGTCGCAACCGCCTCGCCCTGCGCGAGCGAGCCGCCGGTGAAGGAGCCGCCATGCAGATGCATGACGATCCCGGCATCGGCCGCGATGTCTGAGGGCGCATAGAGCCGCGCGGCCAGGTTTGCCGGCCCCGACGCAATCGTCTCCGCACGCCAGAATACGGCGCGCGGGCTTCGATAGGGTTGGGCGGACGGAGCGAGCATGGCAGGCCTTGCACTGTTGCGATGTCGCTCCATTTAGGTAAGCTCATTCCCGCAATAAATGGCTCATTCGCTCATTCATTATTTCCTGAGGGAAACAATGCGGCGGCGACTCGGGCCCTCCGGACGCGAAGATGGATCAACTCAGCGCCATGCGCGCCTTCGTCAAAGTGATTGAGGCCGGCACGTTTTCGCGCGCCGCCGAACTTCTCGACCTGCCAAAGCCGTCCGTTACCAAGCAGATCCAGCAGCTCGAGGCCCATCTGCGCACGAAGCTCCTCAATCGCACGACGCGGCGCGTGACGGTGACGATGGACGGCGCCGCCTATTACGAGCGCGCCTTGCGCCTGCTCGGCGATCTCGACGAACTCGATGCCAGCATGACGCTCGCGCAGGCCCGGCCCAGCGGCCGCCTCCGGGTGGATTGCAGCTCGTCCCTGGCGATCGCCGTCATCATCCCGGCGCTGGACGAGTTCCATGCCCGCTACCCGGACATCCAGCTCGACCTCGGCATGAGCGACCGGCCGGCCGACCTCATAGGCGAGAACCTCGATTGCGCGGTCCGGGCCGGCGATATCGCCGACCAGAGCCTGATCGCGCGGCGGATAGGCGAGACGCAGTTCATCACCTGCGCCTCGCCCGATTATCTCGCCCGTTTCGGGACACCGCGACATCCCCGCGACATCGAGGAGGAGCATCGCATCGTCGCCTATCGGCCGGCGCTGGGCGGGCGTGTCCTGCCGATGATCTACCAGAACCGCACGGAGACGATCGAGATCGTAGGGCGCTACATCATCTCGCTGAACGACGGGAATGGCTACATGGCCGCGGGGCTGGCCGGCCATGGCATCATGCAGTTACCCACCTTCATGGCGCGCGAGCCGATCGCGCAGGGGCGCCTCGTGCCGCTGCTGCTCGACTGGTGCGCGGCTCCGAAACCGTTGCACATCGTCTACCCACCCAACCGACATCTCAGCAACAAGGTGCGCGTCTTCGTCGACTGGCTGGCGGAGCTGTTTGCCCGGGACGGGATCGACCTGATCAGGGGGGCGGCCCGGGAGGACTGCGTGCTGGCGCAGGCGGGCCGCTAGCGCGGACCCGGACAACCTCACAGGCAGCGCACGCGATGCGGCGTCCGCGCCGGCTCTTGTCTCGACGCCTTCCGCCGCAGGAGGCTGCAGCTCAGGCAACGATGGCCCAATATTTTCAATAAATTGATGGCGCGCCCGACACGATTCGAACGTGTGACCTTTGCCTTCGGAGGGCAGTCAAATCCCTTGAAAAGATTATCGAATCTAGGAATTTCAAACACTTACTGTCGCTCCATATCGCCGTATGTCGCTGCAAATCGCTGCCAACTGTGCCAGAATTGTGCCACGGCACGCCGCCTAAGCACCTGAATCCGGGCGACTTTCCGACATGCCGCGACGCGCGGACACACTAGTCGACGGGGTTCGATCCGTCACGACCAATCGCGACGTCGGGCGACACACCGAGTTGACGGGGCCTGAAATCCAGCGGACCATTGGTGTGGGTGTTGTCCAAGTATCGGACTCTGTAAGCCGGATGCCGTCTTGGACGGCCGGGGGAGATGTTCCCCGCTACGCCGCCTGAGCGATCCTCAATAGCAGCCCATCATGCTGATGCACGGGACGTGTGCTCGGCTCCTGTTCGGAGTCGAATTGTGTCCGTGTCTGCCCCGCTTCTCCTTGATTACGATGCCGCTGCCGCGATGCTCTCTCTGTCTCGCCCGGCCCTCAGGGACCTAGTCTATCGCAATCGTGGACCGAGGACCGTCCGCCTCGGTCGGCGCACCATGTTCGCGGTGAAGGACCTCGAGGCCTTCGTCGAGGCACATCGCCAGCCTGAGCGGCCGGTATCGATTTCGCCGGTTGTCGCGCCTCGCGGAAAGCGGCGCCGGGGTCGTCCGACCGTCCTCGAGCAGATGGCTCGCCAAGCCGCGTTCCAGCAGTGAAAGCAGGGAGGCCGGTTCGCTCCGGCCTCCCGATTGGGATCACGAGTCCAGGGTCCGACGCCGAAGCGCGACGCGGAACTCATCGACGGTCATCTCCTCAACGTCGCCCCGCTCGATGTCCGCCAGCGCAGACATGAGCTGCTGCGAGAGCTCGCCGATCGGCCGTGCCGTTCCGGGGCCGCACTCAGCCTCCTCGGCGCGCACTGCCGCGCTTCGCTCGAACTCGCGCACCCGCCGATCCATACGCTCCGCCGCCAGCCTCATGCGAGCGCGATTCATCTGCTCCCGAAGAGCCTTCATCCGTTCATCGACCTTCGTCATCAGCCAACCTCCACAACCAGGGAAGGGTTGAACTCGAGAGCATTCTCGGGCTCGTATCCCCGTGGGTTGGCGATCACCCGGGTGCGATCGAGCTCGTAGTCCAAAGAGTCGTGGACGTGTCCGTGGATCCACAAGTCGGGCTGGTGCTGCCAGATGAGGTCCGTGAGGTCGCTGGCGAAAGCCGGATTGAGCGGTGAGCCCTTGAACCTGGGTGCGACGGACATGGCGGACGGCGCATGGTGGGTGACCACGACGGTCGGGCCGTGATGCTCCTCGGCCAAAACCGATTCGAGATAGGCCCGCGTCTTCATGTGCGCCTGCCGGGCGTCGACCGGCATCCACCGATCTTCGAGGGATCGGCCGACGATGGGCTGCTGGTCCGACCTGAGGATCGCCCGGTGATCGTTGAGCAGGTTAGCGGCATTGCGCATGGCATACGCGATGTCCCTGTCACGTCCCGGACCAGGAACGCCTTCGGCGCCAAGAGCGTAGTCGGTCCAGAGCGTACCGCCCACGAAGCGGACGCCATCGATCGCAACTGAGGCGTCGTGCAGCAGGTGGACCGCGGGATGACGAGCAGCCGCCCGAAGGCCACGCTCGAGACCGCCAGCCACGGAATCCTTGTAGAACTCATGATTGCCCGGCACGAGGACGACAGGCATTCGCCATGCAAGCTCCATCGCGCACCACTCGACGGCGACTTCCAGAGGACGCGAGATATCACCCGCGAGGACCGCGACGTCGGCCTCGGGGATGGTCAGCGGAAGATGCTGCTGCAACTCGTAATGCAGATCGGAGAGGACCCAGATTTTCATGTCGAGTCCCTCCCTCAGTTCATATCATGCCGACCGCAACGACACGCCAGCCAGCCCCGACCGCCGACGCGGCCGTGATCGCCGCAGCGGTCGCAGGTCGTGGCGCTCCGACGCTCCGCGATCTCGATGATCGCCTCGACGGCGTCGGGTGCGTTGTCGCAATAGATGCGGAGGGTGCCGTATTTCTCCTTAATGTCGCTGATGGCGAAGCCTTCGCGATCCTCGGGCCGAAGGCTGGCGTCGATGGCCTCGAGAGCATCCTCGATGAGACCATACCAACCGCGTCCCGCCGCGATGTAGCCGACGCCAAGGTGTCCGTAGAGCGCCTCGATCCGACGCTGCCAGCCATCATTGAGGATGGCTTCTTCCTCACGAGAAGTGGGCTCCGGCAGTACCAAGCGAGCCGCCGTCGCGGCATCGATCTCGGCACCCAAGGCCATGGCATGCGTCGTCGCCCCAGCCTCGGCGTAGTCCGAGCCGACTCCGGCGGCGATGGCCCCCCAACCGGTGGAGAGCTGCCGAGCGATACGGGCGCGCTGCTCCACGCGCCGCACGACGGCCTTCTCATCGGGCGACGTCGCGCCCTTGGCCGAGTCACGGAGCCAGCGCGAGAGGCCGACGGCAAGAGCGGCGAAAGCCTGCGCGACTTCACCGGCGGCACCGGGCATGCCCCGGATCGCGAGTCCGAGGATCAGCGCAGGACGAAGCTCCTCGTGCAGCAGGACAGCGTCGATGCCACGGCGGAAATAGAGGGAGTGGTCGTCGACGATCTTCGCCGTGGCCAGCGCCTCGATAAGCACGTCTACCGAGGGAACCTCGGCGGGGTCGATCCGACGAACGGCCTCGATAACGAAGGTAAAGCAAACCTCGGCGGAGGATGCCTGGAGCAGTTCTTCGATCGGACGGGGCCGGTCGGCGACAGCCCAGTCGGGCGGAGTCTTAGCGGGGGTGTTGTCGTTGGTCGTCATGAGGCACCTCGTGCATGTCCGGTTGAAGCCGGAGCACGAGGCGTCCGGCAGCTCAGGTCGCTGTTGGCGATAGGGCTATGAGCTGCACGAAGGTCATGAGGTCCTCAGGTCCCCGGAGATCGGGGAGCGGCCGATGTAGCCGGTGGCGATTCTCCAGGCAAGTCGTCGCCCGGGAGATTGGTTAAGGGAGGGCTCAGACGGTTTCAGACGTCGACTTCGACGACGCCAGCCATTCCCGGAGTGCCGGATCCTGATTGCGCCCTCCTCGGAAAGCTCGCCTCGCGAGTTCGCCGAGGAGGTGCAGATGCTCGGCGGGGAACGCGGCGAAGACTTCCTCCGACACATCCCGCGGCTTGTAATAAGTCTCGCCGCCCTCGGTGCGGGTAACGGTAGGATATGGTCTCGGCCTCGATGTCGAACTGACTTCCTGCCGCCGCGGGGGGAACTTCGCCATTGTCTCCATGGCCCACTCGACCTGCCTGGCGGAGCCCTGTGGGTTGCCGATCGCGACGGAGATGCCGCACCAGCGCCAGGGATACGGACCTCCGGGTGGCGGGTGCACCTCTGCCCCGGTACGAAGGCACTGCCGGATTGCGCCGTTCAGGCACTCGTCGAGACGGGCCATGAACGGGTATCGATCAGCGAGATTATCCGCAACGTTCCGCAGCCCGACGGGGCCGAACAACTCCGTCTCGCGGTAGTATCGCTCGGCTTCGGCTCGCGCTTCGTCGCACAACAGGAAGCGGAGCGAAGGTGGCACCTGTTCCCTGGAAGCCGGTTTCGGAGCGGGCATGCGTTCAGCGACCAGGCGCTTACGAGTCTTCTCCCTGGCCACGGCCGCATAGTCGACGACTACGATGCGCTCGGCGACCCGAAGCGTCTTCATGAGTGCATCAGCGTCCTCTGGCGTGTATCTCACCGGGCGCAGCAGTGACGCCCGCTCTCCCCGGAACGAGCCGAGTTCATAGGCGGACGGCATCTCTGTCTCCTCCGAACCACTCCATTGCCAGTTATAGAAATCCAGCGTGTCCCTCGCGGCATCCTCGGAGCTGATCGGCACGGACTTCGAGAACCTCAAGATCACCTGTTTCATCACCGCCCCTCCACGTTCGTAATCCGGCTGTCCTCTGACAGCCGACGGACGTCTTCCTGCGACAGCGCGAGGCCCGGCTCCAAGACCCAGACATCGAAGCCGTCACGTGTCTCCTCGTCGTTCCAGCGGACGGTGACGCCGATCTCGCGCGTGCCGGTCCACTCGGTGCCGCGCAACTCGGCTACGAAAGACTCGACTTCGTCTGGATCGACCGAGAGATGCAGCACAAGCCTCTCGGCGGACGTCGCGGCGACATCGGCTTTCCGGGAAGCGTCGGCAGCGGCCTCGTGAGCCATCGCCTTTTTCGCCGCCTTGGCTTCCTGGCGTTCCTTGGCCTTCTTCGCGACCGCCTCCCGGCCCTTGTCAGTTGCGCGATACCTTTCGAAGCGAGCCTTTCGGGCGTCGCGAGCGAGGCCCGAGCCCTCCTTACCGTGTCGGAGGATGAGGAGGTCGGGCTTCGCAATCTCATCCATCGCCCATGCCCACGCCGCCGCCTGCGCGCCGCGAGTCTCGATCTCGATTAGGAGCCTCTCGCCACGAAGGCGGTGCGTATATACCCCATCCGATACCGGCATCGCCGTATCGTCCTTGGCCATCGTCAACGCCTCTTTCAGGGCGATCAACCACGCATCGAAGATCTCGAAAATCGAGGTGTTGACGCCGTGCCGGTAGGCATATGCAGCGGCTCGCTTCCAGAGGATCTGGTCAACGCGGTACGCCGGATCGTCCACGCCCCCAACATGCCGAAGCAGTTCTTTGGAGATGCCAAGCGGGCGGACCTCATGATGGGACGGCGGCATCATTCGGAGGACGAAACGCCAGGATTCGATAGGATTACCGCGCGTCGTGGCGTGCTGGGGCTGGGCCTCGTGGATCTGAAAATGCCGAACGGCGAAGAGATCCTCGATCGCCGGGTCCAGGGCCCTGGTCTTCATCTGTCCAACGTGCAAGGGCCGACCTTCCGGTGGTCGGTATCCCAGCCACTCCGCCATCTGCTCCAGAGGCACGAGGACCTCGTGCAGATTGCTGGATGACGGGTCATACATCTTTCCGATGAGAGCCGCCGCGAGGTGCCGGTACAAGCGGATGCCGTACCGGCTGCGCATCCACGACATCGGCTCAAGCTCGATGTAGCCATACCGACGCTGCGAAGCCATCAGCGTCGCGATGGGCCGGGGGATCACGTAGTGGATCTCGTCGACGTCGCCCTCGCGCTCGGTCCAGGGAATCAGGAGCTGGACGTCTTCGAACAGACGGCCGGTGGCCGCACCAATGGTCACCGTCGTCGAGCGAAGCCGGGCCAGCGACGCCTTTACCCCAGCCCGGCGGATCGTACCGCCGAGGAAGGTCAGCACTTGGGCGGTCGGGATCGAGTGTTCGAGCCGATCCATCGTCCGGTCCGTGGACCGATAGGCATGATCGACTAGCAGCTCGTGCAGCGCGATGTCGTCGGCGCTCAGCCGGTCGTCGCCCTTGACCGTCACATGCTCGAGCATCTCGATCGGGCGCGGGGACTCAGGAGCGATCTCGCGAAAGGACTCACGGGAGGTCAGGGCCTTCGACAGGTCTCCCCGGGGAGCGGGCCGGAAGAGGCCGTCCTCGGTCCGATGGCTCGGCGTCACCGCCCTCAATCTCGTCTTCAGCAGCCCCATCTCGTCACATCCCTTGCTCGTATGTGACTAAAAGGATGAGGGGTCCTCGTCACATAGGGCAAATCGACGTGACGAAGACATCTAATTCGTTGTGATTGCTCAAGAATTCCGTCGGCGGATTTGGCTGGCTTCGCCGCCAAACGGCTGTCTTGCAAAAGATGTGACGAAGACGTTGCAAAGAACGTGACGAAGACGATTTCGAGGGGGTCGAGCTTGCAAAAGATGTGACGAAAACAATGTGGACACGGCCTGCTGGCGCAAAGGTTTTCGGCGTGTTTCGGCGGGGCGTTTTTCCCAGATTCTAAATAGATAGACTTCGTCCCGTGTTTTCGGGTCTTCCCAATGGGGTTCCAGGCTTCGTGTTCGATGTGTTCGGTTGGGCCGGATGACTGGGCCTTCGGCCTGTCGGAACCGGATCCCTCCGGGGGTGGGAAGGGAGGAAGAATAGAAGAACCGTGGGGAGCCCTCCGGGCATATCCCTTCTGTCCAGCCCGGCCCTACGGTCCGAGCGTAACGACCGGCCGGGAGAGATTCGAGCGCCCGGGCGACGGACCTGACCGGGCCGCTCCGCGGTTCTGTTCGCCTCTGTCGAGCCTACCACGATTGTCCCACCTGGCCATGAGACGGACGGAGCATCGGCTCAACGGAAAGGAGCGCTCCAGACCGGACCGACCACGGGCACGGCTCCATACCGGCTAACGCTGCGGGCTGGCTCCCCTCTGCGTGCAAGGCCTGTCATCGAGTCCCATGGTCCTGAGAACGAGTCCTTCGTGGGCCTGACGCCGCATCCCCTGAGAGCCTGAAGCCGAAATGCGCGAGCGGCGAAGCCTTTCCGTGCGCGATTCTTCAATTCAGAGTTGACAGGTCAACCTTGATACAAAGGTTGACCTGTCAACACTTGACGCACTTCAGCCGACGCTGGACCATCGTCACAGGAGGATCGACGATGACGACCGAGAGCGACCGCTTGCTGGCTGCCTACACGGCCATCGCCAAGGCGGCGAAGGCGAAGGCGACCACGAAGACCTTGCCGCCGGACGAGCGGCGAGAGTACTTGCGCGCGGCGAAGCGGCGCTCCCGGGAGCGGAACAAGGCAGCCGCAGCCGAAGGCCGCATCGAGGCCCGCGCCGACGTCGTGCGGGACGTGCTCGCCGACGCCGCGATCATCCTCCTCGGGTCCGGCGCGCCCGGCGCCGAGGCGATCGAGAAGCTGCTTGGCATCGCGTTCGCCGGTCGGCCCGGTGTCCCCCTCAGCGTGCGCGGCCGTGCCCTGTCAGGCGCGCTCCGCCCCAAGTTGCTGACGCCTGAGATCCTTCGGAAAGCAACGTCGTAAGCGGCGCTCGCGATCATCGACCGAGTGCCCGAGGTCCCGCTGGATTCAGACGTCGAGATCGAGAGCAGATCCTGACATCTGCTGTCACATCCCAACCTCGACGCCGTCCACCTTCCGGGATATGCACCGGCCCGATTTTGGGGGGCAGCATGCATCGAATCCTTCTCGACGATTACCGCGATATTATCCTCCGCTCCGGCAGCGGCGCGATCGCCTCAGATGAGGTCGTGATCGGGAGGGATGGGAAGTTCAGCCTCCGTTACATTCCTTTCGAGCACGTAGCCCGAGAGGCGAAGCTCGTGATCGTCGGCATTACCCCCGGCACCACACAGTTGAAGGCCGCCTATGATGCCTTCCGTTTCAGAGCCATGGCAGGCCGTTCCGATGATGAGGCCCGCGCGGTGGCCAAGGAAGCCGGCGCATTCGCGGGGGCAATGCGGACACGGCTAATCAGCATGCTCGAGCATTTGGATATTCATCGCCGTCTCGGAATCGCATCCGCCCGGGATTTATGGGGCAGTGCGTCCGCGCTCCTGCATTCGACCTCAGTCGTGCCTCATGCGGCCTTCGACGGGAAGAAACACTTCAACGACAGCTTCAACGTCGTCATGTCCAGTCCCCTTCTGCGGGGTTCCTTCGAGAAAGACTTCGTGCCGTCATTGGCCCTGCTTCGCGATGACGCGCACTACATTGCGCTGGGCCCCACTCCGCGGGATGCCCTGTTGCACTGCGCCGACGCCGGGGTCATCAGACGAGAACAGATTCTCGGCTTGCTTCCCCACCCTGCCGGATCCAGCGGCAGTCAGGTTCGCTACTTCATCAAGGACGTTTCGTTCGACGACCTGCACGAGGATGATCCGACCCGCCGTCGTGCCTCCGGCATCGACAAGGCCTACGCGGAGATCAGCGAAGCGGCATCCCGACTGGGCGGCTCCCCGTTCCGGGAGACTGTCGTTCCTTCGTTGCCCCGGACTGTGATTCCCCCGCCCCAGGAGACTCCTCCTCCGAAGAGCAAACCGACTCCAACTCCGGTCCCGACCCCTGCGGGGACGACTGCGTCGCCGGGACGAGCAGGCATTCATTCGGTCGTATCACGAGGCAAGGACGCAGGCCTTGTCCTCTACCCCCACCTCTATCCGGACGGCAGCTATGTGGTCAGCAGGAGCCGGTTCGAGGACGATTACGTCAAGGTCGGAAGCCTGCCCGAGATCGCGCCCTGGATCGCGAAGGGATACTCGTTGCGCATGAGCAACCCCAAGGAGGCTCCCCGCCGTGGGCCGGTCCTGATCGCGTCGGGGTCGATCCGAGGTATCTGAACGGAACGCGCTCGTCGATCACCGGCCCTTGTCCCGTTCCGGCCGGTGACCGACGATCTCACCGAGTGAGGTCACCGAGTGAGGGAGGCGAGCATGGGGGGACGACCGAGCACGACAGGCACGGAGACGCATCGGGCTTACATGCGCCGGTATCGTGCCCGGCTGGCAGCGTCGGCGACGCCGGAGATCGATGACGTGGATCGCGCCCTCGTGCAGTCTCTGCTGGGGGCTATCGACGACGCGGCGGAGAAGGCTTCCACGCCTCCGGAGTGGCTTCGGTCCATCGTATCCGGAGCGAAGGCTCGGTTGCTAGCGGCCGGTTTCGCCCGGGGTCAGGTAGCCACTCGCCTGAAGCGACGGCTTGAACCTATCGTTCGTCGGTGACGGGGCCTCTGGAACGGTCGCGCACATTACTCCTGTGATCTGAAACGCGATTCCGAACGACTGAATCGTTGGCGTTGGGATTCACCGAGTGAGACGGCATCGCGTTCGACGCCCAGCGCGGGCTGAAGGCGGCGATGGAGAGGGACTTCGACCGGCCGAGCGCTTTCACGATGCGCGCCTTTCGCGTCGACAAGGCCAAGTCGGGAGGCGACCTGACTTCGATGTCGGCGGCTGTCCGCGCCCAGCCCGCGCAGGCGGCGTACCTCCGTCTTCAGATCGAGGGCGGTGAGCGAAAGCCCGGTGACCCCGGCGCCGGTGGCATCAAGGATGTCTTCACCGGCGGCATCCGCCAGGATGCTCGAGGCGGCATCCCACGCGGACTGGTGAAGCGCCTCTCCCGGGAGCTTCAAGCCGAGAACGCCGCCCGCGCCGGTTGGAGCGATGGCGTCGATCCGAAGCCGTACGAAGCCACCCACCGTCCAGGCACCTTCTTCGGCATCGTCGGCGGCGTGAAGAGGTACTGGCGCCGGGCCAAGCGACGCGGGATCCGCGTCATCGGTAAGCTCACTCGGCTGCTGACGATCCAGTCGACTGCTCGGTACAGGCCTCGGCTGCCGTACAATCAGGTCGTCGAGGGCGCCGCCCGGCGCGACGTCGTGCAGACGGCCTTCGTCCGCGAGCTGGCCCGGCAGATCGAGCGGGATTGGCGGTCATAGGCCAGAAGCCCCTCAGACCCTGAAAGCGGCCCGATTCAGCGTCGAATCCAGGTAATTCCGTGTTTCCAAGTAAGACGGCAAAATGTCGCACCCTGTTTTAGCGTATTAGAATGATTATATCACCGTAATTACGATCAGTTCTATGTATTGATTTCACACATGTTTTGTCGTCGATTTGACGGCATCAAGCAGTCAACGGATAATTACATGGTCGCTGAGCAAGGCGACTTGTTTGCATCTGAGAGGCTGTTTGACATGTGCTACATTACTTGGGACCTCACCGACTTCGGTGTGGAGCCGATCGAGACGGCTGTCGCGATCAAGGGGATGGACATCCTGCTCATCGATCACGAGCGAGTGCGCGTTTTCGACGAGGATGGGTACATCCTGGACCTGAGACTTAGCTCGAAGGGCTGGGTCTGGGCGTGGCCATACAAGGGCCCGTTCGGAAAGACCGGCCTCGAGGGGTGGGGCTCGTTCGTTGTCGACGAGTACGGCATGTCCGGCGGATTGATGGTCCATACGATCGGGAAGGTCGATAACCTGGTCGATGGTCATCATCATCTCCGAGCGTATCGGAATCCAGCCGTTGCGATCCGACACATCGTCGATCGTAACTGGCGTTTGAAGCGCCGGTACTGCCGACGCCTGAAGCTCGAAACGACGGCCGCGGCAGCGTGACCAACGGCGGGCGGGACCTCAAATCCCGCCCGCCCTTTCGGCCGTCAGCACCCGCCACCGGCGGCGCACCGGCTCGATCTTGTTCGAATATCGTGCTGCGTTTTCGCAAAGTTGTTGACGCGTTCAAATAAATAACGCTTGCCAAAATCGAATATCGTCAAATTGTTTTGCAAGTTTTCATGAAATATCCCTGAAATATTTCATCACCGGCTATTTACGCCGACGATGCGCGCACGCATCATTCTCTTATCGGCTATGAGCAACGCCGGTCTCTGGAGCAAGCTCATGAGGGAAGGAACCGAGAAGATGCCCAACTTCATCGACATCAACAGGGAAACGGTTGAGGAGCCCAAAGGCTACGTGAAGACCAGGACCTACGAACTCGACGGCGGCGCGCTGGAGAGCCCTATTTTCGTCGGACACAAGCGCGGACACAATTGGGCGCTCGCCTCGACGGTAAAAACGCGGTCGATCCCCAGCGAGTTTATCTTCGGGTCCGAGACGGCGTTTTCGACCTCTCGTCGATCAAAGCCGGAGACGCCTTCGTGATCGCGGGCGACTACCGCACCGCAGGCGGGCGCCTGGAGCCCAACAGGATTTGGGCCGTCGTCGTCGAGAGGGACGACGAGAGCCTCCGTCTCGATATCTACGAGACTGAAGCGCGGGCCATCGCTGCCGCCCGCAAGGGCTACCGCAGCGTCCGTGAGATCGAGATGGCCGAAGCCGCCTGATCGAGGAGCCGGGCCTCCAGCCCGGCCTTCCCCAGAGCCGACCGAGACGTCGACCTCGGTTCTGGGGAGGGCCAACCTCCGAACCAGAGCATCATAAGAAAGGGATTCAGATGGCGACCAAGCTCACCCCGGCACAGATCAAGGCGAAACTCGCCTCGTTCGAAGCCAAGGACTATCGCGCTTTCCGGAAATTCGTGTCCGACCAGGGCGGAACCTACGAGACCACCCGAACCTACTACGACGGCTTCCCCCAGCCGCGTGTCGAAATATTCGTAGATCTTCCCGATTACTCGTTCCGGGTCTCCCGAACCGAGGGATGGGCTGATGCGCTCGACAAGCTCAAGAGCGAGATCGCCGATGCCCGCCAGCCGGAAGCTGCTTGATCGGATGCCGGGCACCCGCCCGGCCTTCCTCCGAGCCGCCCTACGCCCGGGCGGCTTCGAGGAGGGAACGACCTCCGAGCTAAGGAGCGAGACCATGAACACCGACGCCAAAACCTCAAGCGCAAGGGTCGCTTTCGAGAACCTCGCCATCATCCGCGCCTACGACCGGGGGCTGATGGTCTTTTTGGATGTCCTCTTCTCTGTTTGGGATGTCCTCCGCGCCGCGTCGAAGCGCCTGGCCCCGGCCCTCGGCTTCACGGTCGTCTGCCTGCTCGGCCTCAAGCTGGCTGGGTACTGACCATGACCAAGCCCGACACCCACCCGCATCCGCGCACGACCCGTTTCCGCGAGCTTTGGCACGAACTCGGCGTCGACCTGCCGGAACTCTCGAGGCTCACCGGCCGCCCGCGAGGTACGCTTACCGCGTACACTCATTCCAGAACGGGATCGCGCGTGCCGCCGCGGGCCGTGATCGACGAACTGGACGACTTGGTGATGACCAAGGCGATGCGGATCGTGAACGCGAGGGGGTACGTCATCGCCGCGCTTCCCGACGAGGTCGATCAAGACTGGCTCGCTGCCAGTACCTCAGAGAAGGTCGTGCTTTCGAGGGCCGCCTCGGATGCTTTCCTCGATGTGGAGCCTCGGTGGCAGACTTCGGACAACTTCGCGAAAGCGATCGTCGGGAGGCAGTATCATAGCGCGCCTCCGTATCGGCCCATGGGACCTGGAGTGGCAGAGAAGCTCAGTCGCCTTCGGAGGTCGTCATGACCTGCGCGTTGACGACTGGTACCGAAGCCGGGCTCCGGGATCGATCGGATCCCTATAACGTCGCGAGTTTAATGAGGACGCCCGCGATGCCTACCACCGAAACGACCGATCTCCACGAGCTCGCCCGGAGCTTTCGCAAGCTGCGCGATCACCCGCCCGTCGGTGCCGGTGGCGTATACGGCCCGGACGACCTCAACAGCCTGATCGAGGACATTGACCGGCTGATCGCGGGCTGGCGGCCCAGCGATGCCGACCTCGCCCAGACCGCGCACATCGACAGATGGCGTGTCTGCTACGAGGGTGAGGCAGGATACCTCGTCGGGTGGATTTCAAGGCACCCTTGGGAGCCGCATAGGCGGCTTCAATCGAATACGTCGGGTGTCATCGTTGCCGACTGCGGCCTGCGCTGGGTTCGGACCATCGGGCGCTTTTATGAGTTGGGTGAAACCAGCGGCCCGGAGCATGTCGAGGCCCTTCGGGGTATGCGGGCGATCTGAGTCCTTCTTCCCGAATTCCCGCCGGTGGACTCATGCTTGGCTTCATTGGGCGCGGGAGGGGTTTGATGTCCACGTATTATGCACGGCGGGATGAGGGTCAGGGCCGCGCCGAAAGCTTCAACAACCCATCGCCCGAGCTCATCCGGTCGCGCGCAAGGCTCGCTCGGAAGGCGGATCATGCCACAGAGTCCTGATCTCCAAGCCGCCATCGACGACGCCCTTGCCTGCCTCCGGGCAGAATGGCGTCGCCCCAGCCTCGACCTGACGTCAGGGCCATGGACCCTGGCCGAGGCGATCGAACCGGTCGATGAGTTTCCCCTGCTGGAGGTCCCGTTCCCGCGTCCGAGCTGGGATGCCTCGTGGCCGTTGCCGCCGCTGCCGTTGCCGGGGTTGATGCCGAGATAGTTGGATCGGCCTCTTCCGGAATTCCCGCCGGTGATCTCAGGATTGGGTTCATGGAGCGTGGGGGCGCGTCTTCGCTGCATCACCCAGGAAGGTGATAGACAACGGCAGGGAATGCAGTAACTGTCTGATTGGTTCTGGGGGCTTTCATGAGCAAGGTAGCTATCGGCATTCTCGCCGGGATTCTGTTGGGCGCAGCAGGAGGTTACATTGCAGGCGACCGAGGCCCCATTACTGCATCCATCTGGCGTCTAGTACGCGCGCCGGAGGCTCCGCCACAGAACGATTTGGATTGTTTCCCGAAGGTCGCGATCGCGTCGGATGAAGACAGGGACATAATCCGCAAGCGGATGGATGCCCTTCGCAGCGAGATTCCTGACCAAGAGATCGCGATCCTCACCAACCTGATCCGCGACGATCAGGCACCGATGCCCTACTCGGGACAGCGCGCCATCAGATCCGCAGCGAACTTGGCGTCGATGCTCGACTACCAGGCGTGCCGGGAGCGGGGAGCTTCCGACTGCTTAGCCCATCGCGCAACACACCTCGTCGCATCCCGGTCCGCTGAGCGGCCTGAGGCCGGGCAGGTCGAACGGCAGATCGGCCGTTGGTCGATCCTGACACAGAACGATCTGAAGAGGTCCGAATTCTGCCGCCTGGAAACCGTGGTGGTAGGGACTGGCGGATAGATAGCGCCGCCATCACCCGATCATTGGGTGCAGACGATCACTCATGCTTTCACGACTCATTGCCTGCGCCCTTAGCCTTTCGAGCACTGATGAGATTCTTAGTTGGACGTGTCGGAGGCTGACAATGAAGGCAACATACCGCAGTTTCCTATTTGGCATGGGTCTTGTCCTGTTGGACCTGTGCAGCGGCCAAGCATCTGCTCAAGATAATCTTCATGAGGAGAGTAGGATCTTACTGGATAGGCTGAAGATCGAAGGCGATCGTTTCGTGAATTGCATGAAGACTTACGTCGTGACGCAGGCAGAAAGACGTCTTCCCCGAGAAAAGGTTACAGAGATCGCCAGGGAGAAATGCGGCATTCGGAATTCCGAGCCGATTGTCCAACGATTGTCAGCCATTAACCGTCAGTTGGCATCGCAAAAAGTAATGACGAGGGCTGAATACGAGGCAACTTTCGGCAAGCCTGCCAGTCAGAGTGTGTCGCAACCTGCTGCAAGCTCGCCGCAGAAGGTGACCCCGACCCAGAAACCAACTCCAACCAATGCGGCCTCGAACAAGCAAAGAATCGTCAGCGGCAATTGGGCGGCCGGCTGCGCGGAGCAGAGCGGTCCCGGAGGATTAAGGGTTGTTTGTCAGCGCTACGGCGGCTTCCCGGATAACCGGTTACCGGCGGGGTGCGCGGACACCGGTAACCTCGTTTGTCAGAATAGGAGCCTCTGCTCCCTCGCGACGGACGTTACCATCCTCGTCAGCGACGCCTCTCCCAGGTTGCAGAACGGCATCCAAAATTGCCCGGGGCACAGAGGTGCATATTTAGGCAATATCGGAAGGTAGACAAGAAGTTGGTGGACGACTGCTCTCAGTCGAATGTCGCGGCCGGGGACCCTGAGAACCCTGCGAAATGCGGGGTTATTCGCGACCGCATTCGTTCGCTCTTTGCGAACTTTGAAACTCGGATTGAACATCAGCATACTCGTTTGTTGCACGCCACGGAAGAATTCTTGAAGCCATTGGTCCTCAGGAGTTTCTCGATGTCCTCGCCTTCCACTGTTGCCGACGGGCTGCTGAATCCCGCTTCGCCGGACGCCGGATCGCCCGCAGCCTCCGCTCCGACCCGCCGCGACGCCGCCCGGGTGCAACACATGTCTCTCTCAGATAGCCGCCGCCCTCGACCGCGACCGCAACATCATCGCGAGCGCCGAGGCGGTGGCCGAGAAGGTCGGCGGCGGACCGGGGGCGCGGTTCCGGAAGGCGAAGCCAAGCGCAGCCGCGCCGTGGCGCGGGCAATCATCGCCGCGGCGGAAGCCTCCGAGATTCTCCGAACGCTCGCACGCTGGTCCGCGATCACGGACCGTGTTGCCGCCGGCTAGCCTCGGGCGCTTCCATTCCGCCGAACCGTGGTTTTCATTTTCAGATGTTGGCATTGCTAACGCCGTGCTTCTGGCACGGCTCCGCGACCGGTCCATCACGTCCCGCCCCCGCCAAGAGGGAAGCGAGACCGCTGGCGCCGGGGCCGCTGCCGTCTTCAGCAATGATGCCGGCCGCCAGAAGTTTTGCGTCATAACCTCGCTGCGCCTCCCGACCCGGGGCGTCCGATGGCATGTGGAGGTGCCTAAGATAGAGAATGCGGTCGCCGCCCTGTCGTCGCTTGGTCTTTAGCGCTCGCAAATCAGTGCAAGAGCTCTCGATGATCTTCGGAAACGCGCTATCGGGTCTATCGCATCGATAGGCCGTAAGGAGCGCGGCTTCGCTGTCCATTTCGGCATAATCGAATGAGGACAGGTCCTCGTGCAGAACCTCGGCGCATCCGACAAACGCTCGCAGGACCGTCGGAAGTCGGGGCACCGTCGGCAGTGTGAATGAGAACCGTCCAGCCTTTACCCCGCCTAGCCCGGCGGACACGGCCGTAACAATGGCGGTTTCGAGAGCGTCCTTCCGTCCCGCCGAGTGCAGGAGCCGGGTTGCTTCGTCCATCATCCTGGCGTGACTTCCGAAAAAAGCCTTCACATCTCTCTGCATGCTCGCAGGCAGCGAGGCGTAGCGAGGCGCGCCGGGGAACAGCGTGAGTGCAAAGTGGACCAGGAGGTCATCGCGGCGGGCGGTCGCGGCCTCGGCAAGCCCCGTGTCACCGAATCCCATGTCGATGCACATGCGGATCGCTCGTTCCGCCGATATCCGCGCGCACTCGAGCGCTTCGGCGATGTCCGGCGACATCTCAACCGGTCGTGGGATGCGGCCTATCTCAAGTGCGGTCCGCCACAGCGCTTCAAGGTGAACGCCAATCCGGACGCGGAGCCTCTCGTCGCCGTTTCGGGTTGCCGCCGGCGGCCTCTGAGGTCGCGGCGGGACTGTGAAACCGGACGCCAGAGCGGCCGCGCGGGAGCGACGCCGATACGAGACCTCTTGCTCCAGATTACTGTCTCGAAAGGCAGCGACGATGCCAGGGGCCAGGTAAAGCGGCTGTTGTCCTGTGCCCCTGGCAACGAGGTCACGCAGCTCGTCCTGTCGGAAGTATCTCTGGAAGGTGCCCCGTGCGGTGAGGAATCCGTCGCCATACGGCCGGAGTCTAGTCACTTCGCCCTTGCCGATGGTCATTACCGAGACGAGGAGCGCACGCTCGGCATGTTGCCACGCCGACTTCAGAACCTGCATTCGTTCAACCGGGTCTTCGATGACGTTGAGGACGAAGCCGCAGTTGACGACAGACGACGGACGCAGCGGCCCGTCCGGCGCGTGATGCGGGTCCCAGCCAACTGCGTCGAACCCTGCTCCGACGAGCGCCGCGACATCGTCGCCTTGGCCACAGCCATAGTCGAGCACTGTTGCACCTGGATGGACGATGCCGAGCCGCATCGCGAGTGACATCGGTTGCGACAGGTCACGCCGGGTGATCGCCGTCTTGTGACGCGCGACATCCGGTTCCGAAGTCGGTCGAACCAGATCGTGCCCGCGCAGCTCCAACCCAGCCATGGTCATGATCGTCATCCAGCGGCGCCTAGTGCCGATCGTCTTTGCGTCCTTGAACAGCCCGTGTTTCTCGGCGGATGCGGTGAGCGCGGCGAACCGTGGGATGCGCGGGTCGTTGGGACGGAGCAGGAGCTCCTTGCGGTGGAGGATGGGAGGGCTGTCCCGGCTCGAGTAGTCCGTCACCGCGGGAGCAGGCCCTACAATCTTCGTCGACCGCAGGAGCGCCGGGAATGCGCTCGCATCGAAGCTCTCGTAGAGGAGCAGCGAAACCGACTCCTCACCGATTTTGGCGACATTCCATTGGGCCTGCGGAACTACGGCTCGGGCGTCCGCAAGCGCCCGGACTTCCCTCTCCCCGAGGAGGTCAGCCGCGTCGCGGTGGACATAGACGTATCCTCCGATGCGCTTCCCGACCTTCATTCAGCCCTCGTCAAGTTCGCTGGCGTCGTCCCCAATGCGAGGTGATGGCGTCGGCGAGATCGATCGCGTCGTCATCGTCGATGAACGGGGCCTGGCCTATAATCAAGGGAGATTGATTTCGGATGGGTTCATTGGCAAGTCGCGCCGCGAAGTGGCCTTGGCCCAACAACTCCTCCGCACCCGAGGAATCGAGAACGATATTCGAGTTGATAGCCGAACTCGTCTTCAGGCAGATCTTGTTGTTGATGTTGGCCTTCACCTGGCCGGGTAGCGCATCCTTGTCCGGCCTCTGCGTGATCAGAAATAGGTGAATTCCCGCTGCGCGCGCCTTCGAAGCAAGCCTGACGACATAACTCGACACCGCGTCGCTGTAATCATCGCCATCGGCCATCCAGTCACCGATCTCATCGTGGAATAGATAGATGCGGGGCAGCCGAGCGGCCGGATCGACTTTTGCATTGTATCTATCGATGTTCGCGGCTTCCGCCTTCGTTATCTCCGAATAGCGGCGCTCCATCTCGTCGACGAGTTCCCGCAGCGTCTCGATCGCGCTCGTTTTGTCGGTGACGATGTCACCGTCCAGATGTGGCATCGTTCGTAGCCACGGATAGTCAGCACCCATCTTCGGATCGACGAACCTAACCCGGGCATTAGTCGGAGAGTTCGTCGCAAGAAGGTCGAGCAGAATGTTCCGGGTTAGCACGCCCTTGCCGCCGCCTGTCTCGCCCGCGATCAGAGTGTGCGGACCATGCATGGGCTGGCCACCAAAACCGCTAGTGAGGTTGAGATACAGAAGCTCCCCGTCGAGTTCGCGCTCGCCTATCAGGAAGCTGCCATTCTGCATCGGGGCGCCGTCGACCAGTCCGCGGCGCTTCCAAAGCTCGGCCAGCCCCAGGATCGCCCGGTGGGGACGGTTGACCACGACTACGACTTCGCCGAGGCCTGGTCGCGCCGCCTGGACGTCGATCGCATGAGAGGTCATCAGCGTCTGGCGGCGCTTCATCACCTCGGCGACCGTCATCTTCTCACCACCTCTGAACTTGATCAGGGCGGAATTGGGGGTGAGACGGTCGCCGATGATCTCGGCGTCAAGGCCGTAACCACGAAGCGCGACCCTCAGGCGGCCCTTGGTCGTCTCGAGCCATTCACGGGAGTCGTCGACCATCTTGGCCGTAGGAAAGGCATTCAGGTAGTCCTCGACCGGGGCCGGGAAGCTTGCTCCCGCCGGGAGCTCGGCTGCCTGATCGGGTTTCGTGTCCGGTTCGGTGATGGGGGATGCCGTCCCGGTCGGCTCGGCGGGGGCTGGATGATGGAGGACGGGCTGATCCGACTTCGTCCCCTTCATCTCGGCGGGCGAGTTCGAGGCGTTGTTTCCGGCAGCGACCGAGCGCGCCGGAGGCGGCAACGCAATCGTCACCGTCTTCGCTGGGTTGTCCTCGTCGATGCGGGTGAGGATGCGGGCGATGTCGCTGCGGTCGAACAGATACTGCGCCTGCTCGCCGCTACCTGGCAAATTTGCCGGAGGCTTGGTGTTGATCAGGTCATGAATGAAGACGAGTGACAGGCCTCGGATGCCGATGTCGGCTTCATCGGACCGGATCATATCCGCCCAGCGATGCAGGCTCCGCTCCTTCGATCCGGCCGGCACCATGCCGTGCTCGAGAATGAGATCGGCGAGACGTCCTCTCCACGTGGCCCTGTTGAGACCGTCGCCATCCAGAACGATGCGCTCCTTCAAGTCGTTCGTGCTCGCCTCGGTTTGTTGAAGCGACGAGACCGATTCTGCGGCTTCGCCCGTTTCGCCGACGCATTTGGCTTCGATCACGACGAGCTCCGCGAACGGCATTCCGTCCCGGTCCCCGATGCAGACGAGCAGAATGTCGGCCCGCTTCCCTTTCGGATGACCGAGCCATTCCACGAAATCGTCGAGATAGATCCAGGCGACCGCGGTCAGGTCCGACGGCAACGAGTCGGCGATCACCATCTTGCTGAGCACGAGCCCCATCAATTCGAACGTGTTTCGTTCGATCCGCGCCGCCCTCAGGACAACGCGACCGGAGATCGTAGCGGCCTCCTTAAAGAACATGTCGGCGAGGGACTCGGACCGTCCCGATGAGCCCAGGATCGTGGTGACGTTATCCCGGAGCCGCTTGAGCAGCGTCCGGTCGGCCTTCTTCGTGGACACGATGACGTTGTGCGCTGATCCAGGACGGGTGCCGTAGCGAATGACGGTGATGTCATTGTTGCGAAGAAGCTGGCGGTCGGCGATCCCGTCATATGTCACAACCCAGGATGCGACATTGTGGGCTTGCTCGATCACCTTTTTCACGGTTTCGTCATCGAAGCGGATTTCCCGGACCGGGACGAAGTGATCCTTGCCATCGTCCCGGTCGTCCTGATGCAGGTCATGGACGAGGTCGACATAGGCCTGCACCTCCAAGGGACGGACGGCCGGGATCAGCAGGACTTCGGTCTTCTGCGTGCCGCGCTCGTGGCTCCTGCGGCGTGTCTCGAGGTCGGGAACATGGTCACGGAAGCTCGGCCAGCCATCCTTCGGGCGATCGATCCGCCTCCAGCTCGCTTGCGCGCTCCGAGCTATGACATCGTGCAGAAAGACCATGTCTGCGGTGCGACTATCGCTGGAACTCACCGCATCGACGTCAAGGAAACCGACTCTCAGGCGCGACAGGAAGCTCTGTGCCGCCTCGCTCGCCAGAACACCATCGAGCTCGTTGCTGATCGTTACGTTCTGCTCGGCGTAGATCTGGCGGAGCCGCTCCTGCCGCGTGTGGGTCAGGATGAGGTCACAGCGAAGGTCGGTCTCGTTCTCGATCTTTCGCGCGAGTGCATCGGCCAACCTAGACGGCAGGTCGCGGTTGTCGGCGTTGTAGAGCACGACCGAGAAGTTCGCCCGCTCATGCGGACTGAGATCCAGGTATTCCTGCGCGACTGTGAGGAATTCGGCCGTGGCCTCGCGGGACTGGCCTTCAAAGGCATCGTCCGCTCCCTCAGCCTTGGTAGGCGGTTCCATGAGGCCGAATTGAGCAAAGTGCTCGGTCTCGACGAGCAGACCTGGCCGGGTGTTTGCCGGCACGAGCGACATCGTCGGATGCCAACCCCGATCGATCGCGGCGGTGGCATTGCGAGCGAAAGTCCGAAGATCGGAGCTGTTGCCCCCGAACTTCATCACCTCACCGAGCGCTGCCGCGATCCTCTCGGCCTTGACTTTGGCCTCGGCTAACCGGAACGGGTGCCACGGACAGGAGATCGCGACGAACGGTGCGTCCTCGGACGACGCGATGCCGATCGACAGCGCCCGCCGCCACAGCTCCGTTCGGCACTTGTCCTCGCGCGCAAGCTTGCGCAGCGTGGACAGGAAAGTTCCGAACAGGCGTGATTGTTCGATGATCGCTTCCTCGTCCAGACCTCGACCGTCCTTGTCGATGAACGCGTGCATCGCTTTCCCGTAGGACGTCCGGAACCTGGCCATGTCCGATCGGATGGCGTCGGCATCGTGTTTTGTCAGGATGCCGTCACTTGCGAATTCATGAAGGGCGCGTTCAATGTTGGCGAATATGTCGCGCGACGGATCGTTGACATTGATGAAGAGGCCGTCTGGCTTGTCGTAGACGTCCTGGAACGTGCCTCTGTCTTCCAGGTCGAGCACGCCGTCAGAGGCTCGGTCGGTCCGCTGTGCGCGTGAGAACCTACCCTCGATAAGGCCACACTCCTCATCTGGGCGGGCGAGTTCCCGCATGTTCGAGGAATACGCCTCTGCTAGCGAGTTCGCGGGCATATCCCAGACGAGCTGCGTGGTGTAGATCGCGACCTTGAGGGTGTCCTTCGGGATGTCGGCGGATCCATGCTCGCTCTCGGGCAGGTCCTTCCGTGCCATGACGAAAATGTCGAACTTGAACTGGCGCGCCTCAGCTCCGGAACGCGATGCGCTAGAAGTGTCCCACTCATTGCTGAGGGCCCAGAGGCCGCCGAAGTCACAGAGGGCAACCTTCGAGAGCATGCCGGGAAGCCCCCGGTAGCGGTCTCGCATGTAGCGACAGACATCGCCGTTCTTGCTCTGCCAGTACGCGAGCCTATTGGCACCGTCGAGTTTGATGACGAGCACGGGGTCTTCGGGCATCGCCGTGATCGATGCTACGAGGTCGGAAGCGGCCAGCAGGATACCAGACAGGAGGTCTGGGTGCTGCTCGGTCTTGCGGAAGACGAAGCTCTCCCATCGTTTGAGCAGCTTCTTATTGACCTTGATGTCCTCGCGGTGGCGGAAGAAAAAGTCCCTTTCGTCCTCATCGGCATCGTCCGTGCTGACGACGGAGTCGAGCAGTTTGCTATCTTCCTGGGAGAGCGGCGACGAGTTGGTCGTTCTGAAGAACTCCGCCGTCTCGTCGCCGAGATCCTGCTTGGCTGTCGTCCTGCTCGATTTCAGCAGGTCCTCGAAAAGACTCCAGTTCAGTTTCGATGCGGCTTCCTGACTTGGCTGCCAGCGTCCTGGAATGATCGAGCGATCCTCAACAAGCGCCTTCAGGACTTTGGCGTCGTCGTCTGTCACGCGTCCTTCGGCGATCATCCCGGTGAGGCGGTCCACGAGACGCTCGCGCGGGACGCTTTCCCCCTTCGAGTTCCGAAGGTAGAGGGCATCCTCAGCCTTGATCCTGATCTCATTGAGTTCTGCGGCCCAACTGTCGACGGATTTCGCCCGACCCTTGCTGCCAAATTCCTTAAACCGCCCAGCCCCGCCAGGGATGCGAAGCGCAGGCAGCGCCAGATCCAGAGCACGGTTGATCGGCATAGCTGCGAAGTGGCCGTCGAGTTCGATCAGCAGGACGGCGAGCATCCGCAGTCCATTGGTCACCAGATTGGCCGCCATCGCTCCCTGAATGAAGCTGGAAAGGGTCCGTTTTTCCTGCGGCCTCAATGTCGAGAGGTTGGCGCAGCGCTCGATCCAGATGTCCGGAGCCTTCGACAGGGTCTCTTCGGAAATCTGCTTGATCTCTCCGACAGTGGCGCCGACCACATCGAGATGGTCTGTCGGCACGGCGAAGACGATGACGCCGTCTCCCGGACTCTTCTCCTTGTTACGGAAATAGGTGGCGCTCGCCTCCGTCAGCATCTCCCCGGGGATGGTGCCATCGTTCAGCTTCGGATGAACATGAACTTCGGCCCCGCTAACGCGTGTGCGAATCTCGTTGGCGATCGCCGAGGTGATGTACTTGTCGAAGGCGACGATCTGGAAGAGCGACTTGCGCCCCGGGCTATCTTGGACATCCTCCATGACGCGGCTAGTGGCGACGTCGGAGATGAGCTTCAGGGCGGGATCGATGACGGCCAGTGTCGCGATGGTCATCGGTTGCTCTCGAAGAACGGATTGCTCACGAACGCGCAGTCGTCGGACAGGCGCTTTACCAGCCCGAGGATGCGCAGGCGGTCCTCGAGGAGACGTTGATTGGCCTTGAAGCTGGAATAGTTGACCGCCTCGAACTGTTCGCGGCCGATCTCGGATCCGATGACGATACGGTACCGCGTCCATAGTCGCTTCAGGAAGTCTTCGTATTCCATCGGCTCGCGGACATTCGCCAACACGAGGGCTTCGAGAAGACCATCGCTCGCTCCGTACCAGCGGCCGTTGCCGCGGCGGGCGACGCAGAACCCGATCTGGTCGGCGCAAATTCCGGTGACCTGTCCGAGGTGCTGGTCATGGGCGGCGATCGCGTACTGCCGCATCTCATCCGGAACGTCGCGCGGCATAGTCGACTGTACGGTGTAGTCGAATTTGTTCTGGACAAGATCGGATACGGCGCGGTGCGGGTTTGCCTGTTTCAGGGCCTGCTTCCAGTCTTCCGACTGAACGAAATCGTCGATTACCCTATGGATCGCCATCCGGGTCAGTTCGCGATTCCGACGGAACTGATCCTTGGAAATTTTCTGCACGGCGGTGGTGTTGGCCGACACCATGTCGATAGGCATCGGCGGCGGGTTCTCTCCAACTGTCTCGGCGGCGCGCTCGAGCATGTAGAGAACAACCGAGAGGCCCGAAAGCCGCATCAGCAGTTCCGGCTTGTTGTCCTCGGGAAGGCCCGTCAGCGACAGGATGGCGAGCCAGTCCTCGCCGGCGCGGTCGTAGGCGGGATGCTTCGGCAGCGGAAGGTAGCCGACATCGAAATCCATCACCTCGTCGGTTGGCGGGGTGGCTGGCTGAAGCACTCGAGCGAGGGCATTCCAGCGGCTGTCCGTGCCGAGGTGAGCGCGGACCGCCGTTTCCAATTCCGGTCGCGACGCGCTGCGGTTTAACATCATGTAGAGAAGCTCGCCGCCTCTGGAGAAGAAGCGGCGGTCTTTGTCGAAGCCGGATTTCCTCTCTCCGTAATCGGCCGACAGCATTTCGAAGCCTCGTGGCGCGAGGTGGCGTGAGGTCGGTCGGCGCTTTCTCCCGGCATCAACTTCTGCCCCTCGGAGGAGGCTGACGGCGTTTCGGAAGCTCCGGAAATTGGTAAAGCGCTTCTGGAGGTAGCCGAAGCGGTCGCGGCCTCCCGGCACGCGGTCGAGCCAAAGCGCCCACATCACGCTATCCGAGGTCGCCTGTCCGTCCGCGATCTCGTCGATGTGTCGATCCTTGAATAGGATCGCACGCAGGTTCGTGCGGGCGTAAAGCGTGTACTTGAACGATTCGTGCCCTGCTTCGATCCCCTCGAATAGGGCCGGGCAATTCTTGTCCGCGACGCGGGAGGCCATGATCCCAATAGCTTCGAGAAGAAGCAACCAGGGCGTCTGGTCGTTGAGAAACCGATGGCCCCAGATCTGCTGCTCCAGCCACATCTTGACCTTCATGCCCGACGGGGCAGGAAACGGCTTCGGCGGGGCGTAGGTCATGTTCATGCTCAAAGCACTCCCGTCACGCCGATCTCGTTCTCGGTCAGACGCCCGTCTTGCAGGCGGACCGTCTTCAGTTCGTCGAGAACTTTTGCGTTGAGGATGTCGGCCGAGGTCAAGCGGGCCACGACGCGCATCCGAAATTGACGGAGCTCCTCGAAGCACTGACGTGAGAAGCTTCCTGGAAGGCTGCCGCCTTCGACTCGCATCAGGTATTCGAACATCATCGGGGGCAGCACGTCGTGTTCCTCTATCGGCCTGCCCTCAAGGTCACGGCCGCGCACGACCATGCGCGGCGTCCCGAGCGGCCCCTTGGCATCGAAATCGAACGAGACGATCGAGTATCGGGCCGCGCCGACCGGGACCTTGATGTCGAGTACCTTGCCGACCCGACTCTGGGTATTGGCCGCCGGGGAGGTGAACCAGACGCTGTCGGCGTCGTCGCACATCACCCCCGAATAGCTTCGATTCAATCCCGTAACGAGCTTGCTCTTGATCGTCCTGGCATCCTGTCTTTTGTTCAGGGCATCCCAGAATTCGAGGTAGTGCCCACCGTGGCGGAAAACGGTCAGTCTCCATGGAGACATCGTGCCGTAATCGCCCGGCAGCGTGAAGAACAGGCGACGCCGCTGCCGCTCAAGTTCGGTCTGGAATTCGTGGAAGTCGTCCAATTCGCCGCGGCGGTACCGTTCGCGAAAGCCATTAAATAGCTTCGCGCCATGGACATCGTCATTGGCGACGTAGGCCTCGTAGAGATTTTCCGGCTGATCGTCGAGCAGGAGGCGGTCGATCTGGTTGTCCGTCTCCATGCCGATCCCGGCGCCTTCGAAGATCGCGAATGCGCGGTAGTTCCGGTTTTCGCCAGGCCGGAGATTGAAGCCGAGCGCATTGTCGTAGGGGTTCGACAGATAACTGACGCCCTCCGCTGCAAGGGCCTTCGAAGTCTCGCAGGTCATCAGTGATGTCTTGCGGCCGGAAACGCCAAGGATGATGTTCACGATGAGCAGGAGGACATGCCGCATCGGCAAGTGGGTGTCGTTGGCGGCGGCGAGCGAAATCATGTCGCCGAGACGATCTCGCATCGTCTCCCCAGACTTTAGCTTGTTCAGGTTGCGCCGGATCGCGCAGTCGTTAACGCCGTGGCAGCCGTGGCAACCGTCCCAGTCTGAATGGCTCACGACCGCGTCAACGAGATTAGAGAACACGTCGTCATGGTCCATGCGGCTGAGGTTTCGCATGATCAAACGGAGGTCGGGGTCACTGCTCCGGTCCTCGTTCAGCATCACTCGGAGCGTGGTCTCAATCTGCCGCGCGGTTTGCTCGGTCTTTTCGAACCGACGCCAAAACCGCAACAACTGTCCGTCGTTGGCAGCGAGCAGATAGGTTTTGTCGGTCGTGTGCTTCAGGGCGCTCGCAAGCCCCGTGAGGATTTCCAATTGCTTCCGGTCGTCGCCATGAAACTGACTTAGGTCCTTTATGATGACGAGCGTCTTGCCCGATTTGGGCAGCGTCATCGTCACCTGTCCCACGCCCGCGTTCCAGTCTTCGAGGCTGCCACCGAGCGCCTCGAAAACCTTGCGGCAGTGCCAGGTCTTTCCGTCTCCGGCCGTCCCGGTGAGGATGACGTTCATCGGGTCCGAGGACTGGAAATTCTCGATCAGGTCATTGAGAATTCCGCTCGCGACCTCGATGGGCGCGACGCCGGCTTCTGCCGCGGCCTTGACCGCGTGCTCGTCATAGATGGAATCGGATGAAGCAAGCGGACCGTAGGTCCGAAGGAAGTCTACGAGCTTGTTGCCGTGCATGCGGGTCTCACAGATGGCAAATTGCGCAGCCGTCGTCGTCAGACTTCGCCTTTACGGCACGACGCGGCATCCTTTCGACGTCGTCAAGCGTACGACCGTCGACCCATGAATATTCTCGGCCATTCTTGCCTTTTTCGTATTCCTTGGCCTTCTCGTAGAGGTCGGGATGGCGTTCCTTCAACCCCTGCCATTCGCCAATCTGCTGATAGAAGCAGAAATAGCAACCAGAACGGGAGCGCCATTCGTAATACTTAGGGAGGCCAAGCCCTGTGTCATCAAGCAGGCGCTGCACGTCGCCGATCGTGATTCCGTCGTCCTTGAACGGGTAGACAGGCGTGATGTTCGGCTCTTCGGACAGCATAACGGGCTTGCCCTTCGTTCCGAGATAGCCGGATCGATTCTCGTCGGCCCGGATTGCGATGTACGAATAGGCCTTGTCCGAGCCGATGTGCTTCTCATACGGGTGGATCTTCAGCATCCGCGTACACCAGCGCGACCGCGGGCTCGGCAGGAAGCCCGAGAAGTGCTCGTAGAGCGCAACATCGAACGGACTCCGGCCGTGCTTGTCCTCAACACCCAGCATTTCGAGTGCCGAGATGCGCGTTACCTTCTTGCCGAGCACGTGCTCGAGGCGCTCGAAATATTCGTAGGTCTCCGGCAACTCCGCGCCCGTGTCCGAAAATACGTATTCGAAATCGATCTCCGGATATTCGAGCGAAAGATAGATCGCCAGAGCGGTGCTGTCCTTGCCGCCCGAGAGGGGGACGATGTGGCGCGCGGTCCGGTCAAGAACCGCTTCGTCGACGGTCGCGATGATTGTCACTTGCCACCCTCGATCCGAAGCAGTTGCTTCTCAAGATGATCAATGCGCGAACGGATGATCGGCGCAAGCTCCGCAGGTGGCGTATCCACGTCCATCGCGGCGGATTCAATGCGTAGACGGCATTCACGCAGCTCCTTGCGCAGATGCTCCCGGGTGTCGTCCTGCCATTTCTCCACCCCGCGCTGGAGCAGGATGGAACTCACTGCGCGAGCAAGGCTCTCCGGCGTGTACCTGCCGTTCGAGGTTTCGCGCGCTATCCTCAGGATGGCCTTGTCAGTCAGCTTCAAGTCCTCGCGCTTCAGCAGGCCAGCCACATCAAGGCAGTTGACCCAGCCCTGCACGCCCTCGAGGGCACCCGCCGGTTCGCTCAGCCGCAGCACGTCGGCCACAACCTCCACCGCATCCCGGAGATAGCCCTCGACCAGGCCGTCGACGGCGTTTCTTGCACCCTCAAGAGCCTTCACGGCAGACTTCAACCGTTCACCTCGACGCGATCCTTTCCCGAGAACATCCGGGATCGTATGGAGCACAAGGGTGGCCGGATCTTCGGCGCGCATGAGAGCTTGCAGGAGCTTCCGCGCATTGTCAGTGAGGCGTTTCGACTTGCGCGCGCCATCGGCGATGCCAACCCGCCATGCTGCGATGGCGTTGCTGGCGAAGCGGACACGTTCCGCATAGTCGCCAGGACGTTCGTGCGAGAAGAGGTAGGCGACTTCCGAAAGGTAATCGATTTCGGATTCCAGGTCGGAATGGACCTCGATCTCGTGCCGTTCCGGGTCAAGGAACATTCGGGTGGAATCGAACCCAAGCACGTCCGAAACGAAGACTCCGTCGGTTCGGATCGAGACCGCTCGTCCAAACGCCTTGTAACCGGCCATGACAATGATCGGGATCACTCCCGGGGGCAGACCGATCGGCGAGCCGGCAAGCCGGTCGATGACGGTCGCCAACGGCTTCAGGCCGGGTGCCGTGAAGAATTCCTGGACGATCTCCCATGTTCTGCGCAGGCCAGCGTCGCCCTCGATCTCGATCGCTTGGACGAACCGTCCCCGACCGTTGAGGGATATGTGCAGCCCGGTGCGCGCCAGCACTGTTCGGTATACCGAAGCTTCGGCCGATGAGTCGGTATCTGCGTAGCCCAGCCCGACTTCCTCGGCGTGTTCCATCACCCGCGTGACGACACGTATCCGCGCGGTTTGCATCTGCCGTGAGAGCGAGCCGCGCATGATCTGGTCATTGATGATTTTCGGAGTCAGCGGAAACCATTCGTCCATGAGCGTGGACGCGACCACCCCCGCCGAACGCTCCGTTGAAACATCGAGCTTTCGCCCGTCGTGGAACCACGTCGCCATTGCGGGTCGAGGCGTGGTGAGGTGATGCATGACGACGGCGAGGTGGCGCCTCGCAACGGCGAGCAACTCGTCGATTTCCTGAGCGACCAGAGGGTCCTCGCTCAGCAGGTTGTCGTCGTGGCGAAGCGCCTTGAGGGCTTCGATCTCCAGGGCGGAGTCAAGGATAGGCAGGGGCTCGTCCGGGACCACGAGGATCGTTCGACCTAGTTTTGCCTCGGCGGCCGCTTCACGTGCTTGCCGGACATCGTCGGCCGAATTGCAAATTACGTAGGCGATACGCCCCCAGACGCCGGGACCGGGCTCAGGGATGGTGTCCAGTTCCGCCGAAGTGACGTAGGAGCCCTCGAGATACCGTGTCGTCCCGTGCTCAACGTTGTGGCGGACGGCCCGGACATAAGGCGCCGCATGCTGAGCGGACAGGAAGCTGAGCAGGTCGAACCCTTCGAGACGGCGCAACCTTTCATCGCCAAGCCGGCCGGCAACGTCCACGTCGGCACCATGCCAGATCGACACGTCGTCGGTGAGCTTGCGATAGATCAGGAGTTTGCGCGCAATCAGCGCGTCGACTGCCTCCGTGACCTCTCGCCCGTCGATCTTCTTGCCCTTGACAGCGAACTCGAGAGCCGAGCGCGGAAGGTGACGTCGTTCCCCGTAAACCCCCATCTGCATAAGGAACGCGGCGGCAAGGACCTCCCGCTCGACTGGGTCAGTGACCTTGCTGCGCGCAGTTTCGGCTTCCAACCAACGGCGATGTGAGCCTCCGATGCCGACGTCCGAGCGCATCGCTTCCGAGAATGCAACATAGACTTCGTCCATCCCGACGGGCCCGGACAGGTCCACTTTCTCGACGAAGGAAAACAGGGAGCGCTCGTTCTGCCCCACCCGGGCGGCCAGGCGCGGCACGACTTGAAGAGCGGCTGGGGTAAGCGGGTCCGCTTTGATAAGCAGGTCCATCACCTGCTTGCGATTCGACATCCCGTCGAGCCAGCGGTTCTCGACCACACCATCGGCCTGCCTCTCGAAGAAGCTGCGCTCATACGTGGACGGCTGTTTCCGTCTCGAGACAATCTCGGCGATGAGGCCGTAGAGTTCGCGGCTGTCCTCCACAAAGCGAACCTGCTCGAGCCGCCCCTCGATCTTGCGCCATTCATTGCGCGTGGTTTGGTTGAGGTTGCTGGCATAGGCCAAGAGGTTCTGGTGCAGCAGTAAGGTAAAACTGAGAGTAGGTTTCCGTGCGCGGACTGCCCATTCGGCCAAACGTTGGACATCGTCGAGTTCCCGCGAGCGGCCCTCCGCAACGAGAGCCTCCAGATGGCGGCCGAACTCGTCCCAGACGATGGCGATGCGATCGGCCCCTTCCATCTTCGCTGCGGCCTTGATGGCTTGGCCGACGTTCTCGCAAGGACCGAGCCCAAGGGCGGCTGCCAGGCTCGACGCGAGATCACGGACATGCCCTGTCAGGATGACGACTCGTCCCTGTTCGGACGACGCGATGCGCTCCCGGAAATCGTCCGCGAGACTTCTGTCCACGCTCGTCATCTTGTCAGCGAAGTGCTTCAGAAGACCATGGCTTGCGGGATCGTTGGCGACTGCGAGCGACCCGATGCCGGCGGCGAGAGACTTCCCACTTCCGTAAGCGGCGATGACCATCGTGGCCCCGCCCGACAGGACGGCGCGTGTGACCGGGAGCGAACGCGAAGTGGGGTGGTAGTGCTTAAGGCGTGTTGGGGCAGCGATGTCATCGCGCAGGCTGACCGATCTCAGGACATCCATAACCATCAAGCGTTCCGCATTCGGTCAAAATGGATGTCTAGCCAACTCTCGATCGGCAGCCTCGGCACGTCGAATGTGCGCGTCGCGCCGAGCAGGTTGATGCTCACGCCGAGATCGCGGTGCACGACCGCGGCAAGGTTCACGGCCCGATCTATGCCATCACCGTCGAGCCCGAGCAGCCTGCCCGGCGCATTGCGGCGGGCGAGAAGGTCAGCCATCGAAACGGAACCTCTTTCGAGGTCCTCGGCCAAGAGCGAGGCGCACGCCAAGAAAGCTTCGGTAGGTATTGCGTCCAACGGACGCGTCCGCTCGAACCGCCCGGTAGCGGAATGGCGAACAACGAGGCCGAGTGCGCGCAGCGGGGATGCCGTGGCGTCTTCGGGATCCTGGAGGATGTCGGCGGACGGCTGCGCATAGCTTGCCAGCAGGCAAGCCACATCGCGCTGGATCACGGCGGGGGTGGTTTGATTGATGGATCGGTCCCTCACGTGGCGTGAGAAGGCGTCCACGCAGGCCGACCGGTCGAAGATACGGTCCTGAAAGTCGTTGTAGAACCAGTTGATGACGTTTCCCTTGCGCCGCGCAAGAGCCAGATGGACGATCCACCAAGTGACGGGGAACTCGAGATGGGGATCATTTCGGAGGACCGACTCGGCTAACCTCGTCGGCCAAACGTCGCGTGTGCGGCCTTCCCCAGCCCGGATGTCGGCCATGCCAGTGGCCTCCATCCAGTATTGGAGCGCCTTGATCATCCGGCTGCCGAGGCCGAGCGCGTCTGCCGAGGCGAGATCCGCCCGGAACTCGCCGTTCATCGCAGTGACGCGAGCCAAGCCCTTGCCCAGCCATCCCTCGCGAATGGTGAAGGTTTCATGGCGACCAAACTCGAACTTCCGGCGAGCGTCGTTCATCGCGTCCTCATTTCCTGCACGACCTCGGCGACGAGCTCGGCGGCGCCCCTGGCCTCATCAACCGTATTGAGAACGGAGAATGAGAAGCGCACGCACGAATACGCCTGCGCCTCGCTGAACCCCATTGCCATGAGGACGTGCGAGGGTTCCGGCCTGCCGCTGGAGCAGGCGGATCCGACGGAGCACAGGACACCGCGTTGGTCGAGTTGAGCGGCGACAGCCATGGCCTCCAGTCCGTCGAACATCAGGTTCGAGGTGTTTGCCACGCGAGGGGAGTTCGATCCGACCACCTGGCAGGGAACAGACGAAGTCAGCAGGTCTTCGAACATGTCCCTCATGTAGGCCATGCTCGATACGGCCTCCTTTAGCGAGGCCGCTCTTTCCGTAAATGCGATTCCGAGACCGACCGCTCCAGCGACGTTGACTGTTCCCGACCTGCGCCCGAATTCCTGTCCGCCTCCGAGGATCAAAGGACGTACGCGGCGATTGTCCGGATCCGCGAGGACGAGAACGCCCGTGCCGCCAGGTCCGTGAAGCTTGTGGCCGGAACAAGTGAGAGCGTCGATTCCGTCCATGGAGACAGGCACCCGGCCGACGGCCTGCGCGGCGTCGGCGAGGATGAATGCGTCCGGCCGACGCAATCTGACGGCTTCGACGATGGCGGATACGGGTTGGATGATTCCCGTCTCGCCGTTGGCCCATTGAAACGCGACAAGAGGCGCTGGACCATTGAGCGGCAATGCGTGTGCGACGTCGCCGGGGTCTAATAGCCCGTCAGCCGAGACTCTTACTTCGACATGGCGGACGGCGGTTGCCGGATTGCGCACAGAGCTGTGCTCGACAGCGGAGGTGACAACGGTAACCGACGGGTCCGCCGCCAAACCGCTTATAATAGTATTATTGCCCTCGGTACCGCCCGAAGTGAAGATGACACCCTCAGGGTAGGCTCCCCCGATTAACTCGCAGACCCTATCCCGAGCCTTGGTGATATAGGCCCGGGCGGAGGCGCCCTGGTAATGGCTGCTTGCCGGGTTGAACGGACCGGCCATCACCTCACCTACAGCCTGGACGACGGGAGCCACCGCCCCGACCGTCGCGTTGGCATCAAGATAGATTGGTTCGTTGCTGATGATCCCAGGCCCCCAGGGATTCGGTTTGCCCGGAAATTACTCAGCCACGGTGGACGTGTCGAGGCGCCGTCTTGCAGTCTCGATGATTATCTTTCCGTCACGAAAGACGCGCCGCTAACGGCACCTTCGACTAAACGGCTCTCCCGCCAGGCGATGTCGGCCGCGTACCAGTCGAGATATCGAGCCGACAAGAAGTGGTGGATGCTGACAAAGGTCCGCTGGATCGGGCTGAAGAAGTCTCGAAGACGTCGGTGTCCGTGCCGTCCTCGGAGACATCCAACCATGCCCGCGCAGCTAGATGCCGGTGAGCATTCTGGCCATTCTCACGGCATATCGATCGGTCATGCCCGATGTGAAGTCAGCAAGAGCGTGCAGTGCTTGCTCGGCATTGGCAACGTTCCGCAAGTCCAGATTGAGGGCTCTGACGAGCTGCTGAGTATGACCGGAGAGCTCGGCCTGATCCCACTCGGCTTTGGCGAGATCCTCGAAGACGGGAAGCACCCCTGACATCACATTGCTAATCACGCGCCGACCAGACACCTCCAATTCGGTCTTTCTCCGAGCGGTGAAGACCCGGTCCCGAGAAAGGGCCTTCATTTTAGCGAAGACTGAAGCCATGGGCCCCGCATCGGTCAGGGAATCAGAGAACGTGCCGGTCATGATGGTGTCGTAGTTGCCTTTGAAAGCCTCTACGCAGCTCTCGACTGCGGCCCCAATGCTCAATGCCCGTAGCAATGCGATGTGTTCAACTTGGCTGAGGCTGCTCACATCACGGTTGGGATTTTTCGCGGCCTCGTGCAGCAGGTTCTTGATCGTGTCGAATGGGAGCTCACCAGTCGCGAAAGCGTCCTCAAGGTCAACGATATTGTAGCAGATATCGTCTGCGGCTTCGACGATGAAGACCAACGGATGCCGCCGCCACCAATTCCCGGCTTGGTGCACTTCCTGGGGCAGCCCTAGCGAATCTGCTACCTCTTTGAACAGTTCGAGTTCGGAACGGAAGACCCCGAATTTCTTGAGGCCGACATATGGCGCAGTTCCTCCACTGACAACGCTCTCGCGGACAGCGGAAGTGACGGGGTACTTCGTGAACGCCCCTAAGGTCGCCTTCGATAATCGCATGCCGCCCTCGTTGCGATACATCTCAAGGCGGGAAACTACTCGGAATCCTTGTGCATTGCCTTCGAAGTTCATGAACTCGAAGCGGTGCGGCTTCTCTATGTCTGCCATCAACCCTTTGGCTTCGCCGAACTTCTCCGCGAACCAGTCGCCCATCGCCGCTTCGCCTGAGTGACCGAAGGGCGGGTTTCCAATGTCGTGGGCGACGCACGCTGCCTGAACGATGTTCGCTAGGCTGTTCGATTCGCCACTGGCAATCTGGTCCGTCTCTTCGAGCCAGTTGCCGATTCGCATAGCCAACGATCTTCCGACGCTGCTGACCTCGACGGAATGGATCAGGCGGTGATGGACATGATCATGCTCGTAGAGAGGCTGCACTTGGGTCTTATTGGCGAGCCGTCGAAATGGCGCAGAGAAGACGATACGATCGTGATCCTGAACGAAAATCGACCGGTTAGGCTTAGGCTCGTAGTGCTTGTCGCCAAGTCGATCGCTGCACAGCAGCTTCTCCCAATCCATTCTCATTCCTCAATTCCATCGCGTTCCGATATCTATCAGTAGCCTCCACAGAAGGAGGCGCCAAGCTAACGGCTTCATTAATAAATACTGCTGGAAACCCCTCAGGCGGCGCCAGAAAATTGCGGCATGGCCGGGAGTTCTCTACCGGTAGATTTCTCCGACAAGGCGGTTAGACGGCTTGCCGAGGAAGCTGCCATCGTCGCGCACAATGATGTCGAGTTTGCTATGCTCACCCGGTAGCCTCCAGCCAGGAGGCCGGAATGCGGATCATCGGAAAGCGCCGCCTACATGACATCGGCATGAGAGGCCCGACGCAGGCTGAGATCGATGCCAGCGTCGACGCCTCCCGCCGCGCGCCTCGGGTCGTTCCCAAGGGCGTCTACCTCTACCGAAATCACACCGAGGCGAACGCCGACGCGGACCGGCGGGCTGTCGAGGCCATGGTCGCGGCAGCCAAGCGTGTTGTTTGCTCTTCCTCGTAAGTCTCCGTCGCATCATCGAGAGCTTGATCGAGGTCCTCGTGCGTCTCGACGAGCTCGGCGTCTCGATCGCGAGCCTGCGTTTCGATGTCAGAGAACACGAGCGCCCGTTCGAGAAGGTAGAGGCCTTCTCGGCAGCCACAGCCGCGTGGTCGACGACTACGATGCGATCGGCAACTCGAAGGGTTGAGGAGTGCGTCGGCGTCCTCGGGGGTGTATTGCACCGGCGCGACAACCATGCCCGCTCACCTTTGAACGGTCCAAGCTCGTGCGCTGATGGCGTCTCTTCCGAGCCCGTCCAGCTCCAATGCGAGAAGGTCATGACGTCCCGCGCAACATCCTCGGAGTAGATCGGAATGGACTTGGGGAACCGGAGTACGACTGTTTTGGCCATCATTGCACCTCGACCTTCGCGACCCGGGTATAAGTCGACTGGCGGCGGATACCTGGTGGGGTGGATCACCAAGCACCCTTGGGAGCCGGGCCGGAAGCTTCAATCGAATACGTCGGGCATCATTGTCGCCGACAGCGACTTGCGCCGGGTCCGCACCATCGGTCGTTTCTACGAGCTGGGCGCGGCGTCAGGCTCGGAGCATGCTGAGCCCCTTCGAGGCATGCGGGCGATCTGAGCGTTTTTAGACAGCGAGCGCGGCCAGCCTTCGGATGAAGTCCGTCTGGGACTGGCAACCCGTTTTCGACAGGACTTTCTTCACCTGCGAGCGCACGGTTTCCCGAGACACCCGATGCTCGATCGCAATTTCATTGACCGTAAGCCCTTCGAGGACCCGGTTGGCCACGGCCGCCTCGGCGCGCGTCAGATCGTAGAGTTCGCAGAGAAGCGATGCTTCGATCCGCAGGCTCCGATTCGAGGTCGTGACGACCAGCATCGCCTGTGCTCGCGAGAAGATGTCGAGAGCCTGTCGTCGGATCGGCAGGACATGGATAATGAAGGCGGGGCTGTCATCCCTGCGCGGAATCGGGATCGAGCGGGTGTCGCCAAGGCGGTCGTGCGCAAGCTCGGCAAGGGCTTTCTGCAATAAAGCATTCGCGCGGTCGTCATCGAGCGCGATCCTGTCGCGGGCGCGGATGATGACCTGCCCCAGAAGGGTCTCGAAGCTTGGATTGGCTGCCGATACATTCCCCTTGGCGCCGATCAGCGCGGCCGGTGATCCGGCGAGCTCGAAGGAATCCAGGCTGGCCTGCGCACGCTGCATCTGGAGCTTGGAAGCAAGAACCGCTGCCCTGGCCAGGTGCGGGCGGATGTTGTCGAGGACTTCGATCTCCCGTTGCGACACCGGGCCGCGATCGTACCGGCGCTCCAACGAGAGGATGATGTTATCGCCCGACGCCGAGCGGACGTGGGTCGCTGCTCCCCAACCGAAACCGTTTGGGATGAGGAAGTCGCGATAGACCGGCATCTTCTCCAGCTCTTCACCGCTGAAGACGTCATGGTCGCCGACGAAGCCCGTGCCGCAATGAGCCAGCAACCCCTCCATCCTGGTGTTTCGCTGCATCCATCCTTCGTCGATGAATCTCTGGACGATGGGGCGGACCGGGTCGCAACTGACCCAGTTTGTTCCGTGCTGCGAATGGGTGAACAGCAAACCGCCGAAACAACCCGCAATCTGCGACAGTCGGGAGATCGCGGCAGGCCAAACTTCCGGTACTGCGGCGGCCTCGTAGAGCATTGCCACGGCATCGCCGAACTCGTTCGCATCCAACATCTATGCCGTCCCCCAAGGGAAACATCTGCGATAGTGCTGCTGGCACGTCAATCATCACCCTCTGGGGTGATGCTCGTTCAGTCCAAAAATTGTATTCGCCGAGGCGTGGGAAAAACAATCTTCGAGGAATTCCTGTCATGATTAAATTCACAGTACTGGCATCGGCGGCGTTCCTCCTCAGTAATTCCACCACGTTTGCCCAAGGTCATTGCGTCGAAGATGGCGGCCGATCCCCCCTAGGAATGAGAGTATTGGTTAACAATTGCGATCGCCTTGTTTCAGTTAGATACGATGACGATAGCGGTTGTGAAAATTGGAGTTGCTCAACGAACATCGGAGCTGGGAGAAGGACGTCCATCTCTACCGCATATGGCCGGAGAGTTAAGTGGGCCGTCTGTTGGGACTACGATCACGTCAACATGCGGCCCAACGGTAGCTACAATTGCCGCTAGCAAGTGGAGCCACTTCAGGGCGCTATGGACGCCGACGTGAAACCAACCCTGAGCTCGTGGAACATTTTACCGATGCTTCACGGCGGGGACCCTGCCATCCCTGAAGAATGCGGCGTTATTCGCGACCGCACTCTGTCGCTCTTTCCGAACTTTGAAATTCAGACTCAACATCAGCACCCTCGTTTGTTGCAGGGCAGGCTATCCGCATGGACAGCTAGCTGACCTCGATCTCATCGGCCTTCGTATTGCTTGACTGTTATCACCATGGCTTCGACGGCCCAACGATCCGCATCGGCATTCGCCTCAGCGTGCGACCGATAGCGATAGACGCCTTTGGGGACGACGCGAGGAGCCATGCGCGAGTTCTCGACGGTGAAGTCGATTTCGGCTTGGGTCGGCCCGCGCATTCCGATGTCCGCGAGCCTGCGCTTTCCGATGATCCGCATCCCGGCCTCCTGGCCGGAGGCTACAGATTGAGCATGTCGACGTCGACGGCGCCATGGGCGACGATTGCGGCCTGCCAGGTCGGTCGAGGGCGATCAGGTAGCCTGCTTCGACTTGGCGTCATTGAGCATGATGACCACCTCGTCCCGGCTGTACGGGCGAGTCAGGTTGTCCTGCTTGAACCGCTCGGCCTCATGGGGCTGGTGACCCATGCCGTGGAAGGTCTCGACGTCCCCGTTGCCGTAAGCAATCTGGTAGTTCGCCCACCCCTTCTCGCCCGTCACGCCGAACTGTACGGACGTGAAATTGTCGGAGCCGAGCTTGTCACCGTTGCCGAGGATCCCCTCGTAAAAGGAGGGATTGTCGTTGGGGATGCGCTCGGGA
Source organism: Allobosea sp. P1_B10 (assembly GCF_056406735.1). Lineage (NCBI taxonomy): Bacteria > Pseudomonadati > Pseudomonadota > Alphaproteobacteria > Hyphomicrobiales > Alloboseaceae > Allobosea > Allobosea sp. P1_B10. Next base: position 173,497 of record NZ_JBFTZP010000003.1, on the reverse strand, counting down.
ACGAACAGCCCGTTCGGCCCGATCTGATGATCGCCCCAACCGTCGTCCTGGGCCATCCCGATGAGCTTCTGGGCGTGCTCGATGCTCGGAATGCGAGCTTGGCCGCGAGCGGCCTGAAGGGTGCCGTCGTCGCGCATCCAGATGAATCGGAAGCCGTCTTCCTTCTTGCCATCGGCGAAGAAGTACCGGCAGCGCTGGAAGCAGAGGCGGAACTCGCCGTCCTTCCCGTCCGTGACCGAGTTGAAAATGTGAACGCGTGTCTGAGCCATGGGATTACTCTCATGAGAGCGGCCTTGTGATTTCCTGGAGGGAATCGCTCGCCCATTGCGGCGAAGTTCGCCGGCCCCTGCGCGATTGCAGGAACCCACCCTACATAGATGCCCATGCTGATCAGTTCAATGGGCGCTGATCAGATATTTATCTGCTGATAAGTTTACTCCACCTAATCAGCTCGTTTGGCTGCTTGGCCTTCGAGTAGACTCCTGACGACGAAGAGCTTAGCCCGGCAGTCCTCGCCAGCCTCGGCGAGGCGGACGAGATAAAGCGCGACGTCGCGCTGCCGCTTCCATACCTCCTTGGCCTTGGGTTCTGACATGCAGGTCAGCAGGCTGGCGGGCACCTCGACCTTCCGCTCGACGACCTCGACGACAGGCTCCGGCCGGGACGCGGCGCACCCGGCGAGTAGCATCCCGATGATGACGACGGCCATCCTCACTGGAACCTCCGCGAGCGCAGGTTCTCGAGCAGCGGTGCGACCGGGCCATCGTCGGAATCCGGCGCCGAGCTGACGGCATTCTCGGCGTCCCGGGAACGGCCGGAGTTCTCCTCAACGCTGCCTGCGCGGATTCGAGAGCCGAGATCGCAGCGCGCCGGTCGATGTCGGCTTTCAGGGCGGCCTGGCTTCGTCGTTGACGGCTTCGGCGTCGGGTTTCACGGGATCGTCCTCTCCAAGGAACTCTCCCGGAGATCTCATTGCCCCGCAAGCGAAACCGGCTTGTCCAAAATTGTACCCAGAATCGAAAATTGGGTGCAATTCTGGACACAGATCAGGCGAGCATCATGCCGCCGAAGGCCAGCACCCCAAAAGTTACGATGGCTTTGATCGCCTCGCCCCACTGACGCCCACGGTTGGCGGCGATGATCTTGATCGGCAGCCACGCGACAATGACGATCCCGATCATGGCCAGATGCTCTGAGGGCCTCCGGGCGTACGCCGGGCGATCGTGGAAGGGCTTACGGAAATCCGAGGTGACGCAGGCAATCCCGGTGATCAAGTAGGCGACGACGGCGGCGGTCAATTCGGCGATCTCACGGTGAAGATGGATGCCACCGTACTTGTCGCTTCGTCAGGCCACCAGCCGACTTCTCCCATCGACAACGGCCTCTACGGCTACACTGATCGCAGCAGCACGCGTCATGATTGGCCCCCATCCGATCTCCACTTCCAAGCCTGCTGCCTTGAGATCGGCGACGGCTCGCTCGAGGCGACCTCGGAGCTTGGAGCGGCGATGCGCCCGGAGACACTCAAGTACCGCCTCGGTCGGCACCCGACCTTTCTCCGTGCGGTACTGCCGCACCATCGTCGTCGACCGGCCGATGATCTCAGCAACTTCGGCAGCAGATAGACCGAGCCAGTCGGTCAGGTCGCGAAACTCTCTTGTTCTGGTATCCATCTGCTCCCTCCATCGCATGCGTATAGAGTGTGTGCAGATTGTCACCGGCGCAATCGAAGTCATCTGCAAGCGGATTAAAGAATTTATTTTCACTTTCACTCATGCGTTATTGTCAATTTCTTTTGCGAAAGAAATCCGTCAGCGGTTTTGCGTATGCATTGTTTGCAAGCATCCTCATTCTCGACGCAATCAAGCGTCGTGGGGGGGCAGCATCATGATCAGGGCAATTATCGCCGCCGCTATGGCCGCAATCCGGTCGATGAAGACCTGGTGCGCAAGAACGGGGGCCTGGATTTCGAACCACGTGATCGAACCCGGTGTCGAGTACTTCCACGAAGCCGTCCATGGTGCGACCCAGGCAGTGACCGGTCTCATCCCCGACGTCATCAAAGGCGCCGCAAAGCTTCCCGGGCAGGCCATCCGCGGAACCGGCGCCCTGCTTGAGGGCGGCGGCAAACTGGCTGGATCCACGCTCTCGATTGCGGCCGCTTTCCCGGGAGCTATTGCATCGGGCCTCGCCGGATCGCGCAATGTGCCCGCTCCTCCGCAGCAGGCCCGGCAGTCTGGTTCGTCTGAGGAGGTCACCGACGCCCTTGAGGCGATCGAGGCCGGGCGCTACGCACGGGAGACCATCCGGTCGATGCGTTCGCACGAGCCGATCTCGCTCGAGGCTGATCTTGTCCACCGCTACGCATCGGCGGACACGTACGAGCGCGATGCCATCGATCTTGATGAGCTGCCGCCGCACATCGCCGACTGGTTGGAGGCTCTCACGGAGCGGCACCTCGCTCACCTCGCGCAGTCGCCGTCGATCTGTATGGAAGCAGTCGCTGGTCGACGCACCGGCCTGGTGGGTATGCCGCTGCCGGAGCGCCTTACGCTCGCTGCCGACGAGCGCTTGTCGGCTCCGGTCGGGACCATTGGGCAGGTGCTTGGTGACCCCTCGGCGTTCGCCGCTCGAGTAGCGGCCGTGAAGGGAACCCGTCGGGATCGTCAGCCTCACTGACCCTCGACATCACCGGCGAAACGAAGAAGGCCCCGGATCATATCCGGGGCCTTTCCCTATTTCGCGTCTTCCGCCTGCGTTCGTTCTCGGTATTTCGGGAGCAGGGCCTCAGCTAGAGTCGGGTCCTCGTGCACGATGTCGCCGACCTCCTCGACCATCATCGCCCACGCTCGGTCTTCGACGGACATCACTGCGTGATCTTCCTGATCAGCGCGTTGCGGCTCGCGAGCAGGGTGCGCAGGCGGGCGACCTCGTCACGAAGGTCCTCGTTCTGGCCTTCCAGCTCGTCGACTTGACGGAGGGCATACGCCGCGACCTTGCCCATCGACTCGGCTTCATCCCGGGCAGCGTACAGCTCGCTGGACCAGGCATCGAGAGCGCGCTGATCGCGACGGTCGGTGGCGTGCTGAGCGGCAGCGCGAACGGCGTTGACCATGCCGCCCGCGATCATCCAACTGGCAACTTCAGGATGCATAGCCATGTCGTCGTCCTCCTCGGCGTTTCGAGGAGAGACATGAGCTCGCGGGGAGTCGGCGTCAACCGGCCGGKGGGCGCCGCGCCTGGAAAATGATTAACGACTCCAAAGAGATCCGAGGAGTCAGCTTAGGCTGACTCCCCCGACGCATCCGCCTCAGCCTCCGGCTTCGGCTGACCTCTCCGGGGAAGGGCGGCAAGCTTATCGACAAGGTAGCTCTTCCTGAGGTTCGCATATCGCATGAGACTCTTCGGGTCCGCGTGAATGCCCTGAGCCATCACCTCACTGTCGCTCCACCCTGCCTCGATCAGGCTGGCGATGCGTTCGTGCCGGATGTCGTGCACTCGGAAATGATCGACCTTGGCCCGCCCACGTGCCCGGTTGAACGCACCCTTCAGCACGTTCTTCGAGATCGGGAAAACCCTCGGGTCCCCTTCGATGCGAGGCAGGTCCTCGAGGATTTCGACGGCTCTCGGTGTCATGCCAACCACCCTGTCGATGACCGTCTTCGGGGACCTCGAATTCTTCACGGCACGAAGGAGGAGGGTCCTCTTCTTGGCGTTGACATCGCGCCATTCGAGCCGGAGGAGCGAACCTCTGCGCGCGCCGACTTCGAAAGCGAACTCGACGAGAGGGCCGACCCATTCGTTCTTGGCTTCCCGACATTCATCGAGGAGGGTGTCGATCTGCCCGACCTCGAGACGGACGTCGCGCTCATCTTTCACCACCGGTCTCTTCACGTCGCCGGTGTTGATTGGGTTGATCAGCAGTCCGAGCCTGCTCCGACTGTGGTCGATCACTCCTTTGAGAACGGTCAGCTCGCGCTTGACGGTCCCCGGGGCGATTGTTTTCGGAGGCTTCGGCGCCGCCTTCGCCTTCGCGGCGTTCGCCCTCGGCGTGCCATCCTTCTTCAACTTCGGCTTGTGTTCGACAGCCTTATATTGTCCCCGGCCGCCGGGCTTTCCGCGTCTCGATACCTCTGTCTGGCGGCGATCCCGATAGTCCGCGAACATCTTAGGCGTGAGGTGGGCGACGGCGTGCGCACAGAGGTCCACCTCATCCCTCATGAAGCGCTCGAGCCTCGCTCGCTCAGCGGCCCGGGATTCCTCTCCCAGCCGTTGGTCGGTCACCTCGACAAGATAAGTCTCGATGAGTTGCTTCAGGGTTTCGCGTTCCGAAGGGCTCCGGTCGACGAAGATCCCCCTGTCCATGGCGTTCTCAACGTCGCGCGCCCAGATCTCCGCTTCCTTCTTCGTGCGAAGCGTCTTGGATTTGGTCGGCCATCCCTTACGCCGAACTTGAACAGCCCACTGCCCAGGGCCTTTCTCACGAATCGTAGCCATCTACCTGACCGCCCCTCGGCACATCTCAACTGTGCCAAAATTGTGCCAGCAATTCGCGAATGCCTGCAAGCCCCTCTCGAGGCTTCGGCTAAGTGTTTGATTTCTTAGGGGATAAATGGCGCGCCCGACACGATTCGAACGTGTGACCTTTGCCTTCGGAGGGCAACGCTCTATCCAGCTGAGCTACGGGCGCAATCCGTTCACGCTGGATAGCTGATCCCCGCTGCTTCGGCAATGCGGGATTTGCGATCGAGCACAGGGCCGTGCGGCAAAGGTCACACGTTCGAATCAAGTCGGGCGCGCCGCGGTTGTGGCGGGGTGGGCGTGTCCGCCGTCAAAGTGAAAGCTGGGCGCCTGCTTCCCCGCACACTGCTTTCAGCGCGAGCAGGATCGCATTCTCGTCCGTGACAGACCCATGCCGTTGTAGCGACGGAACCAGGATGGCGGCTTCGGCGTAGCCGGCAGGGCCGATCACGGGGCAGGCGATATCGGTCACCGCCATGATGTCGCGGCTGGGCGCGATGCGATGGCCGAGCGATCGGACATCCGCGAAGACGTCGAGCAGCGACGGCGTTTCGAGTTGCTCTTGCTCCCCGGAACTGGCGTCACGCATCAGCGCCCGTCGGCGCGGTTGCGACTGGAAGGCGAGGATGAGCAGGCCGGAATTGGCTTCGAGCGCCGGGCGGCCATAACCCGGACGCACGGTCACCGTCGCATCGAGGTGGCCCGATGTCGTGGCGAGCACCACGGTCTGTCCTCGGCTCAGCACGACCAGATGCGCCGCCTGGCCGCTCTCCTCGCTGAAGCGCTCCATCAGCGGCAGCACGATCGAGGTCAGTTGCCGCCCGCCCGGCGTGCGGATGCCGAGGTCGAAGAGACGGCGCGACAGCGCCAACCGGTCCGTGCCTGCCTCGCGCACGAGATAGCCGCGCTGCTGCAGCACGAACACCATGCGGAAGATCTCGCTTTTCGAGCGCTCCAGGCGTTCGGCGATGGCGCGCGTCGAGAGGGGTTCGCCGGCCTCCGCCAGCAGCTCGAGGATATCGAGCCCTTTTTCCAGAGCCGGGGCCGCATAGGCGATCTTGTCGCCATCATCGGGTTCAGAGAGGTCGGTCATGTCGTTCGATTTCATATATGAAGCTTGACATCAAATAAGAAGCCAACCTAGCCTCCCCGTAAAGAGGGGACTGATGGCAACGCCTGCGACCTTCCGATCCAGCGGTTTAAGGCAAGCCGCCGCATGGCTCCGGGCGCCATGGTGGCGGTCGCGATGAAATATGGGCTCCAATTTCGCGATGTCTTTGCGGCCTGGGAGTCCATTCTGGACGGCGTCTGGATTACGCTGCTGCTCTCTGCCTGCGCCATGCTCGGCGGTCTGGTTATTGGTGTCATTTGCGCAGCGGCGCGGGTCTACGGCCCGGGCTGGCTGAAGCGCATCATTACCGCCTATGTCGAAATCATCCGCAACACCCCGCTGCTGGTCCAGCTGTTCCTGATCTTCTTCGGTCTGCCGAGCTTCGGCATCCGGCTCGACGGGCTGACGGCGGCGATCATCGCGCTGGTGGTCAATCTAGGCGCCTATACGACCGAGATCGTTCGCGCGGGCTTCGAGGCCGTGCCCAGGGCGCAGGTCGAGGCGGGCCATTCGCTGGGTCTCTCGGGGCTGCAGGTATTCCGCTACATCGTGGTGTTCCCGGCACTGAAGGCGATGTTCCCGGCGCTCGCCAGCCAGTTCGTGCTGCTGATGCTGGCGACCAGCATCGTCTCGCAGATTTCGGTAGAGGACCTGTTCCACGCCGCGTCGATCGTGCAGTCGCGCACCTTCCGCGATTTCGAGGTCTACACCGTGATCGGCGTGCTTTATCTTGGCCTCGCCTTCGCCTTCCGTGGCCTGTTTGCCGGCATCTACTACTGGGCGTTCGTCAGGCGATGATCCGGACCTTCTCCTATATCGATGTCATGTATCTGATCGCGGCGGCGCGCTGGACGTTGGCCCTCACCGCGACTGCCTTCGCAGGCTCGGCCCTGCTCGGCCTGATGCTTGCCATCGCACGCATCTCGCCGATCGCGCCGCTGCGCTGGCTGGTGGCGGCCTACATCCTCATCGTGCAGGGCACGCCGCTGCTGGTCTGGCTCTTCCTGATCTTCTTCGGCCTGCCGCTGATCGGTATCTCGGTCAATCCGTGGCTGGCGGCAGCCATCGCATTCTCCATCTATGGCAGCGCGTTCCTGGGTGAGATCTGGCGCGGCGCGCTGATCTCGATCGCTCGGACGCAATGGGAGGCCGGCGCCTCGCTGGGCCTGTCGATGATCGAGCAGCTGCGCTACGTGATCGTGCCGCAGTCGATCCGGATCGCGATCCCGCCGACGGTCGGCTTCCTGGTGCAGCTCATCAAGAACACCTCGCTGGCGGCGACGATCGGGCTGGTGGAGCTGACGCGCGAAGGCCAGCTCACGGCCGCCGGCACCTACAAGCCCTTCGCAGTCTACATCACGGTCGCCTGCATCTACTTCGCCCTGTGCTTCCCTCTGACCCAATGGAGCCGCTCGCTCGAGCGGAAGCTCGATGTCGCTCGTTGAAATTCAGGGGATCAGCAAGAGCTACGGCACCGTTCCCGTGCTGAAGGATGTTTCGCTGGACATCGCCAAGGGAGAGGTCGTGGCGGTGATCGGCCGCTCGGGCTCCGGCAAGAGCACGCTGCTGCGTTGTATCAATGGGCTCGAGCCGATCCAGGCCGGCACCATCAGCGTCGACGGGGTTCGGGTCAACGATCCCAAGACGAACCTGCGCAAGCTGCGGCAGGAGGTCGGCATCGTCTTCCAGAGCTTCAACCTGTTCCCTCATCTCTCGGTCAGCGAGAACATCACGCTCGCCCCGCGTGTCGTGAAGAAACAGCCCCCCGATGCCGCGCGCGAACTCGCCCGCGAGGTGCTGCGCCGGGTCGGGCTGGAGGACAAGCTCGACGCCTTCCCGTCGCAGCTTTCAGGCGGCCAGCAGCAGCGTGTCGCCATCGCCCGCTCGCTGGCGATGCGGCCGAAGGTGATGCTGTTCGACGAGGTCACCTCCGCGCTCGACCCCGAGCTGACCGGCGAGGTGCTGAAGGTTCTCGAATCCGTGGCGCAGGAAGGCATGACAATGATCCTTGTCACCCATGAGATGGGCTTCGCGCGCCGTTTCGGCTCGCGCGTCGTCTTCATGCACGAAGGCAAGATCCACGAGGAAGGCCAGGCTGCGGCGGTTCTCGCCGAGCCGAAGACGGCCGAATTGCAGACCTTCCTCAGCGCGGTCCTGCACTGACGAAGCCAACAGCGATCTATTGCTCAACGAGGGGAGAGACATATGCGTTCATTCTTCACAGGCCTGGCCGCACTGGCCATTGCCGTCGTCGGAACGGTGGAAGCCAGGGCCGACAGGCTCCAGGACATCCTGTCCAAAGGCGTCGTCCGTATCGGCGTGCCGCTCGATGCGCCGCCCTTCGGCGCACAGGACGAGAACCGCAAGCCGGTAGGCTTCGATATCGAGATGGCCGAGATGGTCGCCAAGGGCCTCGGCGTGAAGCTGGAGATGCAGCAGATCACGGGCGCCAACCGCATCCCGTTCCTGCTCACCGATAAGGTCGATATCGTGATTTCGGTGATGGGGCTGACGCCGGAGCGGGCCAAGCAGATCCAGTTCACCGCGCCTTATGCCAACACGTTCCTTGCCGTCTACGGCGCGAAATCCTCCACCGTGAACAGCCCGGAGACGATCGGCTCGGCCCGGGTCGCAGCCGCCAAGGGCACGACCCAAGAACTCGCAATCAGCGCTTCGGCGCCGAAGGCGAGCCTGATGCGCACCGAGGACGACGCCACGGCCGCAGCCGCCTACATCACCGGCCAGGCCGATCTGCTCGCCACCAACAGCATCGTAGCCCAGGCGCTCGCCAAGCAGAATCCGAACAAGGAATTCGAGCGCAAGTTCACCATCCGCCGCAGCCCGGCCCATATGGGCGTGCAGATGGACCAGCATAATCTCGTGCGCTGGCTCGACGGCTTCATCTTCTTCAATTCGATGAACGGCGAGCTCGACCGGCTGCACAGGAAGTATCTCGACATGCCGATGGACCCACTGCCCACGCTCTGAGCTTCGCCCGAAGCCGGTCGGGCGCGAAGGCGCCCGGCCCTTTCTCCCACCCAACCCAGGCGACCGGAGCCTGCGCTCCGACCCCTTCGCCATGTCCGTGAGCCAAACATGAGCAGCACACGTCAGAAGCCGACGCCGCGCCCCTCCAGCGCCTTCCTCACGGTCGATCCGGAGCGCGACGGCAAGCAGATCGGCTTCCTGATGATCCCGCATTCGCCCGATGACGATGCCTGGGGCGTCACGCGTATCCCGATCACGATCATCAAGAACGGTTCCGGTCCGACCGCGATCCTCGAAGGCGGCAACCATGGCGACGAATATGAGGGGCCGATCACGATCTGCGACATGATCCGCGATCTCGATCCCGGCCGGGTGCAGGGCCGGCTGATCCTGATGCCGGCGAACAATGTCCATGCGGTTGTCGCCGGCAAGCGCACCTCGCCGGTCGACGACCTGAACTTCAACCGCACCTTCCCGGGCGATCCGCGCGGCACCATCACCCAGCAGATCTCAGCCTATCTCAGCGACCATATCCTGCCGCTTGGCGACGCCTTCCTCGATCTGCATTCCGGCGGCTCCTCGCTCGACATCATCCCGAGCGCGATCGTCGAGCCGACCGACGATCCGGCGCTGCACAAGCGCAACGTCGCGGCCGTGCAGGCTTTTGACGCACCGATGACGGTGGTGATCAGCAATCTCGGGGAGCCTAGAACCGCGACCGCCGCAGCCTGCCGAGCCGGGCTCGTCACGGTCGGCACGGAGATGGCCGGCGGCGGCACCGTCTCTCTGGAAGCGCTCAAGGTCTGCCGTCGCGGCGTCGCCAATGTGCTCGACCATCTCGGCATCGTCGCCCGCGACAAACCGGAGCCCAGGCGCGGCGATAGCCAGATCCTCGAGCTGCCCGGCACCTCCGCCTATGTCTACGCCACGGCCGATGGTGTCTTCGAGCCCTGCCACGCCAACGGCGCCAAGGTCAGCGCCGGGGAGCTTGCCGGCCGCATCCATTGCACCTGGGATCCGGCACGCCCGCCGGAGATGCTGCACTATGCCGCCGACGGCGTTCTCTATGGTCGCCGCCAGCCTGGCCGGGTCAGGCCGGGCAATTGCTGCCTGATCGTCGCGGCGCCCTACAAGGGGACATTGTCATGATCGATCTCGCGGCCATCGAGGCGGCGCGCCAGCGCATCGCGCCCCATAGAAGATGAGGCCTGGAACACTTTCGCGCTCGACCGCGCCGCCCTGGCTCAAGCCGCACACGCCATCAAGACCGCGATCAGCGACGATGCGGTTACCGTTTCATCGATCAACGACGATCTGGAAGCTGAAGAAGGCGGGTTGATTTTGCGCGTGCACCCTTCGCGCGAGCGCAGCTGCTGCATGCGCTCCTCCTCACTCATCGCCGAGAGGTCGGCGCGCTCCCCGAAGAATTGACCGTGCGTGCCCTCGATAAGAGCGCTGACGATCACGCTGCATTCGACCTTCATATTCTTCTCGGGTCTCCCGGGACTGCTGAGGTTCATGAGCGAGAGCGTGCGTCGGCGCAGATGCGATTAAACAAGCGGGCAGTAACAAACGTATCTGCACTCGTCCTATGAAGGCGACCAGGGGAGAAGCGCGCGAGCAGTCTCGTGTTCAACGTCCATGACGAGGGCACGCTACTCAAGTATCACCAGACTATGCTGTCCCGTCGGTAGGGATGATTAGGCCCGTTTCGGCCTCTTGGCACTCAACGTCGGACAAAGCTTGGGAGTTCGCGGGTCAACGGGGGTAGCACAAGAAGCCACTGATCTAACGACCGGACCAGGGTTTATGTCGTTGGTAAAGCCCCCAAACGCCGCAGGGATGAAGCCGCAGAGAAGTATGAAAGCTTCCATCACGACCCGCTCCGTCCTTCGACGCATTGCCGAAGGGTAAGCATCACCCACAAAGTGTCGATTGAGCGAAGGGATAGGTCACGTGGCGCTGGGGGTAATCCCGAGCAGCTTCACCAGTTCCTTGAACCCGTCCTCGACTTCGGAAACGCCGTGGATGGCGATGCGCAGGATGCGACCGTCGTCATACAGCAGCCCCGAGGTGTCGCAGTCGTCATGTCTGGTTGACGGCGCGGATGCGTCCTAGGAAGCGCAGGGAGAGTCACTGGCTGGCATCGCGTCACATTGGGCTGGTATACTAGCCCCGCCAGCACAGAGCCGCTCAGTGAGTCTCCCAGCTCCCGGCTGGTCGCATCGGCGGATGGGAGGCTCACGGAGGACGCAAAAAAGAGGTTCCGGGCGTTGTATCCACATGGTCGATATGGCGGCTACCCGACCGCGCAGGTGATGAGCGCGATCGGTGGCAAAGCCAATGACACAAGCTTAGGCGGCGCACTGTAGCGCGGCCGTCCCTTGCGGCCAGATCTCATCACTAAGCTGGATGCCTGGTTGCCAGCCGAGGAAGCGAGACGTCGAGGACGATGATAACGGCTCCGACTTCACCAGCGGCAACCGAGGCGGAGCCGCGAGTGCCGGGGTTACGGTCGAGCCTCTTTGTCTCTTCTTTCTAGAGCTGGCTCGGTTTGTCTGAACAGTTTGCGGTCTGTCGTTAGGTGGATTTCGGCCCGTGTTATGCCGCAACCCGGATTGGCCGCAGCGCGTTGAAGTAGGCCTGATCGGGAGTCTGCCGTCCCAGGCTTTGGTGGGGTCTCCGGCCGTTGTAGAAGGCCAGATACCGGCCGATCGAGGCGCGCGCGTCGGACACACTGGCGTAGGCGCGCAGGTAGACCTCCTCGTATTTCACCGATTTCCAGATGCGCTCGACGAAGACGTTGTCGCGCCAGGCGCCCTTGCCATCCATGCTGATCCTGATGCCCGCGCCGATCAGCAGAGCGGTGAACTCGCGGCTGGTGAACTGCGAGCCTTGGTCCGTATTGAAGATATCCGGCTTGCCGAAGCGCGCGATCGCCTCCTCGACGGCCTCGATGCAGAAGGCGACGTCCACGGTGATCGAGAGCCGCCAGGCCAGGACCTTGCGGCTGAACCAGTCGACGACGGCCGCCAGATAGACGAAGCCCCGCGCCATCGGGATGTAGGTGATGTCCATCGCCCAGACCTGATTGGGGCGCGTCACCGGCAGCTTGCGCAAGAGATAGGAGAAGATCTTGTGCCCTGGCGCCGGCTTTGACGTGTTCGGTCGGCGGTAAAGCGCCTCGATCCCCATCCGCTTCATAAGCGTCGCGACGTGGAGACGCCCAGCGACATGCCCCTCGGCCAGCAGCAGACCTTGCAGCATGCGGCTGCCGGCGAAGGGGTATTCCAGATGCAGCACGTCGATCGCGCGCATCAAGGCCAGATCGGCGGCAGGAACCGCCCTGGGCAGATAATAGACGCTGCCCCGGCTGATCCCGAGCAACTTCGCCTGCCGGTTCAGGGGTAGATCGTGAGCGCGGTCGATCATCGTTTTGCGCTCAGAAGGCCGGCCTTGCCGAGCGCGCCGGACAAAAAATCGTTCTCCAGCGCCAGCTCCCCGATCTTCGCATGCAGCGTCTTCACGTCGATCGTTGGTGCGTTGGACACGGACTTCGCTTCGGAGCCAAAGACACCGGCAGCCCCTTCAAGGAGTTGGCTGCGCCACTGCGTGATCTGGTTGGGGTGGACGTCGAACTGCTGCGCCAGGTCGGCCAGAGTCTTTTCGCCCTTGATGGCCGCCAATGCGACCTTCGCCTTGAAAGCCGGGCTGTGGTTCCGGCGAACGCGTTTCGTCATATCCGCTCCTGTTCACGGCAATCATGCCGCGTTCAGGCCGAAAATCCACCTACGCCCGATGTCCAGATTTCCCAAGCCAGCTCTAGCGACAGCAGTTCACCGCGTCGCATCCCGGTCTCGACTGCGAGCACGATCAGGTCGCGCATGTAGATGCTTCTACCGGCATCGGCAGCGTCGAGCAGGCGTTGCTCTTCGTCGTCGTTGAGGCGTCGGTTGCGACCGCGCGGCGGGCTGGGGCGTCGCAGCAGCTTGCACGGGTTGCGGTGCAAATCGACGTTCCAATCTCGCATCGCGGTGTCGATGGCGTGGCCAATCGTGTTTAATTCTCGGATGACTGTCGATGGCGAAACCGTCTTGAGGCGTTCGTCGCGGTAGGTCGCGAGATCTGACGATGAGAGCAGCGCGAGCGTCCGATGTGCAATCGATCGACGCAGCAGCGCCTTGATGCGTGAGATCTCGTTGTGGGCGCTGCGCTTCCTGGGCGAGACCTCGACAATGTAGCGCTCGGGGATCGCGCGCAGTGTTGTCGATTCAGTTACGCGCGTGTCCGGCAGCATGCCGCAGCGATCGAGCTCGCTCTCGAGGGAGCGTGCCCACTTCTCGGCGTCAGCCTTCTGGTCGAAGCTCTTCGCCCTGGGTGCCATCCCACGGCGACGAACCTGTGCCTGCCATCTGCCCCGGAGTTTCCGGATCGTCGCCATTGCGGATCAGCCCTGTTTGTCCAACGACTACAGGACGCCGGCAGTGCCGCGGCACGTGATGCACCAGGCCAGGCCGCGCTCGAAACCTGCAGGATCAAGGACTTCCGGTGATCACCAGGTCGATCTCGAGTGCCTTCAGTAGGCAATGCTCTCAGGTGAGAGCCGCTTACAGCTGTTCAACGCTTGAGGGCGAAGGCACGGGCCCGCCTCCGCCGTCATCGTCAAGAATGGTTGAGGCAGGCCGGCACCAGACTGTCCTGCTAGTCGGGCCACTTCCGCAGCGCCGCGAAGCGCCTGCTGGAACGTTCGCTCAGCGACGTCTCTATCACCTCGTTGGAGGCTCGTGCCTTCTCGATCTCCTCGACAAGCCGTTCAGCGACGATAGCAGCCTCGCCCGGGTGCAGGTTACAGGGATCGAGATAGAAATGGCCGTGCTCAATCTCATGGTCGCGGACGATGACTGGGGTGCTGCCGGCGGCGAGCGCATCGGCCATGTCCCAGGCGGAGATATGGGCTTCTCGCGGCGCAAACGACACTTTCAGCCGGTCGAGCGGGTTGTCGGTCGGGTCCGGCACGATCGTTGCGGTCACGCCTGGACGACCGCCGAGCTTCTCCTGCCAGAGGTTGAGCGCCGCCATCTCGGTCTCACGAATGCCGGCATGATCTCTGCTTTCCCAAGCTTCGAGCGCTGCCATCGTGCCGAGAATGCTCTCCTTACCGACTTTCATGCCCCGGCCGATGCCACGGTTCTGCAGGAAGGCGGCGCGGACGAGGTCCTTGCGTCCGGCAACGATACCGCCAGTCGGGCCACCTAGAAACTTGTGCGAGGAGTACAGCGCGATATCGGCGCCGTCCGAGATGAAGCGCTGGAGGTCATATTCGGAGGCGGCGTCAACGATGACAGGCACGCCACGGGCGTGAGCGATCTCTGCGAACTGGAGCAAGGACAACATGCCATATTGCACCGTATGGTGGGAGACCACGAAGAGTGCCGCCGCCGTTCGCTCGGTAATGGCGCCCTCCAGCTGGTAGCCCCGCGCACCGGTGGTCTCACCCACTGTCACGACCTTGGCGCCGGCGAGCCTCACACCCTGATCGACGGGTGCGCCGTAATTGACCATATGGCCCATCATGATCACGACCTCGTCCTTGAGACCCGCCACATCGGGCAGGCGCTCGACGGCGGCGAGATCATCGCCGGTCATGGCGCCCGCTATCGCAACCGTGATGCCGGCTGCGCAGGATGCGGTGACGAAACCGGCTTCGCTGCCGCACAGCCTTGCGATCACGCGGCTCGCCTTCTTCTGGAGTTCGTCGACCCCCACGAACTGCGGCAGGATCGCCGTCATCGCCTCTATTGCCTGCGGCACCACGATCGAGGCGCCAAGCGCTGTCATCGTGCCGGAGGTGTTGATGATCGGGCGCAGGCCGAGCGCCTCACGGATGTCGCGCTTGTTCATGATGATGCGTTTTCCTTGGAGTCAGACTATTGAACTGATGGAGATGACGAGTGGTCTGAATCGGGCCCTGCGCCTGTCTCGACGGCAAAGCTGGATCTGGTGGACATGACATTGACGAAGGTGGTCGAGATCGAGCCGGCGGCGGCGGCCTTGCGACGGCCGCGCGCTAGCGGCATCGACAGGGCCGTGCAGATATTCGACCATCTCCAGGCCATCGGGCGCGCCGCGACCGGCTATGAGATCGCGCGCGGCGTCGGCGCCCCGCTTTCCACGATCTACGCCTTGATCGACGACCTCGTCGAAAAGAAGCTGCTGTCGCGCAACGACGACAATGCCGTCTGGCTCGGCCCGCGCCTCTATCACTACGGGCTCGCCTATGCGCGTGACCTCAAGATCATCACAGTGGCGACACATGAAATGCATGTGCTCTCCCGCGAGATCGGCGAGACCGTCCAGATCTGTGGCCGTGACGGCGACATGATGGTGGTGGAGGCGATGGCAGAGGGGCCCGGGCACTTTACCGTAGCCTCGCGTGTCGGCACACGCGTCCCCTTGAATTGGACGGCGTCCGGTCGGCTTCTCGTCGCCGGGCTGAACCCGAGCGAGCGCATCGCCTTCTTCCGCCGCGTCGCCAGGACCTCGCCGACCGGCCGCGCCATCGTCAACCCCACCAAGCTCGCCCAGCAGGTGGAAGCCGCGCTGCAGACCGGCTTCTGGATACAGGAAGGCGAGTCCGACTATGCGGTCGCCTGCGTCGCTGCGCCCGTCCTCGACCCAGAGGGCGACTGCCCGATCACGGTGTCGATAGTGCTGCCGGAATCCAAGGTGTCCGCCGATCAGGCGCATTTTGCGAATGCTGTTAGAGGTGCAGCCGCTCGCGTCGAAGAGAGCCTCGGCTGGACGCGCACGCGCTGAGTGCGGCGCCGGGCTCATTCTACCGCGACGATGGCTTCGATCTCGACCGTGATCTGGCGCGGCAGCGAGCCAACGCCGATCGCGGAACGGGCGTGGCAGCCTCGGTCCCCAAAGACATGAACGAAGAGGTCCGAGCAGCCATTGATTACAGCCGGATGCTCGAGAAAGGTCGGCGTCGCGTTGACCATGCCGAGCAGCTTGACGATGCGGCGAACCCTGCCCAGATCGCCCAGCGCGTGATGCAGCACTGCAAGCAGGTTCAGGCCCGTGAGCCTGGCATGGTCATAGGCCTGCTCCTTCGACACATCAGCGCCGACCTTGCCGGCATAGAGCGTCCCGTCAGCGTGGGTCGGTCCCTGACCGGAGAGATAGAGCAGCGAGCCTTCCTGGACGAAGGTCCGGAAATTGCCGATCGGCTCGGGCATGTCGGGCAGAGCCAGACCGAGGCTGGCGAGCCGGTCATAGGGGGATTGGGCGTCCAACGCAGCGGTCCGATTCTTGGGTTCAGGCATGGGGATGGGCGGAAGCGGCCTCCCGGCCGAACCGCGCCAGAAATGTCTGCAGGCGGGCATGCGGGGCAGTCTCGAAGACCTCCGTCGGCGTGCCCTGTGCTGCAATCACGCCGCCGTCCATAAAGATCACCCGCGACGCGGTATCGCGTGCAAAGGCCATCTCATGCGTGACCAGGATCATGGTGCGACCTTCACCGGCGAGCTGGCGCACGACCTGGAGAACCTCGCCGACGAGTTCGGGATCCAACGCGCTGGTGATCTCGTCGAGAAGCAGGACCTTCGGCTCCATCGCTACGGCGCGCGCGATCCCAACGCGCTGCTGCTGCCCGCCCGACAATTCGTAAGGCAGTGCATCTGCCTTGTGGGCGAGGCCGACGCGATCGAGCCAGTGCAGGGCCCGCTGCCGCGCCTCGCTGGCACGAAGGCCGCGCACACGTCGCAGGCCCAGCGCGATATTGTCGGCGGCCGAGAGATGCGGGAACAGGTTGAACTGCTGGAAGACCATCGCTGTCTCGGCGCGGATCCTGGAGAGTTCGCCCTCTGAACGCGGCTGACGCAGCGCCGAGTCACGATAGCCGACCTCGACCCCGTCGAGCTTGATAGACCCGCCATCATAGCTCTCAAGATAATTGATGCAGCGAAGCATCGTTGTCTTGCCGCTGCCGGACGGACCGATCACGGCGACGACCTCGCCGGCATTAATGTCGAGGGTGACGCCCTTCAGCACCTCGACCGCACCGAATGACTTGCGCAGGTCGCGAATGCTGATGGTTGGTTGGGAGGTCCCGGTCATGGCTCAGTCCCGAATATAGGCATAGCGCTGTTCCAGCCGGCGGCTGGCCTGCGACAGGGAATAGTTGATGACGAAATAAATGGCCGCGCCGGTCAAATAGAGCGGCATCGGCTCGTAGGTGCGCCCGATCACCTGCTGCATCGCCATCATCAAGTCGACGACGCCAAACAGCGAGACCAGTGCGCTCCCCTTCACCGCATCGGTGGTGCTGTTGATGAAGGGAGGCAGGAAGCGGCGGACCGCCTGCGGCGTCAGCACATAAATGAGGCGCTGCAGGAAAGTCAGTCCGACAGCCTTGCCCGCTTCATGTTGTGCGAGCGGAATCGACTGGTAGGCGCCGCGCGTGATCTCCATCACCTGCGCCGTCTTGAACACCGACAGCGCCACGACGACAGCCCAGAAATTGTTGAGATTTATGCCCAGCGCCGGCAGGCCGTAATAGATCGCGAAGATCAGGACCAGGATCGGAATGCCGCGAATGACGTCGGCCAGCACCCGCAGCGGCCAGCGCAGCCAGGCCTTGCCGAAGGTCAGGCAAAGCCCGAGAACGACGCCGGCGATCAGCGAGAACAGCACGACCAGCGCCGAGACCTGCAGCGTGACGATGATGCCATCGACGAGAAAGGGGACCCCCTTGATCACCGCGTTCATGATGACCGTCTCACGGCGAAGCGGCGTTCGGCCTGCCGCAGCACGAGTAGAATGACATAGCCGGTGACCAGGTAGATCGGCGTCACCAAGGCATAAACCTCGATGATCCTGAATGTATTCGTGTTGATCCACTGGGCGCTGTAAGCAAGCTCCGGAACGGCGATGACGGAGGCAATCGACGTATCCTTGAACAGCGAGATGAAGGTATTGCTCAGCGACGGCAATATGATGCGCAGCATCGTCGGGAAGCGGATGTAGACCAGCCGCTGCCAGGGACGCAGACCTATCGCCATGCCTGCCTCGATCAGCCCCTTGGGGACGGCAGCGAGCCCTGCGCGCATGATCTCGACTAAATATGCCCCGCCGTAGAGCGCCAATGTCGCAATGAAGGACACTGTCGCGTCATAGCGGATGTCGACCACAGTCGGGATGCCGTAGAAGACGATGTAGACGAGCAAGATCAACGGGACGTTGCGGATCACCTCGACATAGGCGGTCACCAAAGCCCGTGCCCAGCGCGGTCCGTCGACATAAACGACAGCCAAGGCAAGCCCGATAGCGCAGCCGATCGCGATCGTGATCGCCGCCAACTCCAGGCTCAAGACGAGCCCGGAGAACAGCTTGTCAACGTGCCGCCAGACGATGGCGAAATTGAAATGATAGGTCAAAGTCGGAAGGCTCGCTGCCGTGGATCAGATCAGAAGCGCGGCATTCCCGGTTCGCGCAAATGCGGCTCGATGCCGAAATACTCTCTCAGTGCGTTGTCATAGATGTCGGTAACGTGGCCAAACATCCCGATCGTGAAGACCGTGTTGACGAATTGCAACCAGTCCGGGTCACCCTGGCGCATCGCTGCCCCATAGAGTTGCGTCCGATATTTCTTGCCGGCATCGAAATAACGATCGGGCGATTGCTTGACGAGCCACCGCACCGTCGACAGATCGACGAGTGCCGCATCTGCTCGGCGCGCATCGACAGCAGCCAGCACATTAGCCTGCGTATCGAGTTGCATGACGGAAGCTTGCGGCAGGGCATCGTGGACGAGCTTGTCGGCGTCGACATTCTGCAGCACCGAGACGCGGGCGCCCGAACCCGCTGCAAGAAGCTGGTCATAAGTGCGGATCTTGCCGTCGGGCTTCGACAGCAGGGCGACGCCCTCGACATAATAGGGGCGCGACATCGCGACGAGCTGCGCGCGCGCAGCTGACATCGTCATGAACTGGATGACGATGTCGACCTTGCCGGTATTGATGTTGGGAATGCGCGCGGCGGGGTCCTGGCGAACGAATTCCACCTTCTTCTCGTCGTCGAAGAGCGCTTTTCCGAGCATCCTGGCCATGGCGATGTCCATGCCTGCCAGTTCGCCTTTTTCGTTCTCGAAGTGCCAGGGCGCGTTGGTTGAGCCGGTGCCGACGATCAGCTGACCGCGATCGATTACCTTGCGTAGCAGACTGGCCGGCGCCGCCTGCGCGGCAGCCTCTTTCGTGCTCGCGGACAACGCACCAGCGCCGGCGACAGCAGCGGCACCCAGGAGCAATGCGCTGCGTCGGCTTTCAACGAAATCGGTCATGAGTTCCCCCTCAAAGTTGTTTGGCGCTAACAGTCAGCCATCATTACCATTCGCTTGTCGGCCATTCCCTTGTCAAGTTACATATTACGCAATTACAGAATACCAGTAGTTCAGGGTGAACTGCCTCGGAAGTGCTGACGAAACATTCGACGGATCGATCAATGCCGGCCACCCGTTTTGACTCTCCGGCGATAGGACGTGAAGTGCTTCACCGTCGTGGGCGAGACGGCTTCAGCCGCTCAAAATAGGCTGCCTCAAGAGATGGCAGCGCGAGGCCGGGAAAACCTCGATGAGAAACAAGCCGCTGCCCGCGGATCTCGCGGCCTCGGCGTCGTCACTCGCGCCCAACCGGCGCTTGAACCGCCAGATCGGAGCGGAATCGTCGGACATGCCAGTCTTGGAGCGATTGGCGGGCTGAGCGCCACCACCGAGCCAAGAGATCAACGACGCCGCGACACGGTCGACGAGGGCGCATGTTCGTTAGGTTGGTCAAGCGCAACGATACAGGCGTCGCAACCTGCACGCTCCGCCGCGATGAATTCAAGCGCCTGGTCAAAGTTCGCCAACTGCGGTTCGGACGAGGATCGTCGCCCCTTGGCGTCGGACGGCCCCAGGTGCTGTGAGCTTATCCGTCCAGACCGAGTCGAAGCCCACGATCGTCCAGGAGCAGGAGGTCACTTGGGTCAGTTCAACGAGCTTGTGTTAGGCATGCCGCGCCCGAGTGATCCAGGTTTGCCGCGTGATGCAGGGGCAGAGCCGCCTAATGTCGCCAGCCAGTCATGTGCTCCCGCGATCCGAATCCGCTGCAGTCGGTGCAACACGTCGTGATCGAAGTGCTCGGCGTGACAGTGAGAGCGTGCGTCTGCGCAGATGCGATCGAAAAGGTGCGCGGTGACAAACGTATCCGCACTCGCTCTGTGCAGGCGTCCGGAAGGAGCAATGCCCATTTCGTCGACGAGGCTGCCCAGTCGATAACTCGCCCGGCCTGGAAATATGCGTCGAGCCAATAGGAGAGTGCAAAGAGTGCGAACGGGTTGCCCATCGAGAAACTCGCTCGCCTCGTGCTCAAAAAATCGTCGATCGAAGCCTGCGTTGTGGCAAACGATCGGCGATGAGCCAATGAAGGACGTCAATTGACGCATAGCGACGGCCGAGGTCGGTGCGCCGCTTAGCATAGCAGTGGTTATGCCGGTGATCTGCGTTATCTCGGCCGGCACTTGGACGCCTGGGTCGACGAAGGTGAGCAATTCGTGGCCTGCTCGGCCATCCACCACTTCGCGAGCCGACATCTCAATCACCCGCGCGCCCATCGCCGGGCTAAGTCCGGTCGTCTCGAAATCGAGCACGACAAAGCGTCCGCTTGGAATGCTATTCAAGGTCGGGCTCTCCGTGCCTGCGTCGTCGATTCGAAAGCAAGGATATCATCCAGCGATGATCGACCGCGGCGATATTTCTCGCACGTTCGAGCCGGTGATCAACCTGAGAGTGGCGCGGTCGTGCCGAACCGAATTGTGATCGCGTCTAGAACGCTAATTCGCGCCGCAACTTGTTGTGAATATTAGGGTATTTCGGTAGCACTTTCGACGAAATCCAGCTTCGGAGGGACCTGCTCCCTTGCCTGCTGCCTTCCAACGGCAATGCTCCTGCATCGCCAACTAGATGCTCAAGCCGTCGGTATTAGAATCGCTCCTATAGCGGAGACTCCATTTTCTTGTGCTGCTCAACAATGATCTCGAAATGGGCTAGGGTCGAAGCGCCTCTCGGCTGCCGAACCAGCGAAAGCAAAGCTGGAGGTAAAACGTCGCCGCAGACGCGCTTGTAGACCACGAAGTCCGAGTATATGCCTGCCATGGATGCCGGCACGAAGGTGATCCCGAGATCTGCGGCGACCAGGCTCAGGATCGAAGTCATCTGAGGGGCATCCTGCTGAGCGATGATGGGGCTGAATCCCGCACCCTCGCAAGCCGAGACAATCCGATCCACCAGCCGCTCGCCGATCGGGCGTGGCCGCAAGATGATGGTCTCTCCCTTGAGGGCGGAGAGCGCGATCGTCTCTGCTTTAGCCAGCCGGTGCCGGGATGGTATTGCGGCCAGCATAGGCTCCTCGAGGACCGTCGTTGCTACAAGACCGACCAGCTTGATGTCGGTTGGCCTGACGAAGGCGCCGTCTAACGTGCCCGCCCGCACTGCCTCAACCTGAACCAGAGTGTTTGCCTCGGACAGCGAGAAGTCGACGGCGGGAAACCGCGCGCGATAGGTTCTCAGGATCGAGGGCACGATTCGATTGAAGGCGGCCGATGGCGTCAGGCCGATGCGCAACTGGCCCTCCTCACCTTCTCCAGCGCGCTTCGCAGCCAGGACCGCTTCCGACAACGAGGCGAGAATGCGCTTAGCGTCGGTATGAAAGCGCTGCCCGGCAGCGGTCAAAGATACCGCCCGCCGTGAACGGTCGAATAGCGCGACGCCCAGTTCGCTTTCGAGAGACCGGATCGCCATAGACAGCGGCGGTTGAGAAACGCCGAGCTTGTCGGCCGATCTCCTGAAGTGAAGCTCCTCGGCCAGGGTAACGAAATATCGGAGTCTTCGAATGTCCATGGTCTTTGATAGCGAAATCGGATCACAGGGGACAGAAAGATATATTTTACCAGCTCCAAGCACGCGCGCTAAGTCGGTGCAGGAGTTGCAGCCATGACCGTCAAGCCGAGACGAAATCCCGCGCCAGCGATCTACATGCGCGGGGGCACGAGCAAAGGTGTCTTCTTCCGCGAGGATGCGCTACCGCCGTCCGGCTCGGCGCGCGACATGTTCCTTTTGTCGGTGATGGGCAGCCCCGATCGATACGGGCGTCAGCTGAATGGCCTTGGCGGCGGCATCTCCTCGGTGTCCAAGGTCATCATCGTCCGCAAGTCCGACGATGACGGGGCCGATATCGAGTATCTTCATGGTCAGGTCTCGGTCGACGCGCCCCTGGTCGACTACAGCGCGAATTGTGGAAATCTGTCTTCGGCAGTTGCACAATTCTCGCTCGAAGCCGGGTTGCTCCAAGTGCCCGATCGGGACGAGGCCGTCATCCGCATGCGAAACCTGAATGCGGGTATCCTGGTGAACGCGCGCTTTCCGCTTGCCGATGCGATGCCCGACTACGAGGGCGACTTCCAGATGCCTGGCGTTTCCGGAGGCAACGGCCGCGTCGCGCTCGAATACCTGATGCCTGCTCAGCCGCTATGCCGATCTGGCGCCCCCACCGATATTGTCCAGATCGGCAGCCGGAGCATCAAAGTGAGCGCTGCTGACGCCTCACTGCCGTGCGTCTTCGTTGCCGACCAGGATATCGGCATCGCACCGGCCACCTCGCCCAGCGACATCGATGCCAACACCGGCGCCTGCCAATTGCTCGAAGCGCTACGGCGTGAAGGGGCTGTCATCATGGGCCTAACTGGCGACGCAGCCGCCGCGCAAGCAAGCCCCAAGATCGGCGTGGTTAGCTCGCCCGTCGACTACGTCGCGATCGACGGCACGCCCATCAGCGCAGGTGACTACGATATCGGGATCAGGATGATCTCGATGGGCAAGGCCCATAAAGCCGTGCCGCTGACTGCCGCGATGTGCCTCGCCGCGGCTGCCCTGGCACCCGGCACGATACCTCACTCGCTCGCAAGGATCCGCAGCGCTCCAGAGGTTCGGGTCGGAAGTCCGTCCGGCGTTCTCAGCGTCGGAGCCATCGTCTCGCAAAGTCAGTCGATCGCCTATGCAGAACGCACAATCGTGTATTCCACGGCCAACAAACTGATGGCCGGCGTTGTTTACGGCTACGTCTAATCATAAGAAACGGAGGAAACCATGAAGCGTCTTCTTATCGCGTTGTCGATTGCTTGCAGTGCTTTCACAGCCCATGCTGCGGAACTGACATCATTTGAAATCATCGCACCGGCTGGCCCAGGCGGTGGGTATGATCAGCTGGCACGCTCGGTTCAGAGCACGCTCATGGAAGAGGGGATCGTAACGTCGATTCAGGTCAACAACCGGCCAGGCGCCGGTGGAACCCTCGGGCTCGCGGAATTCGTCACGAAAAACAAGTCCGGCGTGAACCTGATCGCGACCGGCATCGGCATGGTCGGTTCGATTGTCACTAGCAAATCGCCCGTTCGCATGGAGCAAACGAAGCCTCTCGCCCTGATGACCGGCGAATACCTGACGATTGTCGTCGGAAAGAATTCGCCCATCAAGAACATGTCCGACTTCGCCGAGGCTTATAAGAAGAACCCGGCCACGCTTTCTCTGGGCGGTTTCGCTGCCGGCGGCAGCGACCATTTGCTCTATGGGGCGGTCATTCAATCCTTCAACGGCGACGTCTCCAAGATGAATTATGTCGTCATGGGCGCCGGTGGAGAGTTGCTGGCTCCAGTCATGGGCGGCCATATCTCGACGGCTGCGGGCGGTTACAACGAGTTCGCGAGCCAGATCAAATCAGGCGTGTTGCGGGCCATCGGCATCGCCGCGCCCACGCGCCTGCCTGGCATCGACGTTCCCACGATGAAGGAGCAGGGCTTCGACGTCGACCTCGTTAATTGGCGCGGGTTTCTCGCTCCCGCCGGAATATCCGACGCTGATCGCACCAAACTCGACAAGGCTCTCGGCGACATGGTGAAAAGCGAGCGCTGGCAGAAGCTTCTCGAGGCCCGGGGTTGGGTCGATCTCTATATGCCATCCGACAAGTTCGCTGACTTCCTGGCGAACGAGGATAAAAAGGTGACCAACACCCTGAGATCGCTGAAGCTCATCGACTAAGGCAGAAACCGGCCGCGCCTGGATTATGATGATGAAGTCAGTATCAGAGATACTTGCGGACATCTGGGCCTCAGTCGGAGGCGATCCGGTCGCGCTCGCCGATGTCAATCTGACCGGGCACGAGCCGGGGCTGCCATCGTCATTTCGCGTCGGCGCAGCCGCGCAAGCCACTATCGCGGCGTTGGGACTTGCAGCTGCAAGACTGCACCAGCGGCGCACAGGTCTCCACCAGACCGTCACCGTCGCGATGGACCACGCAGTCGCCGAGTTTCAAAGCGAGCGCTACATTGCGGTGGATGGGATCGTCGAGAAGGGCTTTCGCGATCCGCTGGCAGGGATCTATCCGACGAAAGGTGGCGGCTGGTTCAGGCCGCACATCTCGTTTCCTCATCACAAACGTCAGCTCACGCAACTCCTAGAGCTGCCCGAGCAACCGGAGCCGCAAGCCTTCGCAAAGGCGATTTCGAACTGGGACGCGTTTGAGCTGCAGGAGGCTCTGATTACAATCGGGGGGGTCGGCGCAGCTCTTCAGAACTTTGAAGAATGGGACGCCCTGCCTCAGGCCAAATCCGCAGCTGAAGCACCCTTGATCCGAATCGAGCGCATTGGTGATGGCCCACGCGATACCCGTCTCAATGGCGGGTCTCAACCGTTGAGCGGGGTCAAGGTGCTGGACCTGACGCGTGTGATTGCTGGCCCAGTCTGCGGCCGCGCTTTCGCCGCTTATGGGGCGCAGGTCCTCGCCATCAGTTCTCCCAAGCTGCCTTCGATCCCACAGCTCGTCCTCGACACCAACCGAGGCAAGCTCAGCACACATATCGACCTTGATGTGCCCCAGCAGTCCACGCGGCTAAAAGAGCTTCTCTCCGAAGCCGACATATTCCTTCAGGGCTATCGACCGCATAGCTTGGAACAGCGTGGCTTTGGGCCTCTCGACGTAGCGAAACAACGTCCCGGCATCGTCTACGTGCAGCTATCAGCTTACGGCCGCGACGGGCCATGGGCTGATCGGCGTGGCTTTGACTCGCTTGTTCAGACGGCAACAGGCTTCAACGACGCCGAGATGAGGGCCGTCGGAAGTGATCATCCTCAGGAATTACCTTGTCAGGTATTGGATCATGCAACCGGTCAGTTGATGGCACTCGGGGCGCTGGTAGCGCTCGATAGGCGTGCTGAAGAGGGTGGCAGCTGGCTGGTCGAGGTCTCGCTTGCCAGCACCGCCCATTGGCTACGTGGCTTGGGGCGCCTTGAGCACGACTTACGGAAAAACCCTCCGCAACCCGCCGCCGAGTTCTACTGCTACCAGCGCTTACATGACGGGCGTTTAGTGGGCGGGATCGCGCCTGCTGCGACGCTCTCATTGACGCCCCCTCAGCTCACAAAGGCGCGTCTCGGATTGGGTTCGGATCAACCGCATTGGCTGTGACGTAGCCAATTCCTTTTGGTTGCGAGCGCATGGTCCGAGATGGGGTAAACGTGTGGTTGTGCCGCGGTCGTGCCGAACAGAATTGTGAGCGAACCTCGCTCGCGATTTAGACGCGCAAGCTGCTGTAAATTCAGGATAATGAGATCAGCGCTTTCGGCAAAAACCCAGCTTCGGAGGGCAACGCTGTATCCAGCTGAGCTACGGGCGCAATCCGTTCACGCTGGATAGTGATCCCCGCTGCTTCGGCAATGCGGGATTTGCGATCGAGAACAGGGTCATGCGGCAAGGGTCACACGTTCGAAACGTGTCGGGTGGGCCGCGGTTGTGCGGGGGCTAAAGGAACGTGCGACTGTGGCTGGTAGCCACAGGAAACGGACCTGAGACCGACCAGCATCTGACAGCCGCGGTGGCGACCCTGCCTGACGATGCGGCGACTCAGCCGTGTCGTCGTCTACTGCGACGTAGCCTCTTGATCGCGGATCTCAAAGGCACGCCTCGCATATGGCGACGATGTGCCGATGGTCCGTGCCACAACAGCCCCCGAAGACGCGAAGCTTGGGCATCTGTGAACGCAAGTCCCGATAGTGTCGGCCCAGTTCGGCCGGATCGCCGATGTCGAGTTCGGTCGATTCATCGAGTTCTGCATGGCTTTTGCGCGATGCGTTGGCCCTGATTCCGAGGATGCGATCGAGCCAGGGTCCGCCCGAGGCAATGACCTCCCGGAAATGATCAGGGTGGGCGCAGTTGATCATGTAATAGGCTGGCGTGCTGTTCGTTGCCGCGTCGGCCTCCTCGATCGCAGCCTGCAAGCCCTGCCCAGACGGCAGTCGCCCATCGGTTTCGACTGTGAAGGAGAGTGCGACGGGTAATCCGGCCGCGCGTGCGGCGAGCGCGATGCCCACGGCCTCCGCCACGTATGTCATCGTGACCGCGCTGACCATATCAGCGCCTCCCTCCCGAAGCGCCTCAATCTGCGGACGATGATAACGTGCGGCCTCTTCCGCGGTCATGGCCGAGCCGACAACGTAGCCGTCTCCCCTCGGACCGACTACGCCGTTCAGGACGATCGGGATCGAGGGATCGCCGACTTTATCCCGCAGCCCTGCGGCAAATGCGACCGCCTGGCGATTGGCCTCGAGCACGTCATCAAGGCCGAAGCCGAGCTTCTCTGCCCAATCGGGATTGGCTCGCCACGTTGGAGTGTCGAGGACGAAGCCGATGCCACGGTTCCTCGCCTCGGCCAGATAGGGTGTGAAGTAGCGAGCCAGCGTCTCTCGCCCGGCCTCGGTCAGGACCAGCGGAAAGGCCGCAAAGGAGGGCAGATCGATACCTTCCAGGAAGACAAGCGTGGTTTCAAGCCCGCCATCGGCCAGGAAGTCGCCGCCCTGAAGGTGCGGCAAGTGAGAAATGCGATCCGGGATGGTAGCCTCCTGCGTCGTCTCTTCGTCCAGCCCCACTTGATCGCTGGGTTCGGCACGTCGTCAAGGCCTAGTTGGGAAGTCGCGGGGCTGTCGATTTCTCGTGAGCGCAGCCGGAATCTCATCCAGAAAGTCGCGAGCAGGTTCGGGCGCAGTCGGGACTGTCAGGACTTCCGTGTGAGGGCGGCGCGTTGAACATCACGCCGCCCTGGTCTTGGTGAAGCGCTTCGCCGAGATTGCGGCGCTGAGACGTCGGCGGTTGAGCGGCCCGCGGATCTCGGCTGGGCTCGGTATGCGGCGCTCGAGCCGAAACCCGAGATCATTCGCTATGAGCGCGCCGCGCCGGGCGAACTGATCCACATCGACGTCACGCGTCTGGGTCGGCTCGACAGCGTGGGCCAGCGGCCTGCCCTCTCGCCACGGAAACGCACCTCTGACTTCAACTGAAAAGGCGAAATCGAGAGGATCCGGCAAACCGCATCCTCTCGGGGTGCCTCAGCGCGGGGCGGGGCGGCCGCGATGTCGCGGCGGTGGCGGCAACCGCCGACGCCGGCGGGCGCGCCACCGGTGCACATTACGTGTCGGGCCTTGCGGGCCGAGGGGCGGCGGGGGTGCGCCGGGGAGACGTGGCTGCGGCGGACCCTGCGTGAATTCCGCAGCGACCGTTTTGAGGGCCTCCGAAGTCTCGGCGGGCAATTCCTGGGCTTCCAGGCGGCTGGTTGCTGCGAGAAGGCCACCGCCGAGCAACGCGGATAAAAATGAGCGTCTATGCATTCCGACTCCAATCCCGAGATCCACTCGCAACGACCGTATCAGAGGGCAGGAGCTGCGAAACTTCAATGCCTGGCCCCCGAGTCGGGGCCTCGTCCGGGACCCTGAGGTGGGGGTATGAGGCTCGCTTGGGGTCGCTCGTTAAACTTTTCACCAGACGATTTCTGAATAGCCCCAAGTTTCGCGGGCGTCCCCGGTTCAGATTTTCTGCTGCCTTTCGAACTCGACGGGTGACAGCATCCCGTCTCGGACGTGCTTGCGTTGCGGGTCGTAGAGCATCTCGATATATTCGAACATTTCCTGCCGTGCTTCGTCCCGGTGTGCGGGAGCGAGTTGCGCCTTCCTCAGTCGCTCAACTTCCGTGCGGAGGAGCGTTCAGGGCAAGGCAGCGCGCCAAAAGCTCGTAGTTTCTGAGGCGTAGGCTTGGGTCGTCCAGGAAGTCCTGGATCATGAATTCGTCGATCCCAGTCTCGCGGGCCATGCGGTCGAGCGTTGCATGCACGCGCTCCAGCGTACCTACGATGAAGAGCGGCCACGGAGCATCCTCCGCAGGGACCATGCCGCCCATGATGTCGATGGCCTCGTCCAGCGTGGGCAATTGCGGGAGCATTATCCGCTCGGGCCGGCGGCGCTGCCTGAACACGGCCCGGACCGGCATGGCAAGCCGCTCGGCCTCCTCCTGAGTCTCGCCCAGAATGATGCGCACGGCGATGAAGGACTGCGGTGTGTCGAGACCTGCGGCGTAGCGGGATGGCGTGAAGCCTGCCGCATAGGTCGCCGCCGCGTGCGGAGCCTGCTCCGGCTTGTGGAAGGCGCTGCAGGCGAGGCCGAGCCCCAACGCCGCAGCGCGTGCAGCGCTCTCCTCGCTCACCGCGAGGATCCAAGGCAGCGGCCCGGCAGGCTCGTCGGGCATGATCTTGATGCCGGCAAGGGGCGAATTCTCGGGCAGGTCGTTTCCGAACCAGCCGATCAATTCCTCCACCTGCGCGGCATGGTCGTCCGGCAGCTCGACGTCGCGCAGGCGCTGCAGGGCACGATCGGCAAACGGTCCGGCGGTGGCCCGGCCGATGCCGACATCGATACGGCCAGGGAAGAGCGCGCTCAGCGTGCGCATCGCCTCGGCGACCTTGTAGGGGCTGTAGTGATTCAGCAGAACGCCCCCGACTCCAATCCTGATCCGCGACGTCGCGCCGGCCAGAGCCGCCGCGAAGACCTCCGGTGCGGGATTCGCTTCGAACGCGACGTCGTGGTGCTCGACGATCCAGTAGCGTGTGAAGCCGAGTTGCTCCGTGGCCCGGGCCATGGAGATGGCCGCCCGCAAGGCGTCCCCCGACGAGCCGCCCTTCGGCAGGACGAGTGGATCGAGGATGGAAAGGCGCATGCGGCGTGCTCCGGCAGACGCGGCGCCGGCATGAGCCGGAGCCGCGCTAGCGTCATTTCAGGGTGAAGGCAGACGGGGCGATCAGGCTCGCCTTGATGTCGATCGCCTTGGTCTTCTGTAGCATGCCGGCTTCGACCATGAAGCTCTGGTCGTCTGCCAGGTTCGCGACGTCGGCTTCGGTCATTGCCGGGGTAAAGTCGTAGAGCGCCAGCTGCGCGCGTGCGTCCTCGATCGAGATCTTCTGCTCCTTTGCGGCGATTCCCAGCGCCTCTTCGGGGTTCCTGGCCATGAATTCGAGCGCCTTCCTGTGGGCCTCGAAATAGGCGGCCAGCAGATCGGGGTGCTCCTCGGCAAAGGCGGTGCGCGCTCCTATCACCGTGGTCGGCTTGATCAGGCCGTCGCCGCTCGTCAGCGCTCGGCCACCGGCCTTCTCGACCTGGGTGACGCTTGCGCCGGCGAGCGTCGCGACATCGACCTGGCCTGCCAGGAGGGCAGCCCGGGCGGCCGGGAGGTCCATGTTGATGTATTCGACGTCGTTCAGCGACAGCTTCTGGGAAGCCAGCGCCGCGACCAGGAGTTGGTTCAGCACCGTGCCCTTCGGGCCCGCGATCTTCTTGCCCTTGAGATCGGCGATCTTCGCGGGGCCTTCCGCGCGGGTCATCAGGAAATAAGCCTTGGGCGAGCGCGCATAGGCTGCAACCACCTTGAGATCGACCCCGTTGGCCCGGGCGAGGATCGCAGAGGTTCCGCCGAGGACGCTGGCGATATCGATCTCGCCGGCGGCGAGGGCCTGCGTCTGCTGAGCGCCCGACGTGATTTCGGGGTTCTCGACCTTGATCCCGAATTTGGCGAAGGCCTCGTCGAGATAGCCTTTCTCGCGCATCACGATCGAAGGCACGTTGAACGGGGCGGTCACATAGGTCACGCGGACGGTCTTCGGCTTGTCGGCAGCGGCGACGGGGCCGGTCAGCAGCGCGACGGCAAGGCCGAGCGAGGCTAGAAGTTTCATGGTGATGTCTCCTTGACGATGGAAGGCGGACTGGCCGCGTCCGAAAATCCCGGCGCCGATGAGGGCGTGGTCAGATTGGCGAGAATGCGTCGGCGATGACTACTGACCGCGGCGTCGGTCGGGTCGCGAGGAAACGGGAGCTCTACCGGCTCGTAGCCGACCACCCGGCCGCGCTCGAGCTCGAGCACGCGCTCGCCAAGCAGCACCGCCTCCTCGACGTCATGGGTGACGAAGACGATGGTGGCGCGCTTCCGCTGCCAGATGGCGACGAGCTCGTTCTGCATGGCGCGCCGCGTGAAGGCGTCGAGCGCCGCGAAAGGCTCGTCGAGCAGGAGCAGGTCCGGCTCGGTGACGAGCGCGCGCGCGATTGCGACGCGCTGGGCCATGCCGCCCGAGAGTTGGCCGGGCATGGCGTCGGCGAAGGCCGAGAGGCCGACCGTTTCGAGCGCCGCGCGGCTGCGCTTCTCGGCCTCGGCAGCGGGAACGCGGCGGCGCAGGCCGAAGGAGACGTTCCCAAGCGCATCGAGCCAGGGCATCAGCCTGGCCTCCTGGAAGACGACGCCCGTCCGGAAGGGGCCACCGTCGTGACGCACGAGTTCGCCGCTGCTCGGCTGCTCGAGCCCGGCGAGAAGGCGCAACAGGGTTGTCTTGCCGCAGCCGCTGCGCCCGACCACGGTGGTGATCGAGCCCCGCGGGAAGGTGAGATTGACGTCGGCAAGCGCCGTGACATCGCTGTCGCCGAGCCGGAAGCTCTTGCCGAGATGATGGGCCTCAAGCACGGGCCATCTCCAGATCGCCCGCAAGCCAGCGCGCCTTGCGCTCGATGAGGCGTCGCAGCAGCAGATCGCTGGCCAGGCCGAGCACGCCGATCACGAGGATGCCCGCCAGTACAATGTCGGTGCGGGCGAGGTTTTCCGCATCGACGATCATGTAGCCGATGCCAGCGGAGGAGGCGATGAGTTCGGCCCCGACGAGGGCGCGCCAACTATATCCAAGGCCGATCCTCAGGCCGACGACAATGGAGGGCAGTGCCGATGGCAGCACGATGCGCCACATGATCTCGGGCCGGCTGAAGCCGCAGACGGTACCGACATCGATGAGCTTCCGGTCCACCGCCGCGATGCCGCCGCGCACTCCCAGGAAGATCGGGAAGAAGCAGGACAGCACGATGATCCCGACCTTCTGCGCCTCGCCGATGCCGAGCCAGAGGATCAGCAGCGGCATCATCGCCAGCGGTGGGATCTGGCGCAGGAACTCCAAAAGCGGCTCTATCGCGCGGCGAAGCACGATGCTCAGGCTGAACAGCAGCGCGACAGGCACAGCAGCGGCGATCGCGAGCACGTAGCCGGAGGCGACACGCCGGAGGCTGACCAGCGTGTGCTTGGCGAGCGCCCCCGATGCGGCAAGCTCGACCAGCGTCTCGAAGACGGTGCGCGGCGAGGGCAGCAGGAAGGGGCTGACCCAGCCCGACGCACTCGCGAAATGCCAGATCCCCACCGCTGCTAAGAAGACCGCCAGTGTCGGAAGTCGAGGCATTGAACGCGACCGCAAATAAAGAACACGGCGCGCTGTAAACCTCGTGGGAGAAATAGCAAGCGGCCGGCAATTGAATGGAATTATTCTAATTTACTGAAGTTTTGCTTTCCCATGCTGCAGCCACTTATTGGCGCAGACCGAGGGCGGTCGAAACGCTTCGGGCAGGCACAGCGCGACACGGTGGCTCCAGCCCGATCCGATGGCGGATTCCGAGGCGACAAGCGTGACATCCGACAGGTCGCCTAAGGCGATGCCGCCGCGATCGGTCGTCGCCGAGAGGCGGTTTGCCTCGTCACGTATCTGCACCGGCTCTCCGGGCTCGCGCATGAACTCGGCGATCGCGCCGAAGGTGCCGAGGTTCCATTGCGTCTCGGCGGAAACGAGTTGGTCCCTGAGGAGATCGCGGGTCGTCATGCTCATGACCGGGCTCGTTGGGTTGACGGAAGGGGTTGCCAGGGCAGGACGAAACCCTGGCCTGCCTGATGGCTGCGCGCGGTGGTGACGCCGAACACTTCGGCGATGTTCGTATCGCTCAGCACGGTTTCCGGCGGGCCATCGGCGATGATCCGACCTTTGTCGATCAGCACCAGGCGATCGCAGAAACGGCCCGCCAATGTCAGATCGTGCAGGATGACCACCACGCCGGCTCGTGGCGTGACGCTGGCGCGCAGGAGGGTCATGACCTCGAGTTGATGGAGGGGATCGAGCGCCGCCAGCGGCTCGTCGGCGAGCAGCATTGCAGCCTCGACAGCCAACGCACGGGCCAGCAGCACGCGCATGCGCTCGCCGCCGGAGAGGGTCTCGACCGTGCGCCCGCCATACTGCACGACATCGGAGGCCGCCATGGCGCGGGCGACGGCCTCGCGGTCGGCCGCCGTCTGGTCCGCGAAGGGGCGGCGATGCGGTAGCCGGCCGAGCGCGACCAGCGCCTCGACCTGCATCTGCCAGTGCACCGTGCCGCCCTGCGCCAGAAAAGCGATCTGGCGCACGAGCTCGCGCCGGCCGAAGGCAGGCGCAGTACGGCCTTCGTAGAGCACTTGTCCCGCGTCCGGAGCGAGGAGATCGGCCATGGCCTTGAGCAGTGTCGACTTGCCGGCCCCGTTGGGGCCGATCAGCCCGACCAGCTCTCCGGGTCGCAGCTTCAGGTCGATCCCTTGCAGGATCGGCTTGCCACCAAGCCTGACGGTCAGGTTCTTCGCTTCGATCCGCATCAGGCCCCCCGCCGCAAACGATGGATCATGCTGAACAGGACGGGCGCGCCGATCAGGGCGGTGACGACGCCGAGCTTGAGCTCGGGCCTGATCGGCGCCAGCCGCAGCGCCGTATCGGCGGCCAGCGTCAGGATCGCCCCGCCGAGGCCCGAGACGAGCAGGAGCCGGCCCGGTCTGTGGCCGACGAGGGGGCGCAGCAGATGCGGCACGACCAGCCCGACGAAGCCGATCGCGCCCGTCACCGCGACCGCGCTGCCGACGCTCAGCGCCGCGCCGCCAATCAGGCGCGCGCGCAGGCTGGCAAGGTCGAAGCCGAGGCTGCGCGCCGTGTCCTCGCCCAGCGTCATGCCGTCGAGAGCAGGCGCCGTCGACAGGAACAACGCCCAGCCGAGCAGCATAAGCGGCAGCACGAGCCAGACATGGGTCAGGCTTCGATCGGCGAGAGAGCCCATCAGCCAGAAGACGATCTCGAGCGCGGCA
This sequence comes from Allobosea sp. P1_B10, assembly GCF_056406735.1. Taxonomy (NCBI): domain Bacteria; kingdom Pseudomonadati; phylum Pseudomonadota; class Alphaproteobacteria; order Hyphomicrobiales; family Alloboseaceae; genus Allobosea; species Allobosea sp. P1_B10. The sequence continues at coordinate 140,515 of NZ_JBFTZP010000003.1, read as the reverse complement.
TAGGGGTTTGGCGCCAGGTTGAGCGCCAGCGCCGTCATCGCGCCGGCAAAGCTGTTGATCGCCACGCCGGCGAGGATCAGCGTCATCGTGCCCGCATTGCGCCCGACGAAGCCGTAGAGCAGCAGCGTCGCCATCGTAGCGCCCGCTATTCCGCCGAGGGGGAGCGCAAGCAGAAAGGCGCCGGCAAAGCCGGAGTAGAACACGATGACGGCCCCGAACGCGGCTGCGCTGGAGATGCCCAGCAGGCCGGGCTCGGCCAGCGGATTGCGCAATAACCCCTGCATGGCCGCACCCGCCATGCCGAGGCTGAAGCCGACCAACGCGCCGAGCAGGGCGCGCGGAAGGCGCAGCTCGACCAGGACGAGAGCGGGCAGCGTCGCGCGGCCGGCGAGCCAGTCGGCCAGGGCAGCGGGCACATCGAGGCTGGCGTAACCGACGGAGATGGAGGCAAGGGCCATGGCGACGACCGCGAGCGCAAGCCCTGCCACCAGCCGCCCATAACCGCCGCGATCCCGGTGGTTTGCGTGGGTCACGGCGCTCACAGCCCGCTCCTGTCGATCTTTGGCGCAAACGATTCGATCAGCAACTCGATCGCATCGATCACGGCAGGGCCCGCGCATGTCCAGAGTTTCGAAGGCATCGCGATGATCCTGAGCCGGTCCCCAAGACGCGCAAGGACCGGGTGCCCCAGTATCTCGTGCGCCAGGGACGGCGGACCGTCGGCCGTCGTGTTCAGGATCAGGATGTCGGCGCCACCGAGCGCGACCGTCTCGAGCGAGATCTGGCCGTAGCTCTCGATGCCGAGTTCGACAGCGAGGTTGACGAAGCCGGCCCGGGTCAGGATTTCGTCTACGAGCGACCTGCGCCCGACGGTGAAGCCATTGGGCCGCAGCACCAGAGCCGTGGCCGGCTTGTCGCCCACGCGCGGCGCTAATCGCGAGAGGCGTGCGTCGATGTCCGCGATCAGAGCCCGTCCGCGTGCGGGTTCGCCCAGGACAGCCGCCATCTCGGCGATCTGGGCACGCATGCCGTCGAGATCCTGCGGTACGCCGAACTCGCGCAGCGGCGCCCCGACGCGCTTCAGCAGGGCAACCGTGCTGCGCGTCGATAAGGCGCCGGCGACGACGAGGTCGGGCTTGAACGACAGCACCTGCTCGACCAGGCCGTGGTTGGCGGGAAACTGGCGGGCCATTTCGGCCCGGTTGGCATTGCGCGGATCCTGCGACAGCCAGGTCACCGAGGCGATGGCCGAGGGATCGGCCAACCGCAGCACCAGTTCGTCCGTGCACATGTTGAGCGAGACGATGCGCTTGGGCTTCGCCGCGCTTTCCAAGGCTACGGCCGGCAGGACGGTGATACCGCCTGCCAGGCCGAGAGCGGCAAGCGCCAGCCCAACCGCTTGCCTGAGGCTCGCGACGGGTGCTGTTCTCACAGGGAGGCCCTCACGCCGGCATAGGCGCTCAGGCTGGGAACAAGAAACCCGACAGGGTTCTCGTAGCGCTTGTCGAACAGGTTATCGACACGCCCGAAGGCCGTGAACCTTTCGGTCAGCTTGTACTCCGCCGCGATATTCACAATCGCCGCGCCTGGTGCGCGCATGCGCGAGATCGAGAAGTCGCGGTTCCCGTCGACGCGCTCGCCGAGATAAAGCAGCGTTGCCGACAGGGTCAGCTTCTCGACCGGAGCCCAGATGGCCGTGAGGCTCGCCTTGTGACGCGGCCGGCGCAGCAGCTCCTGATGCGCAATCTCGTCCTTGGCGATGGTGAAGGTGTAGTCGGCACGGACCTTGAAATGTGACGACACCTCCAGCGCCGCAAAAGCCTCCACACCCTTCGTCGTCGCCTTGCCGACATTGGCGTAGGAGGTACCGGTCCTGTTGGTCGTGATCAGGTTGTCGACATCGTTGTGGAAGTGGGTCGCGCCGAAGCGGAGCCGTTCATTCAGCAGCGGCTGCTCGAAACCGACATCCCAGCCGCGACTTTCCTCCGGTTTGAGGTCGGGATTGCCGTAGAAGGTGAAGGAGGGGCGGTAGTCGACGAAGCGTTCGCTCAGCGTCGGCGCCTTGAAGCCCGTGCCGTAGCTGGCCTTCAGCTTCGTCTCGCTGCCCGGCACGATATAGGCCGGGGCGACGCGATAGGTGGTGTGACCGCCGAATTCGCGATCATTGTCGTAGCGGATGTTCGAGACGAGGAAGAGACGGTCGCTGAAATTCGACTGAAGCTCGACAAAGGCGCCGGTGTTGGCGCTCGACGCCGTGAGCGAACTCGATTTCAGGCGCTCGTCTTCGTGTTGCACACCCATGACCAGCAACTGGCCCTCGGTGAGCTTGAGATCGCCGCGCCAGTCGAATTTCGTGCGCTCGCCCAGATTGGGCGATGGCAGCCCGAGCACTCCCGTCGTGGTTGGCGCACGGTTGGAGCGGTCCTGATTGGTGTAGGCGATGCCGAAGCGGTTGACGAAGCGCCCACCCAGCGGATCCCAGACAACCTCGCCACGGGTGAAGGCCTGCTTGTAGTCCTGACTGGAACGGAAACCGCTCGGCTGGCTCGGCCAGCCGGAATCACCGGTGGAGAGCAGGTAGCCGTCGCTGTAGCGGCCGACCCAGTTGAGGCTCACCGTGTCGGTGAGCGCAAAGCCCAGCCGGGCCGAATAGCTCCAGTTGTCGTAGGAATTGGGATTGATGCGGCGTCCGGCAGGGACGAGGTCGGGCGGCGTCACCGGTGTCGCCTCGGATTTGAAATGGGCGATGCCGAACGCATAGTTGAAGCGATCATCGCCCCCGCTCAGGCCCACCGTCTGGTTGAAGGTGCCATGGGAGCCGCCCTCGACCGAGGCGGTCACCTTTGGCGGCCCGTCGCCGCGCTTGGTCGTCACCGAGATCACGCCGCCGATCGCATTGGCGCCGTAGAGACCGCTCTGCGGGCCGCGCAGAACCTCGATGCGCTCGACGTCGCTGGTCAGCATCGATCCGAAATCGAAGGAACGGTTCGGCGTCGAGGGATCGTTGACCTCGATACCGTCGATCAGCACCTTGACGTGGTTGGAGTTGGTGCCGCGCATGAAGACCGAGGTCTGTCCGCCCGGCCCGCCGGTCTGGACGATGTTCATGCCAGGCACTGTCGCCAGCGCATCGGGCAGCGTGCGGCGCTGCTGGACCTCGAGATCCCGGGCGGTGATCACGGTGACGGAACTGGCGATCTCGCGCGCCGGCGTCGGCGTACCGGTGGCGCTGACGACGAGTTCGTCGAGCTTGATCGGTTCACCCTGCGCGAATGCGGGGCAGGTTGAGAGGGTGGTGCTGGCTGCGAGTACGGACAGGACGAGCGAAAGTCGGCCGCTTGCGGCGCTTGAAGGGATCACGATGGAGACCTCGGGCGGTTAACGTTGTGGCACGTCACCGCGAACGCGATCTCCCGCCCGAGACCTGAGGCCGCGCGCAGTGAACCAGCGATCGAAACACCCCGTTCGAACGTGCTCGCGTGTGACCACGACTGACGGCAGGTCTCCTGGCTCGCGGGTCAGCGCCTTGTCACCGCCTTCCCAGGTCCGAGGTCCCAGTGGCGCGTGGCGATAAGGCTCGCCGCTTACAGTTGCGGGGGCAGCCGCAGCATAGAATGGCAAGCCATCCGCACTGCGTTCCCTTTTGATCCCGTGAGGGAACCGTCGCTTTCACGAGTAGGGCCGAAAAGTGGCGTGGTCAATCGGGCCAATGTGGCGTGGTCGTGTGGACCAGCAGCGCAAGTGCGACGTGCCGCCAGGGGCGCTGCGAGCACTTTACGAGGACTTTACGCCCTGCCGGGCTCTTCGACATGGCGGCCTTACGGGCATCGGCCCTAGCTCCGATCGGACACACGATCGGAGCCTTCCATGATCATCGACACCCTCTTCCTGCTTGGCGGCCTCGGCCTCTTCGGGCTCGCCGGTCTCGCCGTCGCCGCCGCTGACCGGCTGTGAGGCGCATCATGCCCCTCGATATCATCCTCGCGCTGACAGCCGCGGTCGCGCTGCTCGCCTATCTCCTCAAGGCGCTCCTGCGCCCCGAATCCTTCTGAGAGGTCATGCCGATGACCCTCGATCTGATCCAGTTCCTGATCTTCTGCGCGGCGCTGATGCTCGCGGCCTGGCCGCTCGGGCACTATATGGCGCGCGTCTTCACCGGTGAGGCCCGCTTCCTTGCGCCCGTCGAGACCGCGATCCTGGGACTTGCCGGCCAGGCCAAGGCGCAGCCGCAGCGCTGGCAGGTCTATGCCCTGTCCCTGCTCGCCTTCAATGCGGCGGGCTTCGCGCTGCTCTTCCTGATGCTGCGCTTCCAGAACCATCTGCCGCTGAATCCGCAGGGTTTTGACGGCCTCACGGCGCATCTCGCCTTCAACACCGCGATCTCCTTCGTCACCAACACGAACTGGCAGTCCTATGGCGGCGAGACGACGCTCTCCAATCTCAGCCAGATGCTGGGGCTGACGACGCAGAACTTCGTCTCAGCGGCCAGCGGCGCGGCTGTGGCAGCCGCCGTGGCCCGTGGCTTTGCCGCGAGGCAGACGCGGGAGCTCGGCAATTTCTGGGTCGATCTGACGCGCTTCACGCTCTACATCCTGCTGCCGGCCTCGCTGCTGCTGGCGCTGGTGCTAGCTGCAATCGGGCTGCCGCAGACGCTGGCCGGCTCCTTCGATGCAACGACGCTCGAAGGCGCGAAGCAGAGCATCGCGCTGGGCCCGGTCGCCAGCCAGATCGCCATCAAGCAGCTCGGCACCAATGGCGGCGGCTTCTTCAACGTCAATTCGGCGCATCCCTTCGAAAACCCCTCGGCACTGAGCAATCTGCTGACCACAATCTCGATCCTGCTGATCCCGGTCGCCTTCTGCTTCACCTATGGCCGCCTTGTCGGTGATCGCCGGCAGGGACGGGCCCTGTTCGCGGCCATGGCCGTGCTCTTCCTCGTCGGCTTCGCCGCGATCTATGGCGCGGAGCGCATGGGTAACCCGCTGCATGTCGGCTTGGTCGAAGGCGCCGGCAACATGGAGGGCAAGGAGGTTCGCTTCCGACTGCTGGCCTCGACGCTCTGGGCTGCCGCGACGACCGCGGCCTCCAACGGCTCGGTCAATGCGATGCTGGATTCCTTCACGCCGCTTGGCGGTCTCGTCGCCATGCTCAACATGCAGCTTGGCGAGGTGGTTTTTGGCGGCGTCGGCGTCGGGCTCACCGGCATGCTGCTTTTCGTCATCATCACGGTCTTCCTGGCCGGGCTGATGGTCGGGCGGACGCCGGAATATCTCGGCAAGAAGATCGAGGCGCGCGAAATCAAGCTCGCGGCGCTCACCTTGCTGGTGATGCCGCTCGGCATCCTGGTGCTGGCGTCAATCGCCATCGTGACGGGCTACGGCCAGAGTGCGGTGCAGGATGCAGGGCCCCACGGGCTGTCGGAACTGCTCTACGCCTACACCTCCGCGACCGGAAACAATGGCTCGGCTTTCGCCGGATTCACCGCCAATACCCCCTGGCACAACACCGTCCTGGGCATCGCGATGATGCTCGGCCGCTTCGGCTACATCATCCCGATCCTGGCGATCGCCGGCAGCCTGGCGGCCAAGCGTCCCGCAGTCGAGACAGCAGGCACCTTCCCGACCCATGGCCCGCTCTTCGTGACCCTGCTGGTCGCGACGATCCTGATCGTCGGCGCTTTGACCTTCCTTCCCGTCCTCGCCCTCGGCCCGATCGCAGAGCATGTCTCGATCGTCGCCGGGCAGAGCTTCTAGAGGCCCTTATGAGCAAGCACGCTCCCGCCGAGATGGGCCTGTTTTCGCCCGTCATCATCAGGCCCGCGATCCTGCAGGCCTTCCGCAAGCTCGATCCGCGCAGTCTGGCGCGCAATCCGGTGATATTCTCGACCGCGCTGGTCTCGGTGCTGGCGACCGCTCTGGTCGTTCGCGAGGGCCTGGCCGGCGGCCCGGTCTTCTGGATCGGCCTCCAGATCGCGATCTGGCTCTGGTTCACAATCCTGTTCGCCAATTTCGCGGAGGCGGTCGCCGAAGGGCGCGGAAAAGCACGCGCCGATGCCTTTCGCGCGACGCGCTCCTCGGCTCTGGCCAAGGTGCTGGTCGATCCCGCCAACCGTGTCGTCTACGGCACCAAGGAGGTCGAGCTGATCGAGCCCGGCGAGGTCATCCTCGTCGAGGCCGGCGACACGGTCCCCACCGATGGCGAGATCATCGAGGGCGTGGCCTCCGTCGACGAGAGCGCGATCACCGGTGAATCCGCGCCAGTGATCCGCGAATCCGGCGGCGACCGATCGTCGGTGACAGGAGGCACGCGGCTGGTCTCGGATTGGCTCGTGGTTCGCGTTACGGCGCGGCAGGGCGAAACCTTCCTGGACCGGATGATTGCGCTGGTCGAGGGCGCCAAGCGCCAGAAGACGCCCAACGAGATCGCGCTCGACATCCTGCTGGCGGCGCTGACGCTGGTGTTCCTCTTCGTCGTGGTGACGCTGCCCTTCTTCGCCTCGTGGTCGGGCACGACGCTGCCGGTGATCTATCTCGCGGCCCTGTTCGTCACGCTGATCCCGACGACCATAGGCGGGCTGCTCTCGGCCATCGGCATCGCGGGCATGGACCGGCTGGTGAAGGCGAATGTCATCGCCAAGTCCGGCCGGGCGGTCGAGGCGGCCGGCGACATCGACGTGCTGCTGCTCGACAAGACCGGCACGATCACCTTCGGCAACCGCATGGCCCACGCCTTCGAGCCGGCGCCCGGCATCAGCGAGAGGGAGCTGGCGGAGGCGGCCTTCCTGGCCTCGCTCGCAGACGAGACGCCGGAAGGCCGATCGATCGTCGAACTCGCGGCAGAGCGCTTTGACGTCGATATCGCGGCAGGCGCGGGCGCGACCTTCGTGCCCTTCACGGCGCAGACGCGCATGTCGGGCGTCGACTTGCCCAATGGCGTCGCGCTCCGCAAAGGCGCCTCCGATACAATGGCGAAGCTGACCGGCAGGGCCCTGGCGAGCGGCGTCGAACAGGCGGTGCGAAAGATCGCCTCGTCGGGCGGCACGCCGCTGGTCGTGGCTCGCGACGGCGTCGTGCTGGGCGTCATCCACCTCAAGGATGTGGTGAAGCCCAGGATCCGAGAACGCTTTGCCGAGCTGCGCCGGATGGGCATCCGCACGGTGATGATCACCGGCGACAATCCACTGACGGCGGCGGCAATCGCGGCCGAGGCCGGAGTCGATGACTTCCTGGCCGAGGCGACGCCCGAACGGAAGCTCGCCCTGATCCGCGAGGAACAGGCGCAGGGGCGGCTCGTCGCGATGTGCGGCGACGGGTCCAACGATGCGCCCGCCCTGGCGCAGGCCGATGTCGGCGTCGCGATGAATTCGGGCACCCCCGCCGCCAAGGAGGCGGGCAACCTGATCGACCTCGACAGCGACCCGACGAAGCTGATCGAGATCGTCATGGTCGGCAAACAGCTGCTGATCTCGCGCGGCGCGCTGACCACCTTCTCGATCGCCAACGATGTCGCGAAATACTTTGCGATCCTGCCGGCGCTGTTCGTCGCGGCCTATCCGGGCCTTGCGATGCTCGATGTCATGGGACTGGGCACGCCGCAATCGGCGATCCTGTCGGCGATCATCTTCAACGCGCTGGTCATCGTCGCGCTGATCCCGATCGCGCTGAAGGGCGTGCGCTATGCGCCAGCCTCAGCCTCCCAACTGCTCGGCCGCAACCTGCTGGTCTATGGGCTGGGCGGGCTCGTGGTTCCCTTCATCGGCATCAAGGCGATCGATCTGATCGTCGACCTGCTGCACCTCGCCTGAGGAGATGTGATCATGACCTCCTATCTTCGCCCCTCGCTCGTACTTCTCGCCGTCTTCAGCCTCCTCACGGGAGTGGCCTATCCGCTCGCCGTAACCGGGGTTGCGCAGGCTGTGTTTCCCTGGCAGGCCAACGGATCGCCCGTGCTGCGGGACGGCGCGGTTATCGGCTCCTCGCTGATCGGCCAGTCCTTCGTATCGGATCGCTATTTTCACGGCCGGCCATCGGCCACGACCGCGCCCGATCCGCAGGACGCGTCCAGATCCATCGACAGCCCCTATAATGCCGCAAGCTCGACCGGTTCGAACCTCGGCCCGAGTTCGGCGGCGTTGAGGCAGGCGATCAGCGATCGTGTCGCGTCGCTCGGCGGTGGCGACCAGCCGGCGGACCTGGTGACAGCGTCGGGATCGGGCCTCGACCCCCATCTCTCGCCGGCAGCGGCCCTGGCCCAGACCGGCCGCATCGCCCGGGCGCGCGGCCTGCCGGAGGAGCGCGTCAGGCAGCTCGTGCTGGAGCTGACCGAGACACGCCTGCTGGGCATGCTGGGTGAGCCGCGCGTCAATGTGCTGGCGCTGAACCTCGCCCTCGACAGGCTTGCGCGCTGATGCTCTGGTCCCCGACCCATGCCGAGCGCGCCTGACGAAAGACTGCCACCTGAGTCCTTCCTGGCCGCCGCGCGCGGCGAGGACGGCAGCGGGACCGGCCGTCTGAAAATCTTCCTCGGCGCCTCGCCCGGCGTCGGCAAGACCTTCGCCATGATCGAGGAGGCCCGCGTGCGCCAGCGCGCGGGTCTAGACGTCGTGGTGGGGCTGGTCGAAACCCATGGCCGGGCCGAGACCGCCGCCCTGCTCGGGACGCTGGAGCAGCTGCCGCGTCGCTCGGTCGCCTATCGCGGCCAGGTGCTGAGCGAGCTCGATCTCGATGCGCTGCTGGCGCGCAATCCCGCGATCGCGCTGATCGACGAACTCGCCCACACCAACGCGGCCGGATCGCGCCATCCCAAGCGCTGGCAGGACGTCGTCGAGGTGCTCGATGCCGGCATCGACGTCGTCACGACGCTGAATATCCAGCATGTCGAGAGCCTGAACGATGTCGTCGCCCGGATCACCGGCGTGCGCGTGCAGGAGACGGTGCCCGACCAGATACTGCAGCGCGCCGACGAGATCGAGCTGATCGACCTCGCTCCGGAGGAGCTGATCAAGCGGCTCAAGGGCGGCAAGGTCTATGTGCCCCAGCAGATCGGGCAGGCGCTGGAGAACTTTTTCGGCAAGGGCAAGCTGACCGCCCTGCGCGAACTCGCCATGCGCACGGCCGCGAGCCGAGTCGATGCCGAGATGCTGGACTGGATGCAGGCCAACGCCGTCAAGGGCCCGTGGCCAGCCGAGGAGCGCCTGCTCGTCTGCATCAACGAGGCGCCGGTCGCGCGCAGCCTGGTGCGGGCCGGCAAGCGCATGGCGGAGCGCTCGCGCCTGCCCTGGATCGTGGCCACGGTGATGACGCCCCGCCACGAGGCGATGCCGCCCGATGCACGGGCCGTCACGGTCGAGGCCCTGCGGCTGGCCGAAAGCATGGGCGCGGAAACGATCATCCTGCGCGCCGAATGCGATGTCGCAGGCGAGGTCCTGCGCTATGCGCGCCAGCGCAATGTCTCGCGCATCGTCATCGGCCGGCCCCGCTCGCATCGCTCCTGGCTGCAGCGGCTGCTCGGAGCCTTTCGCGAGGCGGTTGCTGACCGCCTGCTCGACGACGCTACCGATTTCGAGATCACCGTGGTGACGGCCCATGCGCGCATCGAGCGGCGCAAACGCTCGGCGCCGGGCTGGGTCTTGCCGCGCTGGCAAGGCTACGGCGTCGCCGTCGCGGCGATCGCTGCCGCCACGCTGACTGCTTTGCCCCTCTCCAACTGGAACGCTGTGCCCGGTGGCGCGATCTCGGTGCTCTATCTCGCTGCGGTGCTGGTCACCGGCGCGCGCTATGGCTTGGGTCCCTCGCTCGCGGCGGGCGTGCTTGGCTCCTGTGCCTATAATTTCTTCTACACGCCGCCCTATTACACGCTCGCCATCAGCCAGCCCGAGGACATCGTCTCGGTAGCGGTCTTCCTGCTCGGCGCGCTGTTCACCGGCAGCCTGGCGAGCCGCCTCAAGGCCCAGGTCGAGGCCATGCGCGCCGCCCAGCGCCGCACCGCGACGCTCTATGATTTCGCCCGCAAGATTGCATCCGCCAGCAACACCGACGACGTGCTCTGGGCCGCCGCCTTCCACATCGCGGCGACGCTGGATTGCCACTCGCTTATCCTGATGCCCGATGACACAGGGGCCTTGCAGCAGGTCCAGGGCCATCCCACCATCGCCGATCTCGACGCACGCGCCGAAGGCGCTGCCCGCTGGGCCTTCGAGAAGAATGAGCCGGCCGGGGCGGGCAGCGCGACCCTCCCCATGAGCGAATGGCTGTTCGTGCCGCTGGCGACATCGGGTGCAACGCTCGGTGTCGTCGGCGTGCGCTTTCGCGACCGGCAGCGTGGCCTGGATCCAGAAACGCGCCGGCTGCTGATCGCGGTCGAGGATCAGGTCGCGGTTGCAGTCGAGCGCACGCGCCTCGCGCAGGACCTGGCCAATGCCAGGGTTTCCGCCGAAAGCGAGATGCTGCGCGGCGCACTGCTCAACTCGGTCAGCCACGACCTGCGCACGCCACTCGTCACCGTGATCGGGGCGATATCGAGCCTGGCCGAGACCGAGGGCACGCTTAGTCCAAGCGACCGGAGCGAACTGATGGCCACGGCGCTGGACGAGGCGCGCCGGCTCGACCGCTACATCCAGAACCTGCTCGACATGACCCGGCTCGGCCATGGCGCGCTGGCGCCCAAGCGCGTCGCGGTCGACCTGCGCGAAATCCTGGGCGTCGTCCGCAACGACCTGAAGCGCGTGCTGGCCAGGCACAGCCTCGTCATCGAGACGCCTCGCGACCTGCCCGCGCTCCATGTCGATCCGGTCCTGATTGGACAGGCCATCGCCAATGTCGTGGAAAACGCGGCCAAGTATGCGCCTGAGGGCACCGTCATCGGGATCTCCGCGAGGCGCGACGGGGCGATGGCCGAAATCGCCGTGACCGATGAGGGGAGCGGCATTCCGGAGGCCGAGCGCGAGCGCGTCTTCGACGTCTTCCACCGTGTTGCCGATGGCGATCTGCGGCCCGCCGGCACGGGGCTGGGGCTCGCCATCGTCAAGGGGCTGGTCGAGGCACATGATGGCACGGTGGCGGCAGCGGCCGGCCCGGCTGGACGTGGCACCGCCATCGTGATCAGGCTGCCGCTTGCGCCCTTCAGCAGCGACGTGTCCGAATGACCGAGACCAAGCCAGCGCGCATCCTCGTGATCGACGACGAGGCGCCGATCCGGCGCTTCCTGGCGATCGTGCTCGGCGCCGGCGGCTTCGAGACCCTCGAGGCCGATCGCGGCCGGCTCGGGATCGAGCGGGCGGCGACGATGGCGCCCGATGCCGTGCTGCTGGATCTCGGCCTGCCGGACATAGACGGAAAGGCGGTGATCGAGGCCATCCGCGAATGGTCGAGCGTCCCCATCCTCGTGCTCTCAGTGCGCGATGCCGAGGCCGAAAAGATCGCAGCGCTCGATGCCGGTGCCGACGACTACGTGACAAAGCCGTTCGCGACGGGCGAACTGCTCGCCCGCCTACGAGCCCTGCTGCGCAGCCGCCGCGACCGCGCGGCCGAGCCGGCGACCCTGCGCATCGGCGGGCTGGAAATCGACCTTCCGAGCCGCATGGTTGCGGTTGACGGGGCTCAAGCAAAACTGACACGCAAGGAGTTCGACGTGCTCGCGCTGCTGGCGCGCAATGCCGGCAAGCTCGTCGGACACAGGCAGTTGCTGACCACAGTGTGGGGCCCAGCCCATCTCAGCGACACGCACTACCTGCGCATCGCCATCGGCCATATCCGCGAAAAGCTCGGCGACGACGCCGCCGATCCCCGGTTCATCCGCACCGAGCCCGGTGTCGGCTATCGGCTTGCCGCAGGCGAGGGCGACGAGAGCAGCGGTGGCGCGGCAGGCTCGGCTGGCGACTGATGGCAGGTCGGGAGGTCGGACGCGTGCGAACGCGCTGACCTTGCGGGGCTGATGCTAAACGTCGGCCCCTGTTCTCCAGGTCCTGTGCGCAATGGCGCGACCCAGGCTCGGTCGGCCCCCGAACCGCCGTGGGATGGGGTGCTGCGCACGAGGGATCTGCTGGCACCGAGCTTGACTGACGCTGCGACCGACATGCTTAAGCCAGTCGAGCAAGGGACGGGATGCCAGATGTCGAGAATTGCCAACGCTGCGTTGCGCGCGAAGACGATGACCGCCGAGGGCGCAGCCGCACTGATCAAGAGCGGCATGACGCTGGGGCTCAGCGGCTTCACCGGGTCGGGCTATCCGAAGGCGGTGCCGCTCGCCCTTGCCAAGCGTATCGAGGCGTCTCACGCGGCAGGCGACCCGTTCCGCGTTCGCGTCTGGACCGGCGCCTCAACCGGGCCCGAACTCGATGGCGCGCTGGCCAAGGCCGACGGCATCGAGTTCCGCCTGCCCTACAACTCCGACCCCATCGCGCGCGAAAAGATCAATCGCGGCGAGATGGAATATTTCGACATGCATCTCTCCCAGGTCGCGCCGATGGCCTGGCAAGGCTTCCTGGGGCCGCTCGACGTGGCGGTCGTCGAGATCTCGGGCATTCGCGAGGACGGCGCGCTGATCCCCTCCTCCTCGATCGGCAACAACAAGACCTGGCTGGAGCGTGCCGACAAGATCATACTTGAGGTCAATCGCTGGCAGAGCGCAGAGCTCGAAGGCATGCACGACATCTACTACGGCACGGCGCTGCCGCCCAACCGCGTGCCGATCCCGCTGCTGCGTCCGTCCGATCGCATCGGCGAGGCCTATTTCCGCTGCGATCCCGAGAAGATCGTGGCGATCGTCGCGACCGACGCACCCGACCGCAACCTGCCTTACGCGGCGCCCGACGCCACCGCGGGCGCGATCGCGGGCCATCTCATCGCATTCCTCGGCCATGAGGTCTCGAAGGGGCGCCTGCCGGAATCGCTGCTGCCGCTGCAGTCAGGCGTCGGCAACATCACCAATGCCGTGCTCGCCGGCCTGATGGAGGCGCCGTTCTCCAACCTGACCTCCTTCACGGAGGTGATCCAGGACGGCATGATCGACCTGATCGACGCCGGCAAGCTCAGCCTGGCCTCGGCCACCGCCTTCTCGGTCAGCCCGCAGGCCGCCGAGAAGCTGAACGCGCATATGTCGCGCTATCGCGACAAGATGATCCTGCGCCCGCAGGAGATCAGCAACCACCCCGAGCTGGTGCGGCGGCTCGGCTGCATTGCGATGAACGGGCTGATCGAGGCCGACATCTATGGCAATGTGAACTCGACCCACGTCATGGGCTCGCGCATCCAGAACGGCATCGGCGGCTCCGGCGACTTCGCCCGCAACGCCTTCATCTCGATCTTCATGACGCCGTCGACTGCCAAGGGCGGCGCGATCTCCGCGATCGTCCCCCTGGCCAGCCATGTCGACCACATCACGCAGGACGTGCAGGTGATCGTGACCGAGCAGGGGCTCGCCGATCTGCGCGGGCTGAGCCCCAAGCAGCGCGCCCGCGCGATCATCTCCAACTGCGCCCATCCGGACTTCCGGCCCGCCCTGGAGGACTATTTCCGCCGGGCGCAAGATGGCTCCTACGGCCAGCAATCGCCCTGCCTGCCCGGAGAGGCCCTGTCCTGGCATCAGCGTTTCATCGACACGGGCAGCATGCGCAGCTGAAAGCTATGCGCGGCGAATGTCCGCCGGCGGACCGGCCGAAGAGCGAGCGCTCGCGCTATGCGTTGGCAGTAAGCCCGGCGCTGAACACGTATCGCGAACAGCGCCGACCGTCGTCAGTCAGACCAGAAGGTCGACCGAGGCGAGCTTGCTTTTGATATCGGCAAGCGAGCCTTCGTATTCCCATGTCTGCACGGTGTCGTGCGGGCATTCTAGGAAGATGTAGTCCTCGGTGAACGACAGGATCCGGCTGATCTTGATGATCTTCTCGACGAAGCCGGCGGATCCAACCGGCTCGATGACAAGTTTTCCCTCCTCGTCATAGCCGTGATAGACGTCTTTAGCTTTGATCTTCAATGCAATGAACATGTCGCGCCTATCGTCTTTCCTGTTGGAATGCGGTGGGGTTGTCTGGTCCGGTCACGCCAGTGAGAATTCGGCGTAGACGGAATTGCCCAGAGCGTTGCGGCGCAGTTCGACGCCGAAGCCGGGTGCAGCGTCCACGGGGATGATGCCACCCTTCACCGAAGCCTCGATCGGGTTTTCGAGGACTTCGACGTGCCCGGGGATGCGGGCCCAGTAGGGGAAATGTTCCTGGATGTAGAAGTTCGGGATCGAGGCGCTGAAATGCATGCCGACCGCCGTCGAAAGCGCGCTGGCGCAGATGTGAGGCTGGACCTTCATGCCATAGGCCTCTGCCATGGCGGCAATCTTGCGGGCCTCGAGCAAGCCGCCGGTATTGCCGATGTCCGGCTGGAGGATGTCGACGGCTCGGCTTTCGAGGATGTCGCGGAAGCCGTAGCGCGAGTAGACGCGCTCTCCGACGGCAATCCGCTGCGAGATCCCCTGTGAGATCTTCACCAAGGCGCCGACATCGCCGGGCACAGCTGGCTCCTCGACATAGGTGATGTCGAACGCCTCGATCTCGCGGCAGAAGCGGATGGTGTCGTCCGGCGTGAGTCCAGCCGACAGGTCGAGCATGATCTCCACGTCGGGACCGACGGCGCGACGGATCTCGCTCACAGTCCTGACGGCGCGCTTGACGACACTGCGGTCGCTGGCGGCGCGATAGGAGGGATGGCGCAAGCGTCCCTCGGGCAGGATCGTGACGAAGGGGTAGAATTTCAGCGCGTCATAGCCGTCGGCGACTGCCTTTTCGGCAGCAGCGGGCAGATCGCTGTCCTGGGTGCAGCCGAAATACCAGCCGTTGCAATAGGTCCGCAGCGAGTCGTGCACGCGGCCGCCCAGGAGTTCGTAGACCGGGATGTTGAGGCCGCGCGCCTTGATATCCAGCATCGCCTGTTCGATCGCGCTCATCGCGGCATAGACGATCGGACCCCCACCCTTCGCCCAGAAGCCGTGATCGTAGATCTCGGTCCAGAGAGCCTCGATCCTGAACGGATCGATGCCGCCCATCATGTAGCGCTCGATGATGTCCTTCAGCATGCCGGCAGATGCGGTCCCGCCGATGCCGTAGGCGATGCAGGCCTCGCCGATGCCGACGATCCCGCAATCCGTCGTCAATTCCAGAATGACCGGGCGGATGCCGCCGCTCTCGATCAGGTAGATGCGTGCCGAAGTGATTTTCATGGTGCCTAAGCCGTCTCGATTGTAGGACGCCCCCGCTTGCGCGGGGCATTAGCCGGTCCGAGCGATTGCCCGCTCTCAGATGTCCTTGCAGAGCCGCATCGCGTCGAGCATCGCGGCATGGATATCGCGCGAGGAGATCGCATCGCCGATGCGGTACAGCTCGTACTGCCCGTCAGGATTCAGTGTGAGGTCCTGCCGCGCGCCCGCGATCAGCGTCTCGATGTCCGTGACGCCGTCATTGACCGCGTCCCCGCGCATCTCGTGATAGAGCTCGTCCATCGGGAGCGTGCCGCGCTCGATGACCATGCGATCGCAGGTCATCGTCTCCTCGACCTCGGTGTATTCGTTGACGAACGTCACCTCGATCCGGTTGCCGTTCCGGGTGATCCGCTTGAGGCGCCGGTCAGGGTGCAGTGCCGTTCCGGCGCGGTAGAGTTCGCGCATGATGAAGGGGCGATCGAGATAGCTGGTCTCGATGCCGGCCTGCTTGTCAGGCGTGACATAGACGAGCTGTACGCCCTGTTCCGCCAGCATTTCTGCGCAGGCGRCACCCGTGATCGTGCCAAGGCCGTCATAGACCAGCACCGTCCCCTGCGAGACGCGCGGGGTCTCGAGGACCTCCCACACGGTTTCGGCGAGATCGGCGCCCTCGATCTCGTCCTCCATGCGATCGGGCAGGCCACCGGTCGCGATGATGACGACGTCGGGCTTGTGGGCCGCGATCGTCTCGCTGTCGGCATAGCTGTTGTAGTGGATGACGACGCCAAGCCGCTCCGCTTCCGCGACCCGCCAGTCGACGATCCCAATGAGATCGCGCCGGCGCGGAATGCGAGCCGCGAGCAGAACCTGCCCGCCGGCCTGCGAGGCCGCCTCGTGGACGATGACCTCATGGCCGCGTTCGGCGCAGATGCGGGCGGCCTCGAGACCACCGGGCCCCGCACCGACGATGACGATGCGCCGCTTGATCTGCGCCTTGGCGATCATGTGCGGCAGCGTCGCCTCGCGCCCGATCGAGACGTTGTGGATGCAGCGGCGCTGCCATGAGCAGTAGGTCGCGCCGACGCAAGGGCGGATGCTGTCCTCCTCGCCGCGCGCCAGCTTGTTGACGATATGGGGGTCGGCGATATGGGCGCGCGTCATCCCGACCATCGAGACCAGGCCCTCCTGGATGGCATATCGTGCCGTCGCCAGGTCGGTGATGCGCGCGGCGTGGAAGACCGGCAGGGAGAGCTGCTTCTTGACCGCGGCAACCGGGGCAAGCTGCGGCGAAAGCCCGACATGCATGCCCGGCATGTAGTCGGCGAGGCCGACCTCCGTATCGATGCGGCCGAAAGTCAGGTTGAAGAAGTCGGTCAGTCCGGAGCGCTCGATCAGCTTGGCCATCTCGAGATATTCGGCGGCCGGCATGCCCTCCTCATGGCCCTCGCCGACTGCCATGCGCACGCCGACGAGAAAGTCCTCGCCGACCCGCCTGCGGATTTCCTCGAGCACGAGCAGGCCGAAACGGGCGCGGTTCTCCAGCGACCCGCCGAACTCGTCGGTCCGGCGGTTGACCATCGGATTCCAGAACTGACCGACGAGATGGCCGTGGACGTGGACTTCGCAGCCATCGAGGCCGCCCTCGCGGCACCGCCATGCGGCATCGCCGAACTGGCGCACGATGCGGGCGATGTCGTGGCGGTCCATTTCCTTGGTGAAGCCGCGATGCGAGGGCTCGCGATAGCGCGAAGGCGAGACCGTCGGCAGCCAGTTGTCCGAGCGCCAGTGGCTGCGCCCGCCGAGATGGGTGATCTGGCACATCAATGCCGCGCCGTGCTGGTGCACCCGCTGCGAGAACTCGCGGAAATGCGGCACGATCCGATCGTCGCCGACGCTGAGCTGGCCGAAGACCGAGCCGGAATCGGGCGAGACGTTCGAGGAGCCTCCGAACATCGTCAGGCCGATGCCGCCCTTCGCCTTTTCCTCGTGATAGAGTTGATAGCGCTCCTTGGGCATCGCCTCTTCGCCATAGCTGATGGCGTGGCTGGTGCTCATGATACGGTTCTTGAGCGTCAGATGCTTGATCGTGAGCGGTTGCAGCAGCGGATCGGAAGACATGGTCAGTCTCGCCCTTGAGCGGTGAGGAGGCAGCTCAGCGCGGATCGGCCGAGGCAAGACGCCCCAGCAGATGGCTGGCGATGAAAAGATCGAGATGGCCGGCGCCGCCATTCTTGAAGAGCGTCGGACCGCCTCCGGTTGGGACCGCGACCTCGCCGCGGCACAGCGCGAACAGGTCGCCGCGGATGGCGTCGCGTGAGATCACGCCTGTGCGGAGCGGCTCGATGAATTCGCCCGAGCGTTCCAGGCAGGCGTAGTCATCGACGAAGACGGCGGAGCGACGCAGTAGCTCATCGTCACCCTCGCGCATTTGCGGCGTGAAGGAGCCGATCAGCCCGACATGGGCCCCTGGCGCGACCAACTCACCCTTGATCAGCGGACGCTCGGCCATCGTCGCGGCGATGACGATATCGGCGGCAGGCAGTTCTGCTTCTAGGTCGAGGCAGGCTTCCGCCGGCTTTCCTTCGGCTCGAAGCTTTTCCGCCAGGGCCAGGGCCCGCTCCGGAGTGCGGTTCCAGATGAGGATGCGTCGCAGCGAAGGCCGCACGGCAAGCATGGCGTCGATGACATAGGGGGCCAGGGCGCCGGCCCCGACCATCAGCATCTGCCGGGCCTCGGGCGGTGCAAGAAAGCTCGCACCCAACGCCGTGTCGGACGCCGTCTTGCGAAAGATCAGCGCCTCGCCGTCGATCACCGCCTGCGCCTTGCCCGTCTGCGGATCGAAGACGAGGTAGAGCGCATCGACCGTCGGCAGCCCGAAGCTTTCGACATTGCGGGGAAACGAGGTCACGACCTTGATGCCGAGTGCTTCGCCCGGCTGCCAGGCCGGCACGGCCAGCAGCATGTCGGGGTGCCCGCCCTCGCGGGGCTGGTCCATCGCCAGCCGCGCGATCTTCGGCTTGTCCTTGAGATGTCCGAGCCGCATCGCCTCGATGGCGCCGGGCCAATCGAGCAGGCGGTGCACAGTTGCCGCATCGATCATGCGCATCAGGCTGCAACCTCTGTGCGACCGGGCTGCTCATGCAGCGCGCGAGGCTCGAAATTCTCGGCCGTGAAGCGGCGATAACCCTCGACCTCCTGGGCAATCCGGGCTTCGTCCCAGCCAAGCACGTCGGCGACCGTCTCGGCCGCCTGTCGGGCCTCAGCCAGGCCCATCCCGGCCGTCCAGCCGACGAGGACCCGGCGGAACAGGAGATCCACCAGGGTCTCGACATGCTCCTGCGCGGCGACGTGGCGCAGACGCTCGGGCGAGAGCGCGCCTTGTCCCGGCATCGACCTTGCGGAATAGGACAGCGCCGTGGCGGTTCCCGTCGCCTTGCCCATCTGCGCGACGCGCGCGGCAATGGTCCGGCCGGCATGGCGATGCGTCATGATCGGGCAGCCGGTCACCGTGATCGCATCCGGCATGCCTTCGGCGGCCATGTCGTGAATCGTCAGGGACTTCACCCCCGAGGCTGTCTCGCTCGTCGTGCGCGGCCTCACGCCTGCCCAGCGGTAGACGATGTCCTTCGTCGTCAGGTTCAGCGACGGCAGGGCCCGGTTGGCTTCCGCCAGAATGAAATCGGCCTCTTCCGGCAGGACCCGGACCGAGCCGGGCTCATCCTCGAAGATGGTCTCGGTCGGCCCGAAGAAGTGGTGATCGCCCCACGGCATGCAGTAGAAGGGCTGGCCGATGCTGCTGATCATCTCGAAGCCGGTTCCCCGGCAGGCATCGGGAAGCTTGACGACGAGGTTGACGCCCTTGATGCCGACGAGATGCTTCTTCTGCGGCACGGGCCCGGAAGTCTTGCGCAGCAGGCGGTCGGCCCAGGGACCGGCCGTGTTGACCAGCGTCCCGGCGTCGATCGTCGCGGTGACGCCCGGTGCGGTGGCATCCTCGAGCGTCACGCGCCAGCCGCCGCCGGGCAGTGGGTCGAGCCGGGTGGCGGTGGTGTAGTTGCGGACGGTCGCGCCGCAGCGTTGTGCGTCCATGATCGTGTCGAGGCAGATCCGCTCCGCCCATTGATACTGGTATTCGTCGAAGACGGCGACGCTGTTCAGGCGCCTGCGATCCATCAGGTTGACCAGCCCGAACTGCTGCGCGGCCTCGGCGGCCGGCAGGCGCCGATAGTTCAGGGGCACCTTGGGCGAACCGAACAGCCCCAGCGCGCGATAGCCGAGATCGACCTTCCAGCCGGCATACTCGCCATCATCGAAGACGGGGAAGAAGAAGGTATGCCGGCTGACGCGCTCTGGCATGGTCGTGGCGAGTTCGGTCCGGCACTGCATCGCTAGCTTGGCCATGCGCACGCGCTGGAACAGGTCCTTGGGGCGGTAGGCAAAGCGCCAGAGCTCGTAGTCGGGCGAAAAATAGGCCAGGCCGGAATAAAGCAGGCGGCTCGAGCGGCTCGATGTGCCCGAGCCGAAATCGCCCTTGTCGACCAGCAATGCGGTACGTCCGCCTGCAGCGATGTGCTGGACCGTGCTGGCGCCGACTGCGCCGCCACCGATCACGATCACATCGAAGGAGCGACCGTCGAGGTCCGCTAGGGGAGCGCGCATCTGGATATCTCCGGTTTGGGCTGGTTCAGGCAGCGCTTGGGCGTGAGGTTTCGAGTTCGCCGGCGAGTGTCGCCCTGATGGCGGCTGCGTCTTCGAGCCAGCCCTGCCTGAGCTCGGGAACGGAGGCGACGAGGAGGCGCGTATAGGCATTGCGCGGGGCGCTGAGCACGGCGGTGCTCTCGCCCGCCTCGACCACGCGGCCATATCGCAGCACGGTGACGCGATCGGCGATCGATGCGACGGTGGCGAGGTCGTGGCTGATGAAGATGATCGTCAGGCCAAGCTCGTCGCGCAGACGCTTGACGAGGGCGATGATCTGCCCCGCCACGATGGTATCGAGCGCCGAGGTGATCTCGTCGCAGATCAGGATCTCCGGCTCCGCGGCCAGCGCACGCGCCAGGTTGACGCGCTGCTTCTCGCCCCCTGAAATCTCGGTCGGATAGCGGTCGAGATAATGGGCGGGCAGGCTGACCATCGCCAGCAACTCCCGCATCCGGGCCTCGGCCGCCTCGCCCTTCAGCCCATGGAAGAAGGAGAGCACGCGCCCGAGGATGCGACGCAAGCTGTGCTTCGGGTTGAGCGCCGTATCGGCCATCTGCAGCGCAAGCTGTATCTGCCGGCGCTGCGCGGCCGTGCGTCGTGTATCGAGCCCTGCGAGGGCCTCGCCGTTCAGCGAAACCGTTCCCGATGCCGGCGCATGAAGTCCCGCGATCACCCGTGCCAAAGTCGTCTTGCCCGAGCCGGATTCGCCGATGACCGCGACGATCTCGCCCTTGCCGACCGACAGGTCGACAGCCTGCAGCGTGGTGATCTGCGGCTTGCCGTCGCTGACCTTGCCGAATCCCGCCGTGACGCCCTTGACCGACAGTGCGGGTGTGGCCCCGGAGGCCGGTCGCGGCGCGGTCTGCGCCAGCGCATGAAGTGAAAGATGCTGGCAGGCGGCGATCAGTTCGCGCGTATAGGCCTCGCGCGGCGCCTCGATGATCTGCCGGGTCTCGCCGACCTCGACGATGCGCCCCCCTCGCATCACGGCGATGCGCGTGGCGATCTGGGCGACGACGGCGAGATCGTGGCTGACGAACAGCGCCGCGGTGTTGTTGTCGGCGATGACCTGCTTGAGCAACCGCATCACCTCGACCTGGGTGGTGACGTCCAGGGCACTTGTCGGCTCGTCGCAGACAAGCAGCAGCGGCTCCTCCTGCATGCCCATCGCGATCATGAAGCGCTGAAGCTGACCGCCGGACACCTGATAGGGGAAGCGCGAACCGATCAGCGTCGGTGTTGGCAGGCTGAGATAGCGGAACAGTTCCTGCGCCCGGGAGCGCGCCTTCTCCGGCGACTGGCTGCGATGCAGCAGCGCGGCCTCGACGACCTGGTCACCCAGGCGGAGCCGCGGGTTGAACGCCGCCGCCGCGCTCTGCGCGATGTAAGCTGCGGTCTTGCCACGCATCCGGTTCAGGACGGTTTGCGAAGCCGTCAGCATCTCCACGCCGTCGAGGTGGAGCGTGCCGCCGGCCGGCTTGAGGCCGGGCCGCAGATGGCCCATGGCCGCGAGCGCGAGCGTCGTCTTGCCGGAGCCTGACGCGCCGATCAGAGCCAGCACCTCGCCCCGGGACACCTGCAGCGAGACGCCGTCTAGGACGGTGGTTCCGCTCGTGGTTGCGATCGACAGGTTGTCGACGGTGAGGATGGTGTTGCTCATGGATGCCTCAATGCCGCGCATCGCCGTCGAGCGAGTCGACGAGCATGTTGAGGGCGATGGAGACCAGTGCGATCGCGATCGCAGGACCGATGGCCGCAAGGGGATTGGTCGAGAGGCCGCCGAGATTCTCGCGCGCCATGCCGCCCCAGTCGGCCATCGGGGGTTGAACACCCAGGCCCACGAAGCTGAGGCTGCTCATGAAGAGGATCGCAAAGCTGGCGCGGATGGCGAAGTCGGTCGCCAGCGGCCGCATGACATGGGGCAACATCTCGCCGAACAGGATCCAGCCCATGCCCTCGCCGCGCGAGCGGGCCACCTTGACGTAGTCCATTTCCTTGAGGTCGTTGCCCAGCGCACGCGCGATCCGGAACACGCCGGCCGAATAGACCACCGCAGCGATACCGATGATGACCGATATGGAGGACCCCAGGGCGGCGACGACCACCAGCCCGACGATGATCTTCGGCAGGGCCAGGATCACATCGACGATGCGGCTGAGCACGGTGTCGACGAGGCCGCCGCGCGCGGCAGCGAGCAGGCCGAGCGTATCGCCAATGACATGGGCGAGAAGCGTCGCGCTCAGCGCCATGAACAGCGTGATGCGGGTTCCGTCCATCAGGCGCGAGAGCACGTCACGTCCGAGATGATCGGTGCCAAGCCACATGCCAGCCGCAGGCGGGCTGAACGGCTCGTCTGTGAGGAAGTCGAACGGGTCCTGCGGCAGAGCCACGAGCGAGACCAACGCGATGAGCAAGAAGATCAGCAGGATCGCGCTGCTCGCAACCAGCGTCGGCGACAGGCGCCGAGAGTGAGAGGCGCCGGTCATATCGCGTCCATTGGGCGTTGCGGAAGGGAGCGTGGGTCGCAGGCCCGCGCCAGGATGTCGGCAAGGAGGATCAGGAGCACATAGGTCGCGCAAAAGATCATGGCGCAGGCCTGGACCACGGGAAGATCTCGCGACTGTACGGAATCGATCATCAGCCGGGCCAGGCCAGGATAGGCGAAGATCGTCTCGACGATGACGATGCCGCTGACGAGATAGGCCGTGTTGAGAGCCACCACATTGGCGATCGGACCGACCGCGTTACGCAGCGCATGGCGGGCGACGACGCGGCGGCCGTGCACCCCCTTGAGAATGGCCATCTCGATATAGGGCTGCGTCAGGATGTTGCCGAGAATGGCCCGGGTCATTCGCGCGATCTGGGCGGTCACGACGACGACAAGGCTTGCCGTCGGCAGCAGCAGGGCACGCACGGTCTGGCCGAGGCTCGAGCCTGTGCTGAGGTAGGCGACCGCTGGCAACCAGCCGAGCGAGACTGCGAAAAGCAGCACCAGCAGCGTCGCGAGGAGAAATTCCGGCGTGGCGGAGAGGGCCAGCACGACGATCGAGGCGCTGCGATCGAGCGCGCGGCCATTCCACATCGCCATCACGATGCCGAGCAGGATGGCGAGCGGAACCGCGATCAGCGTAGTCACGCCGGCGAGCACGGCCGTGTTTGCCACGCGCTCGGACAGAAGGGCGCTGACCGAGGATTTGGTCACCAAGGAGCGGCCCCAGTCGCCCTGGACCACCCCTGCCAGCCAGGAGAGATAGCGCTGGAAGGGGGGCTGGTCCAAGCCCATCTCGAGCCGCAGGGCCCTGACGTTCTCAGGCGTCGCATACTGGCCCAGAGCAACCTGCGCGACGTCGCCGGGCAGGATCTCGCAAGCCCAGAAGACGAGCAGCGAGACGACGAACAGCAGCAGCAGCGTGGCCAGCAGCCGCCAGACGATGAAACTAGCCACGCTTTGTTACCCCCTCGGAATCCGCGCGATGCGGATCAGGCTTCGATCCAGATCCGGTCGGTGAAGTTGAAGCCGCCAAGGCTCCCGATCGGCGACGGGGTCAGGCCCTTGATCTTCTTCGAGACGCCATCGACGTAGCTGATGAAGGCCGGAAGCATGATCGCCCCAGAATTGTGGATGATGGACTGGATCTCGCCGTATTGTTCCTTGCGCTTGGCGAGGTCGAATTCGGCGCGGCTCATGTCGATCAGCTTTTCGACGCGCTCGTTCTCGTAATGCGAGAAGTTCCAGGCCGCGCCCTTCTTCCAGCTCAGGTTGAGCAGCATGTTGAGCGTCGGGCGCGGGTGGAAGTTGGTTGCGAAGAACGGGCGCTTGCCCGCAACCGCCGTCCAGTAGCTTTCGGCGGGCTCGCGCTTGATCTGAAGGTTGAGGCCGGCCCTCATCGCCTCGCGCTGCATCAACTGGCCGATATCGACGCTGTAGAGCACGCCGTCCCCCATCGTGACCTCGATGGGGCTCTTGCCGATGCCGGACTTGCCGAAATGGAACTTGGCCTTGTCGTGGTCGAGTTCGCGCTGCGGCAACGCAGCGTTGAAATAGGGGCTGGTCGGGCTGACGGGATGATCGTTGGCGATCGTGCCATAGCCGCGCAGGACCGTGTCGAGGACGCGCTTGCGGTCGATCAGGTACGACAGGCCCAGCGCGAGGTCGGTATTGTTGGACGGCGCCCGGTCAACGGCCGCCTGGATCGCCGTGTAGCGCGCGCCATGGGTGACGAAAACCTCGGCGTTGCTCGATTTCGAGACCTGCTCGATCGAATTGCCACGCAATTCCAGAATCATGTCGACGTCGCCCGAGAGCAACGCATTGGCACGCGCCGACGCGTCCGGGATGGGGAACATCTCGAACTGGTCGATGTAGGGCTGGCCCTGCTTCCAGAAATTGGCGTTGCGCACGAGCACAGTACGGATGCCGGGTTGGAATTCCTTGACCGTGAACGCACCGGTGCCGATCGGCTTGGAGAAGTCGTAGGTGCCGTTCTTGACCAGGGCGAACTGGAAGATGCCGACGAGCGCCGGCAGGTCGACGTCGGGCTGGGTCAACTGGACGACGATCTTGTTCGGCCCATCGGCCGTTACGGACGCGATGTTGCCGACGAGTTGCTTGGCGGTGGACGCGACCTTGTCCTCGCGGTGCCGCAGCAGCGAAAAGATGATGTCGTCCGTTGTCAGCGGCGAGCCGTCGCTGAAGGTGATGCCCTTGCGGATCGTGAAGACCCAGCGTGTCGCTTCGGGATTCGGCTCCCAGGATTCCGCAACCTCCGGCTGCGCCTGTCCCTGGTCGTCCATGCGCGTCAGGTAGCTGTAGACGCTGGTGCCCCGGATATAGTCGTTGCCCTTGTCGTAGCGCGCGGAGTCGAAGGTGTCTCCGGTCGACTGCTGGAACAGCGCCAGCCGCACCGTGCCGCCGCGCTTCGGCGCGGACTGTGCGAAGCCGCGACCGGAACCCGCGATCAGCCCTGTGGTGAGCAGGCCCGCGCTGAAGGCGCGGCGCGTCAGAGCACCCGCCGGCAGGAAACCGCCGGTCATCATCGATCCGTCTGCCATTGTGTTCACCCTCGCATTTGACGGCGTCTTTGACGCTCGCATGTCATGTTTTGTCATTGGGCTCGCCCATTTGGACGAACCGCGAACAAGAAGCCGTTTTTCCCTGGGGCAAATATCGCCGAATACATTAAAGCGCGGAACAAAATATCATCTGACGGCGCATCAATAAGTATTCACTGGCATAAAGTGGAAAAGATCAAATTCAAGCTCAGATCATCATTAGAAAAACCACACGGCGCCGATACGCTCGATTTGGACATTCAAAGTTCCCGATATGGACATTGCGGGTAGCGAGTCGAGCATGAGCCGAAACCAAGGACGATCAGACCATGCGCTTCGGATCGAGCTGGCTTTGGTAGGGGTGAAGGTCCATGAGGGGCAAAACCCTGTCGGGCTGCGTCGGCTGCGGCAATTCGGACGCCCTGTCCTCGGAAGGCGAGATGCCATAGGCCTCGCGGTAGCGCTCGAGGAAACGCGGATAGGAGCGGAAACCGCACCGCATCGCGATCGTCGTGAGCTCGATGCGTGTGGCCTTCACCAGCTTGCGCGCCCTCGCCAGCCGGATCATGCGGTAATAGTCGAATGTCGAGCAGTTGAAGGCGACCTCGAACAGCCGGTCGAGATGGCGCCGCGACAGCGAGAGCTGCTCCGCGATGACCTCGATGTCGAGCGGCCGGTGGATCGCTTCCTCCATCATCCGGCAGGCTTCCCGCACTGGCTGAGGGAAGCCGTTATAGGCAGAGGTAAACAGGTCGTCCTGATACGCACCGATCTCGCGGCGGTACGGAAAGATGATGATGTTGGCGACGCGCGCCGCCACGGCCTTGCCGAGGCGCTCCGAGAGAAGGTGGAGCATCATGTCGGTCGCCGCAGCACCACCGGCGCAGGTCATGCGCTTCTCACTCCAGGTGTATACCTTCTTCACGAAGCTCACCTGCGGGAATATCTCCGCGAACATGGGCAGGTTGTTGAAATGCGCCGTGGCGACATGGCCGTTGAGAACGCCCGCCTTTGCCAGGTGGTAGACGCCGCTCTCGATCGAGCCGATCGTCTTGCCATGGCGATCGAAGCGCCGGATCAGGCTTTGCGTCTCGGCGTTCTCGTAGCTGTCGTGGCGAAAGCTCGACAGGACCACGAGCGCATCGAATTCGCGGAGATCGCGGACATGCATCTCCGCGTGCAGCGGAATGCCCGAGCTCGATGCGACGCTGGTCTGCGTATCGTGCACGAAGAAGTACCGGAAAGGCGGTTCGGGATAGAGGGAGTTGGCCACCCGCAGCGTCTCGGCGGCCGAGACGGCGCCGAGAAGGGAGAACTCAGGCAGCAGCAGGAAGGCGATCGTATACATCCATCGACTCACGGCAGCGTCGCGCAGAACGCTGTTGGGCAACGCAATAGGCTCGGGGCTTGAGCGCGTTGCGTACAGCAGGCCGGAAGGAATCGCCATCGAGTCGGGCATCGGTCAGCTAGAGCCCCAATGTGGCGGAATGGGTGAAAAAGTCAGAGTAATTACTTAGCCAGCAAATCGATTAATGGCCAAATTGCACTTATCTCCGCGGACCATCGTCTCCTTGGTGCCCGCGGGCGCCGGCGCTCGCTCGCCTTGGCCCGAACCATGCCGCCTCGGCAATGACAGTCATGGCTGCCTGCAAATGCGGAGGTTGATGCGATCGGGCGTTCGTGCTGCAAAGACCGTCATGCCTGATCACGATTTCCCCTCCCCCCGATACGCGCTCGCCCGCAAGCCCGCCCTCTCACCCGGCGCCCTTGCACCCATGTCGGCGCGTCTCTGATATGACGGCGCCCTCGACACCCACGCGACAGGACGAGGCGGTCGCCTATGACGTCATCGTCGTCGGCGGCGGCAATGCCGCGCTCTGTGCTGCCATCTCGGCCCGCCGCGAAGGCGCGCGGGTGCTCGTGCTCGAATTGTCGAACGTCTTCTGGCGCGGCGGCAACACGCGCCATACGCGCAATATGCGCTGCGCCCATGACGCGGCGACCGAAAGCCTGTCGGGCCCCTATGGCGAGGACGAGTTCTTCGACGACCTGCTGCGGGTCACCAAGGGCAAGACCGACGAGCCCCTGGCCCGCTTCATGATCCGCGAATCCAAGTCGATGCTGGGCTGGATCGAGCAGCAGGGCGTGCGCTGGCAGCCTTCTTTGGGCGGCACGCTCTCGCTCGGGCGCACCAATTCGTTCTTCCTCGGCGGCGGCCGCGCCATGCTGAACGCGCTCTACCGGACTGCCGAGGATCTGGGCGTCGAGATCCGCTATGAGTCGGAGGTCACCGATATCGAGATCGAGGACGGCCGGTTCCGGTCAGTCACGGTCGCAGGCCAAAAAATTCATGCGAAAGCGCTGGTGGCGGCGGCGGGGGGCTTCGAATCCAACATCGAGTGGCTGAAGCGCTATTGGGGCGAGGCGGCCGAGAACTTCCTGATACGCGGCACCCGCAACAACCGGGGCACGATCCTGCGGCTCCTGCTCGACAAGGGCGCGCAGGAGGTCGGCGACCCCACCCAATGCCATGCGGTCGCGATCGACGCGCGCGCGCCGAAATTCGACGGCGGCATCATCACCCGGCTCGATTGCGTGGTGTTCGGCATCGTGGTCAACCGCGACGCGCAGCGCTTCTACGACGAGGGCGAGGACATCTGGCCCAAGCGCTATGCCATCTGGGGGCGCCTGGTCGCCGCCCAGCGCGACCAGATCGCCTACATCATCTTCGACGCGTCCTCGCTGCAGCTGTTCATGCCCTCGCTTTATCCGCCGATCAGCGCGCCTAGCATCAGGGCGCTCGCGACCCGGCTGGAGCTCGACCCCGACGCGCTCGAGGGGACCGTGGGAACATTCAATGCCGCCGTCAGGCCGGGCACCTTCGACGATACGATCCTGGACGATTGCCGGACAGAGGGCCTGACGCCGCCCAAGAGCCATTGGGCGCGGCCGATCGTGGAAGCGCCGTTCTATGCCTATCCGGTGCGCCCCGGCATCACCTTCACCTATCTCGGCGTGCGCGTGAACGAGGAGGCCCGCATCCAGATGGCCGATGGCAGCGGTGCCCCGAACATGTTCGCAGCCGGCGAGATCATGGCCGGCAATGTCCTGGGCGAGGGCTACGCCGCGGGCATCGGCATGACCATCGGCGCCGTCTTCGGGCGCATTGCCGGACGCGAAGCCGCCAGGAGTGCGCTGACATGACCGATTTCGCATTCCTGCGGGACACGGTGGGCACAGGTCCGGCCGGGACCGGCGGTTCCACCCCCAACCACGGCAGCGCCGCGCTGGCCGAGGCGGACCGGCTCATGACCGTCTGCAACTCCTGCCGTTATTGCGAGGGCCTCTGCGCCGTCTTCCCGGCAATGGAAATGCGGCGCTCGTTCTCGGACGGCGACCTGAACTACCTCGCCAATCTCTGCCACAACTGCGGCGCCTGCTA
Source organism: Allobosea sp. P1_B10 (assembly GCF_056406735.1). NCBI lineage: Bacteria > Pseudomonadati > Pseudomonadota > Alphaproteobacteria > Hyphomicrobiales > Alloboseaceae > Allobosea > Allobosea sp. P1_B10. The sequence continues at coordinate 112,137 of NZ_JBFTZP010000003.1, read as the reverse complement.
TTACGACTGCCAGTTCTCCCCGCCGCACGAGTATATGGTCCATGTGCCTGCCACGCTCGCGCAGGTTCGCACCGAATCCTACGCGCACTACGCCTGGCCGCAGGCTTTCGCTGGCGTGTTCGCGCGCAATGGCCTGTTCATCGCCCTGGCGCTGGCCGTCGCGGTGGCGGCGTTCATCGCAGGCTTCGTCGCCTGGAACGACCCGGCAGTGCTGCTGGGCGTCCATACCGGCCCCGGCGCCTTCTACAGGTTGATGCCGCACAACACGATGGTGGCGATCTTCGGTCTGGTCTCGCTCTACTGCATCATTGCCATCGGCATGAGTGTGCGCGCTTTCTGGCGCGATATCGGCGAGCCCGAGGCCACGCTGCGGGATCCCGGCTCGCTCTGGCAGGCGTTCAAGGACGCCGGCAGCCTGCGTTATCTCGACGGCGGCAAATCGGGCTGCATGAACGACAGCGAGCGCCCCAGCGACCGGCGCCGGCTCTACCACCACCTGACCTTCTACGGCTTCATGCTCTGCTTCGCCTCGACCTCGACGGCAACCGCCTACCACTACCTCATGGCGATGCAGGCGCCGTATCCCTGGTACGACCTGCCGGTGCTGCTCGGCACAGCCGGCGGAATCGGGCTGACGGTCGGGCCCATCGGGTTGCTGGCCGAGAAATGGCGGCGCGACCCGTCGCTGCGGGAGGGCACTCCACTGGGGATGGATGTCGCCTTCCTGCTGATGCTGCTGCTCACCGGCGTCACCGGCCTTGCGCTGCTGGTGCTGCGCGCGACGCCGGCAATGGGGCTGCTGCTGGCTTTGCATCTCGGCGTGGTCTTCGCGCTCTTCGTCACCATGCCCTATGGCAAGTTCATGCACGGCATCTATCGCTTCCTGGCCCTGGTCCGGGCCGCGAAGGAACGCCACCGGGAACTGGCAGCCGCCGCGAAATAGCGGCTGAGGGACCACCGGGTTTGCCCGACCGCAGCCCGCCGGGATGCTGCGGGGTTGCGATCGGGCAGTGTCAACCAGCCGGACGCGCGGGCCTCACCGCTGCCGGACGATGACGACCTCGAGATACTCGCTCGGGACGACCATCGTGGCGTCGCCTGATAGGTTGAACTGCGCGAGCAGCGCAAGCAGATCGCGTTCGAGCGCCATCTGCTCCGGGGGCGGCAAGGCGGCGAAGGCCTTCAGAACGGGACCGTAATAGGAGCGGAAGATCTCGAGCCAATGCTCCGGTGAGCGGTAGCGGAAGACGAAGTTCCGCGTGGACACCCGCAGCGAGACCGATGCGGGCTCGAACAGTTCCGACAGCCGCGCCTGCGTGCCCCACAGGGCCGGCGAGCGCAGGCCTGCAGGTGGCGGGACATGCTTGCCGATGGTCTTGAAGAGCTGGCCGACGAAGCCCTCCGGGGTCCAGTTGGCCAGGCCTATCTTGCCGCCGCGGCGGCAGACGCGCAGCAGCTCTGCCGCGGCCTTGTCCTGGTTGGGCGTGAACATCACGCCGAATGTCGACATCACGACGTCGAACTGCTCGTCGGGAAATGGCAGGGCCTCGGCATCGGCCTCGCGAAAGCCGATCTCCAATCCGTCCGCGCCTGCGCGCTGGCGGGCGCGGTCGAGCAGCGCCGGCACATAATCGCTCGCGGTCACATTGCACCAGCGGCGGGCAGCGGCGAGGCTGGCATTGCCGTTGCCCGCCGCGACATCGAGCACCGCCTGGCCGGCGCGCAGGTCGAGCGCCTCGCAGAGCTCCTCGCCTACGATCTGGAGGGTGGTGCCGATGACGGCGTAGTCGCCCGACGACCAGGCGCCCTGCTGTCGGGCCTTGATGGCGGCATAGTCGACAGGCTGTGCTACGGGCTGGGACTGCGTCGCCGCGGAAGAGCTCAACATCGCTATCTCCTTTTCACGAGCCGGTAGTGGTAAGCTGGCCTCCATCGGCCAGGCGTAGCGGCGCGGCCGGTCTCCGGCATCGCGCCCTGGCCGGGACTGTAGGTCGTGCCCATGGGTTCATCCGTGGGAGCCGGCATGGACATGCCCGTGGAAACGAGCAAGCGAGAGGGAGACCCTGCTGGCACGCAACTCTGCGTGCGCCTGCTGGGCCCGCTGTCGCTGCGTCGCGGCGCCGGCCAGCTGGCCCTGCCGGCCTCCCGCAAGGCCCGGGCGCTCTTCGCCTATCTGGCGCCACGACCGCAGCCGCGCAGCCATCTGTGCGAGATGTTCTGGGAGGTGCCCGACGATCCGCGCGGCGAGCTGCGCTGGTGCCTGAGCAAGATCAGGCGCTTCATCGACGAGCCCGAGCACCGCAGACTGTCGACGCAGGCCGACGCAATCAGCATCGACCTCGATGGCTGCACGGTCGACGCGCTGCATATCCTGAAAGCCCAGCGGCGGGACGCGGCGCAGTCTGGGACCGCCTCGCTGCAAGCGCTCGTGGACCTGTTTTCCGGCGATTTCCTGGAGGGGCTGGAGCTCGATCATTGTCCCGGTTTCCAGCAATGGCTGGCAATGCAGCGCCGGCGTTTCAGGACCTGCCACGCAACGCTGCTGGAGCAACTCGTCGACCAGCTGCCGGCAGAGGCCGCCGCCGGCTATCTCGACCAATGGCTGACGCTCTCGCCCTTCGAGCTGAAGCCGCATGAACGCCTCCTGCGGATGCTTGCCGAGACAGGCCGCATCCGGGAGGGCCATGATCATCTCGCCGCCGCGATCCCCCTGTTCGAGGCCGAGGGGCTCGACAGCGCTCCCCTGCGCGAGGCATGGCGCGGGGCGCGAACGCGCGCCGAAGGCGGGACGGGGATCGCCGCCGCGATCTCGCCCGCTCCCGAGACTCCGCTCGATGGGCCGCCAGTGACGGCGCCGCGCCGCGCCTCCATCGCGGTGATGCCCTTCATCGACCAGGCAGAGCTCTCAGGCTCGCCGACCGGGATATCCGGCCCGCTCGCCCATGACGTGATCACCCGGCTTGCCAAGCTGCGATGCCTGTTCGTGATCGCGCCCGGGAGCATCCTAGCCCTCCGCGACCAGCGCATCGCGCCGACCGACGCCGCCCGGATGCTGAACGTGGACTATCTACTCAGCGGCACCCTGCGCCGGAGCGAGCAACGGCTGAGCCTTTCGGTCGAGCTCGTCGAGACCGGCAGCGGACGAATCCTGTGGGCGGAACACTTCAACCAGCGAAGCGACGAGGCCCTGCTCGTCCTGGACGAGATCGGAAACCGGATCGTCGCCTCGATCGCCAGCGAGATCGAGATGGCAGAGCGCAACCGGGCGATCCTGCGGCACCCCAGTTCCCTCGATGCCTGGGAGGCGCATCATCGCGGCCTCTGGCACATGTACCGCTTCAACAAGGCCGACAACGACCTCGCGAAGCACTTCTTCACACAAGCCATCGGGCTCGACCCGACCTTCTCGCGCGCCCATGCCGGGCTGTCCTTCACCCATTTCCAGAACGCGTTCCAGGGCTGGAATCGGCGCGAACAGGATATCGACAATGCGTTCGAGGCCGCAGGGCAAAGCCTGCTCGCGGATGATCGCGATCCCGCTGCGCATTGGGCCATGGGCCGGGCGCTCTGGCTGCGCGACCGCCATGACCAGTCGATCGCGGAGCTGGAGCAGGCTGTCGACCTCAGCCCGAATTTCGAAGGCCACTACGCTCTGTCTTTCGTGCATTCGCAGGCCGGCGACGCGGCGATGGCGATCACATCGTCGGATCGCGCCCGCGCGCTGAGCCCGTTCGACCCCATGCTGTTTGGCATGCTGGGCGCTCGGGCGATGGCGCTGGTGCGCCTCGGCCGGTTCGAGGACGCCGCGGATTGGGCGGTGAAGGCCGCCGCGCGGCCCAACGCCCATGCCCAGATCCTTGCGATCGCGGCCCTCTCGCTGGCGCTTGCGGGCAGGATCGAGGAAGCCAAGGCCAACCTCGCCGCCATCCGCAAGACCCTGCCCGACTACGGGATCGAGGACTTCCTGACCGCGATGCACTTTTCGCCCGAGGGCGAACGGCATTTCAGGGACGGCGCGAGCAGGATCGGGCTGCGCTGAGGTGGACGAGGTGGCCCGTCACTGTCCCCAGCGTTGCTGCCAGGCACTGCCCGCAAGCGCGCCGACGCAGTCGATCAAGGGTGTGGGCACGCCCGTCCTGCGGCCGAGTTCGGCCACGGCGCCCGCAATCGCGCCGAGTTCGAGCGGACGGCCCGCCTCCATGTCCTGCAGCATCGAGGTCTTCACGCCGACAAGCGTCGGCGGAATTTCGAGGCGCACTTCCAGATCCGGCAGGTTTTCGATGCCGAGCGCCGCAGCGACCGCGACGCATTCAGCCATGATCGCCTTGGCGACGGCCCGAACCGCCGGATCTCCCGCGAGCCTGTCGACCGCGGCACCCGTCACGGCCGAAAGCGGGTTATAGGCCGCATTGCCGAGAAGCTTCTGCCAGACTTCGAAGCGGATATCGTCGGTAGCCTCGGCGTCGATGCCTCCCGCTCGCAGGAGGGCCACGACCTCGCCCAGCCGGTCGCCCTGGGCGCGGAGGGGTTCGCCGACGATCAGCCGCTTCCTGCCATTCCAGTCGATCGCGTTGGGCGTAGGGCGGTTCGCGCCGATATAGACGACGCCTCCGAGCACCTGTCGCGTCGGGATCGCTGCGGCGATCGCGCCCTGCGCATCGACCGCGGCCAGCGTGCGATCGCCGAAGTGCGGGCCGAGCCCGTCGAGATACCACCAGGGGATGCCGTTGAGCATCGGCAGCACGATCGTCGACGGGCCGACCAATGGCGTCACGGCATCGAGGCCGCTACCCCAGTCATGAGCCTTGAAGCCGACCAGCACGAGATCCTGGACGCCCGCAGCCGCCGCATCGGACGTCACCTTGACCGCCACGGTCTCGGTCCCTGCACCGTTGGTCAGCGTAAGCCCCTCGGCGGCCAGGAGCGCCGCCGTCCGCGGCCGCGCCACGATCAGGGGGGCTTGCCCTGCCTTCGTCATATGCCAGGCGATGACACCGCCGATCGCCCCTGCCCCTACGATTGCAACGCGCATGCTTCCGCTCATCCTCGACTGCCTGCGCCGATTATAGCCGGGCGCGATCGAGCCGGTAGGCCCAGTGCCGGTCAGCCCCGATACCGAGCCGGCATGCGCGCGCCTAGCGGAGGCTGTCGAAGCTGTCGGCGCGGGCAATCTCCCAGTTGCGCCGGTAGAACGCGTGCTCCGACCGTCCCTGGATCAGCTCTTCGGGCTCGAGGAAGATATGAAGGTCAGAGAACAGCCGGATCTCGGTCGTGCTGACGCGGCGCACGAGATGATGGGGGGTCAGATGGTCGGGATGGGTGAGACCGGCTGCCGCCAGCATGTCGGCGAGGGCATGCAGAGTATTGGCGTGGAAACGGTGCACGCGCTGCGCCTTGTCGGGCACCACGAGCGCGCGCTGGCGGCCAGGATCCTGCGTAGCGACGCCGGTCGGGCAACGATTGGTGTTGCAGGAGAGCGACTGCACGCAGCCCAGCGCGAACATGAAGCCGCGCGCCGAATTGGCCCAGTCGGCGCCGATGGCCAGCACGCTGGCGATATCGAAGGCGCTGACGATGCGGCCGGCCGCACCGACCTTCACCCTGTCGCGCAGGCCGGCGCCCACAAGCACGTTATGGACAAACAGCAGGCCTTCCCGCATCGGCAGGCCGATATGGTCGCTGAACTCGACGGGCGCCGCGCCGGTGCCGCCCTCGGCGCCGTCGACGACGATGAAATCGGGAACGACGCCGCTTTCGCGCATCGCCTTGACCATCCCCATGAACTCCCAGGGGTGGCCGAGGCAGAGCTTGAAGCCGACGGGCTTGCCGCCCGACAGAACGCGCAGCTGCGCGATAAACGCCATCATCTCGAGCGGCGTCGAAAAGGCACTGTGGCTTGGCGGCGAGACACAATCGACCCCGACGGGCACGCCCCGCGTCTGCGCGATCTCGGGCGTCACTTTCGGCGCCGGCAGGATGCCGCCATGGCCGGGCTTCGCGCCCTGGCTCAGCTTGATCTCGATCATCTTCACCTGAGGATCGCTCGCCTGGCGCGCGAAACGCTCGGGATCGAAGCAACCGTGCTCGTCGCGGCAGCCGAAATAACCGCTGGCGATCTCCCAGACGATGTCGCCGCCACCCTCGCGATGATACGGGCTGATGCTGCCCTCGCCGGTATCGTGACTGAACCCGCCCAGCCGCGCTCCGTTATTGAGTGCCCGGATCGCATTGGCGGAAAGCGAACCAAAGCTCATCGCAGAGATATTGAACACCGAGGCGGAGTAGGGCTGCGCGCACTGGTCGTTGCCGATGAGGATTCGGAAACCGTCGGGATCGGACACCGGTGCCGGACGTGTCGAGTGTCCGACGAATTCATAGCCGTCGCGATAGACGTCGAGCAGCGTTCCGAACGGGTGGTCGCCGGCGAGATCCTTGGCGCGGCGATAGACCAGCGAGCGCTGGGAGCGCGAGAAAGGCGCGGCCTCCTCATCCGCCTCGAAGAGATACTGCCGCAGCTCCGGCCGGATCAGCTCGACGAACCAGCGGATGTGGCCGATCACAGGATAGTTGCGCCGGATCGCGTGGTCGCGCTGGACAAGATCCCAAATGCCGACAAGCGTCAGGAACGTCGCCAGCGCGGCGGGCAGCCAGAGCCAGTGATACTGGAGAGCGAGTGGGACGGTCGCGAGGGCGACAAGCGCGCTCAAGGCGAGCGCAGTGAACCGGCTCAATCGCAATGTCATACCCAGGCTCGTCCGAAGGAAACCCATTCCTTCTAGCCGTGGCGCAATGGAATAGCGACCCCGCCGCCGATCGGGGTCTGGCCGAACCCGGCGCGGTTCAGCGTTCCGATCGCAGCGCGACATGCCCACGAGCCCGCAGACAGGGTACAGCTAGAACCAACGACATATGCACGCTGCGACGGCGGCGAGCGGGAACTCGCTACACCGTCCCCGCGTTGCCGGATGGAGCGATCGCTATCGCTGGGGGGCGACGGATGATGACGACGCAAATGGCGAACCGTACGGTTCCGCAATCCGACGCCGGTGCCGTGCAGGCGGTGGAGGCCTCGAGCGGCGATGCCGTGCGTACGGCAGCCGCCCTGATCTCCGCCGCCGTCGTCATAGCCGGACTGTATTACGGCCGCGATATCCTGATCCCCCTCGCCTTCGCCTTCCTGATCGGGTTCGCGCTGAGCCCGCCGGTGATGTGGCTGCGCCGACGTGGCCTGCCGAAGGTTGTGGCGGTCGCGTCCGTGATGACCGTCGTGCTGGTCCTGCTGGCCGGGCTCGTCCTCGTGCTGGGAGCGCAGGTCCGTTCCCTCAGCGAGCAATTGCCGACCTACCAGTCGACGATCCAGACCAAGCTTGCGGACCTGCGGGCCCAGCTCAAGGCGCCCGGCATTTTCGATGGCGCCCTGAAGACGGTCGACATTGTTCAGAAGGAGGTCGAGCCCGCAAAGGATTCCACGGGCTCGGTCCAGCGTGTCGAGGTCGTCCCCGCGCCCGGCAGCCAGATAGAGCTCGCGCTCGTCTGGGTCGGGCGCGCGCTCGAACCGCTGGCGACGTTCGGCATCATCCTGATCTTCGTCGTGCTCGCCCTGCTGGATCGCACGGACCTGCGGGACCGGCTGCTGCGTATCTTCGGCGGGAATCTCCACCGCTCGACCGACGCCCTCGAGGAGGCGGGAACCCGGATCAGCAAATACCTGCTGATGCAGCTGATCGTAAACGTCTCCTACGGCCTGCCGCTGACGGTCGGCCTCTGGCTGATCGGTATCCCGGGCGCGCTGCTCTGGGGCGTCATCGCCGCGGTCATGCGGTTCGTGCCCTATCTCGGCCCGTTGATCTCGGCCATCTTCCCGCTTGCGCTGGCCTTCGCGGTCGATCCCGGCTGGCACATGGTGCTTTGGGCCGTGGCGCTGATCCTCGGGCTCGAGCTGATCAGCAACAACATCGTCGAACCCTTGCTATACGGCTCCAGCACCGGGCTGTCGGCGATATCGCTGATTGCGGCCGCGACCTTCTGGACCGCCCTGTGGGGGCCGGTCGGCCTCATCCTCTCGACCCCACTGACGGTCTGCCTGCTGGTTGTCGGCAAGAACCTGCCACAGCTGCAATTCCTCGACACCCTGCTGGGGTCGGTGCCGGTGCTGAACCCGGCGACCAGGGTCTACCAGCGCCTGCTCGCCGACGATGTCGAGGAGGCGATCGACATCGCCGAGGCGGAAATCGAGAAGAGCTCGCTCACCGGGTTCTACGACAGCGTCGGCGTGCAGGTGCTCAGGCTCGCCAGCGATGATTACGGCAGCCACGCCACGGCGGAGCATCGGCTGCGCGTCTCTGACGGGATGAATGCGCTGCTGGCCGAGATGGCCGAAGAGCACCCGGTCGCCAGCGCGCCGAGCGGCCCCAAGGTCGTCTGCGTCGGCGGCAAATGGGAGATCGATGCGATCGCGGCGCAGATGCTGGCCCATGCGCTGAGCCTGGAGGGCATCGCCGCGGAGAGCCGACCGTTGATGCATGTCTCGTCCGGCTCGGTCGCGAAGCTCGAGCTCGACGGTGTCTCTGCGGTCTGCGTCAGCTATTTCAGCGGCGAACCGGAACGGGCCGCCCGCCAGTTCTGCCGGCGGCTGCGGCGGCTTTGGCCAGAGCTGAAGATCGTCCTCGCGCTCTGGACGATGCCGTCGGACGCCCTCGTCAACGAGACCTACAGGGAGCTCGGGGCCGACGAGATCGCGACCTCGATCGCCGAGGTCACCGGGCGCCTTCAACGCCTCCTGCCCGCGGTCACAGTCAATCCGGCCGCGGCCGAGGCACCGGCCGACGATGCGGAGCGTGTCGCGGCGCTGCATGGCACCGACTTCCTCAACCAGGCGCTTCGCGACGATCTCGACGCGATCGCGAAGCGGGCGGCGGACGCCTTCGATGTGAGCTTCGCCATGGTCTCGGCAATCGATGCCGACAAGGAGATCATCATCGGCCAGAGCCGGCCGCTCGCCGGCTTCGAGCGCGACGAATTCGAGCGCACGATCCTGCCACGCCAGGACGCGATCTGCGACCACGTCGTCTCCGGCGGCGAGACGCTCGTCATCGCCGATACCGAGCGCGATCCGCGCTTCTCGGACAATGCGGTCGTGTCCAAATGGCAGCTGCGTTTCTACGCCGGCGCGCCGCTGCGCTCCGCGGACGGCTTCGTGCTCGGTGCGCTCTGCATCCTCGACACCGATCCACGCACGATCGGCCAGCGCGAGCTCGACCTGCTCGAGAAGCTGGCCGGCGATGCCGTCGAGACGATCACACGCTCTGAGCCCCCGCCGCAATCCGACGAGCCGGAAGACGAGGCCTCGGCGACAGTGGGCCAGCGCATTCCCGAATAGCGGCCCTGACGCCCGCTCGCGCCTAGATCGCCGGTGCGAGCCTGAAGCAACGGGCGCTGTGGCGGATATCGACGGCGAGGCTCGGCGGAATGGCGCCGGCGCAGCTCTCGATGAAGTTCTCGCAGCGCGGGCCGAAGGCGCAACCCGGAGGCGGCGCCGCGAGATCGGGCGGCGAGCCCGGAATCGCCCTCAGCCGGTCGCCCTTGTCCAGCGTGCCATGGGCGCGCGAGGCCAGCAGGCCGCGCGTGTAGGGATGGGACGGGTTGCCGATGACATCCCTGCACGGGCCGCTCTCGACGATGCGGCCGGCATACATCACCGCGATCCGGTCGGCGACCTCGACCGCGACGCCGATGTCATGCGTGACGAAGACGATGGCCAGCCCGAATTCGCGCTGCAATTCGCGCAACAACAGCAGCACCTGGATCTGCACGGTGGCGTCGAGCGCCGTGGTCGGCTCGTCGGCAAGCAGCACCTTTGGCTTGCAGGCGAGCGCGAGCGCGATCATGGCGCGCTGGCGCATGCCCCCCGACATCTCGTGGGGGAAGTTGTCGAGCCGACGCTCGGGCGAGGGAATGCGCACGCGCTCGAACAGTTCGAGCCCGCGCCTGCGGCCTTCCGCGCGCGACACGCCCTCGTGCCGCATCACCGCCTCGGCGATCTGGTCGCCGATCCGGTAGACGGGATCGAAGGCGAGGCCCGGATCCTGGAAGATCATCGAGACCGTCTTGCCGCGATAGGCGCGCAGCGCCGAGGGCGACAGCGCCAGAACATCCTGCCCGTCGACGGCTATGGAGCCGCCGATCTCAGCCGATTTCGGATGGAGCCGCATCAGCGCGCGCAAGGTGACGCTCTTGCCCGAGCCGGATTCGCCCAGCAGCGCCAGCGTCTCGCCGGGCTTGAGAGCGAGATCGACACCGCAGACGGCGCGGATTTTTCCGCGGCCAGCGGCGAAATCGACAGTCAGGTCCCGGGCCTCGACGATGGGCGCCGCGTCGCCACTCATGCCACTTATCATGGTGCCGTTTCTCATGCCGCGACCAATCTCGGATGGCCCGAGGCGGGGTTAGCGAGATGGCAGGCGGCTGCGTGCGCGGCTCCCACATCCGCCAGCAGCGGCTCGGCATGGCTGCAGATGGTCGAGACCAGCTTGCAGCGCGGGTGGAAGCGGCAGCCATCGGGCGGGTTGATCGGATTGGGCGGATCACCCGACAGTGGCGCTTCCTGCGTGAGGTTGTCGGGGTCCATCGAGGGCATCGAGGACAGCAGCGCCGCCGTATAGGGATGGCCTGGCTTGTCGAAGATCGGCTCGGAGGGCCCGACCTCGGCGACCTTGCCGAGATACATCACCATGATCCGGTCGGACATGAAGCGCACGACGTTGAGGTCGTGCGTGATGAACATGTAGGTCAGGCCGAAATCGCGCTTCAGGTCGAGAAGCAGGTTCAAGACCTGCGCCTCGACGGATTTGTCGAGCGCCGAGACCGCCTCGTCGAGGATCAGCAGGCGCGGCTCCAGCGACAGTGCCCGAGCGATATTGACGCGCTGGCGCTGGCCGCCGGATATCTCGTGAGGATAGCGACCGGCAAAGCGCCTGGGCTCCAGGCCGACGCGATGCAGCAGGTCATGGGCGGTGGCGATCGAGGCGGCAGCCGTCGCGCCATGGATGCGCGGACCGAAAGCGACGGTGTCCTCGACAGTCAGGCGCGGGTTCAGCGAGGCATAGCTGTCCTGGAACACCATCTGGACCTGGCGGCGGAAGGCCTTGAGATCGAGCGCAGCGGAGCCCACGGCCTCGCCGTCGAACAGGATATTGCCAGCGTCGGGCCTGACGATCTGCATGATCAGCCGGGCCGTCGTCGACTTGCCGCAGCCGGATTCGCCGACGATGCCGAGTGTCTCGCCCTTGGCGATGGCGAAATCGATGCCATCGACCGCGCGCACGACGCCACTGGGCTTGCCGAACAGGCTGCTCTTGCCGCCGAAATGCTTGACCAGCCCGCGCACGTCGAGCAGCGGCGTGCCGGCCCCGCCGCGATCGCGCGGGTCGCTTTGCGTCGAGGCTCCGTTCATTGCCGCACCTCCATTGCGCCGCGCAGGCCATCCGAGAACAGGTTGAACGAGATCGAGGTGATGAAGATCATCGCGCCGGGAAGGGCTGCGACCAGCGGCTGCGAGTAGATCGCAGTGCGCAGCGTGTTGAGCATCAGGCCCCATTCCGGCTCGGGCGGTTTTACGCCGAGGCCCAGGAACGACAGGCCCGAGGACAGGATCATCGAGACGCTGATCAGGCCGGTCGCATAGACGAAGATTGGTCCGAGCACATTGCCGAGCACATGCACGCGCACGATCGTCCAGGTGTTGGCGCCCGAAATGCGCGCAGCCTCGACGAAATCGCGGTTTCGGGTCTGGGTGGTGACGGATTCCGCGATGCGCGCGATCTGCGGCACGAAGACCACCGTCAGCGACACGATCGAGTTGAGGATGCCGGCACCCAGCGCGCCCGAGAGCGCGATCGCCAGCAGTACCGAGGGAAAGGCGAAGAAGACGTCGATGACGCGCATCACCACCGTGTTGACCCAGCCGCCGACATAGGCCGCGAAGATGCCGATCGCGGAGCCCAGCACGAAGGCGAAGATCACCGGCGTGACGCCCATGAAGAGCGAGAGCCGGCCGCCATAGATCAGCCGGCTGAGCAGGTCGCGGCCGAGCTCGTCAGTACCCAGCAGATAGCCCGGCGTACCGATCGGCCGCAGGCGCCGGACCATCGTGCCCCGCAACGGATCGGCCGGGGCGACGTAAGGGGCGAAGATCGCCGCCAGCACGATCACCAGGATAACCGCGAGCGCGCCCATCGCGACGGGGTCGCGCACCAGCCGGCGGCCGACGCTGGACCAGTAGCCCTCGCTGCGGACGGGCGTGACGGTAATGATGGCTCCGGCGTCGATCGCTGTCATCGGTTCAGCCTCGCTGGATGCGTGGATCGAGCGTGGTCTGGAGCACGTCGACGACGAGGTTGAGGGCCACGAAGAACAAGGCGAGCACCAGGATCGTGCCCTGCAGCAGCGGCAGGTCGCGCTGGAAGATCGCGGTGTTCAGCAGGAAGCCGGTGCCGGGCCAGGCGAACACCGTCTCGATCAGGATCGAGCCGCCAAGGAGGTAGCCGAGCTGCAAACCCATCACCGCGAGCGCGGTCGGCGCGGCATTGCGCACGACATGCTTGAAGACGTCCCACTCGCCCATGCCCTTGGCCCGCAGCGCCTGGACGAAATCCTGCGAGAGGATGTCGGCGACGAGCGCGCGCACCGTGCGCGAGATGATGCCCATGGGGATCGCCGACATCGTGATCGCCGGCAGGATGATGTAGCTGAGATGCTCGAGGTCGGGGCGCCAGGCGCCCGAGCCGCCGGGGCCGGCGCCTGTCGAGGGCAGCCAGCCGAGCAGGGCGGAGAACACGATCACCATCACCATGCCGAGCCAGTAATGCGGCACGCTGACCCCCAGTATGGAGACCAGCGAGGCCAGCCGGTCGAGCAGGCTGCCGCGAAAATAGCCGGCGACGAAGCCGAAGAAGGTACCGAAGCCAAAGCCGATCAGCGTCGCCAGCGAAGCCAGGATCAGTGAGTTGCCGACAGCCCGGCTGACCTCGGCGATGACGGGCCGGCCTGAGGCGATCGAGGCGCCGAGATCGCCATGCAGGACCTTCCAGAGCCAGAGCCCGTATTGCACCGGCAGCGGCTTGTCGAAGCCGTAGGCCGCCCGCATCTCGGCCTGCTGATCGGCGGTGGCGTCGATCGGCATGATCGCTGTCAGCGGGTCGCCCGGCGCGAGATGGACCAGCAGGAAGCAGACGATGCTGACACCGAACGCGACCGGCAGGACATAGACGAGGCGCTTGAGAGCATAGAGCAGCAAGGCTGACCCTCCATCGGGCCGGTGCGGCCGCGACAGCGCGGCTGCACCGGCGGTCTCACTTGTCCATGGTGATCGGCGAGAAGTCCTGGAACCAGTTCTGGGCCTGCACGAAGCCCTTGACCTTGGTGCTCATGGCGCGCGGGTTGACGTCGTGCGTGACCATCAGGAACAGCGCTTCATCGACATATTTCTCGTGGATCTTCTGCAGGATCGCGGTCTGCTCCTTCGGCTCGAAGGTGCTGCGGACCTGATCGAAGAGCTTGTCCATCTCGGGATCGCAGTAATAACCCCAGTTCGTGCCGGCCGGCGGGGCGAGATTGCACTGGAGATGGCGGATGAAGCCGGTGAAGGGGTCCTGGATGAAATAGGTGTAGTTCATCGCCGTGCCGCCGCGCGAGCTCGCATCCTTGGCGCCCGCACGCCACATGTTGATGAGCTGGTTCCACTCGACCACCTCGAACTCGACCTTGATGCCGACCTCCGCGAGGTTCTGCTGCACGACCTCGTTCATCGGGAGCGGCTGCATCTGACCGGACCCAGACGGCGAGATCAGGATCTTGGTCACCAGTGGCTTTTCGGGCGTGTAGCCGGCTTGCTTGAGCAGCGCCCTCGCCTCGTCTGGCTTGTAGTCGAGCTTGAAGCTCGGCTTGCCGAACCATTGGTGGCCGGGCGGATAGAAGCCCTCGGCGGGGATCATCATGCCGGCGAGCAATTCCTTCAGGCCCTCGCGGTCGACGGCGAGATTGGCGGCTTTCCGCACCCGGATATCGTTCCAAGGCGAGCCCTCGGCGCGCGAGAGATGCCAGGTCCAGTTATGCGGATAGGCGTTGGTGACGATCTTGAAGCCCGCCGACGTCAACGACTTCGCAGCATCGGGCGCGGGCGCCTCGATCCAGTCGACCTGGCCCGAACGCAGCGCCGCGACCCGGGCATTGGCCTCGGGGAGCGGGATCAGCACGAGCTTGTCGAGCTTGGGCACGCGCGCCTTGTCCCAGTAGTCGGGGTTGGGAACCATCTCGGCGCGCTCGCGCGGTACGAAGCCGGTGAGCTTCCAGGGTCCGGTGCCGGAGGGCGCCTTGGCGACATTGTCCCAGCTCTTGCCCTGCTTCTCCCAGTTTGCGGGCGAGGACATCAGGATCCAGGCTAGTTGGTAGGGCAATGTTGCATCAGGGGTTTTCGTCGCGATCTCCAGCGTCATCGGGTCGATTGCCCGATAGGAGGCAACGGCGGGGATGCGCGACCGCCCCTGCGCCGACTGGCGCTGGTCGAATTGGGGTGACTCGTTCCTCAGGAGCTTGTCGAGATTCCAGACGACGGAGTCGGCGGTGAAGGCCGAGCCGTCATGGAACCTGACCTCCGGGCGCAGCTTGAAAAGCCATTTCGTCTTGCTGGCGTCGCTGGGGTCGAGGCCCCAACTCAAGGCGAGGCCGGGCGCGAGGTCAGAGGGTTTCGTAGCGCTCGAGAGGTCCCAGTTGATCAGCGCGTCATAGACCGTATAGCCCATGAAGCGCTGGCCCTCGCCGCCATTGTCGGTCTGGCCGGTGGTGAGGGGAATGTCCGAGGCGGTCATGCCGATCCGCAACGTGCCCTGCGCCGAGGCTGCACCGTGCAGCGCAGGCAAGATGGCGAAGAGGAAAGCGTTCTTCAGAAGCGCACGACGCATGGGACCCTCCAGATGTGTGGGCCTCACGTAGCAAGCTTCGTGCCGTGCTCTTCGCAGCTGCGGGAGAAGAGCGCCCGGACTCGACTGGGCGCCATCTTGCCTCCCTCTGCGGCAGGCCGTCCGGGCCGGCACCGGGCCTGCCACTCGCCCGGCCCGCAAGGCACCTGCGCCCGGGCGCTGCGCGCCTCTCGCACCAAGGCTTGCGCTGAGGTAAACCGGCGCGACCTTCCATGAACACGAGCGGGAATCCATGAAACGGCGTGGCGATCTCGACGCGATTCCCGGCGAGATCCGCCGCGGCGCCTGCGCGTTTCACGAGGCCGGGCACATCGTCGTCGGCTGGCATCACCGGCGCTACATCACCCACGCCTGGCTGCGGCCGCCGCATGGCTTCAGCGGCGAGACCTGCTTCGAGCCCTACCAGCGAACCTTCCGGCGCGAGCGCAGTGACGACATCCGGCGCGCCGAGGCCGAGGTGACGATCCTCCAGGCCGGCTATTGCGGGGAGATGATCTTCTGGAACGAGGGCAAGGCCCTGGAATGGTATCCCGGCGGGATACAGTCCCACGCCGACGACCTCCAGCAGATGCTGCCCTATATCGGTTTCGTGGCCCCGGCCGATGAGCCCGCCTTTCGCGCACGCTGCGCGAACGTCGCGACCGCGATCCTGTATCGACCGTCGGTGCTTGCAGCCCAGAAACGCATTGCCGGCGTCCTGCTGGATCGCTGGCGGATCGAGCCCGGCGAGGTCGACGCGATCCTGACGGAGGCGACCTCGGCCTGACACATGGCGCGGCTGAGCCTCAGCCCCTGGCGATCTCGGTTGCTACCAGTGCACCGAGCGACGGCAGGAAGCCGTCATCCTCGGCAATCGCCTCGCCATTGGTGAACACGGTGAGCACGAAGTCTTGTCCGCCGGGCAGGATCGCGCGGATCACGTCATGACGGCGGAATTCCGCGCGGGCGTCGCCGAGCCAGCGCGTGCGGCCGGCCTTGGACCAGATCTGCGTGCCCTCGGGCATGCCGCCACCGAGATAGCCGAGCAGCTGGTAGGCGCCACGCGCGCGATGCGGGCTCTGCTGGTCGCGGGCAAGATAGTCGCGCATCGCGGCTCGACGCTCCGGCGTCAGCAGGGCCGAGCCGTGGGAGATCTCGTACATAAGCCGCGCCATCGCGATCGGTGTCAGGCTGTTATGTCCGACAGGCGACAGGTCGAGACCGATTTTCTCGCGGCCATAGCGGAGATCGTCCATCAGCTTCTGGTCGAGGTTGATGCTGTCGAGCTCGGGCCAGCCCAGCCCGCTGAAATAGCGGTTGATACCCTGGCGGCTCTCGCGCCACTGCGCCAGCGCCTCGCCTTCGAGCAGCGTGTCGCCGGTCGTGTCGGTCAGCAGGTCGATGATGTAGTTCGTGGCTGCGTTCGACGACCACAGGATCATGTCGCGCATCGCCCGGTCGAGCTCCTCATGCGCAACCAGCCGGCCCTCATCGAGGGCGGCCTGCACCGCGGCAAGGTGAAAGACCTTTACGAGCGAGCAGGGATAGCTGCGCCAGTCGCTGCGCCGTGCCGCGCCCGCCGGCGCCGCGCCGTCGCTGGAAGGGCGCAGCAGCACATAGGCGAAATCGTCCTGCGTAACGCCGCGCGCCGCATAGATCGCCGCCGCATGGGCTTCCAGCTTTGCGCCGATGCGCTGCAGCTCGGCATCCTCGGTGAAGAAGCTCATTTCATATCCATGGCTTTGGTGGGCAGGTTGACGGCGGCCATTGTCAGCCCTTGGGCCGCAAGGCGGTGTCGAGGCCTTCGCCGATCAGCGCGAAGGCGACGCCGGTGTAGATGATCGCCAGACCCGGACAGGTCGCGATCCACCAGGCGTCGAAGAGGAATTCGCGGCCGTCCGAGATCATCAGGCCCCATTCGGGCGTGGGCGGCTGGATGCCGAGTCCGAGGAAGCTCAGCGACGTCACGGCCAGGATGGTCAGCACGACATCGGCCATGGCGTAGACGATGGCCGGGTTCACCGCATTGGGCAGGATGTGCGAGGCGATGATCCGGCTGGTCGAGCTGCCGAAGCTGCGCGCCGCCTGGACATATTCGAGTTCGCGCAAGACCAGCACCTCGCCGCGCACGATGCGGGCGAACGAAATCCAGTTCACGAGCAGGAAGGCCAGATAAAGGTTGGATTCGCCGGGGCCGAGGACGCCGACGATGGCGATCACCAGCACATGAAACGGAAATGCCCAGAAGATGTCGGTGATGCGCATGATGACGGTATCGACGCGGCCGCCGATATAGCCCGACAGCGCGCCGATCGCGGTTCCCAGCACGGCCGGCGCCAGCACGCAGATCAGCGCGACCTTGAGGTCGACGAAACCGCCCGCCATCACGCGCGAAGCGACGTCGCGACCGAGGTCGTCGGTGCCGAACCAGTGCCTGGCCGAAGGCGGCTGCAGCGTGTTGCCGTAGTCGATCAGGAAGGGGTCATGCGGCGTCCAGACCTGGCCGAGCCCGACGAACAGGCACAGCCCGGCCAGCAGAACGAGACCGATGACAAGGGACGGATTGGAGGGGCGCTTGCGCGTCATGCGGTCAATCCAGCCTGATCCGCGGATCGGCGAGCGCGTAGGCGATGTCGGTCGCCAGGTTGATCAGCACCACGAGCACCGCAAAGACGATGGTGAGGCCCTGGATCATCGGATAGTCGCGGGCGAAGATCGACTCGACGAAGAGCGATCCCAGGCCCGGCAGGGCAAAGACGGTCTCGATCACCACGGTGCCGCCGATGATCCAGCTGGTATGGGCGCCGAGCACCGAGATCGAGGAGATCAGAGCGTTGGGCAGCACATGGACCCGCATCGAGCGGCTGGTGCTAACGCCCTTGGCCTTGGCGGTGGTGACGTAGTCCGAGCTCAGCACGTTGAGGATGCCGCTGCGCAGGCTGCGGATGGTCAGCGAGGCCGTGGCGAGCGCAATCACCAGCGCAGGCAGCGTCAGATGGTGCAGGCGCGAGAGAAAGCCGGTGCCGTAGCCCGAGGTCGGAAACAGCGGCAGCCAGATCGCCAGCACCACGACCAGCACGAGCCCGAGCCAGAATGACGGGATCGCGAGCAGGACGGTGAAGACGAGCTTGACCGCGACGTCGAGCGGCCGGTCGCGTTCGATCGCCGAGAGCAGCGCCAGCGGCACGGTCAGCGCGATCGCGATCACCGTCGAATAGGCGACGAGCCACAGCGTCGCCGGCAGGCGCTCCAGCACGAGCGCGGACACCGCCCGGCCATGCACGACGGAGCGCCCGAAGCTGCCCGACAGGATATCGCCGAGGAAGATCAGATATTGCCGCCAGAGCGGCAGATCGAGCCCGAGACGCTGCTTCATCAGCGCGATTTCCTCGGGCCCACCACGCGCGCCCAGGAGCAGCGTCACCGGATCACCCGGTAACGCCCGCAGCAGGAAGAAGCAGGCGAGCGTCATGCCCAGCAGCACGGGGACGAGCTGGATCAGCCGTTTGAGGATATAACTGAGCATGGCGAGGCGACCAAAGGGCTGGGGCGGCCGGGTGGCCGCCGCCGGCTCACTTCAGCTTGACGTCCTCCAGACGGAAGTTGGAGGTCGGCAGGACCTCGAAGCCCTCGACATGGCTGCGATAGGCATAGGACGTGCCGGGATAGAACAGGAAGATCGAGGGCGCGCCCTCATGCGCGATCTTCACCATTTCCTTGAACATGGCGCCGCGCTCCGGCCCGTCATTGGTGACGCGCTCCTTCTCGTAGAGCTCGTTGACGCGCTCGCTCTTCCATTCGGTGTGGTAGGCGTTGGCGCGCTCGGGGTTGACGATCAGGAAGCCGGCCATCTGGTCGGGATCGATGGTGTCGCTGGAGGCATAGGACACGGCCATCTCATAGTCGCCGGCCTTGGTCGTCGACCAATGCGTGCCGCCTTCGACGAGCTTGATCTCGGCGGTCACGCCGATCTGGCCCAGCGCGCTCTGCAACGCCTGTCCGAGCTGACGGTGCAGCGGGCGGCCCGAATGCACCAGGAGCGAGGTCTTGAAGCCCTCGCCATAGCCGGCCTCCTTGAGCAGCGCCTTGGCCTTGGCGATGTCGTGGGCATAGGGCTTCAGGTCGGCATCAGCATAAGCCATCGGCGGCAGCGGCGAGTTGGCGACCTTGCCGGTGCCATAGAGCAGCGCCTTGACCAGGCCTTCCTTGTCGATGGCGTAGTTCAGCGCCTGGCGGACGCGGACGTCGTCGAAGGGCTTCTTCTTGGTGTTCATCAGCACGAAATCGCTGCGGAAGACAGGCGCGACGGCCGTCTTGATGGTCCCGGCCCGACCCAGCGTCTGCAACTGGTTCAGCGGGATCTCCAGCGCCGCGTCGATCTCGCCTGCCTGCAGCTTCAGCACGCGGCTGTTGCCCTCGGGGATGACCATCAGTTCGGCGCCGTCGAGATCGGGCTTGCCGGCCTGCCAGTAATTGCCGTTCTTCTTGAGCGAGAGCCCCTGGCCCTTGTTCCAGGCGGCGACGGTGAACGGGCCCGATCCGATCGGCGTATCGAAGAATTTCTCGGGCGCCGCTTCGAAGGCCTTCTGCGGAAGGATCGCGGAGGAGAACAGCGCGAGGTTGTTGAGCAACGGCGTGAAGGTCTTCTTGAGCTTCAGCACGACGGTGCGGTCGTCAGGCGTCTCGAAGGTATCGATGCCGGAAAAGAAGCGCTTCCAGCTCGAGGCATCGCTGCCCGCGCGCTTGAGCGAGAACACGACGTCGCTCGCCTTGACCGGCGTGCCGTCGGAGAACTTCGCCTCGCGCAGCTTGAAGCTGTAGGTCATGCCGTCGGCCGACACCTGCCAGCTCTCGGCGAGGCCGGGCTCGAGCTTGGTGGCATCCTTGCTCGGGCGCAGAAGCGTGTCGAAGATCAGGAGCTGCGCGAAGATCGAGGCGTTGTCGCTGGTCGCGATCGGGTCGAGCGAAACAAGGTCCTGCGTCTGCGCCAGGCGCAGCACGCCCTTGGCGAACGTGGCCTGCGGCACGAGCGCGGCAGGAGCGAGCACGGCGAGCGCCAGCGCGGCAGCAGACACCATCGAACGGAATTTGGTCATTGCAGTCCCCTGAATGGCTACCGGTTCTGTGCCGGCGATGATTTGCATCATTCCACGCCCCGCCCTAGTCTAGCCAATGAAAGATTTGGCGAGATCTCCAACCAGATGGAATACCTGACGCGATGAAGATCGGCGCCCTCCTCGTGCTGGATGCCTTCGTCCGGCTCGGCGGCACAGGCGAAGCCGCACAGGGCCTCGGGCTCTCGCAATCGGCCGTGATCAAGGCGCTCCGGCTTGCCGAGCAGGAACTCGACCTCGATCTCGTCAGCACGGTGCAGGGCCGCCTGATGCCGACACCCGAAGCGCTCGCCCTCAGGCAGCAGGCCCAGGGCGCGTTTGGCGCGCTGAGCCGGGCGCGGCACGAGGCCGACATGATCCGCGTCGGCATGGCCCAGCGCCTGCGCGTCGCGACGGTGCCGGGCCTCGCCCACAGCATCCTGCCTCTGGCGATCACGCAGGCGCGCACCGCGCTCGATGACGACACCCCCATCGAGATCATGTTCGACCATGTCGCGGCCCATCTCGGCGCCGGCGAGGCCGACCTCGCCATCTCCTACGGCCCACTGCCCGATGCCGGCCTCGACAATATCGTGCTGGGACAGAGCCCGCTGGTCTGCGTGTTCGCGCATTCGCATCCGCTGGCCGGACGGACATCCCTGGTGCGAGGAGACCTCCTGCCCCATCGCCTCATCAGCTATGCACCCGACGGGTTCAGCCCGGCCGACAGCTTCCAGCAGGCGCTCACCGAGGCCGGCCTGGCCAGCCGCATCGCGATCAGCGTGCGCCACACCGACACGGCCTGCCATCTCGCGCGGCAAGGGATCGGCATCGCCATCGTCGACGGCTTCGTCATCAGCAGCGGCCTTACCGAAGGGCTTTCGGTCCTGCCCATGGCCGAGAGCCCGCGGGTCACCGCCTATGCGCATCATCGCAGCGCCCCGCTCGAAGGCGCCGCCGCGATCCTGCTCGATTGCCTGGGACGGGGCGCGGCATGAGCGGACTCACGCCCTCGCAGGCGGCCGTCCTGCGCGCCGTGGATCGCTGCGGCACGACCACGGAGGCCGCACGACAGCTCAACCTGACCCAATCGGCGATCAGCAAGATCGTCGCGCGCAGCGAGGCCAGCCTCGGCATCGCGGTGTTTGCGCGTAGGGACGGCCGGCTCCTCCTGCGGCCGCAGGCGCGCGAGCTGATGCGCACGCTGGGGATCGTCGAGGCGGAATGGGCGAGCCTGCGCGACACGGTCGCCGGGCTGCGCTCGGGCCGGGCGGTGCCGCTCCGGATCGTCTCGACGCCCAGCATCGGACACAGCCTGATCGCCGGGGCCCTGCGCCAGTTGATGACGGAATATCCGCAGGCGCGGGTCGAGCTGATCATGGGCGACGGCCCGACCGAGCTGTCGCGGGGCAATGCCGATATCGGCTTCATGTTCTCGCCGCGCGTTACCGATGACATCGCGCTGACACCCCTGGCCGAGGGCGCGATCGTCGCCCTGCTGCGCTGCGACGATCCGCTGGCACAGCAGGAGGCGATCGACCTGCGAGATCTCGCAAGACGCCGCCTGATCTGCTTCGACCGCGAAAAATCGCCCCTCGGCTGGCTGATCGCGCGCGCGCATGAAAAGGCTGGGCTGGATTATGCACCGTTCATGACGGTGCCCTACAGCATCTCGGCAGCCCATCTGCTGGCCCGGCAGGGCGACGTCTCGCTCGTCGACAGCCTGCTGATGGAAGCCCAGCGCTTCGAGGGACTGACGACCCGTCCGGTCGCGCCGACGATCCCGATCACGATCTGCATGATGACGGTGCGCAGCCGCCCGCTCTCGCGTGTCGCCGGGCGCTTGGTCGAGATCGTCAGCTCCGGCTGACGACCTGCCAGCCGAGGCACAACCAGCCTCCCCCGCGGCGCCCGCTCAGAATCCAGGATGCGCTTCCGCTTGCGCTTTCGTCTGCGTCCGTACTTGACGAGCGCTCCGAAAAAATAAATTATAATTTATAAGAGTGAAGGGGGCGGCATTGAAGATTGTTCGACTCAGGGCGATCCAGCTCGAAGCGCGGTTCGCGGACGTGTTCGGCGGTATCGACAAGGTGCCTGCGGAACTGCTGGCTCCGGCAGCGCATTTTCGGCGGATCCCCCGCACCGGCCAGGTCTCCACTCTGGTGATCGTCGAGAGCGATGACGGCGCGATCGGCTATGGCGAGGCTTTCGGCCTGCCCCATGCAGGAGCTGCCACCGCGATCATCAACGGCGTGATCGCGCCTGCCCTGATCGGGGCCGAGATCGGCGATCCCCGTGAGATGCTCGGCGATCTCGAGCGCTACTTCACGGCGATGGGCAGCACGCGCGGCCCGGCCATCGAATCCCTGAGCGGTGTCGATATCGCGCTGTGGGACCTCAAGGCCCGGGCTGCAGGCCTGCCGCTGGCGACGCTGCTCGGCGGCTCGCCCGGTCCGGTCGCGACCTATGTCAGTCCGGTCGGCTTCCAGGACCATCCCGACAAGTCGGCCCGTGCCGCGCGGGTCTATCTTGACGAGGGCTATACCGCGATCAAGCTCAAGGTCGGGCGCGGCCTGCAGATCGATATCGACCATATCGCTGCCGTGCGCGGCGAGATGGGGCCCGATAAGGCGCTCTATCTGGACGCCAACTGCGCCTATGACGTGCCGACCGCGATCGCCGTCGCCAAGGCGCTCGTGCCCTACAATATCGGCTGGTTCGAGGAACCGGTTCCCCCCGATGATCCGCAGGCCCTCGCCGAAGTCCGCCGGGCCTCGCCCGTGCCGATCGCGGCCGGCGAGAACGATTTCACGCTCGCGGCCCACGCAAAGCTGGTCGCGGCCGACGCGGTCGATTTCCTGCAACCGAACATCTCGCGCGCAGGCGGCGTGTCGGGCCTGATGGCGATCGGCGCGCTATGCGCGCGCTCGGGCATCCTGATGGCACCTCATGGCGTCGGCACCTGCGTCGCCGTCTCGGCGGCCGTGCATACCTGCCGCGCCGCGCCGGCCGTTCATGCCTATGAGGCGAACCGGCTGCTCAACCCGCTGCGCGACACCATGGCGGTGCGCCCGCTGATCACCGAAGCCGGACAACTGGTCGCCCAGGATGCGCCCGGCCATGGCGGCGAGCCCGATCTGGCCCGCCTTGCCCGCTATGCCGTGAACGGACTGGGCACCAATCCGGAGCGGGCCGATGTCAATATCAGTGCTTAGCCCCGGCGACATGGGCGAACTCGCCGGCAAGCCCGGCGAGACGCTCGCCGAGACCTTGCGGCGCACGCTGCTCGACATGATCGTGTTCGGCTATTTCGAGCGCGGCACGCGGCTCTATCCCGAAAAACTCGCAGAGCACTTCAACGTCAGCCTGACGCCTGTGCGCGAGGCCCTGATGCGGCTGGCGGCTGAAGGCTTCATCGAGGTCATCCAGCGCCGCGGCTATCACATCCGCGACCCCGACGCGAAGCAGGTGCTCGACCTCTGGCAGGTGCGGCTCGCGATCGAACTGATGGCAGGCGAACTGATGATCGGGCGCCTGAACGAGGGCAGCCTCGCCATCACCGCGATCGACGGCATCGAGGAGGTGCAGTGTCGCCTCGAGGTGGATCCTCTGGCGATCTCGCACAAGGACCGGCACGAGCAGAACGCGAGCTTCCATCACAAGATCGTCGAGTTCTCGGGCAACGACCTTCTGCTCTCGACCTATCGCGGCATCCAGATGCAGGTCTTGAACGCCTGGATCCAGCGCGGCATCGAATCCTGGCGCACGCGCCATGCGTCGGAGGCCATCGAGCACCGCGCCATCATCAAGGCGCTGCGCGACCGCAGCCCCGACGCCTACGCCAAGGCGGTGCGCGCCCATCTGGGCCGCTCGCTCAAGGATGCGCTGGCCGATCTCAAGGCCCGCAACCTGATCGAAGAACTCGCACAGAGCCGGACCTAATCGGCCGCATTTTCACGGGGAGGATAATCATCATGAAGAGACGTGACGTTTTGAACGGGCTGGCCGCGCTCGGATTCGTGGCGGCAGGCGCAGTTGCCACGCAGGCCCCTGCTCTGGCGCAGACCAAGACCATCCGCATGTGGACGTTCCTGAGCGCCACTGGCACGACGCCGCGCGAGGTCGCCTTGGCGCAGATCATCAAGAACTATGAGGCCGCCAATCCGGGCACCAAGATCGTCGTCGAGACCCAGGTCTGGGACCAGATGACGCCGAAATTCCTGGCGGCCCATCGAGCCGGCAACGCGCCCGACATCAGCTGGGTGGTGACCGACTTCCTCGGCGACGCCATCGGCTCGGGCTCGCTGGCCGACCTCAACGAACTCTTCATGAAGAAATGGCCGGCAGAGCAGGTCAAGGACCATGCCAGTGCCTATTGGGACCTGACCAAGAAGGGCGACAAGCAATATGCGCTGTTCGCCTCGCCCAACTACATCTCGATCGTCTACCGCGCCGACCTGATGAAGGCTGCCGGCATCGACCCGGCCTCGATCAAGACCTGGGATGATTTCCGCAGTGCAGCCGAAAAGCTGACGGTGAAGAACGCCGCCGGCCAGGTGACGCGCTATGGCTATGCGCAGGGCTTCAGCGAGCAGCAGGCCGACCCGCACATGATGATCCCCTATCTCCTCGGAGAGGGCGAGACGCTGTTCAAGGCCGACGGAAAGGCCAATTTCGCAAGCCCCGCCGGCGTCGCGGCGATGACCTTCGCGACCGACCTGGTCAAGAAGTACAACGTCTCGCCGCCGCAATCGGCGACCTGGACGGTCGACGACCTGTTCGAGCAGTTCTCCTCGGACCGCGTGGCGATGATCCAGGGCCCGAGCGTGCGCGTCTCCACGCTGCAGGCCAAGCTCGGCAAGGAAAATGTTGGCCTGATGCTCTGGCCGGGCAACGGCAAGACCGCGCACTCACCCGCCGTCATGGCCGGATGGGCCGTCGGCGTCTGGTCCAAGGGCCAGCAGAAGGAGGAAGCCGGCAAGTTCGTCGACTACATGCTCGGAAGCGAAGCCGAAAAGATCTGGGTCACCGTCGGCGGGCAGTCGCCGCTGATGGCCTCGACGGCCAAGGCGGTGGCGCCCTTCGTCGACCAGCCCGGCAACGGCTATATCCGCGTCGCCGCCGAAGGGGCGAGCAAATATGGCTGGCTCACCCCGATCGAGTTCAATGTCGGCGGCTATCGCCAGGCGCTGAACAAGGCGACGCAGCGCATCATCGTCGAAGGCGTCGCCGTCAAGGCTGCCCTCGAGGAGGCGGAAACCCGCTTCAATCGCCAGAACAATCGCTGACGTGAGCCGGGCGGAGCTGAAAACGGCTCCGCCCTCGATCAGGGATCGCTCTTGATGACGATGTATTCGCGCCTCACGGGCGTCAATTATGTGCTGCCCGCGATGGCCCTGCTCATGCTGGTGCTGTTCTCGCCGGTTCTCTATGGCTTCTGGTTCAGTCTGTTCCGCATCCAGTACGGCGCGCCGACGGATTTCGCCGGGCTGGAGAACTATGCGCGGCTGCTCGACGACCCCGTGCTCGCCGCCACGCTGGAGCGCAGCGCCGTGTTTACCGTGGCAGCGGTCTCGCTGACGCTGGTGATCGCGCTGGCACTGGCGGTCTGGATCAACCGCCTCGGCAAGCGGCTCGGCTTCATTGTCCAGATGATCGTGATCCTGCCCTGGATCATCTCGACGGTGGTGGCGACACTGCTGTTCCGCTGGGTCTTCGTCAGCGATATCGGGCTGGCGGGCTCGCTGATCCGGATGGCGGGCATTCCCGATGTCCAGCTCCTCAACAGCCCCGGCAGCGCCATGGCCCTGCTGATCGGCGTCTCGGTCTGGAAGCGGGTCGGCTATGCCGTGATCATCCTGCTCGCCGGACTGAAGGGCATCCCGGACGATTACGAGGAAGCCGCAAAGATCGACGGCGCCACGCCATGGCAGATCTTCTGGCTGATCGTGCTGCCGCTCCTGAAGACGCCGCTGCTGCTGGTGACGATCGTGCTGACCCTCTCCAACCTCAACACCGTCGAGACCCCGCTGGTGCTGACTGGCGGCGGGCCGGGCGATGCGACGCGCATCCTGCCGATCGAGGTATTCGACCGCGCCTTCGTGAATTTCGACCTCGGCTCGGCCACCGCGCTCGCCCTGATGATGTTTGCCGGCAATATCCTGCTCGTCATGGCCTATGTCAGGCTTGCGAAGTGGAAGACGTGATGAGCGCCGCAGCTTCCACGACCCATCCCCGGCCCGTCCCGGCCCGGGAGGCCCCTCCGGTCCGGGCCCGTGCGATCCTGCCCGGCCCCGTCGGGCTCGTCATCGCCGCCCTGTTCCTGATCCTGGCCGGGCTCAACCTGCTGCCCTTGCTCTGGGGCGTTCTGACCTCGCTCAAATCGCAGCCGGACCTGTTCCGGACGCCGCCGGTCCTGTTCGACTTCACCCCCACTGCGGAAAACTACCAGCGCGTCGTCGACAGCGGCTTCCTCGGCAACATGCGGATCAGCGTGTTCTACTGCGTCGTCACTGTGGTGGGCGTGCTGGTTCTCGCCCTGCCGGCGGCCTACGCCTTCGACCGCTTTGATTTCCCCCTGCGCCGTGCGCTGTTCATGCTGGTGGTGGCCAGCATCCCGCTGTCGCTGGGCGCGGCCGCGCTGCTGATACCGAACTATCTCTATTTCACGCGGCTGGGACTGACCAATTCATGGTTCACCCTGCCGCTGATCTACACGGCCTACCAGCTGCCGATGGCGATCTGGATCATCAAGGGCTCACTCGAAGCGATACCGCGCGAGCTCGACGAGGCCGCGATCATCGATGGCGCCACGCATTTCCAGATCCTGACGCGCGTCATGCTGCCGCTGACGCGGCCGGCGCTGGGTGCGGCCGGGGTGCTGACCTTCGTCGCCTGCTGGAACGAGTTCGTGGCGGGCTCGGTGATGATCGACACGCCGGACCTGCGGCCGATCCAGCCGGCTATCTACAACTTCATCGGTTATTTCGGGCGCGAATGGGGGCCGCTGACGGCCTCGGCGACGCTCGCCATCATCCCCATCCTCATCGCATTCGCCCTGCTCAGCCGCCTGATCGTGTCCGGCCTGACCAAGGGTTCGGTCAAGGGCTGAGACATGCATTCCATCTCCAATATCGGCTGCGACGAGGCCGAGGCCGTCATTGCGGCCGCAGCCGGCGAAGCGACGCAGATGGGCGTGCCCCAGAATATCGCGATCGTCGACGCAGCGGGCCACCTGGTCGCCTTCAGGCGCATGGACGGCGCCAAGTTCACCTCGATCGAGATCGCGCTGGCAAAAGCGTTCACCGCGGCTGGCGCCCAGGTCGAGACCAAGGCGATCGGAGCGCGCACCCTGCCGGGCGAGCCCGGCTTCGGCATCCAGAACCTGCATGGCGGCCGCTTCACCACTCTTGCGGGCGGCATTCCGCTGCGCGCCGGCACGCAGGTGATCGGCGCCATCGGCGTCAGCTCCGGCTCGACCGTTCAGGACCAGCAGGTGGCCGAGGCCGGCGCAGCCGCCTTTGCGGCGCTCGGCCTCTCCGCCTGATCAACCTTACCCCGACTATGCAAGCATCGTGAGCCTGACCATGTGGGATATCATCATCGTGGGCGGCGGCTCGGCCGGCTGCGTCCTGGCCAATCGCCTGTCTGCCGACCCTGCCCGAAAAGTCCTGCTGATCGAGGCCGGGCGCGACCTCAAGCCCGGCGAAGAAGGCTCGGCGATCCTCGACACCTATCCCGGCAAGGCCGCCTTCGATCCGCAGAACCACTGGCCCGACCTGATGGTGCAGACGCAACCGCATCTGCACAATGTCACCAACCGTCCGCCGCCCAAGCGCTACGAGCAGCCGATGCTGATCGGCGGTGGCTCCAGCATCAACGGCCAGATCGCCAATCGTGGCACGCCGGCCGATTATGACGAATGGGGACAGGCCGGCGCGCAGGGCTGGGACTGGGACGCGGTGCTGCCCTATTTCATCAAGGCCGAGAACGATCTCGACTATTCCGGGCCGCTGCACGGCAAAAGCGGCCCCATCCCGATCCACCGCATCCCGCATGAGCGCTGGCCGGCCTTCTCTGTCGCGGCCGAGGCGGCCATGGAGGCGCAAGGCTACCCTGACATCAAGGACCAGAACGGCGCCTTCGGCGACGGGCACTTTGCGATCACGCTGTCCAATAACGGCCAGCACCGCGTCTCGACCGCGATGGCGTATCTCGACGCCGCAACCCGGCGCCGGCCGAACCTCACCATCATGGCCGACACAAAGGTCCTGACACTCGCGATGGAGGGTAACCGGGTCGTCGGCGTCGACGTCGCAAGCGGCAGCCGCCAGCAGCGCCTGGCGGCGCGAGAGGTCGTCGTCTCCTCGGGGAGCATGCATTCGCCGGCCCTGCTGATGCGATCCGGGATCGGCCCGGCAGCGCATCTGCGGTCGCTCGGAATCGAGGTGCGTGCAGACCGGCGCGGCGTCGGCGCCAATTTGCAGGAGCATCCGGGCATTTCGCTGTCGGGTTACATCAAGCCCGCCGCGCGGTTGGGCAACTCGACGCGCCGGCACATCCATGTCGGCATGCGCTACTCTTCCGGCGTCGAGGACTGCGGTCCATCCGACATGTTCCTGATGGTCGCGGCCAAATCGGCCTGGCACCCGCTGGGGCCGCGCATCGGCACGATCATTTCCTGGATCAACAAGGCGCATTCGCGTGGCGACGTGCGGCTGGTCTCGTCGGACCCGCGCCAGGAGCCGACCGCCGACTTCAACTATCTGTCCGACTATCGCGATCTCCAGCGCATGGGCGCGGCCGTGCACCTGATCGCAAAGCTGTTCGCCACGCAGCCCCTGGCAGATCTCGTCGAGATGCCGGGCGCCTCGAGCTATAGCGGTTTCGCCAAGTCGCTCGGCCGCCAGACCGTGCGCAACTACCTGATCACCGCGCCGATCGCGCTTGCGATCGACGCCCTGCCGCCGCTGCGAAAACTGTTCTTCCAGCACGCCGTCTCGAGCGGGATCAGCCTGCAATCGCTGCTGAACGAGCCGGACATTCTCGAGGCCTATGTGAAGGCCCATGCCTTCGGGCAGTGGCATTGCTGCGGCACCTGCCGCATGGGCGCAGCCGACGACCCCGACGCGGTCGTGGACGGGGCCACGGGCCGGGTCCACGGCGTCGAAGGCTTGAGCGTCGTCGATGCCTCGATCATGCCGACCGCGCCGCGCGCGAACCTCAACCTGCCGGTGATCATGATCGCCGAGCGCATGGCGGAGCTGATCGCGGCCAGACCAAACTAGTCGCTCCAACTCGAGCGCCCGACAGAAAGCTGCGGAAATGATTGCGCGCGCGCAAGATTGCTATTCCCTTGTCGTCGCGGCTTCGGGATAACGGCCGCGCGCCAACCCCACCACGAGAGTGGCCCCGGCGCATGATCCAAGGAGAGCTTACTTGAAACGTCGGCAGTTCATCGCCAGCGCTGCGGCCGCGACCGTCGCTGCGCCCATCGCCAGCCCCGCCATTGCGCAGAGCGCCCCTTCCATCAAGTGGCGCCTCGTCTCGGCCTTCCCGAAGTCGCTCGACACACTCTTCGGCGGCTCGGTCCAGCTAGCCAAGCGGGTTGCGGAGGCGACCGACAACAAGTTTGAGATCCAGCCCTTCGCAGCCGGCGAGATCGTGCCCGGCGGCGCCGCGGTGATCGATGCGGCATCGGCCGGCACGGTCGAATGCTGCCACACCTGCAGCTACTACGCGATCGGCCAGGATCCGACCTTCGCCTTCGGCACCTGCATTCCCTTCGGCCTGAATGCACGCCAGACCACGGCCTGGCTGGAGTTCGGCGGCGGCAACGACATGCTCAACGCCTTCTACAAGAAGTTCAACCTGCACAGCCTAGCGGCCGGCAACACCGGCGTGCAGATGGGCGGCTGGTTCCGCAAGGAGATCAACACGGTCGATGACCTGAAGGGCATCAAGTTCCGCGTCGGTGGCCTCGCCGGCAACATCCTGCTCAAGCTCGGCGTGGTGCCGCAGCAGATCGGCGGCGGCGAGCTCTACTCCTCGCTGGAGCGCGGTGCGATCGATGCCGCCGAATGGACCGGCGCCTATGACGACGAGAAGCTCGGGCTCTACCGGATCGCCAAGTACTACTATTATCCCGGCTGGTGGGACCAGGGCACGGTCATCTCGCTGATGATGAACGACGCCAAGTGGCAGGAACTGCCCAAGGCCTACAAGGCGATCCTCGCCAGCGCCTGCGCAGAGACCAACGCGTGGATGCAGGCCAAGTACGACCACGAGAACCCGGCTGCGCTCAAGCGCCTGGTCGCCAACGGCGCCCAGCTGCGCGCCTTCTCGCCGGCGATCATGGCCGCTTCGTTCAAGGCGGCGGAGGAAACCTTCGCCGAGATCAGCGCCCAGAACCCGACCTTCAAGTCGATCCTGGCCAACCAGAACGAGTTCCGTGCGGCCTCGTCGCTGTGGTGGCAGGTCAGCGAACTCCCCTACGACATCAACATCGCCAACCTGATGCGCGCCCAGCGCTGAGGCCAAATCCGCTCCGGGCGCTCGTCCGGAGAGGCTTTCCCCATGCCCGCTGCGCAGACCCGCGGCGGGCATGGACTGGATCACCGATCACGGCCGTACCGCAAATCCGAGCGGTATCGCCGTCGTGGACTTCAGTTCCTCCATGGCAAACATCGAGGTGACATCGTTCAGGTCGATGCGCGAGATCAGCTTCTTGTAGAGCGCATCATAGGCTTCGATATCGGGCACATAGGCCTTGAGCAGGTAGTCGATCTCCCCGCTCATCCGATAGAAGTCGACGATCTCCGGGAGGTCGTTGACCGCGGCATGGAAGCGCTCGAGCCATTCCATCGAATGGCGGCTGGTCTTGACGGCGATGAAAACCGTGACACCGGCCTTGAGGCGCGTCCGGTCGAGCAGGGCCACGCGCTTGCGGATCAGCCCGGCATTCTCGAGCTTCTGGATCCGGCGCCAGCACGGCGTCGACGACAGGCCGATCGCCTCCGCGAGTTCGGCCAGGGGCGTGCTCGCATCCTCCTGCAGCCGCGCGAGAATCTTGAGATCGAATTCGTCGAGCTTGATCATGCGCGCTCCGGACCGGACGTGATTTGCTTGCGCCACCCTGCCATCAGGAAGCCGCTCATTCCACTTTTCCGTATCTTCTTAGAATGAGCTTCCAATAGGAGAAGGATTTTCCTCCAGTTAGCAAACCAGTTGCGCCGGCCCCGCTCTATCATCGTCGCAATCGATGGCGACGGAGCGGGCCGATGCAGGGTGTCCTGAGCGAAGACAGGCGGGCGGGCGTATTGCGCAGCCTGCGGACATGCGACAACACCCTGTCGCGCGACTATCTCGGCGCGGCGCGCGCGGTCCTGCAGGAACTGGTTTCCATTCCGGGCCTGGTCGAGCGCCTGCCGCTCGAACGCAAGCCCGGCAGCTATGCCCGCAACCTGCTGGCCGGTGACGACGAGGTCAGCGTCTGGGCGATCGTCTGGAGCCCAGGCTCTGCGACCTCGATCCACGACCATCATTGTTCCTGCTGCTTCGGCGTCGTCAGCGGCACGGTGACAGAGACCTGGTATCGCGACATCGGCGATTGCCGGGCGGTGCCAACCGAGATCCAGGACAGGCAGGCGGGCTTCGTCGCCTGCATGCTGCCGTCGGGACCGAATATCCACCGCATGCAGAACCTGCATCAGGTCGAGGCCATCTCGATCCATATCTATGGCTTCGACCATGAGGCGCACGCTTCGTCGATCGAGACCGAGTATACCGCCTCGAACGGCTGAGCCTGAGCCGGCTCCAGGGATGCGGATTCGCAGCACGGCAGGTGGCGAAAAATATTCGACGATCATCTCATGTTCGA
Organism: Allobosea sp. P1_B10; assembly: GCF_056406735.1. NCBI lineage: Bacteria > Pseudomonadati > Pseudomonadota > Alphaproteobacteria > Hyphomicrobiales > Alloboseaceae > Allobosea > Allobosea sp. P1_B10. The sequence goes on along the minus strand of NZ_JBFTZP010000003.1, from coordinate 80,212 downwards.
GGGAACCGGAGCGTAGCTGCACCGTTATGGCAGCAGCGCTTCACCATCCCCCCGACCGTGAGGCGCGATAAGCCCGGTTCCCCTTTCAGGGGAGCCGGGCTTTTTCTTGGCCAGAAGCCGAAGCGGACCGTGTGAGACTGGCGGGTTGCTAACGTCCGGACCGTTGTCGCCGATATCGCGGATCCCTGCCGAGCAAAAGCGGACCAAGGGCGGCATCCGCAAAGCCACGTGATCGCACGCCCTACGCAATCGACCTGCCACAAATACTATTTCCGCGAATACTACGGATCTACATCCATCATTTTGCGGCACCACGTGTATCGAAACCTGATTTGATCGAATTGTCGAATACCTCGATCTATCTGCCACTGACCTCAAATACGGCTCAGCTCCTCCAGCTTCAACATTTCGAAGACGAGACGAGTAAAATAAGCTCAATTTTAACAATTCCACATTCATCTTGATTCGACTTGCCGCGTCTCATCCGCCTTGCCGCATCGAGATACTGACATGAAAACACCTTCAGCTGCTCGCCTGCCGATCGCGACACGCCTGGCACTCGTCGGGGCCGTCATTGTTGCGGCTGCAGTTGCGGCATCCATGCTGGTGTCGATCAGGGCTGCCGACAAGGCAATGAGGGAGCGCGCCCAATCCAGCCTCGCAGTGAACATCAACCTGCTGAGCGATCTCCTGCGAAGCAAGGGCGAGCCGCGACTGGACGGCGACAGGCTCTATTTCGGCTCCGAGCCGGTCAACGGCAGTTTCGCGGCGGTCGACAAGGTCAAGGGGTTGTCGGGCAGCGTCGCGACGGTCTTCATGGGCGATGTCCGCGTCGCAACCAATGTCGAGAAGCCCGATGGCTCCCGCGCCGTCGGCACGAAGCTGGCGCCTGGCCCCGCCTATGACACCGTTTTCAAGGAGAAGAAGACCTATTCCGGCGCTGCCGATATTCTCGGCCAGCCCTATTTCACGGTTTACGAGCCGATCCTTCAGGCTTCGGACAAGGCCGTCATCGGAATCCTGTTCGTCGGCATCAAGCAGGCGGACTTCCTGGCGGTGATCGACGACATGGTCGTCGGCAATCTCGTTGCCTGCCTGCTCATAGCTGTCGTCGGCGGAGCGCTGCTGTTGCTGATCGTGCGCAGGATGATGAAGCCGTTCGGGCAGCTGAAGGACGCCATGCACAAGCTCGCGCAGGGCGACCTCGATTCGCCCCTGCCAGCGCTGAGCGGAAGCGGCGAGATCGCGGCGATGGGCGAGGCGGTCGGCGTGTTGCGCCAGGCTGCCATCGCAAAGGCCGGGCTCGAGGCGCAGACGGCGAGCCATAGCGAGATGCTTGACGAGGCCCGCCGGACCGGCGACAGCGAACGCCAGAAAGCCGCCGAAGCCCAGCGGGCGCAGACGCAGGAGCTGGAGATCGTGGTCGCAGAGCTTGCGACAGGGCTCTCGGAGCTCGCGCAAGGCAATCTGACGCATCGCATGGAGATCGAGGTTCCAGCAGCCTATGCCGGCCTGCGGGATGATTTCAACGACACCGTCGAGCGGCTCTCCCAGACGGTCCGCACGATCCAGGTCACCTCGGCCGATGTCGGACTCGCGGCGCGCGAGATCAATACCGGCGCCGACGATCTGTCCAAGCGCACCGAGGAGCAGGCCTCGTCGCTGGAGCAGACGGCGGCCACCACCGAGGAACTCGCGGCGTCCGTGAAAGCGTCCGCGCAGGCTTCGCGTGAGGCGGCTGCGATCGCAGACGAGGCGATGCAGGCCGCCCAGGCCGGTGGCGCGATCGCCGGCGAGGCCGTCGAGGCCATGGCGCGCATCGAGAGCGCCTCGCAGAAGATCTCCGAGATCATCCGGGTGATCGACGACATCGCCTTCCAGACCAACCTGCTGGCGCTGAACGCAGCGGTCGAAGCGGCGCGGGCCGGCGATGCCGGCAAGGGCTTTGCCGTCGTCGCCTCCGAGGTGCGCACGCTGGCGCAGCGCTCGGGCGCAGCTGCCAAGGATATTTCGGGACTGATCTCGTCCTCGAACGCCGAGGTCGGCGAGGGCGTCAAGCTGGTGCGCCAGGCGGGTGCCTCGCTGACCAAGATCCAGGCGGCCTCGCAGAAGGTCGCTGCCACCATCGCCGACATCTCGGCGGCCTCCGGCGAGCAGGCCAACGGCATCGACGAGATGAGCCAGGCGGTCGCGCATCTCGACGAGATGACGCAGGCCAATGCGGCACTCGCCGAGCAGAGCGCAGCGTCCGCGGGTTCGCTGTCGGGCCGCATCGGCCAGCTCAACGACCTCGTCGCGGCCTTCCGCACCGGCGATGAAGCTTCCCCCGCGCGGGCCGCTGCTCCGCGCCCGGCCGCGCGCAACGCCGGGAGCGAGCCGCAGCGCCTGCGCCAGCTCGCCGAGGCCGCTTTCGCCCAGAGCCGCGCCTCCGCTGCCGCTCCCTCTGCACGCCAGCCTGGCCCTGCCCGCAAGATCGCCAACAGCCGCGCCAGCGATACCGGCTGGGAAGAATTTTGAGCGGCAGCCGCCCCGGCTACCCGCTCATTGCAACGAGCAGGCGTCCCCGCACTCAAGGGCGCCCTGGCCGTTGCGACGAGCCGATCCCGGCCAACCCTGGGCCACGCGTCGATTAAGCGGGAGGTAATTGAGCGGCACCGGCAGGCTGGATAGGCTTGCGTCATGAACCAGCATCATCAGCCCCTCGTCGGCACGCTGATCCGCGACTGGCGTCAGTTGCGCCGGCAGAGCCAGCTCGATCTCGCGCTGGAGGCCGAGATCTCGCAGAAGCATCTCAGCTTCATCGAGAGCGGGCGCTCGGAGCCGAGCCGCGAGATGGTCCTGCTCCTCGCCGAGCATCTCGGCGTGCCCCTGCGCGAGCGCAATGCGCTCCTGCTGGCGGCGGGCTATGCGCCAGTGTATCTGGAGCGATCGCTGGACGACCCCAGTCTGCATGCGGCGCGGGCTGCGATCGATCTGGTCCTGAAGGGGCATGAGCCATATCCCGCCCTGGCGGTCGACCGGCACTGGACGCTGCTCGCCGCCAATGGCTCTGTCGCGCCTCTGCTTGGGCTCGTCGCCGATGCCGAGCTGCTGCGGCCCCCGGTCAACGTGCTGCGGCTGTCGCTGCACCCGCGCGGACTTGCTCCCGTGATCGTCAATCTCGCCGAATGGCAGGCGCATCTGGTCTCGCGCCTGCGGCAGCAGATCAGGGCGACCGCCGACCCCGTGCTTGTCGCCCTGCTGGAGGAGTTGCTGAGTTATCCGGTGCCGAGGCCGGCTGCACGCAAGGGACAGGACCAGCCCCGGGAACAGGAGCCGGCAATCGTGGTGCCGCTGCAATTGCGGCTGGGCGAGACGGTCCTGTCGCTGATCTCGACCACCACCGTCTTCGGCACGCCGGTCGACATCACGCTGTCGGAGCTGGCCCTGGAGACCTTCTTTCCCGCTGACGCGGAGACGGCGGAGCATCTGCGCGCGATGGTGAAGGCCGACGGTCGCGGCTGACCAGACGGACTAGTCCTAGCCCGCCTCGGAACCTTCTCCCGGCTAGCCGGTTCTCCTATCGCAAGCCGCAACAGCGGATGGAAATTCGGAAGGACCACGACCATGGGCAGCACCGCCGACAAGATCAAGGGCATGGCCAACGAGGCCGCCGGCAACGTCAAGCAAGCCGCAGGCAAGGCCCTGAACAAGCCCGAGCTCGAAGCCGAGGGCGTCGTTCAGGAGCGCAAGGGCGAAGCCCAGCAGGCGCTCGGCAAGGGCAAGGATGCCGTCAAGAACGTGATCGACAAGGTCTGATCACGTTCAGACCGAGATCAAGAAGCGGGCTGCCGAAAGGCGGCCCTTTTTTTTTGTTAAGCCCACGACGTTTGCGAGCAAGGCGAAGTAATGACGAGAAAGTCAGGCCGCCCCGCCGATGCCGCCGAGGAAGTCCTTCACGCGGCCGAAGAATCCCGCAGCTTCGGGATGCGTTGCGCCGGAGCTTTCGCGCTCGAACTCCTGCAGGAGCTCGCGCTGGCGCGGGGTCAGCTTCTGCGGGGTCTCGACCAGCACCTGGATATAGAGATCGCCGACCTCGCGCGAGCGCAGCACGCTCATGCCCTTGCCCTTGAGACGGAACTGCTTGCCGGTCTGCGTGCCCTCGGGAATCTTCACCCGGGCCTGCTCGCCGTTCAGCGTCGGCACCTCGATCTCGCCGCCGAGCGCGGCCGAGGTCAGGCCGAGGGGCACCCGGCAGAACAGGTCGGCGCCATCGCGCTGGAAGATGGCGTGGGGCTTGATCGACAGGAAGATATAGAGGTCGCCCGCCGGGCCGCCGCGCAGACCGGCCTCGCCCTCGCCTGCGAGCCTGATGCGCGTTCCGTCCTCGACGCCGGCCGGGATGTTGACCGAGAGCGTGCGCTCGCGCGTGACGCGACCGGCGCCCTGGCAGTTCTTGCAGGGGTCGTCGATGATCTCGCCGCGCCCCGCGCAGCTCGGGCATGTGCGCTCGACCGAGAAGAAGCCCTGGTTGGCGCGGACACGGCCATGGCCACCGCAGGTCGGGCATTGCCGCGACTTGGAGCCAGGCTTGGCGCCGCTGCCGGAGCAGACTTCGCAGGCGATCGAGGTCGGCACGCGGATCGAGGCGTTCTTGCCCGCGAACGCGTCCTCGAGACCGATCTCGAGATTATAGCGCAGATCGGCGCCGCGCTCGCGGCCATTGGCAGCGCGGGGGCCGCCACGACCACCGCCGCGCGCATCGCCGAAGAATGAATCGAAGATATCCGACATGAAGTCGGAGAATTCCGGACCCTGCTGGCTGCCGCCGCCGCCATTCTCGAAGGCGGCATGGCCGTAGCGATCGTAAGCGCCGCGCTTCTGCTCGTCGGACAGGATCTGATAGGCCTCGTTCAGCTCCTTGAATTTGGCCTCCGCACCCTTGTCGCCGGGGTGGCGGTCCGGGTGGCAGCCCATGGCGAGCTTGCGGAACGCGCTTTTCAGCTCCGCATCGCTGGCCGTCTTGGAAACGCCGAGGATCTCGTAATAGTCGCGCTTGGACATCAAACAGCCGCCCCTTCGCTTTCCAGACGCATCATGGCCGGGTTCGACCCGGCCATGTCACGCGGACAGCGAGATTTGCCTCCACGAGGCCTTCCAGTAACGAGATGGCCGGGTCACCCCCGGCCATGACGCAGTGGTCGAAGCCGAGCGCGCTCAGGCGCTCTTCTTCTTGTCACCCTTGTCGTCGCTGACGTCCTTGAAGTCGGCGTCGATGACGTCGTCCTTCGCGGCTTCAGCATCTTCGGCGCCGGCTTCCGCCGTGGCGCCCTCGGCCTGGCTGGCCGCATACATGGCCTCGCCAAGCTTCATCGACGCCTGCATCAGGTCTGTGGTGCGAGCGGTGATGGTCTCGGCGTTGTCCTCGGCCAGCGAGGCCTTGAGCGCCTCGAGAGCGGTCTCGATCGCCGACTTGTCGGCAGCCGAAACCTTGTCGCCATAGTCCTTCAACGACTTCTCGGTCGAGTGCATCAGGCTCTCGCCCTGGTTCTTCGCCTCGACGAGCTCGCGACGCTTCTTGTCCTCGGCGGCGTTCGCCTCGGCGTCCTTGACCATCTTGTCGATGTCGGCGTCAGACAGTCCACCAGAGGCCTGGATGCGGATCTGCTGCTCCTTGTTGGTGGCCTTGTCCTTGGCCGTCACGGAGACGATGCCGTTGGCGTCGATGTCGAAGGTCACCTCGATCTGCGGCATGCCGCGCGGGGACGGCGGGATGCCCATCAGATCGAACTGGCCGAGCATCTTGTTGTCGGCCGCCATTTCACGCTCGCCCTGGAAGACGCGGATCGTCACGGCCTGCTGATTGTCCTCGGCAGTCGAGAAGACCTGGCTCTTCTTGGTCGGGATCGTGGTGTTGCGGTCGATCAAGCGCGTGAACACGCCACCCAGCGTCTCGATGCCGAGCGACAGCGGGGTCACGTCGAGCAGCAGCACGTCCTTGACGTCGCCCTGGAGCACGCCGGCCTGGACCGCGGCGCCGATGGCGACGACCTCATCGGGGTTGACGCCCTTATGGGGCTCCTTGCCGAAGAACTGCTTCACGACTTCCTGGACCTTGGGCATGCGGGTCATGCCGCCGACCAGGACCACTTCGTCGATCTGCCCGGCCGAAAGGCCGGCATCCTTGAGCGCCTTGCGGCAGGGCTCGATCGTGCGCTGGATGAGATCGTCGACCAGGCTCTCGAACTTGGCGCGCGACAGCTTGATGGCGAGATGCTTCGGGCCCGAGGCATCGGCCGTGATGTAGGGCAGGTTGATTTCGGTCTGGGCCGTGGTCGAGAGCTCGATCTTTGCCTTTTCCGCAGCTTCCTTCAGGCGCTGAAGGGCAAGCTTGTCCTTCTTCAGGTCGATGCCCTGCTCGCGCTTGAACTCGTCCGCGAGGTATTCGACCAGGCGCATGTCGAAGTCTTCGCCGCCGAGGAAGGTGTCGCCATTCGTCGACTTCACCTCGAAGACGCCATCGCCGATCTCCAGGATCGAGACGTCGAAGGTGCCGCCGCCGAGGTCATAGACCGCGATCGTGCCGGCATGCTTCTTGTCGAGGCCATAGGCGAGGGCCGCCGCGGTGGGCTCGTTGATGATGCGCAGCACCTCGAGTCCGGCGATGCGGCCGGCATCCTTGGTCGCCTGGCGCTGGGCGTCATTGAAATAGGCGGGGACCGTGATGACGGCCTGCGTCACAGGCTGGCCGAGATAAGCCTCGGCCGTCTCTTTCATCTTGGTCAGGGTGAAGGCGGAGATCTGCGACGGCGAATAGTCGGTGCCATCGGCTTCGACCCAGGCGTCGCCGGTCGAGGCTTTCTTGATCTTGTAGGGGACGAGATGCATGTCCTTCTGCGTCATCGGATCGTCGAAGGTCCGACCGATCAGGCGCTTGATCGCGAAGAAGGTGCGCTCGGGGTTGGTCACGGCCTGGCGCTTGGCCGGCTGACCGACGAGACGCTCGCCATCATCCGTGATCGCGACGATCGACGGAGTGGTACGGGCGCCTTCGGAATTCTCGATGACCTTGGGGGTCGAGCCTTCCATGACCGCGACGCAGGAATTGGTCGTGCCGAGGTCGATACCGATAACTTTACCCATGGAGGGGATCCCTTTTAAATTGAGCAGATCGCCGACCTGCGCCGCGTTCGGGCGCCGCCTGCCGGCCCATGGACCGACCCGCCCCCGCCTAATGCGGCGAACGGATCCGGCATTCCACGTCGAGCGGTCGTCAAACCGCCTCTTGGCGGCGTATATAGGGAGGGTGTTCCCGCCCTTGCAAGACAGAACAGCCGATTAAGCAACGATCGTAGTCCGCAATCGCCCGGGATTGCGGGCGCGGCGACAATTCGCGGCGCAGTGTTGCGCTTGTGTCCTTGCGCGGCCTCGCGCGAAATCTCATGCAGGAGGGACGTGGCGAAGCTTTCGTGGGGCCGATACGCCTTTATCGTCAGGTTTTCGCGACACGCGCCTATGATACCAAGCCCTGCCGGGACCGAGCCGTGAACCGAAACCTGCGCCTTGTCTGTTGTCTTGCGTGGCTGGCCCTGGCCGGCGCCACGACGACGCCTCGCGCCCAGCCTCTGCAACTGCCCGGCGCGCAGCCCTTCAACCAGACCGGCGCGCCGCAGGCATTGCCCCAGGGCGGCGCCCCGACCGCCCCCGCAGCGCCGCGTCAACCCTCCATGCCGTCGATCAAGGTCGCGGGCGAGGACGCCATCACCGGGCGCGTCCTGCGGCGCAATGGCGGCTTCGGCGAGGCCGTGTTCGAGAAGACCGCGACGGGATACGGCCTCAAGCTCAAGGCGGAGGGCTTTCAGGCCAGCAACCTGGTCGAGCCCTGCGCCATCTCCTTCGGCGACGCTCCCCTGCCGGTGACTGCGCTCGGCCGCCCCGCCGGAGTGCCACGCTACAAGCTCGAGGCCTCGATCTGCCCGATCGTGTTCGACGTGCTCGACGGCGCCATGCTGGTCGTCGAGCCGACCGCGCCTTGCGTCGTGGAGGCCGCCCAGTGCCGGATCGAGCCGCGCGGCCTGTGGGGGCCCGATTCGCGCACGCTCGCCACGCATGCCCGGGAGATCGAGAAGGCGCGCGGGACGGCCGAGCGCGCGGTGCGCGAGGGCTACAGGGTCCTGACCGCCAAGGCCGATGCCGTCGAGCAGCGGATCATCGCCCGCGAGCAGGCCGGCTTCTCCGCCGAGCGCGAACTGACATGCCGCGAGTTCCAGCGCGAGGGTCAGTTCGGCTTCTGCGGCGCCAGGGTCACGGAAGCAAAGGCGGCTTCGCTGCGGGCGCGGCTCGGCATCACCAGCGACCCCAAGCTCGCGGCAAAGCCCCGGCCACGGCCCGCAGCGCCAAAACCACTGCCGCTGAACCCGCCCGCGACGCAGTAAGCCGTCGCCCTCGGCATCAGCGTGGCGCCGCGATGATGATCGTCGCGCCGAGCAGGCAGACCAGTCCACCGGCAACGTCCCAGCGGTCGGGGCGAAAACCCTCGACCGCCCAGAGCCAGCCCAGCGACGCCGCGATGTAGATGCCGCCATAGGCGGCGTAGGCGCGGCCTGCCGCGGCGCTCTCGACCAATGTCAGCAGCCAGGCGAAGATCGCGAGGGACGCAAGGCCCGGCACCAGCCACCAGATCGGCTTGGCGAGCCTGAACCAGCCCCAGAAGGCGAAACAGCCGGCGATCTCGAATAGGGCAGCGGCAACATAAGCGGCAAAGGTCGGCATTGATCGTCCTGTTCCTGCCCCGAAGGGTTCCGCCGCAGCGCGTGAGAGACTAGATCGTCATTGCGAGCGAAGCGAAGCAACCCAGGACACGTAGCGCGCTACGGGCTGGATCGCTGCGCGCCCAATCAACGGAGTACGCCCCGGCCGTCGCGGCATGGCGTGAAAGGACAACATGTCGAGCAAGCCCATTGCCATCATCGGCGCAGGCCCCTCTGGCCTGATCGCCGCAGAACGGCTGGCGCAGGCCGGCCATCGCGTCACGATCTACGACCGCATGCCCTCGCCAGCGCGCAAATTCCTGCTTGCGGGCCGCGGTGGCCTCAACCTGACCCATTCCGAACCGCTCGACCTGTTCCTGACGCGCTATCGCGCGGCGCAGGATTGGCTGGAACCGGCGATCCGCGCCTTCCCGCCCGACGCGATGCGCGCCTGGGCCGATGAGCTCGGCGCCCAAAGCTTCGTCGGCACGAGCGGGCGCGTCTTTCCCGAGGCGATGAAGGCCTCGCCCTTGCTGCGCGCCTGGCTGCAGCGGCTGCAGGCGCTGGGCGTCACGCTCGCCGCCGGCCGGCTCTGGACCGGCTGGGATGCTGACGGCGCCCTCGCCTTCCAGACACGCGACGGGGCCATCGAGAGCCTGCGCCCCGACGCGACCCTGCTGGCATTGGGCGGCGCGAGTTGGCCAAGGCTCGGCTCGGATGGCGGCTGGGCGCCGGTGCTCGCCGGTCGCGGCGTCGAGATCGCGCCGCTGCTGCCGGCCAATGGCGGCTTTACGGTCGACTGGTCGCCGATCATGCGCGAACGCTTTGCCGGGGCGCCTCTGAAGCGCGTCGTGATCCGCCATGGCGAGCGGCAGGCCACCGGCGAGGCGATGATCGACGCCGACGGCATCGAGGGTGGCGCGGTCTATGCGTTGTCTGGGCCGCTGCGCGAGACGGTCATGCGAGACGGCAAGGCGGCGATCACGCTCGACCTGCGTCCCGACATCGAGACCGGCCGGCTGGTGGAGCGGCTTGCAAACCGCCGCAAGGGCGAGACGCTGAGCAACCATCTGCGCAAGGCGGCCGGGCTTGCGCCGGCTGCGATCGCCGTGATGCGCGAGAGCGCTGGCGCCGATCTGCCGCAGGATCCCGCAGCGCTTGCAGGCCTGATCAAGTCCGTGCCGCTGCTTCTGACCGGGATGGCGCCGATCGCGCGCGCGATCTCGACCGCAGGCGGCATCGTAGGCGCCGAGGTCGACGCAGGCTTCATGCTGAAAAAGCTGCCCGGCGTGTTCGTTGCCGGCGAGATGCTGGACTGGGAGGCGCCGACCGGCGGCTACCTGCTCCAGGCCAGCTTTGCCACGGGCGTGGCTGCCGCTTCAGGCATCGAGGGCTGGCTCGCTTCGTCCTGAGCTTCAACCGTCGTTCCGGGGCGCCGCATAAAGGCGAACCCGGAACGACGATCTCGCTCAGATTTTCGCGCGCGGATCGTGCCTGGCGACGCGCGACAGGAGGTAATCGACCTCGGCCTTGGCGGCGGCGGTCAGGCCCGGGCCCGGCTTGCGCTGGGCGTCGCTGGCCAGGATGCCGCGCTTCATCATGGTGTATTTGCGCACGGCGAGGCCGACGCCCTGCTGCTGCTCGTAGCGCATCAGCGGCAGATGCGCGTCGAAGATGTCATGCGCCTCATCGCGCTTGCCGGCCTTCTGCAGGCTGACCACGTCGATCAGCAATTCCGGGAAGGCATAGCCCGTCATAGCGCCGTCAGCGCCGCGCTCCATCTCGAAATCGAGGAAGAGGCCGCCATTGCCGGTGAGGATCGAGATCGGCCGCAGCGAGCCCTCGGTCTGGAATTTCCGCAGCGTCGAGATCTTCTCCAGACCCGGCCAGTCCTCGTGCTTCAGCATCACGCAGGACGGGTTGTCCATGACGATCTTGCGGATTACGGCCGGGGTCATGATGACCGAGAGCGTCAGCGGATAGTCCTGGATCACGAAGGGGATATCGGAGCCGATCGCCTCGATCGCCTGCGCGTAATAGCCGGTGATCTGGTCGTCGGTGCGCAGCGAGGGCGGCGGCGCGATCATGACGGCGGCCGCGCCAAGCTCCATCGACTGGCGCGCCAGCGAGCGCATGGCGGCAAAGCCCGGCGCCGAGACGCCGACGATCACGGCCTTGCCGGGCATGCCGGCAACCGCGCGCTTGACGATGCCGATCGATTCCTCGGGCTCGAGCTTAGGGGCCTCGCCCATGATGCCGAGCACAGTGGTGCCGTTCGAGCCGATGGCGTCGTAATAGGCGAACAGCTTTTCGGTTGAGGTCCAGTCGACCGACCCATCCGGGTTGAACGGCGTCGGCGCGATCGGGAAGACGCCGCTGGCGTCGGGTGTCAGGCGCATAATCTGCAATCCTCGGTGTTGTTTTCAGACGATACGGGTGCGGACGCTGCCGATGCCGGCGATCTCGCCTTCGAGCACATCGCCACTAACCACGGCGGCGACCCCTTCGGGGGTACCGCTAAAGATCAGGTCGCCGGGCGCGAGCGTGACCAGGCCCGACAGGTAGGCGATCGTCTCCGGTACGTTCCAGATCATCTTGGCGAGGTCCGAGCTCTGCCGGGTGACGCCATTGACGACAAGCTCGATCTTGCCTGCCGTCGGGTGGCCGGCATGGCTGGCGGGCGTGATCTCGCCGATCGGCGCGGAAAAATCGAAGCCCTTGCCCATGTCCCAGGGCTTGCCGGCCTTCTTGGCGGCGCCCTGGAGGTCGCGGCGGGTCATGTCGAGCCCGGCCGCATAGCCGTAGACATGGGCCAGCGCCTCGGATTCCGGGATGTCGTGGCCGCCGGTGCCGATCGCGATGACCAGTTCCATCTCGTGATGCAGGTCGCTGGTCTTCGGGGGATAGGGCATGTCGCCGCCATTGATCAGCAGGGCGTCGGCAGGCTTCATGAAGAAGAACGGCTCCTCGCGGTCGGGATCTCCGCCCATCTCGCGGGTATGTTCAGCGTAGTTGCGCCCGACGCAGAAGACGCGCCGCACCGGGAAGAGCCCGCCGCCGGCGACCGGAACCGCGGTGATGGCGGGCGGATTGATGGTGTAGTTCGTCATGGCGGGCATCCCTCGTGATCGTGCTCCCGTTCATGCGGGAGCCGCGCGCCGGGGGCAAGGGTCCGCGCGCTCGGGTCAGGGCTGCGGTTGGGTCATCGGCAGGTCGTTGGTCGGACCATTGTGCGCCGCATCATTGCAACCGAGACGTTTTGCCCCATACACTAGCGCCCGGCCGGCATGTGCCGGCCTGAACAGAGACTAAAAGGAAGAGCACGTGAGCACGGGTACCGTGAAATGGTTCAATGAAACCAAGGGCTACGGATTCATCACGCCTGACCAGGGCGGCAGCGATGTGTTCGTACATATCAGCGCAGTCGAGCGTTCCGGCATGCGCGGCCTGAACGAGGGCCAGAAGATCAGCTACGATCTCGAAGCCGATCGCAAGACCGGCAAGTCCTCGGCGGTCAATCTCAAGACCGCCTGATAAATGCCGAATGCGGGAGGCCGATCGGCGGCGTCGCTTCCCGAGCCAATGCGAATCTCTATCGATCTCCACCGGACTGAAGACGATTCCCGGCATACCCGTCGCCATCGAGGCGGCGGTCGAAGTGCAGGATAGACTAAAGGCTTAGACCGGTTGTCCGGAAAGCCCCCGTCCCGCGCTTCGCATGCAAAGCCAGCCCGCTACAAACTGCCCCGCTAGCTGCGGCCTGGCGCCGGCCTGAACAGCCGGCCCTTTTCCACCACCAGCACGATCCCCAGCGCGACCAGCCCGCACAGCGAGAAGCCGAGCGTGAGCGGCACGACCGTGCCGTCGAAATGCTGGCCGATAAAGAAACCCAGCAGCGCGCCCAGGACGGTGGTGACAAAACCCTGCACCGAGGATGCCGTGCCCGCGACATGGCCGAGCGGATCCATCGCCATGGCGCCGAAGTTCGGGGCGAGCAGGCCGAAGCAGAACATCGCGGCGCCCTGGAAGGCAGCAAAGATCCAGATCGTCTCATGTCCGGTGATCGCGATCAGCGCATGAACGCTGGTGAAGGCGATATAGCCGAGCAGAGCGGTATGGGAGACCCTGCGCATGCCCAGTCGCCCGACGATCCGCGAGTTCACCAGCGAGGCGACCGCCATGAACCCTGCGATCAGCGCGAAGACGGTGGTGAACAGTTCGGGCGCGGCGAAGACATCGCCAAAGATCTGCTGGGCCGAGTTGATGAAGCCGAACAGCCCCCCGAGCACGAAGGCCATCGCGAGCATGTAGCCGACCGCCAGGCGGGTCGTCAGCGTCGTCCGGAAGGCTGCGACGACGCTGTGGAACTCGATCGGCTTGCGATCCTCCTCATGCAGCGTCTCGGGCAGGCGCAGGCCCGCCCAGATCAGGACCGACGCGCCAAAGATCGTCAGCACGCCAAAAATCCAGCGCCACGGCGCGACCCAGAGGATCGCCTGGCCGATGGACGGCGCCAGGATCGGAACCGCGAGGAAGACGATCATGGCGAGCGACATCACGCGCGCCATGTCGCGGCCGGAATAGCAGTCGCGCACGATCGAGACCGCGAGCACCCGTGTCGCAGCCGCCCCGACGCCCTGCATCACGCGCGCCCACATCATCAGCTCGAAGGAACCGGCAAACGCCGCCGCGACGCTGGCTATGACATAGAAGCCGAGCCCCAGAAGCAGCACCGGCCGACGGCCGAAACGGTCCGACAGCGTACCGTAGACGATCTGCGCCACACCGAAGCCGAGCAGATAGGCGGTGACGATCCATTGCCGCTGATTGGCTTCGACGATGCCGAGCGCCTCGCCGATCTCGGGGAGTGCGGGCAGCATCGAGTCGATCGCGAGCGCGTTCACCGCCATCATGGCCGCGGTCAAGGCCACGAATGAACGGAATTTCATGCCGTGGCGCGGCTTCGTGGAGTCTGCGGTCTCGGTCATGTCAGCCTGTGCGGGCACGCCCCGCGCGATGGCGGAGGTGAAAGAAAACGCCCCTGCCATCATGTCTAGGTGCTCCGAAAACGCACGACAACCCGAGCTTGCTGCAGCGCGTCATGCGTCAGACGGGACGCGGCCCGGGTTCAGGACGGCTGATGCCGGGCTACGAGTTCGTCGTCTATGGCATTGGCCCGCAGCGCTGCCGGCCGGGCGGCCAGACGCTTGCCATAGGCCTCGAAGGCCGGCCGCTTCTCGATCGAGCCGAACTGCAGCCCCCACAGGACCTGCGAGCCCAGATAGACATCGGCCGCGCTGAATCTGTCGCCCAGGATATACTCGCCGGACGTGACCGCGCCTTCGAGGGCGTCCATGACCATGCCGAAATTGCCGTAGCCGACCATGCGCTCGCGCTCGGGAGAGACCGTGACGCCGAGCGCCCGGTTGGTCACCGCCGCCTCGACCGGCCCCGCCGCGAAGAACATCCAGCGATAATAGGGCGCGCGCAGGCGGCTCGTCGGCTCCGGGGCCAGGCCGGCCTGCGGGAAGGCATCGGCGAGATAGGCGCAGATCGCGGCGCATTCGGTCACGACCGTCTCGCCATGCGTGATCGCCGGGACCTTGCCCATCGGGTTGATCGCGCGATAGTCGCCTTTCATCGGCGGGCCGAAACCCACGATCTCCGCCCTGTAGGGCTGGCCGACCTCTTCCAGCATCCAGCGCGCGATGCGTCCGCGCGACTGCGGGTGGGTATACAAAACGAGTTCGTCCGACATCCGGGCTCTCCCTGGTTCGCAGGCACCATAGCGGTGGCGGGGCGCACCGTTATGTCAGGAACCGGCACGAGCGTCTGCGTCGCTCCCGACTGGCGCCGGCGAGCCGACCTGCTATCGTCCGCCCGGAAACCGGCGTGGGGGCCCATGGATTCGTCGACACCGCAGCGCGTCTCTCAAAGTGACGGCAAGATGAGCATTGCCGGCCTCGCGACCCGCTTTGTCCAGGATCCCGGGCGCCGGCTGAAGCTGGAGGCGATCGGGCTCGAGGTGCTCTCCGGCTATGCGCTGCGCGAAGGCGCCTTCGCTAGCGACACCCGCATCGCGGGGCGTGGCTGGCTGCCAGATGACGGGCTCAGCCGTGCAGGCCTTGCGGAACATGCAAGCGAAATCCCGCTGACGGTCAGGCCGCTGCCTGCGGGCGGCACGGCTTCGCGCATCCTGCTGGTGCTCGCCCATGGTGGGGAGGAGCTGGAGTTCCACGCGACGCTGTGGTTGCCGGCGGATATATTTGCGGATCTCCGGCGGGACGTCGAGGGCGGCCGCGCCGGACGCCTCGGCGTCACCGCCACCACCAATCTCTGGCTCGACGAGGCCGAGCGCGACGCGCCGTCCGACCGACCGGTGACCTGGCGCCTGGGGCCGGAGCCGGACGGCGACGGCAGCACGCCTGCGCGCGGGCTCGCCGAGCGGATCGAGTGGGGCGCCGCCCCGGAGTTCACGACGCCCGAGCCTGCCCCGGACGGCGAAGAGCCGACAGAACCCGTCAGCGAGATGCTGCGCAGGGTCAACTGGAGCCTGAAGCAGATCGCCTTGCTCCTGGTCTTCCTGCTGATCGTGGCAGCGCTGAAGTAGCCCTCAGCTCGCCGGGACTGAGATCGCCATGCCGTCGCGCTGCGGATCGGCGCCGCCCGAACAGCGCCCGTCATCAATGCGGATGCCGTGCAGTGCCGCGAAGGGATAGCTCTGGGCCGAGCGCTTGATGTCGTAGCCCTGCGCCGTGAGCTCGTCGCTGACGCTGCGGCGGATGCGGTTGGAGATGTCGATCGCGTTCGAGACCGCGACGATGCGCGGCGCAGCGACGGCCTCCAGCATCGACATCTCGAAATCGATCACGTTCATGATGCCCTGCGCCATCGCGGGCGCGATAAAACTGCCGCCCGGCGCACCCATCACGATGAAGGGCTTCTCGTCCTTGAAGACGATCGTCGGCGCAGCCGATGAGGCGCGGCGCTTGCCCGGAGCGATCGAGGCGGCCCGGCCCGGGCGCGGATCGAAGCGGCTCATCGTGCCGTTGTACATGAAGCCGAGACCGTCGGTGATCGCACCTGAGGGCGAGCCCAACGTATGGGTCAGAGCGACCGCATTGCCTTGGGCATCGACCACCGAGATGTGCGTGGTCTCGCGCGAGGAGGAGCGCTCCAGGCGGCGCACATCGGCGCGTTCGCCGCGCCGGATGCTGTCGGCCTGGGCGGCGGCGTGCTCCTTGGAGAGCAGCCGCTCGACGGGCACGTCGACATAAGCGGGATCGCCCATGTGCTGGTCCTTGTCGATCGTCATCCGCTTCATCGCCTCGGCCAGCAGGCGGATATGCTCGACGCCGCCATGGGTCAGCGCGCCGATGTCGAAGTTCTCCAGCATGTTGAGGATCTGGAGCATCAGCATGCCGCTGGCGGGCGGCGGGCTGGTCGAGATGCGGTGGCCACGATACTCGCCCCATATCGGCTGGGCGATCGAGAGTTCGTAGCTGGCGAGATCGCGCTCCGAGATCAGGCCGCCATGGGCGGCGAAGTCGGCTGCGATCTGCTGCGCCAATTCGCCCTTGTAGAACAGGTCGGCGCCGCCCTTGGCGAGTCGCTCCAGCGTATTGGCCATGTCGGCGTTGACGATAATGTCGCCGGGCCGCTTCAGGCTGCCATCGGGACGGAAATAGAGATCGCTGCCGGTCTTGCTGTAGCGCAGCTTGTCGGCGGTATTGACCTGGCCCGAGCCCTTCTGGTCCTGCGACCAGAACCAGTGCATGTGCGGGCGCACCATCACGCCCGAGCGGGCTTGGGCGATCGCAGGTGCGATCACATCGGCCCAGTCCATCGTGCCGTAGCGCGAGAGCGCGAAGTCATAGCCCTTGACGCTGCCCGGCGTGCAGGCGGCGAGATGGCCGAATTCGCTGATGCCGCCCTCGAGCAGGAAGGCAAAGCCGTCGCGCGACTGGCCCGTGAGCTTGTCGAGCCACATGTCCGCAGTCGCCGAGAGCGAGGCCTTTGCATAGAACTCGACGATCTCGTGGACGCCGCGGCCGGGCATGTAGAGCTGCATCGAGCCGAAGCCGCCGATACCCGACATCAAGGGATCGACCACGCCCTGCATGAAGGCGCAGGCGATAGCGGCGTCGACTGCATTGCCGCCGCGTTCCAGAACGGCAGCCCCGGCCTCGACGGCTTCCGGCTGCGGCGCGACGATCATTCCGTTCTTCATGGGGTAGCCTCTGGCATTCGGTCGCGTCATTCTCGGGCGGAGCGCAGCGGAGACCCGAGAATCTCATGACGAGATGACACTGGTTTCCGGGATGGTCGGGTCGAGCCCGACCCTGACGTGGCAGGTCGTCAACCCGATTCCGGCATGACCACATCGGGCTCGCCCAGGCGCCAGAACAGGCGCACGCCACCATCGGGCGTGCTTTCCAGCCCTGGGACGGCGGAGAGCAATTTTCGGGTGTAGGGGTGCTGGGGGTCGTCGAAGATCTGGTCGCGCGGACCCTCCTCGACGATATGACCCTCATGCATCACCACGACGCGGTCGGCGACCTGCTCGACCACGCCGAGATCATGGCTGATGAACAGGCAGGAGAAGCCGTGCTTGCGCTGGAGTTCGGCGAAGAGCTCGAGCACCTGCGCGCGCACCGTGACGTCGAGCGCCGACACCGGCTCGTCGGCGATGACGAAGGACGGCCTGCGCACCACGGCGCGGGCGATCGCGATGCGCTGGCGCTGCCCGCCCGACAACTCGTGCGGATAGCGCTCCGAAAAGCCGTCGGCGAGGCCGACCTCGGCCAGGACCTCGGCCACGCGCGCCTTCTTGTCGGCGGCGCTCATCCCGGGGACCAGCCGCAGCGGCTCGGCCACGAGCTCGCCGATCTTCATGCGCGGATCGAGCGAGGAATACGGGTCCTGGAACACCATCTGGCAGTTCAGCCGGTAGTCCCAGTAAGCGGTCTCGCTCCGGAAGATCGGCTTGCCGTTGAACAGGATGTCGCCGCCGCTGGGCTTCAGCAGCCCGGCGATGGTCTGGCCCAGCGTGGTCTTGCCGGAGCCCGAGCCGCCGACGACCGCGACGACCTGGCCGGGCTGGACCTCAAGGCTGATGCCGTGCAGCGCACGCTTGGGCGCCTCCTTGCGAAAGAAGCCCTGCTTGCCGGGATAGTCGACGACGAGACCGCGCACGGCCACGATCGGGGTCGGGGCCTCGGGCAGATCGCGGGCAGGCAGGCGCTGCGGCATCGCCGCCAGGAGCTTGCGGGTATACGGGTGCTGCGGCCGCGCCAGGATGTCGTCGGCCGTGCCCTGCTCGACGACATCGCCTTGCGACATCACGACGATGCGGCTGCAATAGCGCGCGACCATGCCGAGATCATGCGAGATCAGCAGCACGGCGGTGTTGTTGGCCTTGGTCAGGTCGACCATCAGCTCCATCACGTCGCGCTGGACCACCGCGTCGAGCGCCGTGGTCGGCTCGTCGGCGATCAGCAGCGCCGGCTTCAGCAGCATCACCGAGGCCAGCATGATGCGCTGGCGCATGCCGCCGGAGAACTGGTGCGGATAGGCGGTGAGCGCGCCCTCGGGGTCGCGCAGGCCGATGCGCTTGAGCATGTCGAGGATCAGGGCGCGGCGTGCTTGCGCGTCGAGACCGCGACGATGCAGGGCAAGCCCCTCGTCGAGCTGCCTGCCGATCAGCATCGAGGGGTTGAGCGAGGTCATCGGCTCCTGGAAGACCATGCCGACGCGGGCACCGCGCATTGCACGCAGCTGCTTGGCCGGCATCGACATGACGTCGGTGCCGTCGAAGCTGATGGTGCCGCCGACCAGCCTGACGGCGGGCGGGATGAAGCCCATCACCGCACGCGCCGCCAGGGTCTTGCCGGACCCGGACTCGCCGACGATGCCGACGATCTCGCCTGGAAAGACGGAGAAGCTGACCGCGTTGACAACGGTGCGCCCCGAGGCACCGATCCGCAGGCTCAGGCGTGAGACATCCAGCAGCGGGGCTGCGCCGGCGGCAGAGATTTCGGCGCTCATCGCAGGCCCTTCATCCGTGGGTCGAGCCGGTCGCGCACCGCGTCGCCGAGCAGGTTGATGCCGAGCAGCGTCAGCGAGATGCACAGGCCCGGGAAGATGCCGAGCCACATGGCCTGGCCGATATAGGGCCGCGCACCGGCCAGCATATTGCCCCAGGTCGGCGCCGGCGGCGGCACGCCAAGACCGAGGAAGGAGAGCGCGCTCTCGGCGAGCAGCACATAGCCGAACATCGACGTCGCCAGAACGGTCAGCGGCGCGATGCAGTTGGGCAGGATGTGGCGAGCCATGGTGAAGGCCTCGGAATTGCCCATGACCCGCGAGGCCGCGATGAACTCCTTCTCGCGCAACGACAGCACGGTGCCACGCACGATGCGCGCCACGGACGGCGTATAGGCGATGCCGAGCGCGACGATGATGCCGTATTTGTTGGCCCCGACCACCGCCAGCAGGCCCAGCGCCAGCAGGATGCCGGGGAAAGCCAGCAGTGCGTCGTTGAAGGCCATGATGACGCGGTCGACCCAGCCCCGCATGTAGCCGGAGAACAGGCCGATGAGGGTGCCCATCACCACCGCCAGCGCCACGGTGAGGATGCTGATCCAGACCGAGGTCGCAGCGCCTGCCATCAGGCGCGAGAGCACGTCGCGGCCGAACTCGTCGGTGCCCAGCCAGTACATCGACGAGGGCGGGGCGAGCTTGTAGCGGAAGGACAGCTTCAGGGGATCGTAGGGCGTCCAGAGGGCGCCGACGCCCGCCACGGCCAGCAGGGTTCCGATGAGTGCGCCGCCGACCAGCGCGTTGGGAGCAGGGAGTTTCATTCTGCCGTCACCCTCGGGTCGAAGACGGGATAGCAAAGGTCGATCACGAGGTTCACCAGCACGTAGATGAATGCGACGAAGAGCATGCAGCCCTGGATCACCGGGTAGTCGCGGGCGAAGATCGAATCGACCAGCAGCCGGCCCAGGCCCGGAATGGTGAAGACCGTCTCGACGACGGCGATGCCGCCAAGGAGATTGCCGAGCACGAGGCCGATCAGCGTCCAGGTCGGCCCGAAGGCATTCTTGAAGGCGTGGCGCCAGAGCACCGCCATCTCCGAAAGCCCCTTGGCGCGGGCATGGGTGATGTAGTCGAGCCGCATCACCTCCAGCGTCGAGGCGCGCGCCATGCGCAGGATCACGCCGATCTCGTGCAGGAACAGCGTCAGGATCGGCATGACGAGGTAGAGCAGGCCGCGCCAGGGATCGTCCCCGATCGAGACATAGCCGACCACCGGCAGCCAGCCGAGCTTGAGCCCGAAGAACAGGAGCAGCAGCAGGCCTAGCCAGAAGGTCGGGATCGAGAGCAGCAGCGTCGCGGTCGACACCAGCCCGAGATCGAGGGCCGAATCCTGCTTCCAGGCGGCGATGACGCCGGCTGGAACGGCGACCAGGCTCGCCAGCAGCACCGCGACCAGCACGATCTGGGCGCTGATCCAGAACCGCGACAGGATCAGCGGCAGCACCGCCTCCTGCGAGTTGATGGAGTAGCCGAGATCGCCCCTCAGCAGGTTGCCGAACCAGATGCCGAACTGCACCGGCAGGCTCTGGTCGAGCCCGAGCCGGGCGCGCAGGTCGGCCAGGCTAGCTGGCGTCGCGAGATCGCCCAGCATCAGCGCGGCCGGATCGCCCGGGATCAGTCGGATCAGCCCGAACACCGCCACCGCCACGATCAGCAGCGTTGGCAGTGCCATGGCGATCCGGGTCGCCGTGAAGCGCAGCATCGGATTGTCTCCGGTCCTAGGGTTGTGCCGGGAGGCTCAGTTGGCGGTGACTTCCCACATCCGCAGCTTGGACTGCCACGGCTTGAAGCCGACCACGCGCTTGTTATGGGCGATCGCGTCGACGCCGTTGAAGGTGAAGATCAGCGGCACATCGGCGATCATCTTGGTGTGGAGCGTGTCGAACAGCTTCTGGCGCTCCGCCTTGTCGGCAATCTCCATGGACTTGTCGATCAGCGCCTGTGCTTCCGGATCATCCCAGACCTTGCGCGGCTGCTTGTCCTTGGGACCCGCGAACTGCTCGAGGCCCAGCGCGGGGTCGAAGCGGGCGGAGTACGAGAAGGACTGCATCTGGAAGTTGCCCTTGCTGTAGCGGTCGAGCTGGGTGGCCCAGTCGAGCACCTCGATCTCGGCATTGATGCCTGCGGCCTGCATCATCGCCTGGGCGACAACGGCTGTCGGGAAGCTCGGGACGGTGGGGCGCTTGTTGGCGATCAGGGAGATCTTCTCGCCCTTGTAGCCGGCCTCCTTGAGGAGGGCCTTGGCGCGCGCCGGATCGTAGCTGAAGCCCTTCTTCTGGACGTCGCTGAAATAGGCCGAGCGCGAATAGATGAAGGACGCATTCGGCGCGCCGAGGTTGTTGGAAGCCGAGGCGACCAGTTCGTCCATGTCGAGCGAGGCGGCAATGGCCTGGCGCAGCTTGACGTTGCTCATCACCGGGTCGCGCGTCTGGATCAGCAAGGCGTGGCGCGTGGCCGTCGGCGCGGTGACGACGGCGAGCTTGCTGTTCTTGCGGACTTCCTCGACGTCGCTCGGCAGGATCTCGGAGAGGTCGATGGCGCCGGAGGTGAGGCCCGCCTTCACCGTCGCGGGGTCCTTGACGATCAGGAACTTCACATCCTTGACCAGCGGGCGCTTGGAACCGACATAGCCGTCGACCTTGTCGCCCTTGGGCGACTTGTAGCCGTCAAACGCGGTCATGGTGAAGTATTCGCCGCGCTTCCACTCACCGAACTTGAACGGCCCGGTGCCGATCGGCTTGTCCCAGCTGCCGTCGGCCTTGACGGAATCCTTGTGGGTGATGCCGACCATGGCGCAGTCCGTGCGCGCCAGCGAGTCCAGGAACAGCGCGTTGGCCTTGTTGATCACCATCACGAAGGTCTTCGCGTCGGGCGCCGTGGCGGACTCGACCTTGACGCCGCTGCGGCCGTCGAATTCCGAGAGGCAGCGCCAGTCGGTCTTCGGGTCCATGTAGCGATTCCAGCTCCACAGCACGTCCGCAGAGGTCAGCGGAGCGCCGTTGTGGAAGGTGACGCCGTCGCGCAGCTTGAAGGTGTAGGTCCGGCCGTCGGCCGAGGTCTCGACCGTTTCCGCCAGCAGCGGCGCAACCGTGCCGTCCTCGCGGTAGGCGACCAGGCCCTCTACGATCTGCAGGGCGAAATCATCCGTGTTGTCGTCGCGATTGACGCCGGGATTGTTGCTGCGCAGATCGGCCGCCACGGCCACCGTGACGGACTGGGCGGCGACGGGAGCGGACAGGCCAGCGACAGACGCTGCCAATGCGACAGCGGAGACAAGCAAGCGCTTCATTGCGAAATTCCCTCTGATTTCTGATTGGTTGGACGTCACGGTCGGTGCTCAGGCCGTCGTCTTGCGGCGCTCGGCGAGCACGCCGGCGAAGAAGTCCTGCACCTTTGGGACGGCCCGCAGCCCGTCATGGGCCATGTTGGGCACCAGATCGAGCTGGGCCGCGATGCCCGCCTCGGCAAAGGAATCGCGCAGGGCCGTGAGGCGTTCGGGGCGCGTGGCGCCGGCATGATTGGCGTCAGGCATCCAGTTGCGCCCACCCGGCTTGTGGGTGATCTCCCAGGTCTCGAGATCGGCCGCGCCGACGATCATCTGCACCGGCACCTTGCGCATGGCCTCGACATCGGGGCTCGCGCCGAACAGCTCCGCCATGTTGCGGGTGCCGACCCACCAATCGCGGGTCGGGTCGAGCAGCGTCACCGAGCCCGGCGCGCCGATCGAGGCCGCCCAGAGCCGCTGCGGCTGGAGCATCAGGAAGCGGTGGGTGAAATGACCGCCGCCGGAATAGCCGAACAGCGCGAAGCGGTCGAACTTGGCGCCGTAGCGCTGCGCCACCTCATCGACCATCGCGATCAGAACCTGGTCGTAGCGGACCGTGCCTTCGCGCATGTATTTGAAGCCGTCGCGATTATCGTCGCCCATCACGCCGATCGGAAACAGCGGGGCGAGGATGATGCAGTTGTTCCAGCGACCGAACTCCGCGAAGGCATCGCGATAGCCGGTGAAGCCGCGGCCGGTGCCGTGCATGGCGACGACTAGCTCGGGAGCCTGGCCGCCCTTGCCGAGCGTCTTGGGCACGTAGAGGCAATAGCTGAAGCGCGGATCGGCCTTGCAGGCAATCACCGGCGTCGGGCCCATGTCGTAGAGCGCGCGGGCGATGGCGGCGGAATCTTCCGGCTGCGCAGAGGCAGTAGCTGACGGCGTGGTCATAAACGCGCCCTTCTATTGGCGTATCAATTGGCGCCAATTATGTTGCATGATATCGAGGGAGCCGCAACTCCAGATGCATTCGTCAAAATCTGCTAGGGACGCCCCATGACGACCCGTTCCAAATCCCAGCTGAAACAGAAACGCGCGCTCGCCGCCGAGATCGCCGAGGCCATCGAGCTGCGCGCCTTCCGACCCGGCGAGTGGCTGCGCCAGATCGATCTCGAGCAGACCTTCAAGGCGACCCGCTTCGACGTGCGCAGCGCGCTCGACGAGCTGGCCGTGCGCAAGACGATCGAGCATGTGCCCAATCGCGGCTACCGCGTCGCGCAGATCGACATGGCGACCTATCGCGCCATCCGGCAGACCCGCCTGATCCTGGAGCCCGCGACCGCGCCGGGCATCATCGAGGGAATCGATGCGGCCGGCATCGCGCGGCTGGATGAGCTCGCACAGGCATTCACGGATGCGATCCACAACAGCACGCGCATCCGCCAGAGCGAGGTCAACCGCAGCTTTCACCGGCTGATGTATTCGTTCTGCGGAAACCCGGTGATCGAGGAGACGATCTGGGGCCTGCGGGACCGCTCGCGCGGTTCAGCCGTGACGGTCTGGACGTCGCACCAGTCCCTGCTGGAGAGCGACCGCGACCATTACGAAATGGTCGCGGCTATCAGGGCTCGCGACGCCGGGACCCTGTCGGGGCTGATCCATCGCCATATCGACAGGGACACGGCGCCCGACAGCGCCTCGCCTCAGTCGACCGAGACTTCCCAGAGCCGCGGCAGCGAGGTCAGCGACGAGGTGTAGCCGCTGACGCGCTTGGCCACCGCCCCGCCAACTATGCCGTTATAGAGCATCACCATCGGGACATCTGCGATGAAGCGCTTGTGCAGCTCGTCGAAGATCGCCTGGCGCTGGGCCTTGTCACTGATGACCATCGACTTGTCGAGCAGGGCCTGGACCTCGGGATTGTCCCAGAGCTTGCGCGGCTGGGTCGCCTTCGGACCGGTGACCGACTCGAAGCTGAGCGCGGGATCGAGGCGCCCCGAATAGGGGAAGGCCTGAACCTGGTAGTTGCCCTTGCTGTAGCGGTCGAGCTGGGTCGCCCATTCGAGCACCTCGATCTCGATGTTGAAGCCTGCCGTCTTCAGCATCTGCTGGGCGATCACGGCGGCGTCAAAGCTCTGCGGATAGCGCTTGTTGGCCATCATGACGATCTTCTCGCCCTTGTAGCCGGACTCCGCGAGCAGCTTCTTTGCGGCTGCGGCGTCGTGCTTGATGCCCTGCTTCTGTACCGGGCCGTAATAGGCCGACAGCGTCGGCACGATGGAGGCATTGGGCACGCCGATGCCGTCGGTCACGGCCGCGACGAGTTCCGGAATGTCGAGCGCCGCAGCCATCGCCTGGCGCAGCTTGACGTTGCCCATCACGGGATCGCGGGTCTGGATGATCAGGCCGACCAGGCCCATGCTGGACACGACCGAGAGCTTGACCTTGTCGTTCGTCTTGAGCTCGGCGATGTCGGCGTTGGCTGCGTCGGGGAGCACATCGATGTCGCCGCGCAGCAGCGCCGCCTTGGCGGTGGCGAGATCGGGCACAACGACGAAATCGACGGTGTCGACCAGCGGGCGCTTGGCGCCGGCGAGGCCATCGATCTTGCCGGGCAGGGCAGCGTAGCCGGCAAAGCGCTCCAGCCGGATCACTTCACCGCGCTTCCACTCGCCGAACTTGAACGGGCCGGTCCCGACCGGCTTGTCGAAGGACCCGTCGGCTTTGACCGAATCCTTGTGCATCACGCCCGTCATGCCGCAATCGGTGCGGGCGAGCGAGCTCAGGAACAGCGCGCTCGGCTTGTCGAGCTTGAACACGACCGTGCCGGCATCCGGAGCCGTGACGCTCTCGACCTTGACCAGTCCACGCCCGTCGAACTCGGATAGGCAGCGCCAGTCCGTCTTCGGATCCATGTAGCGGTTCCAGCTCCAGACCACGTCGCCCGAGGTCATGTCGGCCCCGTTATGGAACTTGACGCCCTTGCGCAGCGTGAAGCTGTAGGTCTTGCCGTCCTCGGAGATCGCGACCTTCTCAGCCAGCAGCGGCTTGGGCTCGGCATCCTCGCCATAGGCGACGAGGCCCTCGACCATATGCAAAACGATGCCGTCGGTGTTGTGGTCGCGATTCACGCCCGGGTTGATCGAGCGGATGTCGGCGCGCAGCTGCACGCGCAGCGTTGTCGCGGCCTCGGCAATGCCCGGCAAGGCCGCCAGCGCAAGGCCGGCGGTCAGCAGGGTCGATTTCAGCGTTCGGTTCATCACAGTCCCCATCTGTTTTTTGTGGTTCCGACGGCGTCGTCAGGCGTCATTCGGCGGCGCGGGCCATGGTCACGGGCTGCTCCGTCAGGCTGTATCTCGTGAAGACGCGGTTCTGCGCGGGCAGCGGCGCGACCTCCATGATGCCCTTGTCGGGCTGCATGATCACCATGGCGACGGTAGCAGAGAGATTGCCGGTGTCGTTGGGGCGGACCGGGCGGCAGACCGAATGCGGCGTCAGGAAATCGTCGAACAGCGCGTTCTTGAGATCGTCGACAGTCAGCTTGTCACCGGCCTCGTCGAGCAGCTTGCGGACGCGCCAGTCGCGATAGAAGCTCTCGGGCACGCGCTGGATGCCGGTATCACGCAGCTTGGACAGCGCCACCGCACCGACCCAGTGATTGGCGTGCACGATCATGCCGTTGCTCGGATAGAGCGGGAAGGCCTCGTCGGGCGCGCATTCGAAATCGATGCCGAAGCCGGCGACTGTCGAGATCATCATGTTGTTCGAGCAGGCTTTTGGCGTGCCGGCGACAGCCTTGATCGCATAGGCGAAATGCTCCTGCTCGAGCACCTTTCGGCGGATCAGGGCAAGCGGAACGCCTGCTTGCGTGAAGTCGCGCTCGGATTCCAGGTAGTTGGCGGTGATCGAGATGCCGGCCGAGTTCATGCCGCAACGGGCAAGCCCACCGGCCTCGACGAAGGTCAGGATGTCAGGACCGTCCTCGCGGCGCACGCGCAGCACGATCGCGGTCTCCGCGCATTCGGACTTCCAGTCCCAGTTCTGGCCGTGGATCAGCTTGCCGCTGGCGCTGCGCTCGGGGAGGATAATCGCGCCGGTGCAGCCATCGTCGAGTTCCTCGTGCTCGCCGACCGGCTGGCTCTTCAGGAATTTCGCCTTGGCAATGACCTCGGTGCGGGCATTGACCATGACGATGTCTTCGAACGCCACCTCCGCCCCATCGGCGATGCCGCGCATCTCCTCGATGTAATGTGCGCCGAACGCCTCGATCTCGCGGGCGAATTCGGCGATCAGCGCGGACTTCGCGGCAGCGTCGAAGCCGAGATCGCCGAGTTGGCCACCGTAAAGCTCGATCGAGCGCTTGACGCGGGACGGCACTGCGGCCCCCTGCTGGCGGCCGCGCTCATAGGGCGAACCGGAGACATCGACGAAGGGGCAGGGTTCGACCATCGGAGGCTTCCACTCAAAATCAGTCTGGCATGACGCCTCCGCATATTGTATTTCATCGATAACTAAAGCGATCAAGGTATTTCATGTCACAGCCGACGCGCCTTCAACACGAGCTGGCGGAACGGATCCTCGGCATGATCCGTGAAGACGACCTCGCGCCGGGCTCACGCCTCAACGAGAGCGGCACAGCCAAGCGCCTGAGCGTCTCGCGCACGCCGGTTCGCGCGGCCTTCGACGTGCTGGCGGAACGCGGCGTGGTCCAGCGGCTGCCGAACAAGGGCGTCGAACTCCTGGCCATCCCCGAGCCGGAGCCCGAGAACGGCACGGTCGACGGCGCGGAAGTCGTGCTGGTGCGGATCGCGCGCGATCGCCAGAACGGCTGCCTCGCGGACGAGATCTCAGAACTGGAAGTGATGCGGCGCTACGAGATCGGCCGGCTCGAGGCCCAGCGCCTGCTGGCGCGGCTGTCCGACCTCGACATGGTGGAACGCAAGCCCGGATATGGCTGGCGCTTCCTGCACGATCCGCATGATCCCACCATCCATGACGAGCGCTACCGCTTCCGCCTGCTGATCGAGCCGATGGGCCTGCTCGAGCCCGGCTTCAGGCTGGAGGAAAGCTGGATCGCCGAGATGAAGACCAGGCACCTGGAGACGCTGTCGCGCCCCTGGCGCGAGGGATCCTCGATCGGCTTCTTCGAGATGAACGCCGCCTTCCATGAAGGCCTGGCCGCCGCCTCGGGCAACCGCTTCATTCATTCCGCTGTGCGGCGCCAGAACGAATTGCGCCGCGTCTCGAATTACGACTGGGTCTTCGGCTGGGAGCGGGTCGAGGTGAACTCCACCGAGCATCTGCGGATCCTCGAATATCTCGCCGCCGGCGAGCGCGAGGTGGCCTCGGCCCTGATGCGCAGCCATCTGCAGCGGGCCAGCCAGTTGCGGCGCGCTCTTTCGGGCGATTGATTGCCCACCCAGCAGCTCCGCGAACGGTCTTTTCGTCGCAAAAATTCGGGCCGCCTGCGAGCCATTCCACTCGCAGACGGCCCCGTCGTCACAACGTCACTTCTTGGCGGGCTTGATGTCCATCGCCAGCGTGTCCTCGTCGATGCGCGGCGCGATCGTGACCTTGTCCTTCTGCATCGCCCAGGCCGAGCCCACCGCGACGATCGGCAGGCGCGGACGATCCTTGGCGACGATCGCATTGGCCTGCGACAGCAGCTCGTTGCGCTTGGGCTCGTCGAGTTCGACCGCGGCGTCCTCGATCAGCTTGTCGAGTGCCTCGTTCTTGTAGCCTAGCACGTTGAAGGGCCCGAGCTTCTTGGCGGGGTCGTTGGAGTGCACCACCGAGGACAGCGTGTAATTGGCCTCGCCGGTGAGCGTGCCCCAGCCCGACATCGAGAGCGAGAACTCGGCGCGGGTCCGGGCCGGGAAGAAGACGGCGCCGGGCATCGCGTTGGCGTTGATCTCGATGCCGATGCGCGCGAGCATCTGCGCGATCGAGGTGCCGACCTGGCGGTCACCCGGCAGGCGGTCGCTGGTGAAGGAGAAGGTCGCCTTGAAGCCGTTGGGATAGCCGGCCTCCTCCATCAGCTTCTTGGCCTTGGCGAGATCGGGCTTGAGCGGCGGCAGGCTCTTGTTGAAGCCGGCGATGGTCGAGGTGACGAGTTGGTTGACCGGAGCGCCGAGGCCCTCCATCGCGATCTCGACGAGCGCGGGACGGTCGATGGCGAGGTCGATCGCCTCACGCACCTTCGGGTCCTGTAGCGGGTTCTTCGGCAGGGCCGAGCCGTCCTTGGCGCTGACCTGCGGGGTCTTGTCCCGCATGTCGAGTTCCATGTTGAAGACATAGACGGTGTCGATGGTCGCGACCGTCAGCTTCGGGTCGCGCTTCAGGGTCGCGACATCGGAGGCCGGCGCGCGCACGATGATGTCGACCTGACCGGCCTTCAGCTGCGCGACGCGGGCGGCGTCGTTGGGCAGTTCCTTGCGGGTGACGCGGGCCCAGGGCTCCTTGGGGCCCCAATAGCCGTCGAAGCGCTCGAGCACCATCTGGTCCTTGGGCGTCCAGGACACGAACTTGTAGGGCCCGGTGCCGATCGCGGCCTTGCCGCCGTTGAACGCTTCGTTGGCATTGTCCTTGGTCAGGCCGGCCGCCGCCTTGTGCGAGACGATGAAGAGCCGGATGAAATCATTGGGCAGGTTCGGGGCCGGGCCGTCGGTGACGATATGGACCGTCAGCGGATCGACGATCTTCACCTGCTGGACGCGACGCACATAGATCGTCGTCGGATTGGGGCCGGCGACCACGGGAATCCGCTCGATCGAGAACTTGACGTCCTCTGCGGTGAAGTCTGAGCCGTCATGGAATTTCACGCCGGGACGCAGCTTGAATTCCCAGACCGTGGGCTCGATCACCTTCCAGCTCAGCGCAAGCCGGGGCTCGATCTGCAGCTTGTCGCCCGACCAGGTCAGCGTGTCGAAGACATGCTTCAGCGCCTCGGCATGCGTGCCGGTCGCGGTGAAATGCGGATCGATCGATTCCGGGCCGGCGCGCACGCCGATCGTCAGGTTCTGCGCGAGCGCGGCGCTTGATACGGAAGCCCCGAGCAGGCCCGCAAGGGCGAGGAGGCGAAGGGACGATGCAATTGCCATATGAGGATTCCTTACCCTGAGTTTGGCCGCGCCCGCGAAGGCCAACGGCATAAAGTGGCTTCATAGTAGACTCGTCGCGACCAGACGTTTCTTCCGTTCTTTTGATCGCGGCGAGGATAGATCTGTCATGGCATGCTATATATTTGGAAAGACGATCGGCTTCCTCCCGCGCTATGACTGCGGATCGAGATCGGAGGGCCAGCTTGGAGAGGCGATGACGAGTTTGTCCATGAGCTCGCAGAGCTGACGCTGCTCGGCTTCCGTCAGCCCCCCGAGCATCGCCGTCTGCTGGCGCACCATCAGGGGCATGGTCTCGTCGAAAATGGCGCGCCCGGCCGGCGTCAGGTGCAGGACAAAGCTGCGCAAGTCGTCGCGATCGGTCTCGCGCTTCAGCAAGCGGCGCTGCAGCAGTTTTTGGATGGCGCGGGAGAGGGTGTTCTTGGGCAGACCCGACGAGGCCACGATGTTCTTGGCAGCCACGCCCTCTTTCAGACCGACGGCATAGAGCGCGACGAATTCCGGCCGAACCAGGCCATAGCGTGTCTCGATCCAGCGATAGACCGGGTCATTGAACCGGAAAGCGACGAAGTTCAGCCGAAAGGACAGCCAGCAGGGGTTGTCCCACAGCTTGGTCACGGTGAGCGGATCGAGAGCATGCAGGGCGGCCTCGCGCTCACTGTCCAGGCGCGACAAGGCAGTCGGAGCGCGGCGCATCATCAGCCTTCTCATTTAGTTCCAAATGGAACTTGACGCTGTTGCGTGCGGGAGTCAAGGATGATGCGGCGGCCCGGTCCCTAGACGATAAGCCTGGCGCAGCAGAGTAGATGCAAGGATTGCGCCGTGCGTGTCGACCAGATGAACTGGATGCAGATCGAGGCCCAGGCCAAGGTCGATGATCGCTGCGTCCTGCCGCTCGGCTGCGTCGAGCAGCACGCCTATCTGAGCCTCGCCACCGACGCGATCCTGGCCGAGAAGGTCGCCAATGATGCGGCCGAGCCCCTTTCCATTCCGGTGTTTCCCGTGCTCGCCTACGGGATGACGCCGAGCTTCGCCGCCTATCCCGGCACGGTCTCGGTGCGGATCAGCACCTATGTCGCCCTGATCGAGGACCTTCTCGAAGGGTTTTATCGCTCGGGCTTCCGTCGCATCGTGCTGGTCAACGGCCATGGCGGCAATTCGCCGGCGATGACCCTGTGCACGGAATGGATGGGACGGCGCACCGATGCCAGCGTGCGGATGCACAATTGGTGGGCAGGGCCACGCTTCCAGACCGCAGTCAAGGCGCTCGACCCCGCCGCCTCACACGCCTCCTGGATGGAGAATTTTCCGTGGACGCGGCTGGCGGGTGTGACGCAGCCCGAAGGGATCAAACCGCCCTTCAACAACCCGCTCTACCAGGCCGCCAATCCGGCCAAACGTCGCGAGATTCTCGGCGACGGCAATTTCCACGGCCGCTACGAGCGCCCCGATGCCGAGATGCTGGAGCTCTGGCGCATCGGCGTCGAGGAGACCCGCGCGGCGCTGGTGGAGGACTGGCCGTGACGCCCTTCTCGTCATTGCGAGCACAGCGAAGCAATCCAGAAGGGCCGTGCGAGACGCTGGATTGCTTCGCTGTGCTCGCAATGACGGTTGAGCGCGCGCCGCACCCATTGGCAACACCATGCTAGGCCACATCGTCGGACGCCTCTTCCAGGCCCTCGTCGTCATGCTGGTCATGTCGGCGCTGGTGTTCGTCGGCGTCTATGCCATCGGCAACCCGATCGACGTGCTGATCGGCCCCGATGTCAGCCAGGACATCCGCCTCCAGACGATCGCGCGCTATGGGCTCGACCGGCCGCTCTGGGAGCAGTACTTCACCTTCCTCGGGCGCATCCTGCACGGCGATTTCGGCCGCTCCTTTGTCTTCGGCATGCCGGTGCTGGAGCTGATCCTGTCGCGCCTGCCCGCTACACTGGAGTTGACGCTCGCCGCCGTGCTGGGCGCCGCGCTGATCGGCATTCCCGCTGGCATCTATGCGGGCTATCGCCCCGACAGCCCCTTCGCGCGCCTGATCATGACGGTCTCGATC
Organism: Allobosea sp. P1_B10; assembly: GCF_056406735.1. Classification (NCBI taxonomy): domain Bacteria; kingdom Pseudomonadati; phylum Pseudomonadota; class Alphaproteobacteria; order Hyphomicrobiales; family Alloboseaceae; genus Allobosea; species Allobosea sp. P1_B10. Next base: position 48,949 of record NZ_JBFTZP010000003.1, on the reverse strand, counting down.
CTCGGCTTCTCCGTGCCGACCTTCTGGATCGGCCTCGTGCTGATCCTGGCTTTCGCCGTCGAGCTGCAATGGCTGCCTGCCGGCGGGCGGGGCGACACGGTGGCGATCCTCGGTGTCGAATGGAGCTTCCTGACCCTGAACGGGCTCAGCCACCTGCTGTTGCCGGCCGCCAACCTCGCCTTCTTCAAGCTCGCATTGATGACGCGGCTGGCACGCGCCGGGACGCGCGAGGCGATGCTGTCCGACACCGTGAAGTTCGCCCGCGCGGCCGGCCTCTCGGAATGGACCGTGCTGCGCCGGCATGTCTTGCGCCTGATTGCGATCCCGCTGGTCACCGTGTTCGGGCTGGAATTTGCCTCGACCCTGGCGTTTGCGGTGGTGACCGAGACCATCTTCTCCTGGCCCGGCATCGGCAAGCTGATCATCGATTCGATCCAGTCACTCGATCGGCCGGTGATGGTGGCCTATCTCATGCTCGTCGCCTTCGTCTTCATCGCGATCAATTTTGCTGTCGATCTCGCCTATGTCGCGCTCGATCCCAGGCTGCGGAAGGCGGGCTCGCGATGAGTGCGAAAGAGATCTCCCCGACTGCCCGGTTCTGGAACGAGTTTCGCGAGAGCAAGGTCGCGGTGGCAGCGCTGATCGTTGTCGTGGCGATCGTCGGCGTCGCGGTTTTTGCGCCGTTGTTTGCGCCGCAAGACCCCTATGACCTCGCTAATCTCGTGCTGATGGATGCGCGTCGCCCGCCGGGCTTCGTCGGCTCGGCCGGCTACAGCCATATCCTGGGCACGGACGCGCAGGGGCGCGACCTGTTCTCGGCCATCCTTTACGGCCTGCGCATCTCGCTCCAGATGGGGCTGGTCGCCGGCACGATCGCCTTCGTCGTCGGCGTCTCGCTGGGCATCGGCGCTGCCTATGTCGGCGGACGCTGGGAGGCCTTCATCATGCGGGTGATCGACCTGCAACTCGCCTTCCCCGCGATTCTGCTGGCGCTGGTGCTCTCGGCGCTGCTGGGCCAGGGCAAGGCGCAGCTGATCGCCGCGCTGGCGGCTGCCCAATACGCCTATTTCGCCCGCACCGCCCATGGCGCGGCCGCGGCCGAGCGCGGCAAGGACTACGTCGAGGCCGTGCTCTCGACCCCGCTGCCGGCCTGGCGCGTCGTGCTGCGCCACATCTTTCCGAACTGCCTGCCGCCGCTGATCGTGGTCGCGACGGTCCAGGTCGCCAACGCGATCGCGCTGGAGGCGACGCTGTCATTCCTGGGCGTCGGACTGCCGGTGACGGAGCCGTCGCTCGGCATGCTGATCGCGAACGGCTTCCAGTACATGCTGTCGGGCCGCTACTGGATCTCGATCTATCCCGGCCTGGCCCTGATCGCGCTGATCGTGGCGCTCAACCTCGTGGGCGACCGCATCCGAGACCAGGTCAATCCGAGGCTCAAGCGATGATCGCGCCTCTTCGTCATTGCGAGCGAAGCGAAGCAATCCAGGCCGTGCGCTCGACGCCTTGCTGGATTGCTTCGTCGGCTTCGCCTCCTCGCAATGACGGTACGCTTCGGAGTGGGCGCCCATGACCGACGCCCCCCTCCTCGAGGTCACAGATCTCGCCACTTATTTCCACGCCCGCGCCGGCGTGGTGAAGGCCGTCGACGGCGTCTCGTTCAGCCTGAAGCGCGGCGAGGTCATGGGCCTTGTCGGCGAATCCGGCTCGGGCAAGAGCATCACCGGCTTCTCGATCATCGGGTTGATCGACCAGCCAGGCCGCATCGAATCCGGCTCCGTGAAGCTGGAGGGCCGCGAGCTCGTCGGCCTGCCCCCGGCTGAGCTGCGCAAGATCCGGGGAAAAAGCATCTCGATGGTCTTCCAGGACCCGATGATGACGCTGAACCCGATGCTGACCATCGGCGCGCAGATCACATTGGCGCTGGAGGCCCATGAAAAGGTCTCGCGGGCCGAGGCGCGCCGGCGCGCCATCGCAGCGCTCGCGCAGGTCCGCATTCCCGATCCCGAGAGCAAGGTCGACTTCCATCCCCACCAGTTCTCGGGCGGCATGCGCCAGCGCGTCGCGATCGCGATCGCGCTGCTGCACCGGCCAAAGCTGATCATCTGCGACGAGCCGACGACGGCGCTCGATGTCTCGATCCAGGCCGAGATCCTGGCCGAAATGAAGGAGCTCGTCGCCGAACTCGGCACCGCCCTGATCTGGATCAGCCATGATCTGGCGACCGTCGCCTCGATCGCCGACAAGGTCTGCGTGATGCGCTTCGGCAAAATCGTCGAGGCCGGGCCGATGCTCGACGTGCTGACGAAGCCGCAGCATCCCTACACCCAGGCGCTGCTCGACGCCCTGCCCTCGCGGGCGAAACCCGGCGCGCTGCTGTCGCGTGGCGCGGGCACCGACGCAGCTCCGCCACCGCGCCTGGCGCGCAAGGATGCGGCCCGCAAGCCGAAGTCCGACGCGCCCTATTTCGTGATCGAGGATGTCGGCAAGCGCTTCCAGCAGAAGCCCGGCGTCCTGAAGCTGCTGGCCCTCAAGCTCGGCATCGGCCGGCCGTCATCAATCGTCCAGGCGGTGGATGCGGTGAGCCTGACCCTGACGCGCGGAGAGGCACTCGGGCTCGTGGGCGAATCCGGCAGCGGCAAGTCGACGCTCGGACGGCTGGCCGCTGGCATCTACCCGCCCGATGCCGGCTTCGTGCTGCTCGATGGCGAGCACGTCATGAGCGCGGGCGAGCGGCCCCACAAGATCACGACCCGCGTCCAGACCATCTTCCAGGACCCGTTCGCCTCGCTCAATCCGCGCATGCGCATCGGCGACAGCATCAGCGAGGGACCGGTCGCGCATGGGCTGGTCAGCCGGGCCGAGGCCGGCGAATACGTCCGGCAATGGCTCGCAGCGGTCGGGCTCGATCCCGCCTTCGCCACCCGCTACCCGCACCAGTTCTCGGGCGGACAGCGCCAGCGCGTCGCAATCGCCCGTGCGCTCGCCATGCAGCCCGATGTCGTGATCTGCGACGAGCCGGTCGCCTCGCTCGACGTGTCGATCCAGGCGCAGATCATCAATCTCCTGATACGCTTGCGCTCGGAGCTCGACCTGACGCTTATCTTCATCTCGCACGACCTCTCGGTGGTCCGTCACCTCTGCGACCGGGTCGCGATCATGTATCGCGGCAAGATCGTCGAGAGCGGGCCGGCTGGCGAGGTCTACGACCATCCCCAGCACGACTACACCAGGCGGCTGCTAGCAGCCGTGCCCGTGCTGCCAACGGGGTGACACCGACCCGTAGCGTCATTGCGAGCGGAGCAAGCAATCCAAGGGGACTCAAGCGCTCTGCCGCCTCCGGATTGCTTCGCTACGCTCGCAATGACGAAAAGCAGTAGCAAAGGAGCCTTCCGATGACAGACGCCGTTCTTGAACCCTGGCAGTGGCCGGAGGAGACGTGGCGCGGCAAGGTCGATCGCGTTCGCGCCGGCCAGAACCTCAAGCCGGCCCAGTGGCCCAACGGCGCGCGCTGCGCGGTCGCCCTGTCGTTCGACGTCGACCACGAGACCAATGAACTGCGCGACGGCGGCAAGTCGGTCGGCCGCCTGTCCTGGGGCCAGTACGGCAACCGCGTCGGCATGCCGCGCATCCTGGAGCTGATGAAGAAGGAGGACATCAAGGCGACCTTCTTCGTGCCGGCCGTAACCGCCCTGCTCTATCCCGACGAACAGCGCCGCGTCGTCGCGGAAGGCCACGAGATCGGCCTGCATGGCTGGATCCACGAGGTCAACACCGCCGTGCCGCCAGTCCAGGAGCGCGAACTTCACCTGCGCTCGGCCGACACGCTGGAAAAGATCACCGGCGTCCGTCCGGTGGGCATGCGCACGCCGTCCTGGGACTTTTCCGAAGTCACGCTCGCGATCGAGCGCGAGCTCGGGTTGCTCTACGACAGCTCGCTCTTCGCCGACGACGATCCCTATGAGCTGATCGAGAAGGGCGAGCGCACCGGCATCGTGGAGCTGCCCGTCGAGTGGATCCGCGACGACGCGGTCTACTTCAACATGAACCGCTTCCAGGCGCTGCGGCCCTATACGGCGCCGGAGACCGTGTTCGACATCTTCAAGCGCGAATTCGACGGCGCCTACGAGGATGGCGGGCTGTTCCTGCTGACGATGCACCCGCACATCATCACCTATCGCTCGCGCCTCTGGATCCTCGAGAAGCTGATCGAACACGCCAAGGCCAAGGGCGATGTCTGGTTCGCCAGTCATGCCGAGATCGCGGCCTATGTGAAGCAACAGGCCGGCCTCTAAAGGCCTGCCCGATCGGGCGCGGCAGCGATCCTTCGGGAACCGCGCCCGATTTCAGCCGTTTTCGGTTCACGACGGGTTCAGCGCCACCGGCGCTCGATGGCTCGACCTGAAACCGGAAACGGATCTCATGACACGCACCAAGAACTGGCTCCTGATCGGCACCATGCTGCCTGCCATCACGTTGGCGCAGGGCGGATTTGCCGCTCCGCCAGCACCGGTGGCCGTCCAGATTGCCCAGGCCCCACCTGCCCCCGACGATCAGCCGGGACAGCCCAGGCGCGAACGTCCTCAAGGCGCGCCCCGCGCTCCGGGAGGCCCTGCCGGCCCCGGCGCAGGCCCTGGCGCAGGCCCCGGCGCTCCTGCCGGTCCGCGCGCAGCGCCGGGCCAGCCCGTTGGCCAGCCGCCCGCGATACAGCGCCCCGTTGCTCCCGCGGTTCCCAATGCAGCGCCTCCCGCCGCACCGCGCCCGCCGGCTGCCGCCCCGCCCGCCCCGGCACCCGCCCAGGTCGCGCCAAGGCCGACGCCCGCACCGCCCGCAGGGGCCGAACCTGGCCTGCGGCCAGGCCTGCCACGCACGCCTGGCGCGGAACCGCGCCGTGCGTCGCCGCCCGCGGCTGCCCCAGCCCCGGCCCCAGCCGCGCCGGTTGCTCCCGTAACGCCGGCCGTTCCGGCCGTGCCGCGCGCTGCCCCTCCCGCGCCCCAGGCCGCTCCCGGCCAGCCGCCCGCAACACGCCCGGCCCCGGTTCAACGCCAGCCCGGCGCAGAACCGGCCATGCCGCGTCCCGTGCCGCCGATCTCCGCGCCGGCAGGCCAGCCTCCGGCGGCCCGGCCCACTCCGGCTCCCGGCCAGCCCTCTGCGCTGCCGCCAGCCCCGCCCGCACCGCGTCAACCCGGCGCAGCACCGGCGATGCCGCGTCCGGTGCCGCCGATCACGGCTCCCGGCAGCGATGCCACCGGCGCGCGGCCGCAGCCGCTCCCCGGCCAGCCGCCCGCTCCCCCGCCTCCTCCCGGAGCGGCAGGGGTCGATGGCGCCACCGGCCGGCCTGTCCCGGTGCCCGGGCAGCCCTCGGCGCTGCCGCCACCACCAGCCCCGCAGGCCCAGCCCGGAGTGCAGCCCGGCATGCCGCGCCCCGTTCCGCCCGTCGCGGCGCCTGGCCAGATGGCTCCTGGGCAAATGGCGCCTGGGCAGGCGGCGCCCGGGCAGATGGCTCCAGGCCAGCCCCCGCTCCCCGGCCAGGTTCCCCCGCCCGACCGGCAGGGTCGCCGCGGCGGCATCGGGCTTGGCGGCGCGGCCGCGATCGGTCTTGGCGCCGCCGCGATTGGCGGCATCATGGCGACGCAGGGCGCGGAGCGCTTCGAGGATGTGCGCGGCCGCCGCGAGGAACGGCGAGAGGGTGACGTCACCATCATCCGCGAGCCCGGCCGCACGATCATCCGCGACGACGACCGCACGATCATTCGGCGCGACGAGACGCAACGGTTCCGCGATCTCGGCATCGACCAGCGCGTCGAGCGCGGCAATGGCGAGACGCGCTCGGTGTTCGAGCGTCCCGACGGCACCCGCATCGTCACGATAACCGACGAGGATGGCCGCCTGATCCGGCGGACCCGCCAGATGCGCGGCGGCGAGGAGTTCGTCATCATCGACAACACGCGTCGCGACCGGCCCGAGCGCTTCTCGGACGAGGTCGTGGTGTTGCCGCCCCCGCCGCTGCCGATGCCGCGCGAGCGCTATATCGTCGACGCTGAGCGCGCCGATGAGCGCCTGCTCTACGAGACCATCACAGCGCCGCCGATCGCGGCGATCCCGCGGCGCTATACGCTCGACGAGGTCCGATACTCACCTGACCTGCGTGCGCGCATGCGCAGCGTCGATATCGACACCATCACCTTCGAGAGTGGGTCCTGGGTCGTCGGCAACGGCCAGGCACAGCGGCTGTCGCTGATCGCGGCATCGATCCGGCAGGCGCTGCAGGCCGCGCCCAACGAGGTCTTCCTGATCGAGGGCCACACGGATGCGGTCGGCAGCGACATCGACAACCTGTCGCTGTCGGACCGTCGCGCGCAGGCCGTGGCCGAGATCATGACGCGTGACTTCGGCGTGCCGCCCGAGAACCTGACGACACAGGGCTATGGCGAGCAATACCTCAAGCTGGCGACGCAGGACGCCGCCCGCGAAAACCGCCGCGTCACACTGCGGCGTATCACGCCACTGCTCACCGGCCAGAGCCGCTGAGAACCTTGGGGAGCGGCCGCTTTGGCCGCTCCCTTCGGCTTTGCCCTCTCAGGGAACCGCAGCGGTATATCCCGGTTGATATCCTAGCGCCCCGGTACCGCGCCGGAGCCCTGTGAAAGGAGCCGAGGTCATGCGCATGCATAAGAGGTTCTTGATCGGTTCACTCCTGCTTGGCCTCAGTGCCGGCGGCGCTGTCGCGCTGGAGCAAACCCGCATTGCCCAGGCCGACCCGGGAACCAGCCTGCAACGGCAACGCGCCCCGGGCATTCCGCTTGCTCCCAGTCCCGGCACGGTCGCAGAACGCGAACGCGCCTTGGGCGATACGGCCCAGCCTTCGCCGCCGGCGCGGCCACGCAATGTGCGACAGGCCAGCAACCCGTCGCAGATCGAGCGTGACCCGCCGATGCCACGCGGCGTGCCCTCGATCATCGCGCCCTAACCGAGCGTTTCGATTTACGATTGCGAAAGATGTCCCTCCTAGCCTGCCGGGCAGGAGAGCCTGACCATGAGCGATTCATCCCTCGCCATCGCGCAAAGCGCCATGGCGACGCGTGCAGCTGCGACACAGCAAGCCCTGCAGACCGAAATGCTGCGCCAGCAGGCCGCCAGCGACCAGGCGGTGCTCGAATTGCTCGAGCAGAGCGTGGCCCAGCAGAAGGCAACGCTCCCGGCTGGCCAGGGCGGCGCCGTCGACATCTCGGCGTGAGCCTGCGGCATGCCCGGCTTGCGGGCCGGCGATCGATCCTGCAGCATCCGCCGGTTGCACCCGCGCGACTTCGCGCCTAGTTTCTCCGTCGTTCCGAGGGGTGCTCGCAAGAGCTGAGATGGTCGCAGGGCCAAACCCGTCGAACCTGATCCGGGTCATACCGGCGGAGGGACTGGAACGCGGCTTACCTTTGGCGTGGCCGCTTAACAGCGACTAACCCGCTCAACCAACCCGGATCTCCTGAACCTTGGACCAAGGAGGAGATCCAGATGAACGTCCCCACCACCACAGACCGGCCAGGCCAGATGACGGCACAGCATATCGATGCCGCCGGCGCTGCCGCCATTCTCGCCCGCGTCGCGTCGCAGCGCCCGCGCGTGCAATGCCTGACCAATACGGTCGCCCAGAACATCACCGCCAACATGCTGCTCGCCTTCGGCGCGATCCCATCCATGGCGATCCATGTCGACGAGGTCGCGGCGATGGCGCGCGGCGCCGGCGCGATCCTGATCAATATCGGCACGATCAATGCCGAGAGCGAACTCGCTATTCCCAAGCTGCTAGAGGCGGCGCGCGATCACGGCAAGCCGCTGGTGTTCGATCCCGTCTTCGTCGAGCTGTCGCCGCTGCGCCAGCATGTTTCGCGCGAGGTCCTGAAGCTTCGTGATGTCGTGGTCCGTGGCAACGCCACCGAAATGGCGGCGCTCGGCTCGGCGCTCGACGATGCCCGCGAGCGCAACCTGACCTGCGTCACCACCGGCAGGGTCGACCTGATCGAGGGCGCGTCGGGCCAGTATCGCGTCGCGCATGGCCACCCGCTGATGACCAAAGTGACCGGGGTCGGCTGCGCGGCCGGCGCCCTGATCGCAGCCTGCTGCGCCGTCGAGAGCGATTTTGCCCGCGCGGCGGCGGCGGCGCTGATCGCTTATGGTATCGCCGGCGAGATCGCAGCCCAGCGCTCCAGGGGCCCCGGCAGTTTTGGCGTCGAGCTGATCGACGCGCTGGCCGCCATCGATGAAGCGACGCTGCGTGCGGGCATGGGAGAACAACAGTGAGCGTCGATATCCTGCTTTACGGCATCGTCGATCCGCAGATCGGGAGGGGTCGGTCGCTGGCAGAACTCTCCGCCGCTGCGGCTCGTGGCGGGGCCACGCTGATCCAGTACCGCGCCAAGGACGCCTCGACCCGCGAGATGGTCCGCGAGGCGCGAGCCATCAAGGCGGCGCTGGCTGGCACAGGCGTGCCGCTATTGATCAATGACCGCATCGACGTCGCGCTGGCCTCAGGCGCGGACGGCGTCCATGTCGGAGCCGACGACATGGAGCTTGCCGATGCGCGCCGCCTGCTCGGCGAAAGCGCGATCATCGGTGCCACGCTGAAAAACGCCAGCGAGTTGCCCTATCGCGGCTCGGCGCGGATCGACTATGCCTGCATCGGCGGAATCTTCGCGACGGTCCACAAGGACAATGCCGACGCACCGCTCGGGCTCGATGGCTATGCCGCGCTGCGCGAACAGGCCCGCACGGTGCTGGGCGCGCTGCCAATCGGCGCGATCGCGGGCATCACGGCGCAGAATGCGGCGAGTGTGATGGCAGCGGGAGCAGACGGCATCGCCGTGATCGGCGCGGTGTTCGGCGGCGATGATGTCGAGGGCGATACGCGCCGGCTGCGCGCGGCTCTCTGAGCGACGCACCACCGTCATTGCGAGGAGCGCAGCGACGAAGCAATCCAGCAGGGCGTAGCGCTCTACAAAGACTGGATTGCTTCGCTGCGCTCGCAATGACGACTCAGCCGATCAGACAGAGTTTTGACCGTCGTCACGGGTTCCGGGCTCGCCCCTGTGGGGCACCCCGGAATGACGACGGAGGCTGTGCCCTCAGCTGCGCGCAAACGTCTCGTCGAAGGCGTAGCCTGAGCCCCGCACCGTGCGCAGCGGGTCCTTGGCGTCGCCCGGCGTGATCGCCTTGCGCAGGCGCCCGACATGCACGTCGACCGTGCGCTCGTCGATATAGACGTCGCGGCCCCAGACGGCGTCGAGCAGCTGGGCGCGCGAATAGACGCGGCCGGGAGCCTGCATCAGGAATTCAAGCAGCCGGAACTCAGTCGGGCCCAGATGCAGCTCTGTACCGGCGCGGCGGACGCGGCGGGTGGTGCGGTCGAGTTCGAGATCGCCCGCCGTCAGCAGCCCTGCGACATGGCCGGGCTTGGCCCGGCGCAGCAGCGCCTGGATGCGCGCGATCAGTTCCGGCAGAGAGAACGGCTTGACGACATAGTCGTCGGCGCCGGTCGCCAGGCCGCGCACGCGCTCGGTCTCCTCGCCGCGTGCGGTCAGCATGATGATCGGTACGCGCTCTGTGTCGCGGCGGGTCCGCAGGCGCCGGCAAAGTTCGATTCCAGACAGCCCCGGCAGCATCCAGTCGAGCAGGACGAGGTCGGGCGTGTGGTCGCGAAGGTGCAGTTCGGCGTCGTCGCCGCGCGCGACGCTGTCGACCTCAAAGCCTTCGGCCTCCAGGTTGTAGCGCAGCAGGAGCGTCAACGGCTCCTCGTCCTCGACGATCAGGATGCGTGCGGGCATGGCGCGTTTCCGTTTGAAGACTTGACGTCATGGTCGGGCTTGACCCGACCATCTCTGGACCAATGCAATTCTGTCATGAGATTCTCGGGTCTGCGCTTCGCTTCGCCCGAGAATGACGCGTCCGCATTGGCCGTACGTATCACCGCCCCGTGACGGCCTCGACGCTGATGTCTGTGGTGTCGATCTTCGGGCGATTGAGATCGAGCGACTCGCCGGTAACCAGATAGTGGATGGTCTCGGCGATGTTGGTGGTGTGGTCGCCGATACGCTCGACGTTCTTGGCGCAGAACAGGAGATGCGTGCAGAAGGTGATGTTGCGCGGATCTTCCATCATATAGGTCAGCAGCTCGCGGAAGAGCGAGGTGTAGAGCGCATCGATCTCGCCATCACGGTGCCAGACCTCCAGCGCCTTCTGCTCATTGCCGGCGGCATAGGCGTCGAGAACGTCCTTGAGCTGGGCCTGCACCAGGCGGCTCATATGCTCGAGGCCGACCACGGCGCGATGCGGCGGCTGGAACTGGCCGGAGATAGCGACCGCGCGCTTAGCGATGTTCTTGGCGAGATCGCCGACGCGCTCGATGTCCGAGGCGATGCGGATCGCCGAGATCAGCTCGCGCAGGTCGTTGGCGAGCGGCTGGCGGCGCGCGATGGTCAGCACCGCCCGCTCCTCGACATCGCGCTGCAGGTTGTCGAGCCGCTGGTCGGCGGCGATCACCTTCTGCGCCAGGGTGGTGTCGCGACGCACCAGCGCGACGGTGGAATCGCCGAGCATGCGCTCGGACATGCCGCCCATCTCGGCAAGGCTGCGGCGCAGCGATTCCAGTTCGGCGTCATAGGAGCGGACGATGTGGTCGGACATGGCGTTATTCCCTTGGCGGCGCGGGCTGGAGAGCGGATCGTCTGGAACGCTTCAGCCGAAGCGGCCGGTCACGTAGTCCTGCGTCTGCCTCTTATGCGGGTTCATGAAGATGGTGTTGGTCGGCGCGAACTCGATGACCTCGCCGAGATACATGAAGGCGGTGTACTGCGAGATACGAGCCGCCTGCTGCATGTTGTGGGTCACGATGACGATCGTGAAGTCGGTCTTCAACTGCTCCAGCAGGTCCTCGATCTTGCCGGTCGAGATCGGGTCCAGCGCCGAGGTCGGCTCGTCGAACAGGATGACCTCGGGGCGCTGCGCGATGGTGCGCGCAATGCACAGCCGCTGCTGCTGTCCGCCCGACAGGCCCATGCCGGAGGCCTTGAGCTTGTCCTTGACCTCGTCCCAGAGCGCGGCGCGACGCAGGGCGCCCTCGACGCGGTCGTCGAGCTCGGATTTCGGCGGCTTCTCGTAGAGGCGGATGCCGAAGGCGACGTTGTCGTAGATCGACATCGGGAAGGGCGTCGGCTTCTGGAAGACCATGCCGATGCGCGAGCGCAGCTCGTTGACGTCGATATCGTTGGAGATGACGTTGCGCCCGTCGAGCATGACCTCGCCGGTGGCCCGCTGCTCGGGATAGAGCGAGTAGATGCGGTTGAAGATGCGCAGCAGGGTCGACTTGCCGCAGCCCGAGGGGCCGATCAGCGCCGTGACATGGCGGTCGCGGAAATCGAGGTTCACGCCCTTCAGGGCCTTGTGCTCGCCATAGTAGAAATCGAGGTTCTTGACCGCGATCCGCACCGGGGCTTCGGCATCGAGCGTCTGCGGGGAGAGTTCAAGGGTCGAAAGCATCGACAGGTTCCTTCAGATCGGACGCGACGGGGTCTGACGTCGGGCTGTTGTTTTGCGGCGGCTTATCTGGAGCCGCGCACTATGCGGCGGGCGATGAGCGAGAGCACGAGGATCGAGACCGTGATGATCAGCGAGCCCGCCCAGGCGAGCTGCTGCCAGTTCTCGTAAGGGGCCGAGGCGAACTGGTAGATCGTCACCGGCAGGTTGGAGACGCCGCCGACCAGCGAGGGCGAGAACCAGAAATTGTTGTTCAGCGCGGTGAAGAGCAGGGGCGCGGTCTCGCCGGCGATGCGGGCGAGCGCCAGCAGGATGCCGGTGACCATGCCCGATTTCGCGGCGCGCCAGGTCACCGAGGTGATCACGACGGAGGGTGGGGCGCCGAGCGCGGCACCGGCCTCGCGCAGCGGCGCCGGGACCAGACGCAGCATGTCCTCGGTGGTGCGCACGATGACGGGGATCGCGATGATGCCGAGCGCGACGCCGCCGGCCCAGCCGGAATAGCCGCGGAAGGGCTCGACCAGCACGACATAGACGAACAGGCCGATCAGGATCGAGGGCGCCGACAGCAGGATGTCGTTGACGAAGCGGATCAGGTTGGCGAGCTTCGAGCCGCGGCCGTACTCGGCGAGATAGGTGCCCGCGAGCACCCCGATCGGGGTCGCGACGACAATGCCGAGGAAGGTCAGCACGACGGAGCCGACGATGGCGTTGGCGAGGCCGCCACCTTCCGAGCCCGGCCCGGGCATGGTCTGGGTGAAGGTCGCGGCGGAGAGACCGCCGATGCCCTTCACGACCAGCATGCCGAGGATCCAGAACAGGACGAAGATCGCGACGAAAGTGAAGCCGGCGGCGGTGAGCTTCATCAGGCGGTCGGCGGTGCGGCGCGACTGGCGCACGCGGCCCCAGGGGGCATGCGGCAATTCGCGGACGGTGGAGGGTGTCGTCATGCTCATGATCGGCTTCCGCTCAATAGGCCTTGACGCGCGAGACGAGGATGCGCGCGATGACGAGGACGACGAAGGTGACGAAGAACAGGATGCAGCCGAGCGCGATCAGGGCGTTGAGCTGCAGGCCCATCGCCTCGTTGAACTCGTTGGCGATGCGCGAGGCGATGGTCGAGCCTGGATCCATGATCGAGGCCGAGAGCCGGTTGGCGTTGCCGACCACGAAGGTCACGGCCATGGTCTCACCGAGCGCGCGTCCCAGCCCCAGCATGATCGCGCCGATGATCGAGACACCGGCCTGCGGCACGAGCACATGGCGCACGACCTCCCAGGTCGTGGCGCCGATGCCATAGGCGCTCTCGCGCAGCACGGAGGGGATCTGCTCAAGCATGTCGCGGGTGATCGAGGCGATGAAGGGGATGATCATGAAGGCGAGGATGAAGCCGGCCGTGAGAATGCCGAGCCCCGAGGGCGAGCGCGCATAGAGCACCGTGCCGACCAGCGGGATGCCCTCGACGATGTTCGAGAGCGGCACCTGCACATAGGCCGCAAACAGCGGCACGAACACGAACAGCCCCCACATGCCGTAGATGATCGACGGCACGGCTGCGAGCAGCTCAATGGCGGTCGAGACCGGCTGCTTGAACCAGGGCGGCGCGAGCTGCGTGAGATAGACGGCGATGCCCAGCGAGAGCGGGACGCCGATGACCAGCGCGATCAGCGCGGTGGCGAGCGTGCCGACGATGGCGGGCCAGGCACCGTACTGGTCGTTCTGGGTGTCCCAGACGCTCGAAGTGATGAAGCTGAGGCCGAATTCGCGGAAGGCCGGCCAGCCGCCGATCACCATAGAGAGCATGATGCCGGCGAGCAGCACGAGCACGAGCAGCGCCGCCAGGAAGCTGGCATTGCGGAAGACGAGGTCGAAGGTGCCCTTCGGCGTTTTGCGCACGGCCGGGGCGGGTGATCCGGTCATCATCTGTGTCACGGCGGTCATCCGCTGGTACTCCGGTCTCGTCGGTTAGATAGGCGCAGGCAGATCAACCATCAGGCAAACCGCCTCCAGGCCTCGTGCTGAAACACCGCGGCGCGGCTCATCAGGTAAGGGCTGAGAGCGTAGGCGGCGAAGCGGGTGTCCCCGCTTCGCCCTGGCACGTCAATCCTCAGAAGATCGGCTTGCCGGTCGGGTCGGTGACGCCCTTCCAGGCGTTGCGGACCTGGTCCTTCACGGCGCCCGGGAGCGGCACGTAATCGAGATCGAGGGCGAGCTTGTCGCCGTTCTTGTAGGCCCAGTCGATGAACTTCAGGGCAGCCTGGGTCTCTTCCGGCTTGTCGGGCTTGGCATAGACCAGGAGGAAGGTGGCCGAGGTGATCGGCCAGGCCTGCGCGCCCTTCTGGTTGTTCAGCGAGATGCCGAAGCCGGGAGCCTCGTTCCAATTGGCGTTGGCAGCGGCGGCCTGGAACGACTTGTCGTCGGGGGCCGGGAAGTTGCCGTCGGCGTTCTGGACCAGGGCATGCGAGAGCTTGTTCTGCTTGGCATAGGCGGATTCGACGTAGCCGATCGAGTTGGCGACCTGCTTCACCGAGGCCGAGACGCCCTCATTGCCCTTGCCGCCGATGCCGACAGCCCACTGGACCGACGCGTTGGCGCCGACCTTGGACTTCCAGTCGGCCGAAACGCGAGAGAGATAGTCGGTGAACACGAAGGTCGTGCCCGATCCGTCCGAGCGGTAGACGGGGTTGATGTTGGCGTCGGGCAGGGTCAGGCCGGAATTGATCGCGGTGATCTTCGGGTCGTTCCACTTCTTGATCGTGCCGAGATAGATCTCGGCGACGATCGGGCCCGTGAGCTTGAGCTTGCCGGGCTCGACGCCGGCAATGTTCACGGCGGGGACGACGCCGCCCATCACGGTCGGGAACTGGATCAGGCCGGACTTCTCGAGGTCATCGCCCTTGAGAGGCGCGTCGGTGGCGCCGAAGGCGACCGTCTTGGCCTTGATCTGGCGGATGCCGCCACCGGAGCCGATCGACTGATAGTTGAGACCGATATTGGTCTCCTTCTTGTAGGCCTCGGCCCACTTCGAATAAATCGGGAAGGGGAAGGTCGCGCCAGCGCCGGTGATGTCGGCGGCCACAGCCACGCCGGACAGACCGAGCGTCGCGGCCGCGAGAATGAGAATTTTGCGCATTGAGATGTCCTCTCTGGGTCGCACGTCTTAGCGAGCCTGTCAGAACACCTTCTGTATGACACCTACATGACAGATCGTCATTATCGCTGTCACAAAGGGCTCAGGCCTGGGCCCGCGGCGCGCTGCCCTGGCGCGGGAATACCGCGCGGAGGGTCGCACCCGCCCCCTGCGCGCTCTCGATCGCCAGGCGGCCGCGATGGCGCAGCACGATGTGCTTGACGATGGCGAGGCCCAGCCCCGTGCCCCCGGCTTCGCGGCTCGCGGCGGTGTCGACGCGGTAGAAGCGCTCGGTCAGGCGCGGCAGGTGCTCGGGCGCGATGCCGGGACCATCGTCGCGCACGCTGACGCTGACCTCGACCGGCCCCTCGACGACATCGATGGCGACCTCGCCCCCGCGCTTGCCGTATTTGATGGCGTTCTCGACGAGGTTCTCCATCAGCCGCAGCAACTCATCGCGGTCTCCCGCGACCATGACCGGCTGGTCGGGCATCGACAGGCGCAATGTGACATTGCGCTCGCGTGCCATCAGGGTGAGCGAATCCACGATCTCGCGCGAAATTCCGGCAAGATCGACGGGTGTCTCCGGCGCGAGATGGGCGCGCAGCTCGATGCGCGAGAGCGACAGCAGGTCGTCGACCAGCCGCGCCATGCGCAGGCCCTGCTCGCGCATGATCGCGAGGAAGCGGTCCCGGGCGCCGGCATCGTTGCGGGCGGGACCCTGCAGCGTCTCGACGAAGCCGAGCAGCGAGGCCAGCGGCGTGCGCAGCTCGTGGCTGGCATTGGCTACGAAATCGACGCGCATGCGCTCGGTGACGCGCTGTTCGCTCAAATCCTCGAAGGTCAGCAGCACGGGGTGCCGGCCGCCGGGGCCGTCGAGTGCGGCGATGTGGATGCGGAAGGTGCGCTCGAGGGGCACTCGCTCGACGAGTTCGATGACCTGCCGGCCTCCTCCGTTCGTGACCTGCGCGATCGCGTCGATCAGATCGGGGTCGCGCATCACGAGCGCGAGCGGCTGGCCCAGGCTGAGGCTGGGCATCAGCGCGCGCATGGCCGGGCTCGTCGCCTGGGCCAGGCCTCGCGGGTCGAGCAGGACGACGGCGGCGCCCGTGGCCTCGATCAGGGCCAGCGTCGCCGGAGCTTTCAGATCGGCGGCAGTGAACACGACGCGTTGCCCTTGAAGGTGATCGCCTGACGGCTGTCTGCGATCGGGGAGGCGCAGGATGCCCGACAGGGTCCGGCGCATCGGCTTCTTCCTGATCGAAAACGCGGGCGCGCGTCAATTCCCCCGCGACGAGGCCCGGGGGATGGCGGGCCCGGCGCAGGCCGGATGGCAGGCTCCCCCTTTCCCGCGCCATGCTCTAGCCTGTCGCTTCGTAAGGGAGCTGCCAGATGGCCAAGACCAAGACACCGACCCGCAAGACGAAGGCGAAGGGGCCCGGCGGCGCCTCCGCCACCGATCAGGGGCCGGCTTTCGACATCGAGGCCCCGTCCCTGCCGAAGGAGATCGTCGAGGCGGCGTTTCGCAGCGGCGACTACCCGCACGGCAAGCGCATGAAGCGCAAGCATTACGAGAAGGCGCTCCTGCCTCTGCAGATCGAGCTCCTGAAGCTGATGAGCTGGGCGCGCGAGACCGGCGAGCGCATCGTCATCGTCTTCGAGGGACGGGACGGCGCCGGCAAGGGCGGCGCCATCGCACGGTTCTCGCAGCATCTCAATCCACGGCAGGTCCGGATCGTGGCGCTGTCCAAGCCGTCCGATACCGAGAAGGGGCAATGGTATTTCCAGCGCTACACCGCCGAAATGCCGACGGCCGGAGAAATCGTGCTGTTCGACAGGTCCTGGTACAACCGGGCCGGCGTCGAACGGGTGATGGGCTTCAGCACGCCCGAGCAGGCCGACGACTTCCTGAGCGAGGCGCCGCAGTTCGAGGGCATGTTCACGCGCGACGGCGTCCGGCTGATCAAGTTCTTCCTCACCATCGGGCGCGAGATGCAGATCACCCGGCTGCATGCGCGCTGGCACGACCCGCTGAAGCGCTGGAAGCTGTCGCCGATCGACTTCGAGGCGCTGCCCCGTTTCGACGCTTACTCCGATGCCTTCGAGCGGATGCTGTCGCGCACATCGACCGCCTGGGCGCCGTGGTGCGTGGTGCGCGCCAACGACAAGTTCCGGACCCGCCTCAACACGATCCGCCATGTGCTGAACGCGATCCCCTACAAGGACAAGGACGAGGAGGCGATCGGCGAGATCGACGACGAGATCGTGCTGGCGGCGGATACTTATCTCGCCAAGGGCGGCGAGCGTTGAGCCGCGCGCCCACGGCCCGGCCGCCTAGCGCTCGCGCCGCTTGATCCGGCGGAACATCTCGTTCAGCGCCAGCATGACCAGCGCCAGGATGAAGGGCAGCAGGTAGTAGATGATGCGAAACAGCAGCAGCGCGCCGAGCACGCCTTCATAGGGCAGGCGGCTGAGCGCGATCAGCATGGTCGCCTCGAAGACGCCGAGGCCACCGGGCGCATGGCTGGCGATGCCGATCAGCACGGCGAAGACGTAGACGGCGAGGAAGCTGGGATAGTCGATGTTGTGGCCGCCCGGCAGCAGCACGAACAGCACGGCCGCCGCCGCACAGACCTCGCAGGCGCCCAGGAACATCTGGCCTAGCGTGATGCCGAGGCCCGGCAAAGGCAGGTTCCAGCCCTTGACGCGGATGGTACGCTCGCCACTGGCGATCCAGGCGAGATAGCCCAGCGTGCCGAGCGCGACGGCTGCGCCTGCCCCCTGCATGACCAGCGGCGAGGTCCGCGCCAGCACGGCCACCGAATCCGCGGCATAGATCAGGCAGGCGCACAGGATCGCGCCCAGGCCAAGCCAGAAGGTCAGCCCCGCGATGACGGTAAGGCTCGCGACCTCCGAGGCACGCACGCCCTTGGGCGAGTAAATCCAGTAGCGCACCGTACCGCCGGTCACGATCGGGAAGCCCAGCGTGAAGGAGACGGAATAGCTGGTGAAGGACGCCAGCGCTGTTGTGCGATAGGCGATCGAGAGCCCCAGACGCTTGAGCGCGAGGGCGTCATAGCCGGTCAGTAGGAGATAGCTCAGCGCAGTGAAGCCGACCGCAAGGCCGAGCTGACGCTGGC
Source organism: Allobosea sp. P1_B10 (assembly GCF_056406735.1). Classification (NCBI taxonomy): domain Bacteria; kingdom Pseudomonadati; phylum Pseudomonadota; class Alphaproteobacteria; order Hyphomicrobiales; family Alloboseaceae; genus Allobosea; species Allobosea sp. P1_B10. The sequence goes on along the minus strand of NZ_JBFTZP010000003.1, from coordinate 31,159 downwards.
TTGCATTGGCGAAGGCGCCTGCCAACTCGCCGGGCTGGATTTCCCTGACGATGAACCAGAGCACGACCAGCGAGGCGCAGAAGATCAGTCCGCTCGCCAGCGGCCCGAGCCACCACCAGCGGCTGCGGCGGCGCAGGGGCATGCCCGGACGCAGTGAGGTACCTGGCTCATGCGGGCCGAACGACATCCGGACAAACTCGCTCGAAGGCTGATCGGGACCACGCCTGAGCGCGAAATCCCCTAGGCGGGAGGGCAGGCCGCTGGAGGCGACCCTTGCCCCGACAGATAGCGCCTCGTCGCCGTTGCACAAGCGCAAACGGCTCCCACCGGGCGCGATCCGCCCCTGCGCCAGCCGCGGCTCAGGCAGTTTTCCTGAATATCCGCAAGGTCTTGAAGCCTGCGACTTCTTCGACCGGCGCGGTCTTGATCCATGCCGCGATGTTCCGCTCGGCGATGTCGTAGGCATAGGAGCCGGTGTAGAACAGGATATATCCGCCGATATCGGTCTGGGCGGTGAAGAGATCGATGACCTCGCGGTCGGTCAGCGCGCCATAGGCGTCGTTCGCCTCCGATCTGAACTCGCCGGTATGGAACAGCGTGACGATATCGAAGCGCGGCAGGAGCCTGGCATTGCTGGTGTAGATGTCGCCGAAATAGGCCGAATAGGACTTGGTGATGGTCGGATTTGCGGTCGCGAGCTTCACGAACGCGTCGTATTCCTGCGGTGAGGCGGTGATCCCCAGCACGGTGCAGGCGAGCGCGGGCTCGGCGCAGCGGATGCCGACGTAATGATGCCCGCCCGTGCCGAAATGGTAGATGCGCTTGCCGGTCAGCCCCTGCTCCTCGAGCCATTCGACGAGGTGCACGTCACAGGGGCACTGCTCGACGCGCAGGCCCCAATAGGCATCCCAGATATTCATGGTCGCGGCGGTAGCGGTCATGGTCTTGGCTCCGTCAGGGTGATGCCGGCGCTTCCCGGCGCGGCTGTGGTGGGCATGGTCAGGGTGGCGGCACCGGGTCAGAACGCTCCGCTCATGACGGACCGGGCTCGACCGGTTCGGCACGCGCCAGATGCAGCTCCGGGCGCCGCCCCTCGGCATAGGCCAGCCGCACGACGCCGCCCGCCCGCTTCATCAGGATGCGGTGCGTCGCGGCCTCGGCGAAGCCGGCGCTGTGCCCGAAGGCGAGGATGATCGCGTCGGGCCGCTGCGCCCGCAGCTGCCCGAGCAGTTCGAGCGCCACCTCGGTCTCCAGCGCGCTCGTCGCCTCGTCGAGCAGGACGACGTCGGGCAGTTCCAGCTCGGCGCGGGCGAAGGCGAGCCGCTGGCGGTCGCCGCTGGCGAGTTCCTTGTCCCAGTCGCGACTCTCGTCGAGCCGGGGCGCGAGGCTGGACAGGCCGTAACGCCGCAGCGCCTCCTTGATCTCGGGCTCAGTGCGGGGCGTCGTCGTGTCGAGCGCGGCCCGCAGCGTGCCCTCGCTGAGATGCAGCTTCTGGGGCACCACCGTCACCAACGCCCCGCGCGGCAAGGCGACCTCGCCGCGGCCCCAGGGCCAGAGCCCGGCCACGGCCTGGATCAGCGCCGGCTTGGCGAGACCGAGTTCGCCGGAGACGTGCAGAAAGCCGCAGCGCGGGACGCTGAGCGCAATGTCGGCCGCCAAGGTGCGGCCATCGCGATCGACCAGCGTGACGTCGTCGAGGCGCAGAAGGCCATCGGCACTGGGCCGTAGCGCAAGGTGGTCGCCGGACGGCTTGTCATCGATGCTCTCGAGGGCGTCGGCAAGCTCATTGACGCGCCGAGCGGCCGCGAGCCACTCGGCGATGCGGATGAAGTTGTCGAGGAACCAGTTGAAGGCGTTCTGGACCGCGACGAAGGCGGCCGCGACCTGGACCACCCCGCCCAGCGACATCTCCCCCGACAGGTATTTCGGCGCGGCGAGCAACAGCGGCACGACCGGCACGAGCGCGCTGCTGCCATTGGTGATCCAGGTCAGACGGGCGCGCTGGCGGATCACCGTCAGCCAGCGCTGGACGAGCCCGTCATAGGTCCGCGCGACGGCGCGTCTCTCGCCCGCCTCAGCGCGGGCGAGCGCGATGGTCTCGCCATGGTCGCGGATGCGCATCAGCGAAAAGCGCAGCCGCGCCTCGGCCTCGTTTCGCGCCGCCATCAGCCGCGGCAGGCGGCGCCCGACAATGGTGATGAGACTGGATACCAGCACCGCATAGGTGATCGCCGCCAGCACGAGATAGGCCGGGATCGTGATCGCACCCATTGCCGCCGGTAGCGTGAGGGAACCGCCGATCTCCCACAGGATCTCGATGAAGGTGATGATGGTGATGAGCGCCGAGAGCAGGCCGATGGCGAAGTCGACCACCGGCTCGGTCGCCCAGCGGACATCGTCGGCGATGCGGTATTCGGGGTTGGCCGGCTCATGGCCGGACAGGCCGAGCCGGAAGAAGCGACGCTCGTTGATCCAGCCATCAGCGAGCTTGTCGGCGACCCATTTGCGCCAATGCACCTGGAACGTCTCGCGCGAGACCAGGATGGCGACGCCGAGACCCGCCACGATCAGCATCAGCACGGGGAAGACCGCCATGGCGATCAGGGCGCTCTCGCTGTCCTTCTTCTCCAAGGCGTCGAAGAACCAGCCGTTCCAGCGGTTGATCGTGACATTGACGAAGACCGTGAGGATCGTCGCGCAGGCCAGCGTCAGCGACCAGAACCAGGCTATGCGGGCGGTCCGCCCGCGCCAGAAGCCGCCAGTGAGACGCGCGAAGCGCAACGTCACCTGTCGATCGCTCGGCAGGGCGCTAGCATCAGGCGTGTCGTTGAGCTTCAACAAGCGCGACGGTCCCCCCGGATCGACGACCGTGCCCGCAAGACCAGAGTGCGCCCGACCCGGAAGTGACGCAGGGTTAGCCGGCATCGCATGAACTTGATATGAATGAACGCTGAATGGCGCTCCTCGGCGTTCCGGCCGCGTCCCGTCCGGCGGGGTTGCGGACGAGAGTTGCCCCTAGTTCGGGGGATGCAGGCGTGAAACGGCATCGGATCGATCTGCATGGCCCGCGTCCCACCCCCGCCATTGCGGGTATGGCTAGCGCGTGCGGGCTGGGCCATGCTTCGCCCGCATGGCCAACAGCCCGCATGCGGACGTGTCGGCTGTACGGATGCAAATGACGCATGAACAGGCAGAGAGCGAAGGTTCTCCTGCATGACGAGCGAGACGGGGAGGGTCGTTCGATGATCTACGAAGAACGCGATTATCGCATCAGGGCCGGGAAGCTCGGCGAGTTCGTCCAGATCTATGGCGAATACGGCCTGCCGCTTCAGAAGCAGCATCTGGGCACCTTCATCGGCTACTTCACCACCGAGATCGGCGAACTCAACCATGTCGTCGCGCTGTGGAGCTACCAGAGCCTCGACGAGCGTGCAGCCAAGCGCAAGACGATGCTCGCCGACCCGGCCTGGCAGGACTACCTGAAGCGCGTCGACGGGCTGATCGACATCCAGAACACGCGTATCCTCAACCCCGTCTCCTACTCGCCGCTGCAATGAGCGCCGCCACGCAATCCGGTGCGGCCGGAATCTTCACCGCCGAGACGGCCGATGGCGCGGTCCTCCAGGCAAAGTCGCAGGGCAGCGGACAGGTGCTCCTGCTCGTCAGCGGGCTCGGTGGCACCGCCGGGTTCTGGAGCGGTACCGCAGCCGCTCTGGCACGCTCCTTCCGCGTGATCAGCTTCGACCAGCGCGGCATCGGCGCCAGCACGCGCGGCACGGCCCCCGTCACCATCGACCAGCTGGCGCTGGATTGCTTCAACGTGCTCGATGCCGCGGGCGTCGACCGCGCGGTCGTGCTGGGGCACTCGACCGGCGGCTGCATCGGCCAGGCCATGGCGCGGCTGTCCGGCGGGCGGCTCGACGGGCTGATCCTGAGCGGCAGCTGGCTGCGGCCCAGCCGCTACATGGGCAGCCTGTTCGGCACGCGCCGCGCCATCCTCGCCGAGAACCCGCAGGCCTATGCCGCGACCGCGGTGCTGATGGCCTACCCGCCAGCCTGGATCGAGGCGAACTGGGCAACCTACGAGGCCGCCGTCGCGGCCGCGCCGGTGACCGCGCAGGCGCAGCAGGTGGTGCGCGAGCGGATCGACGCGCTGATATCGTTCGACGGCTCGGCCGATCTCGGCGCCATCGTGATGCCCGTGCTGGTTCTGGGCGCGCGCGACGACATGATCGTGCCGGCCTTCCTGCAGGAGGAGCTTGCGGCGGCCCTACCCGGCTCGCGCAAGACGATGCTCGACACCGGCGGACATTTCTTCCCCGTGGCCCGGCCCGACGCCTTCACGGCGAACGTGGCCGAATGGGTCGGCGAACTCGGATGAAGCCGCGCCGCGTCGTCCTGATCGGCTTTGGGGCAATCGCGGGCGATCTCGCGGCCAATTTGATGGCGACGCGCGAGCCGGCCTATGCGCTCGGCGTGCTGTTGAAGCCGGGCTCCGCCTCCCGCCAGCGCGTGCCGACCGGTTGCACGGTGCTCGGCTCGGTCGCGGAGCTAGCAGACTTCGCCCCCGATCTCGTGGTCGAGGCGGCAGGTCACGAGGCGGTGCGCGGCGTCGTTCCCGACTGCCTCGCACGCGGCCTTCCCGTCCTGATCTCGTCGATCGGCGCGCTGCATGACGATGCGTTGCTGAAACAGCTCGTCGCCACCGCCCGCGCCAGTGGCGGGCGTCTTCTGCTGGCCTCCGGCGCGCTCGGCGCGCTCGACTATGTGCGCGCGGTGCGTGGAGCGGGCGCGCTTTCGCTGGCTTATGAATCGCGCAAGCCGCCGGCCGCCTGGCGCGCCGAACTGACCGCGCTCGGCCATGATCCAGACAGGCTGGAGGCGCCGGTGACGCTGTTCTCGGGCAATGCCCGGCAGGCAGCTTCGGCCTATCCGCAGAATCTCAACGTCGCTGCGGCCCTGGCGCTGGCCGGTCCCGGCTTCGAGGCGACCGAAGTCGCCGTGGTCTGCGATCCCGCCGCCACCGGCAACACCCATATTGTGACCGCAAGCAGCGAATTCGGCACGATGAGCCTGAGTATTGCCAACCGGCCCTCGCCCAGCAATCCAAAGTCGTCCTGGATCGTCGGCGCGTCGCTGCTGGCGGCGATCGAGCAGCATTTCTCGCCCATCGCGATGCTCTAACGGCGCAATCGCGCCGCTCCCGGCATGCGCCAGAGCGAAGGCGTCGGCCGTTGCGGCGGCCCGTCCCGCGCCCGGCGCGCGCGGCTGCGCAAATCATCGTCGTGTTGCGGCAAAAATATTCACCGGCATGCTACTTTCGACGCGTTCGCGCCCTGTGCGGGATCGGAGAGCTATGCTCTAGTTTCCCCAGCGTTCGCCACGCGCGAACCTTGAACGCATCGGGGAGAGAAGCATGGTCCTAACGGCAATCCGCAAGCATCTCGTTGTGACGACGGCGCTCGCCCTGTTCGCGGTCACGGCCCCGGCCGTCCAGGCCCAGGAGCCCAAGAAGGGCGGTACGGTCCATGTCGTGGTGCAGCCGGAACCGCCGATGCTGATGCAGGGCCTGAACCAGAACGGCCCGACCAACATGGTCGCCGGCAACATCTACGAATCCCTGCTGCGCTATGACGAGAAGCTCCAGCCGCAGCCCTCGCTCGCCAAGAGCTGGGATATTTCAGCGGATTCCAAGACCTACACCTTCAAGCTGCAGGAGGGCGTGACCTGGCATGACGGCAAGCCCTTCACCGCCGACGACGTCGTGTTCTCGCTCGACAAGTTCCTGCGCGAGGTGCATCCGCGCTGGCGCCCGATCGCCAACACCCAGGTCGAGAAGATCGAAAAGGTCGACGATCTCACGGTCAGGATCGTCCTGAAGCAGCCCTTCGGCCCGCTGATCCTTTCGCAGGAAGCGGCCGGTGCGCCGATGATCCCCAAGCACATTTATGACGGCACGGATTACCGCGCCAACCCCGCCAACAACACGCCGATCGGCACCGGCCCCTTCAAGCTCAAGGAGTGGAAGAAGGGCTCCTACATCCACCTCGTGAAGAACGAGAACTACTGGCAGAAGGGCAAGCCGAACCTCGACGAGGTCTACTGGCAGATCATTCCCGATGCCGCTGCCCGCGCCGTTGCCTTCGAGACCGGCAAGATCGACGTGCTCACCGGCGGTTCCGTCGATGTCTACGATGTCGCGCGGCTCTCGAAGCTGCCCAACACCTGCATGACCACCAAGGGCTGGGAAATGTTTGCTCCCCATGCCTGGCTGACGCCCAACATCGCGCGCGGCGGCCCGCTCGCCAACAAGCAGTTCCGTCAGGGCCTGATGTTCGCGATCGACCGGGAATTCGGCAAGGATGTGGTCTGGGGCGGCCTCGGCAAGCTGCCGACCGGGCCGATCTCGTCGAAGACCAAGTTCTACTCCGCCGACGTGCCGAAATACGGCTATGACGTCGCCAAGGCCAAGGAACTGATCAAGGCATCGGGTTACAAGGGCGAGCCGATCAAGCTCCTGGCTCTACCCTATGGCGAGGTCTGGAACCGCTGGGCCGAGGCCATCAAGCAGAACCTGACGGATGCCGGCGTCAACCTGTCGATCGAGACGACGGACGTGCCGGGCTGGACCCAGAAGGCCAGCAATGGCGAGTTCGACCTGACCTTCAACTTCCTCTACCAGCTCGGCGACCCCGCAACCGGCGTGGCGCGCAACTACATCTCGACGAACATCGTCAAGGGCAACCCCTTCGGCAACCAGGGCGCCTATATCAATCCCGATATCGACAAGCTGTTCGCCGAGGCCGCGATCGCGCCCTCCGACGCCGCACGCCAAGAGCTCTACACCAAGATTCAGAAGATCCTGGCCGATGAGGTCCCTGTGCTCTGGCAGCTCGAGATGGATTTCCCGACGATCTACCGCTGCAACATCAAGAACCTCGTCACAACCGCCATCGGCGTGAACGACGGCTTCAAGGAGGCGTGGAAGGATTGAGGCGGGCGGCGCTTGCACAGCAGGCGCGACGCTGTTCGTCATGGTCGGGCTTGTCCCGACCATCCCCGTCTTCGCGCGCCGCGTGTCCAGGACGTGGAGGCTCGCCACGAGGGCGAGCATGACGGTGGGAGCCACGTCGATGCGGATGCCTGAATGAACCTGCTGCAATTTTTGGGAGGCCGGCTGGCAAAGGGCGTGCTCACGCTCTTCGCCATCGCGGTGCTGAACTTCTTCCTGATCCGCGCCGCGCCGGGCGACCCCGCGCAGGTTCTGGCCGGCGAGGCCGGCGCTGCCGATGCGCAGTTGCTCGAACAGCTGCGCGAGCGCTTCGGGCTGAACGAGCCCCTGCTGACGCAGCTCTGGATCTATCTGAAGGGCTATATGACCTTCGATCTCGGCTTCAGCTATCGCCAGCAGCAGCCGGTGCTCGACCTCGTGCTCGACCGGCTGCCCGCGACGCTGCTGCTGACGGGTGCGGCGTTCTTCGTCTCACTGGGGCTGGGCATCGTCATGGGCGCGCTCGCCGCGCGCCGGGCCGGGCGCTGGTCGGACAGCCTGATCACGACGCTGGCGCTGGTCTTCTACGCGACACCGCTGTTCTGGATCGCGCTGATGAGCCAGATCGTGTTCTCGCTGAAGTTCGGGCTGGTGCCCAATGTCGGCTACGAGACAATCGGTGGGAACTACAGGGGCCTCGCCCGCGCGCTCGACATCGGCCACCATTTGATCCTGCCGGCACTGACGCTGGGCCTGTTCTTCACCGCGCTCTATGCCCGGATGATGCGGGCCTCGATGCTGGAGGTGGCCGGGGCCGATTTCGTCAAGACGGCGCGTGCCAAAGGCCTCTCGGCTGGAATCGTCTCGCGCCGCCATGTCGCGCGCAATGCGATCCTGCCTGTGGTGACGCTGGCGGGTCTCCAGGCCGGACAGCTCGTGGGCGGCGCCGTGCTGACCGAGACGGTCTTCGCCTGGCCCGGCATCGGCCGGCTGATGTTCGATGCGCTGGTCCAGCGCGACTATTCGGTGCTGCTCGGCGTGTTCTTCATCTCCTCGGCGATGGTCGTCGGCTTCAACATCCTGACCGACCTGGTCTATCGGCTCGCCGATCCGCGCATCGAGGCCGGGGCATGATTGTGATGTCCCAGCCGTCATGGTCGGGCTTGTCCCGACCACCCACGTCTTCACTTGGTGAGCGCGGCGTTCAAGACGTGGATGCTCGCCACAAGGGCGAGCATGACGGCGAGGAGTTGCTCACCGTCATTGCGAGCGCAGCGAAGCCAACCATGGCGGTCCAGTGCATGGCCGCCCCTGGATTGCTTCGTCGCTCCGCTCCTCGCAATGACGGGATGGCCCGCCCATGAATTTCCTCAAGCGCTTCTGCCGCAACCGGGGCGCGGTGTTCGGGCTCGTCATCCTGATCGCCGTGGTCGCCTTCGCGCTGCTGGCGCCGTCGCTCTATCCGCAATCGCCCTGGCGCATGGTCGGGCGGCCGTTCATGGCGCCGTTTGCGCTCGATCGTTTCCCACTCGGCACCGACACGCTGGGCCGCGACATCGCGTCGGGGATGGTTCATGGCGCGCGGGTGTCGCTGATGATCGGCGTCGTCTCGACACTGGTGGCGCTGCTGATCGGCGTGCCGCTGGGGGCGATGGCAGGCTATGCCGGCGGCTTCGTCGACGATGCGCTGATGCGCTTCACCGAGTTCTTCCAGACAATTCCCTCCTTCGCGCTGGCGATCGTGCTGGTCGCGATCCTGCAGCCTCAACTCGGGTCGATCGTGCTCGCCATCGGCGTGGTCTCGTGGCCGCCCGTGGCGCGGCTGGTACGCGGCGAGGTGCTCTCGCTGCGAACGCGGGAATATGTCCAGGCGGCCGTCACCATCGGCCAGTCGACGCCGCGGATCATCTTCAGCCAGGTGCTGCCCAACACGGTGGCCCCGATCATCGTGATGGGCTCGCTGATGATCGGCTCTGCGATCCTGCTCGAATCCGCCCTCTCCTTCCTGGGGCTGGGCGACCCCAATCTGATGAGCTGGGGCTACATGGTCGGCGCCGGGCGCACGCGTCTGCTCGACGCCTGGTGGATCAGCTTCTTTCCGGGGCTCGCGATCTTCCTGACCGTGCTGGCGCTCAACCTTGCCGGCGAAGGTCTGAACGATGCGCTCAACCCGCGCCTCGCCCGGGGACGCGAGTGATGGCCGAGCCGGTCCTCGCCATCCAATCCCTGAAGCTGGCATTGCCGGCACTCGCCGACCGCGCCTACGCCGTCGATGGCGTCAGCCTCTCGATCGTCGCCGGCGAGACGCTCTGCGTCGTCGGAGAATCCGGCTCCGGCAAGTCGATGATCGCCCATGCCGTGATGGGGCTGCTGCCCAAGGCTGTGAAGCCGGACGGCGGTGCGATCCGACTCGCGGGGCGCGACCTGCTCGCGCTCGACGAGGAGGCGATGCAAGGCGTGCGCGGCCGGGAGATCGGCATGATCTTTCAGGAGCCGATGACCTCGCTCAACCCGGTGATGCGGGTCGTCGACCAAATCGTCGAGACGTTTGAGGCGCATGGGCTGCACAGCCAGGCGCAGCGCAGGGCGCGGGCCATCGACCTGCTGACCGAGGTCGGCTTGCCCGACCCCGCCCGGCTGGCAAAGGCCTATCCGCATGAGCTCTCGGGCGGGCAGCGCCAGCGCGTGATGATCGCGATGGCCCTGGCGCTGGAACCGAAGCTCCTGATCGCCGACGAGCCGACTACCGCGCTCGACGTGACGACGCAGGCGCAGATCCTCAAGCTGATCGACAACCTCCGGCACAAGCATGGCACCGCCGTGCTGTTCATCACCCACGACATGGGCGTCGTGGCCGAGATCGCCGACCGGATCGCGGTGCTCGAGAAGGGCGTGCTGGTCGAGGAAGGCACCGCCGACCAAGTACTGGGCGCTGCGCGCCATCCCTACACGCAAAAACTGCTGGCGGCCGTGCCCTCGCTGACGCCGCCGCAGCGCGCGGCCCTGCCCGACCTGACACCGGTGCTCAGCGTGGAGGGGCTCGGAAAGACCTATCGCAAGCGTTCCTTCTTCGGCGGCGGACGCGAGGTCCGGGCGGCGGACAATATCTCCTTCACGCTGGCGCGTGGCGAGACGCTCGGGCTGGTGGGCGAATCCGGTTCCGGCAAGTCGACGGTGGGGCGCTGCTGCCTGCGATTGATCGAGCCCGATGGCGGGCGCATCTCGCTGCGGGGGCGGGGCCATGACGATCTCGTCCTCAGCGATCTCGGCCCGTCCGCCCTGCGTAGGCATCGCAACCGCATCCAGATGGTCTTCCAGGACCCGTTCGCCTCTCTCAACCCGCGACAGACCGTCGGGCGCATCATCTCGGACGGGCCGGTGGCCCATGGCATGGCGCGCAGCGTCGCGATCGCCAAGGCGAAGGACCTGCTCGAACTGGTGGGGCTGTCGGCCAACGCCGTCGACCGCTATCCGCATGAATTTTCGGGCGGGCAGCGCCAGCGCATCGGCATCGCCCGGGCGCTCGCGCTCGAACCCGACGTGCTGGTGGCCGACGAAGCCGTCTCTGCACTGGACGTCTCGGTGCAGGCGCAGATCCTGACGCTGATCAAGGAGATCCAGCAGCGGCTGGGGCTGGCGATCCTGTTCGTAACCCACGACCTCCGCGTCGCAGCCCAGATCTGCGACCGCATCGCGGTGATGCAGCGCGGCAGAATCGTCGAGACCGGGCCGACGGCGGCGCTCTTCGCCGATCCGCAGCATGCGTATACGCGCCAGCTGCTCGCGGCAGTGCCGGGCGGCGGGCGGTTCGGGCATTGATGTTGCGCCCCGCGTTTTCTCGTCATGGTCGGGCTTGTCCCGACCATCCACGTCTTCTCATTATCCGCGTCGCAAGGCGTGGATGCTCGGCACAAGGCCGAGCATGACGGCATAGCCTCAGGAGCCCGCCCATGCCTCTCGAACCCGCCTTGCGTGACAAGATCCTTGCCTCCGTCGAGGCCGGCTTTGCCGAACAGGTCGCCTTCACGCAGGAACTGATCCGCTTTCCCTCGCTCAGGGGCGAGGAACATGCCTGCCAGGACTTTGTCTTCCGCGCCCTGAAGCAGCGCGGCTTCACGATGGACCGCTTCCATATGGACCGCGACCTGATCGCGGCCCATCCGGGTGGCGCGCCCTTCTCCGACACGCATTCCACCGCGCCGATCGTGGTCGGCATTCATCATCCGCGCGAGGAAAAGGGTCGCTCGCTGATCCTGCAGGCGCATGTCGACGTGGTGCCGACCGGGCCGGTCGATCAATGGAAGCATGCGCCGTTCGACCCCGTGATCGAGGGTGACTGGCTCTATGGCCGCGGCGGCGCCGACATGAAGGCCGGGCACGGCGCGAACTTCTATTGCCTCGACGCGCTCCGGCGCATCGGCCTGCAGCCCGCCGCGACGCTTTATCTGGAATCCGTGGTCGAGGAGGAATCGACCGGCAATGGCGCGCTGATGACGCACTTACGCGGCTATCGCGCCGATGCGGCGCTGATCCCCGAGCCCGAATACGAGATGCTGTGCCGCGCCAATGCCGGCGTGATCTGGTTCCAGTTCGAGGTCCGCGGGGTGCCGGCACATGTCCGCGAGATGGGCACTGGCGCCAATGCGATCGACGCCGCCTATCGCGTGATCACCGCGCTCAGGGCGCTCGAGGAAGAGTTCAACGCCGAAAAGGTTGGCCGCGAGCATTTCGAGGACGATGCGCATCCGATCAATTTGAACATCGGCAAGATCGAGGGCGGCGACTGGGCCTCCTCGGTGCCGTGCTGGTGCCGGGTCGACTGCCGCGTCGGGCTCTATCCCGGCGTCACTGCGCAGGAGGCGGCCAAGCGCATCGAGGACTGCATCCGCAACGCCTCCCGCACCGACGCCTTCCTCGCCAACAACCCGCCAAAGGTGACGTTCAACGGCTTCTGGGCCGAGGGCTATGTGCTGCAGCCCGGTAGCGAGGCCGAGGCCGTGCTCGGGCGCGCTCATCAGGCGGCGCTCGGAAAGCCTCTCAAGTCATTCATGACGGCAGCCTATCTCGATGCCCGCGTGCATGCGCTCTACGACAAGATTCCGTCGCTCTGCTACGGCCCGATGGGCGAGAACATCCATGCCTTCGACGAGCGCGTCAGCCTGGCCTCGCTGAAGCGCATCACCGGCTCGATGGCGCTGTTCGTGGCCGAGTGGTGCGGAGTGGAGGCCGTCGCGGGCTAGCGCTGGATTTGGTCGCCGGGGTCCGGGCCGGTAGGGTTGCAGCGCGAAGCGCTTCGCACGAGCAACCCGACCGGACGGATTTATGGCCAAGACGACCGACGCATCGAAGCCCCCATCCGTCCTGCGGGCGTTCCTGACCAGCGAGGCAGCCGGCGGCATCGTCCTGATGGCGGTCGCTGTGATCGCGATCGTGATTGCGAACTCCCCGGCGGCGCCGCTCTATTTCGGCGTGCTGAACAGCTATGTGCTGGGCCTTTCCGTGCTGCATTGGGTCAATGACGCGCTGATGGCGGTATTTTTCCTGCTGGTGGGGCTGGAGATCAAGCGCGAGTTCCTCGACGGGCAGTTGTCGAACTGGTCGCGCCGGGCCCTGCCGGGCTTCGCGGCATTGGGCGGCATGGTCGCGCCCGCGCTGATCTATGTCGCGGTCAATAGCGGCTCGCCCGAGGGCCTGCGCGGCTGGGCGATTCCGGCCGCGACCGACATCGCATTCGCGCTCGGCGTGCTGTCGCTGCTGGGCCCGCGCGTACCGGTTTCGCTGAAGGTCTTCCTCACGGCGCTGGCGATCCTTGACGATCTCGGCGCGGTCCTGATCATCGCGATCTTCTACACCGCCGATCTGTCGGCGCTGATGCTGGGACTGGCTCTGGCGACGCTCGTCGTGCTGATCGTGCTCAACCGGATGGGCGTGACGCGGCTTTCCGCCTATCTCGTCGTCGGCGCGGCCTTGTGGTTCTTCGTCCTGAAGTCGGGCATCCACGCCACGCTGGCGGGTGTCGCGCTGGCGCTGACGATCCCGCTGAAGGCATCCCCCGCCGCGCCGGATGATGCGCATTCGCCGCTGCACCGCCTCGAGCACGGGCTGCATCCCTATGTGGCGTTCCTGATCATCCCGATCTTCGGATTCGCCAATGCCGGGGTGTCGTTTGCGGGCGTCGGCCTGGCGGCGCTCACGCAGCCCGTTCCGCTCGGCATCACGCTCGGGCTCTTCCTCGGCAAGCAGCTCGGGGTCTTCGGCTTCGGCTGGGTCGCAATCCGGGCCGGGCTGGCGGAGTTGCCGAGCCATGCGACATGGCGGCAGTTCTACGGCATCGCCCTGCTCTGCGGCATCGGCTTTACGATGAGCCTGTTCATCGGCCTGCTGGCCTTCCCGTCATCGGCCGCACTCCAGGACGCAACCAAGATCGGCGTTCTCGCAGGCTCGCTGCTGTCGGGAGTTGCCGGCTATATCCTGCTCAGGTGCTCGCCGTCAGGCCGGTCGACGGGGCGACGCTGACGCTCAGTTCAAGGCGGCCTGTCAGTTGAAGTCGGCCTGGCGGGCGCCGAAGGCCGCAGCCGCGGCGCGGTTTGGCAGCTGCAGGGTGCGCAGCAGCGCCGCGACGTGGATCTTGACGGTGCCTTCGCCGAGACCGAGCTGACGTGCGATCTCCTTGTTGGAGCGGCCGCTGATCAGCGCCTGCAGAACCTCACGCTGGCGCGGCGTCAGCCTGCTCATCGCGTCCGCGCCGGGTTCGGCTGGGGCCGGCACGGCGGACGGCTCGGAAGCCGACGCCTTGGCCAGCATCGGCGGGACATAAATCTGTCCGGCGAGCACAACCTCGAGCGCGCGCACCAGTTCGGCCGGCCCGAGCGCCTTGGGAATATAGCCGTGCACGCCGGCACCGAGCGCCGCCAGTATATCCTGCCGCGAGACCGAGCCGGAGACGACCGCGAGCGTGACATTGTCGGCACATTCGCGAACCGCAGCCAGGCTCTCGGCCTGCTTCATGCCGGGCATGGACAGGTCGAACAAGGCCAGCGCGATATCCTGGCGTGTGCCGAGAAGCTCGAGCGCGTCATCGAGCGAACCCGCCTCGAGCACGGTCTCGAAGTTGAATTGGCGGGTGAGAATAGCGGCCAGTGCGATCCTGAAAAAGGCGTCGTCATCGGCAATCAGGGCACAGGAACGGGTCATTGTCATTGTTTCGGGCCGCTCAGAACAGTCCGGCAGGGCGCCGGCCGGTCCAGAAGGCTGCAAGCATCTTCACACGGAGTTAACGCTAACGTCAGAAATGCCGAAGCGTAAAGTGCGCGGGATCGGCCTGCCGGCGGCAAAATTCGCACCTGTCGCAACAATTCACTCCTTCAGGCCTAGGCTGATCGACTCCGGCAATGCAGTCTTCTGCAGGCTCAATGCTGGCTATCGAGCCATAATACTCCACCGCTCGATCGGGCGCGACAGGAATGCGCCGGATGGGCGCCGCGATTGCGCGAAGTCGCCCAAACTGGCCGGATAGGGCGCTCATCCAAATGGGCACGTCTATCTGTCTCTTGGCCTAGGCCATGAGGACGAAGAAGGCCAACAAGGAGAAACGGGCTGGTTTCAGGGCCGGAAACGAGGCTCCAACGCCCCCAAACGCAATATCTGTCTGGCGGTGGCCACGGCGCCCTGCCATGCTGCATGGGGCGCCGCGGGGCGCAGGCCCGGCTTCAGGTTTGGTTAACCTTACGCATGATTGCGTCGAAACCGGCGGCTGCGCAGCTGATGCGCGGCGATGGGTGACAAAGAATGACGGTATTGCGCGGATTTCGCAGCCTTGGGGGACGAAACGTCCCGCTCGTGGTCGCGCTCGCCGCTGGCGTCATGGCTCTCCTCGCAGGCCTGGCGGGCGTCTGGGCGCTCGGAGCCTTCGAAACCTGGCGGGACCGTCCCTGGAGCGATGTCGCGATCGCAGCTCTCGTCGCGCTCGCTGTCCCAGCCCTCGTCATCGCGCTCGTGCTGGCCAGGCGCCAGCGCGACAGGGCCTTCGCCCTCCTCCATGCGACGCTGGAGCATATCGACCAGGGCCTGCTTCTCGTGGGGCGCAACCAGCACGCCGACATCTATAACCGTCGCCTGCTGGAACTACTGGAGCTGCCCGACAGCCTGATGGCGCGCCGGCCCCGGCCCTCGGAGATCTTCACCTACCAGAACAACCGCGGCGAATTCGCGACCATGCCCCCGGACATGATCGACGAGATCGTGCGCGCCCTGCCAGCCCGGAACCCAAGCCGCTATGTCCGCGTCCGGCCCAATGGCGCGGTTCTGGAAATCCACTCCAGCCCGCTGCCTGACGGCAGCACGCTGCGAACCTACAGTGACATCACCGAGAGCCGGAAGGCGATCGACGACATGAATGCCAGCATGGCATTTGCCAATTCGCTGGTGAATTCGAGCCCCGACTGCATCCAGCTCCTCGATCTCAACGGCAACATCATCTTCATCAGCGATCTCGGGCAGGAGCAGTTCGAGATCACCGATTTCGAATCCGTCCGTGGCACGCCCTTCGCGGCGTTCTTCGCCGACGAGCAGCGCAGCCGCGTCGAGCTCGCCCTGCGACGCGTCCGCGACGGACAGACCGATCGCTTCACCCGGATGTGCCGCACCCAGGGCGGGATTGCCAAGTGGTGGGATTTCATCATCACGCCGGTGCACGAGATCGGCCGCACGCCCGAACGGCTCTTCGTGGTGGCGCGCGACATCTCGGCCCGGCAGGCCCATGCCGAGGAGCTCGGCCGGGCCAAGGAGGCCGCCGAGCGCGCAAGCCTCGCCAAGACGCAGTTCCTGGCGACCATGAGCCATGAAATCCGGACGCCGCTCAATGCAATCCTCGGCTTCGCCGCGCTGGCGCATGAGCGACTGGACCGCGACCCCGAACTGAGGCGCCAGATCCAGCTGATCCGGAAAGCCGGCGAGTCGCTGCTGACGATCATCAACGACGTGCTCGACCTCTCCAAGATCGAGGCTGGCAAGATCGAGCTCGAGGAGCGGCCGCTGAACCTGCGCGAGCTCGTCGAGGACTGCCTTTCGATGACGCGCGGCCTGGCCAAGCAGAAGGGCATCGCCCTGGAATGTTCGGTAGCGCCCTCGATCCCGGCCCGCATCGTCGCCGACGAGGCCCGGCTGCGCCAGGTGCTGCTCAACCTGCTCAACAACGCGGTCAAGTTCACGGTCTCGGGATCAGTCGCGCTGTCGGTCGCGCCGGTCGAGGGCAGCGACGCCATGGCGGTCGAGATCACCGACACCGGCATCGGCATCTCGCCCGACCGGATCTCGCATCTGTTCCAGGACTTCGTGCAGGGCGACGGCTCGATCAGCCGACACTATGGCGGAACCGGGCTGGGCCTCTCCATCTCGCGGCGGCTGATCACGCTGATGGGCGGGCTCATCGGCGTGACCAGCGTCGTGGGCCAGGGCTCGACCTTCCATTTCACCCTGCCCCTGGTCGAGGCCGAAGCCGAGATCGACGACGGAACCTCGCCGGGGCCGGTCCCAGCGCAGGCCGTGACGCCGCGCTCGATCCTGCTGGTCGACGACCTCAGCATCAACCTCGAGATCGTCGGCGAGATGCTGCGGTCGGCGGGGCATTGCGTGACCTCGGTCAATAACGGGCCGAGCGCCATCGTGGCCTGGCGCGACGGCCGCCATGACCTGATCCTGATGGATGTGCAGATGCCCGGCATGGACGGGCTCGAGACGACCCGCCGGATCCGCGATCTCGACGGGCAGGCGCGGCATGTGCCGGTGATCGCCCTGACCGCCAACGTGTTCTCGCAGCAGATCGAGAGCTATCGCGATGCCGGGATGAACGATCACCTCGGCAAGCCCTTCTATCGCGAGGACCTGCTCGCTATCGTCGAACGATGGACGAGTGATGCTGCCGACGCCATCCATGTCCGGCCACCGGTGCTGGATCGCTCGTGCCAGACCGAACTCTCCGCGTTGATCGGCCTCGACAAGACCCGTGAGTTGCTGACGCGCTTCCGCGACGAGCTGCCCACGCGCTTCCAGTCGACGGATGTCGCCGCACTGCGGGCGGATGTGCACGCCATCGTCTCGACGGCGGGGTTGCTCGGCTTCGCGCAGCTCTCGGCGGCCGCGAGCGCGGTCGAGCAGGCGATCGATGCGGGCGCGGAGGTCACGCAGCCGCTGGCGGATCTCCTCGCGGCGCGGACCGAGGCTATGGGCCGCGTGTCCCAATTGGCCGCCGGCCTCGACATGACGACGCCTGATGCGGACGATCTCATGCCGGCAAAGGTCGGCTGAGAGCTTTCCGCGACAAACGTGCGCGCCGACAGATAGCCGTCAAATCTTTTCCGAAGCAGCTTGCGCGGGATGTCGCCAATCGAGGCTCGATGCGGGAGAATGAGGCAGGGGACGGATGCGATTCGCGACGCCGCCCGATCGATTTTTTGCCTCGGACAGGAGACGCCAGCCCACAATGGCGAAGACCAAGCGCTTGCCGGGCGAGCCGCGCCGACAGGTTGCGGCCATGCCGATCCGCCGCATTGGCGACGGCTCGCTCGAAATCATGCTCGTGACCTCGCGCACGACACGGCGCTGGATCGTGCCGAAGGGCTGGCCGATCAAGGGGATGAAGGACTACGACGCTGCTGCTCGCGAGGCCTATGAGGAGGCCGGCGTCGTTGGAGTGATCGCGAAAAAGCCGGCCGGACGCTATGATTACTGGAAGCGCCTGGCCGATCATTTCGTGCTGTGCAGCGTCAAACTCTATCTGCTGGACGTGCGCACTCAGCTCCCGAGCTGGGCCGAGCAGGGGCAGCGGCACTGCCAATGGTTCAAGCCCGAGGACGCGGCGGACCTTGTCGACGAGCCGGGCCTGAGCAGCTTGATCCGCAGCATTGCGGGCGTGCCGGAGCGCTGACGCGCCGGCCTGATCATGAACCGGGCTGCCGTGCTGGCTGGAACGGCACTGGGGCAAGCCCCTCGCCGCCTTGTCGTGACTCGGCGTTGCGATTTTCCTTGAGCCGGCTTTCGCGCAGGGCATTGGCGCCTTCCAGGATCGGATAGCCGATCGAGGCGACATGGCCGTGGATGCGCTTGAGATCGCGGATGATGTCGAGATGGATCGCGCTGGTCTCGATCGATTCCGAGCGGCCACTGCGCAGCCTCTGGAAATGGCTCTCGGTCGCGCGCCGCTCGGCATCCCGCATCGTCGCCTTTTCGGCGAAGAGCTGGCGCGCCAGGGCGAGGTCCCGGCTGGCGAAGACGTTCAGCGCCAGAACCAGCCCCTGCGACACGCGCTGGTGGAAATCGCGGATCTCGGCCAACCCTTCCGCCGAGAAGGCGTAGCGCTTGCGGATCTTCTTTTCGGCGAGCTCGCGCAGGTTTTTGTCGATGATGTCGCCGATATGCTCGAGATTGGTGATCAGCGTGATGATCTCGAGCAGCCGGCGGCCCTCCTCCTCGGTCAGCTCGTTGCGCGAGACCTGGACGAGATAGAGCTTGATCGATTCATGGATCGTGTCGACGCCGTCATCGGCCTGGGCGATGGCGCGGGAGAGCTTGAGTTCGTCCTTCTCGAGCAGCGTCATGGTATCGCGCAGCATCAGCTCGACGCGGTCGCCGAGGTTCAGCGCCTCGCGCATGGCGCAGGCGAGCGCCTCAGACGGGCTGTCGAGCACAGAGGGGTCGAGATGGCGCGGCCTGACTGCGGCGTCCGCGGCATCCTTGCCGGGCAGGGCACGCTCGACCAGCCGCGCCACGGGCGTGACGAAGGGCAGGAAGACGAGCGCGCCGACGAGGTTCAGCGCCAGGTGGAACTCGATGGCGAAGCGCGTGTCGAGCAGGGGCAGCGCCTGCATCCAGGCAGCCAGCGGCCCGGTGAAGGGGAGGAGCACCAGCGCGAGCAGCAAGCGCGTGAATAGGTTGCCGAGGGCAGCCTGGCGCTGCGCCGCCGGCGCGCCGAGCTGGTCCAGCACCGGGATTAGCGCATTGCCAAGATTGGCGCCGATCACGAGCGCGAGCGCAGTCGCCGGCGGGAACAGCCCCGAGGCGGCGAAGGTCGAGATGAGCAGTATGACCGCGATGCTCGAATGCGTCAGCCAGGTCGCGGCAATCGCCACCAGCACCGCCAGGAGCGGCTCATGGCCGAGCGCGGCGAGAATGGTGCGGAAGGTCGGTGACTGTGCCAGCGGGGCCGCGGCTGCATTCAGCTCGATCAGCGAGAGCAGGATCAGTCCGATGCCGACTAGGATACGGCCAATATTGCGGGCACGCTCCATGGCCTCGTTGCCGAGATAGAGCGCGACGCCGATCGCCAGGCACAGGCCCCAGAGCCAGCCCAGATCCAGCGAAATCACAAAGGCAGCCAACGCCGTGCCGAGATTGGCACCGAGCAGCACGGCGAGCGCCATCGCCGGCAGGATCAGGGCGCGCCCGGCGAAGGAGGACACGAGCAATGTCGTGGCCGTCGAACTTTGCAGGATCATGGTCACGGCGACGCCGCTGCCGAAAGCCGCGAAGCGGTTCTTGGTAAAGGTCGCAAGAGCCTGCCGCAGCGACGAGCCAAAGGCGCGCAACGCACCGGTGCGCACGAGCCTGACCGCCCAGATCAGGAGCGCCACGCCACCTGCGAGGTGGATCAGGATGGTCGTCGCAGTCTCGCTCGACGTCATCTTTGCTGGTGTTTCCTTCGATTCAAGCGCGGATCATAGCGCGTATTCGCTTATTTTTCATTAGCCAACTTATCATAAATGACGGTTGAAAGTGCTCATTTTAGGGCGAGATCGGCTTGAAATGAGCACACCTGGGCGCTGGCAGGCCGGCCGCAGCCGCAGGATCGCTCTCGCCGCAACGCCACTTCATTAGGCAGGCGCGCACCGGGACGCCTCTTCCTGTGGCGCGCGAGCGTCTCGCCGCGTGCGCGCGGCGGCCTCTCCAAACGTCAGAGGCTCCTGAGTGGCGCCCTCCGCGCGAACGCCTGGCGCGCTTTCACCGCTCCGGATCGTCAACGGAGAGTTGCCGCCAGCCCAGCCGGCGCCGCAGTCTGTGCAAGATCGACTTATCCTCAACGGCAGAAAGCGGTGAGTTTTATCGATTGAAAGGCAGTTAATTGTGTCTTGCCTCATTTTGCGGCACAATCCGTGCGCCGCCGGGCTGGCACCGTGGGTCGATCGCGAGCATGCAGCCTAGGCCATCCACCGCGCCGCTGCGCTGCATGGTTGACGCGTCGATTGGCACATGCCTTGCTCAGGGGGTGGGAGAGAGCGGCGCAACAAGCGCCGCCTTGTTTTTGTGTGCTGATATAAGTGGAGGATTCTATGAAAGAGCAGGACCTGCGACGGCTGATCGCGGAAGTTAAGGACGGTGCCCTGTCGCGGCGCTCATTCATCAAGAAGGCCCTTGCGCTGGGCGTGGCGGCGCCGATCGCGAGCCAGATCCTGGTCTGGAACGATGTCGCGATGGCCAACGCCACGCTCGCCTACAAGCCAACCAAGGCTGGCGGCGGAGGTCCCCTCAAGATCCTGCTCTGGCAGGCCCCGACACTGCTGAACCCGCATTTCGCGTCCGGCACCAAGGACCAGATCGCCTCGCGCATCTTCTTCGAGCCGCTCGCCGGCTGGGACAAGGACGGCAACCTGATCCCGCAGCTCGCAGCCGAGATCCCGTCCAAGGGCAATGGCGGCCTCTCCGCCGACGGCACGCAGGTGACATGGAAGCTCAAGCCCGGCGTCAAGTGGCATGACGGCAAGCCCTTCACCGCCGACGACGTCGTCTTCACCTGGGAATACGCCAAGGACCCGGCGACCGCCGCCTACACCACCGGCGCCTACAAGGACATCAAGGTCGAGAAGGTCGACGAACTCTCGATCAAGATCACCTTCCCGCAGCCCACGCCGTTCTGGGCCGACCCCTTCGTCGGCGTCACCGGCCAGATCCTGCCCAAGCATCAGTTCGGCGACTATGTTGGCGCCAAATCGCGTGAGGCTCCCGGCAACCTGAAGCCAATCGGCACCGGCCCCTACAAGTTCGTCGAATTCAAGCCGGGCGACACCCTCACCGGCGAGCGCTTCGCCGATTACCACGTCAAGAACCAGCCGCATTTCGACACGCTTGAGGTCAAGGGCGGCGGCGACGCGGTCTCGGCGGCCCGCGCCGTGCTGCAGACCGGCGAATACGACTATGCCTGGAACCTGCAGGTCGAGGACGAAGTCCTCAAGCGCATGGAAACCGGCGGACGCGGCAAGGTCTCGTCGGTTCCCTCGGGCGACATCGAGTTCATCATCCTGAACCCGACCGACCCGTGGACCGAGGTCGATGGCGAGCGCTCGAGCCTCAAGACCAAGCATCCGACCCTGTCGGATCCGAAGGTCCGCGAAGCGATCAACCTGCTGATCGACCGCGATTCCGTGCAGAAGTTCATCTATGGCCGCGGCGGCATCGCGACGGCGAGCTTCGTCAACGAGCCCAAGCAGTTCAAGTCGCAGAAGCTGAAATACGAGTTCAGCGTCGAGAAGGCCAACAAGATCCTCGACGACGCCGGCTACAAGCGCGGCTCCGACGGCATCCGCGAGAAGGACGGGAAGAAGCTCAAATACGTCTTCCAGACCTCGATCAACGCCCCGCGCCAGAAGACCCAGGCCATCATCAAGCAGGCCTGCCAGCGCGCCGGCATCGACCTCGAGCTCAAGTCGGTCACGGCCTCGGTGTTCTTCTCGTCGGATGTGGCGAACCCCGACACCTACACCAAGCTCTATGTCGACATGGAGATGTACACCACGACGCAGCCGCAGCCCGATCCGGAGCGCTTCCTCAACCAGTTCACCTCGTGGGAAGTCGCCACCAAGGAGAACAAGTGGCTGGGCCGCAACGTCTCGCGCTACTCCGACCCGGCTGCCGACGAGGCCTACAAGGCCGCCCAGAAGGAACTCGACCCTGCAAAGCGCGCCGCGCTGCTGATCAAGGTCAACGAGATCTTCTGCGAGGCCAACATCATCCTGCCGTTGCTCTCGCGCACCCGCGTCGCTGCGGCCGTGACCAACCTGATGCATGACCACAGCGGCTGGGACGTCGATACCTGGAACCTGGCCGCCTGGTATCGCAGCTGATCCTGCACTAAGACCCCTCGCACGTGCTTTAGGGCACGTGCGAGGGCCATTCGGCCCGCCTTGTGCAACCGGAACAGTTCATGCAAAGGGCAAGCGAGCCCCTTTGCGCACCGGCCTGCGGATCCGCAAGCCAGGCATACAGAGACATTTTTATGGCCAGTTACCTGTTACGGCGATTGCTTATCGCAATTCCGAGCCTTCTCGGCATCAGCCTCATTCTGTTCACGGTCCTGGCGCTGGCGCCGGGCGACCCGTTCTCGGAAATGGCGACCAATCCCAACGTTCCGCCCGAAGTCCGCGAGGCAATCCGGGCCAGCTTCGGCCTCAACGACCCGATCCTGGTGCGCTATGCGCGGTGGCTCAAGGCGATGCTGCAGGGTGATTGGGGCTTTTCCTTCGCCAGCCGAATCGACGTCGACAAGCTGATCCTGCAGCGCGTGCCGACCACGCTCTTCGTCGTGGGCTCGTCGCAGATCCTGGCGCTGTGCGTGGCATTGCCTGTGGGCATCTATGCCGCAACGCGCCCCTATTCGATCTTCGACCAGATCGCCAACACGCTGGCCTTTGTCGGCTTCTCGCTGCCGACCTTCTTCACCGGCCTGCTCTTCATCCTGATCTTCTCGGTCAGCCTCGACTGGTTCCCGTTCGTCTATCGCTCCGATATCGCGGCGACCGGCTGGCGCTGGTACTGGGAGATGTTCCGCCAGGCGATCATGCCGATCATGGTGCTCGGCCTGTTCCAGGCGGCATCCTATACCCGCTATGTCCGCTCGGCGGTGCTCGACGTGATCCGGCTCGACTATGTCACGACCGCCCGCGCCAAGGGCCTTGGCGAACGGACCGTGACATTGCGCCACATCACGCGCAACGCGCTGATCCCGGTCGTGACGCTGGTCGCTCTGCAGATGCCGGCCGTGTTCGGCGGCGCCATCGTGACCGAGCAAATCTTCCGCGTGCCAGGCATCGGCTCCTTGCTGATCGACGCGATCCTGGCCAATGACACCCCGGTGATCATGGCCGTGACCTTCGTCTTCGCCTGCCTCGTCGTCCTCTTCAACCTCATTGCGGATCTGCTTTATGGCTGGCTCGACCCTCGCATCTCCTTCAGCTGATCCCATGGCAGGGACAGCAACGAAGAGCGCCGCGGTCTCGCCCGGGCGCGAAACCTGGCGCCGTTTCCGGCGCCACCGGCTGGCTATGGCCAGCACGGTGGTCCTCGCCATGCTCATCCTGGGCGTCGTGATCGGACCCTGGCTCTGGCCGATCCCGATCAACGAGATCGACTTCTCGGCCCAGCTCGAGCGGCCGTCCTGGAACCATCCCTTCGGGACCGACGACCTCGGCCAGGATATCCTGTCGCGCATGATGTATGGCGGCCGGATCTCGCTCGCCGTGGGTCTCGCCGCCATGGTTGTGGCGACGGTCGTGGGCGTCGTGGTCGGCTCGGTGGCCGGCATGTCGCGGAAATACGCCGACCCCTTCCTGATGTGGCTGACGGACCTGTTCCTGTCGCTGCCGCAGCTGCCCCTGCTGCTGCTCGTGATCTATCTCTTCCGCGAGCAGCTCAAGGCCCTGTTCGGCGTCGAGGGCGGTGTCTTCGTGCTGATCGTCGTCGTCATCGGCGGCCTGCGCTGGATGCCTGTGGCGCGCCTCGTGCGGGCCCAGTTCATGTCGCTGCGCGAAAAGGAGTTCGTCGAGGCGGCACGGGCACAGGGCGCCACCAAGTACCGCCAGATGGTGCACCACATCCTGCCCAACGCGATCGGGCCGGTCATCGTCGCGTCGACGATCGAGGTATCCTCGGCGATCATCGCCGAATCCACCCTCTCCTTCCTCGGTCTCGGCTTCCCGCCGGATATCCCGACCTGGGGCCGCCTGCTGTTCGACGCCAAGGACCATCTCGACTCGGCGCCGCACTGGGCTCTCTTCCCCGGAGCGGCGATCTTCCTGACCGTGCTCTCGATCAACTTCATCGGCGATGGCCTGCGCGACGCACTCGACCCGCGTCGCGTGATCTGACAGCCATCGTGACAGGCCGAAACGCCCAGATTTGAGAATGGACGCATCATGACCCAGACCCCGATCCTCTCCGTCAGCAACCTCTCGACCTCCTTCCGCGTCGAGGGGCTGTGGAAGCCCGTCGTGCGCAATGTCTCTTTCGACATCGCGCCCAAGGAGACCGTGGCCGTCGTCGGCGAGTCCGGCTCGGGCAAGTCGGTCACCGCGCTCTCGATCATGCGCCTGACCCCGTCGGGCAACAGCAAGACCGAGGGCTCGATCAAGCTGGCCGGCCAGGAGCTGCTGACGCTGCCCGATCCGGCGATGCGCAAGATCCGTGGCAACGACATGGCGATGATCTTCCAGGAGCCGATGACGTCGCTGAACCCGGTGCTCACAATCGGCTTCCAGATCGCAGAATCGCTGATCCTGCATCGCGGCATGTCGCGCTCCGAGGCCGAGGCCGAGACCGTGCGCCTGCTCGAGAAGGTCCGCATCCCGGCGGCGAAGTCGCGCTTCAACGAATACCCGCACCGGTTCTCGGGCGGCATGCGCCAGCGCGTGATGATCGCGATGGCGCTGGCCTGCAAGCCCAAGCTCCTGATCGCCGACGAGCCGACCACCGCGCTCGACGTGACGATCCAGGCGCAGATCCTGCAGCTCATCAAGCTGCTGCAGGACGAAGAGGGCATGTCGGTCCTTTTCATCACCCACGACATGGGCGTGGTCGCCGAAATCGCTGACCGCACGGTCGTGATGTACAATGGCGAGGCGGTCGAGACCGGCGGCACCGAGGATATCTTCGCCCGCGCCAAGCACCCCTACACCCGCTCGCTGCTCTCCGCCGTGCCGAAGCTCGGCTCGATGGAAGGTCACAGCCGGCCGATGCGCTTCCCCGTCGTCGACCGCCTGACGGGTGAGTCCGACGTGCCGGAGGAGACGCCCGACACCGTCAAGGCCGCCGAGCGGCCGGTGCTCGAGGTCAGCAAGCTGACGACACGCTTCGACATCCGTTCGGGCATCATGGGCCGCGTCACCGGCCGCGTTCACGCGGTCGAGAACGTCTCCTTCAGCGTGCTTCCAGGCGAGACGCTGGCGCTGGTCGGCGAATCCGGCTGCGGCAAGTCCACGACCGGTCGCTCCGTGATGCGCCTGATCGAGCCGCAGGCCGGCTCGGTGCTGCTTGACGGCGTCGATGTGCTGAAGCTCGACCAGACAGCTCTGCGCGAGCAGCGCAAGCGGATGCAGATGATCTTCCAGGACCCCTTCGCGTCCCTGAACCCGCGCATGAATGTCGGCGCCGCGATCGCCGAGCCGCTGATCATCAACAAGCTCGCGAACCGCACCCAGGCCCGCGAGATCACCGCCGAGCTGCTGCGCCGCGTCGGCCTGTCGCCGGATATGGCCAACCGCTTCCCGCATGAGTTCTCAGGCGGCCAGCGCCAGCGCATCTGCATTGCACGCGCGCTTGCGGTGGAACCGCGCCTGATCGTCGCCGACGAATCCGTCTCGGCGCTCGATGTCTCGGTCAAGGCGCAGGTGATCAACCTGATGCTCGAGCTGCAGGCACGCATGGGCCTGGCCTATCTCTTCATCTCGCACGACATGGCGGTGGTGGAGCGTGTCAGCCATCGCGTCGCCGTGATGTATCTCGGCGAGATCGTCGAGATCGGTCCGCGCGAGGCCATCTTCGGCAATCCGCAGCACCCCTACACCAAGCGTCTGCTCGCCGCCGTGCCGATCGCCGACCCGACTCGCCGTCACGAGAAGGCCGCGCCGTCGAACGACGAGATCAAGAGCCCGGTGCGTCCGGCCGACTTCCAGCCGCCGGAGCGCATCTTCCGCGAGGTCTCGCCTGGCCATGCCGTGATGGTCTGGGGCCCGGAATGGGAAAAGAAGGTGATCGAGGCCGTCGCAGCCTGATCAGGGCGCCCTCGCTCAAAGCCTCAAATGCTCGCCCTTGTGGCGAGCATTTTTGTTTCGGGAGCGTTTCTGAGAGCGTTTTGATGACCTGGAGCGCCGGAGCTCCAGCTTCGCACTGCGGAATGCGATGAGGCGGCGGCGACAGCCGCCGCGGCGGGCTCAGCCCCTCCGGCCGATTCCGTGATAGGCGAAGCCGAGCGCCTTCATCTCTTGCGGCCGGTAGATGTTGCGGAGATCGACGACGACAGGCGTCTTGAGGGCCGCCTTGACGCGCTTGAGATCGAGCGCGCGAAAAGCGTTCCACTCGGTCACGATGACGAGGGCATCGGCCCCCTCGACGCAGTCATAGGCCCCTTCGGCGAAGCGCACCTCGGCGAGATGAGGCCGCGCCTGCTCCATGCTCTCGGGATCATAGGCGACGATCTCTGCGCCCGCCGCCTGCAACGCCGGGATGATCGACAGCGAGGGCGCGTCGCGCATGTCGTCGGTGTTCGGCTTGAAGGCAAGGCCGAGCACGGCAATACGCTTGCCAGCGACCGAGCCGCCGCAGGCCGCGACGACCTTCTGCGCCATACGGGTCTTGCGCTGATCGTTGACCGCGACGACGGTCTCGATCAGGCGGGTCGGGGCGCCTGCCTCTTGGGCGGTACGGACCAGGGCCAGCGTATCCTTCGGGAAGCAGGAGCCGCCATAGCCGGGGCCGGCATGCAGGAATTTCGAGCCGATGCGGTTGTCCAGGCCAATCCCGCGCGCCACGTCCTGAACCTCGGCACCGACCTCCTCGCAGAGGTCCGCCATCTCGTTGATGAAGGTGATCTTCATCGCGAGGAAGGCGTTGGCAGCGTATTTGATCAGCTCCGAGGTGCGCCGGCTGACGAAGAGCAGCGGCCCCTGGTTGATGAAGAGCGGCCGGTAGATCTCGGTCATGACCTTGCGGGCATGTTCGCTGTCAGTGCCGACGACGATACGGTCGGGCCGCTTGAAATCCTCGATCGCCGCGCCCTCGCGCAGGAATTCGGGGTTCGAGACGACACTGATGCCGCTGCCCTGGCGCATCTCGCGCATGATCCGCTCGACCTCGTCGCCGGTGCCGACGGGAACGGTCGACTTGGTCACCACGACGGCATTGTCGGGCGCCACCGCTGCGATCTCGCGGGCGGCGTCATAGACATAGGTAAGGTCGGCATGGCCGTCGCCGCGCCGGGTCGGCGTGCCGACAGCGATGAAGATCGCATCGGCGTCGCGCGCGGCGTCGGGGAGATCGGTGGTGAAGGACAGCCGGCCGGCCCGGATGTTGGCATGGAGCAGCGCATCGAGGCCGGGCTCGAAGATCGGGACCTCGCCGGCCTTCAGCCGCGCGATCTTGGCGGGGTCCTTGTCGACACAGACGACGTCATGGCCGAAATCGGCAAAACAGACGCCCGACACCAGCCCGACATAGCCCGAGCCCACCATCACAAGGCGCATCTGATAACTCCAGGGCCATTCAGCCAGATAATTAGAACCCGCCCCAACGGGAGTCCCGACATCGCGTCGCTAAAGACGATCCAGTGACGACTGGACCACCTTTCGAGATGTCGCCGACGTTTGTCCTCGGGGTAAGGGCAGAGACGATTGCGGCGCGTTTAGCACCGCACGGTCAAATGACAAACCGGCATGTCCTTTCCGCGACAGAGGCCGGCATCAATCGGGAATATTGTCGAGGTCGGCGAGCCAGGCGGCAGCCGACGCGTCGCTGGGCGCCCGCCAGTCACCGCGCGGCGAAAGCGAGCCGCCGGAACTCACCTTGGGCCCATTGGGCACCGCCGAGCGCTTGAACTGGCTCGTCTCGAAGAAGCGTTTCACGAAGACCCCGAGCCAACGCTTGATCGTGGCTAGGTCGTAGGCGAGCTTCTTGGCGGCCTCCATATGTGGCGGCCAGTCGCCGCGCGCGGCGTCCGACCAGGCATGGTGCGACAGGAACGCGACCTTGCTCGGCCTGAAGCCGAAGCGCGTGATGTAGAACAGATTGAAATCCTGCAGCGCGTAGGGACCGACGAAATCCTCGGTCTTCTGGCTGGGCTTGTCGCCCTCGCCCGGCACCAGTTCGGGCGAGATCTCTGTCGCCAGGATGTCGAGCATGGCGGCCGAGGCGTCCACGCCAAAACGCTGCGACTGCGCGACCCAGCGGATCAAATGCTGGATCAGCGTCTTCGAGACGGAGCCGTTGACGTTGTAATGCGACATGTGATCGCCGACGCCATAGGTGCACCAGCCCAAAGCGAGCTCCGAGAGGTCGCCCGTGCCCAGCACCAGCCCGTTGTTCTGGTTGGCCAGGCGGAACAGTACCGAGGTCCGCGCCCCTGCCTGCACATTCTCGAAGGTGATGTCGTAGACCGGCTCGCCCTTGGCGAAGGGATGGCCGATATCGACCAGCATCTGCCGGCAGGCCGGCGTCATGTCGATTTCGGTCGCCGTGACGCCCAGCGCATCCATCAGCCGCCAGGCATTGGCCTTGGTGTCCCGGCTGGTGGCGAAAGCCGGCAGCGTATAGGCGAGGATGTTCTTCCGCGGCAGCCCCAGCGCATCGAAGGTCTGCGCCGCCACAAGCAGGGCCTGCGTGGAATCCAGGCCACCCGAGACGCCGATCACGATTCTCTCCACGCGAGCGCTCTCCATGCGCTTGCGCAGCCCATGCGACTGGATGTTGTAGGCCTCGAAGCACAGCTCGTTCAGCCGCGCATCGTCGCTCGGCACGAAGGGGAAGCGCTCGACCTCGCGCTCCAGCCCGAGGTCGGACTCGCGATCGGGATCGGCCTCGAACGTCACCGTGCGGAAGGACAGCCTGTCGCGCAGCGCATCGGCGTTGTCGCCAAACGTGTTCTGCCGGATGCGGTCCATCACCAGCCTGTCGAGGTCGATGTCGGCGACGATCAGCTGCGGCTGCGTGGCGAAGCGCTCGGCCTCGGCCATCAGCGCACCGCTCTCATAGATCATGGCCTGGCCGTCCCAGGCGAGGTCCGTGGTGGATTCGCCGGGCCCGGCGGCCGAATAGGCATAGGCGGCGAGGCAGCGTCCGGAATGGGCCTTGCAAAGCGCGTGGCGCCAATCCGACTTGCCGATCGTGACATTGCTGGCGGAGAGATTGAGCAGGACGGTCGCTCCCGCCAACGCCGCGAATGAGGACGGCGGGACCGGGGTCCAGACATCCTCGCAGATTTCCATATGGATGGTGAAATCGGCGATATCGCTGGCCTTGAGCAAAAGATCGGTGCCGAAGGGCACGTCCTGGCCGCAAAGGCTGATCGAGGTGGCCGCTGCGCGCTCGCCTGAGGCAAACTGCCGGCGCTCGTAGAATTCGCGATAGTTGGGCAGATAAGTCTTTGGGACGACCGCGAGGATGGTGCCGCGATGGATCGCCACCGCGCAGTTGAAGAGGCGGCCATCGACCCGCAAGGGCGCACCGACCACCGCGACAGGCCGCAAGGAGAGGCTCGCCTCGACCAGCCTGCCGAGCGCCGCGATCACACCGTCGAGCAGGGCATTCTGCTGGAGCAGGTCATCGATCGCGTAGGCGCTGATCCCGAGTTCCGGAAACAACGCCAGCGAGGCCCCACGTTCATCGGCTTCGCGCAACTGGCGTAGCGTCTCCCCGACATTGAAGGCGGGGTCGGCAACCCCGAGGCGCGGGGCAGCACAGGCGATCCGCACGAAGCCGTGCGCGTGGATGTTATGGAAGCTCATCTGCCATCCGTTCAGCTCGCGCTGAGGCCGAGCCGCATCATGGTTATCCCAGCGGGAGGCGTGGCGACAAGCGCGGGTCGTCGCAGCCGGACCTGATATGAGGGCCGTCGCTGCGACGTGCAATTGCCGGCAGCACAGAGCGTGGACTTGACCTTGCGCTTAACCCTCTTGTTTTGAAGGGCTTTGCCAAATGCCGGGGCGCGGCTATGTCGGGGCGCGGAAAACCGCTATGAGCATTGCAAATCCTGCTGCAATTGCGATCGGGGACATCAGGTTTGGCACTTCGTTTTCTGGTCACCGGCGGCGCCGGCTTTATTGGCTCGGCTGTCGTTCGCAAGCTGATTGGTAAGACCGAGCATCGCGTCTGCGTGGTCGACAAGCTGACCTATGCCGGCAACCTGGCGTCGCTGGCGCCGGTCGCGGGCAGCGATCGCTATCGCTTCGAGCAGGCCGATATCGGCGATAGCGAGGCGATGCGCGCAGTCTTTGCGGATTTCGACCCCGATATCGTGATGCATCTGGCGGCCGAGAGCCATGTCGACCGCTCGATCGACGGACCGTCGGCCTTCATCGACACCAACATCGTCGGCACCTTCGCGCTGCTGCAGGAGGCGCTGCGGCACTGGCGCGGGCTGGACGCGGCGCGCAAGGCCGCCTTCCGCTTCCACCACATCTCGACCGACGAGGTTTTTGGCTCGCTCGGGGCCGAGGGCTTTTTCCGCGAGGACACGGCCTATCAGCCCAACTCCCCCTATTCGGCCTCGAAAGCGGCGTCCGACCATCTCGTGCGGGCCTGGCATCACACCTATGGCCTGCCGACGCTGATGACCAACTGCTCGAACAATTACGGGCCCTATCATTTCCCCGAAAAACTGATCCCGTTGATGATCATCAATGCGCTCGAGGGCAAGCCGCTGCCGGTCTACGGCAATGGCCAGAACGTGCGCGACTGGCTCTATGTCGACGATCACGCCGACGCGTTGCTGCTGGTGGCGCAAGCCGGCAAGGTCGGCGAGACCTACAATGTCGGCGGCCATAACGAGATGAGCAACCTCGACGTGGTCAAGTCGATCTGCGCGCTCCTCGACGAGTTGCGGCCCGATCCGACCGGCCCGCGCGAGCGCCTGATCGCTTACGTCACCGACCGGCCCGGGCATGATGCGCGCTATGCCATCGACGCCGGCAAGATCGGCCGCGAACTCGGCTGGACCCCCAAGGAGAGCTTTGCCTCGGGCCTGCGCCGCACGGTCGAATGGTATCTGGACAATCCCGGCTGGTGGGGCGACATCCGCTCCGGCGTCTATCGCGGCGAACGCCTCGGCGCGGCCTGACGCGCGTTTTTAAATCCAACAGAAGACTGCCATGCTGACCGTCGAAGCCACCGCCATTCCCGCTGTGAAGATCATCGTGCTGC
>NZ_JBFTZP010000002.1:0-590403 GCF_056406735.1 Allobosea sp. P1_B10 | reverse complement strand
ACCGAGGTGTCGATCATTTGGAGGTCGCCGTCGTAAGCCTTTGTGACCGCGTCCATCAGCCGATCCCAAACGCCAGCTTATCCCAAACGGTTGAAGCGATTGTAGATCGTCGTCGGGGGGCCGTAGCGAGCCGGCACATCCGCCCAGGGCGCACCCGACCGCAGCACCCAGAAGATGCCGTTCAGAACCCGGCGGTCATCGACACGGGGCACGCCGCGCGGCTTGTTGGGAAGATGCGGCTCGATCGCAGTCCATTCGAAATCACTGAGTTCGTAGCGTCCCATCGCCAAGCTCCCCTTTCAGAGCTTGAAACACGAAATCGCCGCCGCTGGAATCGGCCGGACGCGCTTATGGATTTACGGCCTAGCGGTCGAATGGCATGCGGCCGGCACCATGGGGGGCCGTTCCCCCATTCGGTCATCGCCGCATCGCGACGATCTGATGCGTCAGTTCGAAATTGCGATTGCACTTGATTAAGCTCACTCGAAAGACCCTGTAAGACTTGGTTTGGTCGAAGGCGATGATGACCCTCGCCGAGAAATTTGGGATATCCGACGTTGGTCTTGCACAAATCTGTGACCGGCATCGCGTCCCGATCCCGCAAAAGGGGGAGCCGGCAGAGAGACTGCGACACGCCGGCCCGGGTCCAACGCGCGGTGAGGCTGCCCCGCAGCAAAGTCTTCTGCATGAGAACGAGCCCAGCAGCATCGGAACCAACTACGTCGATGGTCGGGGGGGAAGAAACTTCGATCCGCTGATATACAGGACGGATGACGTTCCATGTGCGCATGTTGCATTGGAGATCTCTATGTTTGTATTGGACTATCGGGATGCGATAGTGCCGCAGGGGCAAGTTGCAGCGACTTCGGGCGGGCGCCTCGGTTCCGACAGTCCCGGTACAACTTTGGCAGTGCAAAAAGTTGCAATGGCGGAGAGCCCGGCCCGTGCAGCCGGTGCCGAGCAAATAGATATTAGCGATGATCCCTATGTAGGCGCGTTGCAATTTTCACCTTCATATATATGGAGGTTCGCGGATGAAAAGCGTGTATTGACGTATTTACTTAGTGATTCAGGGGATAAGGCGTGGACTGAGCAGCAAAAAAAATGCATTCAGGTCTGTATTGTTGGAAATATCGAACGTAATAGATTTAAATTTTGTCGAAGTTTATTTAGAAGAAGATAATCCCAATTTAATTGAAATTATTGATACTTCGCGCGCTGTTGCGTATCATGAAATTTTATCGTCTGTCCATTCAGATAGATTACTTGGTGGATATGATCTTGTTTCCTCGGCCGAGGATGAAGATATTTACATAGGAAGCTATGATTATAACACTTTTTTCCATGAGATAGGCCATGCGCTCGGATTGAACCATCCGTTTGATGAGAAACCATTTCCGGGCGGCGAGCCGGGGGGGGGCATCGAATCTCGGTGATCACGATTTCATACATACAATGTACTCGGCGATGGCATATCGCTCAGTTTATGTCTTTGAGGATGATGGCAGGATAAAACTAAGCAATGAGAATGCCTATTTGAATTCGCAAAACCTTTACGGATACACGAGTACGCTAGGCGTATTTGATATTATCGCTCTCGGAGAGTTTTACGGATACAATACGACATACAAGTCTGGTCACGATCGCTACGATATCGTCGATTCCGACCGTGTTCCAGACGACGGGCTCTCCTGGGTCACGATCTACGACACCGGAGGGGTGGACGAGATACGTTACAGCGGCCAGCGGAACGCCTTCATCGATCTCCGCCCAGCGACTGGTGATAATACGCCGACGGGCGGCGGGCTCTTCAGTCATGCCGCGCATGTCTATGGTGGGTACACCATTGCCAAGGGCGTCCTGATTGAGAATGCGACAGGAGGCGGCGGCAATGATGAGATAGTCGGGAATGACATCAGCAACATTCTCACCGGGAGGGGCGGTCAGGATGTTCTCACAGGCGGGGGTGGTGTTGACGTTTTCAGCGGTACTGCTGCCGAGCTTGACGGTGATACTGTCACCGATTTGGAGTTCGGTGAATATATCCATGTCGAGGATGCGATTGGGTCGCTCAGTGAATTGACCTATTCTGGGCAGACTCTCGCTTTCAAGATCGGTGATGCAGACATCGCCTTGATCGCCAGGGGGGCTGGAACTGCTGGAGAAGCGAAACAGCGGCCTGGCAAGGATGGCGGCGTTGAGATCTATTTCGCTCGAATAGACGGCGGCAATGGCTCGCCTCCCGAAAATCCGCCGCCGGAGAGCGCGGCTTTCGTTCCCGTTGTGATAGCCGATCCGACGCCGGATGATGGTTTCAATGAATCCAGGGCATCCGCTTCTGTCTTTGCGTTTTTCACCGGCTCTGTGCCGAGTGAAAGCAAGCTGCAGTCCCTGAACGAATTCGCGAATTCGCAGTACGAATATTACAAGGGACTTGGTGTCGCGAACCCGGCGCTCGGCCCCTATGAGGCTTTCGGGCGGGCCTTTGCCGAAACGCCGGAGTTCAGCGCAAAATATGGAGAACAATCCGAGGCTGTCTTCATCGGGGAAGCCTACCAGTCCGTCTTTGGCCGCGCCCCTACGCTGGCTCAGCAGGCGCATTTCCAGTCACAGATTGACTATTTCGAGGCTCTCTACGAGGGGGTGGGCATTTCAGACCATCTATCCGAGCAATTCGCAAAA
The DNA here is from genome assembly GCF_056406735.1 of Allobosea sp. P1_B10. Classification (NCBI taxonomy): domain Bacteria; kingdom Pseudomonadati; phylum Pseudomonadota; class Alphaproteobacteria; order Hyphomicrobiales; family Alloboseaceae; genus Allobosea; species Allobosea sp. P1_B10. Next base: position 587,721 of record NZ_JBFTZP010000002.1, on the reverse strand, counting down.
GGGGTCGCCTTGGGGCAGATGATCGGGTTCGTCGCGCTGATCGGCCTGGAAGACCCTGGCGTTTCGTCTACGAATAGGTTCGATTTTACGTGATGGCGATTGTATTGGGGGAAAATCACACGTGGTCGTGGTTTCGAATGCAAAATAAAGGCAACGTCCTGTGATTTCGGATTGTGTACTCGCGTTTTGCCGGGGTGCAGGCTCCTGAACCAATAGCATCGACGTCGGCTCGTTCACCGGCGCGTGCGCCTCTGGCGGTTAGGCCGGTGGCGCTGGTCCCAAATCGCGATTCCGTTTAATGAAGCTGACCCGACGAGCCTTGTACGACTTGGTTTGGTCTAAGCCGTTGACGACCCTCGCCGAGGAGTTCGGCATATCCGACGTTGGTCTTGCGAAGATCTGTAATCGGCATCGCGTTCCAACCCCACAACGCGGCTATTGGGCAAGGATCGCAGCCGGGCAGAGCGTCAAGAAAACCTATTTCGCCGAGGCTGCCGATCCGAAATTGAATGCCATCGAAATTCCAATTGGCATTGATGCGACGCCGGAGCCGATCCGCGCCGTGATCATTCGCCGAAGAGCCGAGCGGATCGAACGGCAGGAGAAAACGCCGGAAATCCACAACCCAGGGCCCGAGGAAGCCCCCAAGGAGTTTACTGAACTCCGCTCCACCGTGAGGCGGACCGCTCAGACGCTAAGAAAGAAAAGCTCCCAAACCGACGATGTTGCAAAGGCGGTAGGAGAGGGAGAATGCGGGATTGCCGTCGCCATCGCATCCGTTGAACCGACGATCACGATTTTGGACTTGCTGGCCAGGGCGCTTGAGCAGCGAGGTCTGGCATTGGACCCGACAGGCCAGCGAATGCGTGTCGCCATCGCGAACGATGATGTCGAATTTTCTCTGAGCGAAGTCACGCGTTGCATGTCGTATGAGCCCACCACGCATGACCTTGCCCAGGCAGCACGCCGCGATGGGGAAATTCAACGCTACAACCGTGTAGGCAATCCGAGGCCATCCCACCGATACGGACGCAGCTATCCGGAGACTTTTCACAAGCGGACCGGCCAACTGTTTATCGAGATATCCGGTTGGATAGAGGTCTGCGGCGCCAATGGGCGGACAGCAAAAAGCAGAGGCTTGAGGGCGTTATTCCGTTGATCGTCGATGGGGGGAGCGGATCCTCGCCAGCCGCAAAGTCGGCCGCGAGAAGCGGGAGGAAGAGGGCCGCATTCGTGCGGAGAAGCAGCGCCGTTGGGCTCTGGCAGATGCTAGACTTAAGCGTGAGGAGGAGAGGGGCAGCTTCACGAACGAATTGATAGATCGGCATGCGGAAATTTGTCGCCTGCTCGCGTGGATGGCTGAGGCAGGCCCATCATCTGCCAGCATACCCGGCAGTTCTTATTCGAGAATGGTTGAATGGGTTTGCACCAGGCTCGATGCTTTTGCAAGCAAGCGTCAGCGCAGATGGCATTGAGAGCCAACTGGTCGAGCAAAAACTCTTTCCGGCCAGCGGGGCAGACGAGTTGTAAGGCGCCACTCGGCGAGCCGCCGCCAAAACCGAAATATTGGTACCGCCCCCCCCCCCCCGCGGGATGATGTCCCCCGTCTGTTCTGGTCAGAAGCGGTCCAAGCCCATGGCTATCGCTATACCCCCTATGAGAACAAAAAAAGAACTTGCGCATGAGAACAAATCATGATCACTTCTTCTCATGGCGCGCATTGAGAAGTCGCAGCGCCCCTGCCATAAGGAGCCGCACCGTGAATCAGGCAAATCTCAAGCTCGTGGAAGGCTCCTCGATGGACAAGGCCAAGGCGCTGGACGCAGCGCTCTCGCAGATCGAACGTGCTTTCGGCAAGGGTTCGATCATGCGGCTGGGCAAGAACCAGCAAGCGATCGAGATCGAGACGGTGTCGACGGGTTCGCTCGGGCTCGATATTGCGCTTGGCGTCGGCGGCCTGCCCAAAGGCCGCGTCATTGAAATCTACGGGCCGGAATCGTCGGGCAAGACGACGCTCGCCCTGCACACCATCGCCGAGGCGCAGAAGAAGGGTGGCATCTGCGCCTTCGTCGACGCCGAACACGCGCTCGACCCCGTCTATGCCCGCAAGCTCGGTGTCAATCTCGACGACCTGCTGATCTCGCAGCCTGACACCGGCGAGCAGGCGCTGGAAATCACGGACACGCTGGTGCGCTCCGGCGCGATCGACGTGCTGGTGGTCGATTCCGTGGCGGCCCTGACGCCGCGCGCCGAGATCGAGGGCGAGATGGGCGACGTGCAGCCGGGCCTCCAGGCCCGCCTGATGAGCCAGGCGCTACGCAAGCTTACCGCATCGATCTCGCGCTCCAACTGCATGGTCATCTTCATCAACCAGATCCGCATGAAGATCGGCGTGATGTATGGCTCCCCGGAGACGACCACGGGCGGCAACGCACTGAAGTTCTATGCCTCCGTGCGTCTCGACATCCGCCGGATTGCGACGCTGAAGGATCGCGACGAGGCCACCGGCAACCAGGTCCGCGTCAAGGTCGTCAAGAACAAGGTGGCGCCGCCCTTCAAGCAGGTCGAATTCGACATCATGTTCGGCGAGGGCATTTCCAAGGTCGGCGAGCTCGTCGACCTCGGTGTGAAGGCCGGCATGGTCGAGAAGTCGGGTGCCTGGTTCTCCTTCGACAGCCAGCGACTGGGCCAGGGTCGCGAGAATGCCAAGGCCTTCCTCAAGGCCAACCCTGAGATGGCCGCACGCATCGAGGCGACCATCCGCCAGAATTCGGGCCTCGTCGCCGAGCGTATCCTCGACGAGGCCACGCCGACCGATGACGATCTCGACGAGGGCCAGGCCTGAGCATCAGGTCGCGATCTCCAAGACAGGCGGGCGGCTCCTCGGGGCCGCCCGTTTTCGTTCGGTGGCAAGGCTTTGGCCGGAGAGCTTCCGCAACAGCCTCTCTCGACAGGATCAAGCCGCCTGACTAGAAACCCTGATATCGCCGGATGAACCCGGCCCGTCCTGAACCAGAGTTTTCATTGCGATGAGCGGCGTCAACGAGATCCGGTCGACCTTCCTCGACTACTTCAAGTCCAACGGCCACGAGGTCGTGCCATCGAGCCCGCTCGTGCCGCGCAATGACCCGACGCTGATGTTCGCCAATTCGGGCATGGTCCAGTTCAAGAACGTCTTCACCGGGCAGGAAAAGCGGCCCTATTCGCGCGCGACCACTGCGCAGAAATGCGTCCGGGCCGGCGGCAAGCACAACGACCTCGACAATGTCGGCTACACCGCCCGGCACCATACCTTCTTCGAGATGCTCGGGAATTTCTCCTTCGGCGACTACTTCAAGGAACAGGCGATCACCCATGCCTGGACCCTGGTCACGCGCGAGTTCGGCCTGCCCAAGGACAAGCTCACCGTCACAGTCTATTCCGAGGACGACGAGGCGCACACGCTCTGGAAGAAGATCGCGGGGCTGTCGGATTCCAAGATCATCCGAATCCCGACCTCGGACAATTTCTGGCGCATGGGCGACACTGGCCCATGCGGACCCTGCTCCGAGATCTTCTACGACCACGGCGACCATATCCCGGGCGGACCTCCTGGCTCCCCCGACGAGGATGGCGATCGCTTTATCGAGATCTGGAACCTCGTCTTCATGCAGTATGAAGAGGCGGCCGGCGGCATCAGGACCGACCTGCCCCGCCCGTCGATCGATACCGGCATGGGCCTCGAGCGCGTCGCCGCCGTGCTCCAGGGCACGCATGACAATTACGCGATCGACCTGTTCGCCGCGCTGATCCGCGCCATCGCGGACATGACCTCGGTCGCTTCCGACGGACCGATGAAGGCGAGCCATCGCGTCATCGCCGACCATCTGCGCTGCTCGGCCTTCCTCATCGCCGACGGCGTGCTGCCCTCGAATGAAGGCCGCGGCTATGTGCTGCGGCGGATCATGCGCCGTGGCATGCGCCACGCCCAGCTGCTCGGAGCAAAGGATCCGCTGCTGCACAGGCTCGTGCCTGTCCTGACCCGCGAGATGGGCCAGGCCTATCCCGAGTTGCTGCGCGCCGAGGCGCTCATTTCCGAGACGCTCAAGCTCGAGGAGACGCGCTTCCGCACGACGCTGGCGCGCGGACTGAACCTGCTCGACGACGCCTCCAGGGGCCTGGTTTCCGGGCAGAGCCTGAAGGGCGACGTCGCCTTCACGCTCTATGACACCTACGGCTTCCCGCTCGACCTGACGCAGGATGCCTTGCGCGCCCGGGGTGTGTCGGTCGACATCGAAGGCTTCGACGCCGCGATGCAGCAGCAGAAGGCCAAGGCCCGCGCCGCCTGGTCGGGCACCGGCGAGGCCGCCACCGAAAAGCTCTGGTTCCCGCTGCGCGACCGCGTCGGCGCGACCGAATTCCTCGGCTACGACACCGAGACGGCCGAGGGAGTTGTCACCGCCCTTATCCGCGACAATGCCGAAGTCGAGAGCCTGAAGGAGGGCGAGAGCGGTTTCGTCATCGTCAATCAGACACCGTTCTACGGCGAGTCCGGCGGCCAGTTGGGCGATGCCGGCACGATCCGGGCAGCAGGCGCGCTCGCCGAGGTGAGCGACGTCCAGAAGAAGCTCGGCGACATCTTCGCCCATGCCGTCACGGTCAAGCAGGGCGAACTGAAGCGCGGCGCGGCCGTCGAACTCGTGGTCGATCGTGGACGCCGCGGCGCAATTCGCGCCAACCACTCCGCGACCCATCTGCTTCACGAGGCGCTGCGTCTTGTTCTTGGCGACCACGTCGCGCAGAAGGGCTCGCTGGTCTCGCCTGATCGCCTGCGCTTCGACTTCTCGCACCCCAAGCCGATTTCCGATGCGGAGCTCGCGCAGGTCGAGGACATCGCCAACGCCATCGTGCTGCGCAATGAGCCTGTCACGACCCGGCTGATGAGCGTCGACGAGGCCATCGCCTCGGGGGCGCGCGCGCTGTTTGGCGAAAAATACGGCGATGAGGTCCGTGTCGTCTCGATGGGCACAACGGATGAAGGCAAGCCCTTCTCGATCGAGCTTTGCGGCGGCACCCACGCCGCGCGCACCGGCGACATCAGCGTTGTCAGCGTCGTCGGCGAAAGCGCCGTCGCCGCCGGCGTGCGTCGTCTCGAGGCGATGACCGGCGCCCAGGCGCGCCGGCAGCTCAACCTCGATTCCCGCCGCCTTCAGGAACTGGCGACATTGCTCAAGGTCCCCGTCCAGGATGCCGGCAGCCGCCTGGCAGCCCTGATCGAGGAGCGCCGCAAGCTCGATCGCGACCTGACCGACGCCCGCAAGAAGCTCGCCATGGGCGGCGGCGGCGCCGCTGAGGATCCCGTTCAGGAGATCGCCGGCACGAAGCTGCTGGCGCGCGCCGTCACCGGCGTCGAGATGAAGGACCTCAAGAGCCTGGCCGACGAGGCCAAGACCCGCATCGGCTCAGGCGTGGTTGCCATCATCGGCGTGGCCGAGGATGGCAAGGCCGGCGTCGTGGTCGGCGTCACGGAGGACATGACCGCGCGCTTCGATGCCGTCGCGTTGGTGCGCGTGGCCTCGGAACAGCTCGGCGGCAAGGGCGGCGGCGGACGGCGCGACATGGCGCAGGCCGGCGGCCCCGATGGCGACAAGGCGCAGGCTGCGCTCGACGCCGTCGCCGCCGCGATGGGCTGATGACCGCCGGCGGGAACCGGCCCTCGGGCGTTTCCCGCCGCGTCTTGCTCGTGGGCATGTGCCTCTGTCCGGGTGCAGCCTCCGCGCAGGCGAAGCGAGAGGTGCGCAAGCCCACGGGCCCGGCCATTTCCGCCTCGCAGAGCGTCATGGCGGGCGCACCCCTCAGCGTTTTTCTCAGCAACGCACCGCCGGGCTCGCGGCTCGCGATCGCGCGGCCCGGCGATCCCGTGCACGCGGCCATCGCTGTTGCCGAGCCAACGACCGCCGTTGCGGTGCTGCCGACGCCCGGTCTCGCCGGGACCTATGAGTTGCGCATGACGGCGGACCGCGACGGCGCGCCCGTCATCCTGCTCCGCCAACCCCTCGTCACGACGCCGCCTACGGCGACGCTTGCCGCGCCGGACCGCGTCGGCCGGGGCCAGGACCTGCCGATACGCGGCATCGGTCCCAATGGCGAGCAGGATCGGGTCATGCTCGTTCTGCCCGATGCCCCGCTCGATGCCGAGGGGCTGCATTTCTTGCCGGCGGAGAATGTCGAGACGACGCTGGAAGCCCCGGAACAGCCCGGCCGCTACGAGTTGCGTTATGTCATGAACGCGCCGGTCAGCGGGCGTGCCGTGCTGGCGCGACGCCCCGTCACCGTCGAGTGAGGGCTGCGGCCCGCCCTACCCCATGGCTTCGCGCTTCTTGAGCAGCTCCGCGAGCAGGTCCTGCTGCTCGTTCAACCTCGTAGCCAGCCGCTCCTCGGCCGCCGCGCCGGACGCGCTCGTGGCCTGCTCCATGAGATCGGCGATATTGCCCCTGACGATGGCGATCTGTTCGTCCAGATCAGCCCAATGAGCACCCTCGGCCATCGACCGCACTCCCTGTCTCAGTCGGCCACTCACGGCTGACGGATGCACATGATAGCAGGGCGGCCCCGCAACGCTTAGTCCGCAGAGCTCGGCTAGTGGCGATAGGCCGATGCATCTGTCGTGAAGCGGGCGTGCCCCCAGGCGGCAAGCTGCTTCTTGATGAGCGCCACGAGCCGTCGATCCGCAGCGCCGGCGAGCGCCGGCAGCCGCGCTGCAAGATTGTAGGCTCCGAGCCGGGCCCCGGTCGACGCGGCCGCAACGCCATAGCAGACCTTGTCGAGCATACCGGGGACAACGCCCATGGCGGCGGCCTTTGCAGCGTCGCCACCGGCGAAGTAGGTTACGAAGAAGACCTTCGAGAACCCCTTCTCGATGCGATCGAAAAGGCGCGACGTGACTGTCTCGTCGGACGCCAGGTAGGCGCCCAGCGTCGCGCGCAGCAGCGACCCGCAGGTCTCGTCGTCGAAGCCGGAGCGCAAGGTCGCCTGCCGCGCCGCCATCAGCGTCACGATCTCCTGAGGCGTCGTCGCCAGCAGCGTCTCGGGAAGGCCGAGCAGGTAGCAGCGATACCGGCTGAGTTCGACCCGCGCGCGCTCCTGCGCCGTGAATGCGTTGCGGCCCTGCGCCAGGACCGCGCTCGCCATCATGGTCACGGAGATCAGGCCGGCTGGCATCTGGTCGACCTGCGGGATCGGTATCCCGTAGACCGATACGTCCCAGCGCCCCTTTCGCATGGCGTTGAAGCGGACCATCGAGTGCATCAGCCGCACCATCGCCGCGGCCCGGAAACCGTCCCCGCTGCGGGCCAGCGCGCCGGGCAGCACCGAGGTGGCGAAGAAGGTCGCGGTCTCCTTGACGCGTTTTGCCGCGCTCTCCTTGGAGAGAGCACCCGTCAGCGCCATGGGCAGCGCTGCATAGCGGTTCATGAAGGTCGCGATGAAGGCGGCGCGGATCGACACCGGGCTCATGATCGCCATCGCGGCGCGCTCGAGCCGTGCTCCCTCTTCGACCATCGCCATGTCGAGCCAATCCGGCATCGTTTCCATGGCGTCGATGAAGTCCCGCAATTCGGCGGGCGCATCGGCGACGGCATCGACGCCGTGTCGGCAGGCCTCGTCGACCATCTCGACCAGCCGCCGGAAGCCGTATTCCGGCATCAGCGCGGCATAGGGGTCGCCCACATGGTCACCCATGAAGGTGTAGGCGCGGATGCGCGACATCAGCACGGGGTCGGCCAGGATCTGGTTGCGGATCGCCTCGCCGGAACCCTGCAGTTCGTTCGGCTGCCCTGGCTCCCCGACGAAGCGCTCCGGGATGGTGTCGAAATCGACCTGACCGAAGATCGCCGGGCTGGTCACCGCCTGCGACCGCACCGCGTCCCAAATCTGCTGCTGGTTCATCCCACTGTCCCCCGCCTGGCGGGCGGGGCGTATCAGCCGGGGGCTTAAGGCCCGGTTTAGAGCATGGTTCTTCCGGTCCGGGACGTCATTGCGAGAAGCGAAGCGACGAAGCAATCCAGGGGGCGTAGGGCTCTACGAGGCTGGATTGCTTCGCTGGCGCTCGCAATGACGCTTGAGGTCGCGCGCGGGGTACGATCCAGCGCGGCGCCGGATGGATCCCAAATGGAAAAGCCCGGCCATTGCTGACCGGGCCCGTTGAAGCGTTTGAGCTGCGAAAACTTACGCCGCCATCGCCTTGCGCATGTTGTCGCTGACCTTCTCGAGGAAGCCGGTCGTCGAGAGGAACTTCTGCTCGGGACCAACCAGAAGCGCGAGATCCTTGGTCATGTCGCCGGCTTCGACCGTGTCGACAGTGACCTTCTCGAGCAGCGTCGCGAACTTGGCGAGCCCTGCATTGTTGTCGAGCTTGGCGCGATGGGCCAGGCCACGGGTCCAGGCAAAGATCGACGCGATCGAGTTCGTCGAGGTCTCCTTGCCCTTCTGGTGCTCGCGATAATGGCGGGTCACCGTGCCGTGCGCCGCCTCGGCCTCGACGGTCTTGCCATCTGGCGTCATCAGCACCGAGGTCATCAGGCCGAGCGAGCCGAAGCCCTGCGCCACGGTGTCGGACTGCACGTCGCCATCGTAGTTCTTGCAGGCCCAGACATAGCCGCCCGACCACTTCATCGCCGAGGCGACCATGTCGTCGATCAGGCGATGCTCGTAGGTGATGCCGACCTCGTCGAACTTCGCCTTGAACTCGGCCTGGTAGATCTCCTCGAAGATGTCCTTGAAGCGCCCGTCATAGGTCTTGAGGATGGTGTTCTTGGTCGAGAGATAGACCGGGTACTTGCGGATCAGGCCGTAGTTCAGCGAGGCGCGGGCAAAGTCCTTGATGGACTCGTCGAGGTTGTACATCGCCATGGCGACACCGGCGTCGGGGGCCTTGAAGACCTCCTTCTCGATCACCTGGCCGTCCTCGCCGACGAACTTGATCGACAGCGTGCCCTTGCCCGGGAACTTGAAGTCGGTGGCGCGGTACTGGTCGCCATAGGCGTGGCGGCCGATCACGATCGGCTGCGTCCAGCCCGGCACGAGGCGCGGCACGTTCTTGCAGATGATCGGCTCGCGGAAGATCACGCCGCCGAGGATGTTGCGGATCGTGCCGTTGGGCGACTTCCACATCGACTTCAGGTTGAATTCCTTCACGCGCCCTTCATCGGGGGTGATGGTGGCGCACTTGACGGCGACGCCATGCTTCTTGGTGGCGTTGGCGGCATCGATCGTGACCTGGTCGTCGGTCGCGTCGCGGTTTTCGACCGAAAGGTCGTAATAGTCGAGTTCGAGGTCGAGATAGGGGAAGATCAGGGTGTCCTTGATCTTCTGCCAGATGATGCGGGTCATCTCATCGCCGTCCATATCGACGACCGGATTGGCGACCTTGATCTTGCTCATATGAAACGACCCCTGCTTCTGGCCAGACTGGAACGGTTCCGGCCTGCGGCACGCTCGCCGCAGGCGGTTGCGGGCTTCCTAGCGGGTTCGGAGCCCAGGGGGAAGCACTGCGTTTGGACAAGTTTCCGCCAGCAGTATGCTGCACTGCCGCAAAATCCGCATCATTCTGTCCTAAGCGCGCAATTCGATCGTCAATCCACGAGGGACGACCGCCTTGCTGACCTGCCTACGAGACCTTCACCGGACCCATTCGGCCCCGATCCACGCCGGCATTCTGGCCACGCTGCTGGCTGCTCCTATCTCCGTCCGCGCCGATACCGACCCCGACTATGCGCGCGCTCTGCCGATTCCGCCGGCGATCCTGAGCGATTTCGAGCTCGACGAAGCGGCTCAACCCGGCCCCTCCGCTACGCCCGAGGCCAGCGCCGCGGTGACCTTCGAGCCCGACCTCACAAAGGCCGCCATTCGGGCGGCGGCGTCGCATACGCGGCTCCGGGCGCGCCGGCCGATACCCGTCGACATCATCCGCAGCGGACTGTCCTCGCGTTCAAGCACCACGGGCTCGCTGCCGGAGCGCGCGGTAGGCTTCAAGCTCGGCGCCGACATCTTCTCGGTCACCACGCGCGTTGTCGCACCATCGGGCCAGGAAACCGGCCGCGACGCGCGCATCGACTGGCGCCTCGCCCGCCCCCTCGACTCGGTCGGCACCGGCTGGATCTGGACCATCGCGGCCCAGGGCGGTGCCGGCTTCGCAGCGAATACCGAGCAGGGAGCGAACCTGCTCGTCGGCTACCGCCATAAATTCTTCGAGCACCTGACGATGACCTCGCAGGTGACGATGGCGGGCAACTATGTCTTCGCCCCGGGCGGCGGCCCCAATTCTAGCTTCGCGCCCGAGGTGAAACTGACCGCGAACCTCACGCCGCTGGCGGACCTGCCGTGGGAGACTGCGCTCGATGTCGCGCTGGCGCGCAAGGTGCCGCTGGTCGCGAGCGACTTCGAGACGCGCGGAACGGCGATGCTGCGCCTGAAGTACAGCCTGCAATGAGGGACCGGCCTTGCGGAGAGGCCGCTTCCAAGCACGCCGCATGAGCGCTAGCCTCGGAGCATGACAGACGCTCCCGCTCCCAGATTCGCACTCGTGACAGGTGGTGCCCGCGGCATCGGCGGCGGCGCCGCTCTCGCCCTCGCCCAGGCCGGCTACGAGGTCCTCGCCACCGGCCTGACGGCGGAAGAGGTTTCGGCCCCGCCGCCCCATCCCGCCATCCGCCACGCGCAGCTCGACGTCACCAGCGACGCGCAGGTTGCCGCGATCGTTGCCGCCTGCCCGCGCATCGACGCTCTGGTCAACTGCGCCGGCATGATCCAGCGCAACGGCAAGGAATTCGAGATCGACGCCTTCCGCCTCACCATCGAGGTCAATCTCAACGGCACGATGCGGATGTGCCTCGCAGCCAAGGACAAGCTCGCGGCCAAGGCCGAAGGCAAGACCGGCGGCGCCATCGTCAACATAGCCTCGATGCTGACCTTCCACGGCTCGGCCTTCGCGCCGGGCTACGCCGCGTCCAAGGGCGCGATCGGCCAGCTCACCAAATCTCTTGCCGCTGCCTGGGCGCCCGAGGGCATCCGGGTCAACGCCGTCGCGCCGGGCTGGATCGCCACAGAGCTGACACGCCCGCTGGTCGAGGACGCGGTGCGCTCCGCTCCCATCCTTGCCCGCACCCCGATGGGCCGCTGGGGCGAACCGGCCGATGTCGGCGGCGCCATCGCCTTCCTGCTCTCGGATGCCGCGGCCTTCGTCACGGGCTCGATCCTGCCGGTCGACGGCGGCTACCTCGCGGTTTGAAACGCCAACCATTTCAAAAGCCTGGAGCGATCTTCAGAATCAGATCGACAAGCTGTTGAATCAATCTGCCAAGACGAACGTCCGCCGTCATTGCTAGCGTAGCGAAGCAATCCAGGAACTGCCGCGCTCCATGACGTCTGGATTGCTTCGCTGCGCTCGCAATGGCGGATAGGCTCGCGACACAAGAAACCGAAATCAGGAAACGACATCATGGACAAGGTCAGCCCCATCCCGATCCAGGCCTCCACCGAAGAGCGCTGGACTCCCTACCGCCACGCGCAGCCGAAGGAATCGCCGCCGGAGCTGATCGTCCCCAATGTCATCCCGGAGGACGACCGCGTCTGGGTCCCGGTCGACGACAATGTCTGGTTCCGCCCGCTGCTGCTGTGTGTCACGCGTGGCTACTGGATGAACCTGCTGAAGGTGCGTCGCGCCGGCGTGCTCTCGCGCCACCGCCACCCGCAGCCTGTCCATGGCTATGTGCTGAAGGGCAAGTGGCGCTACCTTGAGCATGACTGGGTCGCGACCGAGGGCGCCTATGTCTACGAGGCGCCGGGCGAAACCCACACCCTCGTTGTCGACCCCGACACCGAGGAGATGATCACGATGTTTCAGGTCAATGGCGCGATGATCTATGTCGACCCCGATGGCAAATGCCTGGGCTATGACGACGTCTTCACGCGGCTCGACAAGTGCCGCGCGCATTACGCCAGCAACGGGCTCGGCGCAGACTACGCCGATCAGTTCGTTCGCTGACGTGAACCGGGAGCACGCGATGTCATCGACCGAGGGCTCCCGCTTCATCCGCTGTCCTACACGGCGAAGCGCACTCGCGGCGCTTGCAGTCTCCGGCCTCGCGCCGGCGGCGCTGGCCTCCGACGCCGTCGACCGGCTCGGCGTCCCCGGCCCGATCGAGTTCGCCGGAACGAGCTAGGCGCTGGCCTGGAGTTCCCACCCCTCGCCCGCCTACTACAAGCAGGAGTATCTGCCCGCCGGAGAGAGCACAGCGAGCTACACCAGCATGCTGATCGTCGAGCTCGTCGACAGCGGCTCCGGGGTGGCGAACGCGGTTGCAGCGCAGACGCGCATGCTGAATGCGCGCAAGGCGACCGATCCGCTGGTCAATTTCGCCCTGCTGCAGAACCAGAAGACCGGCGAGGTCCTGCTCGACTTCGTTATGGGTAGCGGTAGCCCCACACGCACCGTCGAATGGAACGCGTACCGCTATGCGCCCTATCGCGGGCCCAAGGGCCAGGACGGCGTGCTGCTGTTCGCGATCAGCCGGCGCGCCTATGGCGATGCCGACGCAAAGACGTTCCTGGGCGGACTGAAGCAATCGCGCATGGCGACCATCGAGGCCTTCGCGCGGCTGCGGCGCCCCGAGATCCGGATTTCGCGCTAGGGCGCGGGGCTACATGGAGCTGTAACGAAGGTTCTCGCAGACCACAGGCCCCGCTACTAAAGCCCGCCCATCGAGACCGCGATCTTGTTGGGATCTCGCGGGTCGCTGCTCATAGCGGCGTCGCAGATTTTGCCGAGGACATCGACCACGGCCTCGACCTTGTCGCGTTGCCGCTTCGCCTGGAGCGACGGGTCCATCACGGTTTCGATCGCGGTGGCATCCTGGGGTTTGTCGTATCGGCGCATCACGGCCTCTTCCTGGCGCTTTTTCTCGGCTGCGAGGCCGGCAACCTGATCCATCTGCTTGGTACTCTGCTGAAGCTTCTTGGTTTTGGCGGTAAAGCGGGCATAAGCCGCGCTGGCCGCCCGGTACTCAATGTCCACCATGGCCAGCAAATCGACCGAATCCGAAAACAGCAGGCAGACCTTGGCGCGCCAGTCATTGAGCGCCAGCTCGCTATTTGCTTTGTACGTCTCGAGCGTCTGGCCCGAACCTTGAAGCTCGTCCTCGGCCTGCGCAGCGTCGATGCGCGCCGCTCTCAGAAAGTTCTGCGAGCCCGATATGGTGAGAAGATACTCCATTTTGAGGGTGTGCTTGCGCTCGTTGAGCTGATTGATCTGGGTCGTCAGCGCCGCAGCGGAATCGGCACTCTCGATCGCCCGGCTGAGCGCTTTCATCGCGTTGTTATGCGTGTCCGAAGCCGTCAGAGCGCTGCCCAACGCTTCGAGATGAGCCTTGTGGATCGCAAAATAGGGATGGCTGGAAAAGCCCTTTCCCACGATCTTCTCGCCGAGCTTGGTGAGCCCCTTGAGGCCCAGCTTGAAAATGCCCTCGGCGCGCGTGTCCTCGTCGATGAGCTTCGTCACCGCCTCGTAATAGCTCTTCGCCTTCTTGAACTTCTTGTATTTCGCGTAGGCATCCTTGGCTTTCTGGGAAATGCCCATCGTCATCCCTCCCTGCAAAGCAGCCGACCCGCTGCCTGAGGCCGCGAATGCGCCATCATCGTCTCCAGCGAGAGCCAGGTCAGCATGCGATTGCATGATGGCTCGCACAGGGAGGATGCAGACGGGGATGGAGGACCGTCAGGCCGCTAGGCGGCCTGGAACGCTAGCGTCCGAGCTTGGCGAGCTCGACGGCCGCGCGCAGTTCGATATGCGCCAGCACCTCGTCGAGACGGGGATCGTCGGTCGTCTCGCGGCGCGAAGACAGCATTGCCTTCAGGCGTTCGAGCTGAACCAACGACACGCGCCCCGTCAGCAGGGCGGCCTTCAGCGTGTCGAGACCGTCGAGCAGGTCATGGCCACGCTTGGCCTGGCGCCGCTTGCGTTCGCCGGAGTCCTCATAGGCCTGCACGGCCAGCAGCGTATCGAGCGGCCCGGCGGCACTGACGCCGGCCGAGCGCGCACCGCTGGTTGACTCCTTGGTGGGGAGCGTGAACGCCGCGCCTCCGGAGCGCCGCGCGGCTCCCGCAGGGCCGGCGTTGGAGACGGGCGCGCGCTGGTCGATCCTGATCATGGCGGCCTCGTGAAAGAATGTCGGCCGACTAGGGGCGCGGCGTGGTTAACAATCGGTAAATCACCCGGCAGAAACTGCCGGCCCGGCAGGATCGACACGCCCGAACTGGCGCTCCGCACCCTGCGCCGAAAGCCCAAACAACTGACAAATAACACTTTTCAACTTTTCCCGGTTTGGCACGCGGATCGCAAGGCGGAAGCGTCGTTCGATGTCTCCAACCGGTGAATTCATGTTCCGCTCCGCCGCCCTCAGATCCCTGGTGACGCCGCTCGCTGCCTTGCTGGCGCTTGGCATGGCCATGGCTGCGAGCCCGGCCCAGGCATTGTCACGGATCAAGGACCTCGCCTCCGTCGAAGGCGTCCGCAGCAACCAGATCCTCGGCTACGGCATCGTCGTCGGCCTCAACGGCACCGGCGACACCCTCAACAACGCGCCCTTCACCAAGCAGTCGCTCACGGCGATGCTGGAGCGGCTGGGCGTCAACACCCGCGGCGCCAATATGCGCACCGCCAACGTCGCCGCCGTGATGGTGACCGCGAACCTGCCTCCCTTCGCCACGCAGGGCACCCGGCTCGACGTCACGGTCTCCGCGCTCGGCGATGCCAAGTCGCTGCAGGGCGGCACGCTCTTGGTCACGCCGCTGCTCGGCGCCGACGGCGAGGTCTATGCGGTCTCGCAGGGGCCGGTCGCGATCTCCGGCTTCCAGGCCGAGGGTGACGCCGCCAAGATCACGCGCGGCGTCCCGACGGTCGGCCGCATCGCCAATGGCGGCGTCGTCGAACGCGAGATCGACTTCGCCCTCAACAAGCTCAAGACGCTGCGCCTGTCGTTGCGCAACCCCGATTTCACCACCGCGCGCCGCATGGCCGCCGCGATCAACGATTTCCTCGGCGGCGACGCCGCGGAGCCGACCGACCCCTCGACCGTCGTGCTGCAGATCCCGCCCCGCTTCCAGGGCAACATGATCCGTATGCTCACCGACATCGAGCAGCTCAAGATCGAGCCTGACCAGCTTGCCCGCATCGTCATCGACGAGCGCTCGGGCATCATCGTGATGGGCAAGGATGTCCGCGTCTCCACCGTCGCGGTGGCCCAGGGCAACCTGACCGTCACGATCAGCGAGCAACCGCAGGTCAGCCAGCCAAACCCCTTCTCCAATGGCGAGACGGTCGTGACGCCGCGCACCAACGTGAAGGTTGATACGCAAGGCGGGAACAAGCTCGGCATCGTGCGCGACAGCGTCACCCTCGCCGAACTCGTCGACGGACTGAACGCGCTCGGCATCGGCCCGCGCGACCTGATCTCCATTCTCCAGGCCATCAAGGCAGCAGGCGCCCTGCAGGCCGAAATCGAGGTGATGTGATGAGTGCTACGCTCGCCCTACCCGCCGCCAAGCTCGCACTGAACGTTGCCGGCAACGTCCTGGAGGGCATCAAGAACGCGCTCGACCCGGTCAAGGCCAAGGCCAAGAAGCAGGCCGACGACTTCGAGACCGTGTTCCTCGAGCAGGTCACCCAACAGCTTTTTGCGACGCCGGAGGGCACCGAAGGCCCGCTCGGCGAGAACGGCACCGGCGGCGGCATCGCCAAGTCGCAGCTGACCCAGCAATACGCCAAGCAGATCCAGAAGGCCGGAGGCCTCGGCCTCTCCGACCAGATCATGCGCGATCTCCTGCGCGTGCAGGAACAGTCGACAGGCGCCGCCCAGGCCAGCGGGGTCTCGAATGTCGGTCGCTAGACGCGTTCTCGACGAGCGCCCACGCATCGCCAGCGCGCTCGACGCGAGGGCCCTGATCGAGGCCGTCCTCGAGACGCTTGCCGCCCTGTCCCACCTCGTCGGCGAGGAGACCGAACTCCTACGGGCCGGGCGCCTGCCCGAGGCGATGGCGCGCGAACCCCGCAAGGCCGAGCTCGCCGGTGTCTATATGCGCGGCGTCGAGCAGGTGAAGCTCAACGCGGTCGCGCTGGCCCGTTTTGCCCCCGACCAGGTCAAGCGCCTGAAATCGGCCCATATTGGCTTCCAGTCGCTGATAGACATCAACCAGCTCGTCCTGGCGACCGCGCGTGCGGTCTCTGAATCGATCGTGCGTGATCTGGCGGCGGATGCCAACAAGCCCACCCGCGCTGCCGGCTACGGCCCCGCCGCGACGGTCGGAGCCGGCGCGTTCTCACGGCCGAACTCCGGGCCTTTGGTGATTTCCCGCAGCCTCTGAGCGGCCCCCTGCAGCACGGGTCGCCTGCCTTGGTCGAATGGGCGGCGCCAGGCGCCCTCATGGTAAAGAAGATCGTGCCGCCAGGCGTCAACCTCGGCACGGCCTAGCCCGATCGGGATAGATCGCGACTGCACAGAGATCCGCCAACATTTACCTAATTTCCTAACGTCATATTCAAAGTCTTCTGCAATTGTTCCGTGGTCGGTTGGGCAAACGCTGCCTGGCCTCCTGACCCTTAGGTGACACGCGGCGCGAATTCGCCGTTGCACGCTCCAGAAGGAGTGGACCATGGACTTCTCAAGCGCGACCAGACCCGCGCCGATCAGCGCGACGAACGCCACTCCCCGCGCGGATATCGTCGCGGCGCGAAATAGCGTGCCTGTCGACCTTCCTCCCGAAAAGACCGTGCAATCGGCGCAGGCCGGCGACGCCGTGCTGTTCGAGATCCGCACCCGGACACGCGAGGAAAGCGGCGAGTCAGCCGCCCAGCGGCGCACCGGCGCAGACCGGCAGCAGGAGCAATTGCGAGCCGATCAGCTGCGCGAGGGAACCGTCGAGCGGCGCCTGGTCATCGATACGCGCAGCCGTTCCATCGTGCTGCAGGAGAAGGACCCCGATACCGGCGAGACAATCTCGCAGCTGCCGGACGAAGCTCTGTTGAAGCTGCGGATCTATTCGCGCGAATTGACCGACCGAGCTCGCCAGAACAGCGAGCCTAGCCCCTCGGTCGAACGGACAGCCTGAACTCGCATCCGGCATCCCATGCGGACGCCCGCCTCGCGCGGGCGTTCTGCGTTGCCGCCTCGGACAAGCGGGATCGCCAGACCCGGGCTCGTTAAACGGCGCTTAACCACATCGCCGCTCAGCCCCGGTTCGGCGCAATTCGCCGGTCGAAATTTACGGCTTGTTACGGTCTGGCGGACGAGTGTCCTCGGGTCGCAGCCAGAATGGCCCGACGCCAGAACGGCATCATACCAGAAGGTATCAATCACATGGCCACCATTTCTCTCTCGTCGGGCGTTCGCAGCGCCCTGACCTCGCTCTCCTCGACCGCCGCCTCCTCGGCTCAGGCCCAGTACCGTCTCGCCACCGGCAAGAAGGTCAACTCGGCCGTCGACAATCCCGTCAACTACTTCACCTCCGCGGGCCTCAACGACCGCGCTGGCCAGTTGACCAACCTGCTCGACGGCATCTCGAACGGCATCCAGACTATCCAGGCTGCCTCGCAGGGCCTCGACTCGATCACCAAGCTGGTCAACTCGCTCCAGTCGACCGTGAAGCAGGCTCAGGCTGACAACGCCGCCAACCGTCCCACCAAGGCCGGTACCGCGCTGGCAATCGCTTCAGAAGCCACCGCGACCTCAAAGAGCCTGAAGGACATCGC
Organism: Allobosea sp. P1_B10; assembly: GCF_056406735.1. Taxonomy (NCBI): domain Bacteria; kingdom Pseudomonadati; phylum Pseudomonadota; class Alphaproteobacteria; order Hyphomicrobiales; family Alloboseaceae; genus Allobosea; species Allobosea sp. P1_B10. Next base: position 569,942 of record NZ_JBFTZP010000002.1, on the reverse strand, counting down.
GCTCGACAAGGTCGTCACCGGCACCGCCGCCGTCGCGGCCTCTTCTGGCGTCGCTGGCTCGCTGGGCTTGACGGGCGCCAGCGTTGCGCTGTCGATCACCGCTGGCAAGACCACCTATACCGCCGCCATGACCGCCGGCTTCACGGTCCGCGACCTCGTGAATGAAATCAACAAGTCCGGCGTGGCCACTGCTTCGGTCGACGATGCCGGCAAGTTGAACGTCACCGGCACGGGCTCCGATACCCTGAAGATCGGCCTGGGCTCCGGAACGGACGCAGCCACCGCACTCACCAATGCTCAGTCGACCGCGCCGAACGGCAACACGCTGATCGGCCTCGGAGCCACCGACTACTCGACCGGCATCTCGGCGAGCGGCAACTCGACCGTCCGTACGAACCTGACCTCCCAGTTCAACGACCTGCGCACGCAGATCGACCAACTGGCCAAGGACGCGGGCTTCAACGGCAAGAACCTGCTGACCGGCGACAAGCTGTCCATCGTGTTCAACGAGAAGACCGGCTCCAACCAGTCGAAGCTCGACGTCCAGGGCCAGACGGTCACCTCGGCGAACTTCGGCATTGATACGGCGGTCAGCGGCACCGCGACCGGCGCGCAGTTCAACATCCAGGACGACGCGTCGCTCGAAAAGGTCGCCGACACGCTCACCAACGTGCTGACGTCGATCCGTTCGACCGCTTCGTCGCTCGGCTCCAGCCTTTCGGTCGTCCAGGCTCGCCAGGACTTCACGAAGAACCTCGTCAACACCCTGACCCAGGGCGCTGACAACCTGGTTCTGGCCGACACCAACGAGGAAGGCGCCAAGCTCCTGGCTCTCCAGACCCGCCAGCAGCTCTCGCAGACCGCCCTCAGCCTGTCGAGCCAGGCCGACCAGGCCGTCCTGCGCCTGTTCTGATCCTTACCCCGCAGAAGCGGGTTCACCCACAGAACGTGGGAAAGACAAGTCAAACGGCGGGGCGCAAGCCCCGCCGTTTCTGCTTGTCGAGCGCATGTTGTCGTTAACCCAATATTAGCCTTAACAAAGCATGTTTCCCCGAGAACAGACTGGCCGGCGCTGAATGCGCCATTAGGGAAACACAGCGATGGCCAACACGATCCTCAGCAGCGGCGTCCGGAACAACCTGCTCACCTTGACGCAGACGACGGCCGAACAGGGCGCCATCCAGAACAGGCTGGCGACCGGCAAGCGCGTCAATTCCGCCATCGACAACCCCGTCAACTACTTCACCTCCGTCGGGCTCAACGACAGGGCCGGTCAGCTGAAGGGGCTCCTGGACGGAATTTCCAACGGTATCCAGACAATTCAGGGCGCCTCGCAGGGCATCGACGCCATCACCAAGCTGGTGAGTTCGCTGCAGTCGACGGTCAAGCAGGCGCAGGCCGACAATGCCGCCAACCGTCCCACCAAGGCCGGCACGGCCCTCGCGACGACCGGTGAAGCTGCCGCGACATCGAAAAGCCTCAAGGACGTCGCGCTCGACAAGGTCGTCACCGGCGCAGCGGCTCTGGCGGCATCGCCTGGCGTCGCGGGCTCGCTGGGCGTGGCGGGCGCCAGTGTCGCGCTCTCGATCACGGCCGGCAACACCACCTACACTGCGGCCATGACGCCCGGGTTCACGGTCCGCGACCTCGTCAACGAGATCAACAAGTCCGGTGTCGCCACCGCCACGGTCGATGATTCCGGCAGGCTGAACGTCACGGGGACCGGCTCCGATACCCTCAAGATCGGTCTCGGCACCGGCGCTAACCCGGCAGCGGCCGTCACCAACGCCCAGTCGACCGCACCGACAGGCAACACCCTCATCGGTCTCGCAGCCACCGACTATTCGACCGGCATCTCCGCCAGCGGCAACTCGACCGTTCGCACGAACCTCGTCAAGCAGTTCAACGATCTGGCCGACCAGATCAACAAGCTCGCCAAGGACGCAGGCTACAACGGCAAGAACCTGCTCGACGGCGACAAGCTCTCGATCATCTTCAACGAGAAGACCGGCAGCAACCAGTCCAAGCTCGAGGTGCAGGGCGAGACGCTGACCGCCTCCAATCTCGGTATCCTGACGGCTGTCAGCGGCACCCCTGGCTCGCCGAACACGCAGTTCAACATGCAGGACGACACCGCCCTGAACAACATGGCCGATACGCTGACCGGCGCCCTCACCTCGCTGCGCTCGATCGCCTCCACGCTGGGCTCCAACCTCTCGGTCGTCCAGACCCGCCAGGACTTCACCAACAACCTGATCAACACGCTGACCGTCGGCGCCGACAACCTCGTGCTCGCCGATCCCAACGAGGAAGGTGCCAAGCTCCTGGCCCTCAACACCCGCCAGCAGCTCTCGCAGACCGCACTTTCGCTCGCCTCCCAGGCCGACCAGGGCGTGCTCAAGCTCTTCGGCTGACCAAGACGGCGGGGCGCGCGGCCTCGCCTCTCTCACCCGCCAGAAGGCAGGACCGGACATGGCTCTCAAAGTCGAACTGAAGCCCAACGAGCGGATCATCATCGGACAGGTGGTGATCCGCAACGACGCCCAGCGGACGCGCTTCTTCATCGAAGGCGAGGCGCCGATCCTCAGGGAAAAGGACATCCTTACCGCCGATACCGCCGGCACGCCGGCCAAGAAGATCTATCTGGCGATCCAGCTGATGTATCTGGCGCAGGATCCGACGCACCAGCACGACGTCTATTTCCAGCTCGTGCGGGACTTCGTCCAGGCCGCTCCCAGCGCCCTGCCGCATATCCATGAGATCAATAACCGCATCTTAAGCAGCGATCTCTACAAAGCTCTCAAGGCAGCCAAACAGCTGATCGCGTACGAAGCGGAACTCATCGAGAATGCAACACGGGTTTAATGCGTACGCCTCCGCCGCCAAGACGGCCCAGTCGACAGTCTCTCCTCGCGAACTCGAAGCCTCGTTGCTGATCAAAGCGGCGACCCGCCTTCAGGCACTTGTCGACGACTGGTCGCGCCCAGATCTCAACCGGGAACTCGACGAGGCGCTGAGCTATAACCGCAAGCTCTGGACGCTGCTCGTTTCCGCGATCATCGCCGAAGACAATCCGCTGCCCGTCGAGATCAAGCGCAACGTCCTCAGCCTCGCCAATTTCGTCTTCAACCACACCTTCCGGATCGCTGCGGCCCCGAACCCGGCGTCGCTCGACAGCCTGATCTCGATCAATCGCGACCTCGCCATCGGCCTCCGCGGACGCTAAGCCGCCATCGGCACCGGCGCACGCCCGCACGATCCAACCAGTCCACGAAAAAGGGCGCCCCGCAAGGTGGCGCCCTTTTTCTATCGGCCGGTGTCGAAAACGCCTCAGAGATAGTTCGTCAGCGTGAGCTTCGACAGGATCGAAGTCGTCTGGTAGCTCGCCTGCAGGCGGTTCTGCAGGGCCAGGAGCTGCATCGCGACCTCCTCGGTCGAGATGTTCTCGACGCCTTCGACGGTCGAGGTCAGATAGTTCTTCGTGCTCTCGTTGCGCTCCTTGGCCCGCGCCAGCGAGGTCTGCGCCGAGCCCAGCTCGGTGATGATCTCGGCGGGCTTCTGGACACCCTCGCCAAAGCCCAGTTGCTGGCTGACGCGCGAGATCAGCGACTCGTAGCCGGCCTGCGGGTGCGCATCGGTGGTCTTGAACTTCTCAAGCGCAAGCACGGCGAAGGCAGCGAGCCCGACCTGGAAGGCCTCCTCATTGGCACGCGCACCGGTTCCGACGATCTGTGTCTGGTCGACCTGCACCGTCGAGGTCTGTCGCGCCGAGCCGGCTCCGTCCTCGCCCTTGTACCAGCTCACGGTGCGGTTGGCGTCGGCGGCAGGCGCGGCGGTATAGTCCGCCGTGTCGACGCGCTCGGGTGGCGTGCGGGAGAAGAAGTCGTTGGCGGTGTAGACAGCGGAGGCCGCCCGCAATTCGGTCTGTGCGCCCTTGGACAACGCCGCGGCGATGGACGTGCCGATGGCCGCAGCGGTTGCGGCTGGATCGGCGCCGATCTCGAAGCTGGTGGCGTCGTCGCCCGTCATGCCTGTCGCGCGCGCAGTCAAGGTGACGTCCTGTGTGGTGCCGTCGGGAAGGCCGAGCTTGAACCGCAGCGTCTCGCCAGCCAGAGGAGGCCCGACCACATTGACCGAGAAGCCTGCGGGCGGCCCCACCACCGGATTGATCACGAGCGCCGCCGAGTTCGTCGTCGCAGGCGGCGTCGCGAGTTGGAAGCCATAGGCGGCGTTGACCGCTTCGCGCGTCACGGTCGCGGTCGTGCCGGCCACCGCGGTGGTGAGCCGGCCCTGCCCGTCCGCCCCATCGGCGAGCTGGCGCTCCTTGATCAGCGTCTCGAGCCCGTCTCGGCCGGCGCCATCGCCATAGAAGATGTCCTGGAAGCCCGCCACCGGCTCGACGTCGGATGTCCGTCCGGAGAAGAGGTAGCGGCCGTTCACGTTGGTGTTCAGGAGATCGAGCGTCTGCTTGAACTTCTCCTCGGCCATGATCTGCGGGGCCGAGAGTCCTGTCGAGCTCGGCACATAGCTGTTGGAGCGCGTGTCCGTCACGGTTTCGCTGGTGAGCTTGGCGAAAATCTCGACAGCTCCCGACATCAGCTTCAGGTTGACGTTGGCCAGCTGGATTCCCGACAGCCAGGAATCGATCGAAGAGATCTTGGCGTTGAGATCCAGGCTGATGCGCCGGTCGATACCGAGCCCCGAGAACGTCTCGCTGCGCTTCTGCGTCGTCAGCTGGCGCTGCAGGCCGTCGAGCTGCGTCCGGGACGAGACATAGGTGTCGGTCCTGGCCGAGCGATAGGCGCCGCTGCCGTAGGAGGTGATGGTCATGGCACGCTTCCTCAGACTCTCATCAGGACGTCCATCATCTCCTTGACGGTCGAGATGATGCGCGCATTGGCGGCGTAGGCCGCCTGAAGTTCGATCAGTGTCGCCATCTCCTGGTCGACGTTGACCTGGGATGTCTCCTGGAAGCGGCTCTGCACGGCCGCCAGCGCCACCTGCTGGCCCTCGTTCAGGCGCTTTGCCTGCTCGACGGCCTGTCCCTGCGAGGAGACGACGCGCTGCACCAGGCCCGAGACGGTCGCGGTGCTGGTCGCGTTGGAGCCGCTGATGCCGACGGCGTTGCTGATCGCACGCTGGCTCTGGGTGAGCCGCTCCAGCATCAGCGCCGGGCGCGTCGTGTCGCCCTGCGGGGTGGTCGCGGAGAACGCCGCAAGCTTCGAGCGGTCGGATATCAGCCCGGGGTTGACCACGATGCGACCGGCAAATCCGGTCGTCTGCGAGCCGCCCTCATAACTTCCCGTGAACAGGGCATTGCCATTCCCGTCCACGAAGAACGGCAATTCGGCCGAGCCCGACGCATCGAGCGTGCCGCTGGTGGGACGTGCCGTGAGCCCCAGCACGTCGCGCGTGCCGGCCGCGCCGTCATCGGCGACCGCGAGGCTCGTGCCATCGTAGGAGACGGTGAAGCTCGTCCCCAGCGCGGCCTGCATCTGGGCCTGCACAGCAGCCGGCGCGGCCGAGAAATCGACGCCGACGACGCGGTTGCTGGTATCGCCCTGCGCCGAGACGGGCAAGCTCGTCCCAGCGGCGACATTGACGAAGGTGACGCGCTGGTTTCCGCCCGACGGCGTCGCCTTGTAGTCGAAGCTGATGCTGTTGCCGCGCTGGAGCGTGCTCAGGTCGAAGCCGAGCGCGACCTGGCTGGCCGGGGCGGCGCCTGTGACTGTGCCCGAAATTTGCCGATCGGACAGCGCGGTCGCCATCTGCGAGGCGATCTCGTCGAGCTGGGCCTGCGCCTGGACCAGTGTCGTGTCGCGCAGTTCGACGAGGGCTGCGATCGACCCGGAGCGGAAGATGCTGTTCCCGATCGCATCGATGCTGTTGCCGCTGGAATTCGTCAGTTTGATCGTGCCGACGCCGCGCTGCGACGCATCGAGGCTCCATTGGGAGGTCGCGTCGATATTGGTGTGTTCGTCGAAGGCGAGCGTGATCGCTGGCCGCCCGTCGAAGATCTGCGTCCCCGAGGTCGTGACGATGCTGAGCGAACCGCGGGCATCCTCGCTCGTCTTGATGTCGATATACTGCGAGAGCTCGGCAACGATCCGGTCGCGCTGGTCCTTCAGCTCTGCGGTGGAGTTCTGCGCGGGAGCGCCCACGATCTTCGCATTGACCGACGTCAGCGAATTCAGCAGCGAGTTGACCTGCGTGACCGCATCGCCGATCCCGACCTCGGCCTGCGCGCGCAAGGCCTGGACACCGTCGGAGAGGGTGTTCAGCCGGCCGGCGAGTTCCTGGGCGGCATCGATCACGCCGGTGCGCAGGCTGTAGGACGAGGGATCGTTCTGCAGGGCTTGCAGCGAGCTGGTAAAGCGGTTGTAGACCGAATCCAGCGCCGTCGTGCTGCCCGGGGAGCCATAGAGCTTGTCGAGGCTCGACAGCGCCTCGGCGCGGGTCGCGGTATAGGCCGCGCCCGAGGTTTCCTGCCAAAGCTGGCGTTGCACGATCACGTCGAGCAACCGCTGGACGGCCGTCGTCGCCGTCCCGACCTGATTGCCGGCCAGCGTATCGACCGTCGCAACCTGGCGCCGGATGTAACCGGCCTTGTCGGCATTGGCGACGTTCTGGGAAACGACGCCGATGCCGATCTGCGTCGCGTTGAGCCCCGCGACAGCAGTGCTCAGTGAGGTACTCAGACCCATGGTCGACTCCTGCTCTTAGTCACGCCCGTCCTGGGCTGTGCCGGGATCGTCGCGACTGCGTCAGCGGATGATGCTGAAGACGTCGCGGAGCATTTCCTGGGCGGTGCTGATCACCTTGGTGTTGGCCGAATAGGCCTGCTGGGTGATGATCATCTTCGAGAACTCGTCGGCGATATCGGTGTTGGACTGCTCGACATTGCCGCCGATGAGCTGGGAGGTGCCGAGGCCGACGATCGGGGCGCCGGATTCGATGGTCTCCTCGAAGGCGCCGCCATCCAGGCGCTTCAGCGAATTGCTCGCGTTGAAGCGCGCGACGGCGATCTGCGCCAAGGCAACGACCTGGCCGTTGCTGAAGGTACCGATGACCTGGCCTTCATTCGAGACCGAGACGCGGTCGAGCGTGCCGGCGGTGTAGCCATCCTGGCGGATGCTGCGGGCATCGATCTGGCCGCCCACATCGCCGTTCTGGGTCAGGCCGTTGCCGCCGGTCTCGATCGTGATCGGGGGCAGCGTATGTCCGGCGATCACCAGGCCGGCGGGCAGCGTGATGTTGCCGTTGGTGGGAGTGACGAGTTGCCCGGTCTGGCCGAAGACGACGTCCGTGCCGACATTCTGGTAGGCGACAGCCGCTCCTGTAGCGCCGGTATCGATGCCGACGAAGAGGTTCCAGGTGCCGGTCGTCGGCGGAACCGCCGCGGCATCGCCATTGTCGATCTTGGCCCAGCGCAGCTCGACGCTCGATGCCTGGCCCAGCGCATCATAGACCGTCACCTGCCCGCCCGGGATCGAGTCCCGCAGGAAGCTCGACAGAGTGTTGCCGGTGACGTTGCCGCCGGCGAGGCTGGTGGCGGGGTTCAAAAGCTCCGAGCCGCCGGCTGCCTTGTTGGCGGTCGCTGGCGTCGCCGGAATATTGGCGCGGTACTCGATCGAGGCCGTCGCCTTTGCCGGAAACTGCTCCTTGGTGATCCGCAGCACATCCGGCTGCGTGCCGATGAGCTGGCCCGTCACCTGGTCGATCTTCAGGCCTTTCAGGTAGTAGCCCGAGCCGTTTACGAGGTAGCCATTGGCGTCGAAGTCGAAGTCGCCGCGCCGGGTGTAGAGGTTGCTGTTGGCAAACTGCGTGCTTCCGCCGACACCGCTCGAACGCTGGTCGACCACGAAGAAGCCGTCGCCATTGATCGCGACATTGGTGTCGATGCGGGTCGCCGTCAGGTCCCCCTGGATGGTGTTGGTCGCCTGGCTGTAGGCGGCGACCGAGCCCGACACCTGGCGGTTCAGTGCCGAATCCGGCACCAGGTCGGCGAAGGTCGTGTCGACGCGCTTGAATCCGGCCGTCCTGGAATTGGCGATGTTTCCGGAGATGTTCTCGAGCGCATAGGACTGCGCCTGCATCCCGGAAACCGCCGTCGTCAACGCACTGAAGACACCCATTAGACCCTCACCTCGACCGGCGCCCTGATTGGGCAGCCCTCAACTTCGAGGCAAACACTGCACGGCTCATGCCATGCAGTGCGTCATTATTTATCAGTGGGTTGCATGGTTTCCGAAGCGCTTCGCGGCGGTTTCGACCGGGCAGAAATCCCCGCCACCGGCAAAATCTGCCGAGGCGATCAGGTCTCGGGGGTGGACCCGCGCCAGCCGCTCAGGTCGCCCGCGACATCGGCGAGGGACGGCGGCTGCGCCTCGACGAAGGGCAGCGGACGGCACACCGCCATCGCCGCCAGACCGATACGGGCCGTGAGCAGGCCGTTCAGAACGCCCTCCCCGAGCTTGGCCGAAAGCCGGGCCGCGAGCCCCTGCCCAACGACCTGCTGGATCACCGCATCGCCAGCCGCAATACCGCCTGTCACGACGAGATGGCCGAGCACCTGGCGCGCCAGCCGCAGCAGGCCCAGCGTGCCCGGCCGCCCTGCATAGATCCCGGCGATAGCCCGCAGCAGGCGCGCGCAGGCGATCAGCACGAACAGAACATCGACGAGTGCCCGCGGGCTCACCGCCGTCACCAGCGAGACGCGTCGCGCTGCCTGCGCGATCTGCGCCTGCGCGGCCGTGTCGAGCGGCAGCATCAGGCTGCGCTCGGCCACCGTGAGCACATCGCGCGCCGCAAACAGCTGCGGCATGGTTTCGCTCAGTGCGGCGCGGCCATTGGCGGTCTGGGCGCGCGAGGCATAGAGCCCGATCAACTCGCCAGCGATGGCCTTGCCCTCATCCAGCGTCCCCCCCGCAAGTGCAGCGACGGCACGGGCCCTCAGCGCCTCGACCTTGCGCTCGCGCAGGATGTCGCGCAGCACGCGCGCCAGCATCACCAGCAGCGCCAGCAGCGCGATCCCGGCGCAGACCAGCGCGGCATAACCCAGCACCGGGTTCTGGTTCATCAGCGAGACGATGGTGCGTTCGGCCCAAACGCCGATCAACAGCGTCAGGAAACCGGAGAGCCCGGCCACGAACAGCGTGCCCCATAAAAAGCGGCGCCGGGCAACCGGGACAGCAGCGGGCTCGATCGCGTCGATCGGCTCGCTCTCGGGCAGGATCGCGACCCCGCTCGCGCGAGGCTGCCAGGCCTCGGCGGAATCCGAGACGGGCGCGTCGAGACGAACGGCGCGGGGTGCCTTGCTCATGATGCGCGCGCCTCCCTCATGCCAGCCGGTCTCCGATAAGGAATTCGAGCGCCCGGTCGAGGCGGATTTGCGGCGGCGGCTGGGTCCGTCCCCCTGCATCGGGCACGACGAGCGGCGGCCGAAAGCGCGGCGCGCGGATCTGCCAGCGCGCGGCGGGGTCGAAGATCGCCTCGGGACGCTCCGGCAACTCGCCGGGAAAAATCGCGGCCTCGCTGAGACCGTCGAAGACCTCGCCGTCGACGACCTCGCCGGCCTCGGGCACGCCCGCGATCGCCGGCAGTTCCTCGCGCCCGGACTTGATCCGCACCTCGCGGGTCGCGCGCACGGCGGCCAGCGCCATCGTTTCGACGCGTGCACCCGCCCCCTGCGCACGCCCGGCGGCGCGCCCCACGAGATGGGCCATCACCGCCGCGAGCCGGTCATGGCTGGTATGGTGGACATGGTCGGCCTTGGTCGCGGCAAACAGCACGCGCTCGATCCGCGGCGAGAACAGGCTCGTCAGCCACGAATTGCGCCCGACCTGGAAAGCCGCAAGCGCCTGGCCGAGCGCGGTTTCGAGATCGGCCAGCGCCGGAGCCCCCGCGTCGAGCGCCGCCAGCGCATCGACCAGCACGATCTGGCGGTCGAGCCTGGCGAAGTGATCGCGGAAGAATGGCGTCACCACGACGCGCTTATAGGCCTCGAAACGGTCCGCCATCAGCCCGGCCAATGTGCCTGGCTGAGGTTCGGTGTCGGGCGCGAGATCGAGCGGCGCGAAGGTCAGCGCCGGCGAGCCCTCGAGATCGCCGGGCATCAGGAAGCGTCCCGGCGGCGTCACCGCCACCGCTTCCGGATCGGCCCGCAGCCGAGCGAGATAGTCCTTGAACACGGTGCTGGCGGCCTCGGCCGAGAGCTCGTCGGCCGGCCCGGACGGATCGCGTCCCGGCAGATCGGCCAGCCATGCCGACGCGACCGCGCGCCGATGGGGTTTGCGCGCGTCAGACACGGCCTGCGCCGACCAGGCCTTGTAGTCCTGGCCGATCAAGGCGAGATCGAGCAGCCACTCGCCGGGATAGTCGACGATGTCGAGCGTCAAGGTGGCGGGTCCCTTGAACCAGCCGCTGGCGCGCTCGTAGTCGATCTCGATGCGCAGCTCCGAGATCCGCCGCGTCGACTCAGGCCAGCGACGTTCCAGCCCGTTCAGCGCCGCGCGATGCGCCTCGTAGGGAAAGCGCGGAATCTGCGGATCGGGCTGCGGCACCAGCCGGACGCGCGCGATGCGCCCTTCCGTGGCGGCCTTCAGCACCGGCAGCTTTGCGCTCTCAATCAGGTTCTGGATCAGGGCGGTGGTGAACACCGTCTTGCCCGAGCGGGACAGGCCGGTGACGCCGATCCGCAGGCGTGGGCGCGCCAGGCCGAGCAGGCTGTCGCCAAAGGCCAGCGCCGCGTTGCGGGCGTCGTCGAGATAGGAGGATTGGCTCAAGAGTTTGCGCAGCTCACTCGTCGGGGCCTTCGCCGAGCGAAGCCGGCGTTACGAAGCGGTCGAGCCTGCCGCCCCGCGGCTCGACATCGCGCCAGTCCTCGACGGCGAAATCGAGCACGGCGAGCCCGCAGGTCGGATATTTCTGCGCCATACGCGCGGAGGCGTAGCGGTCGCCATGGCCGGTCAACTGCGCCGCCAGTTCCTCGAAGCCCGGATTATGCCCGATCATCAGCAGCGTCCGGACCCCGGGCTCGGTCTCCTGAACGACGCGCAGAAGCCTTTCAGTCTTGGCCTCGTAGATTCGCGGCTCGACATGCGTGCCCGGCTTCTCGGGCAGCATCGGCGCCACCAGTTGCCAGGTTTCGGCCGTACGCAGCGCGGGCGAGATCAGCACGAGGTCGGGCAACAGGAGTTCGTCGGCGAGGTAACGCCCGATGACCGGCGCTGCTTCGCGGCCACGCGCCGCGAGAGGCCGGTCGCGGTCCGCGACACCCGCGGGCCAGTTCGATTTCGCGTGACGGAGCAGCATGAGGCGTCGCATCACGCCAACCTAATCATCGCAAGCCGCTTTGACGAGATCGGCCACCAGATATCAACGTCATTGCGAGCGAAGCGAAACAATCCAGGCGTCGTAGAGCTCTGCAGCTCGCTAGATTGCTTCGCTTCGCTCGCAATGACGGAAACTCAACGGTTCTCCCGGCGCGTCATGAAGGCGAGCTTCTCGAACAGAGAAACATCCTGCTCGTTCTTCAGCAGCGCACCGTGCAGCGGCGGGATCAGCTTGCGCGGGTCGCGCTCGCGCAGCATCTCGGGCGTCATCTCGTCGGCCAGCAGCAGCTTCAGCCAGTCCAGCAGCTCGGAAGTCGACGGCTTCTTCTTGATGCCTGGAACGTCGCGTACCTCGAAGAACAGCTTCAGCGCCTCCTCCATCATCCGCTTCTTGATGCCGGGGAAATGCACCTCGACGATCGCCGCCATCGTCTCCGCGTCAGGGAAGCGGATGTAGTGGAAGAAGCAGCGGCGCAGGAAGGCGTCGGGCAGCTCCTTCTCATTGTTGGAGGTGATGATGATCACCGGCCGCTGCGCTGCCCGAATGGTTTCGCCTGTCTCGTAGACGTGGAACTCCATGCGGTCGAGCTCGAGCAGGAGGTCGTTGGGAAACTCGATATCCGCCTTGTCGATCTCGTCGATCAGCAACACCGGCCGCTTGGTTGAGACGAAGGCCTCCCACAACTTGCCGCGCTTGATGTAGTTGGCGATGTCGGAGACCCTCGCGTCGCCGAGTTGGCTGTCGCGCAGGCGGCTGACCGCATCGTATTCGTAGAGCCCCTGCTGGGCCTTGGTCGTCGACTTGATGTGCCAGGTGATCAGCGGGGCGCCGAGCGCAGCCGCAATCTCCTCGGCCAGCACCGTCTTGCCGGTTCCGGGCTCGCCTTTGACCAGCAGCGGCCGCTCCAGACGTATCGCGGCATTGACGGCTACCGTCAGGTCTTCGGTCGCGACGTAATTCTCGGTTCCGGCAAATCGCATGAAAAGTCCTCTGATCGACAGCGGCGACGCTAGCCCATCGGGCGCCGACGCGGGAAGCGAAAATCCTGCAGGGCCCGGCACGAAGCGTCCGCGCTAAACGCACATGCGCAAAGGCAGATTTGTCGCGGGCCGATGCAATGGGCGGTTGTATTGAGCCTGCGCAAACCGCAAAGTTCGCGGGCTCTCTCATCCCCGACTCGTTTGGATTCGTCTTGGCCGGAACCGTTGATCCTTCCGTTTACAAGGACGCCGTTGTCGTGCTCGCGACAGCGGGCGTCATTGTGCCCTTCGCCAAGAGCCTCAAGGTCAATTCGATCGTGGCCTTCATGGCCTGCGGCGCCCTGCTCGGGCCCTTCGGCCTTGGCGGCTTCTCCGCCACGGTGCCCTTTCTGGACGCCATAACCGTCTCCAGTCCCGAGGCGCTGGCGGGGCCCGCCGAGCTCGGCGTCGCCTTCCTGCTGTTCGTGATCGGGCTCGAGCTGTCCTTCGAGCGACTGATGACGATGAGGCGCCTCGTCTTCGGCCTCGGGCTCGGCCAGGTCGTGCTCTCGGCCGCCGCCATCGGCGCGGTCGCGTACCTGGTCGGCCAGCCGGCAGCCGCGGCCCTGATAATCGGCTTCGGCCTCGCACTCTCCTCGACCGCGATGGTCGTCGAGCTCCTCTCGGCCCGCAAGCGGATGATGTCCTCTGCGGGCCGCTCCAGCTTCGCGATCCTGCTGTGCCAGGACATTGCGGTCGTCCCCCTGCTCTTCCTCGTCAGCGTCCTGGGCGCACAGAATGGCGGCGGCTCGCTCCTGACCGGCCTCGCGCAGGCCATGGTCCAGGCGGCGGCGGCCATCGGCGCGATCGTGGCGATCGGCCGGTTGGCACTGCGGCCGCTGTTTCGCCTCGTCGCCTCGACCGATTCCTCCGAAAGCTTCATGGCGGCGACGCTCCTGACCGCGCTCGGCACGGGCATGATCGCTGCGGCGGCCGGTCTCTCCATGGGACTGGGTGCGTTCATCGCCGGGCTTCTGCTCGCGGAGACCGAATATCGCCGCGCCATCGAGGTCACGATCGAGCCCTTCAAGTCGCTCCTGATCGGCGTGTTCTTCCTGACCGTCGGCATGAGCGTGAACCCGGCGCAACTCGCTGCCCATCCCTTTGCCATCCTCGGCATCGCCATCGGACTTCTCGGCGCCAAATCGCTGATCGTCTTCGTGCTCGCCCGCCGGTTCAAGCTGAGCAGCGCGACCGCGCTAGAAACCGCGATCATGGTGGGCCCCGGCGGCGAGTTCGCCTTCGTCCTGCTGAACGGCGGCATCGCCGCAAAGCTCCTGGATCCGGAGGCCGGCAGCCTCGTGCTGGCCGGCGTGTCGCTGACCATGATCGCGCTGCCACTACTGGCACGCATGGCCCGCAACTGGTCGATGCGGCTGGCCACCCCGATCAATCTCCCGGACGAGGCCAAGGTCCTGCCGCCCGACGATCATGCCGCCCGCGCCATCGTGGTCGGCGGCGGGAGGGTCGGCCGGCTGGTCGGCTCGATGCTCGACGAACACAACAAGCCGCATATCGTGGTTGATTCAGACCCGTCCCTGATCTCGGCGCAGCGCCGCGCCGGACGACCGGCCTTCTATGGCGACGCAACCCAGCCGGCATTCCTCAACCTTTGCGGGCTCGACGAGGCCACGGCGCTGATCGTCACGATCGACAACGCCAAGGCGGTCGAGCAGATCGTGCGCGCCGCGCGCGAGCTGAAGCCAAACCTCGTCATCGTCGCACGTGCCCGCGACGCGGCCCAGGCGCGCCACCTCTACGAACTCGGCGTCAACGATGCCGTGCCGGAAACCATAGAGGCGAGCCTTCAGCTCTCCGAGGCCGCGCTTGTCGGGTTGGGTGTTCCGATGGGCCTGGTCATCGCCTCGGTGCACGAGCGCCGCGACGGGTTCCGCGCCGAGCTCAAGCCCGCAGGCGCCCCGACGCGAGCCCTTCCGCGCCACGCGCGCTCGCGAAGGCTGTGACGCCGGGATCGGGCGAACCGACGGGCGCCTGTCGCGGCGCGGGCCCCGCTTTCTGCGCGACCTCGCGGATATGGCCGTAGAACTGCGCCGCGCTGCGCTGCCAGCTATAGCCCGCAGCAAGCTCTAGACAGATGTCGCGCGGGATCCGAAGAGCGGCCATCGCTGCCGCCCGTAGATCCTCCTTCAGCACCGCCGCCTGGCTGCCGGCGAAGACGTCGCTGGGCCCCTGGACAGGAAACGCCGCCACCGGAAGGCCGCTGGCCGCCGCCTCGAGCAGTACGATGCCGAAGGTGTCGGTGAGGCTCGGGAACACGAAGACATCCGAAGAGGCGTAGATCGACGCCAGTTCCTCACCCTCGCGGGTGCCCAGGAACACCGCGTCGGGATAGGCGCGCTGCAGGTCGGCCCGCGCCGGCCCGTCGCCGACGATGACCTTGCTGCCCGGCAGGCGCAGCGACAGGAACGCGTCGAGGTTCTTCTCCACCGCGACCCGGCCGACGCTGAGGAAGATCGGGCGCGGCAGGTCCAGCACGCTGTCGGGTCGGGGGTGGAACTGGGCGAGGTCGACGCCACGGCCCCAGCGCACGATCTTTTCGAAGCCATGGCTGCGCAGTTCGGCTTCGACCGAGCCGGTCGAGACCATGATCGCCTCGGCAGCTCCATGGAAGCGGCGCAGGAAGCGATAGCTCCAGCTCTCCGGGATCGGCCAGCGCGCCGCGACATATTGCGGAAAACGCGTGTGGTAGCTCGTCGTGAAAGCCCGCTTCTGCGCCAGGCAGACCGCGCGCGTCAGCCAGCCGATCGGCCCCTCGGTCGCGATGTGGATATGGTCAGGCCGGAATTCGGCGATGCGTTCGGCCACCATCCGTCGCGTCGCGAGCGCAATCCGGATGTCGGGATAGCTTGGAAGGCCGACCTGCCGGAACCCGTCCGGCGTCAACATATGCGGGGTCACCCCAAAGGCAGGCCCCGCCTCGACCATGCGCTCCAGCGACCGGACGACCCCGTTGATCTGCGGTCGCCAGGCATCCGTCGCGATGAGCAGGCGCATCAGGCCGCCTCGGCCAGTGCCGGCGCAGGCCGCGCCTTGGTCACCGTCGAGACCGGCGCCACACCCTCGAGCCTGTCCTGCGGCCAGCGGATCAGCTCGAACCGGCCATCGAAATGCTCGACGAAGGCCGTGCAGCTTTCCACCCAGTCGCCACTGTTGATGTAGGTCAGCCCGTCGATGTCGCGATGGGCGGCATGGTGGATATGGCCGCAGATGACACCATCGGCACTGTGACGGCGCGCTTCGGCCGCGAGGCAGGTCTCGAACTCCCCGATATAGTTGACTGCATTCTTGACCTTGAGCTTGGCCCAGGCCGAGAGCGACCAGTGCGGCAGCTGCATCAGCCGGCGCACCTTGTTGATTACGGCATTGGAGGCGAGCGCGGCCGTGTAGGCCCAGTCGCCCAGCAAGGCGAGCCATTTCGCGTTGCGCACGACGAGGTCGAACAGATCGCCATGAATGACGAGCATGCGCTTGCCGTCGGCGGTCTCGTGGATGATGTCGTCGACCAGCGTGATGCCGCCGAACTGGAGACCCGTGAAATCGCGCAGGAAGTCGTCGTGGTTGCCGGTGACGTAGATCAGCTTCGAGCCCTTGCGCACCTTGCGCAGCAGCTTCTGGATCACGTCGTTATGGGTCTGCGGGAAATACCAGCCGTTCTTCAGCCGCCAGCCATCGATGATGTCGCCGACAAGATAGATCTGCGGAGCATCATAGGCGCGCAGGAACTCGAGCACGAGTTCCGCCTGCGCGCCGCGGGTGCCCAGATGCAGGTCCGAGATGAAGATGCTGCGAACCTGCCTGGCCTCGTCCTCGTCGCTCATGCCCGGCTGCCTCTGCTGTTGCGATGCCCCCGGCGTGTGTCTGATTTGCATTGCGCTTTGATGACGGAGCCACGAATCCGTGCTCTGGCTGGAGCCTGAGGCAACGCGACGTCGGAGAATGATTATGGATCTTGGAATTGCAGGCCGTACGGCCATCATTTGCGCGTCCAGCAAGGGGCTCGGCCGCGGCACCGCTTTGGCGCTGGCGCAGGCGGGCTGCACCGTCGTGATCAACGGGCGCAATGCGGCAACGCTCGAGGAGACCGCGAGCCAGATTCGCGCCAGCACCGGAGCAAAGGTCATCGCGGTCGTCGCCGACGTCTCGACCGCGGCCGGCCAGGACGCGCTGCTGGCGGCGGCGCCCGATCCGGACATCCTGGTCAACAACAATGGCGGACCGCCCTTCAAGCCGTTCCGCGATGTCACGCGCGAAGGCCTGCTCGAGGGCGTGGCTCAGAATCTGGTGACCCCGCTGGAACTCGTTCAGCGCGTCATCGACGGCATGATCGCGCGGCGTTTCGGCCGCATCGTCAACATCACTTCGGCCAGCGTGCTGACCCCGCTGAGCGGGCTCGACGTCTCCTCGGCCGCCCGCGCCGGACTGACGGCCTTCCTGTCGGGCGTGGCGCGCGAGGTTGCGCATGCCAACGTCACCATCAACAACGTGCTGCCCGGTAGCTTCGACACCGACCGGATCCGCGGCCCGATCGCGAAGATGGCGGCCGAGAAGGGCGTTTCCGCCGACGAGATCGCGCAGCAGCGCACCGCGACCATTCCCGCCCGCCGCTTCGGCACGCCCGAGGAGTTCGGCAATGCCTGCGCCTTCCTGGCCAGCGCCCATGCCGGCTACATTACCGGCCAGAACCTGCTGATCGACGGCGGCGCCTTCCGCGGCACGTTCTGAGCGTTGCACGGGTTGCGGCCCTCGCGTCGCAACCCGCCGGCCGCTTATCAGGGTTGCAGGTTTCACGCTTTAAAACGTGGGACTCGCGTGGTCTAAGCGCTGAGGTCTTCTGAAAGACCTCAGCTCAAGCCACTGCGTTGCACCTTGTCCCCTATCGTCGGCATCAGCCTAAAACTCGTCTCGACCCTGACGTTCACGGTGATGTCGGCGCTGGTCAAATCGCTCTCCGCAAAATACCCGATCGGCCAGATCGTCTGCTTTCGGTCATTTTTCGCCTTGATCCCGCTGGTCATCTGGCTGGCCTGGCGTTCGGAATTTCCCAGCGCCTTGCGCACGAGCAATCTGCGCGGCCATTTGAAGCGCAGTTGCTTCGGCGCGCTGAGCATGTCGATGGGCTTTTCGGCATTGGCCTTCATCCCGTTGCCGGACGCAGTCGCGCTCGGCTATGCCGCGCCGCTTCTGCTGGTCGTGCTGGCCGCCGTCGTCCTGAAGGAACGGGTTCGCATCTATCGCTGGACGGCCGTCGCAGTCGGCTTCTGCGGCGTCCTTCTCATGCTGTCCCCCTATCTGGGCGGCTCCGCTCTGGTGGGCGGCCTCAGCGGCGGCCCTGCGATCGGCGCCATGCTCGCGCTGGGTAGCGCGGCGTGCTCGGCCTTCTCCGCCATCGAGATCCGCCAGCTGACGGCGACGGAGCGGACCGGTGCGATCGTCTTCTACTTCATGGTGCTGACATCGCTGCTCGGCCTCGCCACGATCGCGTTCGGCTGGGTCATGCCCGATGCCTGGGATGCGATGCTGCTTGTCGGGGCCGGTATTCTCGGCGGTCTCGGCCAGATATTCATCGTGCAGGCATATCGCTACGGCGATGCCTCGCTCATCGCGCCCTTCGATTACACCAGCATGCTCTGGGCGATGGCGATCGGTTGGTTCTTCTTCAACGACTGGCCGGCCACGACCGTGCTCGTGGGCGCCGTCATCGTGATTGCCTCGGGCATTTACGTGATCATGCGCGAACGGCAGCTCGGCCTGCTCAAGCGCGAGACACGCGAAGCCGTAACGCCGCGCTGAGTTCGATCTACGGTCGATCTACGGCTTGCCGCGACGGGCGCGCCGAGGCATTGTCCGCTCGGACAAACGTTTGTTCGCTTTCACAAACACCTCTTATTCCAAGACGGGCTTAGCGCATGGGTATCGAGACCAAGGAGAGGGGCGGCCGCGAACTTGCTTCGGGGGCCCAGATCATCTCCGGCCAGCTCGGCAAGACGATCCAGCGCCTGCGCAAGGCCTACAACCTCTCGCTGTCCGAGCTCGCCGAACAATCGGGCGTCGCGAAGTCGATCATCAGCCAGATCGAGCGCAACGAGACCAACCCGACCCTGGCGACGATCTGGCGCCTGTCGCAGGCGCTCGACATCTCGATCGAGCGCGTCCTCTCCAGCGGCGAGGAAGAGCCCTTCATCGAGAAGACCAGTCGCAGCGACACTCCGATCCTGGTCTCCGAGGACGGCAAGCTCCGGCTCGCCATCACCGGCTGGATCAAGACCGTCGAGTGGCTGCAATGGTACGAGGTCCAGGCCGAGCCGGGCGGCGAACTCGACTCGGAAGGCCACCAGCGCGGCTCGATCGAATCGCTGTCGGTGACATCGGGCGAGTTCGAGGTCGAAGTCGGCGACATCATCCAGCGCGCCAAGGCCGGCGACACGCTGCGCTACCGCTGCGATCGCCGCCACATCGTGCGCTGCGTCGGCGACCAGCCCGGCACCGCCTTGATGGTCTGCATCCTCAAAGCCGCGGTGATGGAGTAGGCCCGGGCCTCCCCGGCTCTGCCGTCTTCCGCTGGCCGTTTGATTTGACGGCCGGCGCTATGCAGCCTACGAGACCTCGTCGAAAAGATTCAGGCCGGTTCGGTTAGTCCGGCCCTCGCGCAAGCGGGAAAAGTCGCCCCAGGCGGACCCACGGCATCAACCTTCACGGGTATGGTGCAGTGGCGGGCCCGGGGCTCGGTCGTGCTCCATGCTCTCAATGAGAGACCGACATGCAAGACCGCAAGACCATCCTCATCGCCCAGATCCTGATAACCTTCATGATGGCGCTGTCCATGTCGGGGATCATGTCGATGATCGCGCTTGGGCCGACCGAATTCTGGCTTCGCGAATGGCCGAAGCAGTTCATCATCGCCTGGCCCATCGCCTTCGTGCTGACGCTGTTCGTCAGCCGGATCGCCTTCGCTGTTGCCGGCCGGATCACGGCGCGGCGCGCGTCCTGAGATGTCGTGTCGCGGCCGTCCCCTCGGGGGCGGCTCGATGCGACGCGGGTCAGCCGCCGGCGCGATTGGGTCGCGCCGGTCCCTGCACCGCCGGCAGCGACTTCAGATATTCCGCCATCGCCAACCTGTCGGCCTCCGACAGTTGCGCGATGTTGCGCACCACGGCCGCCATCGAGCCACCGACGCTGTCGAAGCTCGGGGTAAACCCGGTCTTGAGGAGTTCGGCGATCTCGGCCTTCGACCAGGAGGCCAGCCCGTCCGCATGCTGCGTGATGTTGGGCACCCAGCCCTTGCCCTCGGGATCGGGCCCGCCTGCAAACCGCGTCGCCTGCACGATGGCGCCCAGCGCATTGCGATTGCTGTGGCACTCGGCGCAATGGCCGGGACCGTTCACCAGATAGGCCCCTCGGTTCCACTCCTCGCTCTTCGAGGGATCGGGCCTGAATGACGCGCCATCGAAGAACAGCAGCTTCCAGCCGCCGACGACGCGGCGAATGTTGAAGGGGAAGCGCAGGTCATGGTCGGCCGCCCGGCCCTCCACTGGCACCAACGTGCGGATATAGGCAAAAAGATCCGCCAGCGCCTTGGGCGGCATCAGCCTGTAGGAGGTGTAGGGAAAGGCCGGGTAATAATGCTGGCCGTTCGGCGACACGCCCGTGGCCATCGCGTCCACGAAGTCCTGCACGCCCCAGTTGCCGATGCCGTCGCGCGTATGCGGCGAGATGTTGGGCACATGGAAGGTCCCGAAGGGCGAGCCCAGAGCTAGCCCGCCGCCGAGCTTCAGCTTGTCGTCCTGCGCGGGCGTCGCGTGGCACGACGAGCAGCCCCCAGCAGCGAAGAGCAGCTTTCCGTTCTGGAGATCGGGCGCCGGCAGCGTGCCTATCTCCGGCGCCGGCGAGACGACGCGCGGATCCGTCAGCACAGCGAAGCCGGCAAAGCCAACCAGGGCGAAAATCACGAGCGTGATCAGAAGGCGACGCATCATGGCTCCCGTTGCAGCCTGGGACGATCGCGCGTTGCGGGTGAAAGGTCCCCGAAACGCCAGCCGAAGCCCGCGGTGCCGTCACTCTTTGCGAGCGGCCCGCGTGCCCGGCCTGTCACCCGGCTCGGCGATCCTGCCCGGTTTCAGCGCTTGATGCGATAGGTCTCGTGGCAACCGCCGCAATTCTTCGTCACGGTGCCGAAGGCGGTGCGAAAAGTGGCGAGGTCCGTCGCCGAGCTGCCCGCTGCCGCTGCGTCCGCCTCGAACTTCACGAAGGCGGCCTTGAAGCCTGCCTGATCTTCCCAGACTTTCGGCGAAGCGGTCGTTTCGCCACCGGTCTTGGCGCTGTCGGGATACAGCCCCGGCATCTTCTTGGAGGCTTCGACATACGCCGTGAAGATCCCCTGCACCTTGGCGGCATCGAACGGGGCCTCACCCTTGGCAATGGCCGCTCCCTGCCCTGTGGCGGCGCCGACGGCCTTCATGGTCGCCTTGCGCTCGACGATCGGATCGGCCTGCGCGACCACCGAGGACAGGGCGAGCGCCAGAGCTGTGGCGGCGTAAGCAAAGCGGATCATGCTTGGTCATCTCCGGGGGCTGGAAAAACCGGCACAGAACGCGCCGGTTAGAACCATTCCAGATGACCTCAACTGGTCACGCCAGCCAAGTCGCCATCACGCGATTGGCATTTGCAATCGCGCAAATTGAATCTTGCGCTACAGTGGATAACCAGCCTCCTTCAAGGCGTTGAAGACCTTGATAGGTGTCGCCGGCATGTCGATCGCCTTGATGCCGGCAGCCCGGTCGAGCGCATCCACCATCGCGTTCATCACCGCCGGGCAGGCACCGATCGCACCAGCCTCGCCGGCCCCCTTCACGCCGATGGCGTTGGTCACGCAGCGGACGTTGCGGGTCTCGAAGTGGAAGTTGGGGATGTCGATCGCGCGCGGCAACGCATAGTCCATGAAGGTCGCGGTCAGCATCTGGCCTTCCGCATCGAAGCGGATCTCCTCCATCAGCGCCTGGCCGATACCCTGTGCCGCTCCGCCATGCACCTGACCCTGAAGCATCAGCGGGTTCAGCGTCACACCGAAATCATCGACCACGACATAGTTCACGATGTCGGTGTGCCCGGTCTGCGGGTCCACCTCGATCTCGACGACATGGGTCCCGTTCGGGAAGGTCGCAGCCGGCGGGGTCCAGCTCTGATGCACGCGCAGCATCTCCGTGGTCGCGCCCGGCAGGGCGGCGATCTCGGCGAGGTCGAGCGCCTTGTCGGTGCCGACGACACGCACCGCGCCATTGATGATCTCGAGGTCGCCAAGCGCGGCCTCGAGCTTCTCCGAGGCAAGCTGCTTGAGGTTGTCGCTCAGGATCTCGGTGGCCTTGTTCAGCGCGGCGCCACCCACGGGGATCGAGCGCGAGCCACCGGTGCCGGAGCCGGTCTCGACCTTGTCGGTATCGCCCTGGACCACGCGGATGCGATCCATCGGGATGTCGAGATGCTGCGACACCAGCTGCGAATAGGCGGTCTCGTGGCCCTGCCCGTTCGACTGGGTACCGATCAGCACGGTCACCATGCCGTCCTTCTCGAGGATCACGGTCGAGCTTTCCGGACCGCCGCCGCCGCATGCCTCGATATAGCAGGCGAGACCGATGCCGCGGATCTTTCCGGCCTTGTTTGCCGCCTTGAGACGGTTCTTGAAGCCCTTCCAGTCGCCGACCTCCATGGCGCGGCGCATATGCCCCTCGAACTCGCCGGAATCGTAGACCGGCCCGGTCTGGGTCGAGTGAGGCATCTCGCTCGGCTTGACGAAGTTGAGCGCCCGCACGGCATCGACCGTCTTGCCGGTCTCGCGTGCCACCGCATCGACGAGCCGCTCGATCAGATAGGCAGCCTCGGGCCGCCCGGCGCCGCGATAGGCATCGACCGCCATGGTGTTGGTCAGCACGCCACGGAAGCGGACATGCACGGCCGGGATATTGTAGCAGCCTGGGGTCATCGTGGTCCCGACCCACGGGATGAAAGGTCCATACTGCGAGAGGTAGGCGCCCATCTCGGCCGCCAGGTCGACCTTCATGCCGATGAACTTGCCCTTGGCGTCGAGAGCCATGGTCGCGGTCGAGAGATTGGCGCGGCCATGGGTGTCGGCCAGGAAATGCTCCGTTCGATCGGCAACCCAGCGCACCGGGCGCCCGAGCTTCTCGGCCGCGACCATGGTCAGCGGATATTCGCGGTACATGAAGATTTTTGTGCCGAAACCGCCGCCGACGTCGGGGGTCACGACGCGGATCCGCGAGGGATCGACCTTGAGGATATAGCCGGCGAGGATGTCGCGCGTGCCATGGCTGCCCTGGCTGCCCAGTGTCAGCGTCCAACGCTTGCTGGGCTTGTCGTACTCGGCGATGCAGGCGCGCGTCTCCATGTAGTTGGACGCGAGGCGGTTGTTGACGATCGTCACCGAGACCGTGCGGGCGGCCTTGGCGAAAGCTGCCTCGGTCCTGGCCTTGTCGCCCTGCTCGGCCTCGAAGGCGACGTTGCCCGGCCGGTCCGGCCAGACCTGCGGCGCGCCGGGCGCCAGCGCCTCGGCGATGCCCGTGATCGAGGGCAGCGTGGTCCATTCGATGTCGATCGCTTCGGCGGCGTCGCGCGCCTGTGCCAGCGTCTCGGCGACGATGAAGGCCACGGCCTCGCCGACATGGCGCACGATGCCGGTCGGCAGCACCGGCACCGGCATCGCCTTCACATCATCGCCCGAAACCGTCTTGATCAGGCCCTTGCACGGGAGATCGCCGAGATGGGCGACGTCCTCGCCGGTCAGGATCAGCTTCACGCCCTTCATGTTGCGGGCGGCATCCTTGTCGCGGATCTTGAAAGTGGCATGCGCATACTGCGAGCGCAGCACGAAGGCGTGCAGCGCGCCCTCGACGGCGGTGTCGTCGGTATAGCGACCGGTACCCGTCGTCAGGCGTTGATCCTCGACCCGCCGCACCGGCTGGCCAAATCCGAATTTCATCGGGCGCATCAGGTCTCTATCCTTGCATCAGTAGAATGAAAGACTGGCCTAAAAACCTGAGTTCGTCACCCCGAAGCGTGACGAACCGGGTTGCAGTCAGCGCATTCGCGGAACGTCAGCGCGCCGTCCGGATTGCGGTCTCGGAAAGCGTGACCATCGTATTGTAGGAGCTAACGAGCCAGTTCGCATCATTGCCCGCCCCGCGACGGACGTCGCCCTTGCTCTTGGCGAGCTTGTCGCGGAAATCGCGCAGTTTGCCGAGCCAGGAACTCGCCTGGCTTTCGATGAAGGGGATGCCGGCTGGATTGCTCTCCTTGAAGCGGTCCATCTCGCGCACCGCGGCGGCATAGTCGAGCGTCGCCGCATCGAAGGCCTTGAGGTCGACGACCGGCTTCTCGTTGCTGGGCATCAGATCCATCACGGCGCGTGCGTTCATCATGAGGTTGCGCACCTGCCAGCGTACCGAGCGACCTTCCTTCTGTTCGATCGCTGCCAGTTCGCGCCCGTCGAGCCCCTTTTTGTAGACCCGCATCTGGGCGTCGAGCTTGGCGCGCTCCTCGAGGAACACCGTCGCGGCCGGCACGAGCCCGACATGCA
The DNA here is from genome assembly GCF_056406735.1 of Allobosea sp. P1_B10. NCBI lineage: Bacteria > Pseudomonadati > Pseudomonadota > Alphaproteobacteria > Hyphomicrobiales > Alloboseaceae > Allobosea > Allobosea sp. P1_B10. The sequence continues at coordinate 545,984 of NZ_JBFTZP010000002.1, read as the reverse complement.
GGCGCCTGCCCTCTGCGGCACCGTCGTCGCGATAGTCCTTGCGCTCGTAATAGCGCTCGGCACTTGTAATCAGCGGCGCGAGATCCTGATAGGCCTTGATGTACCGGCCGATCGTCTGGTCGATTTCTGGCAGCAGCGGTTCCTTGGTGCGGACGTCATCGGCCTTTTTGATCTCGCCGTTGACGTCATAGAGGCTGTAGAGACCATAGGTGATGTAGCGCTCCTTGCCGGTCGGGCCCTTCTTCATGTCGACCCAACTGGCATAGCGCTCCCAGGACTGGATCGCGCGCAGCGTCCGGTTCATCAGCGCCGTGTAGGCGTTCGACTTGACGATCGCGGCCTGAAGCGAGGCGTCCTCTGCAGTGCCCGCGGCGGTGCCCGGCGCCGGTGCCTGCGCCCGTGCCACGGCGGGAGCGAGCGCCGGAAGCACGAGTGCGATGGCTGACATGCGGAGGAGAGCGGAGATCGACATCATGGAATCCTCGTTAGCCCCCCGGCGATTCCTAAGTCCGCATGAAAGGCGGCTCTGTCAAACGCTTAGCGCGCGATCTCGCCACCCTGCATGACCCAGTCCTTGAAGCCGCCGACATAGTGGCTGTCGATGTCGAGCCCTGCCGATTGCGCGAATTCGAGCGCCCGCAGGGAGCGCACGCCGGCCGCGCAGGAGAGCACGATGCGCTTGCCCGGCGCGTCCGGAATATCGGCGGGATCGAAGCGCGAGAGCGGCAGCGAGACCGCACCGGGAATGTGACCGGCAGCGAATTCATGCGGCTCGCGCACGTCGACGACGAGGATGGAGCCATCGGCCAGCCCTGCCTTGATGGCGTCGATGTCGAGGTCGTTGACGATCACGTGCGGTATCCGTCGGTTATCCCAGGAGCCTGACCAGATAGAGGCTGAGCGCCGGAAATGCCACCACGACGGCGAGCCGGATGATGTCCGACAGCACGAAGGGCAGCACGCCCTTGTAGATGCGGGTCACAGGCACGTCGCGGGCCGTCGAGGCGACGACGAAGACGTTCAGCCCGATCGGTGGGCAGGTCATGCCGATGCCGACCACGATCAGGACGAGGATGCCGAACCAGATCGCGATGTCGTCGGCCGGCATCCCGAAATCGAGCCCGACCACGATCGGGAAGAACACCGGCAGCGTCAGCAGGATCATGGCGAGCTCGTCCATCACGCCGCCGAGCACGATGTAGAACAGCAGCAGCCCGACCAACACCGTATGGGGCGCCCAGCCCGAGGCCGCGATCATCTCGGCCGCCGCAGTCGGCACCTGTGTCAGAGCAAGAAAGGCGTTGAACACCTCGGCGCCGAGCAGGATGGCGAAGATCATCGCGGAGGTTTCGGCGGTTTGCAGGATCGCCTCGCCGACGCCCTTCAGGCTCAATGTGCGTCGCCCGAGCCCGATCAGCAGCATGATGAAGGCGCCGACCGACGCGGCCTCCGTCGGCGTGAGGACGCCGCCATAGATGCCGCCGACCACGACGAGCGCGACAGCCAGCGCCGGCACGATGCCAAGCAGCGGCCCGACCCGGTCGCGCCAGACGATGCGCGGCTGCGCGGGCGCAAGCGTCGGGTTCAGCCGCGTCACGACCGCGATGGTGATGCAGTACATCACGGCGGCCATCAGGCCCGGGATCAGCGCCGCCATGAACAGCTTCGCGATATTCTGCTCGGTCGAGATCGCATAGACGACGAGGATCACCGAGGGCGGGATCAGGATACCGAGCGTCCCGCCGACCGCGACCAGCCCGCATGAGAAGCCGGGGTCGTAACGATAGCCGCGCAATTGCGGCAGCGCGGCCCGCGCGAAGGTCGCGGTGGTCGCCACCGACGAGCCGCAGATTGCTCCAAATCCGGTGCAGGCGCCGATCAGGGCCATGCCGAGCCCCCCGCGCCGATGGCCAACGACTGCAGACGACGCCTTGAACAGATCGCCCGCCAGCCCCGAGCGCTCGGCAAATGCCCCCATCAGAACGAAGAGCGGGATCACCGACAGGGTGTAGTTGGCGAAGATCTGGTAAGGCGTCGTGCGGATGTAGTTGAGGAACGGGTCGAGCCCATTGAGCTGGATATAGCCGACGCTGCCGACCAGCATCATCGCGAGCCCGATCGGCAGCCGCAGCGCCATCAGCGCCAACAGCACCGCAAACCCTGTGACCGCGAGCATGGCGCCGCTCACCGCCGGCCCCGCAGCAGGCGGGTCGCGCTGACGAAGGCCGTGGCACAGACCAGGGCGGCCAGCACGGAGCAGAGCGCGATCGGTACATAGCTCGGCAGCTGCAGCACCATCGTGTTCTCGCCGCTGGCGAAGGCGGCCCTGGCTCCCACAGCCAGCCGCCAGGAGATCAGCGCCATCACGAGCCCGTAGAGGATGTCCCAGCAGGCATCGATGCGCCTCTGCCAGCGCCTCGGCAGCTTCGAGGTAAAGGTGTCGACGAAGATGTTGCCCCGCCTGAGCTGGCAATAGGGAAGGAAGCAGAACGCCGCGACCGCTGTCGCCATCTGCACCAGCTCGAAATCGCCGGGCACGCCGGCTGCACCGACGAGATCGCTGCGCAGGGTGACGCTGACCACGACCATCGTCGAGAGGGCGAGCAGCAGCACGCCGCCGAGCAACGCGACAGCCCGCACCACCCGGTCGAAACCCGATGGCGCCACATCCTTCCCCGCATCGACCATGATTGCCGTCAGGCTGCCTTTTCGTGCTTGGCGAGAGCGGCCCTCGCGCTTGCCAGCAGCTTCTCGCCATCGAGCCCCTTGCCCTTGGCGGTCTTGAGCCAGCCTTCGATCACCGGCTCCGTGGTCTTGCGCCAGCGCGCAGCCTCGGCCTCGTCCAGAACGGTGATCGTGTTGCCGCGTTTGCGAACCATTTCGGAGACCACGATGGCCTGCTGGTCCCAAGCCCTCCCCGCCATGGCAGCGGCGGCCGCGCCTGAATTCCTGTCGATCACGGCCTTCAGATCGGGCGCGAGCGCATCGTATTTCGCCCGGTTCATCGCGAGGAGGAAGGTCGCGCTGTAGAAGGTCGGCGAGCCCGGGATCTCGGTGTGGTACTTCACCAGTTCCTGCACCTTGATCGACGGCACCACCTCCCAGGGGATGACGCAGCCGTCGATCACCCGCTGGGCCAGCGATTCCGGCACCTGCGGCACCGGCATGCCGATGGCATTGGCGCCCAGCGCCCGCAGCGCCTCGCCGGCAAGCCGGGTCGGGAAGCGCAGCTTCAGCCCCTTCATGTCCTCCATCGTCTTCACCTGCCTGTTGGCATGGATCAGGCCATGGTCATGCGCCCAGAGGCAGATCGGACGGACATCCTTGTATTCATCCTGCAGGTTCTGCTCGGCATATTCCGCCAGCGCCAGCGAGTTGGCGAGTGCGCGCTTGTTGGCGGTGAAGGGCAGCTCGAACGCCTCGGTGCCGGTGAAGCGGCCCGGCGTATAGCCCGGCAGCGTCCAGACGAGGTCGACGACGCCGTCACGCGCCTGATCGTACAATTGGGGCGGCGTGCCGCCTAGCTGCATCGACGGGTAGATGTCGATCTTGATGCGGCCGTTGGACTCCGCCGCGACTTTGTCGGCCCAGGGCTTCAGGAAGTGCACCTGTCCGGCTGTCACGGGCGGCAGGAAGTGATGCATCTTCAGCGTCACCTCCTGCGCGTTGGCGCGGGTGGCACGCAATACCGCAGGTGCAGAAACTGCCCCGCCAGCGAGCGCCAGGAAATGACGACGATCGAGCGGCATGCGCCCCTCCCCAGAGATTGACGTTTTACGCGGATCGGGCGGCAGGCGCGCCTGCGTAGTTTGGCGCCGGGCAGCATGACGGGCAAAAAGCGCCGGATGCAAGGGTGTCCCTCACCGACCGGGACGCAACGCGCGGGTATCGTAACAGGAAGCCGTGTTCGACGCCTGCAAAGGCGGCGTCGGGAGCGCTTTATCCATAAGCGCGATTCACGTATAGGTAGTATTTTACAATCATTACTACCTGCATGATCGAATCATCCGACCGCGAACCCGAGCCTCCCGATGACCCGATCGGCGAGAGCCGGGACATCTCCCGGCAGGCTCTCGAAGCGGCCACTGGTACACACACGCGTCGCGACGGCACCGTGCCCGTACCGGCGTCCCTGCCACATCGCATGCGGGTGATCCGCGCAAGTCTTGACCGCCTGCCACCCACCGCGCCCTCATCCTGGGGCCGCATCAAGGAGGCCGGCGGCCGCCTCGGCGTCGCAATGTCTGCCCAGCCCTGGGGCGAGCGCCGCCGCTTCACTCGCTGGCCATTGGTGGGGCCTTGCCTGCTGACACTGCGCGGCATGCGGATCCCCGCCTCGACACTCGACATCGGGGCCGGCGGTCTGATGATTGCGCCGGTCCCGGTGCTAGGTCCCGGCGACGTCGCCACGATCACGCTGGAGTTGTCGCCCGGAAGGCGCATTTCCGCCACCGCGACGATCGACCGCGACAGTCTCGGCCATCTCGCCTTCGAGCGCATCGACGAAAGCGGCCCGGTCGACCTCTGGGGGGTGCTGCGCGCCTGCGCGGATGCCTATGGCAAGGCACTGTGGCAGGCGGCAGCTCTCGCAGCCGAGGTTGCGGCACTGTTCGAGGCAGCGCTCCGTGATCAGATCGTCTCATCGGTAGAGCTGTTTGGCGTAGCCGGCGACCACCCCGCCAGACTTGGGCGGCTCGATGAGGCACTTGGCGCTCTTTTTGGCCGGGCCGTGCCCGTGGATGACGATCTCGTCTATGTCGCTGCGGTAGACAGGAACGGCCATGTCGCGGCGGAATTCACCCGCCCCGGCGAGCCCCTGGCCCGTCGCGGGCAGCATGTCAGGGACACCGTGACGCTGCGGGCCGCGCGCTATTCCGCGGGTCCGATCGTCCAGACCTATTGTCGGCTGCCGGGCCGCGAGCCCCTCGGCGTCGTCAGCGACGCCTCCGCGCCCGTGTTCGTTGAAGGGCGGCGCTGGGGTTGCGTCCAGATCGGTCGCAACCCCCTGTCGTTTGCTATCGCCTAGGTGATCACGCCTTCGGCGGAATGCGCAGGACCCAGCCCGGCATGATCAGGTCGGGGTTCTTGACCGGAGGTGTGTTGGCCTTGACGATCTCGGTGTACTTGGCGCCCTGGCCCTTGCCGTAATGCTCTTCGGCGATCTTCCAGAGCGTGTCGCCCTTCTTGACCGTGTAGAACACGGCGGCCGCCGCTTCCTTGTTGACGACGAGGTCGGATTCGACCGAGGCCACGCCGGCGGTGTTGCCCAGCGCGAGAATGATCTTCTCGGCTTCCTCGGTCGAGACCGCCTTGCCAGAGACCTTCACCTTGTCGCCATCGATCTGGATTGCGATGTCGGACGGCAGGCCATGACCCGCCAGCTCCTTCTGCAGGGCATCCGGGGTTGCGGCCTTGGCCTCGCTCGATCCGAAGATCTTGGCGCCGGCTTCTTTGATGAAACTAAACAGACCCATAGGGCTTCCTCCAGTCAGTGGACCCCTATCAAGCCCCCCCGGGGCGCCAAGTTCAAGCCGGATTCCACCCGCCGGCCATTCGATATAGCCCGCGCACCCCATGATCCGCTGCATTTTCGAAAAGCCGCTGTGCCCGCAGCGCCCCTTCCCCCGGCGCCGCCGCACTGGCACAAGCCTTCGATCACAAACGGAGGCTTCCCGATGCTGACCCTCTCGCAGGCCCAGACGATCCTTGCCGCAGCCCTGTCCCATGCCGAACTCGGCGGGTTCAAGCCACTGGCCATCGCGGTGCTCGACGCACGCGGCGCACAGAAGGTGTTCTCCGCGCAGGACGGCACCAGCCTGAAGCGCGCGGAGATCGCGATCGGCAAGGCCCACGGCGCTGTCGCGATGGGGCTAGGCTCGCGCGCGTTGCACAAGATGGCGCTGGACCGCCCCTATTTCGTCGCGGCGGCGACCCATGCCGTGGGCGGCTCGCTTGTGCCGGTACCCGGCGGCGTCCTCATCCGCGACGCAGCGGGCGGCCTGCTCGGCGCGGTCGGGATCTCGGGCGACACCTCCGAGAACGACGAGGCGGCGGCGGTAGCCGGCATCTCCGCGGCTGGTCTTTTCGCCGATACCGGCGCCTGACGCATGGCCCGGCACTTGCCAGATGCCGCCTGAGGCATCATGTCGGGGCCGGGAGAAATCCCTCAAGTATTGCTATAACTTAGACTGAATCCAAGGAAGAGCCATGAGCGTCGAGACCGCCGCGAGCGAAGTCATCACCACCGACGTCGTCATTGTCGGCGCCGGCCCCTGCGGTCTGTTTGCAGTGTTCGAGCTTGGGTTGCTCGACATCCGCGCGCATCTGGTCGACATCCTCCCGAAGGTCGGCGGCCAGTGCGCGGAGCTCTATCCGGAGAAGCCGATTTACGACATCCCCGGCTTCCCGACGATCACGGGACAGGGCCTGGTCGACAACCTGATCGAGCAGATCAAGCCGTTCGGCCCGACCTTCCACCTCAACCAGATGATCGAGGCCCTCGAGCCTATCGGCACGGCCGAGGCGCCGCGGTTCCGCGTCACGACCGACGCCGGCACCGTATTCGAGACCAAATGCGTCCTGATCGCCGCCGGCGGTGGCTCGTTCCAGCCCAAGAAGCCGCCGATTCCCGGCATCGACGGCTATGAGAACAGCTCGGTCTTCTATGCCGTGCGCAAGATGGAAGCGTTCCGTGGCCGCGAGATCCTCATCGTCGGCGGCGGCGATTCCGCGCTCGACTGGACCTTGAACCTGCAGCCCATCGCCAAGCGCGTCACGCTGATGCATCGCCGCGACGACTTCCGCGCCGCACCACACTCCGTCGAGCAGATGCGGTCGCTCGTCGCTTCTGGCGCGATGGACATGAAGCTTGGGCAGGTCACCGGACTCAAGGGCGAGGGCAACAAACTCCAGGCCGTGGTCTGCCGCGGCACCGACAACGAGCCCTTCGAGATCGCCTGCGATACGCTGCTGCCCTTCTTCGGGCTGACCATGAAGCTGGGGCCGATCGCCGATTGGGGCCTCAACCTCAACGAAAACCTGATCCCAGCGGATACCGAGAAGTTCGAGACCTCGACACCGGGCATCTTCGCCATCGGCGACATCAATACCTATCCGGGCAAGCTCAAGCTGATCCTGTCAGGCTTCCACGAGGCGGCGTTGGCCGCCCAGAAGGTGCATCGCTACGTCTATCCGGAGAAGCGCCTGACCTTCCAGTACACGACCTCTTCAACATCGCTGCAGAAGAAGCTCGGCGTCGCCTGAGCGCAATCGCATCACGAAGCGCCGCTGTTTCCCGGGCTAGCACCAGGAGAACCGCGGCGCTTCGCAGTCATGTCGAGCGAGCCGCAGGCCTTCGTGCCGGGGCGAACTCAGTACGCCCGCGACGATGAGATCTGCGGGCGCGGCTCGCTTGCGACCGGGATCGAGCCGAGTCCAAGGGTCTCGCGAATGGCAGGTGACGGTCCCGACAGCGTCGGAGCGCGCGTCGTGCCCTGCGCAACCTGAGGCTCGTCAGGCCGCACCGGCAGCGGCTGGTCGCCATCGGGCTCCTGCGGCGCAACACGCTCGCGGAACTCGGCCAGCGCGCCCTCGAACGGATGGAAGCTGAACGTCACCTTGTGCGTGCCAGCCGGCACCTGCACGGCGCGGAACAACAGGTTCGCCTTCAGGATCTCGGTCTCTGCCCCGTCGACGCGCGCCTGCCACCACGGGTGCCAGATGTCGTTGAGCACGACGAAGCCCGCCTCGGTCGCCGTCACCTCGATCTCGATCTCCGTATTCTCGTAGCGCAGCAGCTTGACCGCACCCTGGGCGGTCACCGGCCCCTCCGCGCGCGCGTCCGCAGGCTCGACGTCGAGCAACACGACCTGCTGCGGATCGGCATCCGGCCAGGTTCCGCTGCTCTTCATGCCGTCGAAATCGGCCAACTGCCAGCCTCCGACGAACTGCACGCGCGGCAAAGCGCGCTCGTTCTCGTAGATGTAGCTCTTGGCCGTGCGGGCGACGAGTTTGAGGTCACCCGAATGCAGCTTGCGGTCGACCTGCTCGATCGGAACCGGCGTCGCGATGTAGCGGAGGCCGAGCATGTCGGCGAGGCGGCAGCGGTAGGACGGGAACAGCGAGGTGAACTTGCGGTCCTTGGGAGCCGCGATCGAGTCGCGCGTGCCGACGGCGTCCGAGAACTCAGCGAGCCGCAGCGGGTTGTAGCCAAGCGTATGGTCGAAGCCATGAACCATGCCGGCATTGGGCCACTCGAAGCCCATGCCCAGCAGCTCGATCCGGTCCCGCCGCGGCGAGCCCGTCGGCTGGGCAACCAGGCGCTTCAGCACGGCCACAGTCTCGTTATGGGTCTCCGGACGCAGCACGTCGTAGATTTCAGGCGCCAGGGCAGTTGATTCATTGGGTCCGTTATTGGCCCTGAGATCCGCGCCGACCATGCCGGTCACCAGCAGGATGGCGACGACCGGGCCAAGGCCCGCGCGCCAGCGCAGCGCGGCGAACAGGACTGCAAGCGCCGCGGCAAACCACAGCGCCGCGGAGGCCACAGGCCACCAGGCGTCGCGCAGATGCCGCTCATCGGACGAGACAACGAGCGCGACTACGATCGTCGCCACCACGAGCCCGCCTCCGATCAGGGCGTCGCGCCGCAGCGAGCCGAGATTGTCCTCGCTGAGCAGCCGATGCAGCACGTAGCCCGCCAGCACGGCACCGAGCGCGCCGATCAGGAAGGTCGAGTCCGCGGGCCGGCGAAAAGCTTTCACGCCCGGAAGGTAGTCGTAGAACAGCTCGAAGGCCGGAGTGAAACGGCCCAGCGCGAACAGCACCATGAACACGAAAAGCAGCGTGAAGGGCAGGATCGCCTTGTTGAAAAGCCAGCCGCGCGTCAGGCCCGGCGCGATCAGCAGCAGCAGCGGCAGCGCGCCCATATAGACCTGCGCCATGTTCTGCGAGAGGAAGCCCTCATGCGACTGCCAGCCTGAGCTGTAGGGTCCCCAATACTCCACACCCGGGTCGCTCGCGCCGAAGAGGTCTGCGACGAAGGCGGTCAGCAGCGAAGCGGGATGCAGGGAACCGCGCGCCGCCTCGACGAAGTCGATCTCGGGGCGCGTGCTTGCCTCCGCGAACAGCCAGGTCCAGAGCAGCGGCAGCGCGATGGTGACCACGCCCGCGAGGCTCGCGACCGCGATCGGGGCAAGACTTGCCCGCAACGCGCTCCAGCCACCGGCAAGCCAATGCGCCGCGACCATGCCGATCAGCACATAGGCGCCCAGGAGCGCGACCTGGTCGGGCTCGAGCACCATCATACCGGCCGCGAGGCCGGCCAGTGCGCCGGACGCCAGCGAAGAGCGCTGCAGCATCCGCGCCGTCAGCCAGAGCGCGATGGCGAAGAAGGCAAGGCTGGCGATCTGCCCGACATGCTGGACCCGCCACGCCGCCGAGGAGCCAAAGGCGAAGACCAGCGCCGCCAGCACGCCGCCGGCGGGGTGCCAGCCGCGATCGCGGAAGAACATCAGGATGGCGAGGCCACCGGCCAGGAGATGAGCGAGCACATAGGCATCGACCATGCGGAAGCTCGGCGATGGCGAAAGGAGCGCGAGCAGGATTGCCGGCGAGAAGATCAGGGATTGCGGATCGGCGATCTGGGGCGAGCCGCCGAAGACGTTATGAGTCCAGAACGGCGACTGGCCGGAATGCAGCGCCTGGGCAAGGAACTGGATCTGAGCCTGGAAATGGGCTTTCGCATCGAAGGGAATCGTGACGGAACCCGACAGCCACGGCCAGCAGAGCACCGTCCAGGCAAAGACAAAACCTACGGCCGCCAGCAGATAGCTGGTGCCCTTCGCATCCAAACGTCTCACCTGGACCCCCGGGTCCCCGGCACGGACGGTCCCGGTATTGGGCACCTGCCTCCAGCCTGTCAGTCACTCCGGACAATGCTGGCGGCGATATGAACCGAAACTGAATGGCTTCACGTTTGCGTGCGCACCCTGTGAACAGGCTGAACGATTGCAGACAGCCGCTTGTTTTTCAGCGCATTCCGGCAAGCCAGGCCGCGAGCACATGGCGCTCCGTCTGGGTCATTCCGGTCAGGTTGTTGGGCGGCATCGCATGCGTCATCACAGCCTGCGTCCGGATGGCACGTGCCTGGATCGCGATACGCTCGGGCTCATGCAACCAGATTCCCTTGGGCGCGATCTGGAGCCCCGGCCAGGACGGCTCGGGCGCGTGGCACATGGCGCAGCGGCCGGAGATGATGTTGGCGACCTCGGCCGGCGGTAGGCTCATCCCCGCGAGCAGCGTCGCCTTTGGAGGCTCACGCGCCGGCAGGCCGAGTTGCTCCCGCCCGCCGGGTGAAGATGCCATCGCGAGCCAGAACGCCAGCCAGAGCGCAAGGATCGCCACGGCCCAGGTCCACCAGGGCGACTTCGCGTGGTCGGCATGACGAACATTGTAGAAGTGTCGGATCAGCGCGCCCGCCACGATGATCAGCGCCACCAGCGCCGGGATCACCGCCGAATTCGCGTAGGTCACCGGGTAGTGGTTCGACAGCATCAGGAACAGCACCGGCAGGGTGATGTAGTTGTTGTGCGTCGAGCGCTGCTTCGCCGCCTTGCCGTATTTCGGATCGGGCTTCTCGCCAGCCGTCAGCGCCGCGATCACCTTCCGCTGGCCCGGCATGATGTTGAAGAAGACGTTGGCGGTCATGATCGTCGCCATCAGCGCGCCGGTATGGATAAGAGCGCCACGCCCCGAGAACACACTGGCAAAGGCCCAGCTCGCCGCGACCACATAGCCGAAGCCGAGCACGCCCAGCACGACGTCGTTCTTGCCCAGCGGCGAGCGGCAAAGCCAGTCATAGAACAGCCAGCCCAGCACCAGCGCCGCGATACCGATGGCGCCGGCTGCCAGCGGCGACAACGCCATCACGTGCGGGTCTATCAGATAGAGTTCCGACTGCGCATAATAGACCCAGACCAGCAGGAAGAAGCCGGAGATCCAGGTCCAGTAGCTCTGCCATTTGTGCCAGGTCAGCTCGGCGGGCATCACCGCCGGCGCGACCAGATATTTCCGCATCTCGTAGAAGCCGCCGCCATGGACCTGCCAGGCGCGCCCGCCTTCGCCCGGCGGGATGTCGGCGGCCGGCCGCAGCGACGCGTCGAGATGGATGAAGAAGAAGGACGAGCCGATCCAGGCGATCGCAGTGATCACATGCAGCCAGCGCAGCAGCATGCCGCCCCACTCGACGAGATAGGCCTCAAACATCCGCGACCTCCCCTCAGCCAGATGTGCCGCCGCGATTGACAGGGACGAATCCGGGATGAAACTTGCGTAGTGCGTCCAGACTAGGGTTCGCCTTTTTGCGAAGGCAAGCTTCGTTCCGCGCGCCTCATCCTAGCAACAGGACATTGGACCCATGGGACGTCTCTCGACGCATGTGCTCGACACCGTAAATGGCAGGCCGGCCGCCGGTGTGATGGTCACCCTCGACCGTATCCTGCCCGAAGGTGGCCGCGATCGGATGACGCAGGCGCTGACCAATGTCGATGGCCGCACCGACGAGCCGCTGCTGAGCGACACGCTGGAAACCGGCGTCTACGAATTGCGCTTCGAGATCGGCGCCTATTTTCGGGGTCTCGGGAGCGCCCTTCCGGAACCTGCCTTCCTCGACATCGTGCCGATCCGCTTTGGCATCGCCGATCCAGAAGGGCATTACCACGTCCCCCTCCTGGCCTCGCCCTGGAGCTATTCCACCTATCGCGGCAGCTAGGTTGGTTGTTCGCCAAGGATGCGCCGTCATCGCGAGCGCTGCGCAGCACAGACCCCAGAACCTTTCCGGACATGTGCAGGAAAGGCGCCGGGATGGATCGGCGCTTCGCCGCTCGTCCGGAATGACTGCATGTTTCGAAGCATGATCGATAGGTAGAGTATCCAATGACCGACGCCCCCTACCCCCGCGACATGGTCGGCTACGGCCGCAATGCCCCCAATCCGCACTGGCCCGGCGGCGCCCGCATCGCGGTGCAGTTCGTGATTAACTACGAGGAGGGCGGCGAGAACAACATCCTGCATGGCGACGCCGCCTCCGAGGCCTTCCTCTCCGAGATCGTTGGCGCCGCGCCCTGGCCCGGCCAGCGCCACATGAACATGGAGTCGATCTACGAATACGGCTCGCGTGCGGGCTACTGGCGGCTCTGGCGGATGTTCACGCAGCGCAAGCTGCCGGTCACCGTCTTTGCCGTCGCGAGTGCGCTGGCGCGCTATCCCGAGATCGTGGATTCCATGCAGGAGGCCGGGTGGGAAATTGCCACCCACGGCCTGAAATGGATCGACTATCGCGACATCCCCGCCGAACGCGAGCGCGCCGACATCCTCGAGGCCATTGCGATCCAGCAGGACCTGACAGGCGCGCGCCCGCTCGGCATATACCAGGGCAGGAGTTCCGAGCGGACGATCCCGCTGACCATGGCGGAAGGCGGCTTTCTCTACACGGCAGATGTCTATGCCGATGAACTGCCCTATTGGCTCTCGGGTCCGCACGGCCCGCAACTCGCGGTGCCCTACACGCTCGACGCCAACGACATGCGCTTTGCCACCCCGCAGGGCTTCAACAGCGGCGACCAGTTCTTCGCCTATCTCAAGGACAGCTTCGACATCCTGTACGCCGAGGGCGAGACCGCGCCTAAAATGATGTCGATCGGCCTGCACTGCCGGCTGGTCGGGCGCCCCGGTCGCGCGGCCGCGCTGGCGCGCTTCCTCGACTATGTGCAGTCGCATGAGCGGGTCTGGGTCGCGACCCGGCTCGATATCGCGCGGCACTGGGTCCGTCGTCACCCGCCGGCCGATGGCTATCGGCCCTCGAAACTGCCGAAGGCGCTGTTCGTCGAAGTTTATGGCCGCGTATGGGAGCATTCCCCCTGGATCGCCGAGGCGGCGCATGACGCCGGCCTGAGCGAGGCAGAGGATACCGTTGAGGGCCTGCACGCCGCCATGAGCCGCGCGATGCACGCAGGCTCACCCGATCAGCGCCGCGCTCTGCTGCTTGCCCACCCCGACCTTGCCGGCAAGCTCGCCGCGGCGGGCGAACTCACGCCCGAATCAAGCCTGGAGCAGGCGTCAGCCGGTCTTGACCGCCTGACCAGCGACGAGCGTGTCCGCTTCATCGCACTCAACGAGAGCTACAAGGCCCGCTTCGGCATCCCCTTCATCATCGCCGTCAGGGGCCTGAGCAAGGCCGACATCGTCGCCAATTTCGAGGCGCGGCTGAAGAGCACGCCCGAGACCGAATTCGAGACGGCGCTGGCGCAGGTCGAGAGGATCGCAAAGCTCCGGTTGAAAGACCTGATGGCGACACCCTGATGCCCTTGTGCCCCCTCCGCGACAACACTAGGCATGCGGCCCGGACGCTCAGTCCGCGGGGGGATAGATATGGCTCAAGTCGTAATGATGAAGAATAATAGCACGGGGTTGGTAAAAAAGGGCTTTGTCGGTTACTCCTGGACGTATCTTTTGTTCGGCTGGTGGGTTCCGTTGATCAGGGGCGAACTTGGAGTCGCTGCCCTTCATCTCCTCTTTACAGTGTGTACGTTCGGACTGTGGCAGTTCATCGTTTCGTTTCTGTACAATAGGCAGTTCACTTCTCGTCTGATCGAGAACGGCTACCGCTTTGCCGATACCGAGGCGCTCAACATCTTCGCCGCCGGCAAAATTGGCGTCGACCTGAACAATCATCTGGCCCGTCCGGCCGTCTGATTCTTCACCCGTGGGCATCCTTGCGAACTGAAACCAGTTGGCCGGATGCCCGCGAAGGGTGCGGGGCAACGCGCCCGACCCTTCAGGCCGCCCTCCCCACTTGCATGTCCGGGACAAGTTCGCCTGCGCGCCTGAGATCGCCCAGGAAGCGCTCCGTCTCGCGACGTCGCGTCTCCTCGTCGGGCAGGCGCAGCAGGTAGGACGGATGCACGGTCACCAGCAATCGCGTGCCGTCCTCGAGTGTCAGGTCCCTGTCGCGCATCGAGCCCAGCGAGCCGGAATGCCCTGTTAACGAGCGCAGCGCAGTCGCGCCCATCGCCACGATCAGCTCCGGCTTGACGAAATCGCGCTCGAGTCCGAGCCAGAAGCGGCAGGCCTTGATCTCCCCGGCGCCGGGGCTCTGGTGGATGCGGCGCTTGCCGCGCACCTCGAACTTGAAGTGCTTCACCGCATTGGTGACATAGGCCTTGCGCCGGTCGAGGCCAGCCTCGCCCATGATCCGGTTGAAGAGTTCGCCGGCTGGACCCACGAACGGCGTGCCTGACAGGTCCTCGCGGTCGCCGGGCTGCTCGCCGACGAACATCACGCGCGCATCCATCGGCCCGGCGCCGAAGACGGTCTGCGTCGCGTGCTCGCATAGCCCACAGCGCCGGCAGTCGCGCGAGGCGAATGCCGCCTGCTCCAGGCTCGCGAACGACTCGTCCGGCGAGACAGCCAACACGCGGCTTCGCTCGGCCTGCCTCAGGTGCCGCTCCGGGGGCAGCGTCGGCATGGTCTCGATCATCGCCGCGGCCCGCCGGGCAGCACCCGCGATCAGGGGCGCGATCAGTTCGGCCTCGGGCAGGTTGCGCCAGTACTTTTGCGGCATCTCGGCCTTCATGGCTTTGATCTTGAGCCGCGCCGGATTGAAGATGTTGGCGTAATAGGTCCGCCAGTAATCCTCGATCGCATCGTCGTTGGGCGCATCGCAACGCGACGCAGGCGCGCCGACATGCAGCTTCGCGAGATCCCAGTGCAGCGATCCCTGCGGCGTCAGGATCGACCAGCGCATCGACGCGAAGCGCTCGACAAAGAAGCGCGAGGCGCGTTCGAGAATGAAGTGCTCTGGCTCGAACCAGGCGACATAGGCCACCCCGCCATCGTCATCCTCCACTTCGCGAAACCGCACGAAGGCGGTCATCTTGTGGACGTCGCGCCGGACGCTGCGCGCCATGGCCTCGGCGCGGTGGACATCCGCATCCGTCGTGAGCTTCAGCAATTGCGGCTCATGCTGGAGGCGCGCCAGCATGCGGTAGAGCATGCCGAAGCGCTCGGGATCGCTGTGGCAGATCACCTGGTCGGCAAGCTCGAGAAAAGCGCGCGGCACCGTCAGTCGTGCGCCGTCCGAGGGAGCGTCGCAGGCAACCTCCGCGCCGCCGAACAGGCCGCCAGCCTCCTGCCCGACCAGCCAGGCGACCTCCGACGGGGCGATCCCGCGCTGCGCGAGCGCTCTCGCCTGCCTGCGCCAGCCCTCGTAATCGGCGGGATGGGCGAGCCTGGCGGAAACCATCACAGCAGCGCCAGCTGTTGCGGCCGCGGCGCTAGATGTTGGCGAAGGCGGTCGCTGTCGAGCGCGGCACCGGGCCGCCAGTCGGCGGTGACGATGAAGTTGCGCAGCACAGTCACGGAGCGCGCGAGCTTGCCGACATCGTCGAGCGTCAGCCGCCGGATGCGTCGCATCTCGATGATCCGCTTGACGCTGCGCGTTCCCAGCCCCGGCACCCGCAACAAGTGCTCGCGGTCGGCCTTGTTGACGTCCACCGGAAAGCGCTCGCGATGGCGCAGGGCCCAGGCCAATTTCGGGTCGATGGCGAGATCGAGCATCTCGCCCGATTGCGTGTCGAGGATCTCGCCGACCTCGAAACCGTAGAACCGGGTCAGCCAGTCGGCCTGATAGAGCCGGTGTTCCCGCATCAGGGGCGGCTCGACCAGCGGCAATTGGCTCGACGAATCCGGGATCGGGCTGAAGGCCGAGTAGTACACCCGGCGCAGACCGAACGAGCCATAGAGCTGGGCGCTGCGCTGCAGGATGGAGGCGTCGCTTGACCCATCCGCGCCGACGATCATCTGCGTGCTCTGGCCGGCGGGAGCGAAGACCGGCGCCTTGCGGCTCTTCACGCGCTCGGCCTTGCTCTCCTCGATCTTCAACCTGAGCCCGCCCATCGCCGAGCCGATCTCGCGCGGCTTCTTTTCCGGTGCGAACCGCTTCAGCGAGATCTCGCTCGGCAGCTCGACATTGACCGAGACGCGGTCGGCATAGAGTCCGGCCTCGGTGACGAGGTCGGGGCTCGCGCTCGGGATGAGCTTGAGGTGGATGTAGCCGCGGAACTGGTGGACCTCGCGCAGGGTTTTGACCACGCGCACCATCTCCGACATCGTGTAGTCAGGCGACCGAATGATGCCCGACGACAGGAACAGGCCCTCGATATAGTTGCGCCGATAGAAGTTCAGCGTGAGATCCACGACCTCCTCGACCGAGAACCGCGCCCGCTCGACATTGCTCGACGAGCGATTGATGCAGAAGACGCAGTCATAGCTGCAGAAATTCGTCAGCAGGATCTTCAGCAGGGAGATGCAGCGCCCGTCGGGCGCATAGGAATGGCAGATGCCCGAGCCAGTGGTCGAGCCGATGCCCTGCCCGCCCAGCGAATTGCGCTTCGACGTGCCGCTGGATGCGCAGGACGCATCATATTTCGCCGCATCGCTCAGGATCGCGAGCTTCTGCATCACCGTGAGTTGAGCCAAGACGCCATCTCCATGTTCACTGTATGTTCCTAGCAACGAATGACCCTGCGCGCGAGTTCCAGGGATCGGGACCAATCGTCGCGGCTGGTTCGCCTGCGAGCTTTCTGGAACCCCGGCGAGCGCGGCAGCGTTGTTCCCGCGTTCGACAGGAGGGGGATCGATGCGAATTCTTTTGGTTATTCTGGTTTTGGCGATCGGTTACGACGCCGTGGTCCATGAGGGCGCCTATACGCGCAGCGTATGGACGAGCCTGGTGGGTTTCACCGGCTCCGCTGTCACAGGCGCCAAGCAGATCGGCGAGCGCGCACGGGACGAAACACGCAGCCCGACGAACTGAGGCCGCGATCAGCCAAGGCTCGCGCCAAGGCACAGCGAAACGCACAACCATGTTGCAGTGCGGTTTCGGCTGGACTTGGCATGGCGTTGGTTCGACACTCGCCACAGCCGCAACAGCCAGGATGCCGACGCTTGAACGACACAGCCACGCAGGCCAAGGCCGCCACCGAGCCCAATTCGACGGAATTGGTAGAGAAGCTGAAGGCCGAAATCGTCCGCAAGCTCACCTACTCACTCGGCAAGAACCCGTCTGTGGCCCAGCCGCATGACTGGCTGACTGCAGCGATCCTGGCCGTGCGGGATCATATCGTGAATGTCTGGCAGCATTCGACGCGCGAGAGCTACAGGACCGGCCGCAAGCGCGTCTATTATCTCTCGCTGGAATTCCTGATCGGCCGCTCGCTCGCCGACGCGCTGAGCAATCTCGGTCTGACCGGCGTCGTCGCTCAGGCAATGTCCGAGCTCGGTGTCGATCTCAGCGCGATCGAGACGATCGAGCCCGATGCGGCGCTCGGCAATGGCGGCCTCGGCCGCCTGGCCGCCTGCTACATGGAGGCGATGGCCTCGACCGGTGTTCCGGCGCTGGGCTATGGGATCCGCTACGACCACGGCCTGTTCAAGCAGCGCATCGATGGCGGCAAGCAGGTCGAGGTCCCCGAGGACTGGCTCTCCTTCCGCAATCCCTGGGAGTTCGATCGGCGCGAGAGCGCATACCAAATCGGTTTCGGCGGCGGCGTGGCGGCGACAGACAAGCCCGGCGAGGTCGTCTGGACGCCAGAGGAGACCGTCTTTGCCGTTGCCTATGACACGCCGATCGTCGGCTGGCGCGGCCGCGATGCCACCACGCTGCGGCTATGGCGCGCCCGCGCGATGCACCCGCTCTCCCTAGACGCCTTCAACAAGGGCGACCTTGCCGGCGCCGTCGCCGAGCGCAACCGCGCCGAGGCGATCTCGAAGGTGCTCTACCCCAACGATTCCACGCCGGCGGGCCAGGAACTGCGCCTGAGGCAGGAGTTCTTCTTCACCTCGGCCTCGCTGCAGGATCTCGTCGGTCGGCATTTCCGGCAGTTCGGCAAGTTCGACAACCTGCCCGACAAGGTCGCGATCCAGCTCAACGACACCCATCCGGCGCTGGCCGTAGCCGAGATGATGCGGCTGCTGATCGACGAGCGCGGGATCTCCTGGGAAGATGCCTGGGCGATCACCAACGGCACAATCTCGTACACGAACCACACCCTTCTGCCCGAGGCCCTGGAAACCTGGCCAGTCGCGCTGATGGAGCGCCTGCTGCCTCGGCACATGCAGATCATCTTCGCGATCAATGCCCGCTTCCTAGACGGCGTTCGCCGGGCGCCCGGCGGCGACCAGGTCGATCTCTCGACGATCTCGCTGATCGACGAATATCACGGCAAGCGCGTGCGCATGGCCCATCTCGCCTTCGTCGGCTCGCACACGGTCAATGGTGTCTCGGCACTGCATTCGAAGCTGATGCAGGAGACCGTCTTCGCCCCGCTCCACGCGATCTTTCCCAACCGCATCACCAACGTCACCAACGGCATCACGCCGCGGCGCTGGCTTTTTGGCGCCAATCCCGGCCTGACCAGCCTGCTGAAGGAGGTCTGCGGCGATGGCCTCACCGACGATATCGAGCAGATCGAGCGCCTGGCCGCCCATGCTGGCGATGCCAGCCTGCATGAACGACTGATCGCGATAAGGCGGCAGAACAAGCTGAAGCTCGCCGCAGTGATCAAGCACGAGACCGGCGTGATCGTCGATCCCTCGGCGCTGTTCGATGTGCAGATCAAGCGCATCCACGAGTACAAGCGCCAGTTGCTCAACATCCTTGAGACGATCGCGCTTTACGACGCGATCCGCTCCGAGCCCTATCGCGACTGGGCCCCGCGCGTGAAAATCTTCGCGGGCAAGGCTGCCTCCAACTACGGGACAGCCAAGGCGATCATCAACCTGATCAATGACGTCGCCAATGTCGTGAACAACGACATCACCACGCGCGACCGCCTCAAGGTGGTGTTCCTGCCAAACTACAATGTCAGCGCCGCCGAGATCATCATCCCCGCTGCCGACGTCTCCGAGCAGATCTCGACCGCCGGGATGGAGGCCTCGGGCACCGGAAACATGAAATTCGCGCTCAACGGCGCGGTCACGATCGGCACCATGGACGGCGCCAATATCGAGATCAGCGAACGCGTGGGGCTGGAGAACATCGTGATCTTCGGCATGAGCGCCGCAGAGGTCGACGAGGCCAAGCGCAATCCCCGACCGACCAACGAGGTCATCGCCAACGCCGCCCATCTCGAAGGCGCGCTCGATGCGGTGGCCGGCGGCGCCTACTCGCCGCGCGAACGCGACCGCTATCTCGGCCTGGTCGAGGGGCTGCGGGCCAACGACTGGTTCATGGTGCTCAACGATTTCGAGAGCTATCGCCAGGCGCAGCGCCACATCGATACGTTCTGGGCCGACCAGCCCGGCTGGTGGCGCAAATCCATTGCCAACACAGCCCATTGCGGCTGGTTCAGCGCCGATCGCTCGATCCGCGAATATGCGCAGCGGATATGGCACGTCGATGCCGGTTTCGCCGCCAAGGGCTAGGACGGCTGCTTTGCCGGCGTGTTCACAGCCTGCTGGCAATTTCGCGTCGAAGCCCAACCGTAATCCCGGACGACCGCAGGGAGACCCGGGATCCATTCCTGAACGACACTGGTAAGCGCTCCGGAATGGATCCCGGATATCGCTGCGCTGCGTCCGGGATGACGCGGATCGGCAAACTCTTGGGAAGACCGCCGCGCAGGGCGACAAGGAGCGATCTCGATGAGCGCCACGCGGCTCGAACCTTGCCCGCTGCCGGCCCGCATGGGCGCCACGGTGACGGCCGACGGCGTTGCCTTCGCGGTGTTCTCGCGTAACGGCGACAGGGTTGAACTCTGCCTGTTCGACGAGCCCGGCGAGCGCGAGGTCGCGCGCCTGCCTCTTCCCTGCCGCAGCGGCGATATCCATCACGGCTTCCTGCGCGGGGCAGCGCCGGGGCTGCGCTACGGCCTGCGCGTCGCTGGACCGTTCCAGCCCGAGCTTGGGCACCGCTTCGATGCCGCGAAACTGCTGGTCGACCCCTATGCGACATCCATCGACCGCGGTTTTCGCTGGGACCCGCGACTGGCGCAGCATGGCGTCGATACCGCCCATCTGGTTCCACGTTGCATCGTCGCGGATACGCTTGCGACGCTCCCCGTCGAGAGGACAGCCCCGAGCTTCATCTATGAACTCGGCGTCAAATCCTTCTCGATGCGCCATCCCGAGGTGCCTGGCCCCATTCGCGGCACGCTGGCAGCCCTGCGCGAGCCAGCCATCCTCGCTCACCTTGCCAGGCTCGGTGTCAGCCATGTCGAGCTCATGCCGGTCGCGGCCTGGATGGACGAGCGCCATCTGCCGGCGCTCGGGCTGAGCAACGCCTGGGGCTACAATCCCGTGAACTTCTTCGCGCTCGATCCGCGCCTGGCCCCAGGGGGCGCGGCCGATCTGCGCGCGCTTTGCGAGACCTATGCCGAGGTGGGGATCGGCGTGATCCTCGACATCGTCCTGAACCACACGGCCGAAAGCGACGAGTTCGGCGCCACGATCTGCCTGCGCGGTCTGGACAACGCCGTCTACTACCGCCACGCCACCGACGATCCCGGGCGCCTGATCAACGATACTGGTTGCGGCCACACGCTGGCGCTCGACCGCGCCCCGGTGATGCGCATGGCGATGGATGCAATGCGGCATTGGCGTGGGCTTGGCGTCGCGGGGTTCCGCTTCGATCTCGGCACCGTAATGGGCCGCTCCGACACCGGTTTTTCGCAGGACGCCCCGCTGTTTGCCGCGATGCTGCAGGATCCGGATCTCGCCGACGTGGTACTGAACGCCGAGCCCTGGGACATCGGCCCGGGCGGCTATCGGCTGGGCGAATTCCCGGCCCCCTTCGCGGAATGGAACGGGCGCTATCGCGACGATGTCAGGCGCTTCTGGCGCGGCGACAATGGTGCTGCCGGCGCACTGGCGACACGGCTCGCCGGTTCCGCGGACCTGTTTGCCTCCCGGCACCGTGGTCCCGCCGCCAGCGTCAACTTCCTCGCAGCCCATGACGGCTTCACGCTCGCCGACCTCGTCAGCTTCGCCGCCAAGCACAACGAGGCCAACGGCGAGGACWATCGCGACGGCGACAATGACAGCCACAGTTGGAACAACGGCGTCGAAGGACGCACCGACGACACGCACACCACGGCTGCGCGCGCTCGCGACGTCAGGGCGCTTCTGGCCACCCTGTTCCTCTCTCGCGGCGTGCCGATGCTACAGTCCGGCGACGAGACCGGCCGGACTCAATCTGGCAACAACAACGCCTATGCCCAAGATAATGCAGGGTTTTGGCTCGACTGGGAGAATGCTGACGGGACGCTCGTGGCGCTCATCGCCCGGCTTGCCGCGCTGCGTCGCGAGCACCCGCTGCTGCAGGCGAACAGCTTCCTGACGGGCAAGGGCGAGCCACCAGATGCGCGCTGGCTCAAGGCGGACGGAACGGGGATCGCAGACGACGAGTGGCCTCACCTGGATGCACTCTGCCTCGTGCTTGCGGGGGAGAGCGAAACCCTGCTGATCGCGATCAACCGGGGCCGGCACGCTGTGGCTCTCACGCTGCCCCCAGGCAAATGGGAGAGGCTGTTCGTCTCCGATGACGGGCCGGAGGGCAAGTTGCCCACCCGCTCCGTCTGTCTCTGGCGGCGCGATAGCTAGCTGCCTTGCTCCGCCCGGAATGCCCGGGCGTGCCCTACATCAGGACGATCAGCGACCGCGGCGATAGGGTCAGTTCGCTCTCGGCCTTGAGGCCTTTTCGCCCCTCGTCGGAACCCGGCCCGGTGTCGGTATCGAGCACGACGGACCATGCGCCCTTCTTGACCCGCGCCGGCAGTTCGAACACGACGTCGCCTTCAAAGGCGTTGAACAGGATCAGGGCTTCGTCGCCGCCCTGCTCGACCTCGGGCGTGTGCATCAGGAGCCCGATGGTGCGCACGCCGTCATCGTCCCAGTGCTCCTCGAGTTGATCGCCGCCGGCGGGGTTCACCCAGCGCAGCACGCAGCCGTCGCGGAAGCTGGCACGACGGAAGATCGCGTGCTCGGCTCGCAACTGCGTCAGCCGCCGCACGAACGCGGTCAGCGCCTTGTCGCGGTCGCTGTGCTCCTCCCAGCGGATCCAGGCCAGTTCATTGTCCTGGGCGTAGACATTGTTGTTGCCGTTCTGGGAATGCCCGGCCTCGTCGCCGGCGAGGATCATCGGCGTGCCGTGCGACAGCAGCAGCGTCGCCAGCAGGTTGCGCTTCTGGCGCTCGCGGGCGGCGATGATGCCCTTGTCGTCTGTGGGCCCCTCGACGCCGAAGTTGAACGACAGGTTATGGCCGTGGCCATCCTTGTTGTCCTCGCCGTTCGCGTCGTTGTGCTTGTCGTTGTAGGACACGACGTCGTTGAGCGTGAAGCCGTCATGGGCGGTGATGAAGTTGACGCTCGACCACGGCCGTCGGCCGCGCAGGTCGTAGACGTCGCCCGAGCCGGTCACGCGTGCAGCGAGGTCGCGGATGATCCCCTCCTCGCCCTTCCAATAGGCGCGGGTGGTGTCGCGGTACTTGTCATTCCACTCGGCCCAGCCCGGCGGGAAGCCGCCGACCTGATAGCCACCGGGGCCGATGTCCCAGGGTTCGCCGATCAGCTTGACCTTGCGCAGCACGGGGTCCTGTCCCATCGCGTCGAAGAAGCCGCCGCGCTGGTCGAAGCCATGGGGCTCGCGCCCAAGGATGGTGCCGAGGTCGAAGCGGAAGCCGTCGACCTCCATCACCTCGACCCAGTAGCGCAGCGAGTCCAGGACCATCTGGAGCACGCGCGGATGGCTCGTGTTCACCGTGTTCCCGGTGCCGGTGTCGTTGATATAGAAGCGGGCCTCGTCGGGCATGGTGCGGTAATAGGAGAAGTTGTCGATGCCCTTGAACGAGAGCGTCGGCCCCAGCTCGTTGCCCTCGGCGGTGTGGTTGTAGACCACGTCCAGGATGACCTCGAGCCCGGCATCGTGGAAGCGCCGCACCATGTCGCGGAAGGAGGCGAGGCCCGCCCGCCCCTCATAGCGCGGCTGCGGTGCGAAGAAGCCGATCGAGTTGTAGCCCCAGTAGTTGCGCAGTCCCTTGGGCACGAGGTGATGGTCGTCGAGATAGGCGTGCACCGGCAGGAGCTCGACCGAAGTCACGCCAAGGCTCCTGATGTAGTCGACGATCGCCTGCTCTCCGAGCCCGTCGAAAGTGCCGCGCCGGTCCTCGGGCACCGCCGGATGCAGCTTGGTGAAGCCGCGCACATGCGTCTCGTAGAAGATCATCCGGTCCCACGGCACGTTCGGGCGCGCTGGCGCCTGCGGATCAGCCGCAAGATCGCAGACCACGCATTTGGGCGTGAACGGCGCACTGTCGAGCTCGCTGAAGCTCAGGTCCTTGTCGGTCTCGGCCGCTACGTCATAGCCGTAATGCGCGTCGTTCCAGCTGACTTCGCCCGCATACTCCTTGGCGTAAGGGTCCAGCAGCAGCTTGTTGGGGTTGAAGCGATGCCCCTCTTCCGGCGCAAAGCGGCCATGCACACGGTATCCGTAGCGTTGCCCCGGCTTCACGCCCGGCACATATCCATGCCAGATTTCGTTGGTGTATTCCGGCAGGGCGATGCGGGCGATCTCGGCGTCGCCGCTTTCGTCGAACAGGCAGAGCTCGACACGCTCCGCCGCTGCCGAAAACAGCGCGAAATTCGTGCCTTCGCCGTCGTGGATCGCACCCAGTTCGGTGCCCTGCCCCGCCTCGATCGTAAAGCCCGTACCCTTGTCGTCAGCCATGTCTGCCCCTTGCGCGGATCGGACTCGACAGAGGTCGCGGACCTGCTGACCGCCACTGCTTTGTCATGTCGGAGAGTTAAGCTCGATACTGCCCTGCAACGTGCTTCCGCGTCCCAGAGTTCCGGAACCGGCCCCGAATTTGCATGATTGTTTTGCAGCGCAACATGGAACTTTAGCGCGCCCGTCTTGTTCTCGATTCCGCAGCTTACCAAGGTGTCGATGATGGCCGAAAATTCACTCCCGCCCGCGCCGGATGCCACCTCTGCGACCTCTGGCCACGCCTTGAATTATGCCCCCGCGGTCAAGGAAGGTCCCCCCGAACTCGCCTCGGTCCTGCCGTCGGCGACGCGGCTCCTCTTCGTCACCTCCGAGATGGGCGACTTCCTCAAGGCCGGCGGCCTGGGCGAGGTCTCGTCTGCCCTTCCCCGCCAGTTGCGCGCCTTCTGCGATGTCCGCGTCCTGATCCCGGGCTTCAGGCAGGTCCGTGCCGCCAGGCCGAATATGGATGTCGTCGCGCAGATGCCTCGCACCGCGAGCCTGCCGCCCTGGTCGCTCGGCCGCTTCACCACTGCGGACGGGCTGACCATCTATGCGGTGCTCTGCGACGAGCTCTACGACCGTGAAGGCTCGCCCTACGGTCCCTATGCCGGTGGCGACTTCGGCGACAACGATATCCGTTTCGCACGGCTCTCCTTGGCCGCAGCCGAACTGGCCGCCGGCGAGGCTGATCCCAACTGGAAGCCCGATATCCTCCACGTCAACGACTGGCCGTCGGCGCTCGCGACGGGCTATCTGCGCTGGAAGGGGCTGACCACGCCCTCGATCCTGACGATCCACAACCTCGCCTATCAGGGCCTGTACCAGCCTGCACGCATGGGCGCGCTCGGGATTCCCGACCTTGCATTCTCGGTCAACGGTGCGGAATTCCATGGGAAGGTCTCGTTCCTGAAGGCCGGTATCTTCTATGGCTCGCATGTGACCACGGTCAGCGAGACCTATGCCCACGAAATCACCACGGCAGAGCATGGTTGCGGGCTCGAGGGGCTGCTCAAGACCCGCATGGACGAGGGGCGCCTGACGGGTATCGTCAACGGCATCGACGACAGCTGGAGTTCGCCCATCGGCGCGACCAAGACCCATGCTCAGATGGTCCGCCAATGGAAGAACCAGAACGCCTCGGCGATCCGCAAGACCTTTGAATTGCCGCAGTCGAACGGACCGCTCTTC
Source organism: Allobosea sp. P1_B10 (assembly GCF_056406735.1). Classification (NCBI taxonomy): domain Bacteria; kingdom Pseudomonadati; phylum Pseudomonadota; class Alphaproteobacteria; order Hyphomicrobiales; family Alloboseaceae; genus Allobosea; species Allobosea sp. P1_B10. The sequence goes on along the minus strand of NZ_JBFTZP010000002.1, from coordinate 520,978 downwards.
TCGATCATCTCGCGGCTGGTCCATCAGAAGGGCATCGATCTCTCGATAGAGGCGGCCGAGACCATCGTCGCCAATGGCGGCCAACTCGTCGTCACCGGGCGCGGCGAGCCGCGGCTGGAGGATGCGGTCGAGCGGCTTGCCAAGCAGAACCCGCAGGCGATAGCGGCCCGCATCGGGTTCGACGATGCCGAGGCGCGGCGGATCTTCGCAGCCAGCGACTTCCTGCTGATGCCATCACGCTTCGAGCCCTGCGGGCTGAGCCAGATGTATGCCCAGCGCTGCGGCACCCTGCCGATCGCCTATCGGACCGGCGGCCTCGTCGACACCATCGAGGACGGACTGTCGGGCTTCCTGTTCTCGTCCCTCACCGGCGCCGGCCTGACTTCGGCCGTGACCCGTGCGCTGCAGGCCTACAAGACCAAGCGCGCCTTCAAGCAGATGCGCGAGCACGCCATGGCCAAGCGCTTCGACTGGAGCCGTCCGACGCATCGCTATGCCGATCTCTACGCCAAGGCGCTGGCAGCCTGACCAGCTCACGGCAGCCAGGGCGCCGTGCGGCGATGCATCGGGAGCCAAAAGGCTCCCTTCAGTGCGTCCTGTCGGTGGGTGTCGGCTTTGCTGCCTTGCCGGGAACGGCCTTTGCTGCAGGAGGCTTGGCTGCTGCGGGCTTGGTCGCAGCGACTTTGGCCGGCGGCTTGGCCTCTGCCTGGGCGGTCTTGGCCGAAGCCGGGACCGTACCCTTGGCAGGTGCTTTCGAGCTGGTCAGGCTGGCCGCGACGTGCTCCTCGGCCTGGCGCCAGTGCTGCGATGCGCGACCGTCCGGCTTCCCCTCAGCTTCCCATATGGCATAGGCGGTATCCCGGATGATCTGCTCGCGGCTCATCGAACTGCTCCCTGTCGCGCTGGTGTCGCGCGTGAGACAACCCTGCCGTGGAAGCTTTGGTTCCGTCGTCGTCCGAGGCGCTTTCCGGCTCTTCGCTCAGGAACGGATGCTACCACTGTTGCGTTGCATCATGACTGATTCCGCGTTCGCCGTGGAAGAGCTTTTACTGCGAGACACCTGCCCATGACGCGACAGATTCCTCTCAGGCTGCCAAGCCTCCCGGCTCGCGACATCGCGCTGCTGCAGGAGGGCCGCCACCCCGACCCGTTCGCGATCCTCGGGCGGCACGCGGTCGATGGCGGCAGCATGGTGCGCACCTTCCTGCCCGGCGCGAACTACGTCGAGATCGTGACCGGGGATGGCGAGACGCGGCATGCTACCGCCATGGTCGACCAGGGCAACGGCCTGTTTGAAGCCGCCATCGATCCCGAGGCACCCTACCGCTTGCGCGCCGCCTGGCCGGGCGGAATCACCGAATCCGCCGATGCCTACAGCTTCGGCTTGCTGCTCTCCGAGGACGACATCTATCTGTTCGCCGAGGGACGTCATTTCGACCTGTCGACCCGGCTGGGCGCCAACCTGCGCAATATCGACGGTGTCGAGGGTGTCGTCTTCGCGGTCTGGGCGCCAAACGCCGCCCATGTGGCTGTTGTCGGCGACTTCAACGGCTGGGATCTGCGTCGCCACCCCATGCGCCGCCGGCTCGGCCCAGGCGTCTGGGAACTCTTCATTCCCGGCGCTCAGGCCGGCGCTGTCTACAAATACGCAATCACGGCGTCCTCGGGCGAGCGCCTGCCCTGGAAGGCCGATCCGCTGGCGCGCTGCACTGAGTTGCCGCCGCGCACCGGTTCCGTGGTGGCCCAGCCGGCCGAGTTCTCCTGGAGCGACGGCGAGTGGCTCGCCGCGCGCGCCCGCGCCCATCCGATGTCGGAGCCGATCTCGACCTACGAGGTCCATGTCGGCTCCTGGCTGCGCACAGAATGGGGCCAGATGGGCTCATGGGACGAGGCGGTCGACCGCCTGATCCCCTACATCCAGCACATGGGCTTCAGCCATATCGAGTTGATGCCGATCACCGAGCACCCCTTTGGCGGCTCCTGGGGCTACCAGCCGCTGGGCATGTACGCGCCAACCGCCCGGCTCGGCCCGCCCGAGGCCTTTGCCCGCTTCGTCGACCGCTGCCATGCAGCGGGCATCGGCGTGATCCTCGACTGGGTGCCGGCACACTTCCCGTCCGACGAGCATGGCCTTGCCCGCTTCGACGGAACCGCCCTCTACGAGCACGAGGACCCGCGCCAGGGCTTTCACATCGACTGGAACACGCTGATCTACAATGTCGGCCGCCGCGAGGTGCGCGGCTTCCTCATCGCGTCGGCGCTGTTCTGGCTCGAGACCTTCCATCTCGACGGCCTGCGCGTCGATGCCGTGGCCTCGATGCTCTACCGCGACTACAGCCGCAAGCCTGGCGAATGGGTCCCCAATCATCTCGGCGGGCGCGAGAATCTCGAGGCCGTGAGCTTCTTCCAGGAGCTGAATACCCTGGTGGGCTCTCGTGGCCGTGGCGCGATCACGATTGCGGAGGAATCGACCGCCTGGCCCGGCGTGACCTCGCCGGTGCATCATGGCGGGCTCGGCTTCCACTTCAAATGGAACATGGGCTGGATGCACGACACGCTGCGCTTCTTCGCGCACGACCCGCTCTATCGCGGCCATCATGGCGACGACATCACCTTCGGGTTGATCTACGCCTTCTCCGAGAATTTCGTTCTGCCGATCTCCCATGACGAGGTCGTGCACGGCAAAGGCTCGTTGCTCTCGCGCATGCCCGGGGACGACTGGCAGCGCTTCGCCAATCTGCGGCTGTGCCTCGCGCTGATGTGGACACATCCCGGCAAGAAGCTGCTGTTCATGGGCTGCGAATTCGGCGCCGAAGCCGAATGGTCGGTCGATGCGCCCTTTCCCTGGCCTCATGCCGACGACGAGCGCCGGCAGGGCGTCTCGAAACTGGTGCGCGATCTCAACGCGATCTATCGCGGGACGCCGGCGCTGCACCGGCTCGATCATGCGCCGGAAGGCTTTGCCTGGATCGTCGGCAATGACAGCGCGAACTCCGTCTTCGCCTTCGGCCGCTTCGGCGGCCCGGGAACGGGCGACGTGCTCGTGGTCGCCAACATGACGCCGGTGCCGCGCCACGACTACCGCATCGGTGTCTCGCGGCCCGGCCTCTGGCGCGAACGCCTGAACAGCGATGCGGGCGAATACGGTGGCGCGGGGTTGGGCAATGGCGGCGAGCGCCGAACCGACGCGATCGCAGCCCATGGGCAGGCGCAGAGCCTTCCCCTGACCCTGCCGCCGCTCGGACTGATCGTGCTCGAGCATGACGCGGCAATGGGCTGATCGATCGTGCGCATGCCGCCCCACCAGACAATTATTCCGGGCGGCCTGCCGGAAACCATCGATCACGGCGCGATTCGTGCGCGCTTCTTTCAGACTGATATGCGGAGCCTCCCATGAGCGACGAAACCCTGCGCCAGCTTGCGGCCAAGGCCGGCGTCGCGCCGCATTGGACCGATCAGGCCGGCACCGAACGCGCCGTGGCTCCCGACAGCCTGCGTGCCATCCTCGCGGCGCTCGGGCTGCCCGCCGACAGCGACTCCGCCCTGCGCAACTCGCTCTCGATGCTGGAAAGCGGCGTCAATGCTGCGGCGACCTCGCATTTCACCACGGCGCGTATCGGCCAGAAGGTCAGCCTGCCGCTGCATGCTCCCGGCGGCACCAGCGTCGAGGTCGCCATGGAGAACGGCGCGCATCGCGTCGTGACATCGGAGGAGGGCTATGACGGCGCCCTCACCCTGCCGGCCTTCGACGAACCCGGCTATCACACGGTCCGGACGGCGGAAGGCGATTTCACCGTCGCCACCGCCCCCGAGCGATGCATTACATTCGGCGATCTCAACGACGGTGCGAACGGCTGGGGGCTCGCGGCCCAGATCTATTCCCTCCGCTCGCGCGACGATGGCGGCGTCGGCAATTTCGCGGGGGTCGCCGACCTCGCCCGCAGCGCGGCGCGACGCGGCGCCGACGCCCTCGCGATCAGTCCGGTGCATGCGCTCTATGGCGCGGAGCCCGCCCATTTCAGCCCCTACTCACCGTCGACCCGGCTGTTCTACAATCCGCTGCACGCCGACCCGCTCGCGGTCCTACCCGAGGTGATGCTGCAAAGCGTGATCGAGCAGGCAGGCCTTGGCGGGCGCATGGCAGAGCTCTCCGGCCTTGCCCAGATCGACTGGCTGTCGGCGACCCCGGTGCGGCACAGCCTGCTGCGTGGCCTGTTCGAGGCGCTGCGCGGCCCCGATCATGCGAGCGATCCGGCGCGCACCGAATTCGAGCGCGCGCTGGCCGATGCCTCCCCCCTGCTGAAAGCCCATGCCACTTTCGAGGCGCTCCACGCCGCCCAGCTGCGCCTGAACCCCGGCGCCTGGAGCTGGCGGAACTGGCAGGCGCCCTATCGCGACCCGGACAGCCCGGAGGTCGCCGCCTTCGCCGCCGAACATGGCGACGAGATCGCCTACCAGATCTTTCTGCAATGGCTGACCGGGCGCTCCTATGGCGAAGCCCAGCGCGTCTGCCGCGAGAGTGGCATGAAGGTCGGCCTGATCGCCGATCTCGCCATCGGCATGGACGGTTCGGGCAGCCATGCCTGGAGCCGCCAGCACGAGGTGCTGGGAGGGCTCAGCGTCGGCGCTCCGCCCGACTATTATTCCGCCGATGGCCAGAGCTGGGGCCTGACCACCTTCTCGCCTCGCGGGCTGGCCGCGTCGGGCTTTGCGCCCTTCATCGAAACGCTGCGCGCCAGCCTGCGCTATGTCGGCGGCATTCGCATCGATCACGTCATGGGGATGAGCCGGCTCTGGCTGGTTCCGGAAGGCGCGAGCGCGCTCGACGGCGCCTATGTCACCTTCCCCTCGGAGACGCTGTTTCGCCTGATCGCGCTCGAGTCCTGGCGGCACAAGGCCATCGTCATCGGCGAGGACCTCGGCACCCTGCCAGACGGTTTCCGCGATTACCTGCGCGAGCAGGGCGTCGCGGGTCTGCGCGTGCTGCGCTTCGAGAAATCCGACGAGGGCTACATCTCGCCCGAGCACTGGGCGCCGGCGGCAGCCGCGTTGACCTCGACGCATGATCTCATCGCCACCGCCGGCTGGTGGGCCGGAGCCGACCTCGAGCCCGAGGACGGCCCCCTGCAGGATCTCCGCGCCTGGGATCGCGGCATGCTCTGGGGCGCCTTCCAGAACAACGGACTGGTCGAGGGCGAGCGCCCGGCGCCGCACGACACCGCGCCTGTGGTCGACGCCGCAATCCGCTATATCGCTAAGACGCCCTGCACGCTGAAACTGCTGCCGATCGAGGATGCACTCGGCATCGAGACCCAGCCGAACGTGCCCGGCACCACGACCGAAAAACCGAACTGGCGCCATCGGCTGGACGGCCCTGCCGAGACCTTGCTCGACGACGCCAGCGTCCGCCAGCGCCTCGCGCATTTGGGGCCGCCGCGGGAGGGCGGCAGCTGAGGACAGGGGGCGTTGTCCAAGATGAGCGATAAGGATGCAGACGCTGTTTTCTGCGTCGACCTCGTGGTCATGGCTTCCAGGCTCGCCCCTGAATTACGGGTTTGGTCCCGTCGACCTCAGCCCAGGTCCAGCGCCCACACCCCAATCGGGGCCACCGCCAGCGCCTCGCCGACAGCGAGTTCGCCACTGGGCGCGAGCTCGGGCCCGATGACCGCGTGTGCCTCGCCATAAGCCGGCAGCGCGATGCGCGTATCGCCCCACCAGTCGCGGCTGGGGGCCAGCGCGTCGCCAGATCGTAGGCCCTGCGCGCAGCAGCGCGCGACGACGACCAGCGCGGCCTCATCGCCATGACGGCGCAGGAAGGCCAGCACATGGGCGCTTCTCTCGCCCGTCACCGCCACCGGCTCATAGGCGCCCTCGGCAAAGAGTTGGGGCTGGCTGTTCCGGAAGGCGAGCAGCTTGCGCAGCAGCGCCTGCTTGATGCGCCCGTCGCGCCAGCGCTCGGCCAGCAGATCGAGCGGCAGGTCCTGCGCCAACGCAATCCGGCGCGCCACGAAATCGACCGGGCGGCGGTTGTCGGGATCGACCAGGCTGAAATCCCAGAACTCCGTGCCCTGGTAGGTGTCGGGCACGCCAGGGGCCGTCAGGCGCAGAGCCAGCTGGACCAGGCCGTTCGACGCGCCTGGACGCGCGACCCGCTCGACGAACCGCGCGACCTCCGCCAGGAACGCGGCGCTGCGCGACGGCGTCAGCAACGCCGCCACGAACTGAGCATCCTTGCGCTCGTAGACCTCGTTCGGCGCGGCCCACCCCGTGTGCAGCTTCGCCTCGCGCATCGCCTTCTGCCACCAGGCCGCGAGCCGCTCGGCCAGATCGGCCAGGCCGGCCTTGTCGTCGGCAGAAAGACCGAGCGGCCAAGCACCGACGAGCATCTGGTAGAGCATGTATTCGTCGCCGGCATCGAGGCCGTCGGGCCGCTGCGTGCGATTGAGATCGCGCCAGCTTTGCGTCGCCGCGATCCACTCATCGGGCCACTCGCTGATGACGGCAAGCCGCGCCCGGACATCCTCGCCACGCTTGTGGTCATGTGTTGCGGTCGCCAGCATGGCGCGTGGAACGAGGCTCGCGCGATCCCGCATCAGCGCGTGGAAGGCCGCGACCCCGAGCCCCATGACGCCGGCATCGAAGCCGACATCGTTGCGCGAAAGCAGGCGCCCATAGCGATAGAAGGCCGTGTCCTCGACCGCCTTGGCCGCGAGCGGAGCAGCCAATTGGTTGAAGCGCCGGATGGCCGTGATGCGCGCCGGCCGCAGCGCCTCGCCGCCCTCGCCCGCAATCACCGAGGCGACGAAGCGCAGTGCCGGCGGGTCGCTCAGCGGGGCGGCCAGTGCCGCTCGCAAGGCGGCCTCGACGCGCTCTCCGGCGCCGACGCCATCGTCGCGACCCGTCGCATAGCTGCGATACGCCCGCAGTTCCGCGATCAGCGCGGTCACGGCCCGCCTCAGCGCCGCGCGCGTGATCCCTTCGCCATTGCGATGCTCGGCCCCGGCCTGCTCCAGGGCATCGACCAGCCGCTCGCGCTGGCCGTCAAAACTATGGGACAGGATCTGGTGGCGCGCGATAACCTCCTCGCCATGGAAATCGCGGGGGCGGCCACTCAGCACCGCCCAATGCGCCGCAAGCACAGGCGCGGCCGTGGTGTCATGCTGCAGGGCCGAAACCTGATCCATGAAATCATAGCCGGTCGAGCCGTCGACATCCCACGCGGCCGGGATGTGCTCGCCCGAAGCCAGGATCTTCTCCACCACCAGCCAGGCGCGCAGCTCTCGCAGCCCCTCAGGCCGGACGGGTTGCAGCGCATCGAGATGCCGACGCAATTCGATGCAATAACCGGCGGGGTCGCTGAGCCCGTCGACATGGTCGATGCGCAGGCCGTCGATTAGCCCATCACGATAGAGCCGCAAGGCCACGGCGTGCTTCGCCGCAAACGCCGCCGGCACGTCCATTCGCACTGCCGCGAGCTGCGTGATGTCGAAGAAGCGCCGCCAGTTGATCCGGTCGCCGGCATTGCGCCACCAGTCGAGCAGGAAATTCTGCCGGGAAATCAGCTTGCCGAGCCGGCCCGCCTCGGCGAAGGCCTCGATCCCGCTGGCCGCAATCGCGGCCTCGTCTTCGGGTCGGATCGGAAACAGGTGCTCGCCATAAGCGATCGCGTAGCCCTCGCCATGCGCAACCAGCGACAGTTCGCCCGCCGCAAGCGCCTCGCCATAGGGCGTCCCGAGGAAAGGCGCGTGAACCCGACCCTTCAGCTCCGGATCGGGACCGTCGAAATCGACGTCGAACCACTCGGCATACTCGCTCCCGCGCCCGCGCTTCAGCAAATCGAGCCAGAGCTTGTTGTCTGCGCCGCCCACGGCCATGTGGTTGGGCACGATGTCGAGGATGATGCCGATGCCGTGGCTGCGCAGCGTTTGCGCCATCTCCTCGAAACCGGCCTCGCCGCCGAGTTCCGGGTTGATGGCGTCGTAGTCGACGACATCATAGCCATGCATCGACCCTGCCCGCGCCGTCAGGATCGGCGAGGCATAGACATGGCTGACCCCGAGTTCGCTGAGATAGGGGGCTAGATCGCGCCCGGCCGAAAACGGAAAACCCTTGTGGAACTGCAGGCGATAGGTCGCGCGTGGCGCCGAGCGCACAAGGGGAACGTTGCGCGGAGGCGCGTCGGGCATGGATAGCTTTCAGGCAATCGGCCGCAAATCGGGCCTCAAGCTGAACCGAAGATAGCAGCGCTTGTTCCGCAGCGCGCATCGCGCTGGCGAGGTAGCCCTTACAGGCCAAACGACATGTGGGGCATCCCGGGCGAACAGGGGGTGACCCGGGATCCATCCCGGAACCTCTCCGCAGGCGCTCTGCCCTCGGGACCGGAGCCAGCGCCGCATCGACGGATCAGGCCGCGCGCGCCTCCACAATCCCCGCGATCGCCTCCAGCATGCGGGTGTCGTCGCCGGCGAGCCCGTCCATCGCCGCCATGCGCGTGATGACCGTGCCCGCGACGGCCTCCTCAACCGTGTCCTCAGCATAGGCATAGAAGATCGTCGCGTGCTGGCCGTCGCGATGGCAGCGACCTTCGATCTGCTGCAGTTGGATCGCGGAATGACGCATGTCGTGGACGACCAGAGAGCGCTCGCGCTCCCCGCCCGGCATCTCGCCACGATGCAGCGAAATCGATTCCGTCACCGTGAAGATCACCGCATCTAGCCTGCCCGTCTGGAAGGCCAGCCGCGTTTCCTCATTGGCCGCGCCTGAATGCTCGCCATTGATCTCGCCCACAGCCCAGCCGCGCCCACGTAGCGCGTCCGCCAGCATGGCGCTGGTTTCCAGGAAGGCGACGGAGACCGCGACCTGCTCGTCATTGCCCAGCAGGTCGTCGCAGAACGCGACCGTCCCGGGGATACGCAGCAGGCTCGCCTTCTGCCGGAAACGCAGATCGGCGGCCCAGCCTTGCGGCTTGCGGGTCGAGCCGCCGGCCAGGCCGAGCTCGCGCCGGAATTCGCGCCAGGTCGCATCGTAGAGCTTGCGCGCACCGGCATCGAGCGCCACCGGCGCAAGTTCGCGCTGCACTTCCGGCCATCCCGCGATCTCCTCGGGCCGCCGCCGCAGCCCGATCGCGTCCTGGCCGCGATAGAGCAGGTCCGCCATCAGCTTGCGGTCGCTCTCATTGGGCTCCCAGCTCCAGTTCTTCCAGCGCCCCTTGGCCCGGCCGATCTTCAGCCGCTTCATCAGCGCGCGAAAGCCGTCGAGGTCCTCGCTCGGCATGCCGGCCGCCCGCGCCAGCAACGGCCCGAGATAGGACAGTTCATGGGGCGATTGGCCAGCTGTGGCGCTCATATAGATCGTGAAAGATGCGGCAGCCGCCATCTGACGGCAGACGAGCCCTTGCTGCGAATTCGGATTGCGGATGCGGTGCGCCTCGTCGATCACGACCAGCGGCCAGATGCGCTTGGGCGCGCCGTGCTTGGCAAGTTCGTTGTTCTTGCCCCGCACCGAGCGCTTCTTGCTGTCGGCAGGCGGCGCGAGCAGCGATTTCGTCTTCTCGAAGTTCATGAGCGTGACGCGCTTGGGCTTGAGACCCGAGAGCGCCATGGTCCGCCGCCATTGCGGGATCGCGCCCTTGGGGCAGATCACCAGGATCTCGCTCTCCGGCATCGCCGCCAGCGCGAGCCAGGCGGACAGCGTCTTGCCGAGCCCGGTCAGGTCTCCGAGCAGGAAGCCCGGCGCGCCAGCGGCTCGCGCCGCGAGAATCGCATCCCGCGCGACAAGCTGATGCGCATGGGGGACCATGATCGCGGCTTCTGCCGGTGCAGGCGTGATCTCGTTCATGCCGCCCCTATGAGCGCGAACCTGCGCGCCCGGCAAGGGGGGCCTTCGAAAAGCGCATCGCAGTACCCCCTGCTCGGCAGCGATCACATGCTAAGGCTGGACGCAACGAGACCGCAGGAGAGACCCATCATGACCCGCGCCCAGGCAATCGCCCATGCCCAGGATTACTTCGATTCCGGCATGTTCAAGAGCGACCTCGCCCGCCTCGTTGCCATGCCGACGGAAAGCCAGAACCCCGAGCGCGCGCCCGTGCTCTCCGCCTATCTCGCAACCGAAATGCGCCCGCTGCTGGAGTCGCTGGGTTTCACCTGCACGATCCTCAACCACCCCACGGCCAAGGGCCCCTTCCTGCTCGCGCAGCGCATCGAGGATCCCGCACTGCCGACGATCTTTGGCTATGGCCATGGCGACGTCATCCGCGGGCTCGACAAGCAGTGGAGCGAAGGCCTCTCGCCCTGGACGCTGACCGAGCGCGATGGCCGCTTCTATGGCCGCGGTGTTGTCGACAACAAGGGCCAGCACATCATCAATATCAATGCCTTGCGCGCCGTTCTTGAATCGCGCGGCAAGCTCGGCTTCAACGTCAAATACCTCATCGAGATGGGCGAGGAATCGGGCTCGCCGGGCCTGCGCGAGCTCTGCATGGAGCAGCAGGAGCTGTTCCGGGCCGACATCCTGGTCGCCTCGGATGGCCCGCGCCTGAACGCAGAGCGGCCGACCGTCTTCCTCGGCGCGCGCGGCGTCATCACCTTCGACCTGTCGATCGTCGCCCGCGAGGGCGGTCATCACTCCGGCAACTGGGGCGGCATCCTCTCCGATCCCGCGATCCAGCTCGCCCATGCGATCGCCTCGATCGCTTCGCCCACCGGCCAGATCCGCATCCATGAGTGGGTGCCGACGGAACTGCCGCGCGCCGTACGCGAGGCGGTGGCCGACTGCATCATCGATGGCGGGCCCGACGGTCCCCAGATCGACCCCAACTGGGGCGAGGCTGGTCTATCGCCCGCCGAGCAGGTTTTCGGCTGGTGCTCCTTCGACGTGCTGGCGATGAAATCGGGAGTGCCTGAGACGCCCGTCAACGCCGTCCCGCCCAATGCCTGGGCGCGCTGCCAGCTGCGCTTCGTCGTCGGCATCGACCCCAATGAGGTGATCCCCGCCCTGCGCCGTCATCTCGACCGGCACGGCTTCAGCATGGTCGAGATTGCCACCAATGGCAGCGAGCGGTTCGGCGCCACGCGCCTCGACCCCGAGGATCCCTGGGTTCGCTTCACGCTCGCATCGATCGCCGAATCAACCGGCAAGAAGCCGGCCCTGCTGCCCAATCTCGGAGGCTCGCTGCCCAACGACATCTTTGCGGAGATCCTGAACCTGCGCACGATCTGGGTCCCGCACTCCTATCCCGGATGCTCGCAGCATGCGCCTGATGAGCACCTCCCAGTCGCCATCGCCCGTGAAGGCCTGGGATTGATGGCCGGTCTCTACTGGGACATCGGCAGCGGCAACGCGCCCCCGCTCTGAAAGCTATTCCTGCGGCTGGCGCGGCTCGCGCGCCGGCGGCAGGTCGACAGGTGTCGCCGGCGGGGCCTCCGGCGGCGCGTTCGGCGGCAGTTCTGGCGGTGGCTCGGTCGGAATGCCTTGCGGCTCGGAATCCGGCGGGGACTCGATCGGCGGTGCCGGCGGCACCTCGGTCGGCGTCAACGGCGGCGCCTCCGGTGGTGGATTGGGCATAATCGGTGTCCCGGCGGGCCCGCCACTGACCTCGGTCATTGCTGCCATCTGAGCAGATCTCCATGCTGACTGAACTGAAGAGCCAACGCATGGGCAGCGCCAAAGGTTCGCGCCGGACATCTCAGCCAAACCAACGCGCGCGGGTGGGCTGACGGATCTATCGCCGCATTTCTCCGGGACACGCCCTCCCAACACGACAGCGGGAGCGGCCATTTCCGCAGGGCGGCATCGGGCCTCAACGGCATTCACGCGCTTGCCGGCAGCATCCCCGCGCCCTGACACCGGAGCAAACAACCGAACAAGACCGAAGAGAAGCGCACAAAGATCGAAACTTAAACTAACATTTCAGATAATCGTCAGAGAAAAATCATTCAACTCCCGTTTTTGGTCAATATATATTGTAGCTGTTTCACCTATTCTCCTTACGTTACGATATCATTACATAAAATTAATCTGCCTGTTCATATTTCATTTAACTCCAATCGTCGACAGTACATCCATCGAACGAAAGGAGCTGCCCCATGAAATTCTCACTCGTCGCCGCGGCCATCGCCCTCCCGATTCTGCTGGCCCCAGCCATCGCCTCCGCCCAGCCCCATCACAGCGGCCCGCACAACGGCGCCCACCGCGCCGGCCCCGCCCATGCCCAGAACCATGTGGCCCACAAGCCCGCCATGGTGAAGCATCAGCGCTGGCACGCCGGACGCGCCCTGCCCTCGAGCTATCGGCGCCAGGTCGTCACCGACTATCGCCATCATGGACTGCGTGCACCGCGGCCCGGCCAGCGTTGGGTCAAGGTCGACAGGCAGTACATCCTGATCAACAGCGTCAGTGGCATGATCGCCTCGATCATCGCGGCTCGCTGACACCGGCAGTATTCGGCGCGCCGGCGATTGACTTCGCTGCGATCGGGACTATCGCCGGGCCCAAACCTGAAGGAATTGGCCCGGTGCACGATTACATCCGCAAAATCCTCGGCGCCCGCGTCTATGACGTCGCGATCGAGAGCCCTCTCGACGCCATGCCGAGGCTCTCGGCCCGGCTCGGCGCTCGCATCAGCCTGAAGCGCGAGGACTTGCAGCCCGTCTTCTCGTTCAAGCTGCGCGGCGCCTACAACAAGATGGCAGGCCTCTCCGCCCAACAGGGCGAGCGCGGCGTCATCTGCGCCTCGGCCGGCAATCATGCACAAGGCGTGGCCCTGGCCGCCCGCAAGCTCGGCCTGAAGGCCACCATCGTGATGCCGCGCACCACGCCCGACATCAAGGTGCAGGCGGTGCGGGCACTCGGCGGGCATGTCGTCCTCCATGGCGAAAGTTTCGACGACGCCTATGCCCATGCCCGGCATCTGGAGGCCGAGAAGGGCCAGACCTTCGTCCACCCCTATGACGACCCCGACGTGATCGCCGGTCAGGGCACCGTCGGCATGGAGATCCTGCGCCAGCACCCCGATCCGATCGAGGCCATCTTCGTCCCCATTGGCGGCGGAGGCCTGGCCGCCGGCATCGCGGTCTACGCAAAGTTCCTGCGGCCGGACATCAAGGTGATCGGTGTCGAGCCGGAGGAAGCGGCCTCCATGGCCGGCGCGCTGGCCGCGGGGTCGCGCATCGTGCTCGATCAGGTCGGGCTGTTCGCCGACGGCGTCGCCGTGCGGCAGGCCGGCGAGGAAGCATTCCGGCTCTGCCGCGAATTCCTGGACGAGGTCATCACGGTCTCGACTGATGAGATCTGCGCCGCAATCAAGGACATCTTCGAGGATACCCGCGCCGTCGCCGAACCCTCGGGCGCGGTCAGCCTTGCGGGGCTCAAGGCCTACGCCGCGCGCGGACGCGGTGCCGGGCGCTCGCTGGTCGCGATCAATAGCGGCGCGAACATGAACTTCGACCGCTTGCGCCACATCGCCGAGCGCGCCGAGATCGGCGAGCAGCGCGAGGCCCTGCTTGCAGTCACGATTCCCGAACGGCCCGGCAGCTACCGGAACTTCATCCGGCTGCTGGGCAAGCGCGCGATCACGGAATTCAACTATCGCTACAGCGACCCCAAGGAGGCGCGCATTTTTGTCGGCGTGCAACTCAGCGAGGGCGAAGCCGAAAAGCGCCAGATCATCGCCATGCTCGCCGAGCAGGGCTATGCCGTGCTCGACATGAGCGACAACGAACTCGCCAAGCTGCATGTGCGCTACATGGTCGGCGGACAGGCAGACGGGCTCGGCGACGAGATGATCTTCCGCTTCCAGTTCCCGGAGCGCCCGGGCGCCCTGCTCAAGTTCCTGAACAGCCTGTCGGGAAGCTGGAACATCTCGCTGTTCCACTATCGCAACCACGGCGCCGATTATGGCCGCGTGCTGGCAGGCATCCAGATCCCGGCCCATGAGCGCGCCAAGCTGACTCACAACCTCGACGCGCTCGGCTATCCCTACTGGGACGAGTCGGCCAATCCCGCCTACCGCTCATTCCTGTCGAGCCTGCCTGTGCAGGCCTGAGGCAACGGATTAGCCGTCATCCTGGATCAGCCGCGAAGCGGCGCAGGTCCAGGACCCATCGAAGTGCGCCAGCGCTCCGCGATAGATCCCGAGACGCCTTCAGGCGCCCGGGATGAGGCGCTTCACCGGGAAAGAACCGAGGATGCCGGCCAGATCTGTCTACGAACTCAACGCTGAACGCAGCCCACTAAGCACAAGCAAAAACGCCGGCGCTTCTCAGCACCGGCTTCCGCTCCCTCAAAGAGGGAAAATCACATCATCTCAAGAATTTGGCCGTGGTGGGTGATGTAGGGCTCGAACCTACGACCCGCTGATTAAGAGTCAGCTGCTCTACCAACTGAGCTAATCACCCATTCGCCACCGGCGCCGCCGGTCAGCGGCGCGAACCGCGTCTGGCGTGACGGGGATGTAACAAACACCCCCTGCTGTGTCCACCCACCCCGCCAAAATAATGAGGCGGTTTGTGCACTTGGTCGATTTCGTCACAAAGAACCAAAGTCATGCACGATTATGCGTCGGGATGGCTGTTTTCGAGAATGGGGCGGCCTGTGCGGGCCGCCCCTGTGCGCGTCTTCAGGCGGCGCGGCGGTTCAGCAGGTGGTAGAGCAGAATCGCGGCGAAGGTCGCGGTGCCGATGCCGCCCAGCTCGAAGCCGAAGATCGGCAACTTCAGGTCGCCGGCGCCCAGGATCAGTGCGGTCGCCACCGTCAGCAGGTTCTTGGGCTCGGAGAAGTTGACCTTGTTCTCGACCCAGATCCGGCCGGCGGTCGCGGCGATCAGGCCGAACACGACGACGGCGAGGCCGCCCAGGACCGCGACCGGGATCGTGCCGATGACCGCGCCGAACTTCGGCGAGAACCCGAGCAGCAGCGCGATGACACCCGCCGCGACGAAGACCAGTGTGGAGTAGACGCGGGTGACGGCCATGACACCCATGTTCTCGGCATAGGTGGTGACGCCGGTGCCGCCGCCGGAGCCCGCGATCATGGTGGCGACGCCGTCGGCGAAGAAGCCTCGACCGATCATGTGATCGTAGTTGCGGCCGGTCATCACGGCGATGCCCTTGATGTGCCCGAGGTTCTCCGCGACCAGGATGATTGCCACGGGCGCGATCAGCGCCATCGCCTTGAACTCGAAGACTGGCGCGACGAAGTTCGGCAGGCCGAACCAGGCCGCGGCCGCGACCTTGGTGAAATCAACCGGCGGCGCGCCGAAGCTGGAGGCCGTCACCGCGTAGAGCAGATAGGTCGCGAGGCCGCCGATCAGCACCGGCAGGCGTTGGGCCAGGCCACGGCCATAGACGGCCACCAAGGCCACCGCCACGACCGTGAACAGCGCGATCCACTTGGTATAGGGGCTGGCCGAGATCATGTTCATCGCGACCGCGGTAAGATTGAGCCCGATCGCAGCGACGACCGCGCCCGTCACCACCGGCGGCAGCAGCTTCTCGATCCAGGCCGTACCGATCGCCTGCACCAACAGGCCGATTGCGGCATAAACCGCGCCGCAGGCGATGATGCCGCCCAGCGCCAGTCCGATATTGACGTTGGGCCCGCTGCCGCCATAGCCGCTTGCGGCCATTACGACGCCGATGAAGGCGAAGGACGAGCCGAGATAGCTCGGCAACTGACCGCGCGTGATCACGAAGAAGAGCAGGGTCGCGATCCCCGAGAAGAAGATTGCGACGTTGGGGTCGAACCCCATGATGATTGGCGCCAGCGCGGTCGAGCCGAACATCGCCACGACATGCTGGAGGCCCGCGATGATCGTCTGGCCGGTCGGCAGCCTCTCGTCCGGCATCACATCGCCGGACGTCTTCAAGGTCCAATTCGGGAAATAGCCTGCCATCGTGATGCCCCCAAGTGGCCGCCACGGCGGCAGCCGTTCGTTGGGCAGATTGATGACAATTCTCTCGCTCGCGCCAGATCATGGAGCGGTCATCCACTGGAATCGCGCCTTAAACGAAGATGCCCGCCACGAGGGCGGGCATCTCGGTATCATGCGAGGCAGTTGGGCCCTTACTCGGCAGCCTGCGCGTGCAGGCGCACGCCCTTGGCCACGAGCTTGTTCAGCGCAGCCAGATAGGCCTTGGCCGAGGAGACCAGCGTATCGGGGTCGGCGCCGCGGCCTGTCACGGCCGAGCCCTCATGCGAGAGCCTGACCGAAACCTCGGCCTGCGCATCGGTGCCTTCGGTGACGGCGTGGACGTCATAGAGCTCCAGCGTCGCCTCATGCGGCACGATGGTCTTGATCGCATTGAAGATTGCGTCGATCGGTCCGTTGCCCTCGACCTCCTCGGTAACGAAGCGGCCATCGACATCGAGCTTCATGGTGGCGCGCTGCGGGCCGCGCGTGCCGGCGATCACGGTCAGCGAGACAAGGCGAACGCGGTCATGGGCGGTCGCGATATTGTCGTCGACCAGCGCCTCGATATCCTCGTCATAGACGTGCTTCTTGCGGTCGGCGAGCGCCTTGAAGCGCGTGAAAGCGTCTTCCAGCTGGTTGTCGCCGAGATCGTAGCCCATCTCCTTCAGCTTCGAGCGGAAGGCGGCGCGCCCGGAATGCTTGCCCATAACCAGCGAGGTCTTGGTTACGCCGACCGAGGCCGGCGTCATGATCTCGTAGGTGGTCTGGTTCTTCAGCATGCCGTCCTGGTGGATGCCGCTTTCATGCGCGAAGGCGTTCCGGCCGACGATCGCCTTGTTGTACTGCACCGGGAAGGAGCAGGCGGTCGAAACGGCCTTGGAGGCGCGCATCAGCAGGGTGGAGTCGATGCCGCTGTCATAGGGGAAAACGTCGCCGCGCACGCGCAGCGCCATCACCACCTCTTCCAGCGCGGCATTGCCGGCGCGCTCGCCGATGCCGTTGATGGTGCATTCGATCTGGCGTGCACCGCCCTCCAGGCCGGCCAGCGAATTGGCGACGGCCAGGCCCAGATCGTTGTGGCAATGCACCGAGAAGATCGCCTTGTCGGCATTGGGCACGCGCTCGCGTACCTGGCGGAACATGTCGCGATACTCTTCCGGCGTTGCGTAGCCGACGGTATCGGGCAGGTTGATGGTCGTAGCACCGGCCCTGATCGCGGCCTCGACGGTGCGGCAGAGATAGTCGATGGGGGTGCGGGTCGCGTCCATCGCCGACCACTCGACATCCTCGACCAGGTTGCGGGCCTGGGCGACGGTCCTGGTGATGATCTCCAGAACCTCGTCCTCAGTCTTACGCATCTGGTGTTCCAGATGGATCGGCGAGGTCGAGACGAAGGTATGGATGCGCGGCTTCACCGCATGGCGGACCGCCTCGCCGGCACGCGCAATATCGGCGCTGATGGCGCGGGCGAGCCCGGCGACGGTGGCGCGCTTGATACGGCGCGCGATCTCGGAGACGGCCTCGAAGTCGCCCTCGGAGGCGATCGGGAAGCCGGCCTCAATGATGTCGACGCCCATCGCGTCCAGCATGTCGGCAACCTCGAGCTTCTCCTGGAAGGTCATCGTCGCGCCGGGGCTCTGCTCGCCATCACGCAGGGTGGTGTCGAAAATCAGGACGCGTTCTTTGGGGGAAGTCGTGCTGGTCATGGTCGTGATCCCGGATAGGTCGCGCCGCTATGGTTTTGAGCTCAGGCGCATATGGTCTGGAAGGCGGTTCTCGTCACTCCCCTGAGCGCCCAGGCATGCATGCCCGGCCGGCCCTCAGGGGCAGATAAGGAGAAGAAGCAGACCAAGACCCGAAAGAGCGCGCATGCCGTCAGTCCGCGCGGTCGCGCGGCTCTGGTTCAGGGCATGGGTGGCGAATGTGGCCACAGGCGTTCCTCGTTAGGCTCGCCACGATGTAACCGAAACGAGCCCCGCGGCGCAAGCTTATGTCGGCGCTTCCTGCCGAATTATGAGAACGACGCTGAAGACCATATCGTCCTCGCGGCGCGACTCAGGCCCGGGAGCACGCCCCTCCGACCTCCGGCCGCTGCCGGATCTGCCGTCCATGATGCGCTATGACCGCCGGGCGATCATCCTCGCCGCCTGCTTCTCGGGCCTCGCCGGCTATATCGACGCGCTCGGCTTCATCACGCTCGGCGGCTTCTTCGTTTCCTTCATGACGGGCAACACGACGCGGCTGGGCATCGAGCTGGCCGGCGGCCATGGCGGCGGCATCGCGCTGGCGGGCGGTATTCTCGCGCTCTTCGTCGCCGGGGTCGTCCTCGGCTCCCTGATCGGGCATTTTGCGGGCGGGCGCCGCCCCCCTGCCGTGCTCGCCCTGGTGACGGTCTGCCTGTTGATCTCGGCGGCGCTCGACAGCTCCGGCTTCACCATCGCGGCCGTCTGCATGCTCGCCGTCGCTATGGGGTCCGAGAACGCCGTATTCCAGCGCGATGGCGAGGTGACGATCGGGCTGACCTACATGACAGGCACGCTGGTGAAGATGGGCCAGCGCATCGCCGCGGCACTGCTTGGCGGCCCGCCCTTGGCCTTCCTGCGGCATTTCCTGCTCTGGCTCGGGCTGCTGACCGGCGCGGTCTGTGGTGCAGCCGCTCACCGGTTGGTCGGCCTCGACGCGATCTGGCTGGCGGCCGCCGTATCGTTCGCGCTGACCGTGGCCGCGACATTCCTGTTGCGCGAGGGTTGAGCGGCTTGGGGTGCAGAGCGCGGGTTGGCGGCACGCTTGCGAATCTGCCATGCTCGTTGTCCCGCCGCACGGACCGATATGATGCGCCTTTCCCTGCTGACACCGCTTTTCGCAATGGGTTGCGCACTCGCAGCCTGCCAGACCCCAACCGCCTCGACGCCGGCCGCTCCGCCGCCCGAGCAGGCAGCGCCGGGCGTCACGCCGAGCACCTTCCGCATGCCGAGCGGCGCCGGCTGTTCGGGAGAGGTCGAGCGCTTCCAGGCCGTGATGGATAACGACCTCGCTACCGGCCACACCACCAAGGGTGTCCACACCCGCGTCTCCTCTGAGATCGCGACGGCGCGCTCGACCTGCGCGGCAGGCAATGAGAGCGGCGCCGTGGGCCAGATCCGCGCCACCAAGGCGAAGTTCGGCTATCCGGTCTGAGCGTCATTCAGGGGCCGGCCAGAGCCGGAGCCCAGAACCCATGACCACCACCGACATCATGAGAGTCTCGGGCAGGAGCCTGCTCACACACCGTCATCCTGGGCGACCAAAGGGCGTCCGGGATCCATCGTAGAGCTCCGCACCTTCCGATGGATCCCGGACCTGCGCCACTGCGCGGCTTGTCCAGGATGACGCGACGTTCCAATCAGACACCGGTGCCCTCTCGTCCTCAGGCCGCCAGGCCGCGCTTTTCGAGCAGCGCATCGGGCGTCGGCAGGCGCCCGCGGAAGAGCGCATAGGCTTCCGCGGCGTCGCGCGTATCGCCGGCCGAGTAGATGTAGCGCTTCAGCTTCGCCGCGAGTTCGGGCGCAAAAACGTCGCCTGCTTCAAGGAAGGCGTTGAACGCGTCGGCGTCCATGACCTCCGACCAGAGATAGCTGTAATAGCCAGCCGAATAGCCGTCGCCCGAGAAGACATGGGTGAAGTGCGGCGTGCGGTGGCGCATGGTGATCTCGACCGGCATGCCCAGCCGCGCCAGTTCCGCCGCCTCGAAGGCGAGTGGATCAATCTCGCCTGGGTTCTCCAGCGAGTGGAAGGCGAGGTCGACCAGCGCCGAGGAGGTGTACTCCACGGTCGAGAATCCCTGGTTGAAGGTCTGCGCGGTCTTGATCTTCTCGATCAGCGCCTCGGGGATCGGCTCGCCTGTCTCGGAGTGCAGGCAGTACTGCCGCATCACCTCCTTGGTCAGGAACCAGTGCTCGTAGAGCTGCGAGGGCAGTTCGACGAAATCGCGCGAGACCGAGGTGCCGGCAAGCGAGCCATAGGTCACGTCGGAGAGCAGACCGTGCAGCGCATGGCCGAACTCGTGGAACAGCGTGCGCGCATCGTCGATCGAGAGCAGCGCGGGCTTGCCCTCGGCGGGCTTCGCGAAATTGCAGACGTTGACGATGATCGGGCGGACCTCGCCGCCGAGCTTGCGCTGGCCGCGGAAGGCGCTCATCCAGGCCCCCGAGCGCTTCGACGCGCGAGCGAAATAATCGCCGAGGAACAGGCCGATATGCCGGCCCGTCGCCGTTTCCTTGACCTCCCAGATGCGGACGTCGGGATGATAGCCCTGCAATTCCGGTCGGGCCTCGAAGCTCAGACCGAATAGCTTTCCGGCGACGTCGAAGGCGGCTGCGATGATCCGGTCGAGCTGGAGATAGGGCTTCAGCACGGCCTCATCGAGCGCATAGGTCTGCTGGCGCACCTTCTCGGCATAGTGGCGCCAGTCCCAGGGCCGGATAGCGGCGTTCTCACCCTCGGACTGAGCCAGCGCCGAGAGATCGGCGGCCTCGCGCGCCGCGCGCGCCTTGGCCGGCTTCCAGACCAGTTCCAGCAGGTTGCGGACATTCTCCGGCGTCTTGGCCATGGTGTCGTCGAGCTTGAAATGCGCGAAGGTCGCAAAGCCCAGGAGCCTCGCCTTCTCCGCCCGCAGCTTCACCATTTCGGCGACGATGGCGCGGTTGTCGCTCTCATTGCCGTTCTCGCCGCGCTTGCTCCAGGCGATGAAGGCTTCCTCGCGCAGATCGCGCCGGGTCGAGAAGGTCAGGAACGGCTCGATGATCGAGCGCGACAGGGTGACCGCATGCTTGCCGGCATGACCGCGATCGGTGGCGGCGCGCGCCATGGCAGCCACCAGGAAGGCCGGCAGGCCCGCGAGGCCGGCCTCGTCCGAAATCACCAGCGCATAGGAGGATTCGTCCTTGAGCACGTTCTGGCCGAACTGCGTGCCCAGCCCCGCAAGGCGCTCGTTGATCTCAGCCAGACGCCTCTTGTCGTCGGGGGAAAGCTGCGCGCCCGAGCGGATGAAGGCGCGCTGCGTACGCTCGAGCAGGCGCAACTGTTCGGAATCGAGCCCGAGCGCCTCGCGCTGGGCGAACACCGCGTCGACGCGGGTAAACAGGGCGGGCTCCATCATGATCGCAGACCAGTGTCGCGAGGTGATCGGCGACATCTCGCGCTCGATGCCCTGCAGCGCCTCGTTCGTATCGGCGCCGGTCAGGTTGTAGAACACGCCGCCGACACGGCTGAGCGCGCGCCCTGCCCGCTCCAGCGCCTCGATCGTGTTGGTGAAGTCGGGCGCTGCGGGGTCGGCCATGATCGCCGCGATCTCGTCCTTGTGCTTGGCCAGTGCCGCCTCGAAGGCCGGCTGGATATGCTCCGGCCTGATGTCACCGAAGGGCGGCAGGCCGAACGGCGTCTGCCAGGCTGCGGCGAAGGGATTGTCTTTGGGCAGCGGCAGGGCTTCAGGAGCAAGCGTCATTGCAAATGTCCGGGTTCAGGTCGCGGCGGGACCGGGCTGTCGGTCCTGCCTCCAGATATGGTCGAGATAAGGCCGCATGAAGGGCGGCATGTCGAAGCGGTCGGCATCAGGGGGCCCGCGCACGATCACGATGTCGGAAAGCTCGGGCTCGGCCTGCGTCGACATCCGCGCCAGCATCAGCGCCCGCGCCTCCTCGGCCGGCATGGGCACGAGCACGGGCCGCATGAAGGCGATGCGGCCGGGCAGGATCACGGCGGTCCAGCTGTCCTCGACCTCGATCTCGTCGAGCCTCAGGCCGGTCTCCTCACCGAGTTCGCGCGTGACGCTGCCAGCGAGGTCGAGCGTGCCGTCGGCACGCGCATCCTCGCGGTCGGGCGTGCCGGCTGCGAAATAGACCTTTCCGGGATTGGCGGTGTGCGCGCCCATGACGCCGCAGAGAAATGCACCGTCTGCGGCCCTCAGCGCCGCCATCGCGAAGCCGTTTCGCACGATCGGGCCGGGGTGGCCGAAATCGCGCCAGCTCATGAATGCGGAGTAATCTGTCTCGAAATAGCCGGCGCGGAAAACGCCGTTCTCGATGGTGGCGCGATGCTGCAGCATCACCCTGCCGTCGAACATGGCGGGCTTGCCGCCGCTGATCTCGGCCCAATGAGCCGCGATTTCACGCTCGTTCTCGCGCTTGAAGACCCAGTCATAGGGTTCTATGCGCGCCTCGAGTCCCGCCAGCGGCATGATCGCACCATTGACGATGCCGCCCTGCCCCATCGCGCTCACAGCAGCACGCCCTCGCTGACCATGACGGCCGAGCCTCCGATGCGCGCCGAAACCAGCGCGCCATTTGCAACGGTCAGTTCCAGGCTGATCTGGGAGGGGCGTGCCATCTCGTAGCCCTGCTCGATGACGAAGCGATGCTCGCCATCGCCGGGCCGGTCAAAGCGCATGATCGCGCCGGCGAACGCCGCCACGGCAGAGCCCGTCGCCGGATCCTCGCCGATACCCATGGCAGGCGCGAACATGCGCGCGTGGAAATGGTGACCGGCTTCCACGGTCTCGCGACAATAGGCGAAGACTGCGGGGTTGCTGGCCGGTCTCATCGCCTGCGTCCAGAGGCCTGTGTCGATCCGGACCCGCGCGACGGCCGCCCGCGTCGATACCGGCACCAAAGTGAAGCCGAGGCCCGCCGAGAACACGCTGGGCGCGTGGCTGTCGAAACCGATCTCGCGCCGCTCGAGGCCGAGCGCACCCGCAAGAAGCGCCAGCCCGGCGGGCTGCTCGATCTCCTGGGGCAAGCGCGGCAGCGTGAACACGGCCCTGCCCCGCCCGTCGCCCAGCACCGAGACCGCACAGGTCACGGGTCCGACCTTTTCGTGCAGCACGAGTACGTTGCTGCCTTTGCCGGCGGCTGCATCGCGCAGGGCAAGCAGCACCGCCGTCCCGACGGTGGGATGTCCGGCGAAGGGCAGTTCCTGGCCCGGCGTGAAGATCCGCAGGGACGCCCGGTGCCCGGCATCCGTAGGCGGCTGCACGAACACCGTTTCGGACAGGTTGAACTCGCGCGCGATGGCCTGCATCCCCTCCGTGGCGAGTCCGTCGGCATCGAGCACGATCGCGAGCGGGTTGCCGGCATTGGGCCGCGTGGTGAAGACATCGAGCGTGACGAAACGGCGCTTCATTGCGAGGCTCCTGCCGGGATCACGAGGTCGACGGTCAGCGGACAGTGGTCGGAGGCCTTGGGCCGGTCCCAGCCGACACGCGGGTAACGGTCGGCGCTGGTGGCGAGCCTCGCCATGCTGCGGTCGGGCTCGCGGGGGTCGAGCGGCACGCGATACGGCAAGCCGCGCCGAATCATCTGCATCGCCGGGCTGGGATTGGCGGCTGCAAGCGCGGGCGACAGCAGGATGTGGTCGAGCGGCATATGCGTCTCGACGAGGCGCTGCAGTTCCTCCGACCAGAAGCGCCGGAAATGCGTCCAGCGCTCATGCGGCGGCAACGTGTCCATTGTCTCGACCGCGAAATCCTGCAGTAGCGGCTCCATGCCGCTCTCGCCCTCGTCGAGGGTTTCGCCGAGGGGGCCTATGCCCACACGATAGGCGTTGAGATCACCGAGCACGATCCAGTTTGCCCGCCGCCAGTTGGCACCGAAGCGCTGCTGCGCCAGCCACTTGACCGCCCTCGCCTCCGCCCGCCGCACCGGCAGGGTCGCCTGCCTTCCGTCGTCGCGACCATTGTTCATGGACTTCAGGTGGCATCCGAACAGGCTCAGGGAACGGTCGCCGAAATCGAGCATGACCTCGAGGCAGTCGCGCGCAAAGACCTTGCCGTCGGCCGCGATGCCCAACGCGGCGAGGTCGCGGTCATGCACCCCCGCTTCGGCGAAGGTCAGATCCTTGTGCGAGCGGACGGAGACCTGCGCCGGTGCCACAAGATCGCGCCGCGCCGCGAAGCCAATGTCGATGTTGCGCCGGTCATTGCCGTCGATCAGCGTGAAATGGCCGTAGCGATGATCGGCGATGCGGTGGACGTAATTGGCGAAGAAGGCCTGAAGGCTGGCCAGCGAGTCGACCTCCTGAAACATCCAGAGATCCGCCTGCGCCTCGGCGATGGCGAGCGCCGTCATCTGACGCTTGTCGTCCTCCAGCGCCACGGCCAGAGAGCGCTCGACCGCGTCGCGTTCGTCGGCACGGGGGAAGTGGAACAGGGACATCGCCGCGGCCGTATCGGTGCGGCCACCGGGTGCGAAGCGATGGCGCGTCAACAGGTTCTCGACATTGAAGGTGCCGATGCGCAGCTTCATCCGGTTCAGATCGCTTCCGGCACGAATTGCTGCGAGGGCGTCACGAACTCGTCCTGCGCCGCCACCATCAAAATTTCCCGCGAGCCTGCTTCCTTGGTTCGCCGCAGCAGCCCGAATATCGAGGATGCCGCCTTGGCCAATGCCGCCGCCGCAGATTGCTCGCGCAGGTAATGCACGAAAAACAGCGCCGCGATCGCATCACCCGCTCCGTTGACGCTGACATCGAGCTTCGGCGTGCGCACGCGGTACGCCCCCTTGGCATCGGCAGCCATCATGTCGATCGAATCCGCGGGCGTTTCGTCCGTGACCAGCGAGGTCACGAGGACGACCTTGGGACCGGCATCGCGCAAGGCATCTACCGCGCGATGCGCATCGGCGATCGTCCGGATCTCGATATCGGTCAGCAGTTCCAACTCGAACTGGTTGGGCGTCACGATGTCCGCCGCCGGCACCGCCTGTTCGCGCATGAACTCGGGAATGCCTGGGCGCACGAACACGCCGCGCCCGACATCCCCGATCACCGGATCGCAGCAATACAGGGCCTTGGGATTGGCGCCGCGCACCCGCTCCACCGCCGACAGGATCGCATGGCCGATATCGGCCGAGCCCATATAGCCCGAGAGCAAACCGTCGCAGGACGGGAGGACGCCGCGCTCCGCGATGCCCTCCATCACCTCGTCGATCATGCCGCCGTCGAAGACGCGACCCTTCCAGGCGCCGTAGCCGGTATGGTTCGAGAACTGCACCGTATGGATCGGCCAGACCTCGACGCCCAGGCGCTGCATCGGGAAGACGGCTGAAGCGTTGCCGACATGGCCGAAGGCGACATGCGACTGGATGGACAGGATATTCATGGCACCGGGACTCGATGGCGAGACGACAAGCTCTAGCCGCTCAGCAAGCCCCACGGCAAATCCAAAGCGCCAGCGGCCACGATCGGGCCGCCTCGCTCAGGCCGAGGTCAGCCGCATCACGACCGTGGTGTCGGTGAATTCCTCGACCCGCCTGACCTTGCCGTCAGCGATCTCGATCAGCTCTATGATGTCGACGTCCTCGCTGCGCCCATTGGGTGTGAACGTCACCTTAGCGCGCCAGCGATAGGCTGCGCGATCGCCATCGACTGTCAGGCTCAGCGGCTCGACGTCGGAGAAGACGAAGGTGCGGATCAGGTCGGCCATCTGGCTGCGGACGGCAGTGTGCCCGCAGGTCTCCCCGCACATCGGCGCAACCTGCGCCGCGCCGATCAGGCGGTAGCTGCACTCCGGGTGGAGATTGCTCATCAACCCGTCGAGATCGCCACGGCAGCGCGCCGCATAGGTCTCGTGGATCAAGGTCTCGATCGCGGTGCGCCCGGTCATGGTCCCTCTCCCTAGGTCAAAAGAGGAGTTTGACCGGGGCGCCCGCGCCTGTCGAGTAACCCTTATGAGCCGGCTGCGGCCTTCTTCGCGAAGGTTTCGATGAACGTCTTGGTCAGGTCGACATTCGAGCTGGAGAGCTCGGGATCGAGCAGCTTGAGCGAGTCATACATGCTCTTCATCGCGTCGGGCGTGGAGATGCCGGTGCGCGAATAGCTCTCCTGCGAGTTCTTGACCGCGCGCAGATAGAGCGGCCGGTCGCCGAGCAGGAACTCCTCCGGCACGAGATTGGCGACATCCTCGGGCTTGGCGGTCTCGAGCCATTTCAGCGACCTGTAGAGCGCATTGACCAGCTTCTGCGTCGTCACCGGGTTCTTTTCGGCGAAGTCGTTCTTGAGATAGAGCACGGCTGCCGGGTTCGAGCCGCCAAACAGTGCCTTGGTACCGGCCTCGGTGCGGGTATCGATCAGCGCGACGACGTCGCCATCGGCCTCGAGCTTCGAGGTCACCGGGTCGAGATGGGAGATGATATCGACCTGCTTCTGCTTGATCGCCGCGACAGCGCTCGCGCCGGCGCCAACGCCGACGATCGGCGCGTCAGTGGCCTTCAAGCCAGCCTTGACCATGGCGTATTGCGCGGTCAGCGAGGTCGATGAACCCGGGGCCGTGACACCGATCTTCAGCCCCTTGAAATCCGCAGCCGACTTGACCTTGTCGGCCAGATCCTTGCGCACCGCGATGGTGATGGCCGGGAAGCGCCCGAGCTCGATCACGGCGCGGATGTCCTGGCCCTTGGCCTGCATCCGGATGGTGTGCTCATAGGCGCCGGTGACAACGTCCACGGACCCGCCGACCAGCGCCTGCAGCGACTTCGCGCCGCCACCGAAATCGTTGATCTCGACGTCGAGGCCCTGCTCCTTGAAGAAGCCCTTCTTCTCCGCGACCGTGAGCGGGAGATAGTACAGCAACTGCTTGCCGCCGACGCCCAGCGTCAGCTTCGGCTTTTCGGCATTCTGGGCAAGCGCGCCCGAGGCGGCGAAGCCAAGCGAGGTCGACAATGCGAGCGCGGCAAGCGCGGCGCGGCGGGTGAAATTCATGGCGTTTTCTCCGGTTGAACGTTGCGCGCTTCTTGCGAGCGCATCGATGACGAAAGGTTAGGCTAGGTCTCCGGTCGTGGGCAAGGACAGCTCAGCCCCGTCATTGCGAGCGCAGCGAAGCAATCCAGAAGGCCGTAGAGCGCAGCAGGCTGGATTGCTTCGCTTCGCTCGCAATGACGGACAGGGCAGCGCTCGCAATGACGGGCTCATGTCGCTGTCGTCGAGCTCTGGCCGGGGCGCCAGACCAGCAGCCGCTTCTCGACCATGGTGACCACGGCATCTATCGCGATCACGAAGATCGCCAGGATCAGCATGCCGGAGAACACGCCGGTCACGTCGAAGACGCTTTCAGCCTCGTGGATCTTGTAGCCGAGCCCTGCCGACGAGCCGAGATATTCGCCGACGACGGCGCCGACCAGCGCGAAGCCCACCGAGGTGTGCAGCGACGAGAACATCCAGGTCAGCGCGGAAGGCCAATAGACGTGCTTGAACAGCTGGCGCTCGTTCATGCCGAGCATCCGCGCATTGGCGAGCACAGTCGGCGAGACCTCGCGCACGCCCTGGTAGACGTTGAAGAAGACGATGAAGAAGACCAGCGTGAAGCCGAGCGCGACCTTCGACCAGATGCCCAGCCCGAACCAGAGCGCGAAGATCGGCGCCAGCACGACGCGCGGCAGCGCATTTGCGGCCTTGATGTAGGGGTCGAACACCGCCGCCAGAAGCGCATTGCGGGCGAAGGCGAAGCCGAACAGGATGCCTGCCGCCGAGCCGATCACGAAGGCGAGCACGGTCTCCGTCAACGTGATGCCGAGATGATAGTAGATCTCGCTGCCGGTGAGCTGCTTCCAGGTCCTGAGCAGAACATCGGCCGGCGTCGAGAAGAAGAACTGCGTCGTCTTGACCTCGCCAAACAGCGGGAAGACCGTGACGATATGCCAGATCCCCAGCGCCACGATCATCACGAGGATCTGAAGCAGGAGCAGCTTGATGCGGTTCACGACGCCTCTCCCGCTACGAGTTCGCGACCATCGCCCATCGCATAGGCCTTCTGGACCTCGACCCTGAGCGAGGCCCAGATGTCGCGGTGGATCTCGTGAAAGGCCTTTTCGAGCCTGATTTCGGCGATGTCGCGCGGGCGCGGCAGAGGCACCTTGTAGTCCGCCACGATGCCCGCAGCGGGTCCCGCCGACATCACCACCACACGGTCCGACAATGCGATAGCCTCCTCGAGGTCGTGAGTGACGAACATCAGCGCCTTGCGGTCCTTCGACCAGAGATCGAGCAGCAGATTGCCCATGATCTGCCGGGTCTGCGCGTCGAGCGGCCCGAAGGGCTCGTCCATCAGCAGGATTTCCGGATTGCGGATCAGCATCTGCGCGAGAGCCACGCGCTTGCGCTGGCCGCCCGACAGCATGTGCGGATAGCGGTCGACGAAAGCGCGCAACCCCACGCGGCCAAGCCATTCGCGCGCCTTGGCGTCGGCTTCCGCATCGGGCACGCCCATCGGCTCCAGCGCGACCTTGACGTTGTCGAGCGCCGTTTTCCACGGCATCAGGGCATCGGCCTGGAAGAGGTAACCGGCCCGGCGGTTGAGCCCCGAAAGCGGCTTGCCGAAAATCCCGACGGTGCCGGCGGACGGCGTCAGCAGACCCGCCGCGGCATTGAGCAAGGTCGACTTGCCGCAGCCGGTCGGTCCCACGACCGAGACGAACTCGCCGGCCCGCACGCTCAGATCGATGCCGGTGACGGCCTTGTAGCGAGCCCCTCCCTCGATATGGAAGGTGATGTCGAGCCCCTTGAGGTCGACCGCGAGCGGCCCCGCAGACGCGTCGACGGCTCCCGCCTCGCGTTGCGGACGATGTGGCGTCTCCATGAACCCCGTTTCCCCGTCGCCGGGCGGCACTGGCGTCAAGCACCGGCCGCTCCCTGGATCTGCGTCTTTGGGTGGAAGACTAGGACATCGTGGCAGCAAGGCAAAGCCGCCCTTCGTCGGACACGATGCGGCTCGGGCGTCGGCTTGCACAACCGTGCTGCCGCAGCGATAAGCCCTGACCCTGCATCGAGAGACCCCGCGCATCATGGCTCAGTTCGAACTCTGGATGCAGGCTCTGGTCGAGTTCATGCGTGCCAACCAGGAATGGGCGCTGCCGATCGTCTTTCTGGTGGCGTTTGCGGAATGCGTCGCGGTGCTGTCCTGGATCGTGCCGGCGACGGTCTTCTTCACCGCCTTCGGGGTCGCGGCGGGCGCATCGGGCCTCAACCTTGTTCCCCTGGCATTCGCGGCGTCGCTGGGCGCCGGCTGTGGCTTCTGGATTTCATACTGGGCCGGTGTCGTGCTGGGCCCGCGCGTCGACCATCACTGGCCGTTCAAGGACAATCCGGCACTGCTCGCGCGGGGCCACGCCTTCTTCGAGAAATGGGGAGTTGCCAGCATCCTGATCGGCCACTTCTTCGGGCCGCTGCGAGCGGTGATCGCCATCGTCGCAGGGATCGTGCAGATGCCGTTCTGGCCGTTCCAGATCGCAAACTGGATCGCATCCACCGCCTGGGGCTTCGGCCTGCTCTATGGCGCAGGCCGGCTTGCCGAGTTCGTCACGCATAGCGGCGTGAAGTGGCCCTGATTGACGCCAATCCGCTCAGGCAAGGCCGAGCACCACAGCCATCAGAACCGCAAGTGACAGCGCCAACGCCATGCTGGCGCCGACGCGGCCATCGATGAGCTTGAGCATATGCATGGTCAGCCTCCATCGCGTTGGTCAAAGATTTGCGTGCCGTAGGAACATTCTGTCAGGGCAGGCTTAGTACGCCAGGAAATGAACCGCGATCCAGGCGACGACCGTCAGGAGCAGGCCTCCGCACAACACCATCAGCACCGGCTTCCCCAGGAAGCCCTGGCGCGCCTCGACTGGTGTCTCGATTGCAGGATCAGCGCTGCTGTGATCATCGGCCCGCATGGGCCTGACGATATCGCCGCCTCGAACGCCCTCGGACTGCGCCTTGGCGCGATCTTCCGCCTCGATCGTCATATCCGCCTCCCTAGGTGTATTCGGCCCGGCCGGTTCACAAGAACGCGGTCAGCATCAGGGCCACGGCCAAGGCGCCAAAAAGCGACACGGGCAATATCCAGCTGTCATCATCGTTCTGCTCGGCAACCTCGACTTTCGCCTGGCGCTCCTGAAGCGCGCGATAGTGTTCGCGCACTGCCCGCTCGTCGAAATCCTGCTGCCGTGCCATGTCTTGCTCCCGCTACGTCCCCGCCTGCAAACAACAACGGGCCGCCGCCGCAGAGGTTCCGGTTTCAGGCGACGCGAAGGTGCCGTTACACGGGAAAGGGCGGGCGCATCACTGCACCCGCCCCTCACAAAATTACCGATTCATTAACCTTGCCAAAGCGTTGAAGCGCAGGGCTGACTCAAGCCCGCAAGCCGATGAACCGGATTGCGGGCTTTCCGGCGGCCCCGGCGCTTCAGGCGCAGCAGCTCAGTTCTTGGTCTTGTCGACCAGGGCCTTGGCCTTGATCCAGGGCATCATGTCGCGCAGCTTGGCGCCGACTTCCTCGATCGGATGAGCAGCGTAACGGGCGCGGGTGGCCTTGAACGAGGTCTGGTTGACCTTGTTCTCGAGCATCCAGTCGCGGGTGAACTTGCCCGACTGGATGTCGGTCAGCACGCGCTTCATCTCGGCCTTGGTCTCGGCGGTGATGATGCGCGGACCCGTCACGTACTCGCCGAATTCGGCGGTGTTCGAGATCGAGTAGTTCATGTTCGCGATGCCGCCCTCATAGATCAGGTCGACGATCAGCTTCACTTCGTGCAGGCACTCGAAATAGGCCATTTCGGGTGCGTAGCCGGCCTCGGTCAGCGTCTCGTAGCCGGCCTTGATCAGCTCGACCAGACCGCCGCAGAGCACGACCTGCTCGCCGAACAGATCGGTCTCGCACTCTTCCTTGAAGGTCGTCTCGATGATGCCGGCGCGACCGCCGCCATTGGCCGAGGCGTAGGACAGGCCGAGGTCATGGGCGTTGCCGGTCGCGTCCTGGTGGATCGCGATCAGGGTCGGCACGCCGCCGCCGCGCTGATACTCGGAGCGCACGGTGTGGCCGGGGCCCTTGGGGGCGACCATCAGCACGTCGAGGTCCTTGCGGGGCTCGATCAGGTTGAAGTGGACGTTCAGGCCGTGGGCGAACAGAAGGGCGGCGCCCTCCTTCATGTTGCCGTGCAACTCGTCACGATAGATGTCGCCCTGCAGTTCGTCGGGGGTCAGCATCATCATGATGTCCGAGACTTTTGCAGCCTCGCTCGGGGTCATGACGGTGAAGCCGGCTTCCTCGGCCTTCTTGCGGGTGGCCGAACCGGCCTTCAGCGCAATGATGATGTCCTTGACGCCGGAATCACGCAGGTTGAGCGCATGGGCGTGGCCCTGCGAGCCGTAACCGACGATGCAGACCTTCTTGCCCTTGATCAGGTTGATGTCGGCATCACGATCGTAATAAACGCGCATTTTGAAACGTCCTTCCTTGGGGTTTGGTGGTCTTTTCAGGCTTTCGGTTCGGGCTTCGCCCGTCCGTGAAGTGCGAGAAACTGGTCTGTGGCCCGGGCGGCGTCGCGCTCGATCTCGGCGCTGCTGAGCTCCATCCGGTCGCCGAGCAGCAGCCGGATCTGGACGTCGCGTCCGACCAGGCCGAAAAATGTACGAAAGGTCGTCTCGGCATCCTCAAAATCGAGGAGCCCCGCTTCGCGCCCGGCTTCCAGAACCGGCCGCAGGCGTTCGCCGATGGCCAGCCGCCCATTGGCCAGCACGATGCCGCCGAGATTGCTTTTGCGCGAGGCGGCATGGCCGATCGCGAGCCGGTTCAGCGCGATCGAGGTCGGGCCCGAGATCACGGTCAGCCAGTTGGCGGCGAAATCCTTGAGGCTGTCGCGCAGGGCCGAGATATCGAGCGTCTGCCGATCGTATTCGCCGGCGCGGACGCGGGCCGCCTGCCAGCGCACGGTTGCGGTCAGCAGGCCGTCCCGATCGCCGAACCACTTGTACAGCGTTTCCTTGGAACAGCTCGCCCGGCGCGCCACCGCATTCATGGTGAGTTGGTCGCCCTCCTCCACCATCAGTTCGAGCACGGCATTGAGCACGGCTTCCTGACGGGAAGTCGGCTCCTCGGGCTCGCTGTCGAATGTGGTCTGCGTTGCCGCCATGGTCGCTTGTAAGCCGCGAAATCTGCCGTACCGTACGTTACGGTTCGGTCATTTAGCGCAGAGCGTCGGGGTCCGCAAGGGAGCACCGGCGATTGTTTGCAGCCATCGTCCTCCCTATCTCAGGATGACCGAAGAAAGCCTCCAGGAAGCCGCGATGCCTACAGCCCTGCCTCACCTCGCCTCGATTGCCGATGTCACCGGATACTGGCGGCAAGCCGGTCCGGGAAAATGGTTTACGAAGGACGAGGCCTTTGACGCTGCGATCCGCGCCCGCTTCCTCGACACGCATCTGGCAGCAGCCGCTGGCGAGTTGTCGGATTGGGAGGCCACGCCCGAGGGGAGCTATGCCCTTCTGATCCTGCTGGACCAGTTTCCGCGCAACCTGTTTCGCGGTTCGGCCCAGGCTTTCGCCACCGATGCGCAGGCGCTGGGAATCGCAGAACGCGCCATCGCGCGCGGCTTCGACCAGGATTTCGACGTGATCGAGCGTCGTTTCCTCTACATGCCCTACATGCATGCCGAAGACCTCGACCATCAGGAGCGATGCATCCACCTTTGCGCCGCGTCGGACGATGCCGAGGGCGTCAAGTTCGCCGAGATCCACCGCGACATCATCCGCGACTTCGGCCGCTTTCCGCATCGCAACCCGGTGCTTGGCCGCGCCACGACACCGGCGGAGCGCGCCTTCCTCGACGAAGGCGGCTTCAGCGGCTGAGGCGGGTCAGGCCCCGGCAGCCTGCTGCGCCGCTATCCGCTGCAGGAAGATCGCCGCGATCGTCAGGACAAAGCCTGCCCACCATACCGGCGAGCGCAGGCTCTTGCCGCTGCCGGGCGCCTCCGCGGAAGCCCGGCCGTTGAGCCGCTGGATGATCGGCCAGGCAAAGCAACCGAAGCCGAGAATGCCGAGCCCGAGCGCGATCTGTTCGAGAGAGATGGTCATGGCAACTCCGTCATGGTCGACCAGGAGCGAAAGCAATCAGGGCTGACGCGCAAGCCGGGAAACCCGTCGGGCTGGCAGCCCAGATAGCCAAGCCTGTGTGCGCGGCGCTCGATCATGCGCGCCTCACCCGCAGCAGCGAGACTAGGCAGAGTTCGGGAAGGATATCCGGAAATTACATCGCGTCGGGACCACGGCTCATGGCCGCGATGCCGGTGCGCGAGACTTCCGTCAAACCGACGGCAGTCATCAGCTTGATGAAACGCTCGATCTCGTCGGTCGAACCGGTGAGCTCGAAGACGAAGGAGGTCAGCGAAGCATCGAGCGTGCGGGCCCCGAACGCCGCGGCAAGCCGCATCGCCTCGACGCGATAATCGCCCTTGCCAACCACCTTGATGAGGGCCAGTTCGCGCTCCAGCGCCTCGCCCTGGAGGGTGAGGTCGACGACGCGGTGCACCGGCACCAGACGGTCGAGATGCGCCTTGATCTGGTCGATCACATTGGCCGTGCCCGAGGTCACCACGGTGATGCGCGAGACGTGCTTGTCATGCTCGGTCTCGGAGACGGTCAGGCTCTCGATGTTGTAGCCGCGTCCGGAGAACAGTCCCGCAATCCGCGCGAGCACGCCGGGCTCGTTGTCGACGATCACTGCCAGCGTATGGCGGGCGATGGGCTGGGCGACCGGGGCATTGGGGTAGTGGGAAGCAGAATTCGGCATGTCAGAACCTGTGAGCGGGAGATGATGGGATCAGGTTATTTGCGCAACTGGGCGATGGCGGGCTCATCGACCTCGTCATGCTCCACGACCCAGGGCTCGGACAGCCCGGCCGCGAGCCAGTCGCGATAGGCCGGCAGATCGAGCATTGCGCGCATATAGGTCGCCGATACCGGATCGACGGGGATCGCATAGGTGTCGAGCCGGGTCACGACCGGCGCGAACATGGCATCCGCGGCCGAGAAGGCGCCGAACAGGAAGGCGCCGCCCGCCTTGATGCCGAAGCGCTCGCGCGCCTCACGCCAGATCGTGCAGATGCGCGCGACGTCTCTTGCCACGCCCTCTCCCCGGTCCCGGGCTGCGTAGCGCTTGCCGAGGTTCATCGGGCAGGCGTTGCGCAGGGCGCCGAAGCCGCCATGCATCTCGCTGGCGATCGCGCGGGCATGGGCCCGCGCCGCGCCATCGCGCGGCCAGATGCCGTGATGGGGGTGTTTCTCATGGAGATACTCGGCGATCGCGAGCGTCTCCCAGACCGCGAACGGACCGTCGACCAATGTCGGGACGGTACCGCCGCTGCCCGGCGCATGCCGGAAGATCGTGTCCTTGAAGCCCGGCTGGTCGAGCAGGACCATGATCTCCTCGAAGGGCAGGCCCTTGGCGCGCATCAACAGCCAGGCGCGCAGCGACCAGGACGAGTAGCACTTGTTGCCGATCAGGAGCTTCATGCCGCAACGCTCTCGGCGTTCCCGAGGAAATCGAGTGCGGCTTCGACATGCAGCGCCGTCGTGTCGAACACCGGTATGCCGAAATCGGCCTGCGAGACCAGAAGCGTGATCTCGGTGCAGCCGAGGATGACGCCGTCCGCGCCCTGCTCGACCGCCTCGGCCACGATGTCGAGATAGCGCGCCTTGGAAGCCGGCGAGACCACGCCCCGGCACAGCTCCTCATAGATGATGCGATGAACCTCGCCGCGCTGGGCGGCATCGGGCACCAGCGTCTCGACGCCGAAGGCGGCCAGACGGTCGCGATAGAAGCGCTGCTCCATGGTGAAGCGCGTCGCCAGCAGCAGCGGCCGCCGCGACGGGCTGCGCTTGATCGCCTTGGCGGTGACATCGGCGAGATGCAGGAACGGCACGTTTGTGGCGGAGGTGATGCTGTCTGCCAGCTTGTGCATGGTGTTGGTGCACAACAGGATGCAGCCGACGCCGGCATTCTGGAGCCGCCGGGCACTGTCGGCGAGGATATTCCCCGCGGCATCCCAGTCGCCCTTGGCCTGCATCTCGGCGACCTCAGAGAAGTCGAGCGAGTGCAGCATGACGTCTGCCGAATGAAGGCCACCCAAGCGAGCCCGCACGCCCTCGTTGAGCAGGCGGTAATAGACCGCCGTCGACTCCCAGCTCATCCCGCCGATCAGGCCGATTGTCGTCATGGTCTTGCTCCGAAACATGGCACGGCGCTGCGCGTCATTGCGAGGAGCGCAGCGATTGAAGCAATCCAGGGGGCATCAAGCGCTGCCGGCTCTGGATTGCGTCGCTGCGCTCGCAATGGCGGAGTGCTTCAGACCAGCTGCTTGCCCTTGGCGTCGATGATCTCGCCGGTATCGCCTTCGAAATCGGGCAGGATCATCTCGTTATGCGCCTTGCCCGAGGGGATCATCGGGAAGCAGTTCTCTTGCTTCGCGACGAGGCAGTCGAAGATCACCGGCTTGGGACTGTCGATCATTTCCATGATCGCCGCGTCGAGCTGGGCGGGGTCGGAGCAGCGGATGCCATGCCCGCCATAGGCCTCGGCCAGCTTCACAAAGTCGGGCAGCGACTCCGAATAGCTCTCCGAATAGCGCCCGCCATGCAGCAATTCCTGCCACTGGCGCACCATGCCCATGTACTGGTTGTTCAGGATGAAGATCTTGACGGGCAGCCGGTACTGAACCGCCGTCGACATCTCCTGCATGTTCATCAGGATCGAGGCTTCGCCCGCGACATCGATGACCAGCGCCTTCGGATGCTTCATCTGCACGCCGATGGCGGCCGGCAGGCCGTAGCCCATGGTGCCGAGGCCACCGGAGGTCATCCAGCGGTTGGGCTCCTGGAATTGGAGATACTGCGCCGCCCACATCTGGTGCTGGCCGACCTCGGTCGTGATGTAGGTATCTCGATCCTTGGTCAGCGCATGCAGCCGCTCGAGCGCGTATTGCGGCTTGATGATCTCGCTCGAATTCTTGTAGCCGAGGCTGTTGCGGCCGCGCCAGCCGTCGATCTGCGCCCACCACGCAGCCAGCGCGGTCTTGTCGACCTGCGGCGAGGTTTCGCGCCAGATCCGGACCATGTCCTCCAGGACATGGGCGCAGTCGCCGATGATGCCGATGTCGATCTTGACGGTCTTGTTGATCGAGGAGGGATCGATATCGACGTGGATCTTCCGCGAACGCGGCGAGAAGCCGTCGAGACGCCCGGTGATGCGGTCGTCGAAGCGCGCGCCGATGTTGATCATGACATCGCAGTCATGCATCGCGAGGTTGGCCTCGTAGGTGCCGTGCATGCCCAACATGCCGAGCCACTGCTTGTCAGCGGCCGGAAACGCTCCCAGGCCCATCAGCGTCGAAGTCACGGGATAGCCTGTCAGGTGCGCCAGCTCGCGCAGCAACGCCGAGGCGTGCGGGCCGGAGTTGATGACGCCGCCGCCGGTATAGAAGACAGGCTTTTTCGCGGACGCGATCAGCTCGACGGCCGCCTTGATCTTGTTGAGGTCGCCCTTGACCGTAGGTCGATAGGTCTTGTGCTGGTTGTCGCGCGGACGGCTGTAGGAGCCCGTTGCGAACTGGATGTCCTTGGGGATGTCGATGACGACGGGACCGGGCCGACCATTGGCCGCGACGAAGAAGGCCTCGTGCAGGATGCGCGGCAGATCCGCGATGCTCTTCACCAGGTAGTTGTGCTTGGTACAGGACCGCGTGATGCCGACCGTATCGCACTCCTGGAAGGCGTCGGAGCCGATCAGATGTGTCGGGACCTGGCCCGTGATGACGACGATCGGGATCGAATCCAGCAGCGCATCGGTCAGGCCGGTGACGGCGTTGGTCGCGCCGGGGCCGGAGGTGACGAGCACGCAGCCGACCTTGCCCGGCCCCGAGCGGGCATAGCCCTCGGCGGCGTGAACCGCGCCCTGCTCGTGCCGCACGAGCACGTGCTTGACCTTGTCCTGCTGGAACAGCGCATCATAGATCGGCAACACCGCGCCGCCGGGGTAGCCGAACAGATGTTCGACGCCCTGATCCTGAAGCGCGCGGACGACCATTTCGGCTCCGGTCATCTTCTCGCTCATAACGCTCTCCTGCAGCAGATGGGGTAGCAAGTGGGTGGGGAAAAATCGGCAATAAAAAAGGCCCTCGGAGGGGCCTGAACATGCGCTGGCGTCGGGGACGCGCGGTTCTCTTGGAACCGGCCCCTACCAGCGCACCCGTACGATAATAAGCTTGCGCATAGCGAAATCCAAACCTTTGCGATGCCGGACGCTAGCCGAGGGCTTCGCCACGGTCAAGCGGGAATGCGCTGCTGGCCGGTCATCGCAGCCCATGCGCGATGGCAAGTCGAAGTTGCCGCAAATCGCCTGACCAAAGGGAACACTTTCTCAAGCGTCGCTGGTTACCGTGCGCGCCAGTCGGGGTCAGGTCGCTGATGTATCAGGAAGTTCACACCGAAAATATCGCGGAGCGTGCTCACGCGACAGAGGTCGGCGAATTGCTGCAACTCTACGCGCAGCATTGCGAAGCCGCCCCTGTCATTGATCACGAAGCCTTTGCAACCGCCATCATGCCGCGCTTCGGCGACGATGTGATGGTGATCGCCCCGACGGGCGACGGCGAGTACACCTATGTCTACTTCGGTGAGGAGCTCGCGCGGCAGCTGGGCGAGAACCGCCTAGGCAAGCGCACCTCGATCATGACCCCCGAGGTCGCGACCTTCACGGCGGCTTGCTACGCCCAGGCGCTGGCCGACGGCAAGCCGCTCTACACCGTCCACCGCTCGATGCGCTCCAGTGGCATATGCCTCTGGGAAAGACTGATCCTGCCGACGCAGAGGCGCGATGGCGGCCAACTTCTGATCGTGTTCGGCAGGGTGCTCCGTTTCCAGGAGGACCTGCTCACGGCGATCCTCCAGACCTCGACATCGGGGATCGTGGCGCTGCGCGCCATTCGCGACTCCGGCGGGCAGATCGAGCGCGCAGTGATCGTCACAGCCAACCAGCGCGCGGCTGCCATCGCCGGCCGGCCCGAGGACAACCTGCAGGACTGCGACGTTCGCGAGAGCTTGCCATTTCTGCGCGACGATGCGCTCTGGCAGCGCTGCCTTATCGCCATCGAATTGCGCCGCGCCGACATGATCGAGACTTCGTTCAGCCTCGACGGGCGCTTGACCTGGCTGCAGATCGCATTGGCGCCGCTGGGCGACGGGCTCGTGCTGACCATGACCGATATCTCGGAACTCATGGTCGCCAACCAGACCTTGCAGAGCCGTGCTGCGACGCTCGCCCTGGAGATCGGCAGGGAACGCGCTACGCGCCGGGCCCTCTCGCAGGAGATCGGCGAGCGCGAGGAGCGCGAACAGGAGCTCCGCCGCCTTGCCGATACCGATCCGCTGACCGCGCTTCTCAACCGGCGCTCCTTCGTCGAGCGAGCCAACGCCGAGATCGCGGCCTGCGCCGAGCGTGGCGAGAACACCGCGCTGATCATCGTCGATCTCGATCACTTCAAGAGTGTGAACGACAGCTATGGCCATGCGGCAGGTGATGCCGTGATCCGGGCTTTTGCCGATCTGCTTCTCGGCATGGTGCGGTCGCCACGCGATCTCGTCGGGCGTTTCGGCGGCGAGGAGTTCGCCGTCTTCCTGCCAGACGCTGGCAGCGCGGCGGCGCAGCGCATGGCGGAGCGGATCCAGAACGCGCTCTCGATGCGCGCCTTGCCGGTATCGGAGACGCTGGCGCTCGCGGTCTCCGCAAGCTTCGGGATCGCGACGCACCAGGCAGGCGAAAACTTCACCGCCTTCATCGAACGCGCCGACCGGGCGCTCTACAGCGCCAAGAATGACGGGCGCGACTGCATCAGGCTGGCCGAAGCCGTCCTGGCCGTGGCCGCCTGAGCCTCAGGCCGAGAGGTCAAGTGCGCGCAGGGCGGTCTCGAGCGCAACCTCGGGCGCGACAGCCTGCCAGTCCGGCATCTGGTGCCGGAACCAGGTGACCTGCCGCTTGGCGTAGGCGCGCGTGTCGGCCTGGCCGCGCGCGATCGCATCGGCGAGGGACAAGCCGCCATCGAGATGCGCGATCAGGCCCGGCACGCCATGGGCTCGCATCACCGGCAGCAGCGGGTCGAGCCGGCGCTCGTGCAGGCGTGCCACCTCGTCGAGCGCGCCCTCCCCCATCATGACCTCGAAACGGCGGTCGATACGCTCGCGGATGGCCTCGCGCTCGGGCATCACGAAGAGCTTGAGCAAGGGCAGCCCATCGAGCGGGCCGGGACGCCGCTCCCCGTGGAAACTCGAAAGCGAGCGCCCCGTGGCGATCATCACCTCGAGCGCCCGCATGATCCGCATCCGGTCGTTGGGCTTGAGCCTTTGCGCCGTCACGGGATCGCAGCCGGACAGCTCGGCATGCAGCGCCGGCGTCTCCAGCCCCTCGACCCGGTCGCGAAACGCCGTCCGTACGGCCTCTGGAACCGGCGGCATCTCCGAGAACCCCTCGGTCAGCGCCTTGAAATAGAGCCCGGTACCGCCGACCAGAACTGGCGTCGCCCCGCCGCGCTGCAGTTCAGCCAGGACTTGCCCGGCATCTTTGGCGTAGCGCATCGCGGAATAGTTCTCGCCGCCGTCGACATGGCCGTAGAGCCGATGCGGCTGGCCCGCCTCCTCCGCCGCGCTCGGCCTGGCGGAAAGCACCCTGAGATCGCGATAGACCTGCATCGAGTCTGCGTTGACGACGACGCCGCCGAGCCGACGCGCGATCTCCATGGCGAGCGCGGACTTGCCGCTCGCTGTCGGACCTGCGATGAGCACCGCGCCAAACGCCGCAGCTTTTTGATCCTCAGGTCTCGATGACACTCGTCGCCACGCTGGTTTCCGCCCATGGTCAGGCCCTTCTCAGCGATGCCCTGCTCGCCGGGCTGATGCAAGTCGTGCCGTCGTCGCGCCTAGTGCGGCTCGACGGCGAAATCGCCGCCGACCTCCTCACCGACGCGACAGACGCGCGCTGGCTCGAGGCCGAGCTTCGCCGCGCGCTCGACGACGCTGCGGTCGATATCATCGTCCAGCCGGAGGCAACCCGCCGGAAGGCGCTGTTCTTGGCCGATATGGATTCGACCATGATCGGCCAGGAATGCATCGACGAGCTTGCAGCCTATGTCGGCCTCAAGGACCTGGTGGCGGGGATCACCGAGCGCGCCATGCGCGGCGAGATCGCCTTCGAACCGGCGCTGCGCGAGCGCGTCGCCCTGCTGAAGGGTGTCCCGCTCAGCGTCGTCGACGAGATTATCTCCCAGCGCATCACGCTGACGCCTGGCGGCAGCGAACTGGTGCGCACGATGCGGGCCAATGGCGCCTACACTGCCCTCGTCTCGGGCGGCTTCACCGTGTTCACCGGGCCGATCAGCGCCACGATCGGCTTCGACGAGCACCGCTCGAACCTGCTTCTGGCCGAGGACGGAATTCTCACCGGCGTGGTCGCGGAGCCGATCCTGGGCAAGCAGGCCAAGCTCGATTCGCTGGTCGAGATGCGCGCGCGGCTAAACCTGTCGCCGGCGCAGACGCTGGCGGTGGGCGACGGCGCCAATGATCTCGCCATGCTGGGGGAAGCGGGGCTGGGCGTCGCCTTCCGTGCCAAGCCGGCAGTCGCTGCGGCCGCTGCGGCCCGGCTCGACCATGCCGATCTGACGGCGCTGCTTTATGCGCAAGGCTACAAGGGCGCCGACATCGTCCGCGCTTAAGACGCACCCAAAGCCGTCGTTGCGAGCGTGAGCGAAGCAAACCAGGACCAGCTGCGCTCTACGCCGCCTGGATTGCTTCGCTCACGCTCGCGATGGCGGCAACGCGCTAGTCGACGATGAACAGCTTTGCGCCCTTCGGCGCCGTCGAGCGGTGCGCCTCGGCCTGGTCGGCCACCTGATAGCTCATGCCCGGCTTCAGGACGAAGACGCGGCCGTCCTCCAGCGTCGTCTCAAGCTCGCCTTCGAGGCAGAGCAGGACGTGGCCCTTCGAGCACCAGTGGTCCGAGACGTAGCCCGGCGAATACTCGACCATGCGCACGCGTATCGGGTTCTCTGAGGGCCCAACCTTGCGCACGCGCCAGAGCGCCTCGCCAACCTCGCCGGCATGCCTCTCCGGCTCGACGCTCGCCCAGTCGGTCGTACCGAAGGGGATTTCGCTCATACGCATGATGTCTCTCCGTATCTCTGTGCCGGACGCTGGCATGGCACGGCAGGCCGCGCCAACGCATCCCTTGCATGAGCGCCCTCGGACGGCGCGACGACATGAAAAAGGGCGACCACAAGGGCCGCCCTTTTCGCATAAATCCGCCCGGAAGCGATCAGTTCATCGCCACAGCGACGAAGCGAACCTCGCCCTGCGCGTTGGAGACCAGAAGGAGCGCCGACTTCTTGCCCTCCTTCTTCAGCGCATCGAGCCGCTTGGTGACGTCCTCGGGGCTGTTTACAGGCTCCTGGCCGACCTCGACGATCAACTCGCCGACCGAAATCCGCTTGTCGGCGGCGTTCGAATTGGCATCGACCTTGGTGATGATGACGCCCTTCGTGCCCTCCTTGATCGAGTAGCGCTTCTTGAGCTCCTCGGTCTGCGGCGAGAATTCGAGGCCGAGCGCGGTGGTCACGGCGGGCTTGGCAGGCTCTGCGGGGGTCTTGGACGACGCCGGCTGGACCTTCTCGCCGTCCTCAAGGCGGCCGAGCTTGACCGTCTTGACCTCTTCCTTGCCCTTCCGCATCAGCGTGACCGGCACGTCCTTGCCGACCGGCGTGGAGGCGACGATGCGCGGCAGGTCGCGGGAATCCTTGACCTCCTTGCCGTCGAACTTGGTGATCACGTCGCCGATCTCGAGGCCTGCGGGCTTGCCCGGGCCCTTGTCGTCGACGCCGGCGATCAGCGCGCCACGCGCGGTACCCAGGCCAAGAGCCTCGGCGGTCGCGTCATCGACGCTCTGGATGCGCACACCGAGCCAGCCGCGGCGGGTCTCGCCGAATTCGCGCAGCTGCTCCACGATGTTGGTGGCAAGCGAGGACGGCACGGCAAAGCCGATGCCGACCGAGCCGCCGGTCGGCGACAGGATCGCCGTATTGATGCCGATCACCTCGCCGGCCATGTTGAACAGTGGCCCGCCCGAATTGCCTTTGTTGATGGCCGCATCGGTCTGGATATAGGTGTCGTACGGGCCCTGGCTGATATCGCGGTTGCGTGCCGAGATGATGCCCGACGAGACCGAGCCGCCCAGGCCGAACGGGTTGCCGATAGCCATCACGGGATCGCCGATACGCATCGCGTCGGAATCGCCGAACTTCACGGCAGGAAGCGGCTTGTCGTGCTTCACCCGCAGCACGGCGAGATCGACCTTGGCATCCTTGCCGATGACCTCGGCCTTGAGGCGCAGGCCGCTGCCGAAGATCACGGTGATCTCGTTGGCATCGCCGATGACGTGGTTGTTGGTGACCACGATGCCCGAGGCATCGATCACGAAGCCCGAACCCGCCGACTGCGAGCGGCGCTGCTGCGGCGCCTGGCGCTCGCCCTGCTGTCGTTCGCCGGGCTGGCCCTGCCCCTGCTGACCCTGGCCGCGACGGTTGAAGAATTCCTCGAACAGATCGCCGAAAGGCGTATCGGGGCCGAGTTGCGGCAGCTGGGGCAGCGTGCGGCCGCGCGTATCGCTGGTCGTGACCGCCGAGATGTTGACGACCGCGGGCATGACCCGGTCGACAAGATCGGCGAGAGAGGTCTGGCCGGTCAGCAGCGGCGTGTTGGCCTGAACCGGCGCAAACGCGGGCGCACCGAGCAGCGACAGGCAGGCGACGCCGGTCACGAGTGCGGTGCGCGCGGTGCGAGAGGCTGTAACGGATTTCAGTGCCATCTGTGTCCTCGTCGAATGAATGTCTGAGCCGATCGAAGCGGCGTGAACGCTAGGTGAGATTGAA
Organism: Allobosea sp. P1_B10; assembly: GCF_056406735.1. Taxonomy (NCBI): domain Bacteria; kingdom Pseudomonadati; phylum Pseudomonadota; class Alphaproteobacteria; order Hyphomicrobiales; family Alloboseaceae; genus Allobosea; species Allobosea sp. P1_B10. The sequence goes on along the minus strand of NZ_JBFTZP010000002.1, from coordinate 478,318 downwards.
CCTCAAATTGCGGCGGAAGGGCGACGCACAATCGCGTCATCATGCCCGATCCCGGCGCCGGCGACCAAGTCGCCTCGACGTCCTGCCGGCGGTGGCTTGAAGACTTCGCGGCGCGCGGAGGCCTTCGGCCATCCACTGCTTCGCTAGAGCCCTCGCGCAAGCCAGACCAGGACCACGCCGATGACGGCCGATCCCAGTCCGATCAGGCGCATCCGGTCGACTGGTGTCTCCGCGGCACTGCGAAGGGCGTCCTTCGCGAGATTGGGCACTGCCGCGAACAATATGCCCTCGATGGCGAATACGAGCCCGAGTGCCGCGATGAAATCAAGCATGCGCGGACGCCCGGGCTCGTGGGATCAAGGTTGGGCAGGCGTCGCCGGCGCAGGCGCCGACGTCGTCTCGCCTGCGGGGCGCCGTGCCTGCGGTCCATTGAAGAACCGGAAGAACGGCGTATCGGGAGACAGGACCATGCGCGTGTCGCCCGGCTTGATGCTGGCCTCATAGGCCTGCATCGAGCGGTAGAACGCGAAGAACTCCGGATCCTTGCCGAAAGCCTCGGCGAAGACCTTGTTTCGCTCGCCTTCACCCTCGCCTCGGATCTCGTCGGAGCGGCGCTGGGCCTCTGCGACGATCACAGTCGAGTCCCTGTCGGCGCGGGCGCGGATTTCCTGGGCCTGCTGACCACCGAGCGCGCGGGCTTCCGCCGCCTCCCGCTGGCGTTCGGTTTGCATGCGCTGGAACACCGCAGCCGAGTTGGCCCCCGGCAGATCGACGCGGCGCAGCCGGACGTCGACGACCGTCATGCCGAAGCGCGCGGCCTCGCGGTTCACCTCGTCGCGGATGCGGTTCATCAGGCGCGAGCGATCGGTGCGCACCATGGCGGTGAAGGACGCCTCGGCGAGTACGCTGCGGACCGTACCATTGACGATCGAGGCCAGCTGCGAGTTTGCGCGCGGGATGTTGTTGACCGCCTGATAGAAGCGCAGGGGATCGGAGATCTTGTAGCGCGTGAAGGCATCGACCACGAGACGCTTCTGGTCCGAGGCGATGATTTCCTGCGAGGGAAGATCGAGATCGAGGATGCGGTTGTCGAGATAGGTCACGGTCTCGAACGGCGCCGGGAGCTTGAAATACAGGCCCGGCGTAGTCGAGATCGTGCGAACCCGCCCGAACTGCAGGACGATGGCCGATTGCGTCTGCTGGACCACATAGGTGCCGGCATAGAACAGGACGGCGACGATGCCGACGGCGATGAGCGCGCCGACGCGCAGGATGGAACCGTTCATCGGGTGCCTCCCGCCTGCGGAGCGCCCGGAGCCTGACGGCGAGGCTGCTGGAGTTCGGTCAGCGGCAGATAGGGCACGACGCCCTGGCCGCCATTCTTCTGATCGATGATCACTTTATCCGTTCCACCCAGCACGCGCTCCATCGTCTCGATGAACAACCGTTCGCGAGTGACGCCTGGCGCGTTCTTGTACTGCTCATACACCGCATTGAAACGGCTGGCCTGACCGAGAGCTTCTGCCACAGTCTGGTCCTTGAAGGCTTCGGCTGCCTGCACCAGCTGGGCCGAACGACCGCGGGCCTCGGGCACGACCCGGTTGGCGTAGGTCTGCGCTTCGTTGCGCAGGCGCTCCTGGTCGGCGCGGGCCGCCTGGACGTCGCGGAAGGCGTCGATGACCTGCTGCGGCGGGTCGACCTTCTGTAGCTGGACGAGGCGGATCTGCACGCCCGCCTTGTAGCTGTCGAGCGTCTCCTGCATCAGCTGGCGCACTTCAGTCTCGATCGCGCCGCGATCGGTCGTCAGCACGGGCTGGATGTTGCGACGACCAATGACCTCGCGCATCGCGCTTTCGGCTACGGCTTTGACGGTGCCTGCGGGATCCTGGATGTTGAATACGAAGTTCTCCGGAGCGACCGGGTCGATCTGCCACTGTACGATGACGTCGACGTCGACGATGTTTTCGTCACCGGTCAGCATCAGGCTTTCCTCGGTCACATCGGTCTGGCGCGAGGTGCGCACGGACTCGACGGTTCGGAAACCGACTTCTGTGGTGATAACGTTTGTGACCGTAGGCTTGATCACGCTGCCGATCGGATAGGGCCAGTTCCAGTTCGCGCCTTCGCCGGTCTTGCCGACGAACTTGCCGAAGACGATGTTCAGGCCGACCTCGTTGGGCCGAACGAAATAGACGCCTGTCGCGGCCCAGATCACGAGCAGAACCAGGACGCCGAGAAGCAGGCTGCGCCCGCCGAGATTGCCGCCGGGCATGAAGTTCTTGAGCCGGTCCTGGCTGCGCCGAAGGATCTCTTCGAGATCGGGCGGGCTGCCGCCTCCGCTCCCGTTAGAACCGCCACCGCCGCCCCAAGGGCCACCGCCGCCACTTCCTCCGCGCTGGCCCCAGGGTCCCCCCCCATTGCCGCCGCCGCTCTGGTTGCTCCAAGGCATACTTGTGACGTTCCCTTGCGTTCGTGTCAGGCCGTGCAATAGGCGAATGCCGGCCGTTTGTCAGCGTCCTTGCGGACCCGTGGCGCTGAGTTGGGCATGGGACACGGATTCGTCAACGGCGCAAACGGTTCATCGTGAACGGAAAATCCCTTTTCTCGGCTGAATCCGGCTCTCACGCGCGGCGGCTAAACGTCGCGAATGTGAACGGATATTCATCATCGGCACTGCGGGGATGGTCCTCCCGCGCCGTCTCCTCGAACGCCGACCGGTCCCAATCGGGGAAGGTGGCATCGCCTTCCGGCTCGCCATGAACCAGCGTCAACTCCAGCCGGTGGACGCTCGGCAGGGCCTGCGCATAGATCTCCGTGCCCCCTCCGATGATGACGGAATGAGCCCCCATCGCGCCACCGATGCGCTGGCCCATCTCCATCGCGGCGTCGAACCCATGTGCGACGTGGGCGCCGTCTGCCGCGAAACCCTGGTCGCGGGTCAGCACGATGGTTTCGCGTCCCGGCAGCGGCTTGCCGATGGAGAGGAAGGTCTTGCGGCCCATGATGATAGGGCAGCCCGTCGTCAGCCGGCGGAAATGTCTGAGATCGGTCTTCAACCGCCAGATCAGCTTGTTGTCGTTGCCGATGACGCCATTGTCGGCGACAGCCGCGACGAGGACGAGGGGCAGACCCGCCATGCCTCAGCTCTCCTGCGCGAGGCGCGTCAGCGCATCGCCATCGAGCCGCTTCACAGTCCATTTGTCCTGCGCCTTGGCGCCGATCGAGCGGTAGAAAACCCGCGAGGGCTCGTTCCAGTTCAGCACCCACCAGGCCAGCCGCGGCAAGCCTTCCGCGACGCAGCGCTTGGCCAGCCCGGCGATCAGAGCCTTGCCGATACCGCGCCCGCGCTGCTCCGGCCGGACATAGAGGTCCTCGAGCCAGATGCCGTGCCGGCCGCTGAACGTCGAATAGGTGTAGAACCAGACCGCGAAGCCGACCGGCTCGCCGTCCCACTCGGCAATGTCGCAGAAGGCGCGCGGATTGGCGCCAAAAAGCGCCTCCGCGATCTCGGCATCCGTCGCCACGACCTCATGCGACAGCTTTTCGTAGTCGGCCAGTTCCTTGATGAAGGAGAGGACGAGGCCGGCCTCGTCGGGCCGGGCAGAGCGGATCGCGTAACTCATATGGCAATCGGCGCCTTGATCGCGGGATGGGGGTCGTAGCCTTCGATCATGACATCCTCGAACGAAAAATCCTCCAGCCGCGTGACGGCCGGATTGAGGTTGAGCCGGGGCAGCGGCCGCTGCTCGCGCGAGAGCTGCAGCCGCGCCTGGTCGAGATGGTTCACATAGAGATGCGTGTCGCCAAAACTGTGCACGAAATCGCCGACCTGCAGCCCGGTGACCTGCGCAACCATATGCGTCAGCAGCGCATAACTCGCGATGTTGAAGGGCACGCCCAAGAACACGTCGGCCGAGCGCTGATAGAGCTGGCAGGACAGCTTCGCCGGCCCCTCGCTCGATGGCTGGACAAAGAACTGGAACAGGCAGTGGCACGGTGCCAGCGCCATCTTCGGGATATCGGCGGGGTTCCAGGCCGTGACGATCAGTCGGCGCGAGTCCGGGTTGCGTTTGATCTCGTCAACGAGCCAGGCGATCTGGTCGATCGTCTGGCCGTCAGGCGCAGGCCAGGAGCGCCACTGACTTCCGTACACAGGTCCGAGGTCGCCATTGGCGTCGGCCCATTCGTCCCAGATCGTGACGCCGTTCTCCCGGAGATAGCGCACATTCGTATCGCCGCGCAGGAACCAGATCAGCTCGTGGATGATCGATTTCAGATGCAGCTTCTTCGTCGTCACCAGGGGAAAGCCCTCCGAGAGATCGAAGCGCATCTGGTGGCCGAAGACGGCAAGCGTGCCGGTGCCCGTGCGGTCATCCTTGCGGACGCCTTCGTTCAGCACGCGTTGGAGCAGGTCGTGATACTGGCGCATGGCGAATCCTGGAAAAGCGCATCGACCATAGCCGGTACGCTCGAAAAACGCGCGCCCCCTCCCTGAGGCATCCCCGGCTTTCTCTGGCGGGGCGGGCCCGCGCTACGGCCGGAACAATGCCATGGCCGCCCGGTTTCCTCCGCAAGTCATAGCGAAGGAGACATAGCATCATGCCCTTTCACAGGATGACACGTGCCCTGGCGTTCTCTGCAGCTCTTGCCGGCAGCGTGACGCTTGCCTCTGCCCAGGCGCCAACGCCCATCCAGCCGGGCCCGCCCGCCATCTCGATGGAGGAGGCGCGTCGCATCGCAAGCGAGAATGGCGTGATCCGGATCGAGGAGATCAAGCTGGACGACGGCAAGTGGGAGATCGAGGGCCGCGACAGCGCCGGTGCCGAGATCGAGATAAACCTGCGCGCCAGCGACGGCGTGGTGATCAAGATGGAACGCGACCGCCCCGCGTCGGCCGGCACCACGCGCCCATGACGACGCTTAGCCGCTCGCGAGATTGCGAAGTGGCGTGATGCAGGGACAGCCCCGCACGCCACAGGAAGTGCCACATTCCTGGTGTCTCTGAGCCTCAGGACAGAGTGCTTCCAGAGGCCGACCATGCATTTTCAGGGAACGATCGTCGGGCTGATGTTCACCGTGACGCTGACCGGGGCGGCCTTGCCGTCCTCGACCGAGCCGCGCCCGGCAAACCACGCCCCCAGCGTCAGCGAGCGCGTCGCGCGCGATATCGCCTGGAGTTTCGGGATCGTCAGGATCGATGAAATCGCACTCGCTGGCGCGCGCTGGGAGATCGCCGGGCACGATCAGGACGGCAATGAGCGCCAGATCGACATCAGCGCCTATGACGGCCGCATTCTAAACTGACGATCTCCACCAGAATTCGCGCCATCCTCTCTTTCCCCGCGCGCTCGCTGCCCCTATATTCGGCTTGCCACTCGCAAGAGCGGCTATGGCGATAAACGGACGTCGAAATAAGCTTTTCGGACCCGGGGGCGGTACCCGGCGCCTCCACCACAGCCCTGCTGCATCTCGCAACGGGGCTCTTGATTGCGCAAGCGATGAGGGACCTGCCGTCTGGCGGCAGGGCTGCGGCGGGGGCGAAATAGGATCGACGAGGGTGTAAAGGCCGTTCTTTTGCTCGGTATGGTTCCGCCGTTATAGGGCTAACGCATAGTTGCCAATGACAACAATGCTCGGGTCGCTGTCGCCGCGTAAGCGGTGCTGGTTCCCAAACCTAAGTCCTTCCGTTTAGCGACGTAAGGCGGGGCTCGGAGGCGCCTGGCAACAGAAGCCTCCACTTTTTTCTCAAGGGCATGCCGGCCGTTCCCGCCGGAGCTGGTAAAGCGGAATCGGATCATCGACACGATGACAAAGGACATTCTTCGCTACGACCTCATGGTGCAGGAGGCACTGAAGGGCGTCGTGCGCAAGATTCTCAGTGACGCCGGCCGCGACGGCCTGCCTGGCGAGCATCATTTCTACGTCACCTTCAAGACCACGGCGCCCGGTGTGCGCATGTCCTCGCGCCTGCGCGAAAAGCATCCCGAAGAGATGACGATCGTTCTCCAGCACCAGTTCTGGGACCTGAACGTCAGCGACCACTCCTTCGAGGTCGGCTTGTCCTTCTCCGGCGTTCCCGAGCGCCTGCTGGTGCCGTTCGATGCGATCACCACGTTCTTCGATCCGTCAGTGCAGTTCGGCCTGAAGTTCGAGAACCAGGACGCGGCCGATGCTGCCTCGGCCGACGAGGCCGCGCCGGCTGGCGCCAAGCCGCGTGGTGCGGGCTCGGAGCCCAGCGTGGCACCGGCTGCTCCCGTGGCGCTGCCTGCCAAGGTGAAGCCCGCTGGCGTGCCTGCCCTCAAGCTCAAGCAGCCTGCCGAGCGCGACGGCGATGCTGACGCCAAGCCAGCGGCAAAGGAAACCGATACGGACTCCAACGCGACCACCGGAGACGAGACGGGCAGCGCCCAGGTCGTCAGCCTCGACGCCTTCCGCAAGAAGACCTGAGCACAAGAAGATCTGAGCCGACAGAGCTCACAAGGCCGCGCAGGAGCGTCATCCCTCCCCTCTGCCAGGAATACCCGCGATGAGCGACAGCCGCACCGAAACGGATTCCTTCGGGCCCATCGCGGTGCCGGCCGATCGCTACTGGGGCGCGCAGACGCAGCGCTCGCTCGAGAATTTCCGCATCGGCGGCGAGCGCGAGCGCATGCCGCTGCCGCTGGTCCACGCACTGGTCCTGGTGAAAAAGGCGGCCGCCCGCGTCAATGCCGGGCTGGGACTCATCGAGCCGCGCGTGGCGGGGGCAATCGAACAGGCGGCTGATGAGGCGCTCAGCGGGAAATTCGACACGCATTTCCCCCTGGTGGTCTGGCAGACCGGCTCGGGCACGCAAAGCAACATGAACGCCAACGAGGTCCTGGCCAACCGCGCCAATGAGATTTTGGGCGTCGGCCTCGGCGCAAAGAGCCCGGTTCACCCTAACGACCACGTCAATCGCGGCCAGTCCTCGAACGATTGCTTCCCAACCGCGATGCATATCGCCGCGACGCTGGAGATAACCCAGCGCCTGCTGCCGGCGCTGCGCAGGCTCCAGCAGGCGCTCGCGGACAAGGCCGAGGCCTATACCGACCTCGTCAAGATCGGCCGCACCCATCTGCAGGACGCGACGCCGGTCACGCTCGGCCAGGAATTCTCCGGCTATGCCACGCAGCTCCAGCTCGGCATCGCCCGCATCGAGGCGACTCTTGGCGACCTCCAGGCCCTGGCGCAGGGCGGCACCGCCGTCGGCACCGGCCTCAATACCCATCCCGCCTTCGCCGGGCGCTTCGCCAGCGAGGTCGCTGCGCTGACAGACCTGCCCTTCCGCTCCGCGGAGAACAAGTTCGAGGCGCTGGCGAGCCATGGCGCGATGGCGAGCGGACACGGCGCGCTGGCAGCCCTCGCCTCCGACCTGTTCAAAATCGCCAACGACATCCGCCTGATGGGTTCGGGCCCGCGTTCGGGCCTCGGCGAGATCAGCCTGCCCGAAAACGAGCCCGGCTCGTCGATCATGCCCGGCAAGGTCAACCCGACGCAGGCCGAGGCGCTGACGATGGTGGCCTCCCAGGTTCTCGGCAACCAGACCACGATCGGCTTCGCCGCCAGCCAGGGCCATTTCGAGCTCAACGTCTTCAAGCCCGTCATCGCCAGCGCGTTCCTGCAATCGGTCCGGTTGCTGGCCGACGCCGCCGACAGCTTCCGCAGCAACTGCGTCGAGGGCATCGAGCCCAACCGCGATCGCCTCACCGAGCTGCTCTCGCGCTCGCTGATGCTGGTCACCGCGCTGGCCCCGGCGATCGGCTACGACAAGGCCGCGTTGATCGCGAAGTCGGCCCACCACAACGGCACGACCCTGCGCGAGGAGGCTCTGCGCGCCGGCGTGGCGGCCGAACTGTTCGACGCAACCGTGAAGCCCGAGCTTATGCTCGGGCCGGCCTGAGGCAGGGCTGTGGCCGAGATCATCAACCTCCGCCGCGCCCGCAAGCAGCGCACGCGGCAGGACGCCGAGGCGAAAGCCGAGCAGAACCGCATCAGCTTCGGACGGACCAAGGCCGAGCGTACGCTAATCGAGGCTGAACGCGACAAGGCGGCCCGCGAACTCGACGGGCATCGCCTGCGCGGCGAGGACGACAAGTCCCGATGAGTACCGAGCGCAAGCGCTCGCTCTCGATCGCTGGCCATCGCACCAGCGTCTCGCTGGAGGATGCGTTCTGGGAGGGGCTGAAGCAGATCGCGGCTCTCCAACAGCGCACGCTGGCGTCCGTGATCGCCGAGATCGATTCCCGCCGCGGCGACAACAATCTGTCATCGGCGTTGCGCCTGCATGTGCTGGCCCATTATCGGACGCTTGCAGGCGAAGGCTGAAGTGCCCGTAACCTAGCCGGCATTCCGTCGGATTGCCCGAGCGGAGTCGGTGCGGCTCGGCACTGCCCTACCCATGACCCAACGCCCTTGGCAAAAATCCAGGCTCCTCCGCCGGCTTCTCTGGATTCAGGCGCACGGATACTTCTGCGATCTTTCAATGATTTGCAGCATTAACTTGAATCAACGGATGATCACGTTGAATCAACCTGTCAACGACGCTTCAGTTCGGCTGGCTGCTGCGTGAGAGCGGTCGCGGGATCGACTGGATATCGAGCGGTGGCGCCAATGGAGGGGCCGCCCTCCGGTTCGCGTCCTCGATGACCTCGCGAGGCGCGCTCGGCAGAACCAGCGGGCCCGGCTGAGGCGCCCGCTCCGCGGCTGCCCGCTCGGCCACCGCCCGCGCGCGTTCGGCCCTCAACTCGGCTTCTATGCGACGGCGAATTTCCTGCTCCTGCCGCTGCTCGTCGGCACGCTTGGCCTCCTCGGCCCGGCGCTCCTCGGCCACGCGACGTGCCTCTTCCACGCGCCGAAGCTCCTCGGCCCGCTTGTCCTCGGCAAGCCGCCGCGCCTCTTCGGCCCGCCTCGCGTCCTCGATGCGCTTTTCCTCGGCTCGCCGCGCCTCCTCGGCGCGCTTCTCCTCGGCAATACGGCGCTCTTCCTCGGCTTTCAAGAATTCTGCTAGCTTGCGTTCGTTCTCTCGCGTCTCGCGCTCGGCCCGCAGCCGGCGCGAATTCGCCGCCCGCTCGCGGGCATCGGCTTCGAACGCCTCGACCCGCTCGATCTCGCGTGCCAGTGCCCGCGCCGCCACGGCATTGGAGAGCGCCCCGACATCGGTCTCGCGCTGCAGATTGGTCAGCGGCCCGCGCCAGGCGACGACCACCTGCGGCGCGTCGGTGGGCCAGCCCTTCGGCAGAGGGCCCAGCGGGCGCAGGCCAAGCCTGACATCGGCGCTGAAGGCGCGCAGATCGACCAGCCCGCTCGCCTCGGCGCGCAGACCGTTACGCTGGAAGCTCAGCGGCTGCAGCCGCGCCAGACCGCCCGCCAGAGTGAACGGCAGGGCGATGTCGCCAAGCGGCCAGGCAGCCTGATCCAGTGCCTTGCCGAGACGCTCCTGCAAGCGCGCCGCCTCGCTTTCCGAGGCATCCTCGCCCGTGGCGTCGATCAACCGCGAATAGGCGTTCGGATCGAATCTCGCGAGGCTCGCGCCGTTCAGCTGCAGAGCGCCGGAGCCCCCGAGCCCGGCGATCAACCGCGCCGGGCTTTCGCCGGAACCGCCAGCCTCGAGCTGGCCCGAGAGCTTGCCGCCAAGCGCGCCCTTCGTGATCGTGCCGAGATCGAGCTGCGCCAGCCCGATCCGGCCGGTGAGCTGACCGAGCCCACCCTCGCGCCGCAAAGCGACGCGCCCGCTGATCTGGCCACCGGCATAGGCGGCGGTTAGGTCGTCGATGCCGGCCCCGTCGCGGTCGGCGCGTAGCGCGAAACGCGCCCCGTTCAGGCTCGCGCCTTCTGCCACGACCAGCGTGCCGGCCTCGATCGACAGCTTGAGATCCCCGAGCGGCGGCGTCTGCCCGAAACGGACAGTCGACCAGCCAGCGCCGGCCGCTGCCGGTCCAGCCCCCAGCACACCGCCGAGCACGGCACGCAGGTCGACGCTGGGCAGGACGAGGCGCCCCGAAACACCGCCCTCACGCGCCAGAGCGAGGGAACCGCGAGCGCCCGTCGCACCGAGATTGACGACGATGTCGTCGAGCGAGACGGCCTCGCTGGTAATCGCGACCTTGGCGTTGGCGTCGAAAAGCGCATCGGGCAGCAGCCGCGCCGGCCCATCGGGCAGGATCTGGCCGGGCCGGTCGGCCTGTACGGTCAGGCGCCCCGCCGCCGCGCCCGTGCCTTCCAGAACCACCGACAATCCCGTCCCGGCGAGAGAGCCCGCAAGCCGTTCGGGGCGCTGCTCGAGCGTCAGTCGTCCGGGCCCGCCCAACTGCGGCTGCGGCAGGCCGAGCGCCGCGAACACCTGCCGGCGCTCGGTCAGGTCGAAGCGCAGGGATGCGCTGCTCCAGACACCGGCCTTGTCGATGCGCCCGTCCAGAGCGAGCTTGCCCGCCTGTGCCGTGCCCTCGACCGAGACCGCCGTCTCGGCGCTGGCGGCGCGCGTCAGACGAAAGCTCGCATCGAGCCGCGCCAGCCCGTCGCCCACGCGACCCAGCGCCTGCCGCACGCTGTCGGGCAGGACCGGACCGGCAAGCGCGGCCAGCGTCTCGAAGCGCGGCGCGCGGACACGGCCGGAAATCTCCCCGCCCTCAGCGAGCAGCGTCCCGTTGCCGGTGACGCCAATGCCGCCGAAACCGTCGATGGCGAGCCGGCTCAGGCGCCAGACTGCGCCCTCGCGACGCAGATCGAGACTGGCCGAGCCAGGCGGGGCATTGCGATAACGCGCATTGTTGAGGGCGAGATCGAGGGCGAGATCGCGGCCACCGACCAGCCCGGAAAAGCTCTCGGCGGGCGGCAGCGCCGACAGGTCGAGCCCGCTCAGCGCGAGCCTAGCCGCGAGCCGCTCGGGCATGATGTCGCCGGATCCCTCCAGCCTGATCCCGGAGCTTCCGGTCACCAGCAGGCGCTCGAACGCGATGCGCCCGCCATCCCAGGCTCCGACAGCGTCGGCATCGATGCGCCCGAGCCCCGCGATCAGATCCGCCAGGGCGGCATCGAGACCCGCGCGCCCGAGCACCAGCGCGACGCGGCGCGAATCCTCCGCCTTGAGGTTGAGGCGCCCGGCGACGCCCTTGGCGTCGATGGCCCCCGACGCACCCAGCAGCGCTCCGGCGACCCGCACCGAGGCGTTGGCATCGCTCAGGCCGAGATCGTCGAGCCTCCCACGCAGGCTGAAGGCGGAAAAGTCCTCGCCGCGCCATATCACCTGGTCGAGGTCGAGGCTGACGTCGAAGTTGCCAGGCAGCGCGGTGAGCGCATGGGCAAAGCCGGCACGATCGGCAAGTGCGTCGGAGAGCGCGTCGACATCCAGCCGGCGCGCCCGCAGTGCCAGCGTGCCCGTGCCGCCATCGGGGCGATACTGGCCCTCGCCTTCCAGCTTGGCCGCGCCACCGGCGATATCGAGGACGAGGCCCGAGAGATCGAGCTGGCGGCTGCCGCCATTGACGCGTCCGGTCAGCGCCACCGCGCCGCCCGGGGCCAGCGTGAACGCACCTTCGAGACCGAGCCCGACAGCGTCGCCCCCCGCAGCGAGCCGGAAATTTCCATCGAAGCCGAGCTGAAGCGCCTCGCCCGTGAGCGAGGCCTTGGCGCGCAGCCGACCATCGGGCTCGATCACCCCGGTCGATACGCGCAGCGAGGTGCCCGCGACCTCCCCCTCGACGCGCCACGGCCCCTCGAGGCTGACTGCGGAGAGCTCCGCCGCGATCGGCGCCAGCGTCACCGGCGCCTTGCCGGGTTCGCGCCAGACAAGCGCGGAGCGTCTGATGCTGACCTGATCGAGGCTGGTCTGCGCCGGCAAGCCCGAACTGGACCGCATCGGGAGTTGCAGGGCGCCGTGCGCGTCGAGCACCGCATTCAGCGTAGCTCCCTCGGCAGCGGCGTGGGAGAATCGGAACTCGCCGCGAGCGAGCGCAGCCAAGGCCAACTCGACCGTGACCTGCTCGATCGTTGCGGAGCTCCGCGCTCCATCGACCGCCCCGACCCGCACAGCCCCGAGCGACAGGCGCGGAGACGGCAGGAGCCGTAGCGAAATCCCGCCGGCCACGCTGGTCTCGACGCCGAGCGCCGTGCTCAGCCTTGCCTCGATCTGCGGCCTGTAGGCACGCCAGTCGACGAAGCCCGGCCCGATCAGGGCAGCGAGCAGGATCGCGACCAGCAGGCCAGCCAGGACTGTCAGCGTCTCACGCACCGTCGGGAATGATCCTCATATGTCTCATCGCGCCGTGATCATGCCGCCAGGTCGCGGCAAGATCACGACATTTCCATCGCTTCAGAGCGCCAATTACAGGGGAGCGGGCCCGAACGCCCTACCCCATCGGCAGCATCTTGCCGGGGTTGAGGATATTGCGCGGGTCGAGCGAGCGCTTCAGCAGCCGCATCACCTCGACGGCCGCGACACCATGCTCGGCCTCGAGATATTTGCCCTTCTTCTGGCCGAGGCCGTGCTCGCCGGTGCAGGTGCCGCCCATGGCGAGCGCGCGCTTGACCAGCCGGTCGATGAAGCCCTGCACCAGCGCGACCTCTTCCGGGTTGTTCAAATCCATCAGCGGCTGCGTGTGGAAATTGCCGTCGCCGACATGGCCGGCGATCGGCGCCAGGAGGCCCATCTCCGCGATATCGGCCTTGGTTGCCTCGACGCAGGCCGCGAGCTGCGAGATCGGCACGCAGACATCGGTCGCGACCGAGTTGAAGCCGGGGCGCAGCGCCTTGGCCGCCCAGTACGCGTCATGACGCGCCTGCCAGAGCTTGGTCCGATCTTCCGCCTTTGTCGCCCAATCGAACGGTCCGCCGCCGAACTCCGCCGCGATCTCGCCGAAGCGCTCGGCCTGTTCCTTCACACCGGCTTCCGAGCCGTGGAACTCGACGAACAGCATGGTGGTCTCGGGCAGGCCGAGCTTGGAATGCAGGTTGACGCCGCGGATCATGACGTCGTCCATCAACTCGATGCGCGCCACCGGCAGGCCGGTCTGGATCGTCACGATCGTGGCGTCGCAGGCCGCCTTCACCGAGGGGAACGGGCAGACGCCCGCCGAAATTGCCTCGGGGATGCCGTGCAGCTTCAGCGTGATCTCGGTGATGACACCGAGCGTGCCTTCCGAGCCGACGAGCAACCGCGTCAGGTCGTAGCCCGCCGAGGTTTTGCGCGCGCGGGCGGAGGTTTTGACGATCGAGCCGTCGGCCATCACCGCGGTCAGGGCCAGCACATTGTCCTTCATCGTGCCGTAGCGCACCGCATTGGTGCCCGAGGCGCGGGTCGCCGCCATGCCACCGATCGAGGCATCGGCGCCGGGGTCGATGGGGAACATCAGGCCCTGGTCGCGCAGATGCTCGTTGAGTTCCTTGCGAGTGACGCCCGCCTCGACGACACAGTCGAGATCCTCAGTGTGGACCGCGATGATGCGCTTCATCTGGCTCAGGTCGATGCAGACGCCGCCATAGGGCGCATTGACGTGGCCCTCCAGCGAGGTGCCCGTGCCATAGGCGATGACCGGCACGCCATGCTCGGCGCAAAGCTTGACGATCTCAGACACTTCGACAGTGGTTTGCGGGTAAACGACCGCATCCGGCGGCTGGTTGGCGATCCAGGTCAGCGTGTGGCCGTGCTGCTCGCGCACCGCGAGGCTGGTGACGAGCCGGTTGCCGAACGAGGCCGCTAGGGCGCCCGTGACCGCTGCGATCGCCTCGGAAGACGGCGGGAGCGTTGCGGCGGAAGCGGGTGCGTCATGAGGTAACGGGGCAGCCTTGCTCATTGTCATCATCCAATTTTGGCGCTTAACTTATGTTTGAACGATTTCGCAAGACCGCGCGTTAGAAGCGTACGGTCTCGTGAACTTGTCACCGTTTTCCAGTCCGACGCGACCGGAGACAAGCCCGGCCAACGCATGGCGGACCATGCAGCCGGGAACATGCAGGCAAAGGATGGACGGTGGCAATGGCGCCGCGGACATTCGGCCTTTCGACCATCGGCGAGCCGCGAGGGCGCGCCTAGAGCAGGAGGCGGCCATGAAAGACGAAATCCGCGCTCCGGCGTTGTTCTTTGCCCCTTTCGTATCCTCGGCGATGCGGGTCGAGCCGGAATGGATCGACAGGAACGGCCATCTCAACATGGCCTTTTACCATGTCCTGTTCGACCGTGCGGTCGACGAGGTCTTCTCTGTCGTCGGGCTCGACGAGGACTATCTGAACACGCGGCACGCCTCGACCTTCACCGCGGAATGCCATGTGCTCTACAAGCGCGAGCTCACAGAAAGCGACGTTGTCCGCGTCACCGCGCAACTCGTCGCATTCGACGACAAGCGGCTGCATTATTATCTCGAGATGCGCCATGCCAACGAAGGCTGGCTCGCCGCGACCAGCGAGAACATGTCGCTGCATGTCGACATGCTCAACCGCAAGGTGACGCCCTTCCCCGCCGACATCCTGGCCAATCTCGCCTTGATGAAGGCAGCGCACAGCATGATGCCGTTGCCAGCCACAATCGGCCGCATCATCGGGATGCCCAAGAAGACAGCCATCACGATGGAAAGCGTGGGTGCTGCCACGCACGAGGCCGAAACGCGCCACTGAGCGAGAACGTTTCGGCTGCCATGAGAACAGGTCGTCGAGACGGCGCTCTCAGGAGGCACGGCATGGTCAAGGCCACATGGAACGGCACGGTGATCGCGGAGTCCGATGACACAGTCGTCGTCGAGAACAACCACTATTTTCCCCGCGACGCCGTCAGGACCGATCTGCTCCGGCCCAGCGAGACGACCTCGGTCTGCGGTTGGAAAGGCCTGGCGAACTATTATTCGCTCGTCGTCGACGGCCGGGAGAATCCTGACGCAGCCTGGTTCTATGCCGATCCGAAAGAGGCCGCCGCTGGCATCAAGGGCCGGATCGCCTTCTGGAAAGGCATTCAGGTCGGCTGATCAGTCGTCGTGGTCGGGGATCTTCAAGATGTGACCGCAGGCCTTGCAGTGCACGGCGTCGGGGTCATGCCGCTGCAGCGCGCATTCAGGGCACGGAAAGGTCACCTTGTCAGGGCGGAACACCGCTTGCGCCAACCGCACGAACAGCGAGATGCCGACGATCATGACGCAGATCGACGTCAGCTTCCCGGCGATCCCCGGCAGGGTAACGTCGCCGAACCCCGTCGTGGTCACGGTGGCGACCGTGAAATACAGGGCCTCGACATAGCCCGCGAGCCCCGAGGCATCGCGGAAGAAGAAGCTGTAGACGAAGCCGGTGACCACGAAGAGAAAGGTCGCGAGATTGATCAGCGCCCGCGAGATGTCCTCCCAGCCGCGATAGCGCGTCACCCGCAGCTGATCCCAGATCAGCCTGCGCTGCGAGAACGACCACAACCTCAGGATCCGCAGGAACCCGAAATTCTCCAGCCATTGCGGCGCCAGCAGCGTCGCCAGGATGAACAGGTCCAGGATTGTGCTTGGCTGGCGAAGGAAGCGCCAGGAGTTCGAAGCGCCCAGCAGCCGCGCGATGATCTCTGCGGCCACGATCGCTGCCACCGCATAGTCGATCCAGAGGAAATTCGGCCGGTCGCGGATCAGTGGCGTGGCGATGAAGAAGGCGATGATCAGCAGGTCGACGATGATGATCGCGAACTGGAAGCGCACCGCCGCCAGGGAGCGCCCGTGATAAAGCTGCCGAAGCCGATCGCACAGGCGGTCGACGCCGCGCCGATCGCTCGCCTTCTGCGGTATCTCATCCATCATCGCGTGGTAGCATGCGGCCCGCTGGCGCGTCCCGCAAGCCATGCTCACGGCATCGGCCGCTCGACCACCGCTCTGACCGCATAGCCACGGAACATCGGGCCGGCAGCGCCCCGGAACCCCCTCGCCTCGGCCAGCGCCGCGATGACCGCCGGCATGTCCCGGCGCGGTGTCACCTGGAACAGTGCCAGCCAGCGACTGAGCGCTGCGCCGACCGGCGCAGGCAGCCCGGCCTGATCGCCGAAATCGACAATATGCAGCGAGCCGCCCGGATTGAGCATCGCCAACGCATGCGCAACCACTGCCTGCCAGGGCGGGATCATCGAGAGCGCATAGGAGATCACGATCCGGTCGAATCCTTCGATCCCGAACAGCGTCTCGGGATCGAAGTTCGTGGCATCGGCCTGCGCCAGCCAGATGCGATTGCCGAGCCGCGCCCGCGTCACCGCCGTGTCCGCAGTCGCGAGCATGGCCGAGGACACGTCGAGGCCATGGCAGCGCAGCCCCGGATAACGTCTCGCGATCGCGATCAGGTTGCGGCCGGTGCCGCAGCCGATTTCGAGGACCGTCCCTTGCGGAGGGGGAGCGAGCCCGGCGATCAAGCGATCCCTCCCCAGCAGGTAGAACTTCCGGCTGGCGTCATAGACATGCCGCTGATGCCGGTACATCGCGTCCATCAGCCCAGCAGCGTCCCCGAGCGCGCGCGCCATGGTCAAGACGCCGGCCCGGACAGGACATAGAGGTGGAAGGCGCCGTAGATCGACGAGCGGTCCTGCTCGCCAAGCCTGCGGCTCGCCGCCTCCCGATAGTCCCAGCGATCGAGGATCCCCGCCGGGACGCGCCCCGGCAGCAGGCGCTCGTCGGCTGCGGTCCGGAAGATCACCCGTGCTCCCGGCCGGGCCGTTCGCGTGATCTGCGCCCAGAGGCCGGTCAGTTCGGTATCGTTCATCCAGTCCTGGGCATCGAGGAGGACATAGGCATCGCAACTCTCGGCCGGCTGGTTCTCGAGATAGGCGGTAATCGCACTCTGGTGATAGCCGACACGCGATCCACCCGCCTTGACGACCGCGAAATGCTCGCGCTGCAGATAGGGGGGCACTGCGGCATCCGGGCCAGGCGCATAGCTGCGGCCAAAAGCCTGTCGAGCGAAATAGTTCGTCTTGAGGTCGAAGCCGCAGGCCAGCCGCTCGAGCCTGTGGCGCAGGACGCCGCGAATGCCGGCGTCGCCCTCGGCAGCCAGCGCTTTGTACTGGGCTGGAGGAATGCCGAGCCCATAGAGCGAGGCCGGCTGGCGGATCAGCCAGCGCACGAAAGGCTTGTCGAAGACCGGCGCGAGATGGCGCTCGAACAGGGCGCGTTGCTCGTCCATGTCGCGGGCCTGGAGCATCACGCGGGGGTCGCAGCCGAGCATGCGTCCGAGCAGGTGGCACGCGCCGATGAAGCGGCCGAGCAGTCCAAAGCGATAGAAATTCCGCGCGAACATGCTGATGCGTCGGCGCCCATCGAGGCCGCGCCCCTCCCAATAGGCGCGCGACACCGGGTCTAGATGGGGTGCGATGCCGCGGTCGTAGAGCGCAATGTTGGCGGGCGCGCGAGCCTGCCCGAACAGACTCAGGAAATCGTCGTGGCAGTCGAGATTGGCCAGCGCCGCAAGCTTCAACCGGCCGAGCGCGATATGGGCGCCGTTCAGGTCGACCGCGCTGATCCTCGCGGGCTGCGCTGTGAGATAGGACAGGATGTTGCACGAGCCCGAGGCGATCGCGACGACATGATCGTCGTGCCGCAGGGCGAGCGCCTCCATGTCGACGACTGGATCCTCCCAGATCTGCGGATAGACCAGCCCGGAAAAGGCGAGCGTGAAGAGCCGTTCCGACAGCCCCGCCTTCGACAACGCCTTGCTGCGATGCACCGCCGTCGTCAGCCCCGATGCCGTCTCACGCCGAACCGCCCGCGCTGTCTGCATCGTTTCCGCCTCTTGGTCGGCTCACTGCGATGGCGATCCGACTAGAGAAGCAGCGTGACGGTGGGGTGACGCCTGCGCGCCCCGGCAGTTGCAGGCGCAAGCGCGCGGTCAACAGGAACGTGAAACCGATTGCGGCGGTTCGGGGCTGAAATCCGCGCGACGATCGCCATATTGCGCTTCGAACACGAAGCTGCTGAACGTAGCGGCCGGGCCATTGGCCCGCGGCAGAGAAGGAGACGGATATGGGCCTGATGAGCATGTTCGGGACAGAGAAGAGCCAGGACGAGACCTTCCCGGTGCAGTTCTCGGAGGCCGAGTGGCGCGCCAAGCTCACGCCCGAGCAGTATCATGTGTTGCGCGAGCATGGCACCGAGCGCGCCGGTTCCTGCGCCCTGAACTACGAAAAGCGCGCCGGCACCTTCACCTGCGCCGGTTGCGGCAATCCGTTGTTCACCGCCGGCAAGAAGTTCGAGAGCGGCACGGGCTGGCCGAGCTTCGACCAGCCGCTCGAAGGCGCGGTCGGCGTCACGGAGGACCGCAAATTCGGCATGGTCCGCACGGAAGTGCACTGCGCCCGCTGCGGCGGCCATCTCGGCCACGTCTTCCCCGACGGCCCGCCGCCCACTGGCCTGCGCTACTGCATGAACGGCGTCGCAATGGATTTTGCGCCGGCGGCGTAAGGTCTATTGCCGATCGCGTTCGAGCCGGAACGCGCCTTGATCGGCCTTCTCGCAAAATCAGGGCTTCGCGGGTGCGCTCCCGCGAAGCCCCTTTTGGTTCAGTCGACGTTCTTGATCGTCGCGACCGTGGCGCCGGGCAGCGGCCTGAACAGCAGGATGCACTGACCGCTCGTATCGGTGACGACCCATGGGTGCGTCATGAACGTGTCCTGGCTATAGCTGCGGCCGGGGGCCACATCGCTGTAGTGCTCGCGCTTGCCCTCATAGTTCAGCCAGTAAATCTTGACGCGGCTCTTGCTGTCGTTCTTGAACTGAACCTTGGCAGCCTGGTTGCTATCCGCTGACTTGATCGAGCGCTCGCTCGTGCAGTCTTCGGCAGCCAGCGCGGCGGTCGAAATCGTCAGGCCGACAAAAGCGACGCAGATATTTTTAAGCATGGACATTGGAATGATGATCCGGCGGGCCGGCCAGCGGAATGCTGCCGTCCGGTCGTCATGACGGCCAAAACGAACTTACGCAACGTCAAACAACATCCCGAAGGCGCTGTTCGCGTTGCCATTTTCAGTCTTGCAGGTTTAGAGCGTCACCACTTGGCTCAGCCCGACACCGGCACCGCCCGTCGCGCCAGCGCGGCCGCATCGACGCTGTGTGGGAGGTCGCCAAAGTGACCAGACCAACGCCCCTCGAGCCGCGACGCGATGAAGGCGTCGGCGACCTTGTGCGACGAGTAGCGCAACAGCAGCGAGGCCTGCAGCATCACGGCCAGCCGCTCCGTCAGCCGC
This sequence comes from Allobosea sp. P1_B10, assembly GCF_056406735.1. Taxonomy (NCBI): domain Bacteria; kingdom Pseudomonadati; phylum Pseudomonadota; class Alphaproteobacteria; order Hyphomicrobiales; family Alloboseaceae; genus Allobosea; species Allobosea sp. P1_B10. Next base: position 459,123 of record NZ_JBFTZP010000002.1, on the reverse strand, counting down.
CGGGCCTGGCCCTCATGGCCGATCAGCCCTGGCAATCCCCCAGTCAGCGCCGCCAGTTGAGCATCGTAGCGCCGGTCCGCGCCCTTCACTTGGCGCAACTCGTCTAGCAGGGCTGCCAGCGACCCCGGCTCGCGCTCGAGCGAGCGCAGCACGTCGAGGCAGATGACATTGCCCGAGCCTTCCCAGACGGAGTTCAGCGGCGCCTCGCGATAATGCCGCGCCATCGGGTTCTCCTCGATGAAGCCGTTGCCGCCATGGCATTCCAGCGCCTCGACGACGACGGCCGGCGTGCGCTTGGCCACCCAGTATTTGGCGATCGGCGCCCCGATCCGCGCAAGCAATCGCTCGCTCTCGGATCCCTCCTGGCGGTCAACCGCCGCAAACAGCCGAAAAGCCAGCCACGCGGCTGCCTCGGCCTCAATGGCGAGGTCTGCCAGCACGTTCTGCATGATCGGCTGGTCGATCAGCGCGCGCTGGAACGCCCTGCGATGCGTTGCGTGATGAGCCGCCAGCGCAACAGCCTGCCGCATAAGCCCGGCGGACGCCGCCGCGATATCGAGCCGGGTGTTGTGATTCATCGCCAGCCCCGTGCGCAGGCCCCGGCCGGGTTCGCCGAGCAGATGACCGATCGCCCCGCGGAACTCGACCTCCGAGGACGCATTGGAGCGGTTGCCACACTTGTCCTTCAGGCGCTGGATCGCGACGCCGTTGCGCGTACCGTCAGGCAGCCAGCCGGCCACGACGAAGCAGGAACCCCCCTCCTCGGTGCGTGCCAGCGTCAGGAAGACGTCGGACTGCGGCACGGAGAAGAACCACTTCTGGCCATGCAGCGAAAACGTCCCGTCGCCGTTGTCGTGCGCGACTGTTTGGGTCTGGCGCAGGTCGGAGCCGCCTTGGGTCTCCGTCATCGCCATGCCAACGGTGGCGCCGGACTTCCCGCCCGCCGAGCCCTGGCTCGGATCATAGGCCGCAGATGAAATGAGCCCGCCCCATTCCGCCCAACGCGCCGGATCCTGCTTCAGGATCGGGATTGCCGAATAGGTCATGCTGATCGGACAGCAGATACCGCTCTCGGCTCCATACCAGAGATATTGCAGCCCCGCGCGCGCCACTTGCGCGCCCGGGCCGGGCCGGTTCCAGCACAAGGCATGGGTCTCCTGGCCGATCGCCAGCCCCATCAGCTCATGCCAGGCGGGATGGAAGGCGACCTGGTCGATCCTGTTGCCAAAGCGATCATGCGTGCGCAGTTCCGGCGTGTACCGGTTGGCCTGCCGGGCCAGTTCCTGCACATGGGCCGAGCCGACGACGCGCCCGGCCTCATGGAGGCGCTCGCTGGCCCAGTCTCCGCCGAAGGCCGCAATTGCAGCAGGCAGCACCGGATCTGTGGCAAAGGCGTCGTAATCCGCCAGCGGCGGGACCTGGTTGGTGGCGTCCCAGGCGGGATGAGCCCTGCTATCGCCTGCCATGCGCGCTCCTCCACCTTGGCCGACCATTCTATCGTCATGGTCGGGCTTGTCCCGAGCATCCGCGTCTTCTTCGATCGAGGACAGTGTTCAAGACGTAGGTGCTCGGGACAAGCCCGAGCATGACGGTGCTCAAATTGCTCGCTCGCGAAGGGCGCAATCCTGCCGCCACATCCCTATATTGACGCAAGAACGAATCACGATCGAATGGCCGCCTCTTGTCCGAGCACAACCTCACCTCCGCCCCCCTGCCCCGCCCCGGCGGCCTCGCCGCGCGCGCGGCAGCGCAGCCGACGGCCGGCTATCTCTCGGGGCTGAACCCGGAGCAGCGACAGGCGGTCGAGGCGACGGATGGCCCCGTGCTGGTGCTCGCCGGCGCGGGTACCGGCAAGACCCGCGTGCTGACCACGCGCATCGCCCATCTGATTGCGACCGGGCGCGCCTTTCCCTCGCAGATCCTCTCCGTCACCTTCACCAACAAGGCGGCGCGCGAGATGAAGGAGCGCGTCGCCAAGCTCGTCGGCCCCGTGGCCGAAGGCATGCCATGGCTGGGCACCTTCCACTCGATCTCGGCAAAGCTGCTGCGTCGCCACGCCGAACTGCTCGACCTGCGCTCAGACTTCACCATCCTCGATACCGACGACCAGCTGCGCCTGATGAAGCAGGTGATCCAGGCCGAGGGGATCGACGAGAAGCGCTGGCCGGCGCGGATGCTGTCGGGCTTCATCGATTCCTGGAAGAACCGCGGCCTTGCGCCCAAGGACGTCTCGCCGGGCGAGGCCGCCGTCTTCGCCAACGGCAAGGGCGGCAAGCTCTACGCAGCCTACCAGGACCGGATGAAGACATTGAACGCCGTCGATTTCGGCGATCTTCTGCTGCACTGCCTGACGCTGTTCCGCGAACATCCCGACGTGCTCACGACCTATCACGAGCGGTTCAAATACATCCTGGTCGACGAGTACCAGGACACCAACACGGCGCAATACCTCTGGCTGAGGCTGCTGGCCCAAGGCCGGCGCAACATCGCCTGCGTCGGCGACGACGACCAGTCGATCTATGGCTGGCGCGGCGCGGAGGTCGACAACATCCTGCGCTTCGAGCAGGATTTTCCTGGCGCGGTCGTGGTGCGACTGGAGCGCAACTATCGCTCGACCGGCCATATCCTCGCCACCGCCGCAAAACTGATCGCCCGCAATGAGGGCCGCCTCGGCAAGACCCTGCGCACCGAGGACGAGGCCGGCGAAAAGGTCACGATCACCGGCGCCTGGGACAGCCAGGAAGAGGCCCGGCTGATCACCGACGAGATCGAGGCGATGCAGTCCAAGGGTGCAAACCTCGCCGAGGTCGCGATCCTGGTGCGCGTCTCCGCACAGATGCGCGAACTGGAAGAGCGCTTCGTCCAGACCGGCATCCCCTATCGCGTCATCGGCGGGCCCCGTTTCTACGAGCGCGCCGAAATCCGCGACGCCATGGCCTACCTCCGCTGCGTCGTCAGCCAGACCGACGATCTCGCCTTCGAGCGCATCGTCAATCAGCCCAAGCGCGGCCTTGGCGACGCGACCATCCAGATCCTGCACAACCACGCCCGCGCCACGGGTGTCTCGCTGCTGCAATCGGCCCGGATGATCGTCGAAAGCGACGAGCTCAAGCCGAAGGCCCGCAGCAGCCTGCGCGAACTCGTCAACGCCTTTGGCCGCTGGAGCGGTCGCGCCGAGCACATGCAGCAGGGCGAACTCGCCGAACTCGTGCTGGAGGAGAGCGGCTACACCGAGATGTGGCAGAAGGACCGGTCGGCCGATGCCGCCGGGCGCCTGGAAAACCTCAAGGAACTCGTGCGCTCGCTCGATGAGTTCCCGGACCTTCCCGCCTTCCTCGAGCACGTCTCGCTGGTGATGGACGCCGACACGGCTGAAGGCGCCGAGCGCGTCTCGATCATGACACTGCACGGTGCAAAGGGGCTGGAATTCGACACCGTCTTCCTGCCCGGCTGGGAGGAAGGCCTGTTCCCCAACCAACGCGCGCTCGACGAGAGCGGCCGCGCCGGGCTGGAAGAGGAGCGCCGCCTCGCCCATGTCGGCCTGACGCGAGCCCGCAAGAGGCTGAAGCTCTATTTCGCCTCGAACCGGCGCATCCACGGCCTCTGGCAGTCGAGCCTGCCGAGCCGCTTTATCGACGAGTTGCCCGAGGAGCATGTCGAGGTCGTCCAGGCCGCCTCGAACTACAGCCAGGTCGGCTACGGCGCCTCGCGCTTCGACCGCATGGAGAGCTTTGGCTCGAGCTACAACACGCCCGGTTGGCAGCGCGCGCAGGAGAACAAGGCCAAGGGCGGCTCCGGCTTCAACGAAAGCGGTGGCTTCGGCGGCAATCGCCAGCGCGGGCCGATGCTGATCGAGGGCGAACTCACCGCCAAATCGAGCGCATCGTCGGCCTATGATACCGGCGCACGCGTCTTCCACGTCAAGTTTGGCAACGGCTCGGTTGCATCAGTAGACGGCAACAAGCTGACGGTGGATTTCGACAAGGCCGGGCGGAAGATGGTCCTGGACAGCTTTGTGCAGAAGGCGGGGTAGAAGCTCCCCCCGCCGCCCTGACTTCAAGTCCGCCCGCAAACTCCACCCCTCCCCGCGAGCAGCGCCGCTGCGCGCCGTCGCGGAACCGACTATGCAGGCGGCGATCGCTCCGGGCCGGCTTCGTGTGAATGCCGGCGGCGGGGCCTGCCGGACTTGCGACATGCCCGATATCGATCTCATCCTCGGCAACACTGCCGACCCCGCTTTGCAGTCGACCGTCTCGGAAGGCCTGCGTGACTACAATCGCGAGGTCTGCGGCGTCAGCGACCACATGCCCCTGACGATCGGGATCAAGGACCCCGAAAGCGGCGAGTTGCTGGGCGGCCTGATCGGCCGCACCTCGCTCGGGCTCCTCTTTATCGACCTGTTCTATCTGCCGAAGTCGCAGCGCGGCACCGGGCTGGGAAGCCGGATGCTCGTCATGGCAGAGGACGAAGGCCGCAGGCGCGGTTGCAGCAAGGGCGTGCTTTACACGATAAGTTTCCAGGCCCCGGAATTCTACAAGCGCCACGGCTGGATTGCCTTCGGCGAAATCGCGGCCAATCCCGGCGCGACTCGCATCTATCTCACGAAAGATCTCTGATCGCGTCGCGCGCCTGGATCACTTGGCCTCGCGCCGCTTGAATGCGGCGCGCGCCGCCTCGACCTGCGGGTGGTACGTCTCGGCCCAGACCCAGACGCCGCAGAAGGCCGCGGTCAGCTCTCCGCCCAGCTCCGTCAGCGTGTAGTCGACATGGGGCGGGATGACCGGATGCACCCTGCGCTCGACGAGCCCATCGCATTCCATCTGGCGCAATGTCTTGGTCAGCATCTTCTGGCTGATGCCCGGCACGAGCCGGGCGATCTGTGTGAAGCGCAGCGTTCCGTGCTCCTCCAGCTCCTCGAGCACGAGCATTGTCCATTTGTCGGCCACCTGCGCGATCACGTCGCGCACCAGCGCCTCGACAGCCGGCTCGACCTCCGGGTGCTGCAGGCCGCCCTCGCTCTGCATTCTGGCGACGGCTTCGCGAATCACTCCCAAGTCACACTCTCCTTTTGGTGCGTATAGAACTTTCAGGTGCCTTCTTTCGGAAGGAGAGCATCCGCCCTAATTTTGTCTGGCGCAACCACGAAAGGGCTTTGCGATGAACATCGCAGGTAACACCATCCTCATCACCGGCGGCGGCTCAGGCATTGGCCGCGCCCTTGCCGAAGCATTCCATGGCCGTGGCAATCAGGTCATCATCGCCGGGCGGCGCGAGCAGGTCCTGGACCAGGTCACCGCCGCCAACCCCGGCATGCAGTCGCTGCTTCTCGACATCCAGGACAAGGCCGACATCGTCGCATTTGCGCGCACGGCCATCGAGCGCTTCCCCGCGTTGAACGTCGTCATCAACAATGCCGGCATCATGAAGGACGAGGACGTCACGGAGACGGAGGCGCATCTCGCCGTCGCCGAGGAAACCGTGGTCACTAACCTGCTGGGGCCCATCCGGCTGACGGCGGCTCTCCTGCCCCATCTGCTGAAGCAGCCGCGCGCTACACTGATGACCGTCAGTTCCGGGCTCGCCTTCGTGCCACTCGGCGTGACGCCGACCTACAGCGCCACCAAAGCTGCGATTCACTCCTACTCGATGGCGCTGCGCCACCAACTGGCCGGCAGCTCTACGCAGGTCATCGAACTCGCGCCCCCCTATGTGCAGACCGAACTGCGCGGGCCCGAGCAGGCGATCGACCCCGCCGCGCAGCCACTGGCCGAGTTCATCGCCGAGGTGATGACCATCCTCGAGACCCAGCCGGATGCCGAGGAGGTCATCGTCGAGCGCTGCAAGCCGCTGCGCTTTGCAGCAGAAAGAGGCGATTTCGCTGGCGTCTTCAAAATGGTGAATGACGCCTTCTGAGCGGCCCATCCATCATTGCGAGCGTGAGCGATGCAATCAGGAAACCGTAGAGCTCTACGATACTGGATTGCTTCGCTGCGCTCGCAATGACGCTGTTGGCAATGACAAGCGGCGCGCGGACTGCTATCGCGCTGCAATGCGTGAAGGTCTTCTCCCCGCGACGGTCGCGACCGTCCTTGAACTCTCCACCAGCGGCGACAAGGCGCGTGCGCTGACCGAGCTCCTGGGCGAGGTCTTCGATCCCACGGAAACCGCGATCTCGTCTTTCGAGATCGAGACCGGTGTCACCACGCTGTCGCTCAACGCACCGTGGAAGGTCGAGATCTATTTCTCCTACCATCCCGACGAGGAGGCGGTGCGCGACATGCTGCGCCCGATCGTCGGTGACGCCGTCGACAGCACGAAGTTCACCACGGTGAACCAGCAGGACTGGGTCGCAACCAGCCTCGACGGGCTGAAGCCCGTGCGCGCCGGCCGCGTGCTCGTCCATGGCTCGCATGATCGCGATGTCGTTGGGATCAACGACATCGGTATCGAGATCCCCGCAGCACTCGCCTTTGGGACCGGTCATCACGGCACCACTGCGGGTTGCCTGCTCGCACTGGACGCCGAGTTGAAGCAGCGCCGCCCGCGCCACGCCATCGATGTCGGCACCGGCACGGGCATTCTGGCTCTGGCACTGGCCAAGCAGATCAAGACCAAGGTCGTCGCCGGCGACATCGACCGGATCGCTGTCGAAGTCGCGGCGGATAATGCGCGCGTCAACCACGCGCCCAATCGCCTGGATCTCTATGTCGCGCCGGGCCTGCGCCATGCCAAGGCCAACCGGCCCAAGCATTTCGACCTGATCTTCGCCAACATTCTGGCGTGGCCGTTGAAGCGGCTGGCACCGTCGATCGCACGCGTGCTGGCACCGGGCGGAACTGTGATCCTGTCGGGGCTGCTGGCAATGGACGTCGCCGGAGTCGTCTCGACCTACCGGCATCAGGGCGTTTATCTCGCCCGCCAGTCGCAGCGCGAGGGTTGGGCGACGCTGGTCATGAAAAAAGGCGGCGCGGCCCCTAGACCACGCCGCCTTCGATAGGCCAGCCGAACCCGGGGGTGCGGCGCTTTCGTCAGAAGCCGATATGGCCGTACTTGGCTTCGGCCTCATGCTGCATGGCACGGGCATCGTGCCAGACGGCGGAGGCGAACTTGGCGGCATCTACGACCCAGTCATAGGCGTGCTTGATGATGGCGATCATGATGGTTGTCCGTGGGTTGGGCGCCAGGCGCGAGGCCGGCGCGACTTGAACGAGAGCAGGCGCTAGGAACTCAGCGGTTGAACGGCAGTTCGGCGTCGGTCTTCAGCGTGGTTTGCGGCAGGCCGCCCAGCACGATCCCGGCTTCGCCGATCAGATAGTAGCGAGCACGCAATTCACGCTCGACAGAGCGGCGGCGGCTTTCGATCATCGCGGCGTAGAGCCTTTGCCAGAACCCAGGGCCGCTCGCGGCAGGAGCGACTGCCTTGGCACCGGCCCGTACCGGCAGGACGTCGGCATTGTTCAGCACATAAGTCATAGGGTCTCTCCTAAAAAACGAAGGACAGTCCCGGTCGCTTCCTCGTTCTCTTATGTCCTTAAGGTGGGCTCTCTTCGCACTTGCGAAAAGAGGACTTCGCAGATGCGAGATATGCATTCAATGCATGCCCCGCGTCGATTTCCGTTAACGATTGCGCTGTTCGCATAGCAATGAGGCAGCTCGCCCAAAACGCAGGCGCAGCACCGCCTTCAGAAAATGCAGCCTAAAAAAGCGCTTTTCGCTGGCCTTGGAATCGCGAAGGCGCGACCATGGCGCGATTTCCCTGTTCCGGACCCGCCATGACCGACTCGACCGCCGTCTCCCATCCCGCCTGCCGGTTCCAGGGCTTCTCCGAACCCAGCAATCCGATGCAGGTCGCGCCGCGGGTCGATGCGCTGCGCAAGGCGCTGGCGGCACAGGGCCTTGCCGGCTTCATCGTGCCCCGCGCCGATGAGCACCAGGGCGAGTATGTGCCCGCGCACATGGCGCGCCTGGCCTGGCTGACGGGCTTTACGGGTTCGGCCGGCAATGCCGTCATCCTGGCCGACAAGGCCGCGCTGATCGTCGACGGGCGCTACACGCTGCAATCGCAGGAGCAGACCGACCCGGCCATCATCACGCCGACGAAGATGGAGGAAATGCCGCTGGAGCGCTGGATCGAGGCGAACCTCCCGGCGAGCGGCCAGCTCGGCTATGACCCCTGGCTCCATACGGTCGACGGCGTCGCCAGGCTGGAGAAGGCGGCAGTCGCCGCCGGCGGCACGCTCGTTCCCTGTACGCCCAATCCCATCGACGCGCTCTGGAGTGACCGCCCTGCCCCGCCGACCGCGGCTGTGAAGGCCCATCAGGCGGCCTTCGCCGGCGAGACCACGGCCGAGAAGCTCGCGCGCATCCAGGAGGCCCTTGCCAAGGCGAAGATCGATGCGCTCGTCGTCTCGGATCCGCATGCGCTGGCCTGGACCTTCAACATCCGCGGCGGCGATGTCGAGCACACGCCGCTGCCTCTCGGCTACGCCATCGTGCCGCGCGAGGGGCGGCCCACCGTTTTCCTCGCGCCCGAGAAGGTCACCAACGAGGCCGGCGACGCCATCGGCGCCGTCGGCGAGATCGCGCCGCCCTCCGCCCTGCAGGGTCAGCTTCAGGCGCTCGGCGCTGCAAAGGCCAAGGTCCGGCTCGACGCGACCACTGCCGCCTCTGCACTGGCAACGCTCATTCGCGATGCCGGCGGTACGCCCGAGGCTGGAACCGATCCGATCGCGCTGATGAAGGCGCGCAAGAACGCAGCCGAACTCGACGGGACGCGCCAGGCCCATCTGCGCGACGGCGCCGCGATGGTGCGTTTCCTGACCTGGCTGGCGCGCGAGGCGCCGAAGGGCGGCCTGACCGAAATCGATGCGGTTGCCGCGCTCGAAGCCGAGCGGATGAAGACCGGGCTGCTCAAGGATGTCTCCTTCACCACGATCGCCGGTGCCGGCCCCAACGCCGCCCTGCCGCATTACCGCGTCACGGATGCCAGCAATCGCCCGATCGAGCCCGGCATCTTCCTGGTCGATTCCGGCGGCCAGTATGAGGACGGCACCACCGACATCACCCGCACCATGGCGGTCGGCGAGCCCAGCGCCGAGATGCGCGACCGCTATACCCGCGTGCTCAAGGGCCATCTCGCGATCTCGCGCGCGCTTTTCGTGAAGGGCACGTCGGGCGCGCAGCTCGACGCCTTGGCGCGGCTGCCGCTCTGGCAGGCAGGGCTCGACTTCGACCATGGCACCGGCCATGGCGTCGGCAGCTACCTCTCGGTGCATGAGGGGCCGCAGCGCTTGTCCAAGCTCGGCACCACGCCGCTGGAGCCGGGCATGATCCTGTCCAACGAGCCCGGTTACTACAAGCAGGGCGAATACGGCATCCGCATCGAGAACCTGGTCGTGGTCGAGGAGCGGAAGATCCCCGGCGGCGACCGGACGATCTACGGCTTCGAGACAATCACCTGGTGCCCCTATGAGCGGGCGCTGATCGACAGGAACCTGCTCGACAATGGCGAGATCGCCTGGATCGACGCCTATCATGCGCGGGTCTGGGAGAAGCTCTCGCCGCTGGTCGAGGACGAGGCAAAGGCCTGGCTGGAGCAGGCCTGCCTGCCGCTGTAGGTCACGCCTCCCCGTCATGGTCTGGCTTGTCCCGACCACGCGCGTCTTCGCTCATCCAGACGACGTTCAAGACGTGCCGTCATTGCGAGCGTCAGCGAAGCAATCCAGGGGCGGCAGCGCGCTACGCCTCCTGGATTGCTTCGTTGCTGCGCTCCTCGCAATGACGGTCGTGTTTCGCTTGGCCTCTTATACCAGCGCCCTGAGCCCCACGACCGCCACGACGCCGACCGCCACGACCGCCAGCAGCGGCAACCGCGTCGCGGCGATGCCCGCGACGATGGCGGCCCCCGTCTCGGCCCAGCCGGTGGCAAGCGCGCTCGGCGCGATCACCGCGATCAGTACGGCGGGCGGGATCGCATCGAACGCAGCCTGCGCGCGTGGCGACAGGTCGAGCCGGCCGGCGAGAGCCAGCCCGGCTATCCGGGTGGCATAGGTCACTATCGCCATGCCGAGTATGGCGAGCACAGTCTGCGTATCGAGGGTCACGGGCGCGCCTCTCCGCCGAGCACGGGCTCGGGCACGCTGGCACCAGCTGCGATCCAGGCCGCCGCCAGTCCGCAGAGCGCACCGACCAGCACGTGCCAGGGTGGCCCGACGAAGCGATAGGTCAGCGCCGAGGACATGCCGGCGGCAGCGACCGTCCAGCCGGTCACCCGTCCCTTCCAGAACGCCGCGACCAGCGCGATGAAAAGCGCCGTGAAAGCGAAGTCGGCGCCGAACCGTCGGGGATCGCCCATCGCCGCGCCGATTGTCGCGCCGAGCGTCGTTGTCGTCATCCAGCCGGCGACGAAGGGCAGCGCCATGCCGAACCAATAGGCCGGAGTCAGTCTGTGCGTGCGCGCCCTCTTCTCGGCCAGCGCCCAGTTCTCGTCGGCCATGTAGTACAGGCCCAGGAATTTCTGCGTCGTCGAGAAGCCCGAAAGTTTCGGCGCCAGCGAGGCACTCATCAGGACATGGCGCGCATTGATCAGCAGCGTCGAGAACACCAGCGCACCGATCGGCGCCGGCGTCGCCCAGAGCTCGACGGCAGCGAACTGCGCCCCGCCCGCGAACACCATCACCCCCATCAGCAGCACCTCGAGCGGCGACAGCCCCTTACCGGCGGCCAGCGCCCCGAACAGCAGCCCTATCGGCATCGCCGCGACGGCGGCCGGCCAGATGTCGCCAAGTCCGCGACGGACATCGTCTCGCATCGACATGAAACGTCTGCTTTCAACCGAGATGGGCGGCGCGAAAGGCGCCGGGCGTGACGCCGAGCCTGGCCTTGAAGGCGCGCGTCAGATGCGCCTGGTCGCAGAAGCCGGTGGCGGCAGCGACCGCGCCCGGCGTTTCGCCCTTGCGCAGGGCCTCCTGCGCGCGGCGCACGCGGATATCGACGAGATAGGCATGAGGCGTCAGCCCGGTTTCTCGCCGGAAAGAACGGATCAGTTGATGGCGCGGCAGGCCACTGAGCTTTGCGACGTCGGCGAGCGAGAGATCCTCGTCGAACCGCTCTTCGAAGAGCTGGCGCGCTCGCGCGACGGGCCCGGCCTCATCCCCGAGCGAAGCCGGGATCCAGCCGGCGTGGCGGACGAGGCAGCGGCCGTAGAAGGCGAGCAGCATCTCCTCGCCAGCGAACTCGTCGCGCCCCTGCTCGATGGCGCGATGCGCGGCGGCAAACAGAGCCGACGTCTCGGCGTCCTCGACCAGCGGCTCGGGAAAATAGGGCGTCGAGACGGCGGCACGCCCGGCGAGTGAACTCGCGAGCTCCTGCATCAACCCGACTTCTGGATAGGTCATCCGATAGCTGTAGCCACCGCCATGAGGCTCGCCATCATGGGTCTCGAGCGGATTGACGAAGGCGATCTGTCCGGGCCGCGCATAGTGGCGCACGCCGTTGATACGGAAGGTCTCGCAGCCGGCCTCGATCACCCCGATGACATAGCTGTCATGGCGATGCGGCGCGTAGGCATGGCTCCGGAACGTCGCCGCGAGGCAGTCCAGCCCACCAAAGCGCGCGGCCGGAAACAGCTTCGCACGTTCGCCCGTGCCGAGCGGTTCCAGGCCCAACGCCTCGTTTTGGGAGATCGCGTTCATGCAGCAAGCTTACAGCCGATGCCGCTGCAACTGTCTTGAAGAAAAGTGATCGGGCGCATTCACGCACCCGATCACTTCGTTTTCTGTTCAGTGAGCGGACGGGACAGTGGCCCCGGGCTCGATCTGCTCGGGGCTCCGGGCGCGGAAGACCAGCACGCCAACGGCACCCAGGCTCGTCGCGACGGCCGCATAGCCGATTGCGCCGAGCGCGCCAAAGCTGTCGACCAGGAGGCCACCGAAGATCGCGCCGCTCGCGATCGCGACCTGGAAGGCGGCGACAAGCAGGCCGCCGGATGATTCGGCTTCATCGGGAGAGATCCGGACCATCCAGGTCTGGAATCCCACTGGCAGCGCGCCGAAGGCGAAGCCCCAGACACCGACCGCCAAGGCCGCAATCATCGTCGAGCCGCCGAACTGCAAGAGCACGATCGCCATCACTCCGATCACCGCCGACCCTGCGATCACGGCGGCCTTGGCGCTGCGCGCGACGATCGCCCCACCGGCGAAATTGCCGAAGAACCCGCCGACGCCATAGGCCAGCAGCACCAGCGACAGGGCCTCGACCGAGAGCATCGGCACCTGCTCGAGGAAGGGCCGGATATAGGTGAAGCCTGCGAAATGGCCGGAGATGCTGACGACGATCGCAATCAGCACGACGCGGATGCTCGGACGCCGCAGCAGCGCAAACAGGGTGCGGATATCCGGCGAGCCCAGCGGCGGCAGGCGCGGTATCGTCGCCAGTTGCGTGCCGAGCGCGACCACGCCGAGCGCCGCCGAGAGCAGGAAGACGATGCGCCAACCCCAGAGGTCGCCGAGATAGGCGCCGATCGGCGCGGCGCTGACGGTCGCGACCGAGACACCGGTGAAGATCAGCGACATCGCCCTGGGCAAGGCGCTGGTAGGGACGAGCCGCATCGCGGTTGCCGCAACCATCGACCAGAACCCGCCGAGCCCGATGCCGAGCAGCACGCGCGCCAGCAGCAGGACCGTGAGATTTGTCGCAGCCGCGGCGAGCAGGCTCGACAGGATCAGCAGGCCCGTCAGTCCCCAGACCACGACGCGGCGGTCGAGGCCGCGGGTCACGATAGCGGTGGCGAGGCCCGCTATGGCGCCAATGACGGCGGTCGCGGTGACCGCCTGCCCGGCGATCCCCACGGAGACGCCGACATCGTTGGCCATCGGCGTCAGCAGGCTGGCGGGCAGGAACTCGGCCGTGACAAGGCCGAAGACGCCGAGCGTCAGTGAGAAGATCGCGGGCCAGGCGGCCTCGCTGCGTTCGTCCACCTCCGGCAGCAGATCGAGCGCCGATGATGGGATGGATGCGGAATCGGACATGGCTGTCTCCAAGATGATGCCGCAAGATGGGCGTGGCTCACTGGAGCTTCCATGCTATATTCGCCATCATGCATGATCGTTCGTCCAAAATCGCTGCATCGCAACCAAACGACCCGCTAACCGACATGTTGCGCGGGCTGAGGCTCGACGGCGTCGTCTATAATCGCTGCCAGATGACGGCGCCCTGGGGCGTCACGGTCCCGCAGCAGAAGGCGGCGCGCTTCTACTTCATTGCCAGGCGCGGATGCTGGCTGCTGACCCCGGCCAATGAGTGGGTCGAATTGCAGGATGGCGACGCCCTGCTGCTGCCGCGCGGTGCCGGCCATGTGCTCGCCAGCGCACCCGATGTCGCGGCCGCCCCGCTGGGTGACTGCGAGACCCAGCAGATCTGCGGCAACATCTTCGACATCCATGCCGGCGGCGACGGCGAGCGCACGCTGCTGCTCAGCGGCAACATGACCTTCAATGTCGACAGCGAGCACCCGCTGCTGCGCATGATGCCCGACCTGATGCGCATGTCGGAGCTGGCGGTCAGCGAACCCGGCATCCCGCATCTGCTCGAGGCGATGACCCGCGAGGTCGAGATGGACCGTGTCGGCGCAGGCGGTATCCTCGCGAGGCTGGCCGATGTGCTGGCGGCCAGCATCATCCGCTCCTGGGTGGAGAATGGCTGCGGCGAGTCGGCGGGCTGGATCGCAGCCGCGCGCTGCCCCGAGATCGGCCGCGTCCTCGCAGCAATCCATCTTAATCCCGACCATGACTGGACGGTGACGGCGCTGGCGCGGCTGATGGGGGCGTCGCGCTCAGGCTTCGCGGAGCGCTTTGCCAGCGTCGTCGGCGAGACGCCGGCGCGCTATGTCGCCCAGGTCCGGATGCAGCAGGCGCGGCAATGGCTCGCCCGCGACAAGGCGCGAATCTCGGTCGTGGCGCAGCGGCTGGGCTATGAGTCCGAGGCCGCCTTCAGCCGCGCTTTCAAGCGTGTCATCGGCGTGGCACCGAGCCAGGTTCGGGCGGGATAGTCCGCCGGTACGCCTGCGCAAGGCGGAACAAAGCGGCGCGGCACAGGTTGCTTCCAGGTATCCGCAAGCGCCCGAATTCCTGCGCTGCGATCCCTTACGAACGGACAACTATCATGACAATCAAGCACATCGCTTTGGCCGGTGCGGCTGCACTGGCGATCGTTTCGTTTCCGCTCGCCGCCGGCGCCCAGGGCGTTCCGCGCGGCGCGGCTGAAGGCGCGCGCGTCGGCAACCAGGCGGCGGGCCCTGTCGGTGGCGCCGCCGGCGCTGTGGTCGGTGGCGTGACCGGTGGCGTCGTCGGCGGCGTCAAGGGCGTCGTCGGCATTCCGCAGCGCACGGACGTGCCCCGCAGCGCCCGAACGACCAAGAAGCGCGTGCATCGCTACTGAGGCGACGCGGCTCAGCCTCCGACGAGGTCGAACCATCCGGCCTCGTCGATTACCTCGACCCCGTGCTTGGCCGCGTCCTTGAGCTTCGAGCCGGCACCAGGTCCGGCGACTAGCAGGTCGGTCTTGGATGAGACCGAGCCCGCGACCTTGGCGCCCAGGCGCTCGGCCATCGCCTTGGCCTCGTCGCGCGTCATCCGCTCCAGTGCTCCTGTGAACACTACGATCTTGCCGGCGACCGGGCTGACCGACGCCACCGCCTCCAGCGGTTGCGGCGTAACCTGTGCGAGCAGCCGCCCGAGCATCTCCTGATTGTGCGCCTCGGCAAAAAACTGCAGCAGCGCCTCGACCACCGTGGGGCCGACGCCGTCGATGGCGTCGAGCTCCTGCCGCTCCGGCGACGAAACAGCTTCCGCAAGCATCACGGCTGCCTGCACAGCCTCGAACGAGCCGTAATGCCGCGCCAGCAGGCGGGCATTGGTCTCGCCGATATGGCGGATCCCGAGCCCGAAAATGAAGCGGTTGAGCGGAGGCGTTCGCCTGTCCTCGATCGCCGCGAACAGTTTTGCGGCGCTCTGCGCGCCAAAGCCTTCCTTGTCCTTCAGCTTCTTGAAATTACCGGCATCGCGAGCCGCGAGCGTGAAGATATCGGCCGGCTCCTTTACGGGCAGGTCGGGATCGGCGTGGAAGAACTCGATCTGCTTGTCGCCGAGCCCATCGATGTCGAGCGCATCGCGCGAGACGAAGTGCTTGAGCCGCTCGACCGCCTGCGCGGCGCAGATCAGCCCGCCTGTGCAGCGCCGCACCGCATCCTCCTTGCCCGAGCGCGGATTGTGCTCGCGAACAGCATCGGAACCGCAGATCGGGCAACTCGTCGGGAAGGAATAGGGCTTCGAGTCGGTTGCGCGCTTGGCGAGATCGACCGCCTCGACGCGCGGGATCACGTCGCCCGCCCGCTTGACCGTGACGGTGTCCCCCACACGGATATCCGAGCCGTCGCGGATCGCCTGCCCCTTCGAGTCGAAGCCGCGGATGTAATCCTCGTTGTGCAGCGTCGCGTTCGAGACGACGACGCCGCCGACCGTCACCGGCCGCAGCTTGGCCACCGGGCTGAGCGCGCCGGTCCGCCCGACCTGGATCTCGATGGCCTCGAGAACTGTCGTCGCGAGTTCGGCGGGGAACTTGTGCGCGATCGCCCAGCGCGGCGCCCGCGAGACGAAGCCCAGCCGCGCTTGCAAGGCGAGGTCGTCGACCTTGTAGACGACGCCGTCGATATCGTAGCCGAGCGACGCGCGCTGGCTCTCGATCAGCCGGTAATGCGCCAGCAGCGCCTCGACGCTCTCGCAGCGGACCATCAGCGGGTTGGTGCGAAAGCCCCAGCGCTTAAACGCCTCGACGACGCCGAACTGCGTCTGAGCCGGCAGGACCGGCATGTCGCCCCACGCATAGGCGAAGAAGCGCAGCGGCCGCTCGGCGGTGATCGAGACGTCGAGCTGGCGCAGCGAGCCCGCCGCCGCATTGCGCGGATTGGCGAATTCGGGGAGCCTTTTTTCGCGCTGCCGCTCGTTGATCCCCGCGAAATCGGCGTGGCCGAGATAAACCTCGCCGCGGACCTCGGCGACGTCAGGTACGTCGGAGCCGGCCAGATCATGCGGAATCTCGGAGATCGTGCGCGCATTCAGCGTGACGTCCTCGCCTTCCTCGCCATCGCCGCGCGTCGCGGCATGGACGAGCGCGCCCTTCTCGTAGCGAAGCGACAGCGAGAGGCCGTCGATCTTCGGCTCGGCCGTGAAAGCGATCTCGTCGCCGGGCTTGCGGCCCAGGAAGCTTTTCACCCGCTGCACGAAATCGGCGACGTCCTCGTCGGCAAAGGCATTGCCCAGCGAGAGCATCGGCACGCGATGCCGGATTTTTGCAAATTTCGAGGACGGCTTCGCCCCGACCTTCTCAGTGACCGCGTCCGACGGCTTCAGCGCCGGGAACGCCTCCTCGATCGCAACAAGCCGGCGACGCCTGGCGTCATAGGTCGCATCGTCGAGTACGGGCGCGTCGTCCTGGTAATAGGCGAGATCGGCAGCCGCGATCTCGGTCGCGAGCGCCTTGTGGTGGGCGCGGGCCTGGCGCTGCGTCAGCGCCGCGATGGGGGTGGATTCGATCTCGCTCATGCCGCCTGATTTAAGCGAGATACCACTGTCGAGGAAGGGCAGTAGCGAACCAGCCAGGCACGAACCGGACCCACGCGGCCTTCGCGTCGATTGATGTGCGACAAGCGGAGCGCCGCGGCGTATACTGCAAGGGCTTGGAATTGGACGCTCGACGCCTTCTGAAGGCGGCTTGACCGGTAAAGACCACGCATCGCGTCAAGCGCCTAAGGCGAACCGGGCCGAAAACCGGGAGTAAGACGCCATGGCCAATCTGGACTTGATGACGACTGGAGACCTGCGCGAGGCGACCGCGCAGCCGCGAATCCGTACCATCACCACGCATGATCTCGTCGATGCGCTCAAGGCAGGCTGGGAGGACTTCAAGGCCAAGCCGAGCCATCTGGTCTTCATCGCCATCATCTATCCGATCTGCGGCGCCCTGCTGGCGCAACTGACCGTCAGCTACAATGTCATCCCCCTGCTCTTCCCGCTCGTGGCGGGTTTCGCGCTGCTCGGCCCCTTCGCAGCGGTCGGGCTTTACGAGATCAGCCGCCGCCGCGAACGCGGCATCTCCACGAGCTGGATGCACGCCTTCGCGCTGCTGCGCTCGCCCTCCATCGGCCAGATCACCGAACTCGGCGCGATGCTGACCGGACTGTTCGTCGTCTGGATGGGGGCTGCCTGGTACATCTATCGCAGCTTCCTCGATCTCGGGCCGAACTTCACCGCGGCCGAGTTCTTCCACGCGACGCTGACCACCTTCGATGGCTGGGTCATGATGATCGTCGGCAACTCGCTGGGACTGCTGTTCGCGATCGTCGCATTCTCGATCTCGGTGGTGTCATTCCCGATGATGGTCGACAAGCATGTCGACGCCCCCACCGCTATCAAGACCTCGGTGGCCGCTGTGGAAGCCAATCCCCGCGTGATGATGATCTGGGGCCTGATGATCACGGGGCTTCTGGTGCTCGGCTCGCTGCCGGTGCTGGTCGGCCTCGTCATCGTGATGCCGGTTCTCGGCCACGCGACGTGGCACCTCTACCGCAAGCTCGTGGAGTTCTGACGGCACGCGTGGAAAATATTCTGTCGTGTCTTTGAACCTGATCGGGTGCTCCCGCGACCAATGGGCATGAGGCCGCAAGGTGTGGCCTCTCACAAAGCCCAAGGGAGATCGATCATGTCCTTCCGCACCACCTTCGCCGGCCTCGCCACCGCGTTCGTCCTGGGCGCCGGCGCTCTCATCGGCGGCTCGCTCGCCACCTCCACAACGGCCGAGGCTGCTCCCGGCTGGCATGGCTCGGGTGGACATCACGGCCATGTCGGGCACGGCTTCGGCCATGGCCGCCGGCACTGGGGTGGCCGCCATGGCTACGGACATCGCGGCTGGGGCTATCGGCCCGCCTTCTACGGCGGCGGCTGCTACACCGTGCTGCGCCCGCGCTTCGTGCCTGGCTATGGTGTCATCGAGCGCCCGGTCACGCGCTGCCGCTGAAGGCGTGGCCTCAATCTTGCGGGGCAATTGCGCTGGGGGAGCGCAAGCAGAGGAGCCGGAGCAATCCGGCTCTTCTCACTGAACTGATCCAGTGCCTGCAAACGTAGGCTATGAGGGCCGGCGCATGGCGTCGCCGGAACTTTTGCGCTGGCGCGCGGTTCACAAACGGTCACGCATAACGTGGCGCAACTCGCGAGCAGACCGCGATAGCCTGCTTCATACCCTGGGGGCATTCATGAACAATATCATTTACATCGTCGGCCTCATCGTCGTCGTCCTCGCAATCCTGTCCTTCCTCGGCTTGCGCTGAGCCGAGGACAGGAGGCGAAGTTGACGGCCGGCGAAGGCCTCAGCCGCGATCGTCGCGGCCGGGCTTCTTGCCCTTGAACGGCTTGCCGGCGGGCTTGGCGGCACCGTCGCGGCCAGCATAGGGCTTGCCGCCGAAGGCAGGCTTGCCCGCTGCGAAAGGCTTGCCGGCTCCGGCGGGCTTGCCGGCATAAGGCTTTGGTCCGCTGCGGAACGAAACATTCGGGTCCGACAGGTCGCGATCGCTGCGCACGGGATCGTAGGACCGCCCGGCGTCGTGAGGCTTGGCCGCGCCGAACGGCTTACCCTTGCCCTCATAAGCCTTTTTCTTGCCCTCGAACGGCTTCTTCTCGCCGCCCTCATAGGCCGGCTTCCGCTCATACGGCTTCTTCTCGTAGGGCTTCTTCTCATAAGCCCTGGCTGGCGCACGCTCGGCATCGCGCTCGGGCCGAGCATAAGGCGCGGGCGCATGGCTAGCCTTCTCGGCGAAGGGCTTGGCGGGGCGACGCTCCTCCTCACCGCTCACCGGCTCGATCACGATCTTGTCGCGATCGACGGCCTTGGCGAGCTCATAGAAGCGCTCGGCGACATCGGCATCGATCTCGACCTTGGTCTCCTTGTCGAAGATGCGGATAGCGCCGACTTCGTCACGGGTGATCTTGCCGCGGCGGCATAGCATAGGCAGGAGCTGGCGCGGATCGGCGCCATCCTTGCGCCCGACGCTCAGCTTGAACCAGACGGTGTTGCCACGCGGACCGGCCTTGCGCGGGCCCTCTCCTCGTGGGCTGTCCTCGCGGCCTTCGCCGAAGCGGCTACCCTCACGCGGCGCATACTCTTCGCGCGAACGGATCGGACGCGAATCGCGCTGGAAGTTGGGATCTCCGACCTCTTCGGTCGATGGCAGGCGCGAACGGTAGATCCGCACAAGCGCTGCCGCGATTTCCTGCGGCGAACGGCCGGCGACGAGCGCCTCGATCATCCCGGTGTCGTCCTCACCGGGGTCGCCGGCAAGAATCGGATCGTTGAGCAGGCGC
The DNA here is from genome assembly GCF_056406735.1 of Allobosea sp. P1_B10. NCBI lineage: Bacteria > Pseudomonadati > Pseudomonadota > Alphaproteobacteria > Hyphomicrobiales > Alloboseaceae > Allobosea > Allobosea sp. P1_B10. Next base: position 439,714 of record NZ_JBFTZP010000002.1, on the reverse strand, counting down.
TCCTGATCGAGCGCGCGAATCTCATCCTGCGTCGGCGGGCCGGCCCAGACGGCCTCGACCTTCGCCTCGGAGAGCAGCATCTCGGCCTTGCGGCGGCGCGAGACGGGAACCAGCAGCACGCTGGTGCCCTTGTTGCCGGCGCGGCCCGTGCGGCCCGAGCGATGCTGCATCACTTCGGGATCGTTGGGCAGTTCGGCATGGACGACCAGCGTCAGGCCGGGAAGGTCGATGCCGCGCGCGGCGACGTCGGTCGCGACGCAGACACGGGCACGACCGTCGCGCAGCGCCTGCAGCGCCGAGTTGCGCTCGCTCTGCGAGAGTTCACCCGAGAGCGCCACGGCTGAAAAGCCGCGCTCTAGCAGGATCGCCTCGAGGTGGCGCACCGAATTGCGGGTGTTGCAGAACACCAGCGCAGTCGGCGAATCATGGAAGCGCAGCAGGTTGACGACGGCGAGCTCGGCCTCCTTCGGATAAACCCGGATGGCACGATATTCGATGTCGGCATGGCCACGCGAGCCGCCGGTCACCTCGATGCGCAGGGCATCGTTCTGGAAATTCTTGGCGAGCGCGATGATCGCCTTGGGCAGCGTCGCCGAGAACAGCAGGCTGCGGCGGCCTTCCGGCGTCGTCTTCAGGATGAATTCGAGATCGTCGCGGAAGCCGAGATCGAGCATCTCGTCGGCCTCGTCGAGCACCACGGCACGCAGGGCCGAGACATCGAGGCGATGGCGCTCGATATGGTCGCGCAGACGGCCGGGCGTGCCGACGACGATATGGGCGCCCTCATCGAGAAGTGCGGCCTCGCGGCGCGGATCCATGCCGCCGACGCAGGCGATGACGCGGGCATTGGCGTGCTTGTAGAGCCAGGCGAGCTCACGCTGGACCTGAAGCGCCAGTTCGCGCGTCGGCGCGATGATCAGCGCGAGCGGCTGGCCGGCGCGCGGAAAGGTTTCAGCCTCGCCGAGCAGGGTCGCTCCGATGGCGATGCCATAGGCGACCGTCTTGCCGGAGCCGGTCTGGGACGAGACCAGCAGGTCGCGGCCAACGGCGCCCTCTTCCAGAACAGCAGTCTGGACCGGGGTCGGATCGGAGTAGTTGCGCTCGGCGAGCGCACGCGCGAGCGGCGCGCTCGTGGTCATAAAGGACATGAAGTGTCGAGCCTAGGGTTGCGGCGCTTGGAACAGGGTCGGCGCAGGAAGTCGGACGATGGTGGGCGCGGCGCGAAGACGCGGCCATATCGCAGCCATCGATTGAAGGGGGCTCATAGAGCATATCGCGGCAAAAGGGAATGGATGCTGCACTGCAACAAGAGAGAGCGAGCCATGCGCTGCAAGCGCTCGCATTACCGCGCCCCCAACCAGGCCGTTATCTAGCCGCGAATCCCGGCCGCTTCGAGAAGCCTGCCGGCCGCCGCCCTCGCCTCCTCGGTGATGCTGGCGCCCGCCAGCATCCGGGCGATTTCCTCGCGGCGGGTCTGGTCGGCAAGTGCGGTGACGCGTGTGACGGTCCGCGAGGCCGCATCGCCCTCAAGCGCCGACTTCGCGATCAGGAAATGCTGGCCTGCCTTGGCGGCGACCTGCGGCGCATGGGTGACCGAGATCACCTGCACGCGTTGCGCCAGCCGCGCCAGCCGCTCGCCGATGGCATCCGCCACGGCGCCACCGACGCCGGTGTCGATCTCGTCGAAGACGAGCGTCGGCGCCGAGCCCCTCTCCGACAGAACGACCTTCAGCGCCAGCATGAATCGCGAAAGCTCGCCGCCGGAGGCCACCTTCATCATCGGCCCCGGACGGGTGCCGGGATTCGTTTCGACCCAGAACTCGACGCGGTCAAATCCTTCCGGGCCTCGCGCGGTCTCGTCGCTGTCCATCTGGGTGATGAAGCGGGCGCGTTCGAGCTTCAGCGGCGGCAGCTCGGCCTTGACCGCAGCATCGAGCCGCGCCGCAGCCTGGCGTCGTGCCGCTGACAGCGCCTTCGCCTTTGCCACATAAAGCGTCTCGGCCTCGTGGAGTTCGGCTTCGAGCCGCCCCAGCGAGGTTTCACTCTCGTCGAGCGCGGTCAGGTCGGCGGCCATGCTCTCGGCCAGGACCGGCAGGCCGTCGACCGGGACATCGTATTTCCGGGCCGCGCCGCGCAGCGCGAAGAGCCGCTCCTCGACGCGCTCTTGCTCGCGCGGATCGTATTCGGCAGCCCGCATCGCGGCAGCAAGCGCCTCGCCCGCCTCTTCCAGCGCCACGATTGCGGTATTCAGCGCCGCCGTGGACGGATCGACCAGGGTAGGCGCCTGCGACGAGCGCCGTTCCAGCCGCCGCTGCACAGCCGATAGCGCCGGGATCGGCGAGGCCTGCCCGCCGACCGCCTCATAGGCATCGATCAGATCGCGCGCGACCTTCTCGGCCTGCATCATCCCCTGACGCGCCTCGGCGAGGCTGTCCTCTTCGCCAGGCTGGGGCGCGAGCTTTCCGAGTTCGGCAACCGCATGGCGCAGGAAATCCGCCTCCTTGCGAGCCAACTCGACCCGGATTCGCTGTGCCTGGAGGGCCTGACGCGCGCGCTTGAGCACATCGCTGGCGGCGGCCACCTCGGCCGCGTCGGCCTCGATCCCGCCGAAGCCGTCGAGGATGACGCGATGCTGACCGGGATCGGTCAAGGCACGGTCGTCATGCTGGCCGTGGATCTCGACGATCGCGGCGCCGATCATCCGCAGGATCTGGACGCTGACGGGCTGGTCGTTGACGAAGGCGCGCGTGCGCCCGTCGGCATACTGCACGCGCCGCAGGATCAGATCGCCGTCGGTGTCGATTTCCTGCGCCTGCGCCAGCAACCGCGCGGGATGGGCCATCGGCAGATCGAAGACGGCGCTGATCTGCCCTTGGCTCTCGCCATGACGCACGAGCCCGCCGTCGCCGCGCCCGCCAAGCGCCAGGGCGAAGGCGTCGAGCACGATCGACTTGCCCGCTCCGGTTTCGCCGGTCATCACGCTGAGCCCTTCGCCGAAGCTCAGGTCGAGCCGGTCGATCAGGACGATGTCTCTTATCGACAGCTGAGCCAGCATGGCGCTCAGCGCAGGCTCAAGCGAGGGGGCATGCGCAAGCGACCTTCATAGATTGGATCTAGAGGTTGCCGAACCCGACAATGCCGGTCACGACGCGCGAAAAGCCCTGGAAGGTGCGGCTGATATAGGAACCGCGATCCTCGCGTGGCTCCAGGCCGCCGCTCTGCAGCAGCACATAGGCGTCCTTGTACCAGGGACTGTCGGGGAAGTTGTGCCCGAGCACCGCCGCTGCGGTCTGCGCCTCATTGGTAATTCCCAGAGCCATATAGGCCTCGGTCAGGCGCATCAGCGCCTCCTCGACATGGCGGGTGGTCTGGTACTTGGTGATGACGTCGCGGAAGCGGTTCACTGCGCCGGTGTAGTTTCGCTTCTCGAGGTAGAAGCGACCAACGTTCATTTCCTTGCCGGCGAGCTGATCGCGCGCCACCAGGAGCTTTTCCTTGGCGTCGAGCACGTATTCCGACTTCGGATACTTGTCGACCAGCTGCTGCAGAGCCGTGATGGCCAGCTCGGTGCGCTCCTGGTCGCGGGTCGCATCCGGGATCTGGTTGTAATAGGACATCGCCAGGATGTAGTGCGCGTATGCCGCGTCCGGGCTCGCAGGGTTCTGCGCGATGAAGCGCTTCGAGGCGGTAATCGCCTCTTCCCACTTGCTCGCCTGGTAGTTCGTGTAGGCGCTCAGGATCAGGCCCTTCTTGGCGTAGGGCGAGAACGGTGCCTGCTTGTCGATCTCATCGAACTTCTTGGTCGCGCCTTCGCTGTCGCCGTTCTGGATGCGCGCCAGGCCCTCATTGTAGAGCTTGTCCGCGGGAACGTCGGCAACGACCTCCGGCTTGTAGACCTCAGGCCTGTCGAAGGGATTGAGGGACGACATCGTATCGCAGCCGCCCAGCAGCAGTGCGGTGCCAAGAGCCAGCACTGCACTGCGGCGCAGCGAGCCGGCGCGACCGGATGTCGGAATGTTAAGTCCCATGACGCTCACGTCGTCCGTCCTCATTCGATGGTCCCCACTTGCCGGGACGCATGCCTTACCTCAGACGCTACCCGTGCGCCACCGCCGAAAGCAAATGCCTCACAACCGCTTTGTCGGCGATACCCCAACATGGCGGCTTCAGGCAAACCGTTCGAGCGGCGACGGCGCAGGCGCGCCGATTCCAGCTTCATACATTCGACAGAAAACGGGCGAATGGAAGGCGCGAGCGCCTTCCGACAGACCCTCAGTGCACGTCCGGCGCAAATGCGGCCGGTGCGGCGGCAGCCATCTGGACGGCGCGCGGCGCGGCGTAGACGGGCTGCGCCTCGACGATCGCATAGTTGGCGCGGTCGGCGAAGAGGGCTTCCAGGATGCGGACGTTCAAGCGGTGACCGCCGCAATAGGAGCGGAACTCGCCCTGGATCGGGTAGCCGGCCAGCGCCAGATCGCCGATGGCGTCGAGAACCTTGTGGCGCACGAACTCGTCACCGTAGCGCAGACCCTCGGGGTTGATCACCTTGTCCTCGCCGATGGCTACGGTGTTGTCGAGCGAGGCGCCGAGCGCAAAGCCGGCCTTCCAGAGCTGCTCGACATCACGCATGAAGCCGAAGGTGCGGGCGCGCGAGATCTCGCGGGCGTACGCCACCGGCTCGAGATCGAAGACCTTGCGCTGGCGGCCGATCACCGTGGTGTCGAAGTCAATCTCGACATCCAGGCGGAAGCCGTCGTTCTTTGACGGAACCAGCTCCGCGAAGGCGCGGCCGTTCTCGACACGCACCGGGCGCAGGATCTTGAGATAGCGGCGCGGCGCGGCCAGGCCGACGATGCCGACACCCTCGATGGCGCTGACGAACTCGGCAGCGCTGCCGTCCATGATCGGCATTTCGGGGCCGTCGATCTCGATCAGCACGTTGTCGAGGGACAGTCCGGCGCAAGCCGACATCAGGTGCTCGATGGTCGCCACCGAAGCCGAGGCCTTGTCGCCGATGACCGTGCAGAGCTCTGTGGCGCTGACCTTGGTGTGCTTGGCGTGGATCAGTTGCGCCGGGCCATTCTCGAGCCCCTTGCGCAGGAAGACGACGCCGGAGTTCGGGCTGGAAGGCTTCAGGCAGATGCTGGCAGGGGCCCCGGAGTGGACGCCGATGCCAGTGAGAGTCACGGGCGCGCGCAGTGTCGTCTGCCGATCAAAGGTCATTCCGGTATCCAATCTTGATCGCGATCGATGCGGTGAGGCCTTAAGGAAGCCGTCCAGCCCGCTGCCGTTTGCGATGCCTGGGAAGTCGGGCGCTGGCCGATTGCCGCGCCGTTATCCCCGTCAGTGCATGTGCAACATAAGCGCTGCGGACTCGCTCACAAAATCACGCTTTCTTACGCTCTGTTACAGACGAAAAAAGCCACAGAATGTTAAGCATCCCATTGAGAAATATAGTTTCCCAGACATGAAAATGGCCCGCCGCGCTGCAGCGCGGCGGGCCTTGTTACACAGGCCTCGGGCCTAGCGCCAGATCAGTTGGACTGGCGGCGCAGGAAGGCCGGGATTTCGAGGTGGTCTTCCTCGCTGTTGCGATTCGGCGAGACCCGGCCGAGTTGGTCGAGCTGGCCCTGGGCCGGACGCGCAGCCGGCGGGGCCGGACGGCGCATGTACTCGGCATGGGCAGCGCTGGGCTGGGACTGGCCGTGCGCCTGCGGAGCGACCGGCGCCATCGGCACCTGCGGCATCTGGCGCGCCGGAGCAGGCTCATGAGCCTCCTCTTCCTTGCGGCCGAAGCCGACCGAGGCGAGGCGCTGCATCAGGGACATGCGCTTCTGATCGACGACGTTGGGCTGCGGCGCGGGCTGCGCGACGCGGCTGGCGGCGATCTGGTTCTGCGCGGGGACCGGAAGATCCTCGATGCGCGGCATGCGGGTCGGGCGCACGAGGGCCCGCTCGGGGGCCGGCGGGATGAAGCTGCTTTCCATCATGGGAGCAGGCTCGACAGGCATCATCATGACCGGCTCGGGAGCGGCAGCCGTCATCACCGGACGCGGCTGGGCAACCTCGATGCGGATGTCCTCGGGCATCGCGACCTGCTGCGGCGCGACAGGCGCCGGGCGCTGCGTATCGATCACCGGCGGCATCGACATCTCGGTCTGCACCGGGGCGTAGGCACGCGGGGCCGGGGCGGAGTTGCGCAAGCGCGCTTCGGCCTTCAGGCGCTCTGCGACCTGGGCGATGCGGGCCTCGGTCTCGTCCATCTCGGCCTGCGTGGTCTGCGGCTTGTCGATGCCGGTCGCGACGACCGAAACGCGCACGATGCCTTCGAGCGATTCGTCGAAGGTTGCGCCGACGATGATGTTGGCCTCGGAATCGACCTCCTCGCGGATGCGGGTGGCGGCCTCGTCGACCTCATAGAGCTTCATGTCGCGGCCGCCGGTGATCGAGATCAGCAGGCCACGGGCGCCCTTCATCGAGACGTCGTCGAGCAGCGGGTTGTTGATTGCAGCCTGGGCTGCGGCCAGAGCGCGCTTCTCGCCCTCGGCCTCGCCGGTGCCCATCATCGCCTTGCCCATGCCGCGCATCACGGCGCGCACGTCGGCGAAGTCGAGGTTGATCAGGCCGGGGCGGACCATCAGGTCGGTGATGCAGGCAACGCCCGAATACAGGACCTGGTCGGCCATGCCGAACGCATCGGCGAAGCCGGTGGTCTCGTTGGCGACCCGGAACAGGTTCTGGTTCGGGATGACGATCAGGGTGTCGACGGCCTCGTTCAGCTCGCCGATGCCGGCTTCAGCCATGCGCATGCGGCGATGGCCTTCAAACTGGAACGGCTTGGTCACGACGCCGACCGTCAGGATGCCCATGTCGCGGGCGACGCGAGCGATCGCAGGGGCAGCGCCGGTGCCGGTACCGCCGCCCATGCCGGCGGTGATGAAGACCATGTGAGCGCCCGCCAGGTGATCGCGGATCTCGTCGATCACTTCCTCAGCCGCAGCGCGGCCGACTTCCGGCTGCGAACCCGCGCCGAGGCCCTCGGTGACCTGGAGGCCCATCTGGATGATGCGCGAGGCGCGGCTCAGTGCCAGGGCCTGGGCATCGGTGTTGGCGACCACGAAGTCGACGCCGTCGAGACCGGCCTCGATCATGTTGTTGACGGCGTTACCGCCGGCTCCGCCGACGCCGAAAACAGTGATCCGGGGCTTCAGTTCCCGGATGTCCGGGGCTTGCAGATTCATCGCCATGGTTGCCTCTTTTGATGCTTGTCCGGCGCCTGGCGGGGCCGTCCCGATTGCTACATTTTTACGCATTGGCCCGCCTGCCCGAAGGCAGCGAACCGGTACTCACTAGAAACTTTCCTTCAACCAGCGGCCGACGCGCGAGAAGTACCCGTCGGTTCCGGTGGCGAAATAGGCGCCGCTGCTGCGCGGTTCGAAATGCTCGACATGCGCGACCTGCGGATAGACCAGCAGGCCGACAGCAGCCGCAAAGGCCGGGCCCTTGCCGGCTTCCGGCAGTCCCTTGATGCCAAGGGGCCGGCCGGTCCGGATCTGGCCGCCGAGGATGCGGCGCGCCGCCTCCGGCAGACCTGTGAGCTGGCAGGCACCGCCCGTCAGCACGACGCGGCGGCCCGCCTGAGCCGAGAACCCGGCATTGGCAAGGCGGTCGCGCACCAGTTCCAGGATCTCCTCGACGCGCGGCCTGATGATCCGCACGAGGTGGGACTTGGCGAGGTGGTTGGGCATGTCGCGCTCGTCGTCGTCGACCTGCGGGACGGAGATCATGTCGCGCTCGTCGGAGGTCGAGGAGATCGCCGAGCCGTGCAGCGTCTTGAGACGCTCGGCGGCGGAAACCCGGGTCGAGAGCCCGCGCGCCACGTCCATGGTGATGTGGTTGCCACCAACGGCGATCGCGTCGGCGTGCATCAGGTGGCCGCCGGCGAAGACGCCGAGGCTGGTGGTGCCGCCGCCCATGTCGACCACGACGACGCCCATCTCGGCCTCGTCATCGACCAGCACGGACAGGCCAGCGGCGTAAGGCGTCGCCACCACGGCCTCGACCTCGAGATGGCAGCGCTCGACGGCGAGCATGACATTGCGGGCGGCGGCAGCCTCGCTGGCCACGACATGCATGTCGACCGACAGCTTGCCGCCGATGAGGCCGCGAGGATCGAGCACGCCCGGCGAACCGTCAATGGCATAGCCGGTCGGCAGCGCGTGGAGCACGGCCTTGCCGGGCTTGATCGCATGCATAGCGGCAGCAGCCAGCACGCGCTTGACGTCGCTGTCGCCGACAGCCCCGGCGCGAAGATCGACGCCCGCCGCATAATGCTGCGAGCCGAGGCGGCCGCCGGTCAGGTTGACGATGACCGACTGGACCTCAACTTTGGCCATGCGCTCGGCTGCGTCGACGGCAGCGCGGATCGCACGCTCGGCGCTTTCCAGATCGATGATCGCGCCACCCTTCACGCCCAGCGAGCGCTGGTGGCCGATGCCGATGATGCGGGCGACATGGGTACGGCCGCGCAATCGTTCATTCGCCTCGGCCGGATTGAGCTCGGCGATCAGGCAGACGACCTTGCTCGTGCCGATATCCAGAATCGACAAGGTCGCGCTCTTGCGCGACGACAAGGGACGCAGGCGCGGCGTCAGTCCCTGGGATGTCAGGTTCATGCCTCGCCGCCCTTCTTCTTGCCCTTGCCCTTGAGCAACTCGTTGCGGGCGCTGGCGCCCTCCTCGGTCAGCCGCATCACGATGCGGTCGGGCTGGCGCATGTCGATGGCAAGCAAGTCCTTCTCCAGAATGCGGGAATCGCTCTCGAAGCTGACGAGGCGCTTGACCGCCTCCTCGGGCTGGGTCTCCGGCAGCGCGACGTCCATGCCGTTGTCGAGCTTGAGGGTCCAGCGGCGGCCAGCGACCAGGGTCCCGGCCCGCACATGGGCGGCCATCGTCTTGGCCTCGACCAGCAGCGCGATGTATTCGCGGGCACGCAGATTGGCCCCGGGACCGACGACCAGCGGCAGATAGGCGAAGCGGCCATCATCCATCTTATCGATCACAGTTCCATCGGCGGCGATGACGAACAGGTCGCCCTTGACCTGCCACAGGGCATAGGGCTCACGCTCGGACAGCGTGATCGAGACCTCGCCCGGATAGAGCTTGCGGACGGTCGCCTCGCGAATCAGCGGCGTCGCCTCGAGACGCTTGCGGGCTTCCTCGGCGTCGAAGAAGACCAGCGAGATCTTGGGGTCGATTCCGGCCGCGACCAAAACTTCCTGCTCCGACAATTCGGCAATCCCAGAAATCGTGACTCGGTCGATCCCGAAGCCCATCAGGCGGGCGGCGACGTGATGAACCTCGCCATAGGTCGCCCGCAGGGTTTCAACATGACCGCCGAGAACGCTGCCCAGACCGATGCTCGCGGTCAGGAAGCTCAGGGCCAGGAACGTTCCGATGCGGCGCGGCAGGCGCTGGGCCATCGGCACCGCAGCCGCACTGCGCCGCGAACGGCGCAGCCAGCGGTTGGACCGCTCTCCGACCAGGAGTTGCGGTCCGGCAACCGGAACCGGCAGGCGGTTTGCAGCTCGCGCCGTCACCGCATTCACCGATCGAGGGAGGCGTCCTCCACCATCCATTTGACGAGCTCACCGAAGTTCAGGCCCGCGTGGGCAGCCAATTCGGGCACCAGGCTGGTCTCGGTCATGCCGGGCTGCGTGTTGACCTCCAGCCAGACGAGAGTGTCGCTCTCGTCGTCATATCTGAAGTCCGACCTGCTAACGCCTCGGCACCCGATTGCTTGATGCGCCGTTAACGCACACTCTTCGATGTGCTGGTAAATTTTTGGTAAAATTTGAGCTGGGCAGATGTGGACCGACCCACCTTTCGTGTATTTCGCGTCGTAGTCGTAGAAGCCTCCCGAGGCGGCTTGTATTTCGGTCACACCCAGGGATCTCTGCCCCATCACGGCGCAGGTCAGCTCGCGTCCGGAGATGAAGGATTCGGCCATCAGGGTGTCGCCGCACGGCCAGTCCGCACGGGCTATCTCCTGCGGCGGATGCTCCCTGCCCTTCTTCACGATCACGACCCCGACGGAGGAGCCTTCGTCGATCGGCTTCAGCACATAGGGCGGCGGCAGGACATGCCGCTTGGCAGCTTCGAAGCGCGAAACGTTAATGCCGTGCGCCACGGGCACGCCGGCGGCTGCGACCACCGTCTTGGCGCGGTCCTTGCGGATCGCCAGCGCCGAGGCGAGCACGCCGGAATGAGTGTAGGGAATGCCGAGGATTTCCAGCATGCCCTGGACGGTTCCGTCCTCGCCGTACCTGCCATGCAGGGCGTTGAACACGACGTCGGGCTGGAGCTTGGCCAGGACCTGGGCGATGTCGCGCTGGACGTCGACACGGGTGACACGGAAGCCGACGCTCTCGAGCGCGGCGGCACAGCCCGCACCGGTATTGAGGCTGACTTCCCGTTCGACGGACCAGCCTCCCATCAGCACTGCAACGTGTTTGGTCATGGCGGTCCCCGATAGCGCAAGATGCGCCGACCCTCTGCCGCCATGGTTAATGAAAGGTTACCGGAGCCGACAAAATCAGCCGGCTGTCCACAGGGCCGCCAGCCCTGTCGCCACTTCAAGCAAGCCCGTGGGAAGCCCTCAGGCGGCGATGCCGATGCGCTTGATCTCCCAGTGCAGCTCGTAGCCGGAATTGTCCTTGACGCGCCGCCTGACCTCCTCGCCCAGGCCCTCCACATCGGCCGCGCTGGCGCCGCCGGTGTTGATCAGGAAGTTGCAGTGCATCTCGGAGACCTGCGCGCCACCGACGCGCAGGCCGCGGCAGCCCGCCGCGTCGATGAGTTGCCAGGCCTTGCCGCCTTCGGGGTTCTTGAAGGTCGAGCCGCCGGTGCGCTCCTTGATCGGCTGCGCGGCCTCGCGCGCGGAGGTGACCCGGTCCATCTCGGCCTGGATCGCAGCCCTCTCGCCCGGCCGCCCCTGGAACAGCGCCGAGGTGAAGATGATCTCATGTGTCGCCGCCGCGCTATTGCGGTAGGTGAAACCCATCTGGGCATGGCTGAAGGTGACGACCTCGCCCTGCCGCGTGACGCCACGCGCCTCGATCAGCACATCGGTTGTCTCGCCGCCGTGGGCACCGGCATTCATCCGCAAGGCACCGCCGATGCAGCCGGGAATACCGCGATAGAAGGCTAGGCCGTCCAGCGAGGCATCGACGGCGGCCCGCGCCACCTTGACGTCGGGCACGGCGGTGCCGGCCCGCAGACGGTCGCCGGCCTCGATCGCGATCTCGCCGAATGCCTTGCCGCCGAGCCGGATCGTCACGCCGGGAATTCCGCCGTCGCGCACGATCAGGTTCGAGCCGAGCCCGACGACGGTCACAGGGATCCCCGCCGGCAACGTCGACAGGAGATAGGCGAGGTCGGCTTCGTCAGTCGGCGTGAACAGCGCCTGCGCGGGCCCACCGACCCGAAACCAGGTCAGCGCCGCCATCTCCTGGTTGGCGAGAAGCCGGCCGCGCAGATCGGGCGCGGCCGCGCGGATGTCGGATGTGATGTCGGGGAATGTCATGACGTGCCTTTAGCGCGTCTCCCACGAGGGGAGAAGGATCAACCGAGCGCCTCGAGTTCTCCCGGGAGCGCATAGGCCCATTGCGTGATGTTGCCGGCGCCCAGGAAGACCACATAGTCGCCGGGCCCCGCCAGTTCGGCGACCATGCCCGCCAGCTTGTCCGGGCTCTCCAGCGCCAGCGCATGGCGATGCCCGCGCGCCTTGATCCCCGAGACGAGTGAATCACGATCGGCACCCGCTATCGGCGCTTCACCCGCCGCGTAGGTGTCAGCGACGATCACCGTGTCGGCATCGTTGAAGCAGGCGGCAAAATCGTCGAACAGGCTCGCCAGTCGCGTATAGCGGTGCGGCTGAACGATCGCGATGACCTTGCTCTTGGTCGATGCGCGCGCCGCCTTCAGCACGGCCGCGATCTCGACCGGATGGTGGCCGTAATCGTCGAAGATCAGTGCGCCGTTCCACTCGCCGGTCTTGGTGAAGCGCCGCTTGACGCCGCCAAAACCAGCTAGCGCCGCACGGATGCTCTCGACAGGAATGCCGAGGTCATAGGCGACCGCAATCGCGGCCGTCGCGTTGAGCGCGTTGTGATGGCCCGGCATGGGCATGATGAGGTCGCGGATGACCTCGTCGCGGCCGCGCTTGCGGTCGCGGATCAGCAGCGTGAACTTGGCCTCCCCGCCGGTGAGGTCGATGTCGATCAGCCGGAAATCGGCCTGCGGGTTCTCGCCATAGGTGACGACGCGGCGATCCTCGATCTGCCCGACCAACCCCTGAACGGTGGGGTGGTCGATGCACATCACGGCAAAGCCGTAGAAGGGCAGGTTCTCGACGAAGGTGCGGAACGCCGACTTGATCGCGTCGAAGGTGCCGAAATGGTCGAGGTGCTCGGGATCGATATTGGTGACGATCGCGACATCGGCCGGCAGCTTGAGGAATGTGCCGTCCGATTCGTCAGCCTCGACGACCATCCAGTCGCTCTCGCCCATGCGGGCATTGGTGCCATAGGCGTTGATGATGCCGCCATTGATCACGGTCGGGTCGAGCCCGCCCTTCTCGAGCAGCGTCGCGACCAGCGAAGTCGTGGTCGTCTTGCCGTGAGTCCCGGCGATGGCGACACAGGTCTTGAGCCGCATCAGCTCGGCCAGCATCTCGGCGCGGCGCACGACGGGCAGCCGCATTTCGCGCGCCGCGATCAGTTCGGGATTGTCGCGCTTGATCGCGGTGGAGACCACCACGACCTCTGCGTCGCCGATATTCTCGGCCGCATGCCCGACAAAGGTCTTGATGCCTTTCTCGGCCAGGCGCTTGACGTTGGCGCCGTCCGAGGCGTCGGAGCCTTGCACCTGATAGCCGAGATTATGCAGCACCTCGGCGATGCCGGACATGCCGATGCCGCCGATGCCGACGAAATGGATGGAGCCGAGTTCGGTCGGCAGCTTCATGATGCGAACATCCTTGGTGAGATCTTAGAATCCGGCGGTTTCGATGACGAGTGAGGCCAGTCGCTCGGCTGCGTCGGGGATTCCCGCGCTCTTCGCGTTTGCCGCCATGGTCGTCAAGTGTGCCGGTTGGGAGAGGAGCGTCGAGAGCTCGCTGGCGAGGCGCCGGGGCGTGAACTCGGTTTGCATGACCCGGATGGCTCCGCCGGCCTGTTCCAGGAAGGCCGCATTGGCAGCCTGGTCCTGGTCGAGCGAGCCCGGCAGCGGCACGAGTATGGACGGCCGGCCGATCACGGTCAGCTCTGCCACCGTCGAAGCGCCAGAGCGCCCGATAACGAGATGCGCCCGCGCCATCCGCGCCGGCAGATCCTTGAAGAAGGGCGCGATCTCGCATTTGACGCCGAGCTGTGCGTAGATGCCCGAGACCCGATCATGGTCTTCCGTGCGCGCCTGCTGCGTGATCTTCAACCGCGCCCGCTCCTCAGGCGTGAGCAGCTGGATTGCCGGCGGCACGATGTCGGCCATGATCCGCGCGCCCTGGCTCCCGCCGAAGACAAGCAAATCGAGGAGCCCCTCGCCCGGCCAGGCATAGGGCGCCTCGGCCGCGATGACGGCAGGTCGCACGGGATTGCCGACATGCCGGCACTTCGACCGGGCTGCGGCTGACAGCCCGCCGACCTCGGCAAAGCCGGTGGCGATGATGTCGGCACGCCCCGCGAGGAATCGGTTGGCCCGGCCGGCCACGGCGTTCTGCTCATGGATCAGCGTCTTCACGCCGGCCAGCGAAGCGCCCAGCACGGGGGGCACGGTGGGATAACCGCCGAAGCCGACAACGATCGCCGGCTGCAGTTGCTTCAGGATGCTGCGCGCCGAAAACACACCCTTCGCCAGCGTCAGCATGGCGCTGGCCATCTTCAGCGGCGAGCGGCCGGACGGGGTCGCCGCCGGCACCGCATGGACTGCCTCGGCCGGAAAGTTTCCGGCGAACTCGGCGGCGCGCGTATCGGTCATCAGCACGACGCGCACGCCCCTGGCGTGCAGCGCGTGGCTGAGCGCCTCGGCGGGAAAGAGATGGCCTCCGGTGCCACCGGCGGCCAGGACAACGAGCGGGTTCGCAGCCATAGGTCAGCGCCTGAATGCGCCGAGATCGACGGCGCGGGGCCGCTTGCGCGTCAGCGCCAGCAGGAATCCGGTCCCGATCGCCAGAGAGATCAGCGACGACCCACCATAGGAGATGAAGGGCAGCGTCATGCCCTTGGCCGGCATCATGTGCAGGTTCACCATCATGTTGATCGCAGCCTGGATGCCAAACAGCAGGGCGAGCCCCGTGACCGCAAGGCGGATGAACGGGTCCTCGGCCTTCTGCGCCACGACCAGCGCCCGCAGCACGATCAACGCGAACAGCATCACCAGCCCGATGCAGACAACGATGCCAAACTCTTCCGCCGTGACGGCGAAGATGAAGTCGGTATGCGCGTCGGGCAGGATGCGCTTGACGGTGCCCTCGCCCGGTCCCTTGCCGAGCCAACCGCCCTGCGCAAAGCTTTCAAGCGCGGTATCGACCTGGAAGGTGTCTCCCGAGCCCTTGTCCATGAAGCGCTCGATGCGAGCGCGCACGTGAGGCACGAGCTGATATGCGATCAGGATGCCGATGGCCCCTGCCCCGCCCAGTCCCAGCACCCAGAACCAGTGCAGCCCCGCGACGAAGAACAACCCGGCCCAGACCAGCGTGATCAACATCGTCTGGCCGAAATCCGGCTGCAGCACGAGAGGTACGATCGTCATCGGCAGCAACACGAATGCCATGATCGTGCCCGGGAGATCGGGGCGGCGCGTGCCCTCGGCAAAGGCCCATGCGGCGAGAACCACGAAGGCCGGCTTGATGAACTCGGAGGGCTGCACCGAGCCGAGCGGCCCCATGGTCAGCCAACGCCGCGCGCCCTTGACCTCGACGCCGAAATAGAGCGTCGCCACCACCATCGCCAGCGAGACGGTGAACAGCAGCAGCGCAGAGCGCCGGACCTGGCGTGGCGTCATCAGGGAGACGCCGAGGAAGAGGCTCATCGCGACCACCAGGTAGACCGCCTGCCGGTTGACGAAATGGAAGGTCGAGAGGCCCAGCCGCTCGGCGACCGGCGGCCCGCCGGCCATCAGCAGCACGACGCCCGACACCATCAACGCGACAAGCGCGCCGAGGATGACGCGATCGATCGACCACCACCAGCGTCCGCTGAGAGAGGGTTCGGCGCGCGAAACCATGCGAAGACTCCAAGACCGGAAACGGCGCGAAAGATGCGCCGCATATCCGAATCATACTGTCAATGAATGGTTAACCGTTTGATTCCGAGGCTCGGAAGCATTGCGGTTATTGCCAGCGAAACATCCGCAGCTGGCGATGCGTTGTCCCGCACGCCGCGAGCGTGATATCCAACCGGATATACCGGAGTGCATCATGCCGTCTTTCGTTGCCCGTACGATCACCGTCCTGTGGCTGCTCTTCGTCGGGGCCGCGACGGCCCTCGCCCAGGACGCGTCATCGACTGTCCCGACCATCGAGCTGTCCAGCGAGAGCGGTACGTGGCGGGTGACGGCGGCCACGCTGGCATCGCTCCCGCGCTTCGAGCAGAAGGTGGCGTTCCAGACCTCGAGAGGAACGGTGGAATCCAGCTTCGAGGGTGTTCTGTTGTGGGACGTGCTGAAGAGCGCAGGTGCTTTCAGGGAAGCGGGCGACCATCCCGAACTGCGCAAGATCTTTGTCGTGACGGGTCGCGATGGCTACAGCATCGCCTTCTCGATGGGGGAGATCAGTCCCCTCTTCGGCAACAAGGCGATCATGCTCGCCGAGCGGGCTGACGGGCAGCCACTGCCGCCGCGTGACGGGCTCCGGCTGGTCGTGCCGGGAGACCAGCGTGGAGCCCGCAGCGTTCGCGACGTCGCCAGCATCCAGTTGCGCTGACGGTGCCCGAGCCCGGCACCGCCTGCTGAGGATTGCAGCTCAGGCTGCGCCGAACGCGACGAATCCCGGCAGCGCCTGGACCAGCGTCCGAAACGCTTCGCCGCGTACCTCGAAATTCGGGAACTGGTCGAAGGAGGCGCAGGCTGGCGAGAGCAGCACTGCGATCTCGCCCTTGCCCGATTTCGCCAGCGCATCCCGTGTCGCATCGGCCACGGCAACGTCGAGCGTACCGGCGCGCTCATAGCTCACGCGCCCGTCATCGTCGAAGGTGGCCGCAAATGCGTCGGACGCCGCGCCGATCAGGTAGGCTTTCGCGATGTTCGGGAAGTAGCGGCGCAGCGATTCGATGCCGCCATCCTTTGCCTTGCCGCCGAGGATCCAGAAGATGTCGCGGAAGGAGGTCAGGGCCTTCTCGGTCGAATCGGCATTGGTCGCCTTGGAATCGTTGATGAAGACCACGCGGCCGATGCGGCCCAGTTCCTCCATCCGATGCGCTAGCCCCGGATAGCTCCTGAACCCTGCCGCGATCTCCTCGGCGCTCAGACCCAACGCATCGCAGGCGGCGAAGGCTGCTGCCGCGTTCTGCGCATTGTGCGAACCACGCAAGCTGCCGATCCCGGCGAGATTGGCCACCACCTTCGGCTTGCCGCCCCGGACCTGAACGATCCGCGTGTCGAGCTTGCCGCCATTGGCGGTGATTCCGGCGAAGACGCCCTCATCGAGGGGCTGTTCGCCGCTGATCTTGACGAGCGGCTTTCCGCTCGCCGCGCGCCGCCGCGCCATCTGCTTGGAGGCGTCGTCGTCCACGCCGACGACAGCGACGTCGGCGTTCGCCACAAGACGTTCCTTGATCGCACCGTAGAGCTCGAAGCTGCCGTGCCGGTCGAGATGGTCCGGCGTCAGGTTCATCTGGATGCCGACCGTCGGCGCGATCGAGGGCGCGAGGTCGATCTGGTAGCTTGAGCATTCGATGACGTGGATGAGGCCCGACGCCGGCGGTGCGAGCGCCAGCGCAGCGGTGCCGATATTGCCACCCATCTGGACGTCGCGCCCGGCCGAGCGCAGCACATGCGCGATCAGCGCCGTTGTCGTGGACTTGCCGTTTGTGCCCGTGATGCAGACGACCGGAGCCCCCGGCGCGATACGGGCGCGCTCGCGGAAGAACAGCTCGATGTCGCCGATGATCTCGACGCCGGCTGCCTTGGCCTTCTCGACCGTCCAGTGCGGCTGCGGGTGCGTCAGGGGCACGCCGGGAGACAGCACGAAGGCCGCAAAGCCGCTCCAGTCGGATTGCGCGAGATCGATGATGCCGATCCCCTGCGCTGCCGCCTTTTCGCGGCTGGCCTGATTGTCGTCCCAGGCGGCGACATCGGCCCCGCCGGCCAGCAACGCACGCGCCGTGACCAGGCCAGAGCCGCCAAGCCCGAACAGCGCGACGCGCCGCCCCTCGAAAACCGAAACGGGTGTCATGGTCAGCGCAGCTTCAGGGTCGAAAGGCCGACCAGCGCCAGCACCACGGAGATGATCCAGAACCGGATCACCACCTGCGGCTCGGTCCAGCCCAGCTTCTCGAAGTGATGATGGATCGGCGCCATCAGGAAGACGCGCTTGCCGGTGCGCTTGAAGACGAAGACCTGGATGATGACCGAGAGCGCCTCGATCACGAACAGGCCGCCGACGATGGCGAGCACGATCTCATGCTTGGTCGCCACGGCGATGACGCCGAGCAGGCCACCCAGGCCAAGCGAGCCGGTGTCGCCCATGAAGATCTGTGCAGGCGGTGCGTTGAACCAGAGGAAGCCGAGGCCGGCCCCGATCATCGCGCCGCAGATCACCGACAATTCGCCCGCACCCGGGACATGGTGGATCTGGAGATAGTTGGCGAAGATCGCGTTACCAGCGAGGTAGGAAATGAAGCCGAAGGTCGCAGCCGCGATCATCACCGGCACGATGGCTAGACCATCGAGCCCGTCGGTCAGGTTCACGGCATTGCCGGCGCCGACCACGACGAAGGCCGTCACCAGCGGGAACAGCAGGCCCAGCGGCACCACCAGTTCCTTGACGAAGGGCATCGCGAAGCCCGATGCGATCGCCGGGGGCCCCAGCCGCATGATGAAGCTGCAGGCGATCAGCGCGATGATGACCTCGAGCAGGATGCGCGCCTTGCCGGAAAAGCCCTTATGCGACTGCTTGGTGACCTTGAGGAAGTCGTCATAGAAGCCGATCGCGGCATAGCTGCCCGCGACGCCGAGCACGATCCAGACGTAAGGGTTGCGCAGATTGCCCCAGACGAGCGTCGCCGCGAACAGCCCCGACAGGATCATCAGCCCGCCCATTGTCGGCGTACCGCGCTTGGCGAGGTGCGATTCGGGCCCGTCGGTGCGGATTGGCTGGCCCTTGCCCTGCTTGATCCGCAGCCACGAGATCGCGGCCGGACCGAAGAAGAACACGAACAGCAGCGCGGTCGCGGTGGCGCCGCCCGCACGAAAGGTGATGTAGCGGAACACGTTCAGGAACGGGAACGTGCCGGAGAAATCGGCCAGCCAGACGAGCATGGTTCAGGTGTCTTTCGTTCTCAGTCGTCGGTCGGCACGGATGGGAAGCGCGCCATGATCGCCTTGACGATCGGCCCCATGCGCGAACCGAGCGACCCTTTGACCGTGACAACGTCGCCGGCCCTGATCGCATCGAGCACGAGCGGCTCCAGTCCGCTCGCCTCGCCCGCATAAGCCCCTCTCACCGCAGATGGCAAGCTGTCATAGAGCCCGCGCATCAGCGGCCCGCAGGCGAAGACCTGGTCCACGCCGTTGAGCTCGACGGCTTCGGCCAGGCCCTTGTGCAGGTCCGGACCGGTGGGTCCGAGCTCCAGCATGTCGCCCAGCACAGCGATGCGTCGGCCCCGACCCGAGACCGGGATGCGGCCGAGATTCTCGATCGCGGCGCGCATCGAGGCGGGGTTGCCGTTGTAGCTCTCGTCGATCAGCGTGAACGGACCGGCCGGCGCCTGCAGCGTCTGGCTGGCACCTCGACCGGCAGGCGGCTTGAGGTCGCCCAGCGCCAGCGCAGCCAGCGCCAGATCGGCCCCGAGCGCATGCACCACGGCGAGAACGCCGAGCGAATTCAGCACGATATGCTTGCCGGGGCTGCCGATGCGATAGGTCACGCGCTGCCCCATCACCACGGCATCGACCGTCGAGACATCGGGTCTCAGGGCGCAGGACAACAATCTGACATCGGCGCCCAGGCTCTCGCCGAAGCTGATCACCCGCCCGGCAGGTCCGCTTTCGGCCAGGCGGCGCAGCAGGTCGGCCTGAGCGATGTCGGCGTTGATGATGGCGGTGCCGCCGGGCTCGAGCTCCCAGAACACGCCGGCCTTCTCCTCGGCGATACCCTCGAGCGAGTTGAACGCTGCGAGATGGACCGGCTGGATCGTGGTGATGATGGCGACCTGCGGCCGTACCAGCTTGGCCAGTGGCAGGATCTCTCCGGGGTTGCTCATCCCGATCTCGTAGACGCCGTATGCCACGTCGCGAGGCGTGCGGCACAAGGTCAGGGGTACGCCCCAGTGGTTGTTGTAGGAGGCGACAGGCGCATGGGTCTTGCCCTGCCGCGACAGCACCAGCCGCAGGGCCTCCTTGGTGCCGGTCTTGCCGACGGAACCGGTGACCGCGACGATTCCGGCTTTCAGCTCCGCCCGGCGTGCCGCGCCCGCGCGCTCCATCGCGCGCAGCACATCGGGCACCACGGCCAGAGGGCCGGTCCCGGCGAACTGTCTCGCATGCGCCTCGTCGACGACCGCCAGCGCCGCGCCCTTCTGGAAGGCGCCTGCGACGAAATCATGCCCGTCGCGGGCCTCGCCCGTGATGGCGAAAAAGGCGTCTCCCGGCTCGATCGAGCGGGTGTCGATCGAAGCGCCGCTGACGGCTGCCGGAATCGCACCCTCCCCGCGCGCGCCCAGCGCCGCAACCAGTTGCTCACCGCTCCAGAGAGGCGCGCTCATCAGGCAAACTCCGCTATCGCCGCGCGGACGACGTCATGATCGGAAAAGGGAAGCGTCCGGTCGCCCAGGATCTGGCCGGTTTCATGGCCTTTTCCGGCGACGACCAGCAAATCGCCTGGCGCCAGCAGTTTGACCGCGTGCCGGATGGCCGCCTCGCGATCGCCGATCTCCTGGAGCCGCTTGGAAGCCGCCATGATCTCGGCCCGGATCGTGGCCGGGTCCTCGCTGCGCGGGTTGTCGTCGGTGACGATTGCGATGTCCGCCTGCTGGGCCGCGATCCGCCCCATCAGGGGGCGCTTGCCCTTGTCGCGATCGCCGCCGCAACCGAAGACACAGATCAGCCGACCGGTGGCATAGCCGCGCAACGTCGACAGCACGGCCGCCAGCGCATCTGGTTTGTGGGCGTAGTCGACGACGACGAGCCCGCCATTGATCTCGCCGACGCGCTCCAGCCGGCCGGCGACGCCGGTGAGGCCCGAGATTGCCTCGATCGCCGCACCCGCATCCTCGCCTGTCGCGACAGCCAACGCAGCCGCAACCAGCGCATTGCCGGCCATGAAGTCGCCGACCAGAGGCAGTGTCACGTCCTGTTCACGCCCGTCGACGCGCAGCTTGAGGCGCTGCGAAAAGCCCTCGCGGACACTATCGAGCAGCGTGACGGTCTCGCCCTTGCGTCCGATCCCGATCAGTGGATGGCCGCCGGCCTTGGCAGCGTTGGCGGCCTCGCTGGCAAAGGCCTCGTCGCGATTGATCACCACCGGCGCGCCCTGCGGCAGCAGCGACCAGAGTCTGAGCTTGGCGGTCAGGTAGTCCTGGACTGTCGGATGGTAGTCCATGTGGTCGTGGCCGAGGTTGAGAAAGGCGCCTGCGCTCAGTCGCACTCCGTCGAGACGGCGTTGGTCGAGCCCATGGGACGAGGCTTCCATCGCCAGATGCGTGATCCCGTCGCCGGCAAGGCGGTCGAGCGAGGCGTGCAGCGAGAGCGGGTCCGGCGTCGTCAGCGATCCGTAGTCGGCCCCCTTGGCCGTCACCACGCCGATGGTGCCGAGGCTCGCCGACTCGTGGCCGAGCCTCTGGAAGATCTGGCGCGTGAAATCCGCGACCGATGATTTGCCGCTGGTTCCGGTCACCGCGACGATCGTGCGGGGCTGGCGCGGATGAACGGTCGCGGCCGCCTGCGCCAGCGCGAGGCGCGGATCGCCGACCTCGGCGAAGGCGATGCCCGAGTCCAGATCGGCGGGACGCGGCAGGCCGGAGACGATCGCAACCGCCCCGCGCGCCACGGCATCGGCGATAAAGCGCCCGCCATCTGCCTTTGCGCCGGCGAGCGCTACGAAGACCTCGCCCGGGGAGACCTTGCGGCTGTCGAAAGCGACGCCAGTGACGTCGGGCGGCGCCGGCTCGAGAAAGGCCCCGGGGAAGAGTTGGCCGAGGGAGAAGGACGCCATCGTTACGTCAGACCTTATGTTTCAGCGTCGCCTGGGCCCGCATCCTGGGGCTCGATCGTGAGCTTAGCTGATTCGGGCGACTGCACTTTGATCCCGCCGAGTGAGGTCGGGGTCCGGGCATCGCGCCTGAGCCATTGCCGGACAGGCGTCGGAAGGGAGCCCGCGCCGTCCATGGCCGCCCTCAGCGCGTGCCCCAGGCGCCGAGCCGCGCCATCAGCGGGAACGGCGCCACCGGCGGTTCGAAGCGCGGCGGAAGGCCCAGGATCGGAGCGACGCGCTCGATCACCTTGCCGGTCGTGATGCCCGCATTCCAGGCCGCCGTCGAGTAGCCGCCGCTTTCGGCATAGCCCTTCGGCTCGTCATAGATCGCCAGGAACAGGTATTTCGGCTTGTCGGAGGGGGCGATCGCCGTGAAAGTCGTGAAGTTGCGGTTCTTGGCGTAGCGGCCGTTGATGACCTTCTCGGCCGTGCCGGTCTTGCCGCCGACGAAATAGCCCGCGACATCGGCCTTGCGGGCAGAGCCCTTCTCGCCGTTGAGGCGCATGATGAAGCGCATCGCCTCCGAGGTCTCCGGCTTGATCACGCGGATGCCGTTCTTCTTGGCGTCGGCCTCGGATCGCTTGAGGAAGGTCGGCGTGATCAGAGTGCCGCCATTCACCAGCGCCGCCACCGCCGCCATCGCCTGCAACGGTGCGACCGCAAGCCCGTGACCGAAAGCGATGGTCGCGGTGTTGATCTCGCCCCAGCGACCGGGAACGATCGGGGCTGCGCTTTCGGGCAGCTCGGTTGTCATCCGGTCGAGCTGCATCATCTTCCTGAGGAAGGCCTTGTGGCCCTCGACGCCGACGGCCAGCGCCATCTTGATCGAGCCCATGTTCGACGAATGCAGGAAGACCTCCGGCACGGTCAGGTTGCGACCGGTGCCGTGGTATTCCTTGATGACCTGACGGCCGAACCGCATCATGCCGCCGGCGGTCGAAAAGCTGGAATTGATGTTGACCTTGCCGGAATCGAGCGCCATCGCGATGGTCAGCGCCTTGAAGGTCGAGCCCATCTCGTAGACGCCGACGCTCATCCGGTTGATCCGGTCCTTCTCCAGCGCATCGACGGGATTGCCGGGATCGAAGTCGGGCAACGAGACCAGCGCCAGCAGCTCGCCGGTGTTGACGTCCATGATGGCGCCAGCCGCCGCAATCGCCTTGAAACGCTCCAGGCCCTTGGCGAGTTCGTCACGCAGCGCATGCTGGGCGCGCAGGTCGATCGAGAGCTGCATCGGCTTGAGGTCAGAGGCCTGCGTCGCGAAACCGGCTCCGTTCAGGTCCTGGAGACCCTGCGTGTCGATGTACTTCTCGATGCCGGCGATGCCGACATTGTCGATATTGGCGAAGCCCAGCACATGGGCGGCGGCCGTGCCATTGGGGTAGACGCGCTTGTTCTCGGGCACGAATCCGACGCCGGGAATGCCAAGCCGGTGTACCTCGGCCTGCTGCTTCGGCGTGATCTCGCGCTTGACCCAGGTGAAGCCCTTCTTGGTCCCCAGCCGATCGCGCAGATCCTTCGCGTCGAGATCGGGCAGGACGGCGGTCAGGAGCTCGGTCGCCTCATCCTTGTCCAGGATCTTGCGCGGCTCGGCAAAGACCGAGACCGTGCGGATGTCGGTGGCCATGACCTCGCCGTTACGGTCGACGATGTCGGGACGGGCCGCCGAGGTTGCGGTCGCGGTCGCGCGGCGCAGGCCTACCTGCTCGTTGGGCAGCGTCGCCAGCATCACCAGCCGGCCGGTGATCGCGATGAACAGGGCCGAGAAGCCGAGAATAACCAGGCCTACGCGCGGCTGGCTCTTCTCGCCGCTCATCCGGAAGACGTCGCGCAGCCAGGCGAGCCGGCTCACGCGGCGTGTTGTCTCTTGCGCGCCCTCGACGGCGTCGGCGTGGGACTGCTCGCTCATGGCCGGCCTCCGGGCGTCGTGGCGCCGCTTGCCTTGCGGTCTGTCGGGGTTTCCGTCGGCAGACCAAGCCCGAGATCCTCGAGCTTGCGACCGATCGCGTCGACCTTGGGACCACGCTTGGGAATGTCCGAGACCCGCACGACCTGCGTCACCGAGAAGGGCTGCAGGTCGAGATGGCGGTCGGTCAGAAACTGCACGCGATCGGGGCGGTTGAGATACTGGTACTCGGCCTTGAGCACCGCGATGGCGTCGCGCTCGCGCTGCGCCTTGGCCTTGACCTTCTGCAGGGCCTCGGCCTCGAGCGTCGTCTCGTACTTGATCGAGTACGCATAGACCGCCGAGGAGACCAGCGCGCCGATCGCGATGACATGGAGCAGCTTGATCATGCTCAGGGCCTCCGTTTCGGCTGCGGATCAGGCACGCTCGCAAGCAGGCCGAGCTCGGGCTCGACGGGCCTGGCCGGCGCATGCGTGCGCGACACAGCGCGCAGCTTCGCCGAGCGGGCGCGCGGATTGGCACGCATCTCGGATTCTGACGGCTTGACCGTGCCCTTGGTCACCAGCGTGAAGGTCGGCTCGTCGACGCTGATGGCGGGCGCATGGCGCGAGCCGGTCGGCGCCCGGCCCGAACGCCCGGCCATGAACTGCTTGACGATGCGGTCTTCCAGCGAATGGAAGGTCACGACCACGAGCCGCCCGCCGGGCTTCAGCGCCGCCTCGGCGCTGTGCAGCGCGCGTACGAGTTCGCCGAGTTCGTCATTGACGGCAATGCGCAGGGCCTGGAACGTCCGCGTCGCCGGATGCGCGCCGCCCGGCTCGCCGCGCACGATGCCGGCGACGAGATCGGCCAGCTGCTTCGTCGTGGTCAGCGGCGCCTTGCGGCGAGCCTCGATGATGGCCCGAGCAACCGCGCGCGAGCGGCGCTCCTCGCCATAGTGATAGATGATGTTGGCGAGCACGCCCTCCTCGGCCTCGTTGACGAGGTCGGCGGCGCTGCGGCCCTCGCGGCCCATGCGCATGTCGAGCGGCCCGTCGAAGCGGAAGGAGAAGCCGCGCTCGGCCTCGTCGATCTGCATCGAGGAGACGCCGATATCCAGCACCACGCCGTCGAGCGGCGTCATCTTGAAGCGCTCGGCCTCCTCGCCGAGCTCGCCGAAGCAGGCCTGCGACAGCGTCAGCCGCCCGCCCATCTCCGCGACGAGAGCGGCGCCCCCGGTGATTGCGGAGGGGTCGCGATCGAGGGCGAGCAGCGTCGTCTCGGGCGCCGCCTCGAGCATGGCGCGCGAATAGCCGCCGGCTCCGAAGGTTCCGTCGAGATAGCGACCGCCGGGCTGGAGCGCGAGCGCCTGCAGCACCTCGGCCAGCAGCACGGGCACATGGCGGGCGCCTGTATCGACGACCCCGTCATCATCGGCTCTGCGCCGCCCCCTCATGGCATGCCCGTCCCTGCTGGCGAGGCGAGCGACAGCGTGCGTTTGACGTCGCGCAGGCGCGAACGCGCCGCCTCGAGATGTGCCTGGAAGCGCTGGGGCTCCCAGATCTGGAATTTGTGACCATGGCCCACGAAGGTTACGGAATCGCCGATCCCGGCGTAGGTCTTCAGCGCCTCGCTCAGCATGATCCGTCCCTCCGGGTCGATCTTGAGCACTTCGCTGGTGCCGTTCAGGGCCGTCGAGAGCAGCTCCCACTCGTCCGAGAACGGGGAGAAACGCGCGAGAATGTCGTCGATCGTATGGCGCAGCGCGTTGCCCCCGGCATCGAGCGCCGAGAGATCCAGCGCCTGGTGCACATAGAGACCCTCGTAGCCGTCCTTTGCCAGGACACCGCGAAAGCTCGCCGGAATCGAGACGCGCCCCTTGGCATCGAGCCGATTTGTGAAGTTCGAGACGAAGCGGTCCGTCAACGCCGCCTCCCGGCCTGCCCTGCGCACGCGCAGCCGGCGGCAAAACCTGGCGCTGCGGGAACTCCCGCCGAAGCAGGCAAAGCACGGCACGAGACCGAAATCCGCGCGGCACACGGACCTTGATCTGATAAGCGCCTGCCGGTTTCGACGGGATGATTTGGGATAGCATGGGCCTGTATGGGCGTCAATGGAATCGCCATTGCCGGACGACCGGCGCAAGCTCTCGCCGGCATCACAACCCGTTAAGGTTAAGTATCCGTAAGCAGGCAGAATTTTGCGGTCACGCACCGCGCTCACGGTCGTCGGGACGCCCGTGAGACCCGCAGATTCCGTGAAAAAACTTTTCGGCGTCAGGCCTTGTCCGCGCCCTTGAGCAGGGCATCGCGAACCGTTCCGAGCTCAGCGAGCAGCCTCGCATTGCGGCCACCCTCGTCGCCGATCACGCAGCCCATGGCCTGGGGCACGCAATGTCCCTTCTCGCGCAGCGCACTGCCGGCCTCGGTGAGGGAAACGATGACCTGGCGCTCATCCTCGCGGCTGCGCTCGCGCCGGATGACCCCTGCCCCCTCGAGCCGCTTCAGCAGCGGCGTCAGCGTCCCGGAATCGAGCATGAGCCGGTCGCCCAGCGCCTTCACGGTCAGGCCGTCATTCTCCCACAGCACAAGCATGACAAGGTACTGCGGATAGGTCAGGCCGAGATCCGCGAGCACCGAACGGTACATCCGGTTGAAGGCATGACCTGCCTGGTAGACCGCGAAGCAGAGCTGCTCCTCGAGCCTAGGGAACGCTCCCTTGGGAACCTTCGTCTCTGTCATCGCTTCACTATCCATCATTCAGGACCGCGCAACGGCCCGGGCGCACCCTGCCGCCCCGGCCGTCAAATCCGCGTGAACACGTTAATTTATAATTGACAATTTAATTGTGCGCAATCTATTTGCAGGATGCAGGTTCCCGAGACAACCGATCCCAGAGACAACTGATCGCAAGGAGATCCCCGTGAAAATTCTTTATACTGCGCATGGTTCCGCCACCGGTGGTCGCGAAGGCAATGCAGCAACCGACACCGGTAACATCAGCGTCGTCCTGAACACCCCGAAGGAAATGGGCGGCAGCGGCGGCGATGGCACCAACCCGGAGCAGCTGTTCTCCATGGGCTATTCGGCCTGCTTCCTCGGGGCGCTGAAATTCGTCGCCGGCAAGGAGAAGGTGAAGATCCCCGAGGACGCGAAAGTCTCGGCCGATGTCGGCATCGGCCCGCGCGATGACGGCGGCGGCTTCGGGCTCGCGGTGACGCTGACGATCTCCGTGCCCGGCGTCGAGAGGTCGGTGGTCGAGGACCTCGTCCAGAAGGCTCACATCGTCTGCCCGTATTCGAACGCGACGCGCGGCAACATCCCGGTCGACCTGAAGGTCGCCTGAGCAGGTCGCGTCATGTGACGGCCTCTGCCGCTGGCAAGTTCGCTCTGGCGAGGCGCATGGCGTTGAGTTCGAGAACCGGAGCGGAGCGGAGGTCGGTCCGTGAGCACCGGAAGCGCAGAACTTCGCGTCAGGCGTCCGCCGGAGCAGAATTGACGACGGTAGAGGTGCCAGTCGGCCTGTAAGCCGGGTTTTGGATGGCCGGGAGATTGCTCCCCCGACGCGACGGCCATTCCTCTGGGACGCACATTGCTGCGCGCCTCGAGCAACCAACCCGGACGACCAGGCCCAGAAACAGGCCCCCTCTCGCTTGCGCGAGAAGCATCGTCCCTATTCGGTTTTGCTCCCGGTGGGGCTTGCCATGCCGTCCCCGTTGCCGGGTCCGCGGTGCGCTCTTACCGCACCTTTTCACCCTTACCCGCGCAGCCGAGGCTGCAAGGGCGGTTAGATCTCTGTGGCGCTTTCCCTGGGGTCGCCCCCGCCGGACGTTATCCGGCACCGTGTTTCCGTGGAGCCCGGACTTTCCTCCCCCAGAAGAACCTGAGTTCTCCCGGGAGCGGCCGTCCGGCCGACTGGCTGGGCGCTAGTGCGCGTTTGGGCGCGCCGCGTCAAGCCGCGCGGACTGCTAGCTGCGCGCTGAGATCGTGCGCACCTTTGCGCAATAGGTCCGGTTGGCGCCGCTCATGCGGTTGGCCATGTGGCCGCTCTGATATTTCATGATGGTGCGGCAGGTGTCGCCGCCGGCGAGCTTATAGGCCTGTGCCAGGTATTTCATGCCGAAACGGGCATTGGTCTCGGCATCGAGCAGGCCGCCGGCCCCGCCGGTATAGCCCATGCCCCTCGCCGTCTGGTGGCGGATCTGCATGAGGCCGTAATTGCCGGCATTCGCGGCGCGGGGATTGTAGCGGCTCTCGATCCGCACCACCGCATCGGCGAGCGCGAACGGCACGCCATTGGCCGCGGCATGGCGCGCGACGACGGCTTTCAGGCCGTCCGATCCCGCCGGGGCAGCAAGCGCCCGGGTAGCGCGGGGCGACGTCCTGGCAGCCTTCTCGGGTCCGGCGTTGGCGGTTGGAGCAGCGGATTCCGTGCCGACGGATTCCGTGGCGGTTTTGCCTGACGCTCTTTCGCGGGCGATCTCAGCCTCCCTGACGGCGAACGCCCGCGCGTCGTTCTCGTCATTGATCACAGTAGCCTGCGCCGACAGTGTGGTGGACTGCAATACGGCCAGGCAAATCGCGAACACGGCAGCACCGCCGCTGGAGGTATATCGCATGGTGTACAGGACCCTTCATTCCGATCGTGGCTGAGGGGTCCATGGAATTGATGGCAAAATGTGTTGAGAATCTGACCCTGAGCCTCACCACAACGCAGGGATTCACTTCTCCACCACTCGATATTCTATATTATTCACTCAAGTATTCGCTCAGTGTTGCGGCAGGCGGGTATCGCGCCGGCGAAACAATGATTCGGACGTTGGACTGCTGCGAAACCGGCTCACGCTGCGCCCCATTGCAGCCTCATTTCGACATTTCGCTGCGGCTTTCTGTCTCGCCGCCCTGTCGGGTGCGGCAATGGCGCGTTATGCTCGCACTCTGGATCGAGCTGGGAGTCGCCTGAATCATGGTTTCGTCATTCTGGGGCGCGCTGGGCGGCGGCGGCATCGGCCTGGCGCTCGGCGGCCCCCTCGGCGCTTTGGTCGGCGCGGTCGCGGGCCATGTGCTGATCGACCGCGAAGGCGCTCCCTTCGGCCCCGCTCCGCGCGAACTCGTCTTCACCACGGGCCTCGTCGCCCTGGCCGCCAAGATGGCGCGCTCCGATGGAGTCGTCACACGTGACGAGGTCGCCGCCTTCAAGCGCATCGTCGTTGTGCCACCCGAGGAGCAGGCTCATATCGAGAGCCTGTTCGACCTCGCCAAGCAGACCAGCGCCGGCTTCGAGGCCTATGCGGGCCAGATCGCTGAAGCGTTCCGCGATGAACCCGCCTTGCTCGAGGACGTGCTCGACGGGCTCTTCCTGATCGCGGCAGCGGATGGCGCGATCCATGAGGACGAGCACGCCTATCTGCGCGAGGTCGCCTCGATCTTCTCAATCAAGGAGGGCGATTTCGCCCGTATCGAAGCCCGCCACATGCGCAGGCCCGAGGACCCCTATCTCGTGCTGGGCGCGACGCGCGAAATGGACGACATCGCGTTGAAGCAGCACTATCGCCGCCTCGTCGCGGACAACCATCCCGACCGCGAGATCGCCCGCGGCCTGCCCGAGGAGGCGGTGGCCATCGCCACCCGGCGGCTGGCGACGATCAATGCGGCCTGGGACCAGATCGAGCGCGAGCGCGGCCTGTCCACGAGCCAGGTCAGCGAGCCCGCATGAGCGCACGCCTCGAACCCGACAGCCGATACGCTGCTAAGATCTTCCCCTCGCCCAACCACGGCGAGCGCAGGAATGCCGACGGCACACCCCGCCGCCCCGACATGCTGATCCTTCACTACACCGGCATGCCGGTGGCCGGAGAGGCGCTGCAGTGGCTCTGCAATCCGGTCTCGCAGGTCTCCTCGCACTACTTCGTTTTCGAGAACGGCCACACGCTGCAACTCGTGCCCGAAGAGCGCCGCGCTTGGCACGCCGGCGCCTCGCACTGGGCCGGCGAGACCGACATCAACTCCTGCTCGATCGGCATCGAGATCGCCAATCCCGGCCATCCCGGCGGCTTGCCTGATTTCCCGCCAGAGCAGATCGCAGCCACGCTGAATCTCTGTCGCGACATCTGCGAGCGTTGGAGCATTCCCCCCGAGCGCGTACTGGCCCATTCCGACATCGCGCCCGGCCGCAAGATCGACCCCGGCGAGAAATTCCCGTGGCGCCATTTCGCAGAGGGCGGTGTCGGCCTGTGGACCAAGGCCCAGCCGATCCGTGGCGGGCGGTTCTTTGCGCGCGGCGAGAGCGGCCAGCCCGTCGAGGCTTTGCAGGCAATGTTCGCCATGCTCGGCTACGGCGTCGCGGTCGACGGCATCTATGACGAGAAGCTGGAAGCGGTCGTCGCCGCCTTCCAGCGCCATTGGCGTCCCGAGAAGGTCGACGGCGTCGCAGATGCCTCGACGATCACGACATTGCGCGACCTGCTGGCGCTGACGCAGGGCGCCCGCGTCGCCTGACCACCACCGTCATTGCGAGCGAAGCGAAACAATCCAGGAACGGCATAGCTCTACGTCTGCCTGGATTGCTTCGCTTCGCTCGCAATGACGGAACGAGGTGGATCCGGCCATCGCCAACATTGCCTTAAGTTAACTCGCCGCCGCGCTCGTATTCTGGCATGAATTGGCTTCGCGCGCGGCTGACCAGCCTTGCGCCTGTCGGGGGACTACCTTGCGCAAGCTGCTGATCGGTTCGGCCTTGGCGATGCTGGCGCTGGGCGCCGGCTACTGGACGCTGCGTCCAACCGGCGGCGCCGCCGACGAGACACCCTACCGCATGGCGGTTCTCGACCGCGGTCAGATCACGGCAGCCGTGCGCGCCACGGGCACGCTGACGCCGGTGACCACCGTGCTAGTCGGCTCCCAGCTGTCGGGCCAGATTGTCGAGATCCTCGCCGACTACAATTCCAAGGTGAAGGCCGGCCAGATCGTCGCCCGGCTGAACAGCGACCAGATCAAGACCCGTCGCGACGCGGCGCAGGCCGACGTCGCTCAGGCCCGCGCCGACCTCATGGTCAAGCGCGCCCAGCTCGACCGCGCCCGCTCGACCCGCATCAAGGCCAATTCGACGATCCGGGACATCGAGGCCCAGCGCGACCGAACAGCCGCCCAGCTTGCCGACGCAAGGCGCACATTCGAGCGCCAGAACGAGCTCTTCAACCGCAAGACCGGCGCGCAGCAGAACCTCGATACCGCGCGCACCCAGGTCGATGTGCAGGTCGCGACCCTTGCCTCCAGCGAAGCCCAAATCGCCTCGGCCAACGCCGAGCTGAACGGGCTCGATGCCGACATCCTGCTGGCGCAGGGCCAGGTCCAGTCCGGCGAGGCGCTGATCTCGCAACGCGAGGCCAAACTCCGGGATATCCTGATCGACCTGGAGCGCACCGATATCCGCTCGCCCGTCGACGGTGTCGTGGTCCTGCGGCAGGTCGATCTCGGCCAGACCGTCGCGGCCTCGCTCTCGACGCCGACCCTGTTCCAGATCGCGCAGGACCTGCGCGTCATCGATATTTACGCCAATATCGACGAGGCCGATGTCGGACGGCTGAAGGCCGGGCAGGCCGTGTCGTTCACCGTCAACGCCTATCCCAGCCGCACCTTTGAAGGCCGCGTCGAGATGGTGCGGCTCGGCGCGCAGACGATCCAGAATGTCGTGACCTATACCGGCGTGATCCGAGTCCAGAATGGCGACATGGCACTGCTGCCCGGCATGACCGCCAATCTCCAGGTCGTCACCGAGGACCGCCAGGACGTGCTGCGTGTCGCCAACGCGGCGCTGCGCTTCCGCCCTGTCGGCGCAACCGTGGCGGCTGGTCCGGCTGCCCCGGTTCCGGAGGCTCCAACCGCCGATCGCGAAGGCGGCGCCCGCGCCCGCGCCGTGCTGCGCGAGAGGATCGACGCCGAGTTGCAACCCACCCAAGACCAGAAGCGGGCGATCGCCGATCTCTTCCGGCAGCGTCGCGAGGCCAGCAGCCGCGAGGCGTTGGCGAGCCTCCCAGCCGAAGAGCGTCGCGCTACAATCCGAGCGGCAGGTGCCGAGATGGTCGAGAAGATCGCCGCTGTCTTCGATCCCGAGCGCCGCGCGAAATTCGAGGCGATCATGCGCGAAGCCAGGCCGCAACCCCAGCGCGGCGTCCCCGGCCGCGTCTATCTGCTCGATGGCGAGAACCAGCCAAAGGCGGTCCCCGTCATACTCGGCCCCACCGACGGCGCGTTTACGGAGATCCTGTCCGGCGAGCTCGCCGAGGGCGCCTCGGTCATCATCGGTGGCGGCCCGCGCATCACCACGCTCCCGGCCCCGCCCGCGGCCGGCCCCGGCGCGCGCTCGCGCACGCCGCGGCTGTTCTAACGGCGATGGCACGCTCATCGGCCGACAAGAATAACCGTAGCGGGGGCAAACCATGCCGCTGATCGAAGCCCAGGACCTGTCGCGCGTCTACGACCTCGATTCCGGCCGCGTCACGGCGCTCGACCGCGTCTCGCTGGAGATCGAAGCCGGCGAACTCGTCGCGGTGATGGGCCCCTCCGGCTCCGGAAAATCGACCTTCATGAACCTGATCGGCTGCCTCGACCGGCCGACAGGCGGGCACTACCGGCTCGATGGCGTTGCGGTGGAGACGCTGTCGGGCGACGGGCTGGCGGAACTCCGCAACCGGAAGCTCGGCTTCGTCTTCCAGCAGTTCAACCTGCTGCCGCGCGTCGATGCCTGTGCGAATGTCGAGCTGCCGATGGTCTATGCCGGTACGGACCGCAAGACCCGCCGCCAGCGCGCGCTTGCCGCGCTCGGCCGCGTCGGGCTGGCGGAGCGCGCCCATCATCGCCCCATGCAGCTCTCGGGCGGGCAGCAGCAGCGCGTCGCAATCGCGCGTGCGCTGGTCAACGAGCCGCGCTTGCTGCTGGCCGACGAGCCCACAGGCGCGCTCGACAGCCGCACCGCCCTCGAGATCCTCGGCCTGTTCCAGGATCTCAACCGCGAGGGCGTCACGGTCGTACTCGTGACGCACGACGCCGAAGTGGCGCGCCATGCCCGCCGCGTGATCCGCTTTCGCGACGGCCACCTCCTGAGCGACCAGCGCCAGCAGCCCGCCAATGCCCGCGCCGCCCTGCTGGCGCTTGACGCTACTCCCGCCCAGCACGAGCAGGAGCCTGTCGCATGAGCATATGGGAAGCCATCCGCTCGGCGCTGTCGGCCATCGGGGCAAATGCCCTGCGCTCTGCGCTGACCATGCTCGGCATCATCATCGGCGTCGCAGCCGTCATCGCCATGGTCGCGATCGGTTCGGGGGCCCGAGAGCGCGTCAACGCGCAGATCAAGTCGCTCGGCGCCAACCTCGCCATCATCCAGTCCGGCAACGTCACGCAAGGCGGCGTCCGGCTGGGAGCCGGCGCCTCCTCGACCCTGACCGACGAGGACGCCGGCGCAGTCAAGCGGGAGGTCGACGACGTCGTGGCGGCCGCGCCCGTGCTGACGACGCGCGCGCAGGCTGTCTATGCCGGCACGAACTGGTCGACCTCGATCACGGCCACCGATCTCGACTTCTTCGCGGCGCGCGAGTGGGACGTTGTGGAGGGCCGCCTGTTCGACCCCGAGGAACTGCGGCGCGGCGAGATCGTCGCGATCATCGGCCAGACGGTGGCGCGCAACCTGTTCGGTGAGGACAATCCGCTGGAGCAACGCTTCCGCATCCGCAACGTGCCCTTCAAGGTCATCGGCGTGATGGCGCCCAAGGGGCAGTCGGCGCTCGGGCAGGACCAGGACGATGTGATCTTCGTGCCGCTCGACACCGGCCGTCGCCGGATCGTGGGCCGCAACTATGCCAGGGACCGCTCGGTCCAGACCATCATGGTCAAATTCGCCAGCGAGGCCGCGATCGCGCCCGGCATCGTCCAGACCACGGCCCTGCTGCGCCAGCGCCACCGCCTGCCCGAGGACCAGGACGACGATTTCGTCGTGCGCAACCTCACCGAGATCGCCAATACGGCCACGGCCGCGGCCAATACGCTGTCCTGGCTGCTGGCGGCTGTGGCGGCCGTCTCGCTGCTGGTCGGCGGCATCGGCATCATGAACATCATGCTGGTCTCGGTCACCGAGCGGACCCGCGAGATCGGGTTGCGCCTGGCCGTCGGCGCTCGCCAGCGCGACGTGCTGGCCCAGTTCCTGATCGAGGCGACGACGCTGGCCACGATCGGCGGCGCGGTCGGGATCGCGCTCGGGGTCGGGGCCGCCCTGGCCATCGCGCGGATAGCCGGTTGGCCATCGGTGGTCTCGCTCGAGACCATCCTGGTCGCAGTCGGCGTCTCCGGGATGATCGGCGTCTTCTTCGGCTTCTACCCGGCCAGGCAGGCAGCCAGGCTCGACCCGATCGAGGCGCTGCGGCGGGAATAAACAGCCCCGCGAAAGGCGCGCGGCAAGGTTCGCTTAACCATTCCCCGCCTAGGTATTCCAACACGCGGGCCGGCCACCGGATCGGCGGAATTTGGGGGGCTTGCGAGAACGTGGGCAGCGGGACGTTGGTCGCGGCGGATGCCACGAGACTCTATCAGCAGGCCGCGCAGATCGCCAATATCGGCGGCTGGGAATACGCTTTTGCAACTGACGACCTGAGCTGGACGGACGGTGTCTACGACCTGTTTGGCCTGGCGCGTGGCTCGACCCTCCATCGACAATCGACTGTCGAGCAATATCAGGAGGACTCGCGCATCCTGATGCAGCAACTGCGCGGCACAGCAATCAGCCAGGGCCACGGCTTCAGTCTGAAAGCCCGCATCAACAGGCCCGGCGGCGAACTGCGATGGATGCGGCTGATTGCCAACGTCGCCTATGATTGCGGCCGCCCGATCCGCATTTTCGGCAGCAAGCAGGACATCACATCCGAAAAGCAGATGTGGGATACGCTCGCCGGCATCGCCCATCGCGACCCGCTCACCGGTCTCGCCAACCGGCTCGGTTTCGAAGCCGCCTTCCGTGATGCCATCATCGACGGCGACCGTATGACCGCGCTCCTCGTGATCGATCTCGACCGGCTTGAGGTGATCAACCAGCGCTTCGGCCGCACCACCGGCGACGAGTGCCTGCGTCAGATATCGACCCGCATCGGGCGCATTTTCGGCGATGCCACACTGGTCGCCCGTATCGGCGGCGACGAATTCGCGGTGCTGCTCAGCCTGCCGTCCCGGCACTCGCAGCTCACATCGATCCTGAACGCGGCTCGGCAACTGCTGTCACGTCCCTTGCACTGGAACAACACCTCGATCGAGGCGCCGGTCTCGATCGGCGCGACGGTCATGACCTCGCTGCATCGGGACGACCCGGCGAAGCTCTTCGCCGAAGCTGATGCTGCGCTCCTCCTCGCCAAAACGGCAGGCCGCGGCCGTGTCAGGATCTTCGATGGGGCCATCGGCGATCGTATCGTGGGGGTCAGGCCGCAGTTGCAGTCCGCCTCGGCTCGCACTGCCTGAAGCTGGCGCCAGACAATCCATGCCCGTCTGGGCATTGGGAGAACCTGGGGGCGCGGCAACTTCCCTGCAGCGCTTACGATAACGCTTTGACGAACATCCGCTGCCCGTCCAAGGCAAGCCCCATGTCGCGCCAGCCATGCGCGCGATAGAAGCGCGCGGCGCGCGTGTCGGCACCGGTGCTGAGATGCGCCTGAACCAGGCCCGCAGCCTTCAGCCCGATGAGCGCTTCGTCGAGCAACGCCCTACCGATTCCGCGTGCCTCATGGGCGGCGTCCATGAACAGCGCCCAGATCAGCCCCGTCTGATGGTTCGCGCAGGTGAAGCCGACGACCTCACCCGCCACCTCGGCGACGAGGAAGATCGCCTGCGAGCGATACCATTCCACCTCATCCGCCGAGACCTTCGACGGGTCCGACAGGACATTCTCGGTCACAGCCATGCGGATGGCCGAGACCCTCGCAATATCCCCGGGCTCGGCGGCCCGGATCGTGAATGGCTGCGACATCGGAGGTGCTCAGCGTTTGCGCACGAATTCGGTACGCAGGACGAGCCCCCTGATCGTCTCATGCCGGCAATCGATCTCTTCGGGATTGTCGGTGAGGCGAATGGTGCGGATCACCGTGCCCTGCTTCAGGGTCTGGCCCGCGCCCTTCACCTTGAGATCCTTGACCAGCACGACGGAGTCGCCATCGGCGAGCTCATTGCCGGCGGCATCGAGCACGACGACACGCGCGGCGGCGTCGGCGGCAGCCTTCGCCTGCGAGGCGGGCATCCACTCGCCGGTCGCCTCGTCATAAACGTAATCGTCGTCGGCCATTGCAGTCACCTTTATCAGCCGCAGGTGCGAATGCGCGCGGCCCAATCCCTATAGGAAACGGACGGCCTGCTTAGCAACGTCGGCAGTGACACTGCAAAGCATGACGGCCGGGCGTTGGCCGGCCGTGGTATCTGCAAAAACGCGAAAGCCGGGCTGCCTTACTCGGCCGCCTCGAGCCGATAGGCCGCCGTATCGTAGTTCAGGATCGGCGCAAGCCAGCGCTCGACCTCATGGATCGCCATGCCCTTGCGGGCCGCATAATCCTCGACCTGATCGCGCTCGACCTTGGCCACGCCGAAATAGTAGGCGTCCGGGTGCGAGAGGTAGAGCCCCGACACCGACGAGCCCGGCCACATCGCAAAACTCTCGGTGAGCTTCACGCCGACACGGCGCTCGGCCTGCAGCAGCTCGAACAGGGTGTCCTTCTCCGTATGGTCGGGCTGGGCCGGATAGCCCGGAGCCGGCCGGATGCCCTGGTATTCCTCGCGGATCAGATCTTCGTTTGCCAGGTCCTCCTCGGGCGCATAGCCCCAGAACTCCTTGCGCACGAGCTGGTGCATGCGCTCGGCCATCGCCTCGGCGAAACGGTCGGCGAGGGCCTTGACCATGATCGAGCGGTAATCGTCATTGTCGCGCGCGAACTTTTCCGAGATGCGCTCTTCTTCCGCACCGGCCGTGACCACGAAGGCGCCGACATAATCGGGCCGCTCGATACCTTCGGGCGCCACGAAATCCGAGATGCACATGTTCGGCTTGCCGTCGCGCTTGGACAATTGCTGGCGCAGGCCATGGAAGGTGGCGAGTTTCTCCTGCCGGCTCTCGCCGGTATAGAGGCGGATGTCGTCGCCCACCGCATTGGCCGGCCAGAAGCCGATCACAGCCTTGGGGTTGAACCAGCGCTCGTCGACGATGCGCTTCAGCATCGCCTGCGCATCGTCCCAGAGAGCGCGCGCCGCCTCGCCCTGCTTCTCGTCCTGCAGGATGGCGGGATAACGCCCCTTCATCTCCCAGGTCTGGAAGAACGGCGTCCAGTCGATGACCGGCACGAGATCGGCGATGTCATAGGTGCGGAACACGCGCGTGCCGAGGAAGCTCGGCTTGGGCGGCGTGTAATCCGACCAATCCGGCTTGAAGGCGTTGGCGCGGGCCTTGACGAGCGGCAGCCGCTGCTTGTCGGCCTCCGAGCGGCGATGCGCGGCCGACACCTTGGCGTACTCCGCCTGGATGCCCTCGACATAGGCCGGCTTCTGGTCCTGCGAGAGCAGGCTCGACACCACGCCAACCGCGCGCGAGGCGTCGGTGACATAGACGGTCTGGCCCTGGCTGTAGGCGGGGTGGATCTTCACCGCCGTATGCACGCGGCTGGTCGTCGCCCCGCCGATCAGCAGGGGTATGGCAAAGCCCTCGCGCTCCATCTCGGAGGCGACCGTCACCATCTCGTCGAGCGAGGGCGTGATCAGGCCGGACAACCCGATGATGTCGACCTTCTCCTTGCGGGCGACGTCCAGGATCTTCTGCGTCGGCACCATCACGCCGAGGTCGATGACCTCGTAGTTGTTGCACTGGAGCACGACGCCGACGATGTTCTTGCCGATGTCGTGGACATCGCCCTTCACCGTCGCCATCAGCACCTTGCCGGCGGCCGAGCGCTCCCCACCGCCGTTCAGGCGCTTTTCCTCGTCCATGAAGGGCATGAGGTAGGCGACCGCCTGCTTCATCACGCGGGCCGACTTCACCACCTGCGGCAGGAACATCTTGCCGGCGCCGAAGAGGTCGCCGACCACGTTCATGCCGGCCATCAGCGGGCCCTCGATGACGTGCAGCGGTTTGTCGGCCTTGGCGCGGGCCTCCTCGACATCGATGTCGATAAACGCAGTGATGCCGTTGACCAGCGCGTATTCGAGGCGCTTCTCGACCGGGTTGTCGCGCCAGACGAGATCCTTGGCCGAGACCGCTACCGAGCCGTCGCCCTTGAAGCGCGGAGCGGCGTCGAGCAGGCGCTCGGTGGAATCCTTGCGCCGGTTGAGAACGACATCCTCGCAGAGCTCGCGCAGCTCGGGGTCGAGATCGTCATAGGAGCCGAGCTGGCCCGCATTGACGATTCCCATATCCATCCCGACCTTGATGCAGTGGTAGAGAAACACCGAATGCATGGCCTCGCGGACTTTTTCATTGCCGCGAAACGAGAACGACAGGTTCGAGACGCCGCCCGAGATATGGGCGTGCGGCAGGGTCTCGCGGATGGTCTTGGTGGCCTCGATGAAATCGTTGCCGTAATTGTCGTGTTCTTCGATGCCGGTCGCGACCGCGAAGATGTTGGGATCGAAGATGATGTCCTCGGGCGGGAAGCCGATCTCCTCCGTCAGAAGCTTGTAGGCGCGCGTGCAGATCTCGACCTTGCGCGCATAGGTATCGGCCTGTCCGGTCTCGTCGAAGGCCATGACGACAACCGCCGCGCCGTAATTACGGCAGATGCGGGCATGTTCAAGGAAGGCCGCCTCGCCCTCCTTCATCGAGATCGAGTTGACGATCGGCTTGCCCTGGATGGTCTTCAGGCCAGCCTCGATGACGTTGAACTTCGAGGAATCGACCATGATCGGCACCCGCGAAATATCGGGCTCAGAGGCGATCAGGTTGCAGAACTCGGTCATCGCCGCCTGCGAATCCAGCAGGCCTTCGTCCATGTTGATGTCGATGACCTGCGCGCCATTGGCGACCTGGTCTCGCGCCACGTCGAGCGCCGCGGCGAAATCGCCCTCCTTCACCAGCTTGCGGAAGCGGGCCGAGCCGGTGACGTTGGTGCGCTCACCGACATTGACGAAGGGAATGGTCTCGTCGAGCGTGAAGGGCTCGAGGCCGGCCAGCCTGAGATAGCGCTTGATCTCGGGCACCTGCCGCGGCGCCTTGCCGGCAACCGCCTGCGCTATGGCGCGGATATGGTCGGGCGTGGTGCCGCAGCAGCCGCCGACGACGTTCACCAGCCCCGCATCAGCGAATTCGGCCAGCATCGCAGCAGTCGCTTCAGGCCGCTCGTCATACATGCCGAATTCATTGGGCAGGCCGGCATTGGGATAGGCGCAGATCAGCGTGTCGGCGACGCGCGACAGGTCCTTGATGTGGGCGCGCATCTCGCGCGCGCCGAGCGCGCAATTGAGGCCGACCGTCATCGGGCTGGAATGCCGGATCGCGTTCCAGAAGGCTTCGGTGGTCTGGCCTGACAGCGTGCGGCCCGACAGGTCCGTGATCGTGCCGGAGATCATCACCGGCAGGCGCAAACCCTTTTCGCGATAGACGTCCTCGATCGCGACGATCGCGGCCTTGGCATTGAGCGTGTCGAAGATCGTCTCGACCAGGATCAGCTCCGAGCCGCCATCGATCAGACCCCTCACCTGCTCGGCGTAGGACTCGCGGACCTGGTCGAAGGACACGGCGCGGAAGCCGGGGTTGTTGACGTCGGGCGAGATCGACAGCGTGCGGTTGGTCGGACCGATCGCGCCGGCGACATAGCGGCGGCGGCCATCGCCCTTGCGCGCGATCTCGGCCGCCTCGCGGGCCAGCTTCGCCGAGGCGACGTTGAGCTCGTAGGCCAGCGCCTCCATCCCGTAATCGGCCTGGGCGATCTGGGTCGAGGAGAAGGTGTTCGTCTCGACGATATCCGCGCCCGCATTGAAATAGGCGAGATGGATGTCGCGGATAGCCTCCGGCTGGGTCAGCACCAGCAGGTCGTTATTGCCCTTGAGATCATGGTTCCAGCCCTTGAAGCGCTCGCCCCGGAACTCGGCCTCGGAGAGCTTCAGGTTCTGGATCTGCGTCCCCATCGCACCGTCGAGCACGAGAATGCGCTCGGAAGCGGACTGACGCAGCGCGCGCTCGATCTCGGCGCCGTCGACGGGAGTGGGCTTGTACTCTGACATTGTTACGCTTTCGTCTCAGATCTTCTGGCGCCGGGCGCCTTCACCGTCATTGCGAGGAGCGAAGCGACGAAGCAATCCAGGGACGTGGCGCCCTGCAAAACTGGATTGCTTCGCTTCGCTCGCAATGACGAATTACTCCGCAGCCACGGCCTGCGCCTGCGTCCGGTCCGGCTTCAACCCGACGAGATGGCAGATCGCATAGACGAGGTCGGCCTTGTTCATCGTGTAGAAATGCAGGTCGCCAGCGCCGCGATCGATCAGGTCCAGCGCCTGCTCGGCGCAGACGGCCGCCGCCACGAGCCGACGGGTCGCGGGATCGTCCTCCAGCCCCTCGAAGCGGTCGACCAGCCACTGCGGTACGCTCGCCCCGGTCTTGCGAGCGAAATTGGCCGTCTGCTTGAAGTTCTGGACGGGCACGATGCCGGGCAGGATCGGGATGTCGATGCCGCGTGCGCGCACCTTGTCGAGATAGCGGAAATAGACGTCATTATCGAAGAAGAATTGGGTGATGGCGCGCGTCGCGCCGGCATCGACCTTCTTCTTGAGCGCATCGATGTCGGCATCGAGCGACGCAGCCTCCGGGTGCTTTTCCGGATAGGCCGAGACCGTCACCTCGAAATCGCCGATCCGCCTGAGGCCCGCGACCAGGTCGCTGGTCTGGTGATAGCCATCGGGGTGGGGCTCGTAGGGCGTGCCAAGTCCGCCAGCGGGATCGCCGCGCAGGGCAACGACATGGCGCACGCCGGCATCCCAATAGGCGCGGATGACCTCGTCGACCTCGGCCCGCGAGGCGGATACGCAGGTCAGATGCGCAGCTGGCTTCAGCGCGGTCTCCTCGACCATGCGCTTGACGGTGGCGTGGGTGCGCTCGCGTGTCGATCCGCCGGCGCCATAGGTCACCGAGACGAAGTTCGGCGCGAGCGGCTCCAGCCGGCGCACGCACTCCCAGAGCGCGGTCTCCATCTCCTCGGTCTTGGGCGGAAAGAACTCGAACGACACGCGGGGACGGCGCGAGCCGTGCCGGCTGGGGCGAAACGCGTTCATCAGGCAACCTCCAATCTGGGTTGACGCTGGGCCGGTTCGGCAGCCTGGCGCCGGTCTCGACCGCGCCACAGCATCACGGTGAGCTCGCCGGACGCACCGCCCGAGCCCTTGATCTCTTCGGCCAGGTCGCAGGCCAGCCCCGCATCGGTAAACCAGCCGGCGATCTGCTCGCGACTGAAACCGAGGCGACGATGCGCCTGCTCGGCCCGCAGGAATTCCAGCTCGTGGGGTGCGAAATCGACCACGACCATGCGCCCACCGGGCGCAAGCATGGCGGTCGCCTCGCGAATGGCCCGGCCGGGGTCCTCGAGGAAATGCAGGACCTGGTGGATCACCACGAGGTCGAAGGCGCCGCGCTCGAAGGGCAGCGAATAGATGTCGCCCTGGCGCAATTCGACGCGAGAGAGCCCGACCTTCTCGAGATTGGCGCGCGCGACGGCAAGCATCGCATGGTTGGCATCGACGCCGACGGCACGCGAGAAGCCCGGAGCAATCTTCTCGAGCATGCGGCCCGTTCCGGTGCCGAGATCCAGCAGTGCGCCGCGCTTGCCCTCGCCGACCGCTGCCTCGACGGCAGCCTCGACGGCATCGTCAGGCACATGAAGCGAGCGTAGGCGGTCCCAGTCAGGCGCGACATTGGCGAAATAGCTTTGTGCGACCTCGGCTCGCGAGGCCCGCACGCCGGCAAGCCGCTCGCGATCTGCCGCCAGAACACGGTCGGACGGATCGAGCCATGCGGCCATCGACGCCGCAAAGGCGCCGCCGGGCCCGGTCTCGTCGAGCCGGAAGAACGCCCACGCCCCTTCGCGCGAACGCCGCAGGAGACCGGCCTCGGTCAAAAGCTTGAGATGGCGCGAGATGCGCGGCTGCGACTGGCCCAGGATTTCAGTGAGATCCGACACCGACAATTCGCCCTGCGACAGCAAGGCCAAAATGCGCAGCCGCGTCTCCTCGCCGGCTGCACGCAGGCCAGCCAGCAGGACGTCGGATGAAAGCATGGTCGGCTGTCGCAAGCGCTCAACCTCCAAACGAGCGAAAAAGATATAAAGATATGTTTATGTCGAAAGCGCACGAGAGGCAAGCACGAACTGCGCAGGCCGTGGACGCGCGCCCCGCCCCGACGCAGCGAAGCGGAGATGCGGAATCCATTCCATCGCGCTTTCCGCCCCGGGATGGATCCCGGGTCTCCCTACGGTCGCCCGGGATGACAGCGCGTTTCGACGCGAGTCATGCCGACAGAAATCACTCGCTGCATCACTGACACCCGCGACTAGGCATTCCCCATCGCCCGCCGAAGCGCGCTGAACAGGCGCGGATCGCTCGATTGCGCCACGTTGAAACGCATGAAGCGGCTGGCCGACTGCGACAGGCTATAGACATTGCCAGGCGCCAGAACGATGTCCTCGGCCAGCAATTGCCGCGCGATCACGGCCGCATCCAGCCCATCCGGCAAGGTGCACCACAGGAACATGCCGCCGCGCGGCTCGATCCAGGGCACGATGCCGATGTCTCGCAACCGTGCCGATGTCTCGCCCATCGCCCGCGCCAGCCGCGCTCGCAGAGCCTCCATATGCTTGCGGTAGCCGCCATCCCTGAGGATCGTCAGGACGAGTTCGGCGGCGAGACGCCCCGTCCCGAACGAGGCTGCGATCTTGAGGTCGATCAACCCCTCGATCCAGTCGCGGCGCGCGGCGATGTAACCGCAGCGCACCGATGCCGAGAGGGATTTTGAGAAGCTGCCGATCTGCACGACACGCTCGAGTCCGTCGAACGCCGCCAGCCGCGGCGCCGGCTCGGGCTCGAAATCGGCGAAGATGTCATCCTCGACGATCGTAAGCCCGTACTGCTCGGCAAGCTTGAGCACGCGATGCGCAACGACCGGCGAGAGGGTCGCGCCGGTTGGATTGTGAAGCGCCGAGTTCGTGATGTAGAGGCGCGGCCGCTGCTCCGCGAGCACCTGCTCGAACGCGACGATATCCGGTCCGTTCGCCGTATACGGCACGCTGACGATGCGCACCCGATGCGCCCGCAGCAGCGCGTGGAAGTTGAAATAGCAGGGGTCGTCGACGAGCACCGTGTCGCCGGGCTCGACGAGGAAGCGGCAGACCAGATCGAGGGCCTGCGTTCCCGATTCCGTGAGCAGTATCCGGTCGGGCCCGACCTCGACGCCGTGAAGCGCCAGGCGGCGGGCCAGAACCTGCCGCAATGGCGCGAGACCCAGCGGCGTACCATAGTCCGCCAGCGTCTCTGCAGGCGCGCGCGAGGCGGCGCGCAACGCTCTCCGCAGGCTCTCCTCTGGCATCCATTCGGGCGGCAGCCAGCCGCAGCCGGGCTTGAGCACGCTCTCGCCCGCCTCCAGCGACTGGCGCGAGATCCAGAACGGATCGACTGCGCGCTCGAGCCTGGGCCCGAGATCGGCAAGCGCGAACGGCGGCGCGTGGCCAGCGACATAGAACCCCGAACCGCGCCGCGCCTGGACCAGTCCCTCGGCGGCCAGCCGGTCATAGGCCTCGACGACCGTGGATTTGGACACGCCCATGGCGGTGGCAAAGCCACGGATCGAGGGCAGTTTAGCGCCCGGTGCCAGCACGCGGCCGGCGATCTTTCGGTTGATCGCAGCCATCACGCGCTCGACCCGCGTGCCGGACTCGTCACTGCCAAAGGCGACGCCATCGTTCATCCGTACCGCTCCTGTGCCGATACAGTTTGCCGCAACTGTACCGAACTGTCTCTGTGAAATCGCGCGACTGCGGCTCATTCAGGCGCAAAGGCGGATCTCGGCGATGGACAAGACGACAGCTGGCTGGATCAATGGCGGTATAGGCGTGCTGATCTTCAGCGGCTCGCTGCCTGCAACCCGCGTGGCCGTGGCGGGCTTCGATCCTGTCTTCCTGACGGTGGCGCGGGCAGCGATAGCGGGGCTGCTGGCGCTCGCACTGCTGCTGGTGTTCCGTGAAAAGCGCCCTGCCCGCAGCGATATCGTGTCGCTCTGCGTTGTTGGGCTCTGTGTCGTCGTCGGCTTTCCGCTGCTGACGGCGCTGGCTCTGAAGCATGTCACCTCCGCCCATTCGATCGTCTTCATCGGCTTGCTGCCGCTCGCGACGGCCATCTTCGCCGTGTTGCGCGGCGGTGAGCGGCCCCGGCCGGCATTCTGGCTGTTTTCCGCGATAGGCAGTTCGCTCGTCGCAGGCTTCGCGCTGACGCAGAGCAGCGGCGCCGCCTCCATCGGCGACCTCTTGATGCTGGCCGCGGTCGTCGTCTGCGGACTCGGCTATGCCGAAGGAGCTGTTTTGTCGCGCCGGCTCGGCGGCTGGCAGGTCATTTCATGGGCGCTTGTCTTGGCCCTGCCCGTCATGCTGGCGCTGGCGCTCTGGCTTCGGCCGGGATCATGGGTCAGCATCGACATGCCGGCCTGGCTCGGGCTCGGCTATGTCTCGCTCTTCAGCATGCTCATCGGCTTCGTGTTCTGGTATCGCGGGCTCGCGCAGGGCGGCATCGCCTCGGTCGGGCAGCTGCAACTGCTTCAGCCGTTCTGCGGGCTGGCGCTGGCGGCTCTCCTGCTGGGCGAAACCGTCAGCGCCACCATGTTGCTGACCTCGGCCGCCGTCATCGGCTGCGTCGCCGGCGCCAAGCGCTTCGCCCGCTAGCGGCCAGCCGCTCAGGCGGGTCCCTTCGGGACAGATGGCGCAATGACCACAACCGGATCGCCCGGTGAAATCGGCCCCGCCAGCGCAACCGACAGCACGAGCCCACGCAGGCTGGCCGCGGCCTTGACGAAGGCGAACTCGTGCCCGGGATCACCGGTGGCGGCGGCAATCCCGCGCCCGGCGAGACGGCATGGCGAATTATAGCCCTCGACGCGCAGCACGGCGCCGCCGTCGAAGCGGCCCTTGCCGGCCCACGTGCCCCCAAAGGCGAGATGGCTGCCGGGCGCAAGCGCCGAAAAGCGAGGCATGCCCTCGATCAAGAGGTTGCCGCCGATCCATTCGGGCGGTAGCGCGCCAATCCCCAGCCGGGCGGCGATCTCCCGCAACTCGGCCACGCACAACGCCGAGACCTGCCGGTCATTGCGCATCAACGACCCGCGCGGGAGCCACGGCTCGCGCGGACCCGATCGACGCGTAAGACCGCCA
Source organism: Allobosea sp. P1_B10 (assembly GCF_056406735.1). Classification (NCBI taxonomy): domain Bacteria; kingdom Pseudomonadati; phylum Pseudomonadota; class Alphaproteobacteria; order Hyphomicrobiales; family Alloboseaceae; genus Allobosea; species Allobosea sp. P1_B10. The sequence continues at coordinate 394,961 of NZ_JBFTZP010000002.1, read as the reverse complement.
TGGCGGCCGCCCGGAATTCCCGTGAGTTCCAGAGCGAGGCCATCGACCGCGCGCGTGACGAAGCCAAGCGCCCCGCGGGACGCCTCATGGGCTGAATAGGTGCCGACAACTCGGCCGTGGAGGCGCACGCTCATCGCAGCAGCAACCCGCAGGCCGCCACTTTGCTCCCACCGAGCCCGAAGAAATCAGATGAGCTGCAATCCGCCTGCAGCTGTCTTGCCACGTTCGGTCTTCAACTCGAACGAGACCTTCTGTCCTTCCGTGAGCGTCATCAATCCCGCTTCCTTAACGGCAGTGATGTGCACGAACACATCCTTACCACCGTCGGCAGGCTGAATGAAACCAAAGCCCTTTTCAGTATTGAACCATTTTACGGTTCCGGTCGCCATCGCCACACCCTTCGAAGCCACGCGTCTTGTCGGCATCGGGCGCAGTGCCCTTTTGCCGCAGCAACTAAGAATTGACCGGATTTGCATTCTTGTCGAGACCAAACGGCAGGCAGGTTTTTGCGCAATTCGATCATGGTTTCTCCAGTCGAAGTACCTCTTTTGCTTCGGCGCGCGACGAACCACCAAGATAGAGCTCGACCTCTCCCGGCTCCATTACGTAATGCCCTCGGTCATCGTGGAAGCCGAACTGCGCGACATTCAGCCTGAACCGGACGCTGCGGGTCTCGCCCGCCCTGATCGCGACCTTCTCGAATGCCTTCAATTCGCGCACTGGGCGTGACCGGCTGGCGACCGGGCGGCGGATGTAGAGTTGCACGACCTCCTGCCCGTCGCGCGAGCCGGTATTGGTGACATCGACGGCAAGCTCGACCGTTCCGTTCAGGGCGACGCGCGTCGAAGGCAGGCGCGGCTGGCCATAGCGGAACGCCGTGTAGGACAGTCCATGGCCGAACGGGTAGAGCGCCTCGTTCTGCTCGTCCATGAAGATGGACGAGTAGCGCTCGCCGGGCCGCTGCGGACGGCCGGTCGGCAACTGCCCATAATAGACGGGGATCTGCCCGACCGAACGCGGAAAGCTGATCGGCGTGCGCCCCGACGGATTAATCTTTCCCGTAAGGACATCGGCGATGCCCGTGCGCCCTTCCGTGCCGCCATGGAAGGTCTGAACGATCGCCGCCACATGCCGGTCGGCCCAGCTCAGCACCAGCGGCCGGGCCGTGGCCAGTACGAGCACGACCGGCTTTCCCGTCGCCACCAGCGCCTCCAGAAGCTCCTGCTGCACGCCGGGCAGGCCGAGATCGGTGCGCGAGGCCGCCTCTCCCATGAATTCGCAATCCTCCCCCAACATGGCGACGATCAGGTCACTGGCTGCAGCCAGCCGCAGCGCCGCCTCCTTGTCGGCGAAGGCCGTGCCGCAGGCCTTGCTGAACGCCGGCTCGTAGCGGATCGAGACCTCGGCCGGCAGTCGCTCCCGCAGCGCCTCGGGCAGCGCCTGGATCGCCCGGCGGCCGAGCCCGGCCGGATCGGTCCAGACGCGCTCATCCTCCGGCCGTGCCATCGCGCCGACCACGGCGATCGACCTGACGTCGCTTGCGATCGGCAGGGTCTGCCGCTCGTTCTTCAGCAGGATCACGCCTTCCTGCGCGGCCCGCAGCGCGACATCACGCGCGGCCTGCGTCTGCATCAGGGCCGGCGCAGCAGTTGGATCGACATCGGGCTTTTCGAACAGGCCTAGGTGGAATTTCACGCGCAGTACCCGCCGCACAGCCTCATTAAGCGCGGCCATCGGCACGCGTCCGGCGGTCACCTCATTCCCGAGATGCTTGAGGTAGACATCGCCCATCATGTCCATGTCGATGCCGGCAAGCAGGGCCTTGCGCGCGGCCTCCGCATCGTCCCTCGCGATTCCGTGCTGGCGCAGTTCCGTGATCGAGCCGAAATCCGAGGTCACGAACCCCTTGAAGCGCCAGGTGCCGCGCAGGAGCTCGGTCAGCATCGGCCGGCTCGCTGTCGCGGGCACACCGTTCAGGGCGGTGAACGCGGCCATCGCCGTCATCGCGCCCGCCTCGAATGCCGCCTTGAACGGCGGCAAATGCAGCTCATGCAGGAGGCTGGTCGGAATCCACGTCGAATTGTAGTCGCGCCCGGCCTCGACCGCGCCATAGCCGACGAGATGCTTCACCGTGGCCGCGACCCCGCCGCGCTGGTAACCGCGGGTGCGTGCCGCCGCGACGACAGAGGCGAGATGGGGATCCTCGCCAGCGCCCTCCAGAAGGCGCCCCCAACGCGGATCGCGCGACATGTCGACCATCGGCGCGAAGGTCCAGTTGACGCCCGCCGCGGCCGCCTCACGCCCGGTCCAGTAGGCCGCCTCCTCGATCAGAGCCGGATTCCAGCTCGCGGCCTGCCCTAGTGGCAGCGGGAAATAGGTCGAGAAGCCGTGCACCGCGTCGAGCCCGATCATCAGCGGTATCTTCAGCCGAGACTGGCGGGCGGCCTCCTGCACCTCGCGGATCTCGCGCGGAACGACGAAGTTCATCACCCCGCCCATCCGGCCGCTCCGGACCTGGTCGAGGTCGAAGCCGTCACCCCGCCCCGACAGGTGCAACTGCCCTACTTTTTCCTCCAGCGTCATCCGGGACAAAAGCGCATCGACGCGACGCTCGATCGCCGCAGCGTCCGGGCCGGTCTTCCAGCCGACGCCCTCCCGGGCGAACGCCGCGGGGACAGAGCAACAGATCAGGAGCGCAGCGACGAGCCGCAGAAGCATGGCAGCGGGTCTCTCGTGATTGGCAATCGGGGCCGGGCGGCCCTACAGCAACGTCCGGCGTGGCTCGACGGTTGCATCGCCGCAGCACGGCTCGACCGGGACGCAGAAACAGGGCATCACGATGGCGGATATTGCTGATCTCGCGGACAAGGGCGAACGCCACCGCCTGTGGGAAGACGTCTTCGCGATGCTGCTGGGCACCCTGCTGGTGAGCATCGGCATCGTGTTCTACACCAAGGCCACCCTGCTCACGAGCGGCGCGGCCGGGCTGGCGCTGCTGATGCAATTCACCACGGGCATCAATTTCGGCATCCTGTTCTTCGCCCTCAACCTGCCCTTCTACTGGCTGGCGATCCGGCGCATGGGCTGGCGCTTTGCCCTGCGCACCTTCGTCGCGGTCGGCCTCGTCTCGATCTTCACCTGGGCGACACCGGGCTGGCTGCGCATCGAAGCGGTCGATCCCATCTACGCCGCGCTGGCGGGCGGGAGCCTGATGGGGCTGGGCCTGCTCGCGCTGTTTCGCCATCGCACCGGGCTCGGCGGCGTCAATATCCTGGCGCTCTACCTGCAGGAGACGCACGGCATCCGGGCCGGCTGGTTCCAGCTCGGCATCGATGCGCTGATCCTGCTCGGCGCCCTCTTCCTGCTGCCCTGGGACAAGGTCCTGGTCTCGCTCCTGGGGGCTGCCGTGCTGAACCTCATCCTGGCGATCAACCACAAGCCCGGGCGGTATATGGGGGTCTCGTAGCAGGCGGTTGCCTCCCGTAAAATTCCGTGCGACCGAGCAGATGTCGACTGTTCCTGCGGAGGCAAAAGAACCATGGCCCAGCCCCTGACCATCGAAGACCTTCGGGTCATGGCCAAGCGCCGCGTGCCGCGCATGTTCTACGACTACGCGGATTCCGGAGCCTGGACCGAAGGCACCTATCGCGCCAACGAGACCGATTTCGCCAAGGTCAAGCTGCGGCAGCGCGTCGCCGTAGACATGACCAACCGCACGCTGGCATCGACCATGGTCGGCCAGCCCGTCGCGATGCCGGTCGCGATCGCCCCGACGGGCATGACCGGCATGCAGCACGCCGACGGCGAGATCCTGGCCGCCCGTGCCGCCGACAAGGCCGGCGTGCCCTTCACGCTCTCGACCATGAGCATCTGCTCGCTGGAAGACATCGCCAAGCATGTCGGCAAGCCCTTCTGGTTCCAGCTCTATGTGATGAAGGATCGCGACTTCATTGCCCGCCTGATCCAGCGCGCGAAGGCCGCGGGCGTCACCGCGCTCGTGCTGACGCTCGACCTCCAGATCCTCGGCCAGCGCCACAAGGACATCCGCAACGGCCTCTCGGCTCCGCCCAAGCCGACGCTCGCCAACCTGATCAACCTGGCCTTCAAGCCGCGCTGGTGCCTGAAGATGCTGGACACGCCGCGCCGCAGCTTCGGCAATATCGTCGGCCATGTCACCGGCGTTGCCGATATGAGCTCGCTGTCCGACTGGACCGCGTCACAGTTCGATCCGCAGCTGAACTGGGACGACGTCAAGCGCATCAAGGAGCAATGGGGCGGCAAGCTGATCCTCAAGGGCATCCTCGACGCCGAGGACGCCGAGATGGCCGCGCAGAGCGGCGCAGATGCGATCATCGTCTCCAACCATGGCGGCCGCCAGCTCGACGGCGCGCTGTCCTCGATCGCGGCCCTGCCGGAGATCGTCGCCCGGGTCGGCGACCGCATGGAAGTGCTGTTCGACGGCGGCATCCGCTCGGGCCAGGACGTGATCAAGGCGCTGGCGCTCGGGGCACACGGCACCTTCATCGGCCGCGCCTTCCTCTATGGGCTGGGCGCCATGGGCGAGCCCGGCGTGACCCTGGCGCTCAACATCATCCGCAAGGAGCTCGACGTCACCATGGCGCTGTGCGGACTCCGGGACATCGCAGATGTCGACGAGCGCATCCTGGTCGGCGGACGCGAAGGGACGATCGCGCGTTTGATGGGCTGAGTGTCCGCCGCGGCGGCTGCAATTTCCTGGATTGTCAGGTTAAACCGGCGAGCAATTTCCGCAAAATTCGACTTCGCACCAATACCGCGTCGATCAGGTAAGACCCTGGCTATGCCCACAAGGCTATTCGAGAGGACATCCTGAATGTGCATCGCATGTGGTCCGCTGATGGAAGCGATCCGTGGCACGATGGCCAGCCCATCTCGCCGCTCATTCATCAGGGGTGGAGCCGCTGCTCTGGCGGTCGGGACAGTCTCGCGCTTTGCGTGCACCGAAGTCATGGCTCAGTCTGAGGCTACAGACACTCTCTATGTCGGCGGCCCCATCCTGACGATGGTAGACGCCGCTCCCAGCGCTGAAGCCGTGCTTGTCCGCGCTGGACGCATCGTTGCGGTGGGCCCGCGCGCCGACGTGGAAAAACAGGCAAAAGCTCCGGTCTCGACGATCGATCTTGCTGGGAAGGCGCTCCTGCCGGGCTTTTTCGATCCCCACGGCCACGTCGTCATGATCGGCCTGCAGTCGCTGTCGGCCAACATGCTTCCCGCTCCCGACGGAGAGGGCAACGACATTCCAGCCCTGCAGCGCCTGCTGAAGGAGTGGGTCGCCCGAAACGCGGCCGTCATCAGCCGCTACAAGATCATCGTCGGCTTCGGCTACGACGATTCACAACTTGCGGAGCGCCGGCATCCGACCCGCGAGGACCTCGACGCCGTCTCGACCGAACTCCCCGTCATGCTGATCCACCAGTCCAGCCATCTCGGCGCGCTGAACAGCAAGGCGCTGGAGATCGTGGGCGTCAACGCGGCCACCAAGGACCCGGAGGGAGGCTCGTTCCGACGCAAGGAAGGCGGCTCCGAGCCCAACGGCGTCTGCGAGGAGGCGGCCTTCTTCCAGGTTGTCGGCAAGCTCTTCGCCCGGTTCGACGAGGACGCCTACCTGGCCATGATCAAGGCCGGCGCGAATTTCTGCGCGAGCTTCGGCTACACCACCGTCCAGGAAGCGCGCGCCATGGGCCCGACGACCGCGATGGTTGCGAAGGCTGCGGATATGGGCCTGCTTCCGGTCGACGTTCTGGTCTATCCCGACATCCTCGACTCAGCCGAGGCGATCAAGCCTTCCAAGATCTACCGGAACCGCTATCGCATCGGCGGCGCGAAGCTCACGATCGACGGATCGCCTCAGGGCAAGACTGCATATCTGTCGAAGCCCTATTTCGTGCCACCCGCCGGCCGCGACGCCAGCTATGTCGGCTATGCCGCTATCACCAGGAAGCAGCTCGATGCCGCGTTCGACCTCGCCTATTCCCGCAACTGGCAGATCCTGACCCACGCCAATGGCGATGCGGCCGTCGACTGGTTGATAGACGCGGTCGGCAAAGCCGCGCGCAAGCATGGCAGCAAGGACCGCAGATCGGTCCTGATCCATGGCCAGGCCACCCGGCTGGACCAATTGCCCAAGCTCAAGCGGCTGAATATCCTGCCGTCCTTCTTCCCGATGCACACCTATTACTGGGGCGATTGGCACCGCGATTCCGTCTTCGGTCCCGAGCGGGCAGAGCGCATTTCGCCATGCAGCTCGGCGCGCAAGCTCGGCATGACCTTCACCTCGCACCACGACGCCCCCGTCGCCAATCCGGACTCGATGCGCGTGCTGTCGGCTACGGTGACGCGCCGGACCCGAAGCGGCGATATCCTGGGTCCAAGCGAGCGGGTCGACGTGATGACGGCCCTGAAGGCGATGACGCTCTGGGCGGCCCACCAGCATTTCGAGGAAGACACCAAGGGGTCCATCGAGGTCGGCAAGCTCGCCGATTTCGTCGTTCTCGAGAAGAGCCCGCTCGACGTCGCACCCGACGCGCTGTCTGGATTGAAGGTGATCGAGACCTTTAAGGAGGGACGCTCGGTGTACCGGCGCGCCTAGGGTTCCACGGCGCTCCCGATCAGGCCCGCCCGACACTTCACAGACCTCTCCAGCCAGTGCCCATGCCCCGCGTTGCAGCGTCGGAGACGAAAACGCGGAGAGCACAAGCGCCCTCCGAGTTCCGCGATCAACTGGCCAGCATCACGCCTTCAGGAAGGCGAGCATGTCCTGGTTCAGCTGCTGCTTGTGGGTGTCCGTCAGGCCGTGCGGCGCGCCCTCATAGACCTTGAGCTCGGCGTTAGGCAGCAGACGCTTCACGGCGCGGCCGGCGGTCTCGATCGGGACGATCTGGTCGTCATCGCCATGGACGATCAGCGTCGGCCGGTCGACCTTCTTGAGGTCCTCGACGAAATCGGTCTCCGAGAACGCCTTGATCGAGTCCAGAGTGTTCTTGTAGCCGCCCTGCATGCCCTGCGCCCACCAGGAGTCGATCGCGCCTTGGCTGGGCTTGGCGCCCGGCCGGTTGAAGCCGAAGAACGGGCCCGAGGCGATGTCGCGGAACAGCTGCGAGCGGTCGGCGACGAGGCCGGCGCGGATGCCGTCGAAGACCTCGATCGGAACCCCGTTCGGATTGCTGGGCTTGCGCACCATGACCGGTGTCACCGCCGAAATGAAGCCGAGCTTGGCGACATTGCCTGTGCCGTGGCGGCCGACATAGCGCGCCACCTCGCCGCCCCCGGTCGAGAAGCCGAACATGGAGACATTCTTCAGGCCCAGCGCCCCGATCACGTCGGCGAGGTCGTCGGCGTAATGATCCATGTCGTTGCCGTCCCAGGGCTGGCTCGAGCGGCCGTGGCCGCGACGATCATGGCTCACGACGCGGAAGCCTGGTCGGCGAGGAACGCGGCTTGGCTCTCCCAGCTGTCGGAGGACAGCGGCCAGCCATGGCTGAGCGTCACGACCGGACCGTCCTTGGGGCCCCAATCCTTGAAGTAGAGGCTGACGCCGTCGCGGGTGGTGACATAGCTGCCGTTGACGACGGGCTTGGCGCCGCTACGCGAGGCGTCCTGCGACTGACCGGGGATCTGCTGGGCGTTCGACATGGCTTGGTCCCTCTCAAATTGGCTCGGCGCTTCCCGCCGCGCGATCTAAATCGTAAGCGATTAGATCGCGCACAATCAATGCGGAGGCGAACCTCACCTGTCAATCGCACAATTAGATTGCGTGCGATTTATTTTGCTAACTCGACGATCTCACGTGAGCCGCGCTGGCTGGTGGGCGGAACGCGGACCATCGGTCTGACATCGCCAACGCCCCGCAAACGAAAAAGCCCCGCGGCACCGATTGTGCCGCGGGGCTTCAGCAAGCCGCTCTTAGCGTCTCAGCGCGAGAACTTCTTGTACTGGATGCGCTTGGGGATCGTGGAGTCGATGCCCAGGCGACGCTTCTTGTCTTCCTCGTAATCGGCGAAATTGCCCTCGAACCACTCGACATGGCTCTCGCCCTCGAAGGCGAGGATGTGGGTCGCGATACGGTCGAGGAACCAGCGATCATGGCTGATGATAACGGCGCAGCCAGCGTAATCCTCGAGCGCCTCTTCCAGCGCGCGGAGCGTATCGACGTCGAGGTCGTTGGTCGGCTCGTCGAGCAGCAGGACGTTCGATCCGGCCTTCAGCATCTTGGCTAGGTGGACGCGGTTGCGCTCGCCGCCCGACAGCGAACCGACCTTCTTCTGCTGGTCGCCGCCCTTGAAGTTGAAGGTCGAGCAATAGGCGCGCGAATTGATCTCGCGCTTGCCGAGATAAAGGATGTCGTTGCCGCCCGAGATCTCCTCCCAGACGTTCTTCTTGTCGTCGAGCGAGTCGCGGCTCTGGTCGACATAGCCGAGCGTGACGCTCTCGCCGATCTTGATCGTGCCGGAATCAGGCTTGTCCTGACCGGTGATCATGCGGAACAGCGTGGTCTTGCCGGCGCCGTTGGGGCCGATCACGCCGACGATGCCGCCCGGCGGCAGTTTGAATGACAGGCCGTCGATCAGCAGCTTGTCCTGGAAGCCCTTCGAGAGATCCTCGAAATCGACGACGTTGTTGCCCAGCCTCTCCGCGATCGGGATGATGATCTGCGCGCCGTCGGGGCCCTTGTTGTTGGCCTTCTGGACGAGCTCATCATAGCGCTGGATACGCGCCTTGCTCTTGGCCTGGCGCGCCTTTGGCGAGGCCAGCACCCATTCCTGCTCGCGCTCCAGCGTCTTCTGGCGCGCGACATCCTCGCGGCCTTCCTGGGCGAGGCGCTTCTGCTTCTGCACCGACCAGGCCGAGTAGTTGCCCTCGTAGGGGATGCCCTGGCCGCGATCGAGCTCAAGGATCCAGCTGGTGACGTTGTCGAGGAAGTAGCGATCGTGGGTGACAATCAGGATCGCGCCCGGATAGGTCCGCAGATGGCCTTCGAGCCAGGCGGTGGTCTCGGCGTCGAGATGGTTGGTCGGTTCGTCGAGCAGCAGCAATTCCGGCTGTTCCAGCAGCAGCTTGCAGAGCGCGACGCGGCGGCGCTCGCCGCCCGAAAGCTTCGAAACCTCCCAGTCGTCCGGCGGGCAGCGCAGCGCGTCCATCGCCTGGTCGACCTTGGAGTCGAGATCCCACAGACCCTTGGCCTCGATCTCGTCCTGCAGCTTGGTCATCTCGTCGGCGGTCTCGTCCGAGTAGTTCATGGCCAGCTCGTTGTAGCGGTCCATGATCGCCTTCTGCGGGGCGACGCCGAGCATGACGTTGTCGCGCACGTTCAGCGTCTCGTCGAGCTTCGGCTCCTGCGGCAGGTAGCCGACGCGCGCCCCCTCGGCGACCCAGGCCTCGCCGGTCCACTCCTTGTCGAAGCCCGCCATGATCTTGAGCAGCGTCGACTTACCGGCGCCGTTGACGCCGAGCACGCCGATCTTTGCATCGGGGTAGAAGGACAGATGGATGTCCTTCAGGATCTGCTTGCCGCCCGGATAGGTCTTCGACAGGCCGCGCATATGGTAGATGAACTGACGGGACATGGGGCGTGCGGGCTCCGCTGGCGGACTGGTGGTCGGGCGTGGGGGAAATCTGGCGCGTATGTAGCGAGGCGCAGGCCAAGCCGCAACCGGCGCGATGCCCCGTGCGGCCAATTGCGGCGCCGGCAGACACCGCCTGTTCCGAGACGCGCGGGCATCATCGGCTGCATCCCGTCTGCGCGATGCGGTCCCTGCCCCTGAATTGACGCTGCCATAATCCGCCCCGGCGGCCTAGCGTCGCTGCGGGCCTGACACCCCGCCAGGCTGCAGCCGGAGGATAGCACCATGCGTATGATACCTTGCGCAGCCGCGACCCTTGCCACGCTCCTCTTTCCGGACATGAGTGCCCAGGCGCAGGACGCTGCTCTCGCCAAGCCGAACCTCGTTCTGCAACAACTGGTCGAGGCCATGCCGCGCGATGCCGCACAGGACGTCCGCGTCCTGACCGCGACGCTGAAGCCCGGCGACAGGACGGTGCACCACAGTCACCGCTTCCCCGTGACGGTCTATATCCTGGAAGGCGCCTTCACCCTGGAACTGAACGGAAAGGAGCCAATCACCATCAAGGCCGGCGAGGCGTTTGTCGAACCGCCGGGGATCGCGATGACGGGCTTCAATCGCAGCAGCAGCGAGTTGACCAAGGTGGTGATCTTCTATGTGAGCAGCCGGGATACTCCGTTTCTGGACCCCGTGCACTGAAGCCTGCCAGGCCGCGCCCCGCCTCTTCGCTTCACGAAACCGCCAGAGCGCCGTCAGGGACTTCCCGCGGCGTGGCTTTTGCCTCAGCTTCATCTGCAAGGTGACGCAGGAGCCGCCGATGCGCGTGTTGAACACCCTTTTACGGAGTGGCCTTGCGCTGTCTGGCGCCGCTCTGCTCCTCGCCGCGCCAGCCCGCGTCCAGGCGGACGAGCCGGGCTGCCGGCCCGAAATGGCCTCGCTGGCTCCCCGCGTCCAGCGCGTCAACCTGGCCAAGGACGAGGTGCGCCTGAACTTCATCGGCCACGCCACCTTCCTCATCGAGACGCCGGGCGGCATCAAGGCGGCGACCGACTACAACGACTATGTCCGCCCGCGCGAAGCCCCCGACATCGCCACGATGAACTAGGCGCACTCGACGCATAACTCGCGCAATCCCGATCCTTCGATCAAGCAGCTCCTGCCGGGCTGGGACCCGACAGGCGCCGGCGCGGCAAAACACGACGTCACGCTTGGCGACATGCGCGTGCGCAACGTGCCCACCAATATCCGCTCCTATTCCGGCTCGACCGATTTCGACGGCAACTCGATCTTCGTCTTCGAGGTCGGCGATCTCTGCATCGCCCATCTCGGACACCTGCATCACCCGCTGGAGGCCGGCCATCTGCGCGCCCTCGGGCGCGTCGATGTCGTGCTCTTTCCTGTCGATGGCAGCTACACCCTGGACCAGGACGGCATGATCGAGGTGCTGAAATCGATCCAAGCAAAGGTCATGATCCCGATGCACTTCTTCGGGGGTTCGACGCTGAATCGCTTCCTGTCGCGCTCGCAGGATCTCTGGCCGGTCGAGCGCCGCAGCGAACCCGTCATCACCGTCGCCAAATCCGCCCTGCCCGCCAGGCCGAGCATCATCGTGCTGCCGGGGCAGTGATTGCCAGCGCCTTCGTTGCGGCCGTCTCGTTAACCGCGCGCTGAGGCTGATCCGAAGCTTGCCTTGCCGGGCGTGAAAACTCCGGCATGCTCGGGTCAGTTGGAGAACGCCGCCATGAACCGCGCCTTCGCGATCGCAGCCTGCCTCCTCGCCGCCACCGTGCTGCTGCCCGCCAGCGCCGAGGCCAAGCGCCGCTTCAGCGGCAGTGCCGCCCAGAGCGCGACTTCATCCTCGACAGGCAGAAGCACAGTTATCGTGCCCGCAACGGCGGGCGCGCGCGCCAGGGCCGCGGAACCAGCCGAAGCGCGCCGTGTGCCGTTTCCGCCTGCGACCGCCCAGCCGCGGGAGCCTTCGCCTGTCCCGCTGCGCCTGACAGGCAGCGACGACAAACCGGTCTGGTGCCGTAGCGAGGTCGTCGTCGGCGGCTTCTGCATGGTCAACTGAGCCACAGAAAAAAATCCGTCGCGCTCGAGCATCGCGCCGGGCGACCTCAGACGCTGATGTCGTCGGGTACGTTGCCGTGGATCTTGCCCGGCGTCTTGGGCTTGGTCAGCGGCGCAGGCGTCGGCGCATTGCCCCGGATCAGGTCATTGCCGGCGTTGATGTCACTGGCGACCTGGATGTCGAGCCGCTCCTCGTCACGGCGCCGCACGTCCTCGGCGATCTCGTTCGCCTCCTCCTCGGGAACGCCCATCTGCAGTAGCGCTGCGGTGCCGAAGGCCAGAGCCGATTCAAAGGTTTCGCGGATCTGGAAGTCGACGCCGGCGCGGATCAGGTCCAGCGCGTGGCCACGATCGAAGGCGCGCACGAACAGCTTTGCGTGCGGGAACTGCTCCTTGGCGAGCTGGACGATCTTGTCGGCGGTGGCGCGGTTCTCGACGCAGATCAGGATCGCCTCGGCCCGGTCGGCTCCCGACGCATGCAGGATCTCGGGGCGCGTGCCGTCGCCATAATGCACCTTGAAGCCGAATTCCGAGGCGGCCTTGATCAGCTCGACATCGATCTCGATGATCGAGACGCTGAAGCCGCGCGCCAGCAGCGACTGGCTGGCAACCTGTCCGAAGCGGCCAAAGCCGATGATCAGCGTGCGCCCGGTCAGCCCATCGGCGATATCGACACCGTCCAGCGACGTCTCCTCAGGCGGCAGGAAGCGGTCGAGCGCGATCACCAGCAGCGGCGTCACCGCCATCGACAGGATAACGGTGGCGCTCACAACTGCATTGACCCGCGCATCGAAGATGCCGGCGGCATAGGCTGCGGAATACAGCACGAAGGCGAACTCACCGCCTTGCGAGAACAGGGCGACGCGCGTGATCGCCTCGCGGGTGGTCGATTTCGTCAGTTTCGCCACCACGAAGATGCCGAGCGCCTTTACGGACATGAAAGCGAGCACGGACAGCGCGATCAGGACCCATTGCCGTGAAATCACGCCGACATCGAGCGACATGCCCACCGCCAGGAAGAACAGGCCGAGCAGGATGCCGCGGAACGGCTCGATATCGGCCTCGAGCTGATGCCGGAAGCTCGATTCAGAGAGCAGGACGCCCGCCAGGAAAGCGCCCATCGCCATCGAGAGCCCGCCGAGCTGCATCACGAGAGCCGAACCGAGCACGACAAGCAGGGCCGCGGCGGTCATGACCTCGCGCGCTTGCGCCAGCGCCAGGATGCGGAACATCGGGTTGAGCAGCCAGCGCCCCGCGATGACGAGCCCGGCGAGACAGGCCAGGCCGGTCCCGAAGGACAGCCAGCCATTGGAGCTGCCTGTCTTCAGTGGGGCCAGCACCGCCACGATCGCCAATAGAGGCACGATCGCGAGATCCTCCAGCAGCAGGATCGAGACAGCTTGCTGGCCCTGTGGGGTCGAGCTTTCGCCACGCTCGTTCAGCATTTGCATCACGACAGCGGTCGACGAGAGCACGAAGCCCATGCCGGCAATGAAGGCCGCAGCGGGGCTCAGGCCATAGGCGATGCCGACGCCTGTCAGAAGCGCCCCGCACAGCGTGACCTGCGCCACGCCCAGGCCGAAGATCTCGCCTCTGAGGTTCCACAGCCTGGAAGGCTGCATCTCCAGCCCGATGATGAAGAGGAACATCACCACGCCGAATTCGGCGACGTGCAGGACCGATTCGGGATTGGCGAAGAGGCCGAGCCCGTACGGGCCGATCACAAGACCGGCGCAAAAATAGCCCAGCACAGAGCCGAGACCGAGGCGTCGGAACAGCGGCACGGCCATCACGCCCGCGCCCAACAGGCTCACGACCTTGATCAGATCCCCGGTAACACCCTCGACCGCCATGCGCCCGCCTTCTCCCATCCTCGATCAATTCGCCCGGCCGAGCGCCGCACGTCAGTTAGGTACGCCCGGCCGCGGACGCAAATAGCTTGCCGCGCCCTTGCGACCGTTGCCTCAGCCGACGCGGCTGGGCCGGCCCTCGAGCGGATAGGCCGGATCGTTGTAACCCGGCGTGGACGGATGCCCCGCCGGCACCAGCCGGTCGATCAGCGCCTCGTCCTCGGCCGTGAAGTCGGCGTCGAGGGCTGCGAGATAGGCTTGCCATTGCTCCAGCGTACGCGGGCCAGCGATCGCAGCGGTGAGGAAGCGGTTGTTCAGCACCCAGCGTACGGCGAACTGGATCGGGGTCAGTCCGCGCGCGGCGGCATGAGCCTTGATCTCCTGCGCGATCAAAAGGCTCTCCTCGCGCCATTCCGTCTGCATGATGCGCTTGTCGCCACGTGCGGCGCGCGTACCCTGCTGCGGCGCCTCGCCGGGCGCGTATTTGCCCGTGAGGACGCCGCGAGCCAGCGGCGAGTAGGAGGCCACGCCGAGCCCGAAATGGTCGCAGGCCGGCAGATGCTCGACCTCCGGCATGCGGTTCATCGCGTTGTAATAGGGTTGGCTGACGACGGGCCTGTCGATGCCGAGATCGTCGCAGAGCCGGCAGATCTCGGCCAGCCGCCAGGAGCGATAGTTCGAAACGCCGAAATGCCGGATCTTCCCCTGGCGGACGAGGTCGCCGAGTCCACGCACGGTCTCGGACAACGGAGTCGAGAGATCTTCCTTGTGGAGATAGTAGATGTCGATGAAGTCGGTCCCGAGCCGGCGCAGGCTGTCGTCGCAGGCCTGCATCACCCATTTGCGCGAGAGGCCGCGCTGATTGGGGCCAGTCCCGAAGGCATTGGCGACCTTGGTGGCGAGCACCCAGTCATGGCGGTGCTCTGCGATCGCCCGCCCGGTGACCTCTTCCGAGCGCCCCTCGTTGTAGACATCGGCGGTGTCGATGAAATTGATACCCGCCTCGCGCGCATGGTCGATGATCCCGCGAGAATCGACCTCTGACGTCGCCCCACCGAACATCATGGTGCCCAGGCAAAGCGGCGAGACCCTGAGGCCGGAATGACCGAGCTGACGATAGTCCATGAGTTCGCTCCTTCTCGCGTAGCGTCACCCTGCCCGAGCCGGCAACGCCGCGCCAGCGCCTGCCACGCACGCCTCATCTGCAAGGAAATGCTTAACCTTTCCTGTCACCATCATCTCGTCACATGATCGGCACAATCCGATGAACCTCGCCACGCTCGTCCAGAGCCAGACCCTCGCCACGCTCCTGCAGGCACTCACCCCCGCGACCGGGCTCGCAGCCGGCGGGACGGTAGAGGCGCGCCTGCTTGCGATCGCGGGCGACGGCACCGCGACGGCTGAGATCGGCGACACGAAAATCTCGCTCGTGCTGGCCGGGCCGGAGGCGCGGCAGGCTGCGCTCACGTCGGGCGCGACCCTGCTGCTGAAGCTGGTGCCGCCGGAACAGCCAGGCGCTGCGCTACGCGCGACGCTTATGGAGGTGCGCCCTGCGACGGCTACAGCCGCCCCCGCGTCGAGCAACGTGGCGCCCGCGACTGCTAATGCCGCGCCGGCAGCGATGCAGACGACAGCGCCCCCGTCTGTCGCGGCCCAGATGGCGGCTCCGCTTCCTTCGCCCACGACACTCACACCCGCGAGCGTCCAGATCACGCTCGCCGGTTCGCCGGGCCCGCACGTAGCCGCTGCCAATCCGACCGCGCTGGGCGCCGTCCAGACACCAGCCCGCGGCGGCGCCTCTGCCATCGCCACACCATCGCGCGCCTCGATGCAGGCGACGGGTGCGGCTGCCAGCACCAGCCAGCAAGCCGTTCCACAGCGACCCGACGCGCTCGCCACTGCCAATCTGCGCGCCTCGGCCGGCCCGCTTCTGGGCGCCGCCCTGGCCAACCAGGACGGGCTCGCACCGCTGCTAGCAAATCTCCGTGCCATTGCCGGCAGCGCGGTTGGCCTTTCGGTACCCGCCCCCGTGCTGAAGCTGGCCGACCAGATCCTGGCGCAGGCATTGCCCGTCGAGCGCAGGGCCGTGACGCCTGAGGCCCTGAAGCAGGCAGTCCAGCGCTCCGGCCTGTTCATGGAGGCGCACCAGGCTTCCGGACAGCCGCCATCGTCCCAGCCCGACCTGAAGGCGGGGCTTGTGGCCCTGCGCGATACGCTCGCCCCCATGCTCGCCAGGCTCGGCGCCTTGCCTCTCGACAAGGGTCGCATCGAAAACACCGGTCCCCAGCCCGGCGAGCCGGCACGGCCGGCGCCGCCCCACAGGGATGGAGCCCTGTCCCCCCAGCCGATCGCCGAACCAACTCTGATGGCAGCCGACAAGCCACTGGGCATCACGGAGACCCTGCTGCGCCAGACGGAGGCCGCACTCGACCGGATCACGCTGTCGCAGTACGCCTCGCTGCCGCTCGAGCCCGCCCGCGCCGACGCCAGCCCGGCCCAACGCTGGCTCACCGAGATTCCGCTCGCCTTCCAGGCCGGCACCGCGATCCTGCCGCTCCAGGTCGAGCGCGAGCCGCCAAGGCGCCACGCTGCAGACGCCGGCGAAGGTCCGCTCTGGCGCGTCCGCTTCGCGCTCGATGTCGAGCCGATGGGCCCACTGCAGGGCGTCGTTACGCTGCAGGGCCGCAGCGTCGGGGTCTCGCTCTGGGCCGAGCGCGAGGACACCAGCCGCCTGTTGCGCGGAGCGGCGCCGGGGCTCGAGGCGGCGCTGATCGACGCCCAGTTCGAAAATAGCGCGATTGATATCCATACCGGCCAGCCTCGCGTGATGCAGGCTACCGCCGGCCAGTTCCTGGACCGCCTGTCATGACCTCCTCCCCCTCCCCGCGCCAGATCGCAGTCGCGCTCGAATATGACGGCCAGGGCGCTCCCCGCGTCACCGCCAAGGGCCGCGGCGAACTCGCCGAACGTATTCTCGAGACCGGCCGCGAGCATGGCGTCGCGATCGAGCAGAACGCAGTCCTGGCGCAGGCGCTGTCGACAGTCGAACTGGACGAGCAGATTCCCGAGGAGCTGTACCGGGCCACGGCGCAGGTCATCGCCTTCGTGCTGTCGCTCCGGGGCGAGATGGGCCGCGCCCGAGTAAGTGACCGCCGGCCTTGAGCGCAAATATCGTCGTACGGCGCATTCGCCCCGCCGATTTCGGCGCAATGAATGCTGCCTTCAGTGAGTTGAGCCGGCGCGCCCTCACGCCCAATCCGCATATGGCGCCAGCTGCGATCGAAGCCGCGGGCCTGCTGATGCCGGGCGATGCGATCATCATCCTCGCTGCCTGGCAAAGCGAGGCGCTGGGCTCCGAACGCTTGCTCGGTGTCTGGGCCTTCGCCCGCCGTCGCGACTGGCGCAGCGGCTTTTCCGCCAACCTCGTCTCGCCCCTACTGCCGCTCTACGAGGTGTCCTCGGCGCCCGTCATCGACCGCGACCATGTCGAGGATGTCGTGCAGGCGATGCTGCGCCATATCAACGCGGCCTCCGACCTCCCCAAGACGCTGGCCCTCCCGCTGCTTCCGCTGGAGGGCGCGACCGCCGACGCGATCCGCGAGAGCTGCCGAGCCTCTGGCAGCCGCTTCTCGACCTATGAAACCTGGCAGCGGCCGATGCTGCTGCCGCAGCCTGACGACGATGCCGAGCGCTATCTGCGCCGCTCGCTGGGCCCGTCCTACAAGAAGCGCATGCAGCAGTTCCGGGCGGCGGCCAAGGCCGGCGGCCTCGCCTTCCAGCGCAGGCGCGGCGCGGGCGCGCGCGACGGCTTTGAGGATTTCCTGACGCTGGAGGCGGCCGGCTGGAAGGGCAAGGCACGCACGGCGATCCTCTCACGCACGGTGGACACCGCCTATTTCCGCAAGCTCGTCGCCGGTTTTGCCGACGCCGATGCACTTCAGCTCGACGCCTTGCTGCTCGACGACAAGCCGATCGCGATGGGCGTGCTGGTCGAGAGCGCAGGGACGCGGCATTTCCTCAAGATCGCCTATGACGAGAGCCAGAGCCGTCTCTCGCCCGGCCGCACGCTGACGATCGCGATGATCCAGGCCGATTTTGCGGGCACGCCGGCGGAGATATTCGACAGCGGAGCCGGCGACGGAGTCGATGCCGGTACCTACGCGTGGGGCGAACGCCGCCTGATGGGCAACACGATCGTCGGCCTCGGCAGCGCCGAGCCAAGCATGGCAAACGCCACGGCCGCTGCACGCCAGGCGCTGCGCCGTCTGCGGGATCGCCGTAACTGAACACAGAAGCGCGCCGCCACGGTACGCTTCGGCATCCAAGCTCAAACGGCCAACTTTGCTCAGTCCATGATCGCCGTGCTCCACGAATAGGGGCTGGTCGACCCGACCAATCTCTGCCGGCTCCCAGCGCTTTTGCTCTGGCCAGCCGCGGCCCCATCGTCCACATCTGCGCTGCGACCGTGAGCGGGAATGTCAGATGAGCCAGCCTATCAAGATCGGGATCGTCACGGTGTCGGACCGCGCGTCGGCCGGCATCTACGCCGATGAGGGCGGGCCGGCGATCTCGGCCTATTTCAACAAGGCCCTCGCCTCGCCCTGGACAGCTGTTGCCCGCGTCATCCCCGACGACCGCAAGCTGATCGCCGACACGTTGATCGCGCTCGCCGATGAGGAGGGCTGTTGCCTGATCGTGACCACGGGCGGAACCGGCCCCGCCCCACGCGACGTCACCCCCGAGGCGACCGAGGACGTGATCGAGAAGCCGATGCCCGGCTTCGGCGAACTGATGCGACAGGTCAGCCTGACAAAGGTCCCGACCGCGATCCTGTCGCGCCAGACAGCCGGGATCCGCGGCAAGGCGCTGATCGTCAACCTGCCCGGCCGCCCGCGCGCCATCGCCGAGTGCCTAGATGCCGTGATGCCGGCGATCCCCTATTGCATCGACCTGATCGAGGGTCCGTATCTCGAAACCGACCCAGACGTGATCGTGGCGTTTCGGCCCAGGAAGTAGGCCAACTCGCCCCCGGGCGACGCAGCCAGCGTCCCAACGCAAACGATCCAGGCCAGCTGGACGCCACCCTGGATCGCTTGGTCTTGCTCACGATGACGGGGGCTTACGCCCGACTGCTGATCAGCAGGCGAGAACCTTCTTCACGCGCACTTCGAGGTCGCGCAGCTCATAGGGTTTCACGACGTAATGGTCGGCGCCATTGGTGGTGGCCTCGTCCATCTTGTCGACCGAGCGCTCGGAGGTCGCCATGATGATCTTGATCTGGTTGAGCTCGGGGACGGAGCGGATGGCGCGGAGCAGGTCGATGCCGCTCATGCCGTCCATGTTCCAGTCGAGCAGCAGCAGGTCGTAGCGCTTGCCCTGCATCTTCATCAGGGCCTCGCGCGCATTCTCGGCCTCGTCGATATCCTGAAACTCGATCTGCTTCAGGAAGTAGGTCGCAAGCCCGCGCATGCTCTTCTGGTCGTCGACGACCAGGATCCGGTATTCGCTTCGCGCTTTCATAGAATTCTCCTCACGCGCTGCGCATCTGTGGCCGCTCACCGAGCAGGTTGCCGACTGCGGCGCCAATCTGGTCGAGCGGCACCACCCTGTCGGCGGCACCGAGCTCGAAGGCCGCTTTCGGCATCCCGTTTACCACGCAGGTCTCCCCACTTTGGATTAACGTCTCTGCACGAGCTTTACGCATAGCTAACAAACCGTCTGCGCCGTCGCGGCCCATTCCTGTGAGCAGGATGCCAACCGAATTCGCCCCGAGACTGCGCGCGACCGAGTGAAACATCACGTCGACGGAAGGGCTGTGGCCGCAGACCAGCGGCCCCTCCTTCAGCACGCAGACGAGTTCGCCGCGCCTGTCCTCGATCTCGAGATGGCGGGGCCCGCCCGGCGCGACCACCGCCATGCCCGGCCGCAACCGGTCGCCATCGGCAGCCTCCTTTACGTCGAGCCCCGTTGCCGAGGCGAGTCTGGCTGCGAATTTCGCCGTGTAGCCCGGCGGCATGTGCTGCACCACCGCAATCGGGATCCGCAGATGCGCGAGATCGCGCATCACCACCTGCACCGCCGGCACGCCGCCGGTCGAGGCGCCGATCGCGATCAGCGAGGTGCGACCGGCCGTCGAGGGCTCGCGGGCGATGCTCTGGCGCACCACCGGCGCCTCGCTGCGCGCGGCGAACATGCGCCGGCTCGCCGAGGCCCGCGACAGCGCCGCGACGAGGTGCTTCATGAAGCCCTCGAGCGTATGCGTGGTGCCGTCGGGCTTCTCGATGAAGTCGATCGCGCCGAGTTCGAGCGCCTGGATCGTGTTGTCGGCACCGGGACCGCCGAAGGCCGAGACGATCAGCACCGGCAGCGGGTCCTGCTTGAGCACGCGCGCCAGTAGCTTCAGGCCATGGCGCCCCGGCAGTTCGAGATCCAGTGTCACGACGTCGGGACGCAGTTCCTGGATGGCGTCCCAGCCCTCTTCTGCGCTGCCGGCGACGCCGATCACCTTGAAGCCCGGCGCACCGTCGATGATCTGCGTCATCAGCTTCTGCATCAGGATGGAATCGTCGACGACGAGAACCTTGACCGGGCTCGCAGGGGACGTCGGCCAGCTCATTACCAAACCTCCACTTCACCGGCCACCGGCTGGGTCTTGAGCCGGTTGAGATAGGCGATTTCCTGCTCGTGCCCGCTGTCGCGCGTGCTCGGCTGCACATGCTGCACCCAGGCTCGGCCGGTCGATGGCTGGTAGTGAATGCGGCGAGAGCGCGTTCCAGCCACATCCTTCGACACCACGGGAATGCCTTCGACTCTCAGGAACTCGTTGACGAATTTGATGTTTCCCTCGCCGATCGCCAGCATCGTCGCACCCGAGAGCACGCGCGCACCGCCGAACACCTTGGCCTCGAGATGGTTGCGCCGCGCACCGCGCTTCAGCAGGCCATTGATGAGGACTTCCATGGCAGTGTCGCCATAGCGTTCGCCGGCATTGGCATCGCCACCATTGTTCTTCGGCAGCAGGAAATGGTTCATGCCGCCGACGCCGACCTGCGGGTCGCGCATGCAGACGGAGATGCAGGACCCCAGCACCGTCGCCACGATCTCGTCCTTGGCAGCAGTGATCTCATGTTCACCGGGCGCGACGGTAATGATCGTGGCGTCGAAGCGGGGGTCGAAATAGCGACGAGAGGAACGGGCGACGCTCATGCGGTTCTCTCGTAGATGGTGCGGCCGATCAGCCGCAGTTGGGGGTGCGGCTGCGGCAGCGATTCCGAATGGCCGAGATAGAGGAATCCGCCCGGCGCCAGCATGCCGACGAAGCGGTCGAGGATCGAGGCCTTGGTCTGCGTGTCGAAATAGATGAAGACGTTGCGGCAGAAGATGACGTCGAACGGCCCCTTCATCGGCCATTTCTCGATCAGGTTCAGGCGCTTGAATGCAATCAGCCTGCGCAGTTCGTCGGCGATGCGCGCCTCGCCGCGGGCCGTCCCGGTATCCAGCCGCAACAGCGGCTTGAGATCGCCCGGGAGACGCTCGAACTGCTCGGCCGGATAGAGCCCGGCCTCCGCACGGTCAAGGATGTCGGTGTCGATGTCGGTCGCGAGGATGCGGAAATCGACATCGCTGCGCGAGCCCAGCACATCGCGCGACGTCGCCGCGATGCTGTAGGGCTCCTCGCCGGACGAACAGGCCGACGACCAGATCCGGATGCGCCCGCGCCGCCCGGCTCGCTCTTGCAGCAGTCTCGGCAGGACGTCCTTGCGCAGATGGTCGAAATGGTGGCGCTCGCGAAAGAAGGCGGTGTGGTTGGTGGTGACCGCGTTGATCAGCTCGGGCAGCTCGTCGACCGCGCCTGGCGTACGCAGGAAGGCGCAGTAATCGGCGACCGAGCCCAGGCCCAGCGCCTTCACGCGGCGGGCCAGCCGGCCGCGCGTCATCGCTTCCTTGTGCTCGCGGATGACGATGCCGGCGTGCTCGTAGACGAGCTTGGCGATGAAACCCATGTCGTCGCGCGACAGGGTTGCATCGGCGAGCGCTTGCGAGGCGGGGATGGCGGTAAACCTGTTCATAGACACTAGAACTCCGCCCATTCGTCTGCACGTCCGCCGCCGGAAGCACGCCGGCGCGGTTCGGGTCTCGCAGCGACGACCGGCTCCTGCCGGCGAGGCTCCACCCGGCGCGAAGGCGCCGGGCGCTTCTGTTCGCTCAGGCCGGCTGCGGCCAGGGCCTGCAGGCGCATCGGTTCCGAGCCGAACCGCGTCGGCGCGGCTTCTGTGCGGAAGAAGGCGACCAGCTCCCTGAGCGTCGCGATTTCGTCCATGAGCTCTGCGGCCGAGGTCGCGCTCTGCTCGGCCAGCGCCGAGTTCGCCTGCGTGGTCTCGTCCATATGGGCAACCGTCTGGCTCATCTCCGCGATGCCATGCGCCTGCTCGGCCGCAGCAGAGGAGATCTCGACGACGGTCGCAGAGACTTTTTCCGCCGCCTGGACGATGCGATCCAGCGCCTCGCCAGTGTTGCGCACGAACCGTACGCCCTCGCCGACCTGCTGGTTTGAGGACGCGATCAAGCCCTTGATATCCTTGGCGGCCTGGCTCGAACGCTGCGCCAGCGAACGCACCTCGGATGCGACGACGGCAAACCCCTTGCCGGCATCGCCGGCGCGGGCGGCCTCGACCGCGGCATTCAGCGCCAGCAGGTTGGTCTGGAAGGCGATTTCGTCGATGACGCCGACAATGTCCGAAATCCGCGAGGACGAGCCTTCGATGCGTTCGATCGCGCCGACGGTCTGCGCGACCACGCTCTTGCCCTGATTGGCGACCGTCATCGCCTCGCCGGCGAGGTCCATCGCCTGGCGCGAGCGGGCGGCGCTCTGCTTGACGGAGGCCGCGAGTTCCTCGGTGGTCGCAGCTGTCTCCTCGAGGTTCACGGCCGTCTGCTCGGTACGGGTGGCAAGGTCACCGGCGCCCGAATTGATCTCGTGCGCGGCGCGCGCGACATTGCCGGCCGTAGACTGGATCGTCGCAACCGTCGCCGCCAGATGCTCCAGGGTGCCGTTGAGGCTGTGCTTGAGCTCGGCAAAGCGGCCGTGATAGTCGCCCTGCATCCGCTGGGTCAGGTCGCCCTGCGCCAGCCCGCCCAGCACCTGGGCGAACTCGCCCACAGCCTGCTCGACCAGGGCGTTGATGCTGTTCATGCCCTCGGCAATGTCGACGAGCGCCTCCGGCTTGCCCGCAAGCGGCACGCGGCGCGAGAAGTCGCCCTCGATCGCAGCAGCCGCCATCTCGGCGACTTCGGCGCTGGCAGCGAGTGCATTGGTCAATTCGCGCCATTCGACTGCCGTGCCCAGGCTGCTTCCGTCCTGGTGCAGGACGGGCGTCAGCGAGAGGGCGACGGTGCGGCGGCCGAGCGCGAAACGCAGGCCATTGCGGCCCCCCGCCGCTGCGCCGATGCGTCCCGGCTCGCGCTGGACCGACAGCATCACCTTGCCGAGCATGTCCTTGGCCGAGCAGCCGGGAAAGGCCGCGCGGAAATCCTCCTGCGCCTCCGTGAAGAACTTCAGCAGCGAGGCGTTGACGTAGACCACGCGGTCCTCGGCATCGCAGACCATGACAGCCGTGCGGCAGCCATCGAGCGCCGTGCGGATGCGCATGGCCTCGACGCCGGCTTCGTGGATGGTCTTCAGGGAGCGGGCGAGATCGCCGATCTCGTCATGGCGCTGCGTTCCCGGCACCGCTGCGTGCTCGCCCTCGGCGATGACGCTAGCGGCATCGCGCAAGGCGGCGACAGGCCGGGAGACGGCGCGGCCGGCGAGCCATGCCGCAAGTGCCGCGCCAAACACGGCGGTGCCCCCGAGCGCCCAGGCCTGGGTCTCGCCCAGCTTGCTCCAGGGCAGATGCTGCACGGCGCCGCCAGCGGCGAACGCCATCCCAACCATGATCGGCAGCTTGATTGAGAGCCGTGAAAGGGAACCGAAGGGGCTGCCCATTTTCTTGTCGTTTCTTTCTTGGCGTACGGCTCTTCCTGACGTGGAAACGCAACCCTCCGGACGTTTAGGCTTGAACTCAGTTGGCGCGGGCAGTCCTCGCCATGGCGTTCTCGGTACCGCCGTCGCGGATCACGGCGGCGAGGTCGAGCAGGGCCACGATATCGGTGTCGAGCAGCACGAGGCCTTCGATCAGGCCATGCTCGTCGCGCTCCAGATCAGGCGCCGGGCGAACCGCGCTGACCGGTACGTCGACGATGTCGGAGACCGAATCGACCAGGAGGCCAGCGACCTTGTCCTCGATGTCGACCACCACGATCACATGGGTCGCGGTCGCATCGGTGTGGCCGAGGCCGATCGAGGTGCGCAGGTCGTACACCGCCAGGATCACGCCGCGCAGGTTGAGCACGCCGCGCACATGGGGAGCCGCATGCGGCAGCGGCGTCGTCGCCTGCCAGCCCTTGATCTCGCGGACCATGCCGACATCGATGCCGAAGGTGCGGTCGCCGACCTTGAAGGTGACGATCCGGCGGACGGCCGACTCCGGCTGTGCCGACGAGAAATGCTTTTCGCCGAGTTGAAGGGTCATGATTATCCAGCCATTTTCAGTGCGGGAACGGGTGTGTGGACGCCGGTGGCGGCCAAGCGGAGCATGGAATCGACGTCGAGGATGAGAGCCACCAGGCCGTCGCCGAGAATGGTTGCAGCCGAGGCACCATGAACGGTGCCGTAATTGCCTTCGAGGCTCTTCACCACGACCTGTTGCTGGCCGACGATCTCGTCGACCGCGATGCCGACATTGTCGCCCCGTTCGGTCTCGGCGATGATGATGATGTTCTCGCAGGGCGTTCCCGACGACCCCATGACTGCACCGAGGCGGTACATCGGCGTGACTTCGCCGCGCCAGCGCAGCACTTCCTGGCCGAAGGTCAGGTGCTCGATCGGCGTCGAGGCGAGATGCTGCGTCTCGATCACGCTGGCGATCGGGATGACATAGCGGTCGTCGCCGCAGCGGATCACCATGCCCTCGAGCACGGCGAGCGTCAGCGGCAGGGCGAGCGTGAACTTGCAGCCCCGGCCCGGCTCGGAATCGACGCTGATGCGGCCGCCCAGGGATTCGACGTTCCGGCGGACGACATCCATGCCGACGCCGCGTCCCGACACGTCGCTGATAACCTCGGCAGTCGACAGGCCTGCGGCAAAGATCAACTGGTCGATTTCTTCCGGTGCCAGCCGCTCATCAGCGCCGACGAGGCCGCGCGAGCGGGCCTTGGCGAGCAGCTTGTCGCGGCCGATGCCCCGGCCATCATCGGTGACCGAGATCACGATGCGTCCGGCGCGGTGCTCAGCGACGAGCTTGATGGTGCCTTCCGGCGGCTTGCCCGCTGCGATGCGCTCCTCGGGCGTCTCCAGCCCGTGATCCATCGAATTGCGGATCATGTGGGTCAGCGGATCCGCGAGTTCCTCGATGATGGTCTTGTCGACCTCGGTGTTCTCGCCTTCCAGAACCAGCCGTACTTCCTTGCCGAGCGTCTGCGCGAGCTCGCGAACCAGGCGCGGCATGCGCTGGAACACGGCCTTCACCGGCTGGGCCCGCACGGCCATGACGTGGTCCTGCAGTTCGCGCGTCTGGCGCGACAGCGTCAGGATGCCCTCTGCCGTCTTCGCATAGACGTCATAGGGCAGCGAGCGCACGCATTCGACCAGCATCGACTGGGTGATGACGATCTCGCCGACGAGGTTCATCAGCTTGTCGATGCGGTCGAGATCGACACGCACGCTGACGGCCTGGCGCTGGCGCGCGGCGGCGGCATCGGTTGCGGGCGCGCGCGCGGCGGCCCTGGCGGCAGGGGCTGCTTCGGTAAGCGCTCGTATGGGCGTCGCGACCGCAACCGCAGCCATCTGGATAGCGGGCTGGTTCGCGGCGACGGGAGCGGGACCGAGCTTGGCCAGGATGGCGGAGAGATCCGCGGCGACACCGGCAGACACCTCCGGCTCGGGCGCAGTCGCCGCAACCGGAGCAGGTGCCGGCGCCGCATCGTCATTGGCCGCGGGAGCGGCCTCGGCGACGGCCTCGATCTCGAATTCCTCGGTCGCGAGCGTGAAATCGAACCGGCTGCAGATTTCCTCGACCGTCAGTTCGGTGTGCAGGTTGACCACGAAGCGCATATGGCAGTCGGTGACGTCGAGCGTCTCCAGTGACGGCACATGGCTGAGGTCGCAGGCGATGGAGACGATGTCCTCGGCCGGCAGCGAGGCGAACACGACGCGCGGTTCGATGACCCGGCGGAAGAGATCGCTTTCCGGATGGATTCGCAGGCACAGGTTCCGGCCGGGCTTGTCGGCGGCTGCGCCGACCGCAGGCTCTTCGTCCCAGCTCGTATCCATGCTGACCGACGCGGCAGGCGGCGCCATCTTGGCATCGACCATGGCGAGCAGGTTGCCGAGCGCGGCGATTCCCAGCGGCGCATCGTCGGCAGGGACAGGTGCAGCAGGAGCCGCCGCGACAGGCACGACAAGCTGGGCCGGGGGAGCTGCCGCAGGCTTCGGCGCCTGGCCGACCTGCTCCAGCGCTTCCAGCAGATCCGGGCGCGGACGGGCCGGCTCGTCATTGCGCGCGGCGGAGACGAGATCGGCGACCGCATCCGAGCACCGCAGGAAGAGCGCGAACGGCGCGTCCTCGATCCCGACGCGGCCCGAGCGCAGATGGTCGAGCGAGGCTTCGAAGACATGCGCGAAGGCGACGAGCTCGGTGCAGCCGAACGCACCTGCGCCGCCCTTGATCGAATGGATCGCGCGGAAGGCGGCGTTGACGTCCTCCGGATCCGTCGAGCCCTCGTCGAGCGCCTGGAGCTTCTGCTCGAGAGCGCCGAGGAGTTCCTCGCACTCCTGGAAGAATGTCTGCTTGAGTTCGGCCAGCGGATCCATCGAGACGCCTCAGTTCTGGTAGCGTGCGACGAGGCCGAGCAGGGTATTGGGCTCGAACGGCTTGACCATCCAGGCACTGGCGCCGGCACGTCGCCCCTCGGCCTTGATCTCGGCGCCGTTCTCGGTGGTCAGCACGATGATGGGAGTATTCTGTCCGGCAGGCCGGGCCCGGCAGGCGCGCGTGAACTCGATCCCGTCCATCAGCGGCATGTTGAGGTCGGTGATCACCAGGTCCGGCTTGAACTGGTCGAAGGTGGTCAGGCCCTCCTCGCCGTTCTCTGCGGCGGCGACTTCATGCCCGGCATTGCGCAGTGTCAGGCACAGCAGGCTGAGCAGAGTCTTGGTATCGTCGATAGCCAGGATCTTCATCCGTATCACTCCAGAACGAGCGCGGTTTGAGCGGGATCAAACCCGATCGCCTGCAGGGATTTGCGGCATTCCTCGGAAGCCGCCTTGAGCGTGACGGTGAGCCCTAGCGCCTTGGCGCTGGTGGCCGCGGAGTGCAGCAATTGCACCCACAGGCTCGGCAGAGGACCGGCGGCCGCACATTCGACGCTGATGCTCTCCTTCTGCTCCAGCGCTACGAGCAGCTGGTTGCGGAAGGCGGCAGCCTCGGAACGCCCGAGGAAGGGCGGAAGGGATACGGTGATGACCACGGCGGCGCGACCTATGAATGTGCCCTCAAGCATCGCGTCGCATTGGTAAAAATTTCGCTAAGCCCGACCTCGGCCGTCAACCTTTCGGGCATTTGCAAGGCGGTTGTGGCATCGACGCACCACAACCACAGGACGTAGTCCTCAGAACATGTTGTTGCTGATCGCGCGGGGCACCAGGGAGATGCTGCCCCCCTGGTCGCGATATTTCCGCGGGATGTTGATGATCCCCGAAAGATGGACCCAAAGGTTGTTGGGCGAGAGCGGCTTGGTGATGATCTCGTGCGCGCCGAGCTTGGCCGCCTGCACGACGGAGCGGCGGTCAGGGCGTTCCATCATTACCAGGACCGGGGCCTTGGCGAAGGGCGAGGTATTGAAGGAGCGGATCGAAGCCAGGCATTTCGTGCTGCCGGAATCCGGCATGTCCCAGTCCAGGATCACGATGTTGGGCTGCTTCTGGATGAACATCGTCGCAGCCGAGGACAGGTCAGATGCCTCGAAGATGCGGTTCAGCTGCGCCTGATAGAGCATCGTGCGGATGATGCGCCGATAGTGCGGGCTGGAATCGATCAGCAGCACCGAAAGGTTCGGGAAAGACGGCGCGATATGCATGACGCTGCTCGATCACTCACTCAACACAACGCGCGAGGCACGACACACACCCGCGCAAACATCCAGACATGACCCTCATCGCGAGCAGCAGCCGCCAGGCCGCGTTTCGAAGTGGAGCCCTGACTCGGTCAGACGCTCAGCCCGAACCGGAACCCGCCCCAATGGCGGCCCTTGATCCTGATCGGCGCCGAGAGATCTTCCATCACCAGGAACTGCCCGCCGCCCATGTCGCGCCGGTAGGTCTGCAGCAGGAACGGCTTCTGGTTGCGTGCCGCGGCCAGCCCCGTGCGATCGTCGAAGATGCGCCGGTTGCGGCAATTGGCATTGTTCCAGACCGGGTCGTGGCCCTGCGGCTGTGCGTATTTCCGGTTATGCGTCGGCAGGAAGCCATTGCGGTCGACCGCTGCACAAAACACGATGCGGCGGTTTCCGGCGAGCAGCTTCTCCTGGATCGGCGGCAGGATGCGGTCGGTCAGCGCGACGAAGCGGGTCATGTGCTGCACCGGGTCGGAGCCGGCGATCGGCCGGTAGGCATCGTCGAACAGATCGGCCATGCTGACTTCGCCGCGCGCCAGTGCCTGCTCGAACAGCTTGCCGATCTCGTCGGCCGTCTCCATCGCGGTCGCGATCAACTCTGACTGCGCGGTTCGAACGCCGGATGCTGCGATCGAACCCAGGATCGCCTCCGAGATCGCAACCAGCGAGGCTGTCCGCTGCGCCGCGCGCTCGAGGTATTCGGTGGATTGGTCGACGCCCGCGACCAGGCCTTTCAGGTCCTCTCCGACCTTGACGCAGGCCGTCGCGTTCTCGCGCGTCGGCGTGGTGATTGCGTCGATGTCGCCGATCAACCCGACGACAGATCGGCCAAAGCTATCGAGTTCACCGACATGCTCGGCGATGCCGAGGCTGCCCTCGCTGGCGCGCCGGGCAGTTTCCGCATTGGTTTCGCTACGGCGCGCGAGCAGGTCGATCGTCTTGACCAGCGTCTCGAGTTGCTTGGCGCTGAGGGCGGTCGCCTCGCGCGTCTGTTCGGCCAGATGCTTGACGGCCGCAGCGATCACGGCAAAGCCGCGGCCGGCCGCGCCGCTGCGAGCGGCCTCGACTCCGGCATTGATAGACAGGAGCTGAATCTCGCGGGTGATTGTCTGGATCGCGTCGCTCGATGTCCGGACCTGATGGGCGTCCGCTACGGCTCCCGCGAGGCCCTGCGAGATCGATTGCGCGCCTTGCGACAGCGATTCAATGTCGGCCTGGGCCGAATTTAATCCGATGCGGACCGCGCCCGTGACGCGCTCGAGCCCCTTGCGCACGACGGAGGCCGTCTCCTGCGCGCCCTCGGCCGCCTGCTGGATGGCGCGATTGGCACGCGAGACCTGCTCGACCGCGTTGACGAGGCCGTGCAGCCCCTCGGCCTGGCCCTCGAGCTGCACCGTGACATCGCCGATGCGGCCGGAAATATCGGTGATCTCGGCGCCGAGCTTGCCGAAGCGCTCGGCGATATCGCGCACGGCGCGGGCTGCGCCATCCTCGTGGCGCACATCCTCATTGGCCGGCGGTTGTAGCCTCAGAGCCTGTGCGTGCATGACGAGACCGGTCCATGGTCGGAGAACGACGTCATACCCTAACGAAAACGCAGTAAACCCGCGGTTAATGCCGTATTCGGCGGCTTGGCCCTCGGCTCAGCCAGGCGCCACCTCTCGCCTGCGGCGTGCCGGCAGCAGGATGGTGCCCGACGCTGCCATCACCAGCGCGAGCCCGACCCAGTCTGTCACGCTCGGCTGTTCGCCGAGCAGCACCACCGAACCGAGCGCTCCGACCGCCGGCACCATCAGCGTGCCGATGCTGGCGATCCCGGCCGGCAGGCGCACGATGACGTTGAACCAGAGGAAGTAGGCAAGAGCCTGCGCGCCGAGGACGTGAAAGGTCAGCGCGGCGATGGTGCGAGGTTCCAGCGGCTTGGGTACCGGCAGCCCCTCGAAGACGAGCATCCCAATCCCGGCGGTTGCCCCGCCCACCAGCAATTGCCAGCCCGCCACGGTGACCGGCGGTGCCGATACCGGCCAGCGTTTGGTGAAGACCGTGCCGCCCGCCCAGATGACGCTGGCCAGCAGCGCGAGCCCCAGCCCCCAGGTGACCCCGCCATCCCGCAGCAACGGCAGGCCGAGCGTCGCGAGCCCGCAGGCGCCGAGCGTCAATCCGAGCAGCCTGCGTCGGTCGAGAGGCTCGCCGAGCCAGAGCCTCGCGAGCAGCACCGCCCAGATCGGCATCGTGAAGGTCAGGATCGCAGCGCGGGAGGTCGGCGCCATCAATTGCGCGAAGGCGAGCAGCACGTTGAACGCGCCGATCGAGAGAAATCCCGCAAACAGCAGCCGCGGCCACTCGCTGCGCGCGACCTTGAGGCGCTGGCCACTCAGGAGCGCGACAGCGATCAGCATCAGCCCGCCCACCCCCATGCCGCCCGTGCGCAAGGTCCAGGGCGCGATCTCCATCAGGGCGATCCGGACGGCAGGCCAGTTCAGGCCCCATAGGACGCCCAGAAGCGGAACGAGAAGCAGCGTGCGTGCGTTGGGCTGTGGCATGGCGCGACCATGGCAGACCGGCCGCCATCTCCGATATGCGAAGTTGCGTCACCGGGCCGCCATGAATGCAGCGCTCATCTGGAGGCCCTACCCGAACATCCCCTTGAAAAATAATGCCGGGCCGGGCTGCATCGCTTCAGCATTCCGGCGCATAACCTAACGACAGGCCGCGCCGCCAAGGCGACAGCCGATGGAGGATCTCATGAACGAGACGAATGCCCTCTCCCGCCGCGGTCTGATCGGCTTCGGTGCCGCTGCGCTCGCCATCGCCGCCGCACCGAAAGTCTGGGCGCAGGCCGCGACGCCAGCCCCGGCGGCGGGGCCCTTCTCGCTGCCCAAGCGCGCCTATGAGGCGAATGCGCTGGAGCCGCATATCGATGCCACCACCATGGACATCCACTACAGCCGCCACCACGCCGCCTATGTCGCGGGGCTCAACGCTGCCGCCAAGGAAAGCAGCGTGGTCGCGGGCAAGCCGATCAACGAGCTCCTCGCCAACATCAACCAGGTGCCGGAGAAGCTTCGGGTCGCGATCCGCAATGCCGGCGGCGGACATGCCAACCACAGCATGTTCTGGGAGATCATGGGTCACGGCGCCGGTGGCAGCCCGACAGGCGACGTGGCGGCCGCGATCACGAAGGATTTCGGCGGCTTCGACAAGTTCAAGACGGATTTCGAAACGGCGGGGCTGCGCGTCTTCGGCTCAGGCTGGGTCTTCGTCACGGTCGACAAGGCCGGCAAGCTCGCGATCCTCGCCAAGCCCAACCAGGACAGCCCGATCATGGACAAGCACATGGTCCTGCTCGGCAACGACGTCTGGGAGCACGCCTATTACCTGAAGTACCAGAACCGGCGCGCCGACTACCTCAAGAACTGGTGGAACGTGGTCAACTGGACCAAGATCAACGAGCGCTATGCCGCCGCAAAGGCCGGCACGCTGGCGATCTGAGCCCCGGTGGCTTCCTCGACCCGCGACCATCTCGCGGCCAACCACATCGCCCGGCTCAGGCCGGGCGTTTTCACGCTGGCGCTCACCTCTCCAACGCGATCGTGAACACCGCGGCCCAGTTGTTCTCGGGTAGAACCAGCCCTCGACAGTTCAGCCCCGCCATGGGGCCGCGCAGCAGGGGCGCCCAGAGATGCGGTACCGGAGGGTGCAAATGGCGATCATCCTGCCGCTGCTCGTGCTGGCCGGGTTCGCCACTCCCCGCGCCGCCGAGGCCGCCGGCGACAAGGAGTTGGGCGCGTATCTCTCGGCCGAATGCAGCGGCTGCCATATCGTCGCCGGCCCGCCGCAATCGGGCATCCCTATGATCGCGGGTTGGCCCGAGGAGCAGTTCGTCGCCGTGATGGAAGCCTA
Organism: Allobosea sp. P1_B10; assembly: GCF_056406735.1. Lineage (NCBI taxonomy): Bacteria > Pseudomonadati > Pseudomonadota > Alphaproteobacteria > Hyphomicrobiales > Alloboseaceae > Allobosea > Allobosea sp. P1_B10. Next base: position 363,328 of record NZ_JBFTZP010000002.1, on the reverse strand, counting down.
TCGGTCGAAGCAGCGCGAGAACCCTGTGATGCGGGCCATCGCCTCACGCCTCGGCCCGGACGAGATTTCGGCACTCGCCGCCTATTACCGCAGCCTCGAGCCAAAGCCCTAGTCGCGCCCGGCGCGCAACCAGATCGGGAGTGCAGGATGCAGATCCACCGCCGTCACCTCGTCCGCGCCGGCCTTGGCCTTGCGAGCACGCTGGCGCTGGGCGCCCCTGCGCTGCTGGGCCAGGCGAAGCCGCGCGTGGTGGTCATCGGAGGCGGCGCGGGCGGCGCGACGGCTGCAAAATACATCGCCCGCGACAGCCAGGGCGCGATCGCCGTGACGCTGGTCGAGGAGCATGAGAGCTACCAGAGCTGCTTCCATTCCAACCTCTATATCGGCGGCTTCAAGGCATATGACGATCTCGTGCACCGCTACGACGCGCTCGCCTCTGCCCATGGCATCACGCTGGTCCGTGCCCACGCCACGCAGATCGACAGGGACCGCAAGGAGGTTCTGCTCTCGACCGGAGACCGCCTGCCCTATGATCGGCTCGTGGTCGCGCCCGGCATCGACCTGAAATATGATTCCGTGCCCGGCTGGTCACGCGAGGCCGAGGAACTGATGCCGCATGGCTGGAAGCCCGGCGCGCAGACCCGGCTGATCCGCCAGCGCCTCGACGCGGTGCCCGATGGCGGCACCATCGTGATGATCGCACCGCCCAACCCGTTCCGCTGCCCGCCCGGGCCCTATGAGCGCGCCTCGATGTTCGCCCACGCCCTGAAGGCGGCGGGCAAGAGCAAGGCGAAGATCATCATCCTCGATCCCAAGGAGGCCTTCTCGAAGCAGGCCGCCTTCATGGCGGATTGGGAGCGCCGCTACCGGGGCATGATCGAATGGCTCGGCCCCAAGGTGCATGACGGCGTTACCTCGGTCGATCCGAAGACCGGCACCGTCGTCACCGGCTTCGAGACCTATGAGAACTGCGATTTCGTCAACGTCATTCCCGCGCAGATGGCGGGAGCGATCGCCCGCGATGCCGGGCTCGCGCCCGAGGGCGGTTATTGCACCATCGACGCCGCCAGCATGAAGTCGGTGGTGGATGCCAACGTGTTCGTGCTCGGGGACGCCTGCATCGCCGGCGACATGCCGAAATCCGCCTTCTCCGCCAACAACCAGGCGAAGGTCGCGGCCATGGTGATCCGCGGCGAGCTGACGGGCTCGCGCACCTTCCCGGCACGCTATTTCAACACCTGCTGGAGCCTGGTCGACACCGACGACGCGATCAAGGTCGGCGGTCGCTACGAACCCCGCGACGGCAAGATCACCGCGACGGAAAGCTTCGTCTCGGCGCCCAGCGAAAGCGCGGCTGTGCGCCGCGAGACCCAGGCCGAGAACATGGCCTGGTACCCCGCCATCATCGCCGACATGTTCTCCTGAGCCACCAATGAAAATGGCCGCGACAGTGTACCGTCGCGGCCGCGAAGTTTGTTTGGGCTGGCGCGGGGCTCAGGCCTTGAGCGCGGCCTTGACCTTCTCGGGCGTGAACGGAGCCGAGCGCAGGCGCGCGCCGGTCGCGTCGAAGATCGCGTTCGATATCGCCGAGGGGATGACCGCGGCAGTGGGCTCGCCGGCACCCCAGGGCGGCTGATCCGGACGGTCGATCAGCTCGACATGGATCTGCGCCATCTCCGGGAAGGTCAGGATCGGGTAGCTCACCCAGTCGAGGCTGGTCGACATGGAGCGGTCGTAATTGACCTCCTCCTTCATCGTCCGGCTGACGGTCTGGTGGATATTGCCCTCGATCTGGCTGACCACCCCATCTGGATTGATGATCTGGCCGCAGTCATGGACGACATGGAAGCTCTTGACCTTCACGATGCCGGTCGAGGGCTCGACCTCGACGTCGCAGACGATGCCGACATAGGTCCGGCTCATCTCGTAGCGGGTGTAGCTGATGCCACGGCCCTTGAGCACGCCGGCCGAAGCGGTCGTCGCCTTGGCCTGCGGCGACGGGCGCGGCTCCCACTTCGCGAGCGTCCGGAGCTTCTCCAGCACCTCGATGCCGCGCTTGTCGCCGAGATACTTCAGGCGCATCGCCAGCGGATCGACCTTGGCCTCGGCAGCCAGCTCGTCCAGGAAGCACTCATTGGCAAAGGTGTTCTGCATCCGGCCTGGGGCGCGGATCCAGGACGGGCGGAACGGCGTCGACTCTAGCCGGTGGCAGACCGTGCGCATATTGGCGAGCCCGTAGGGGATCTCCGAATTGCGAATCACGTTGCCGGGCGCCATCACGTTGGGAACCGGCAGGCCTGCGAGTTCCTGGGCCACCACCGGGCAGTTGCCCGGCATCGCCTGCGGCACGAAGAACTCCGAATCCCAGGCGGTGATCTCGCCCTTGTCGGAGACGGTCGCGCGCAGGTCCATCAGGGTCGGCGGACCCATCGGCTCCCAGGCGTGCTCGTCGGCGCGCGACCACTGCACGCGCACCGGCTTGCCGATGCCCTTGGCGATGATTGCAGCGTCGGCAGTGGCATCCTCGTGGCCGTTGCGGCCATAGCAGCCCGCGCCGTCGAAATAGATGCAGCGGACGTCGTCCTTTGCCATGCCGAACATCTCGGCCAGCTGGATGCGGAGGTTGTGCGTCGCCTGCGAGGCCGACCAGGCGGTCAGCTTGCCGTCCTTGAACTCGGCGATGCCGCAGGACGGGCCCATCGAACCGTGCAGGTTGATGGCGTAGTCATAGGTCGCCTTCAGGACCTTGCCATCCTTGCCCATCGCCGCAGTGACGTCGCCGACATTGCTGGTGACGTCGTCCTTGACGACCTTGGTGTTGCGGATGTGGTCCCAGATCTTGGCCTGCTCGGGCAGGCGCTCGGACTTGGACCAGCTCGCCTTGAGCTGCTGGGCGGCGCGGATCGCGTTCCACTCGCTCGTGGCGACGACAGCCAGGAAGTCCTTCTGGCGGAAGACCGAGGCGCCAGGAATGTCGGCGATCGATGTCTCGTCGACCGATTCAAGCGTCGCGCCATAGGCCGGCGGGCGCACGACGCGAGCATGCACCATGCCGGGAACGCGCACGTCCTGCATGTAGGTGAAGGTGCCCAGGATCTTGCCGGGGATGTCCGAGCGGACGACCGACTTGCCGACGACGGTAAAATCCTTCGGCGCCTTGGTCGGGACTGGCTTCTTGGGGTCGAGCTTGATGTTGAAGCTCTTGCCGCCGATCAGGTCGCCATAGCTGACGGACTTGCCCGACTTCGCCGTGACGACGCCGTTGCGGACGGAGAGTTCTTCCTTCGGCACGCCGAGATTGGCGGCCGCGGCTTCGACCAGCGCATGACGGGCGGCAGCAGCCGCCTGGCGCAGCTGGATGCCGCCGTTCTGGATCGCGAGGCTGCCCGAGGACACACCCTGGTCGGGAGTGAGCCAGGTGTCCCCCTGGACGAACTTGATGCCGGTGACATCGACGTCGAGTTCCTCGGCGACCATCTGCGGCAGCGCCGTCGAGACACCGGTGCCGATGTCGACCTTGCCGGAGAAGACGGTGACGACGCCCTTGGCGTCGATCGAGAGATAGGCGTCCAGCTCGGTGGTCGCGAGCGGCTTGGCCGGCGGGAAGACTGCGCCCTGTGCGGGGGCCTGCGCCTCGGCGACGCGGCCCGACAGCGAGAACGCAACGACGAGGGCGCCGGAGCCCTTCAGCAGGTTGCGACGGGAGAATTGCATGTTCATGGTCGCTCCCCTTAGCCCTTGCTCGCCGCGCGCATGACGGCCTTCACGATGCGGGTATGCGTCCCGCAGCGGCAGAGATTGTCCTTCAGCTCTTCCTTGATCTGAGCCTCGGTCGGGTTCTTGTTCTTCGCCAGGAACGCGGCCGACTGCATCACCATGCCGTTGATGCAATAGCCGCACTGCGCGGCCTGCTCCTCGATGAAGGCGGCCTGCACCGGGTGCGGCTTCTCGGGCGTGCCGAGGCCTTCCAGCGTCACTATCTTCTGGCCTTCGGAAATCGACGACAGCGGCGTCACGCAGGAGCGGACGGCTTCGCCATCGATATGCACCGTGCAGCAGCCGCACTGGGCCATGCCGCAGCCGAAGCGCGGGCCGTGCAGAGCGAGATTGTCGCGCAGGGCGTAGAGCAGCGGCATGTCGGGATCGTCGATCGTGATCGACTCCTTCTTGCCATTCACGGTGAGCGCCATTGAAAGGGCCATGGGTGTTCTCCGGGTAGCAACGGCCCGACGCGCTGGCGAACGGGCCGCATAGTGGTGGCGGCAGTGCACCCCCATGCGATCAAGGACGCACGCGCTGCCTAAGTCATTTCTTCTTTATAATAATTCAAAAGAAAGTCGACCACGTCCCCCGCGTTCGCTGTGCCAAAGCAGGACGACGAGAGTGCATGTCGATCGATCTGGGGGTCTGTGCGAGGGCTTGCCGCGACCAACGAGCCGTGGCCCGGCAACTGCCGAGCGCGATATGGAGGCGGGCCGCGCGGTGGCGATGGCAGTGCTGGTGGGGGTGGCAGGACTCGAACCTGCAACCAGACCGTTATGAGCGGTCGGCTCTAACCATTGAGCTACACCCCCGAGCGCCGGGTGGATATCACACTCTTCCGGCGGGTTCGACTGGCTTCGCGCAGATTTCATGTTGATGCGCGCAAGCGCATGCAGAGCGCTGAAACGAGAGAGGCCCCTGCCGTCTTGGAACGGCAGGGGCCTCTCGGACTCAGATGCAGGCCGGACGGCTCAGGCGGCTTCGGCGATGCCGTATTGCGGCCGCTCTTCGGCGACATGGCCCTGCCGGAACTGGAAGCGGCCGATATGCTCGGTCAGGGCACGGGTCTGTTCGTCGGTCAACGCCAGGGCTGCATTGGTCTCCTCGACCAGGGCTGCGTTCTGGTGTGCCATTGTGCCGATGCCGTCGATCTCGGTGTTGATCGCCGAGACGTCGGTGGCCTGGCTGCGGGCCGTCTGCGAGATGCCGTTCATCAGCCCGGTCAGGTCGTTGACCGAGGCGACGATGGCCTCGAACATCGCCGAAGTCTCCTCGACGAGACCGACACCGACCTTGACGTCGCCATGGGCGGCCTCGACCAGCTTCTTGACGTCGTTGGAGGCGTCGGCCGAGCGCTTGGCGAGGCTGCGGACCTCGGTCGCCACCACCGCGAAGCCACGTCCGCTGTCGCCGGCGCGTGCCGCCTCGACGGCCGCGTTCAGCGCCAGCAGGTTGGTCTGGAAGGCGATCTCGTCGATCATCTGGATGACCTCCGAGATCTTGTTCGACGAGGCCCGAATGCGGTGCATCGCTTCGAGCGCGGAGGCGACGACCTTCTCGCCCTGCTGGGCGCGCTGCTCGGCGCCAACGGCCATGCCGGTAGCCTGGGCAGCTTCGGCCGCAGTCTTCTTGACCGTGCCGGCGAAGGCGTTGAGCTGGTTGGTCGCCATCGAGACCGCGTTGCTCTCCTCGCTGGTGCGCTCGGCGAGATCGGTGACGCCGTCCAGGATTTCGCTGGTGGCGCTGCGCACGGCCGCAACCGTGTCAGACAGGCGCGCCAGCGTGCTCTCGAATTCGCCTGCCAGCCCGTTGGTGCCGTTCTTCAGCTCGGCGAAGGCGCCCTGGTAGACTCCCTCGACGCGGGTCGACAGATGACCGGCGGACAGCTCCGCCAGCACATCGCAGGTCTCGGACAGTCCTGTCTGGACGGTTTCGAGCAGTGCGTTGATCGAGCCCGCCAATGCGTTGAGCTCGGCGTCGGCGAAAGTCGCCGCCACGCGCTGGCTGAAGTCGCCGGCAGCGGCCGCCGTGACCACCTCGCCGAAGGCTGCTCCCAGCTCGGCCATCATCGCACGACGCTGTTCGAGAGCCCGGGCCTCGTCCTCGACCTTGGCGGCCTCGGCAGCCCGCAGCGCCACCGCGTTGTCGCGGAACAGCAGCACGCTCTTGGAGATGTCGGCGATCTCGTCATTGCCCTTGGCGTCGACGACGGTGTCGAGCTTGCCGTCGGCAATGGCGCGGGTCGCAGTCCAGAGACGGTTCAGGCGACCCACGATGTTCGGGCGGACATAGAACAGCGAGAGCGCCAGCGCGACGAGCAGCGAGCCGATGCCGACAGTGCCGAGCCAGATCTTGCTCTGCTCGATCAGGCTGCTGGTCGCGGCAGCGGCAGCCTCCGCATCGCGGCGGGTCGAGGCGACCAGGCTTCCGACCTCGTTGCGAACAGCGCCGACAGCGGCGTCGGTCTTCGTAAGTCCGGCCTGGATGCCTGTGCGGGTCTTCAGGTCGCGCTGGCGGATCGTGATGATGCCATCGGGCTCCTCGCCCAGTGCGATCACGGCGGCGACGGCCTCGGCGCGCACCGGGTTAGGCTGGAGCTTGTCGGACTCGGCGAGGAGGCCGCGCACCTGGGTCAGGATGGCGCGGAAGCGCGCCTTGCCACCGTCGAGCGCCGGCAGGCTCTCGGCCTGGGAGATCTCACGGAGCAGGCCGACGAGTTCGCTGACCTGCAACTGCAGGGCCTGCGCGGTCTGCAACGCGGCGAGATCCTTGTCGATGATCTTCGCCAGTGCGTCCTCGACCTCCTTGCCGGTCAGTTGCGTGGCGCTGGCAATGTTCATCTTGACGTTGAACTGGGCGTCGCCGGTCTCGAAATCGGCCAGCGAGGTGAAGCCCTCGCGTGCCTTGGCGAGACGCTCGAGCGCACGGCCAAGATCGGCGGCATGGCGCAGGCGGTCGACGGTCAGGTCATTGATCGTGCTGATCTCGCTGGCGAGGTCGGCGATCGTGATTTCGGTATTGCTCTTGTCGACGTTGCCCTGCAGGCCGATCTGGCGCAGCAGGTCCGCCTGCTTGGCCTCGACCGTGGCGAGCTCGGCGCTCAGCGCGGTACGCTGCGCGGCCGTCTCGACCTGGCTGAAGCCAGCCGCAAGTGCACTCGACTGCGTCGCCTGCTGCCGCACCTCGAGCGCGAGCTCGACGGTCGGCATCTTGCTCTGCACCAGTTCCTTCACGGTCGAATCGATCCGGTCGTACGAAAACCAGGCCACCAGCGAGGCCGCAATGGTGAGCACGGTCAGCACGCCGAGAGCCGCATAGATGCGCGCTGCGATCCCGATCCGCAGCGGCGTGCCCGACCTTGGCGGCTTGTTAGGCTTCGTCATACGAACTCTCCGAAATGCAGCGCGGCGTCTTGGTTCTGTAGGTCGGTCGGGGACCGGGGCGGATTCAGGTGGCCCGGAGGCCCGATGACAGAAACACCGGGTGCAGCAGAGGCACGACAGAACGACGCGGCGGCGCAGCGCGAGAAGCCTGGCCAGCCAGGTTTTCGCCACAAACGCGCATACGCATTCCCTCAGGTTTCTTATCTGATCTGCCTAGGCCGATCGGATGTGAAGATTGAGGGGATGCCCTTAAGGAACGTTTAAATCAGCGGATTCTTCTGAATCACTCGCTTCGGATCACACTTCACAATCCGTTAACGGCTGAGGCGGGCAGCGGGCCAAATCCGGGCGCCGGAGACCTTCACCTGTCCTAGCCCTGCGGCGGCTTCGGCACCGGGCGCGGCCTTCCCTCTTCGTCGATCGCGACAAAGGTGAAAGTGGCGTCGGTGACCTTCTCGTGCAGCTGGGTGCGGAAACGTCGAGCCCAGGCCTCGACATGGATCTTCATCGACGTCCGGCCGACGGATTCCACCTGCGTATAGACGCTGAGCACGTCGCCGATCTTGACCGGACGGATGAAGGTCATCGCCTCGACGGCCACAGTGACCACGCGGCCCTGTGCCCGATCGACCCCGGCGATGCCGCCGGCCTGGTCCATGCGCGACATCACCCAGCCGCCGAAGATGTCGCCATTGGCGTTGGTGTCGGCCGGCATGGCGATGGTGCGGACAGTCAATTCGCCCAGCGGCTCTTCCTCGGGGCTCACGCCGGGTTCAGTCATTGCCGTCCTTTCCCTGCTCGACATGGAAATGATGAAGCACATGGTGCAGCACCGGCGCCAGCACGAAGCCGGTCGCAATCACGACGAAAAGCCCGGAGAACAGTGCATAGCTGCCGGCGAAGATCTTGCCGGCGGTGGTCTTGAGCTCGCCGACCGGCCCCATGCCCGACAGGATCATGGCCGCGTTCACATAGGCGTCGACGGCGCCCATACCCTCGGTCGCCATGTAGCCGACCATGCCGATGGCCATCCCCACCAGCGCCAGCCCCGCCCACAGCCCGATCGCCCGACCGAGATTGCGGGCAAAGCGCCTGCGCGCTTCGACAGCACTGATGGCGCTCCGGCGAACGATCGCCATCAGCCGCGTCCGAGTTCCGCCCTGACCAGTGCCGCTCCGGCCGACAGCGCCGCGAGCTTGCCGTAGGCGACCTCGAACGACATCGGCGCGAGCCCGCAATTGGTGCACGGAAACAGCTTTTCGGGCGCGACGAATTTCAGCGCGGCGCGGATCGTGGCAGCGACCTCTTCAGGGCTCTCGATCGCGTTGGAGGCGACGTCGATCGCGCCCGCCAGCACATCCTTGCCGTCGAGCAGCTTGATCAGCTCAAGCGGCACCTTCGAGTTCCGGCACTCCAGCGAAACCTGCTTGATCGAGCTCTTCGCAATGGCCGGGAAGGTCTCCTCGTAATGCCGCCATTCCTGGCCGAGCGTCGCCTTCCAGTCGATGTTGGCCTTGATGCCGTAGCCGTAGCAGATGTGGACGGCGGTCGTGGCGGTGAGGCCCTGCGCCGCACGCTCCAGGCAGGCGATCCCCCAATCAGAGACCTCCTTCATGTAGACGTTGAAGGCGGGCTCATCGAACTGGATGACGTCGACGCCGATCGCCTGGAGCTCGTGCGCCTCCTCATTCAGCGCCGCGGCGAACGCCATGGCGAGGTCCTCGCGCCGGCCGTAATGCTCGTCGGCAATGGTATCGACGATGGTCATCGGGCCCGGCAGCGTGAATTTCAGCTTGCGCTTGGTGTGAGCACGGGCAGCCATGGCTTCCATGCGGTGCACGGCCCCCTTGCGCCGGATCGGGCCGGTCACCGTCGGAACCTCTGCCTTGTAGCGATCGTTGCGGATGCCCATCACCGTCTTCTTGGCGAAGTCGATGCCGTCGAGATTGGCCAGGAAGCCGTGCACGAAATGCACCCGCGCCTGCTCTCCGTCTCCGACGATATCGAGGCCTGCATCCTCCTGCAGCTTCACCGAGAGGATCGTCGCATCGCGCTTGCCCGCTTCGAGCGCCTCGCCCTGCAGCTTCCAAGGGGCCCAGAGTTTTTCGGGCTCGGCGAGCCAGGTCGGCTTCGGCAGGCTGCCGGCAATCGTGGTCAGGAGCATGATGTGTCCTTGGGAGCGTCGGGTTGCAACGACATCGGACTCAGCACCGAGTTTCGTCAAGCGCAAAGCGCGCTGAACGGCTTGCTCCCGATCTGCTCAGGCGGCGACCAGCTTCGGCCGCCGTGCCCTGCTCAGCAGCCAGCACACCACCGTCAGGTTGACGAGGTTCCACGCCAGGCCGTTCAGGAAAGCGACGCGATAGGAGGCGAAGAAGTCGAAGATCGCGCCCGACACGTAGCCGCCGAAGGCCATGCCCAGCACGGTCGCCGACATCACGATCCCGATGCGCACGCCTGCCTCCTTGGCCGGCATGTATTCGCGGATGATGACCGCGTACATCGGCACGATTCCGCCCTGGAACAGGCCGAAAATTCCGCTGACGATGTAGAGCGAGGACAACCCGTCGAACCACAGATAGAGAAACAGGGCGGTGCCCTGTGCCACGGAGCCCAAGGCGAGCGTCGCGACGCCGCCGATGCGGTCCGCCACGAAGCCGGAGCCGATCCGGCTGACGATGCCGAGCAGCATCATCAGCGAGAGCATCTCGGCGCCACGCGCCACGCCGTATCCGAGATCGCCGCAATAGGCGACGATATGGACCTGGGGCATGGCCATGGCGACGCAGCAGCAGAATCCAGCGCCCGCCAGCAGCCATTGCAACTGGTTGGCGCTCAGGCCGAGGTCGCCGCGCGCCCCCGCGCTCGCGGCGTCGTCGGCGATCATATGCACGGCGGACGGCCGGCGCCGGAAGAACAGCGACAGCGGCAGCATCACGGCGAACATGGTGACGCCGATGGCGATATGGGTCGCGCGCCAGCCATGGTGCTGCAGACCCCAGGTGATCAGCTGCGGCCAGACCACGCCGGCGAGATAGCTGCCCGAAGCGCCGAACACCACCGCGAGCCCGCGGTGCCTGCGAAACCAATGCGAGAGGTCGGCAATCAGCGGCGTGAAGCCGGCGCCGCTGCCGAGGCCGATCAGGAACAGATGCACCAGCGCGAACTGCCAGAGCGACTGGGCCAGCCCGGCCAGCATGTAGCCCGTCCCCAGAAGAACCGCGCCGATGACGATCGGCACCACGATGCCGTAGCGGTCGGCAATCCGGCCCATCGCGATATTGCCAAAGCCAAAGCCGATCATCGCGCAGGTATAGGGCAGCGAGGCTCCCGATCTCAGCGTGCCGAACTCGGCCTGAACCGAGGGCAGCACGACTACGACGGACCAGGACCCGACGCAGGCGATCGTGCCGAGCAGCAGGGCCATGCCCAGCCGCATCCAGGCGTAGGAGGAATCAGGCGCGTAGCGCTCATCCTGGGGAACCATGTTTCCTCGCAGTGTCGTTCGCCGACGACTTTTTCTGCATCGAGGATTAGGCGGCGGGGCTCAGGGCGGCAAGCGCAGCCATCGCAGGGCCGGACGGCGTTCCCCGCGCATGATCGTCGCTCCGAATACGTGGGGAGGCCGCAGCATTGGTCATGCCCCTTTGGCAGCGCGGCGCCTCAGGCGGCCCGGCTGCGCTCGTGGCGGCCTTCCTTCACTTCCTCGATGATCTTGGCGACGAAGGCCGGCAGGTCACCCGGATTTCGCGAGGTCACGACGCCCTTGTCGGTGACGACCTCGCTGTCCTCCCAGAGTGCGCCTGCATTGACCATGTCCTGCCTGATCGTCTTGTAGGAGGTGAGCCTGCGCCCCCTGGCGATGCCGGTATCGATCAGAAGCCATGGCGCGTGGCACACCGCCGCGACGACCTTCCCTTGCTCGAAAAAGGCCTTGATCAGGGCCAGAGCTCTCGGCTCGCCCCGCAGCGTATCGGGATTCATCTGCCCGCCGGGTAGCACGATCGCGTCGTAATCGGCGACCTCGACCTGATCGAGCGCCATGTCGACCTTGACCGGCTTGCCCCAGTCCTTCTGGTCCCAGCCGGTGATCTCGCCGCTCTCGGGCGATGCGATATCCACCTTGGCGCCGGCCTCCTGCAACTCGGCATGAGGCACGTCGAGCTCCGATTGCTCGAATCCGTTCGTCGCGAGGATGAGGATGGTCTTGCCCGAAAGCTGGCCCATGTCGGTCTCCTGATCTGAAGAGGTGTCCGACTGGAAAACCAGCGAGGGCGCGATGCGTTCCGCCCTAGGCGCTCGTCACCTGGGCGCCCGTCACCTGGGCATAGGCGCTCGCCGGGAGCGGCCGCCCGAGCAGGAAGCCTTGCGTCAGGTCGCAGCCTTCTTGGATCAGGAAGTCGAGCTGCTCGGGCGTCTCCACCCCCTCGGCCACGACCTCGATGCCGAGCGCGTGGCCGAGTTGGATCACGGCGCGGGTGATGGCCACAGATTCCAGCGTCACCCCGAGCTTTGCGATGAAGCTGCGGTCGATCTTCAACGTCGTCAGTGGGAAGCGGTGCAGATATGACAGCGAGGAATAGCCCGTGCCGAAATCATCCAGCGCGATGCGCACGCCGAGCGCGCGCAGCTGCGCAAACGTCGCCATGGCGCTGTCGGCATCGGTCACCATCACGCCTTCCGTGATCTCGAGTTCGAGGCGTTCGGGGTCGAGCCCGGTCTCGGTCAGCACCGCCTCAACGCGGGCGGGCAGGTCGCCGGACTGGAACTCCAGCGCCGAGACGTTGACTGAAATCCGCAAGGGCTGCGTCCAACGCGCCGCCTCGATGCAGGCGCTGCGCAGGATGTAGGAGTCGAGCGCGGCGATCAGCTCGCCCTCCTCCTCCGCCGCAGCGATGAAGGCCGATGGCGCGACCAGGCCGCGCACCTTGTCGTCCCAGCGCGCAAGAGCCTCGAACCCCGCGATGCTGCCATCGGCCCGGAACAGCGGCTGGTAATGCGGCGTGATCGCCTTGGCCTCGATCGCCCCGCGCAGGTCCTTGCGGAAGCTCTGGCGCTCCTGCTCGCGCGCCTGTTCGACGATGTCGAACATCCGCATCGTGCCGGGGCCTTCGGACTTGGCGAGCTTCAGCGCGGCATTCGCAGCGGCAACCAGGCGGATCTCGTCATCGCCGTCCTGCGGGTAGCGCGCGCAGCCGGTGCTCACGCTGATCGAAAACGACTGCCCGCCGCAGATGAACTTCGCATCGAAGGCCGAGCGCACCTGCCTTGCCAGGAGATGCACCTCGCTGCCCGTCGACGTGGCAGGCGAGACGACCATGAACTCGTCGCCGGCCATGCGCGCCAGGAACACATCGCCCAACGCCCCGCGCAGCCGGTGCGCGGCCTCGATCAGGACGGCATCGCCGACGCTGTGGCCGTAGTCGTCGTTGAGAGCCTTGAACGCATCGAGGTCGAGCCGCATCGCCAGGAAGCTCTCGCCACTGCGCTGCGAGCGCTCGATGCAGTCCTCGAGATGGGCGCTGAGCGCCGGCCGGTTGGGCAGGCCCGTCATCCCGTCGCGACGATAGGATTCGGCGAGCAATTGCTCGGCCTGCTTGCGTGCGCTGATATCGATGACGAGGTTGAAGCCGCCGCACAACGCGCCGCTGGCGTCAAAGAGCGGAGTCGGCAGGGGCATGATCGGCACCCGCTCACCATCGGGACGTTCGATCATCATCTCGACGCCGCGGATCGGCAAACCGTCGCGCAGCGCGATGGCCATCGGCGACGCGTCGTCGGCGACCGGCAGTCCGTCCATGGTGAAAAGGCGATGCGTGATCGTGTAGCGGTCGCCGCCCGGCACGGGATCGCGCCCGACGACCCTTGCTGAATGGCGATTGGCGTAAGTCACGACGCCCTCGGCATCGGTCATGTAGACGCAGGCCGGCAGCTGATCGAGCGCCCGGACGAACCAGTCAGCGCCCGGCAGGGGCTGGCCGTCGGCCTCGGCAGCGCCCGGGAGCGCCGCGACGTCGACGCCGCCCTCGGCGAGAGCGGCAAGACTCTGCGCCACGCGAACGTCAGCTGGATATAGGCTGAAGGCATCCGCTTCAGGGCTGGTGACAGCCTTGGGCATTCGGGACATCCGCTCGGTGACCTAGATAGCGCAGGAGTTCGATAGAAGGCATAAAACTACAATAAAATCTTAAAAATAGGGCAATCTACAAGTAAACGCCAACTTACCGAACATTTAACTCTGCAGGGGAAGGAATATCGAAACCATGCCGACACCACAGACGATATGCTGATGTCGTTCTACCAAAGCATAGTTCATTACAGGCACGAACCGCACCCGCGCAAGGTCACGTCAGCGCCGGCAGGCTAAAACAGAGCTACGAACTCAACGGAATATGGTGTCGCCCTGCTGGTCGACAAGCTGCTGGCCTTTCACGATCGAAAAATCGGCCGCCTCCTGTGCCCCGGGAAAGCGGTCGGCGCGGACGAATCGATGTGTCCGCATCTCGCCATCGACCAGCTTCTCGATCACGCCGCACAGTTGGTACTGGCCGCCCTCCTGATAGGGCGTGGCATGAATGGTGAAACCGTTATGCTCGATGGACTTGAGTGGACCCGCCGGTTGCTCTGGCTTGGCATCCTTGCGGCCGAACAGGGATTTCAGGAACGACATCGTCGGGTCTCCGGGCAAGCAGGTCACGCGCTATCGGCGAGAGGTAAGGCCACAGGCGCGTGCTGCCAAGCCGAACTTCACGATGCGAGATGAAGCACGACCTCGCGGGCATGCGGCTGGTCGCGATGCTCGAACAGATAGATGCCCTGCCATGTCCCCAGCATCAAGCGCCCCGCCATCACGGGAACCGACAGCGAGACCGGCAACAATGCAGCCTTGATGTGCGCGGGCATGTCGTCGGGCCCCTCCGCGCGATGCCTGAGATAGGTCATGTCGGCATCATCGGCAGGCGGAACCAGTCGCCGGAAATAGGCCAGGAGATCACGCCGGACATCGGGGTCGGCATTTTCCTGGATCAACAGCGAGCAGGAGGTGTGCCGCACGAACAGCGTCAGCAGCCCGTCCGTCACGCCAGCCGTGCGCACGAAGGCAGCGACCTCGTCGGTGAACTCGTAGAGCCCCTGCCCGCGCGTCTGAATGGTGTGGATTCGTTGGGAGCGCATGCGCGACGCCGATCCGCTTGCTCAGGTCGCCCGACAGCGGCCAGGCAAACCTGCGTTGGTCATCTGTTCCTGCAGCACAAGCGAGAAAGGCGGGCCTCACGGCCCGCCTTTCTCGATATCCTCAGTTGTCGAGGAAGCTCCTGAGCTTCCGGCTCCGCGACGGGTGCTTCAGTTTCCTGAGCGCCTTGGCTTCGATCTGCCGGATGCGCTCGCGCGTCACCGAGAACTGCTGGCCGACCTCTTCGAGAGTGTGGTCGGTGTTCATGCCGATACCGAAGCGCATGCGCAGCACGCGCTCCTCGCGCGGGGTCAACGAAGCGAGCACGCGCGTCGTTGTCTCGCGAAGATTGCTCTGGATCGCGGCGTCGATCGGCAGGATCGCGTTCTTGTCCTCGATGAAGTCGCCGAGATGCGAATCCTCCTCGTCGCCGATCGGCGTTTCGAGGGAGATCGGCTCCTTGGCGATCTTCAGGACCTTGCGCACCTTCTCGAGCGGCATCGCCAGCTTCTCGGCCAGCTCTTCCGGGGTCGGCTCGCGGCCGATCTCGTGCAGCATCTGGCGCGAGGTCCGGACGATCTTGTTGATCGTCTCGATCATGTGCACCGGGATGCGGATGGTGCGGGCCTGGTCGGCGATCGAGCGGGTGATCGCCTGGCGAATCCACCAGGTCGCGTAGGTCGAGAACTTGTAGCCGCGGCGGTACTCGAACTTGTCGACCGCCTTCATCAGGCCGATATTGCCCTCCTGGATCAGGTCCAGAAACTGCAGGCCGCGGTTGGTGTACTTCTTGGCGATCGAGATCACGAGGCGCAGATTGGCCTCGATCATCTCCTTCTTGGCCTGCCGGGCTTCGCGCTCGCCCTTCTGGACCATCAGAACGATCTTGCGGAATTCCTGGATCTCGAGACCGGTCTCGGAGGCCAGCGTGTGGATCTCCTCGCGCAGGCTCTTGATCCGATCGAGCTCGGCGCCGACGAACTCGCGCCAGCCGCGCGAACCCAGCTTCGAGACGCGCAGCACCCATTTCGGATCGAGCTCGCCGCCGACATGCTGCTTGAGGAAGTCCTCGCGGCCGACGCCATAGCTCTCGGCCAGGCGCAGCAGGCGGGTCTCATGCGAGATCAACCGCTTGTTGATGTCGTAGAGCTGCTCAACCAGCGCCTCGATGCGGTTGTTGTTGAGCGAGAGCGACTTCACCGCAGTGATGATGTCGTCCTTGAGCTTCTTGTACTTGCGGTCCTGCGCCGGCGAGAGCTTGGTGTTCTCCAGCCGGTTGGCGATGTCCTGGTCCTGCAGGCGGCGCAGCTTGGTGTAGTTCGAGGCGATCGAATCGAAGGTCTCGAGCACGCGCGGCTTGAGTTCGGCTTCCATCGCCGAGAGCGAGACGTTGTTCTCGATATCGTCGTCGTCCATGTCGGACGGCAGCTCGCCTTCGGGGGTCGCCCCGTTGGCGCCGGGCTCTCCGGGCGCGGCTTCGCCTTCGGCGGCTTCCTCGACCGGATTCTTGGCGTCGGGGCCGGCATAGGTCGCTTCGAGATCGATGATGTCGCGCAGCAGCACCTTGCCTTCGACGAGTTCGTCGCGCCAGATGATGATGGCCTGGAAGGTCAGCGGGCTCTCGCAGAGCCCGGCGATCATCGCCTCGCGGCCGGCCTCGATGCGCTTGGCGATGGCGATTTCGCCCTCGCGGGAGAGCAGCTCGACCGAGCCCATCTCGCGCAGATACATGCGGACCGGATCGTCGGTACGCTCGGTCGGCTCGAGGTTGCGCTTGACCTCGACGGGCAACGCAGAGCGCTGGGTCTCGGCAAGCTCGCCGCCTTCGGGCTCTTCCTCGTCACCATTGGTGCCGGTGCGCGCGGCTGCACGCTCCTCGCCGGAGGCCTCGGGATCCTCGTTGTCGACGACGTTGATGCCCTGCTCGCTCAACTGGCCGAGCACGTCCTCGATCTGCTCCGAGGAGAACTCCTCGGACGGCAGAACCTCGTTCAGTTCATCGTAAGTGACATAGCCTCGCTTTTTGGCGAGCTTGATCATCCGCCTTACGGCCTGATCCGTCAGATCGAGCAACGGTCCATCGGACGTCGGAGGGGCTTCCGGCGCGACCTGGTCGGTCTTTTCCCGTTCGCTCGCTTTTGTCGCCATCTAATCAGCGCTCCGCAGTCGTGCGCCGCTGAGGCTCGGAAGAAGCCTCATGCAGACGCATAAAAGGGCGGCGCGGCCGCTGGTCCGGCGCGCTCACCCCACCCAAATCACATTCTCCCAGATGGACCCGATCATCGCTAATGAATCGTGAACCATCCGGTTCGCCTTGCGCAAAATCTGACGAAAACCCGAAGCCTGGCCCGTCAATCACCAGACATGGCCTCGGTCCCCTCGATATCCTCGAGGCGAGCCTTGACGTCCTTGATCCAGGCGAAATTGGCTTCGGTCGCTTCGTCAGCCAATGCGCGCTCGGCCAACTTCAACTCGCTATGTAGCGTCCGCGCGCGATGATGCAAGACGATAGCTTGTCGAATTGAGTCAAAAACCGATTCAGGATCAGCCGCTTGCGCCAGCTTGAGCCGCTCGGCATGGCCGGTGACCGCCATCAGCTGGCCTTGCGCATCCTGGACGCGCGGCTGCGCCAGACGTTCGCTCAGCGCGTTTTCGTCGAGGCTGTCATCCATCGCGGCATCGAGCAGCGCCTGCCGGAAGCGCTCCGCGGCGGGGCCATCGAGCGAAAGCTCGGCGATTTCGTCGGCGCAACGCAGGATCAGGCTCGGATGGCTCGCCAGTGCTAGCAGGATGAAGGCTTCGCGCACATCCTCGCCGCGCCCCTGCACCATGATCTTCGAACGGGCCAGCTGGCTCGACGCCTTCAGCGGGCCGGCCCAGGGCGATTGCTGCTGCCAGCCATTGCGGCCACCACCACCGCTCCCCCCTCGACGCTGACCGCCACCGCCACGCTGGTAGCCGCCCTGCCCGCGCTCGGCCCGCGCCGGAGCTGAACTGGCGAACAGCTGCTCGAGCCGCTCGTCCATCTCACGGCGGTAATGCTTGCGGGTCGTCTCGTCCTTGATCAGGCCGAGCGGTTCCTTCAGTCGGCGCTCGAATGCGGCGCGGCGTTCCGGCGTGTCGAGCGGGCCCGCCTCGAGCTCGCGCGTCCAGAGCATGTCGACCAGCGGCCGCGCCGCCTGCAGCACCTCCGCCACCGCCACCCGGCCGCCCGAGCGCGCGAGGTCGTCGGGATCCTGGCCGTCTGGCAGCAGCGCGAAGGCCAGCGATTTGCCGGGTTCCAGATGCGGCAGCGCCAGATCGATCGCTCGGCTGGCGGCCTTGCGACCAGCCTTGTCGCCGTCGAGGCAGATGACGGGCTCGTCAGCCATTCGCCACAGCAGTCCAAGCTGGTCCTCGGTCAGCGCCGTACCCAGCGGTGCCACCGTCTGCGGGAAGCCGGCGAGGCTCATCGCGATGACGTCGACATAGCCCTCCACCACGATCACCTGCCCCGTGTCGTGCGCGCCCTTGCGGGCATTGTGGTGGTTAAACAGCAGCGAGCCCTTGTGGAAAAGCGGGGTCTCCGGCGAGTTCAGGTATTTGGCCGCAACCTCGGCGCTCATCGCGCGGCCGCCAAACGCCACGATGCGCCCTCGCACATCGTGGATCGGGAACATGATGCGATCGCGAAAGCGGTCATAGGGCACGGCAATGTCATCGCCATGAACCAGCAGGCCGGCTTCCATCATCAGCGCGGCATCGACGCCCTTGGATGCCAGGTGATCGCGCAACGCATAGCGATCGGGCGGCCCATAACCGATGCGAAAGACCTTGCGCGCCTCACCCTCGAGCCCGCGCCCCGACAGATAACGCCGCGCCCCTGCCCCGCGATCCCCTGCAAGCTCGGCCTCGAAGAAGCGGGCGGCAAGCTCGACGACCTCGTGCAACCCCTTGCGGCGCTCCTCCTGGACCTGCGCTTCGACCGAGACCTTCGGCAGCATGACGCCGGCCTCGGAGGCAAGCTTTTCGACGGCCTCGGGGAAGGACAGCCCCTCGGTCTCCATCACGAATTTGAAAATGTCGCCGTTCTTGCCTGACGAGAAATCGAAGAAGGAGCCCTTCTGGTCGTTGACGAAGAAGGACGGCGTCTTCTCGGCGTTGAAGGGCGAAAGTCCCTTCCACTCGCGGCCGGACTTGGCCAGCCGGACGCGTTTGCCCACCACAGCCGAAACCGGCAGTCGGGCCTTGATCTCTTCGAGAATGGAGGGCGGGAACTTCATGCGCTTCTATCTGGGCTCAAGCGGGCCGGAAGCCAACCGTCGATACGCGCTCGATCGTGCTTGTCGTCATAATCCACAGCCGAGAGGCGATCGGCGACCAGATAAGCGCAAATGTTTACCGGCTCAGGAGCAACTCAGAGGGTCGCCTGCGAGCGCTTTGGCGGCGCCCTCTACCGGCAAGGAAGCCGTGACCCCAGCCGCCTTGACCTGGATGGCCTTGGCCATTCGCAGGGCGGCGACGAGGCGCTTCATCTCTGCGCCGCCGAAAACCTGCCCGGGCCGCCATGTCAGGTCGACCGTCTCGATATCCGGTCGGGCAGCGACCGGCACCTTCGTTGTCTTCCCGTCGACGACGACCTCGATTGTCGTCGCGGATTCGAGCCCGGTCACCTTCGGCAGGACAACTGTGAGATAGGGCCCGGCCGTGATCGCGGGGTTGGCTCGCGCCGCGCCGGCGTCGCCGCAGTAGAACGTCAGGCGCGCCTTATGGCCATCGAAGACCCCGGTGTAGGACGTGCCCATCTGGTAGCCGCTGCCCCAGCCGAACTCCTGGGCTTGCGCCGCGGAGACGGTGAAAAGAAGCGCGAGTCCAGAGGCGTAGATGCGTGGCGACATTGAAGATCCTCCTTCTGCCGCCACGCTCCCCAATGGATATGGCAAAATCGCGCCGCTCAGGCTGATTTCAGCCGCCGAGCAAACCCTTGACCAGCGGACTGACCTTGGCGAAGTCCATCTGGCCGGCATAGGCGCCGCGCAGGGCCGCGATGACCTTGCCCATGTCCTTGACGCTCGACGCTCCGATCTCGGCGATGACCTCCTCAATCGCGGCCTTCACCTCGGCCTCCTCCATCTGCTTGGGCAGGTAGTCGTTGATCACCGTGATCTCGGCGCGCTCGCCCTCGGCGAGTTCGGGACGACCATTGGCGTCGTAGATCGCGATCGATTCCTGACGCTGCTTCACCATCTTCTGGAGCAAAGCGAGGATCTCGTCGGGCGTGGTTTCGGGCTTGCCGAGACCGCGCGCTTCGATGTCCTTGTCCTTCAGCGCCGATGTGATCAGGCGGATCGTCGAGACCTTGCCCTTTTCGCCGGCCTTCATCGCGTCCTTGAGATCGGCCGTGAAGCGCTCACGCAGGCTGCTCATCGTCACTATTCCTTTTTTGAAACCACAGGCAGTTTCCAGAAGACTCTGGCCCGCTTCGATTGACGGCCGGGAGGCGCGTCTTTAAGGCTCGCGCTCCAGACCCGGCGGAGCGTCAAGCCGCTGCCCGCCCTGAAACATTGCCGCAAGCTTGCGGCCTGGACCGAGACATAGACATGACCGCATCCGAAGGAAACCCCGCGACAGGCGGCTGGACCGAACCGCGCTCGACCGCTCTCCTGGTCCTGGCCGATGGCACGGTGCTGGAAGGCTTCGGCCTCGGCGCAATCGGCGAGGCGCCCGGCGAAGTCTGCTTCAACACGGCGATGACGGGCTATCAGGAAATCCTGACCGACCCGTCCTATGCCGGCCAGATCATCACATTCACCTTCCCCCATGTCGGCAATGTCGGCGTGAACGAGGAAGACACCGAGACCATCAACGCAGCCGCCTCATCGGGCGTGCGCGGCATCGTGCTGCACGCCGCCGTCACGCAGCCCTCGAACTGGCGTGCCAACAAGCATTTCGACGCCTGGCTCAAGGCGCGCGACATCATCGGCATCTCCGGCGTCGACACCCGCGCCCTGACGGCTCTGATCCGCGACAACGGCATGCCCAACGCGATCATCGCCCACAGCCCCGATGGCAACTTCGATTTGCCGCGCCTGAAGAAGATGGCCGCCGAACTGCCCAGCATGGCCGGGCTCGACCTCGTGCCGCTCGTCACCGCAGCGCAGCGCTACGACTGGAGCGAGACGCCCTGGCAGTGGCCGGCCGGCTACGGCCAGCGCGAGACCGTCAAGCACAGGGTCGTCGCGATCGACTACGGCGTGAAGCGCAACATCCTGCGCCTGCTCGCCAAGGCCGGTTGCGACGTCACCGTGGTGCCCTCGACGGCCACCGCCGACGACATCCTGTCGCTCGCTCCCGATGGTATCTTCCTCTCCAACGGCCCGGGCGACCCGGCCGCGACCGGCGAATACGCCGTGCCGGTGATCAAGGAACTGCTCGAGAAGAAGATCCCGACCTTCGGCATCTGCCTTGGCCACCAGATGATGGCGCTCGCCGTCGGCGGCCAGACCATGAAGATGAAGCAGGGCCATCACGGCGCCAAT
The DNA here is from genome assembly GCF_056406735.1 of Allobosea sp. P1_B10. Taxonomy (NCBI): domain Bacteria; kingdom Pseudomonadati; phylum Pseudomonadota; class Alphaproteobacteria; order Hyphomicrobiales; family Alloboseaceae; genus Allobosea; species Allobosea sp. P1_B10. The sequence continues at coordinate 342,494 of NZ_JBFTZP010000002.1, read as the reverse complement.
CATCCCGTGCAGGACAAGACCACCGGCAAGGTCGAGATCGTCTCGATGAACCACGGCTTCGCGGTCGATCCCGCCTCGCTGCCGGCTCATGCGGTCGAGACCCATGTCTCGCTCTTCGACGGCTCGAACAGCGGCTTTGCTCTGACCGACCGCCCGGCCTTCAGCGTCCAGCACCATCCGGAAGCCTCGCCCGGCCCGCAGGACAGCCACTATCTCTTCAATCGCTTCGTCGAGATGATGGACGCGCACAAGGCCAAGCTCACGTCCTGAGGCCGGCCGATTGGTCGGTTGAAAATAGCGTCATCCCTGGAGGAAGCTTCGCTTCCGCTTGGGATGACGGGGTATGCTCATGTGGCTAGGCTGGCTCGCGACTCGGGCCAGATGCGCATGAGCCTGCCGGCGTTGTCGCGAAACCCGCACTGGAACACGCCGCCATGCTTCGCCTGTCACTCTCCTGCATCGCGCTCTGGCTCCTGACGGCGCCGGCCCTGGCGCAGTCGCTCTGCGACGAGCTTTGGGGCGAGCGCAACGCGATTTATTTCGATGCCGGCTACTGCTTCAAGACAGCGCGCGGCATCAAGGCGTTCGGCAACAACGTCGATTGCAAATATGATGACATCGCAGATGTGCCGCTGACGGCCCGCAATCGCTCCGATATCGCGCAGATTCAAGCGCAGGAGCGCCAGCGCAACTGTCCGCGATAGCGGCCCGGCCGTCGGCCAGCGTCGAGGTCGTCTACAGGCGCCACCGTAGAGGAAACGGGCGATGATCCATCAACTGCGCATCTACGAGATATTCGAGCGCAACAAGGCGGCCTTCCACGCCCGCTTCAGCGACCACGCGGCGCGCATCATGGCCCGGCACGGCTTCCAGATCGTGGCGATGTGGGAGACGGCCAGCGCCGGACGCACCGAGTTCGCCTATATCCTCGCCTGGCCAGACAACGAGGCGCGCGCCATGGGCTGGGCTGCGATGATGGCGGATGCCGAATGGTCCGAGATCAAGCGCGTGACCCGCGCCGAGCATGGCGATCTCGTCGGCGCCATCGAGGACCGGATCATGGTCCTGACGGACTATTCGCCAACTCTGCAGCCGGTGCGAAACGCTTGACAGCATGGCCGCGAGGGCGTTTACCGACGCCATGACCAACGCGATCACCCTCGCCCGGAACTATTACGCCCCGTCCTCATAAAGGCGGGAGCATTGTCATGTTCAACCCGCCGCGATGGCGGTTGAACTCAAAAAATCCCCCGGCATCGCGGCCCTCACCAGGACCGAGACACGATGCCCACCCAGACGAAATCCTTCTCCACCGTCGGCCTGATGGGCTTTGGCGCCTTCGGGCGACTGACCGCGCGCCATCTGCAGCCGCATCTGCGGCTTGTCGTGCATGACCCCGCCCAGGCCGTTCCTGCCGATGACACAGGCAAGGGCATGGCTCCAGGCGGCATCGCCGAGATCGCCGCCTGCGACATCGTCATCCTCGCCATGCCGGTCGACCGCCTGGCGGAGGCTGTAGCAAGTCTTCGTCCTCATCTGCGCGCCGGAACCCTCGTGCTCGATGTCGGCTCGGTGAAGATCGAGCCGGCGCGGTTGCTTCTCGCCGGACTGCCCGACACGGTCGAGATCCTGTGCACCCATCCGCTGTTTGGCCCACAAAGCGCGCGCGGCGGCATTCGGGACCTCAAGATCGCACTCTGCCCGGTGCGCGGCGAAAGCTGGCGGCGGATCGCCGCCTTCCTGCGCCACGTCCTGGCGCTCGACGTCATCGTGACGACGCCCGATGCGCACGACCGCGACATGGCGCTGGTTCAGGGGCTTACGCATCTGGTGGCCAAGATCCTCGTGCGCATGGAGCCGGTGCCGAGCCGCCTGACGACCCGGAGCTTCGAACTGCTGATGCAGGCGACGGAGATGGTGCGCCACGATGCGCCCGGCGTATTCCACGCCATCGAGCGCGCTAATCCGCATGCGCACGCGGTGCGCGAGCGCTTCTTCGCCTATGCTCGCGAGCTCACCGAAGAATTGGACCGGGCGAATGACGCAGGTCCTGGCGAATCTGTGAGGCATGTCGCCTGAGCGTTGCACCCTGCGCCAAAGGTTAACAAAAGGTGGACGCAAGCTTGCAGTGACAGGGACAGCGCAACTTGGGATGTCCCCCGATGACACACAACGCTCCGAAACCGAACGCCGATGCCTTTGCTGCTTACGCCCGTCCGATTTTGCGACGCATCTCCTTTGCGCTCGCAGGCGGAACCTGCGCCTTCGCACTATCGCTTCCCCTGTCAGCCCAAAAGGCCTCGGCGCAGGGCTGGCAGACGATCAAGCGGTACGATGGCAATGGCTGGACCGAGACGACACGCTGGATCAATCCCGAGTTCGGGGGCATCCAGGACCTCGACAGGCATCAGGCGACGGGCAACAGATGCCCCATGCCGGCCTTTGAAGTCGTGAACCCGCGCCGCGGCGAATTCCGCTGCGTCGGCTATGTCGCGCCTTGGCAATAGGGCCTGCCCGCTGAATGGCGAGGTTCAGGTCGCCTTGGCCTCGCTGCGCAGAAAACCTGCCAGCTTGCTGGCAGAAAGCCCTGCCTCGCCCGCAATTCGGCTCGCCAGCGCCGCGGCAGCCGGGCGCGGCTGGCCGAGCGGGCGGTCGAGCCAGTACGACACCGGATTGAGCGCGACGCGGCTGTCGACGCTCGCCAGCCGGCCCGATTCGACCTGCCCCTGCGCCAGAGGGGGACGCGCGAGCGCAACGCCAAGCCCGCAGGCGGCGGCGTCGAGCACGAGATTGTAGTCCTCGAAGCGCCGATCCTGCGGCCTCGGTCGATAGTCCAGCCCGTGAGAAGCGAACCAGGCGCGCCAGCCGGCGGCATCCGAATCATGGATCAACGGCTGCGCCAGAAGGCGTTCAGGCCTGCCCTCCCCGATCGCCCGCGCCAGATCCGGCGAGGCGACAGGGAAGCACCATTCCTCGAAAAGCTGCACGGACACCCGCCCCGGCGCTCCACCGCGTCCGCAGCGTATGGCGAGGTCGATGCCCTCGTCCTCGAGGTCGACGCGGCGATGGTCGACCTGCAGCACGATGCGCAAGGCGGGATCTCCGCCTTCCAGTTGCCGCAACCGCGGCATCAGCCAGAGCGAGCAAACCGACGGCGTCGCGCTGAAGCGCACGACGGCGGCGCCACGCACCTCGGCCCAGCGGTCGGATGTATCGGCGATCAGCGCAAAGGCTTCCTGCGTGCGCTGGAGCAGGCGCTGGCCCTCCGGCGTCAGCCCGACGCCCCGCGCCTGACGCTCGAAGACGCGCAGCCCCAGCCAATGCTCGAGCTTGGCGACCTGCCGGCTGACCGCGCCATGGGTCAGGTTGAGCGTCTCGGCCGCGGCGGAAAAGCTGCCAGTCCGCGCGGCCGCCTCGAAGGCGCGCAAGGTATCCAGCGGCGGAAGCGTCAAGCTGTGATCCATGCTCACAGCTCATACTCCAATTCCTCGTTAGTCAAGCAGCTCGCACGGGTGTCTACAGGCTCGATATCTTTCTTCGATCGAGGCGCCCCATGTCGAGCCCGTCCGCGACCCTCCCCCTCAAGACCACGCCCTCCTCCTCCGGCAGCATGGACCCGACCACGCTGGGGCTGGCGATCTTCACGATCATCGCCTGGGCCTCCGCCTTTCCGGCGATCCGCGCGGCGCTCGACGGGTTCGGCCCGCTTGAGCTCGGCGCCGCGCGCTTCGCCATCGCGGCGGTTCCGGCCGCGGTGTTCCTCGCGATAACAAGGCCGAAACTGCCGGAATGGCGCGAGGCCTGGCGCTTCGGCTTCGGCGGGCTGGTCTTCGTGGCGGGCTATACGGTGCTGCTCAATCTGGGCCAGCAGACCGTGTCGGCGGGCGCCGCGAGCTTCATCATCAACATCAACCCGATCATCACGGCGGCACTCGCCATGCTGGTGCTGGGCGAACGCTTCAGCGGCAGCCAGTGGCTCGGCAGCGCAATCTCGCTCTCGGGCGTCGGGCTCATCGCCTTCGGGCAGAACGGCGCGGCGCTGGATCTCGGCGTCGGCGTCTTGCTCGTGCTGGGCGCTGCGCTGTGCAACTCGCTGACGACCATCGTCCAGAAGCCGCTATTCGCCAGCCACAAGCCACTGACGGTCACCGCCTGGAACATGGTCGTGGGCGGGCTGCTGCTGACGCCCTTCCTGCCGGGCGCGATCGCGCAGGGACCAAACGCCTCGCAATCGAGCCTCTATGCAATGCTCTATCTCGCGATCGTGCCAAGCCTGATCACCTACGCGACCTGGACGACGCTACTCTCGCGCTTGCCGGCGGCGCGCGCCTCGAACCTGCTCTACGCCGCCCCGCCGGTCGCAACCGTCCTCAGCTATCTCTGGCTCGGCGAAATCCCGAGCCTGCTCGGCATCCTGGGTGGCGCCATGGCGCTCGGCGGCGTGGTGATCGTCAACCTGAAGCGGTCATAAGCCAAAGGGCGCTGTTGCAGGCGCCGCCGACGCCGTGTTGGCTGCGCCGATGACACGCGACGACACGATCCTCGTCAGGCCGTTGGCGCAAGGCGACGCCTCGGCCTTTCGGCGCCTGCGCCTTGAAGCGCTGCAGCGTGCTGTCGATGGCGTGTTCCACGACGAAGCGCTGCTCGCTCTCAATCTCGCTGCGGAAGCCAGTTTGCCGTCATTGCGAGCGTAGCGAAGCGATCCAGAATCGAGAGCCCTACGCCCTTCTGGATTGCTTCGTCGCTCTCGCTCCTCGCAATGACGGGATGAGCCCCGGCGCGTCAGACGGGCTTGCCGGACTGCTCTTCCTCGAGCGTCACTGCGACATCGCTATTCGCCGACAGGCGCACCTTCTGGCCTTCGACGCCTGCGACGAAGCCGAGTTCGATGTAATGGTGATGCCCCTTGTGGGCGCCGTCGCCGCTATCGGCCCTGGTCAACTTGATCCTGCCGTTCTCGACACGGTCGACGGTGCCGACATGGACACCGTCGGCCCCGATCACTTCCATATGTTCCTTGACGCGATTGTCGTTCATGGCGGTGCGCTCTTTCCTGCGGTGCTGGATTGCCCTCATCAAACGCGTCGCGCGGCGCATTTGTTTCGCGGCGCGCGCCTCAACTCCGAAGCTGAAAGGCTTGCCTAGCGCCCGGGCACCTGGCTCCCTCTGCGGGCAGCCATCGCCTCAGCAAGCCAACCGACAGTCCGCGACGCTGCATCGAGGGCAGCGTTCCGATCGGGAAAGGAGATCCCGGAGTAGTAGTGCACCGGCGTCCAGACGCCGGAATCCTCGAAGTCGCGCCGGAACTCCTCGAACCCGAATGTGCCATCAGGCCGCGAGAACAGGTCGACGCAGCGCTCGTGCGCATCGTCCTCGATGCTGTCGAACACCGGCCAGCTCTTGTCCAGGCGACGCGCCATAGGTGTACGCGCCGGGGTCAGAACCCCCGCGCCTCCAGTTCTGTCTCCGCTTGCGTGATGTAGTCGCGGATCACGGGCACGGCGCTCTTGTGCGGCCCCAGCAGCAGCTGGAAGACCATGTCGCCGCCGATGTCGAAGGAGATTTCGCAGGCCGAGAGATAGAACTCCCACATCCTGGCGAAACGCTCACCCATCATGGCGACGACCTCTGTGCGATGGGCCACGAAGCGCTCGCGCCAGGCCGCCAGCGTCCAGTGGTAATGGCGCCGCCAGAACTCACAATCCGACGACCACAGGCCGGTCTGCTCGACTGCCGCGAAAACCTCCGACATCGCCGGCGCGTACCCGCCCGGGAAGATGTACTTGTCGAAGAACGGCCCGGTGAAGCCGGGCGGCCCGACGCGGCCGATGCAGTGCACGAGCGCGATCCCGTCCGGCGTCAGCAGGTCGCGGATCCCCTCGAAATATTCGAGGTAATGCGCGACGCCGACATGTTCCATCATGCCGACGGAGACGACGCGGTCGAACGTGCCCTTGAGCTCGCGATAGTCCTTGTTGATGAAACTCACGGCGTCGCCGACACCCGCGGCCTCCGCACGCTTCTGGGCGGCCGCCATCTGGTCGGGCGAGACATTCAGGCCCGTGACCTTCGCGCCGCAGGCCTTTGCCAGGTAGATCGCAAGCTCCCCCCAGCCCGAGCCGATATCGAGCACGGTCATGCCCGGCTCGATCTTCAGCTTGGCAGCGAGATGCCTGAGCTTGGCCTTCTGCGCGGCCTCCAGCCCGACATCGGGCGAATGCCAGTAGGCGCAGGAATAGGTCATCGTTTCGTCGAGCCAGAGTTTGTAGAACTCGGTCGGGATATCGTAGTGGTGCTTGACCTTCTTGCCCGCCGCGCCGAGCGGGTTGTGCATGCGGAAACGCCGGATCCGGAAGCGGACATTGCGGATCACCTTCTGGATCGGGTGCTTGCGCAGCTCCTTGCGTTGCATCCAGAACAGGCTCAGCAGATCGTGGATCGAGCCCTCCTCGAAGTCGATCCGGCCATCCATGTAGCCCTCGGCCAGCGCCATCTCCGGGTTGAGGAAGATCTCGCGCTCGATCCGGTTGTCATGGAAGCGCACGGTCACGGAGGGCGCGGTCTTCACCACGCCCGCGAACCGGATCTCGGCCGGGCCGGAGCCGAAGACGTGGCGTGTGTTGTCGGGGGTGATGACCGTCAGGCGGCCGTGCTTGACGAAGCGCTTCAGAAGTCTCGGCAGCAGAAACATGGTCGCCCTCGGTTTCACCGTGAGCTTAGGGCGCTCACCGCGCTTGGCAAGCGCAGCAGTTTCATCGCTGCCGTTGCGAAACAGGCCGCGCTCGGCGTAGTCGTGGGGCGGAACGGCGGCGACAGGCTGCCTTGGTGAGCGAGACGGCACGAGCATGTCCTGGCGCGACTTCTGGAACGGCGAGCACGCGATCTACGTCTCGCCCCGGCACAAGCAGCTGCACTACCGGCAGATCGCGAGCGATCTGATCGCCCACATTCCCACGCCCGATGCCGTCGTGCTCGACCATGGCTGCGGCGAGGCGCTCGACGCCGGCCGCGTCGCGGGCGCCTGCGGCAGGCTCTATCTCTGCGAGGCCGCCCCCACCGTCCGCGAAAAGCTGCGGGCGATGCTGGGCGCACGCGCCAATGTCGCGGTGGTCTCGCCGGAGGAGGTAGAGGCGCTGCCCGAGGCGACGCTCGACCTCGTGGTCGCCAATTCCCTGATCCAGTATCTCAGCCGCGACGAGCTCACGGCGCTGCTCACACTCTGGCGCAACAAGCTCAAGCCGGGCGGCAGCCTTGTGGTCGCCGACGTGATTCCTCCCGACGTCAGCCCGCTGACCGACGCCTCGCAGCTGCTGGGTTTCGCTTGGCGCGGCGGTTTTCTGCGCGCGGCTCTGGGTGGCCTCGTGCGCACGGTCTTCTCCGACTACCGGAAGCTCAGGGCTCAATACGGGCTCTCGACCTATACCGAGGCCGACATCGTCTCCCTGATCCGCGAGGCCGGCTTCGACGACGTGCAGCGGCAGGAGAATTTCGGGCACAATCCGCACCGGATGACCTTCAAGGCGGGCTACCTCGCCTGATTTCTTGTTCGGGTGCCGGCCGTCTCCGTATCCTACGCGGACACGGCTGGAGGGAGCCCATGAAACTGCGCCTTCTGATCACGGCGGGCCTGCTCGGCTGCGCGCTCGGCGTCGCGGGTGCGCAGGAGCATCCGCAACAACTGCTCGCGGAGCCCTGGATCGCGAGCGCCTGGAGCGCCGCCCTGAAGGGCGAAAGATTCCAGCGCTCCGACCGCTGGATCGCGCCGCTCGACGGCGTCGGCTCGCCGCCGGTCACCCGCCGCGACGCCAGTGGCAGGGAATGGCTGCTCGCCGAGCTCTGCCAGCCGCATAATTGCAGCGACAACAAGCTCTTCCTGGTCGTCGACCGCGCCGAGAAGCGGCTCTGGGCCCTGCAGGTGACGGCCTTCCCGACAGGGCGCCGCTACTTCGGCAGCCCTGCCCCCGGCATCCGCAAGCTCCTTGACGCGGCCCCGCAAGGAGATCTCTCCAGCGTCGCGCTGGGGGCGCCGGCCGCGGCGCCCGCCGTCGCGACAGCGCCCTCCGAGCGCGGCACGCTGACAGGCGAACTCTCCTATCCGAGCGACTACATTCCGGCGGATATGAAGATCTGCGCCGAGGATATCCGCTCCAAGGCGCTGCACTGCAATGCGAAGAAGGTCAGGAGCCGGAAGGCCACGCGCTACACGCTCGTGGTGCCGCCCGGCGAGTATCACGTCTTCGCCCAGACGGCGGACTCGCCGGGCCAGCGCGCCTACTACTCACGCTTCGTCACTTGTGGGCTCGACGCCTCCTGCCCGTCCCATGAGCCGATCGCCGTAGCGGTGACCGCCGGGGCGAATGTCATGAGCATTCATCCGCAGGACTGGTACGCACGCTAGCCCTCGTTGGCCGGGTCAGGAGATGCGGCTGTCCCGATCGGCGAAGCTGAAGAACTTGTGCCCCAGGAACGAGAACACCATCACGATACCCGTGGTCACGAGTTGCATCGGCAGGTAGGGCAGGCCGGCGCGCGCCACGAACAGATGCATCAGGATACCGGTGAGGACGAAGCCACCGGCCGCGATCAGCGCGAAGCGCCAGGTCGCCTGGCGATGGCTGTGAGTGGCGTCGAAGGTGAGCCAGCGGTTGAGACTGTACGAGACGATCGCGCCCAGCACGAACCCGGCCAGCGTCGCCGGCACCGGTGTCACGCCCGCGAATTCGACGAGCCCGATCAGCAGCGCGTAATGCGCCACCGCCGTGACGCCGCCGGCGAAGACATAGGCCAGGAGCTGGCGATATTGGCGCGGGAATCGGCGAAACGGCATCCGGGCAGTCTATAGCCCGGATGCCGAAGGATTGCTTGCAGTCGCCTGGGCTCAGCCGGCGTCGCTGCCGGCGAGATTGGCAGGCATGCCGCCGACCGGCAGGTCGAGCCCCTGCTTCAGCGTCTCGAGATGATATTCGCGGATGCGCCCATTGCCGGGATCGCTGACAAAGGCGCTGCCGCCGATGACCGCGAGGCTCGGGGTCGGCGTCTTGGCACCATACTGGCAATCGAAGCCGGCCACTGCCTCAAAGCTCGCGAGTTCACGCCAGCTCGCGACCTCGTAGATGCGCAACTTTCCGTCGGCGGTGAGATTGGCGAGCCGGTCGCCCTTGCCGCTGAGTTCGAACTGGCACGCCGCCTGCCCGCCCGGCACGGGCAGGATGTCTGCAGATGCCATCGCCTTCGCGGACGGGTCGATCCGCAGCAGCGCGTCATAGGGCGCCTTCAACCCGTAACTCGCGACCATATGCGAGGCGCCCTCCCGCGCCTTGATCGCGCTGACGCGGCGCTCGTCGGGATAGCCGAGCCGGCGGCCACTCCACCGCCCCTTCCCCCCGCGCGACAGCACCAGCACGCCGCCATCGACACCCTCCGCACAGCCGAAGACGTGGCGGCCCTTGGCCGAGGCATAGCCGTGGAACAGGCGGCACGAGGCATCGGCACGCGCGGCGTCATTGAACTCCGCCACGCGCTTCCAGCCCTGTGCGCCGCCGCGGTCCTGTTCGAGGATCTCGAACCCGTTCGGCCGCGAGGAGGCGCTGCGATCCTCGCCCTTGGCATAGAGCGCATTGGGGACCGACATCAGCCATTGCCGCCCGCCCAGCGGCACCGCGATACCGTGCTGCGGCGCAGGACTTTTCCAGACCATCAGCGTGGGCGACGGCGCACCGAGGCTGTCGAGCGGTATCAGAACGGCCTTGGGCTCGCTCTTGCGCTCCCAGGGCCGGTGCCCGTCATAGAACAGCGCCAACCTGCCCTTGGCCGAGATGACATGGGCCGGCTTGTCCCCCGTCACCACGAGGTCGAGCAGCTTCACGTCGCTCTTCTCGAGATCGACATGATCGCCATGAGATTCGACTATCAGTCCGGTGTCGAGGATGCGGACGGTGCCGGCCTCATCCCCGGTCTTGATGACGACATAGCGGCCGCCCTCGACCCCGGCGAACCCAGGATTGGGCTTCGGTACGGGGACGCTGTGCGTGACCTCGCCAGTATCGAGATCGAGCACGCGCACCACGGGTTTCTCGTGATCGGCGAAGACGAGCCGCCCCCGCAGAGCCGCGTGGTCGTGGGCCGACACGGGCCCGGGCATGGCAAGGCAAGCGAGCGCGAGGCCCGCGGCGAGGGAATGTCTGTGCATCGGCTGAGGTCTCCTGAGCGCGAAAGGCACCTGCCGGCAGCCCGTGCGCATGCTTTGATATGTAACTTTATAACGTTACTTCACGATCAGGAAACCGCAACCCTCCTTCTGCATCTGCCGCGCGAAATCAGTGCGGAGCCACAGGCGCGCCGCCTCCGCTCAGGCCCGGACCTCGAAGACCATGTTGAACGGCGTCTCGGTCGCGCGGCGGAAGCGCGTGAACCCTGCGTCCATCGCGACCTTGCGCAGACGCATCTCGCCGGCCTGCGCGCCGAGTCCGAGCCCGACCTCCTGCGACAGCGAGGCCGGCGTGCAGATCATCGTCGAGGCCCCGTAGAAGATCCGGCCGACAGGATTCAGGTTGTCCTTCAGCTGGTCATGCGCGAAGGGTTCGACGATCATCCAGGTCCCGCCTTCGGCCAGCGTCTCCTTGACGTGGCGCCCGGCGCCGACGGGATCTCCCATGTCGTGCAGGCAATCGAACATCGCGACGAGAACATATTTCTGCGCCGGAAAATCCTTAGCCGAGGCCTGCTGGAAGGCAACGCGGTCTGCGACACCGGCCTTCTCGGCCTGTTCGCGCGCCTTCTCGATCGACGGCCCATGGTAGTCGAAGCCGAAGAACCGCGCCTTTGGATAGGCCTGCGCCATCAGGATGGTCGAGGCGCCATGCCCGCAGCCGACATCGGCGACCACGGCGCCATCGGCGAGCTTGTCCTCCATGCCCTCCAGCGCCGGAATCCATGAGGTCTTCAGGTTGGCGTTGTAGCCCGGCCGGAAGAAGCGCTCTGTCCCGCGGAACAGGCATTTGCTGTGCTCGTGCCAGCCGACACCTGCACCGGTCCGGAAGGCATCGGCGATCTTGTGCTCGTCCATCCACATCGCCTGGACGACCTCGAACGCGCCAGCGAAGAAGGCCGGGCTGCCCTCCTCGGCAAACGCCATCGCCTGTTCGGGCGAGAGGCTGAAGCAGTCGCTGCCGGCGTCGTAGTCGACATACTCCGCGGCCGCCTGGGCGCTGAGCCATTCGCGGACATAGCGTTCCTTGAGGCCGGTCCGGTCGGCGAGCTCCTGCGCGTTCAACGGCTTGCCGTCCGCCATCGCCTTGTAGAGGCCGAGTTGGTCGCCGAGCACGATCAGCGCGCCTGTGGTACAGGCTCCGACGTCCCCGACCAGGCGCCCAACGAGTGCATCGAGTTTCTGAGGGTCGGCATCACGCATGGCCATGCTCCTCTGAACGGGCGGGGCCGGAGCATGCGCGAGCCGGCTCGACGCCACCGCGGAAGTGGCGACGCTATACCCCGGGCAGGCCCAGTCAATGGAGCGAAATGGCTATTGGGGCGCGACGCGCGCGAGCGCGTGCAGCGCATGTTCAGCCAGCGGTGCACGACCCGGCAGAGAGCCTCGGCAGGTTGGGGTCACGACGCGCGGTGTCGAGCACGCTGTCGAGCAGGCCGGGGAAGCGTCGCTCCAGATCCTCGCGGCGGATCGACAGATAGCGCGAGGTTCCCTCGACCCGGAAGTTCGTGATGCCCGCCTCGCGCAGCTTGGCGAAATGGTAGGACAACAGCGATGGCGAGGCGAATTCCGTGAAGGTGCTGCAACGCGTCCGGTCGAGTTCCGGGGTCTCGGCCAGAGCGACGAGAATCCCCAGGCGGATCGGATCGGCGAGCGCCGCAAACACGTCGGCCACGGCGACATCGTCGATATCGGGGTGAAAGATCGGCTTCATGATGCCGTTGAGATAGGCGATCGGCCCGCTCCTGACAAGATTCAACATTTGTTGAAGTTAGCCTTGACGAAGCAGGGACACCGACCTTAATTCAATGATCATTGAATTATTGAAGCCCCCGAGCCCGATGCGGGCCCCGCTTCAAACGCCAAGGAACAATCCCATGGATTCCCGACTCCTCTGGCTCGCCGGAGGCGCCTTTGCCATCGGCACCGGCAGCCTCATCATCACCGGCATCCTTCCCGACCTCGCAACCGGCTTCCGCGTCTCAGTGGACAGCGCGGGGTTGCTGATCTCGGCCTTCGCGATCGCCTATGCGGTCGGCTCGCCCGTCTTCTCCACCATGCTCGGCTCGGTCGACCGGAAGCGTGTGCTGATCGGCGCCATGGTGGTGTTCGGCCTGGCCAATCTCGGCGCCGCGCTGGCCACCGGCTTTCAGGGCGCAATGGCGGCGCGGGTCGTGATGGCCTTTGCCGCCGGCGTCTACATGCCCGCCGCCAATGCCGTCGCGGTCGCTCTCGTGCCGCCCGAGCGGCGCGCCCGGGCCATTGCCATGGTCACCGGCGGCATGACGGTCTCGCTGATCCTGGGCGTGCCGCTCGGTACGGCCGTGGTTGGACTGGGCGGATGGCACCTCGCCTTCCTGCTCGTCACGCTGTTCAGCGCGCTTGCCCTCATCGGCCTTGTCGTAAAGCTGCCCCCGGGCCTGCCGCGCGGTGCGGCCTCGCTGCGGGAGCGGCTCGACGTCGCCCGCCGTCCCGACGTTCTGCTGGCGCTGGCCACCACCATGCTTTGGACCACCGGCGCTTTCACGCTCTACACCTACATCGCGCCGTTCCTGGCCGCCCATGCCGGGATAGCGGGCCCCTGGCTCAGCGCCGTGCTGGTCGTCTCCGGTGTCGGCGCGGCGCTCGGCAACCAGCTCGGCGGCATAGCCAGTGACCGCTACGGCCCCGAGCGCACCCTGACTGTCGTACTCAGCGTGCTTGCCGCATCGCTGCTGGCAGCCTCGCTCGTCGCCATGCTGCTGCCGCCGGCAATCGCGGTCTTCGTCATCCCCGTAGTGATGCTGGTCTGGAGCGGTGCCGGCTGGGCCGGGCATCCCTCGCAGATGTCGCGGCTGGCCGCGATGGCGCCCGACACTGCCGTCGTCGCGCTCTCGCTGAATGCCTCGGCGCTGTATTTCGGGATCGCGGCGGGCTCGGCGCTGGGCCAGCAGACATTGCGCCATTTCGGCACGCTGCCGCTGGGATTCGTGGGCGCCGCCTGCGAGATCGCGGCGCTTGGCGTGTTGATGATCGCCCTGCGCCGACGCACCCCGGCGCGGCGCGCTCTTGAGATCGCGCGGGTCGATGTGCGCCCGGAGCCTGTGCGCTAAGACGCTGGGACAGCGCTTTCCGCTTCCCCCGGAGAGCGCCTGCCTCTATAGCGAGCGCCTAGCATTCATTCAGGCGCTCAGCTGGTCTCCGCTCGTACGATCGGACTTTGGCCCGTGCACGCCCGCGAACACTGGTCGAGATCATGCCGAAGCGCACAGACATCAAGTCCATCCTGATCATCGGCGCCGGCCCCATCATCATCGGCCAGGCCTGCGAGTTCGACTATTCCGGCACCCAGGCCTGCAAGACCCTCAAGGCTGAGGGCTATCGCATCGTGCTGGTCAATTCGAACCCGGCCACGATCATGACCGATCCGGAACTCGCCGACGCCACCTATGTCGAGCCGATCACGCCCGAGATCGTCGCCAAGATCATCGAGAAGGAGCGCCCAGACGCCCTGCTCCCGACCATGGGCGGCCAGACCGCGCTGAACTGCGCGCTCTCGCTCAACCAGAAGACACTGATCGACGAGAACGGCAACAAGATCAGCGTGCTGGAGAAGTTCGGCGTCGAGATGATCGGCGCCACCGCCGACGCGATCGACAAGGCCGAGGACCGCGAGCGCTTCCGCGAGGCCATGACCAAGATCGGCCTCGACACGCCGCGCTCCCACCATGTCAAGAATCTCGGCCAGGCCCTGACCGCGCTGGACGATATCGGCCTGCCCGCCATCATCCGCCCGTCCTTCACCATGGGCGGCACCGGCGGCGGCATAGCCTACAACAAGGGCGAGTTCATCGAGATCTGCGAGCGTGGATTCGATGCATCGCCGACCAGCGAGATTCTGATCGAGGAAAGCGTCCTCGGCTGGAAAGAGTACGAGATGGAGGTCGTTCGCGATAAGAACGACAACTGCATCATCGTCTGCTCGATCGAGAACATCGATCCGATGGGCGTCCACACCGGTGATTCGATCACCGTCGCTCCGGCGCTGACGCTGACCGACAAGGAATACCAGATCATGCGCGACGCCTCGCTGGCGGTGCTGCGCGAGATCGGCGTCGAGACCGGCGGCAGCAATGTTCAGTTTGCCGTGGATCCGGCCACCGGGCGCATGATCGTCATCGAGATGAACCCGCGCGTCTCGCGCTCCTCGGCGCTGGCCTCGAAGGCGACCGGCTTCCCGATCGCCAAGGTCGCGGCGCGTCTGGCCGTCGGCTACACGCTCGACGAGATCGAGAACGAGATCACCGGCGGCGCGACCCCGGCCTCCTTCGAGCCATCGATCGACTATGTCGTCACCAAAATTCCGCGCTTCGCCTTCGAGAAGTTCCCCGGCGCCGAGCCGACCCTGACCACCGCGATGAAGTCGGTCGGCGAAGCCATGGCGATCGGCCGTACCTTCCAGGAATCTCTGCAGAAGGCCCTGCGCTCGCTTGAGACCGGCCTTGACGGGCTCGACGAGATCGAGGTCGACGGCATGGGCCAGGGCGACGACCGCAACGCCATCAAGGCCGCGCTGTCGACCCCGACGCCGGACCGCATCCTGCATGTCGCGCAGGCGATGCGCTTCGGCTTCTCCGACGAGCAGATCCACGAGAGCTGCAAGATCGACCCCTGGTTCCTCGAGCAAATGCGCGAGATCGTCGACACCGAGGAGAAGGTCCGCATTCACGGCTTGCCGCAGACCCCGGGCGCCTTCCGCCAGGTCAAGGCGATGGGCTTCTCCGACAAGCGCCTGGCAGCGGTGGCCGGCAAGACCGAGGAAGAGGTGCGCGCGCTGCGCCGCTCGCTCTCCGTGCGCCCGGTCTACAAGCGCATCGACACCTGCGCGGCCGAATTCGCCTCGCCGACCGCCTACATGTACTCGACCTATGCCATGCCCTTCGCAGGCAAGGCCGCCGATGAGGCCATGCCGTCGGACAAGAAGAAGGTCGTGATTCTCGGCGGCGGTCCCAACCGCATCGGCCAGGGCATCGAGTTCGACTATTGCTGCTGCCATGCCTGCTACGCGCTGCATGACGCCGGCTACGAGACGATCATGGTCAACTGCAACCCCGAGACCGTCTCGACCGACTACGACACCTCTGACCGGCTCTATTTCGAGCCGCTGACCGCCGAGGACGTTCTCGAAATCCTCGAGACCGAGAAGCAGGCCGGCACGCTGCACGGCGTGATCGTCCAGTTCGGCGGCCAGACCCCGCTGAAGCTCGCCAATGCGCTCGAAGAGGCCGGCATCCCGATCCTGGGCACCTCGCCCGACATGATCGACCTCGCCGAGGACCGCGACCGCTTCAAGCGCCTGCTCGACAAGCTCCAGCTCAAGCAGCCGAAGAACGGCATCGCCTATTCGGTCGAGCAGGCCCGCATGATCGCGGGCGAACTCGGCCTGCCCTTCGTCGTGCGCCCGTCCTATGTGCTCGGCGGCCGCGCCATGGCGATCATCCGCGACGAGGTGATGTTCGAGGACTACCTGCTCGGCACCCTGCCCTCGCTGATCCCGTCCGAGGTCAAGGCCAAGTACCCCAACGACAAGACCGGCCAGATCAACACGGTCCTGGGCAAGAACCCGCTGCTGTTCGACCGCTACCTGTCGGATGCGATCGAGGTCGATGTCGACTGCCTCAGCGACGGCAAGGACGCCTTCATCGCCGGCATCATGGAGCACATCGAGGAGGCCGGCATCCACTCCGGTGATTCCGCCTGCTCGCTGCCGCCGCGTTCGCTCTCGCCCGAGACCATCGCCGAGTTGGAGCGCCAGACCAAGGCAATGGCGCTGGCTCTCGACGTCGGCGGGCTCATGAACGTGCAGTACGCCATCCAGAACGGCGTGATCTACGTGCTCGAAGTGAACCCGCGCGCCTCGCGCACCGTGCCCTTCGTCGCCAAGGTGATCGGGCAGCCGATCGCCAAGATCGCCGCCCGGATCATGGCCGGCGAGAGCCTGGCGAGCTTCGGCCTCAAGGCCCAGAAGCTCGATCATGTCGGCGTCAAGGAAGCGGTCTTCCCCTTCGCCCGCTTCCCCGGCGTCGACGTCCTGCTCGGGCCGGAAATGCGCTCGACGGGCGAAGTCATCGGGCTCGACCGCTCCTTCGACATCGCCTTCGCCAAGAGCCAGCTCGGTGCTGGTTCCAAGGTGCCGGTCAAGGGCACGGTCTTCGTCTCGGTGAAGGACGAGGACAAGCCGCGCATCGTGCCCTCGATTCGCATCCTGGCCGAGCTCGGCTTCCGCGTCGTCGCCACCGGCGGCACGCTGCGCCTGCTCCAAGAGGAAGGCATTTCGGCCGCCAAGATCAACAAGGTTCTGGAAGGCCGGCCGCACGTGGTCGACGCTATCAAGAACGGCGAGATCCAGCTGATCTTCAACACGACCGAAGGTCCGCAGGCCCTGGCGGACTCCCGCTCACTCCGCCGAACGGCCCTCTTGCACAAGGTTCCCTATTATACCACCTTGGCGGGAGCGATCGCAGCTGCGGAAGGCATCAAAGCTTATTGCAGCGGCGATCTCGAAGTGCGTTCACTGCAGTCCTATTTCACGCAGGCCGCCTGAACGGCGTCTCGCCGGAATAGGATGGGGCTGATTATAAACACTGTCGGGAGCGAAGCACGCAGGCGGGCGGTCACGCCCCCGGCGGATATTCGCTTTAGCAATTCGGGATTGAGATGATGGAAAAGGTTCCAATGACCGCGGGTGGCTTTGCCGCTCTCGAGGTGGAATTGAAGGACCGCCAGCAGGTGCAGCGCCAGCGCATCATCCAGGCGATTTCGGAAGCACGCGCCCATGGCGATCTCTCGGAGAACGCCGAGTATCATGCCGCCAAGGAAGCGCAGGCCCTGAACGAAGGCCGCGTCCAGGAGCTGGAGTCGCTGATCGGCCGGGCCGACATCATCGACGTCGCCAAGCTCGCCGGCGGCGACACGATCAAGTTCGGCGCCACCGTGCAGTTGATCGACGACGACACCGAGGAGAAGAAGGTCTACCAGATCGTCGGCGAACCGGAATCGGACGTGAAGTCCGGCAAGGTCTCGATCGGCTCGCCGATCGCACGTGCGCTGATCGGCAAGAAGGTCGGCGATTCCGTCCAGGTGAATACGCCGGGCGGCGGCAAGTCCTACGAGGTCGTCAGCGTCGAGTTCCGCTGAGGGTCAGGAAGCAGGAGACCGGCAGATGATCACCCGTCGCGGCATTCTGGGCGTTGGCATCGCGGGCCCCGTGCTGGCCGTCGCACCGTTCGGCTCGGGTCCCGCGCGGGCGCAGGCGATCTCGATCGGCGCAATCCGTGTCGACGTCTCGCGCTTGCAGGCGCAGGGCTGGGGCAGCAATGCTCTGGCGATCAAGCTCGGCCTCGAACAGGCGCTGGCGTCGGAACTGGCGGGCCATATCCGCCCGGGTGCCGGCCCGACGCTGAATGTCGCCGTGCGAGGCGTCTTCCTCAACAGCTACGCCGGCAATGATGGCGGGCGCTGGAGCGGCGGCTCGACCTCGGATTCCTTCGACAGCGAGGCGACTTTGGTTGCGCGCGGCAACCGCATCATTTCGACCTGGCCGGTGCTTTCGACCGTGCCGGCCAGTTCTGCCGGCCCCTGGTATCTGCCCGACATCGATCAGCGCCGCATGGACGGGCTGATTCGCCACAACGCGGGCTGGATCAAGCGCTACGTGCTCGGCTGACGCGATCACGACCCTGCGACCAGCGGCCCGCAGCCATGGTCGGGGCCGCCGACCGCACCTAGATCGACCTGAACACCCGCTCGGTCGCGCCGCCTCGGCCGCGCCCGAGCCGAGGGATCAGGAGATCGTCATGCTCAACCGCCGCACTCTGCTCAGCCTCGCCTTGACCGGCACCGCCTTGACGCTCGCGGGCAACCTGTCGCCCGCCGCTGCTGCGTCCGCGGTCCGGGTCGATGTCTCCCAACTCGTCAGCCGCGGCGCTGGCGCGAATGCCGCGCATATCAAGATGGCGCTGGAACAGGAGCTTTCCGCGACACTCGGCCCCAGCCTCAGCAGCAACGGCACCTCGCTCGTGGTGACGGTGCACAGCATGAGCATGCCGAGCTATTCCGGCGGCGGCAGCGGGATCGGCGGAGGGAGCGCACTCGACGGGCTCGACAGCACGGCAACGCTTGTCGGCCGCGACGGACGCGTGATCGCAAGCTATCCCGTGCAGTCGCAGTCCTCGGCCAGCATGGCTGGCCCCTGGTATGCGCCCGACATCGACGCCAGGCGTCTCGACAGCCTCGCCCACACCAATGCCGGCTGGATCAGGCGTTACGTCGCCGGTTGACGCTTCGCATTGCCGGCTTAAGGGCGCCTGATCTCATAGGCGGTCTTGCCGCGCGCAAAGCCGCATGATTCGTAGAAGTGATGGACGGCGGGGTCCATGCGGCCGGTCAGCAGCATGATCTTGTAGCAGTCGGCCGCCCAGGCCTCGTCGAACGCCGCCTGCATGACGCGCCGTCCAAGCCCCTGTCCCTGCACGCGCTTCAGTGTCACGACGTTCTCGATGACGCCGAAGGATCGCATGCCGCGAGTCAGGTTCGGTGCAATCACCAGGACGCAGGTCGACACCACGAATCCATCGAGTTCGGCGACATGCACGCCGACCATTTCGCTCGACAGCATCCTTGCCCAGGTCGGCGCCGCCTGTGCCGGAGTGGGCAGCAGGTCGGTCGCGTTCAACTCGGCATAGAGGGCCAGGATATCCGGGAGATCGGCAGCGACGGCTCGTCGGATCACGGCTGCCACGAAATGCGCTCGTTCAGGCCAGAGGTACGATCGGCTCGTCCTTGACCCGGTCGAGCGCCAGCGCGGTCCGAACGTTCCGGACATTGGGCAGCGCGGTCAGGTTGCCGACGAAATCCTGGAAGGCCTTCAGGTCAGGCGCCACGCATTTCATCATGAAGTCGATGTCGCCCGAGAGCTTCCAGCACTCGCGCACGGCGTCCCAGTCGCGGATTCGAGCCTGGAACTGCGCGAGATCGGCCTCGGCCTGGCTGGCGAGGTGCACGAAGGCGAAGCAGACCACCTCGATCCCGAGCTTGCTCTCGTCGATAAGCCCGCGATAGCCGGTGATCACCCCGGCATCCTCGAGCGCGCGCACGCGCCGCAGGCAGGGCGGCGGCGAAATGCCGACACGGCTTGCCAGCTCGACATTGGTCATGCGCCCGTCTGCCTGCAATTCACGCAGGATGCGCAGGTCGATATCGTCGAGTTTTGATCGCAAAGAACAGCCCCGGAAGAAGTCGCGCTGGTGTAGACGCGAGCAGCGGGCGATACAAGGCGCGTGCCGTTTCCATCGGTCCGGCCATTCGTTTCAAGCCTCGTCCCGGGGAGCCGCGCCAACGGCGTCTCGGCAGATGCTTCAGGAGGCCAAGAAAACCTCCCGAGCATCCTTGTCGACCAAGGCGCTGCCTTGCTCGTCGGCACGAGAGTCGAGGATGCGTTGCCCGAGAGGAGCCCTGACTTGCCCGCCGACCCTCTGCCGACGATCTGGGTGCTCAGCGACGGCAAGGCCGGCGACGAATTGCAGTGCATCGGCGTCGCCGAACGCCTGGGCGTGACGCCGGAGATCCGACGTGTCACGCCCCGCGCGCCCTTCGCCTGGCTGATGCCGCGTGGGCCGATCGACCCACGCGATGCGCCCGACCGCTCCGGCAGCCCGATCCGCGCGCCCTATCCCGACATCGTCATCGCCTCCGGGCGGCGCGCCGTGCCTTACCTGCGAGCGGTCAAGAAGGCTTCGAATGGCGCCGCCTTCACGGTTTTCCTGAAGGACCCGCGCATCGGCACAGGCGCCGCCGACCTGATCTGGGTCGCCGGCCATGACCGGCTGCGCGGTGAGAACGTCCTGGTCACCACCACCTCGCCGCACCGCCTGTCTCCCGAGCGGCTTGGGCAGGCGCACGAACACCCCCCGGCCGCGATCGCAGCCCTGCCCTCCCCGCGCGTGGCGGTGCTTGTCGGCGGCGACAGCCGCCACCACCGCTTCACGACCGACGACATTGCCCGCCTGACGGCCCAGCTGGACGCGCTGGCGGCATCGGGCGTCGCGCTGATGGGCACGCCCTCGCGCCGGACCCAGCCCCTCCTGAAGCAGGCGGTTGCCGAGGTCTTCGCCCGGTATGGCGGCTGGTGGTGGGATGGCACTGGCGACAATCCCTACATCGCCCTGCTCGCCAATGCCGATGCCGTCGTCATCACCGCCGATTCCACCAACATGGTCGGCGAGGCGACCGCCACTGGCGCCCCGATCCTGCTGTTCGAGCCCCAGGGTGGCCACCGCAAGTTCAGGGCCTTGACCGAGGCGTTGCGACGCGAGGGCGCTGTGCATCACTTCGACGGGCGCCTTGCTGGCACCCGTTACGACCCGATAGACTCGACGCGGATCATTGCGGATGCGGTGCGCGCCGGGTGGCTGCGCTATCGGGCCGAGCTGGGTCTGGACTGAGAAGCCAATGCTCTGACGCGCCGGCCTCCCGCGCGAACCCGGGTCTACCGCCGGGATGACGCCGAGGGTTGCGTCGGGAACATTGGCCGACGGCCGTCGAGAGCTTATCTAACGCAACGAAGATGCGGCATCGGCCGCGCAAACAGGAATTGAGACCATGGCCCACACCCATGCCCGCGTCATGATCATCGGCTCCGGCCCCGCCGGCTATACCGCCGCGATCTATGCCGCCCGCGCCATGATGGAGCCCGTGCTGATCTCCGGACTGCAGGCCGGCGGCCAGCTCATGATCACCACCGATGTCGAGAACTACCCGGGCTTCGCCGACGTCATCCAGGGCCCCTGGCTGATGGAGCAGATGCGCGGCCAGGCCGAGCACATGGGCACCCGGATGGTCTCCGACCATATCGCCCGGGTCGATCTCTCGCAGCGCCCCTTCCGCCTCTGGGGCGATGGCGGCGAGACCTATTCCTGCGACGCGCTGATCGTTGCGACCGGTGCGCAGGCGAAATGGCTAGGCCTGCCCTCCGAGCAGGCTTTCCAGGGTTTCGGCGTGTCGGCCTGCGCCACCTGCGACGGCTTCTTCTTCCGCAACAAGGAGGTTGTGGTCGTCGGCGGCGGCAATACCGCGGTCGAGGAGGCGCTCTATCTCGCCAACCTCGCGGCCAAGGTCACCCTGGTCCATCGCCGCGATACCCTGCGCGCCGAGCGCGTGATGCAGGATCGCCTGTTCAGGCATCCCAAGATCGAGGTGGTCTGGAACGCGGAAATCGCCGAGATCTGCGGCGGCACCCAGCCCCCCAACGTCACCCATCTCAGGCTGCGCGACCTCAAGACCGGAGCAGAGAGCGAACTGAAGACCGACGGTGTCTTCATCGCGATCGGGCACAAGCCCGCGACGGAGCTGTTCATCGGCCAGCTCGCCATGAACAGCTCGGGCTATCTCGACGTCACCCCCGGCACGACTCAGACCAATATCCCCGGCGTCTTCGCCGCGGGCGACGTCACCGACGAGCATTACCGCCAGGCCGTGACGGCTGCGGGGCTCGGCTGCATGGCGGCGCTCGATGCCGAGCGCTGGCTCCAGGCCAATGAGCTGGAGGAGCGTCAGGCCGCCGAATGAAGCGTCCCGACGGGATCTGCTGACTCGGCATTTCCGCAGGGTTCGCTACGGAAAGCAGGGCCGCAGGCCCGCTATTGCTCCGCTTGCCGGTTATCGGGCAGCGGAGCGCTCTCCGTTTGCCGGCACGATATATCACTGCTTGTGATGGAACCCGTCACCAGATTCAGTGTGAAAAAGCTATAAGACTGCAACGCAGACATTGACGTTCAAGGATTTTACACCCCAACATGCGTCCAACGCATAACAGGGGGAACGCGGTGGATTGGGACCGCATCAGAATATTTTATACCGTCGCTGAATCTGGCAGCTTTACAAAGGCGGGAGATGTACTGGGCCTGAGTCAGTCGGCGGTTAGCCGGCAGATCGGCGCCCTTGAGCGCGAACTACGCGCACCCTTGTTCCATCGGCATACCCGTGGGCTCATTCTCACAGAGCAGGGCGAACTGCTCTGGCGCGCCGCGCGGGAGATGACGCAGCGGCTCGAGCGCACGCGCTCGCAGCTCTCGGAGACCCGCGAGCACCCCTCGGGCGAACTCAAGGTCACCGCGACGCGCGGGCTTGGCGGCCACTGGCTGACGCCGCGCCTGGCGGAATTCCTGGATCTCTACCCCGACATCAAGGTCGACCTCATCCTCACGGACGAGGAGCTGGACCTTTCGATGCGCGAGGCCGATATCGCCATCCGCCTGCGCCAGCCGCAACAGCCCGACCTGATCCAGCGCAAGCTCTTCACCGTGCATTTTCACGTCTACGGCTCACCGGCGTATGTGAAGCGTTTCGGCGAACCCAAGAGCTATGACGATCTCGACAGCCACCGGATCCTGACCTTCGGCGGCACCTCTCCATCCTATCTGACGGCTGTGCACTGGCTCGGCACGCTGGGGCGCGACCAGCGCAACCCGCGCCCGATCCACCTCACCGTCAACAACATCACCGCGATGAAGCGCGCCGTCGATTCCGGCGCCGGCATCGCGATCCTGCCTGACTACCTGATCGAGACCGGCTCTCCGCTCATGCAGCTCCTGCGCGAGACTGAGATGCCGCAGCTCGAGAGCTACCTGGTCTACCCGGAAGAGATGAAATCGGTCGCACGCGTCCAGGTCTTCCGCGACTTCCTTATCCAGAAGGCCCAGCGCTGGACCTATTGAATGAACGCCGCACGCACCCGCCCTGCCTTGGCGCAGGGCGGCAGGAACGCGCTGCGCGCATGGTCTAGACCGATTTACCGATAATTTGACGAATATGACGCTACGGCATGCATACAGCGCATGTCAGACCCAAGCAATGCTGCATTGCAAAAAGGCAGCTGCTGCCCGATATAGCAAACACGGTTGTTCGGAACGGGCTCCGCTACCTCCTCCCGGCGTTGAGTTCGTTTCAGCCGTTCCCCTCTGAGATGTTTGGTGCTTGCACCGGATGTTTCATACCTTAAAAGCCGGCTCCCCTAGGGGACGCCGGCTCTTTTTTTGCCGTTTTTCGTCAGAAGCACCGCGCCCGGCGGGCCAGATTCCTGCCGATGCAGATCGCTCCGGCGAAGCCATGCGGCGCCGACTGCCCAGCAAAAAGCCGGGCCGCAGCATGGCTGCGACCCGGCGTCAGGCAGTGCCCAATGATTATGCGCTGTGCTCAGGCCGCAAGCTTGCCGGCGACCCCGGCAAACTGGTCGATGAAATCCTGGAGGAACGCGCGCGTGCCCTCGTTGGTGACCTCATGGGCGTCGTCGATCAGGCCATCCTTGTAGGTGATGAAGACCTGGCCACCGGCCACCACGCCAGCGAGGTTGGTGAGGATGGTGCGCAGCTGCTGCTGGGCGACGGCTGTGCCGACACCGCCGGCGCTGGTACCGGTCACGGCGACGGCCTTGCCGCGCCACGAGTTCTTGCCATAGGGCCGCGAGGCCCAGTCGATGGCGTTCTTGAGCACGGCGGGAATCGAGCGGTTGTGCTCGGGCGTCACCACGAGAATGGCGTCGGCCGCCTCGATCTCGCGCTTCAGCCGCGCAGCTGTCTCCGGCCAGTTCGCCTCGAGGTCCTGATTATACATCGGGAGGTCGTCGATCGCCACGAAAGCGGGCTCGAACGCACCTTCGCCAAGCTTGGCGATCGCCTGGGCGAGCTTGCGGTTGATCGAATCGCGCCGATTGCTACCGACGACGACAGCGAGCTTGAGCTTAGCCATAAACATATCCCGGATTGGAAAGGTGACTGGGCCCTCAATAAGGGGCGGCCGGCGCGAAGGCGCAAGACGCATGGCACGCAATGGCGCCATTGCGAGAATCCAAGGTGGAGGGTCTCCGTCCGGGCCAGGCGCTCGTCAGCGCCGCCGCGCCTCCAGCGGAAGTGCGTCGAACAGGCTGGGCTCGGCGCTGGTGCGCGCCTTCTCGATCGTCAGCATGCGCAGCTTGGTCTCGACCCCGCCATCGGCCGAGAAGCCGCCGGTCTTTCCTCCTGCCGCCAGGATCCGATGGCAGGGGACGATCGGCGCAAACGGGTTTTGTCCCAGTGCTACCCCCACCGCACGCGCGGCGCCGGGCTCGCCTATGCGAGCCGCGACCTCGCCATAAGTCAGCGTCTCGCCGGGCGGAATGCTCAGCGCGACATCATAGACCTTGCGATTGAACGCGGAGGTCAGATCGAGGGCGATCGGAAGATGCGAGAGATCGCGCGGCTCACCGTTCAGCAGCGCGACGATATCGGCCTGCGCCGCCTCGACGAAGGCGGCAGCCGGCGCCTCGACTGCCTCGGGAAAGCGCTTGGCCAGCCGGCGCCGCGCAGTCTCCTCGTCCCGCTCCGGCAATTGCGAGCCGACGATATACTCGCCATCCCAGACCAGCGCACAGGAGCCGATTGCAGTCTCGAAAAGGCAGAACTGCTGCATGACAGAGCTATCCTGTACCAACACCCCGTCATTGCGAAGAGCGAAAGCGACGAAGCAATCCAGAACTGCAGAGCTCCGCAACGCTGGATTGCTTGGCTACGCTCGCAATGACGCGGACGATTGCGGCCACTCACATATAGAGCTTCTCGCCCTCCAGCCCCTTGTACAGGCCCGCCACCTGCTCGGCATAGCCGTTGAACAGCAGCGTCGGCTTGCGGTCGCGCGAGCCCAGCACCTGCTCGCTCGCCTGGCTCCAGCGCGGATGCGGGACCTCCGGGTTCACATTGGCCCAGAACCCGTATTCGGAGGACTGCAGCCCCTCCCAGAACGTCTTGGGACGTTCGGCGACGAAGCTGATCTTGGTGATCGATTTCACCGATTTGAAGCCGTATTTCCACGGCGTGATCAGGCGAATCGGGGCGCCGTGCTGGTTGGGCGTCGGCTTGCCGTAGATGCCCGTCACCAGCATCGGCAGCTCATTGGCGGCCTCGGCCATGGTGAGCCCCTCGGTATAGGGCCAGGGATACCAGCGCTGCGTCTGGCCCGGCGCCATGCGCGGGTTCATGAAGGTCTCGAAGCGGATGTATTTGGCCGAAGCCAGCGGCTTCGCGAAGTCGACGAAGGCCTTGAGCGGGATGCCGGTCCACGGCACGGCCATCGACCAGGCCTCGACGCAACGGAAGCGATAGAGCCGCTCTTCCAGCGGCAGCTTCCGCACGAGATCGTCGATGCCGATCTCGAAGGGCTTTTCGACCATGCCGTCGACGGTGATGCTCCAGGGCCGCGTCACCAGTTTCTTGGCGGCGGACGCGACGTCCTTCGAGGTGCCGAACTCGTAGAAGTTGTTGTAGTTCGCAGCGAGATCCGCCTCTGTCACCGGCCGGTCGAGCGTATAGGCTGCGTTGCGCTTGGCCGGATACAGGTCGAGCGTGGGGTCTGCGCCTTGCGCGGCTGCGATCTCCGGCCATGCCGTTCCAGCTGCGAGGCCAAGGCCGGCGCCAAGCAGGGCGCGGCGGTCGAGGAACACCGATTCCGGGGTGGCCTGGCTCTCGGGCATTTCCCAGCCAGGACGAGTCTTGATCAGCATCGGACGGACATGCTCCGTTTCAGATGCGGCAACTCTAGCGCACGCCACGGCGTCACGCGCAATTCACGAGCGGGAGAGCGCGCCTGATGCGCGGCCGCTAGGCCGGATAGGCGGTCGCAAAGCCGGTGCCGATGTTATATTCCTCTGCAAGCAATCAGAGCCGCGCCGCAGCCCACGCAAGGTCACGACAAGACGCCTGGGCAGCTTTCATCCGCCTTTCTGATGCTCTCCAGGCAGCTCGAAATCGTAGCTGCAGACCCGTCTCGGGAGGATCACGATGAATACATTCAAATTCTTTGCCAGCACGGCCTTTGCTGCCACGCTGCTCGTCTCGGCCTCCGCCGCGAGGGCCGACATTGTCATCGGGCTCGTGGCGCCGCTGACCGGCCCTGTCGCAGCCTACGGCGACCAGGTCCGCAACGGCGCCGAGGCCGCTGTCGAAACATTGAACAAGGCCGGCGGCATTCTCGGCGAGAAGATCGTGCTCAAGGTCGCTGACGATGCCGGCGATCCCAAGCAGGGTGTCTCCTCGGCCAATCTGCTCGTCGGCGAGAAGGTCAAGTTCGTCGTCGGCCCGGTGACGTCGGGCGTCGCGATGGCGGTGTCGGATGTCTTTGCCGAGAGCGGCGTCCTGATGGTGACGCCGACCGCGACGGCGCCCGCGCTGACGAACCGCGGCCTGACCAATGTGCTGCGCACCTGCGGCCGCGACGACCAGCAGGCCGACATCGCCGCCGCCTATGTCCTGAAGGCGTTCAGGGACAAGAAGATCGCCATCGTCCACGACAAGGGCACCTATGGCAAAGGCCTCGCCGACGCCTTCAAGAAGGGCATCAATGCCGGCGGCATGACGGAGGTCACCTACCTCTCGCTGAACCCGGGCGAGAAGGACCTGTCGGCCATCGTCTCGCGGCTGAAGTCCAGCAATCCCGACCTGATCTATTTCGGCGGCTATCACCCGGAGGGTGGCCTGCTGGCGAGGCAACTCGCTGACGCCAGCGTGAAAGCCACGATCATCGGCGGCGAGGGCCTGTCCAATACCGAGTACTGGGCGATCGCCGACCAGACCGGCGCCGGCACCTTGTTCACCAACGCCACCGACGCGCTGAAAAACCCCGATTCCGCCGCAGCGGTCGCGGCCCTGAAGGCGAAGGGCATCCCGCCCGAGGCCTTCACACTGAACGCCTATGCCGCGGTCGAGGTCATCAAGGCCGGCATCGAGCGCGCCAAGAAGGCCGACAACGCCGAAACCGTTGCCAAGGCGCTGAAATCCGGCGAGCCGATCGCCACCGCCATCGGCAAGCTATCCTACGGCAAGACCGGCGACCTGAGTTCGCCGAGCTTCTCGATGTTCAAATGGGACGGCGGAAAGATCGTATCGGCCGAGTGAGGCCTGTGGGGCCGGGGCAGGTCCAGCGCCCGCCCCGGCCTGACTGCTCCCGGTGATGCGCGGCTGGGCACCTATCAGCCCAAACAAAAAAGGCGACCGGCACGCAACCGGTCGCCTTTCTCGTATTCAGTCTAGAGCGTCTCAGCCGCGGGCTTCTAGCGCCTTGACGATGGCTGCGCCCATCTCGGAAGTCGAGACGGCGTTGGCGCCGGGCGCCGCGATATCCTTGGTCCGGGTGCCGGAGCCCAGCACGTCGGCGATCGCGCCTTCGAGCCGGTCGGCGGCCTCGATCGCGCCGAAGGAGTAGCGCAGCGCCATGGCAAACGAGCCGATCATCGCGATCGGGTTGGCCAGGCCCTTGCCGGCGATGTCGGGCGCCGAGCCGTGGACGGGCTCGTAGAGCGCCTTGCGCTTGCCGCTGACGGGGTCTTCGGCGCCGAGCGAGGCGGAGGGCAGCATGCCCAGCGAGCCGGTCAGCATCGCCGCCACGTCGGACAGGATGTCGCCGAACAGGTTGTCGGTGACGATGACGTCATACTGCTTGGGCCAGCGCACCAGCTGCATGGCGCAGTTGTCGGCCAGAACATGCTCGAGCTCGACGTCCGAATAGTCCTTGGCATGCAGCGCGGTGACGGTCTGCTTCCAGAGCACGCCCGTCTTCATGACATTGTGCTTCTCGGCCGAGGAGACCTTGTTGCGGCGGGTGCGCGCCAGCTCGAAGGCGACGCGGCAGATCCGGTCGATCTCGGGCGTCGTGTAGATCTGCGTGTCGACGCCGCGCTTCGAGCCGTCCTCCAGCGTGACGATTTCCTTGGGCTCGCCGAAATAAACGCCGCCGGTCAGCTCGCGCACGATCAGGATATCGAGGCCCTCGACGACCTCGGGCTTCAGCGAGGAGGCCGAGGCCAGCGCCGGGTAGCAGATCGCGGGGCGCAGGTTGGCGAACAGGCCCAGATCCTTGCGCAGGCGCAGCAGGCCGGCCTCGGGGCGGTGCTGATAGGGCACGTCGGCCCATTTCGGGCCACCGACTGCGCCGAACAGCACGGCATCGGCATCCTGGGCGAGCTTCATGTCGCCCTCGGAGATCGCCTGCTTGTGCGCGTCGAAGGCGACGCCGCCGACAAGGCCCTTCTCGATGGCGAAGGAGGCAAGACCCTGCTTCTCGAACCACGAGACCACGGTCTCGACCTGGCCCATGACTTCGGGGCCGATGCCGTCGCCGGGCAGGAGCAGGAGCTTATGGGTCGCCATGGTTATCGCCTCGCGTGATGCATCGTGATGACTGGCGGCTGATTAGAGCATCGGCCGGAAAAGTGGAATGCGTTTTCCGACTATGCCGATGCAGGCGGCGAGCCAGCGGCGCGCTTTGCCCGCCCCCCCCAGACAGGACAACGCCCGGCCGGGAGGGAGGGCCGGGCGTCGCCTCCCCGCGCCCAGCCGCGAACGGGGACGCAGGAAGCTGCTTGGTGAGGATCGCGCGTCAGACGGCCTTCTGGGCCATCTGCCTCTCGATGTAGTCGGCCTGTCTTAAGGCCAGCGCCACGATCGTCAGCGTCGGATTCTCCGCCCCGCCACTGGTGAACTGGCTGCCGTCGGAGACGAACAGGTTCTTGATGTCGTGCGCCTGTCCCCATTTGTTGACGACGCCGTCCCGCGCCTTCTCGGACATGCGGTTTGTCCCGAGATTATGCGTGGAGGGATAGGGCGTCGTCGGGAAGGTGCGCGTCGAGCCCACCGCCTCGTACATCGCCGCGCCCCGGCCATAGGCATGGGCGCGCATGGCGAGATCGTTGGGGTGGTCGTCGAAATGCACATTCGCCACGGCCATTCCGCCCTTGTCCTTCTTGTCGGACAGGGTGATGCGGTTGCTCTCCTGAGGCATGTCCTCGCCCACGATCCACAGCCCCGCCATGGTCTCGTAGGAATCCAGCGCCGAGGCGAATTCGCGGCCCCATGATCCCGGGTCGAGGAACGCCGCCATGAACGGCAGGCCGATCGACAGCGTCTCCATCTCGTAGCCGCCGACGAAACCGCGCTTGGGGTCGTGATGCGCCTCGTCCTGGACGATCCCGGCCATCGTGGTACCGCGCCACATCTTCACCGGCTTGTCGAAGGTCGCGTAGACCGATCCGGTCATGTGGCGCATGTAGTTGCGCCCGACCTGGCCCGACGAGTTCGCGAGCCCGTCCTTGAACTTCCCGCCAGCCGAATTGAGCAGCAAACGCGGGCTCTCGATCGAATTGCCGGCGACGGCCACGATACGGGCCTTCTGGCGCTGCTGCACACCCTTGGCGTCGAGATAGACCACCCCCGTCACCTGGCCGGACGCGTCGTGCTCGATCATCTGCACGAAGGATTCCGGCCGCACCTCGAGCTTGCCAGTCGCCTCCCCCTTCGGGATCTCGGCATAGAGCGTCGACCATTTCGCGCCCGACTTGCAGCCCTGGAAGCAGAAACCGATCTGCTGGCAGGCGCCACGGCCGTCGCGCGGCTCGGAATTGATCGCCATCCGGCCAGTCGAGACTTGCTTGTAGCCGATCGCCTTCGCGCCCTTCTCGAAGACCTTGTAGTTGTTGTTGCCGGGCAGCCCCGGGATGCCGTTCGTGCGCGTCACGCCCATCCGGTCCTCGGCCTTGGCGTACCACGGCTCCATCTCGGCAAGGTCGATCGGCCAGTCGAGCAGGTTGGCCCCCTTCACCGCGCCATAGCTCGTACGGGCCTTGAACTCGTGCTTCTGCAACCGCAGCGAAGCGCCCGCCCAGTGCGTCGTCGAGCCGCCCACAGCCTTGACGATCCAGGCCGGGAGATTGGCAAAATCCTTCGCCACCCGCCACGAGCCCGAGGTCGTGCGCATGTCGGTCCAGGCGAGCTGGCTGAAAGACCCCCATTCGTCGTTGAGAAAATCCTCGATCTCATGCCGCTTGCCCGCCTCGAGGCAGACCACCTTGATGCCCTTGAGCGCCAGTTCGGTCGCCAGCGTGCCGCCGCCCGCCCCCGAGCCGACCACCACGACGACGCTGTCATCGTTCAAATCGAATTTGCCAGCCATGACTGTTCCTCCTGATTTTGTGTCGGTCAGAGCCAGGCGATGTCGCCGAAGCCACGCTCGATGTAGCCGCCCTTCGAGGCGCTCTCGCCCTCGTATCCGAACATCGGCCAGACCTCCGGCTGGTTGTAGAGCGAGACCACGAGGCCGGACCGCACGCCCTGGAAGAACTTGCCCTTCTGGATCGCGCGCAGCAGGTTTACGCGCTGGCTCTCCCAGCCGACGGCGGCATAGGCGAGCTTGTGCTGCTTCATCGCGAGGCCATCGAGCTCGGCTACGTTCTTCTCGACATCGGCCCGGAACGCGGCGTCCTTGCCCGCCTTCTCGTCGTAGGACTTCATCGCCACGGCGTAGAAGCGGTCGGCGAGCCGGTCATGCGGATAGATGTCGCGCGCCATCTTGATCAGGGTGACCATCGTGGTCGGCTTCAGCGCCTTGACCTCGAGCCCCCAGGCCTCACCCGCATTGATCAGGGCACCGCCCGAGATGGCGATGGCGGCTGCCCCGGTGCCGGCCAGGAACCGGCGCCGGTCGAGTTCGGGCCGCGGCTCGGCCCCGTGAGATCTGGTCATGGTTTCCTCCTGATGGTTCCCGGCGCATTTTTGCTGCTCGGGTCGTCTTCCGGCTCAGCGGTATCGGCCGTGTTTCTGGAGGACCTCGATCTTGTAGCCATCGGGATCCTGGATGAAGAAGAACTTCGCCAGAAGCGTGCCCTCGCGGTGGAACTCCTTGATCGGATTGGGATTCAGGCCCGCAGCGAGATGGCGGGCATGCTCGGCCTCGAGGTCTTCGACGACCACCGCGAGATGGCCGTAACCGTCGCCGAGCTGATAGGCTTGCGTCCGGTCGTGATTGACCGTTAGCTCGACCTCGAAATCGGCTTCGGGATTGCGCAGATAGAGCAGCGTGAAGCCATCGAAGCCGAGGCGCTCCGCGATCTCCAGCCCGAAGGCTGCCTCGTAGAAGGCGACCGAGCGCGCTTCGTCGAGGACGCGGATCATCGTGTGCACGGCTTTTGCCATGGTTCGCAGGCTCCTATTTCGGCTCGGACAGCGATTTGAGGTAGGCGATGATGAGCTGGCGCCGGTCGGGATCGCGCTGGCGATAGGCCATGATCGTGCCCGGGCGCATCGCCTGGGCATCCTCGATCCAGCGGTCGAGCGTGGCTTCGTCCCAGGTCAGGCCCGAGGACTTGAGCGGCTCCGAAAATTTGAAATTCGGCGTGGCGGCGGCAGCCTTGCCGACGATGTCGTGGAGATTGGGACCCTGGCGGTTAGGCCCGCCCTTCTCCGCCGTATGGCAGACACCGCAACTGGATAGGAACTGCTGTTTCGCCTTGGCGAGGTCGAAATCCTGGGCGGCGACCGCCTTCAGGGCACAGCAGGCCAGACCGAGCGAAACAACGATGCATATCGAGCCGCTGCGGCGGAAAGCGGCGCGTCGACGGGAAACCACCGGGGAATGCGAAGGCAATGCGCTCGACCTCTCGAAAGCGGGTCGAGGAAAGGTAGGTCCAAGCTTCAGGCTGCGGGTAGTATCGGATTACTACAAATCGAAACTTTGGGAGGATGTCATTCCGCCGCCTGCTGGAAAGCGATCGCGGCCTCGCGGCGCAGCCGGTCGCCCTCGTCCTCCTGGTCCCGCACATCGGTTAGATAGGTCAGGCAGGCGCAACGCAGCAGCGCGGTGAAGTTCACGCTCTCCTCGTTGAATTCCAGGACCTCGTCATGGAGCTTGGTCAGGAACCGCCCGAGCGTCACGCCCTGCAGCCGCGCGATCTCCTCGAGGATTTCCCAGAACGCGGCTTCGAGCCTGATCGAGGTGGCATGGCCGCTGAGCCTGATCGAGCGGGTCTGGTGCGCGTAGCGCTCAGACGTCTGGGCGGAGAATATCCGGCACATAGTCGCCTCCCTGCATCGTTTTCTGTTCGTTGCAGGCAGGATGACCGCGACGGCCGGGCATGTAAACAGGATGCTGCGGCTGCGCGGTCAGGCAGGTGCCAGCCGGGCCGTGACCTCGATCTCGACCTTCATCTCGGGCTTCAGAAGGCCCGAGACGACGTAGATCCCGGCAGCCGGACGGATCTCGCCAAAGACCTCGCCGCAGACGGCCAGCACCGGCTCGCAATAGCTGCGGTCGGTCACGAAATACTGCGCCCGTACCACCCTCGCCAGCGACGAGCCGGCCTCGGTCAGCACGGCGTCGAGCGTGCGGAAGATGTTGCGCGCCTGCTGGGCGGCATCCTCCGGCAGCGTCATCGTCACATAGTCGTATCCGGTCGTGCCCGAGACGAAGACGAGGTCGCCATCGATCACGGCGCGGGAATAGCCGAAGGCGGTCTCGAAAGGCGAGCCGGTGGAGATCAGGCGGCGGGTCATGGCGTTTCCGTCATTCTCTGGCGAGGCGAAGCGTGGGCCCGAGAATCCCTGGAAAAAGATCCGTGGGTCAACCGGTGCTGACGCGAGGCTAGACCCGCCCGCTCTTCAGGGCGCGCAACACCTTCTCGCCGGGGCGCCCGGTCTGCGGCATCCCGATCTTGGCCTCGATCTGCTTGATTGCAGCGCGCGTCAGCGCCCCGACCGCGCCATCGGGCTCGCCGACATCGAAGCCGCGCGCGGTCAAAAGGCGCTGCAATTCGCGGCGCTGCTCGCGCGAGAGCGGCAGGTCGTCCGTCGGCCAGTC
Source organism: Allobosea sp. P1_B10 (assembly GCF_056406735.1). Classification (NCBI taxonomy): domain Bacteria; kingdom Pseudomonadati; phylum Pseudomonadota; class Alphaproteobacteria; order Hyphomicrobiales; family Alloboseaceae; genus Allobosea; species Allobosea sp. P1_B10. Next base: position 309,601 of record NZ_JBFTZP010000002.1, on the reverse strand, counting down.
GCCCTGCACGCCGGGCCGGCCGCGAATCCGGTCCGAGAGCAACGAGATCGCGAGCGCATAGGAATCGGCGCCATTGTAGCTGTAGGCCGCATCGTAGTTCTTGAAGACGAGGAAGGCCGGGCCATTGCGCCCCGCCGGCATCAGCAGGCCGGCATTGCCCGAACCCGACAGCGCCGAGCCGTCGAACTTGACGATGCCACGCGATGCCCAGGACGAGACAGGTTGCTTGGGATTGCGCCCGGTCGGTCCAGAATATCCGCCCGGCACGCGCACCTCATAGCCCCAGCTGGCACCGGTGACCCAGCCTGCCTTGTCCATGAAATTCGCCGTCGAGTGCAGCGCATCGGGGATGGAATCGACGAGGTCGCGCCGGCCGTCACCGTCGCCGTCGACGGCAAGCCGCATATAGGTGGAAGGAATGAACTGGGTGTGGCCGAAGGCGCCGGCCCAGGAGCCGAACATCCGGTCGGCACGGACATCGCCGCGCTGGATGATCTGCAGGGTCGCGATCAGTTCGCCCTTGAAGAAGGCGTTGCGGCGCGGCGCAAGGCAGGCACCGGTCGAGAGCGCCTGGACCAAAGACATCTTTCCGCGCGCCTTGCCGAAATCGCTTTCGACGCCCCAGACTGCCAGGATGGTGTGGCGATCGACTCCGAACCGCTGTTCGGCCGCCGCCAGCGTTGCGCCGTGCTGGCGCAGCATGGCGCGGCCCTCGGCGACCTTCTCGTCGTCGACAAGCGTGCCGAGATAGTCCCAGATCGGAGTCTTGAACTCCGGCTGGTTGTTCATCGCCTCGATCACCTTCATGTCGGGCTCGACGCCCGCCATGACACGATCGAAGGTGGCGCCGGAGACGCCCTTGGCGGCAGCGTCCTGGCGCAGACCGGCAAGACAGGACTGGAAGCCAGCCTGCGCCGAAGCGGCAGAGGCAAGCAGGACGAGTGGCAGGGCCAATGTGAGTGCGCGCATGGGTCTCCACCGAATCGCAAGGTTGCAGCGAAACTAGGGCGCAGGCGTTAACGGAGGTTAACCATAGCGCGCCGCCAACAAAGCGCGTGCGCGCTTGCGCGGCATGTCCTACTCTGGCGGCCTGCTTCGACATGACGAGGCCCGGGCTCAGCCGGGCCCGGCCGCGGCAGGCGAAAGCCGCCCATGACGAAACGACCCAGTGATTTCAGCCGATAGAAGCGGGGACAGGCCGAGACGGCCTGTGCCCGATGCGCGTCCATGACCATCCCGAGGTTCGCATCCCGCGATCCCGCTGCCGAGGAACCCGACCATGTCAAAAGAACAACGCAGCAATCGCGAAGCCAAGAAGCCCAAGAAGGAAAAGCCGAAGGTCTCCGCGGCAGCGCCCTCGACCTTCGCAGCCGTCGTCGCCAAGGCAGCCGGCGGACCGAAGAAGAAATGATCCGCTTCAGGACGATCGATCCGGCCGAGGCGGAAAAGCACGCTGCCAAGCCCTCGGTGAAGGCTCCTGTCGCCGCCGTGCCGGCCGAGGCGCCGGAGGCGGAAGCCGAGGCGACGGAGGCGGAAGCCAAATCGAAGGGCCTCTCCCGCAAGACCCCGCTGCGGGCCAAAAAGCCCGCGGCGAGTGGGCTGTTCCGGGACTAGCTCCCGGCTGTCTTCTCGGCCGTCGCCTTGTCGAGCATGGCGACGGTCTCCTCCAGGCTTTCCTTCACCCCCAGAAGGAAATCCTTGCGGAACGCGATGATCGTGTCGGGCGGCTCGCCTTTGAACGTATAGACGACGCTGACCTGGTCTGGATTGACGAAGACCGGCTTGCCGTCGACCGGCGAGGTGAATTTGCAGAGTTTCGGCATGTGCTCTCGGTTCCGGCGTTTCGTTTCGGTTCGCTCCGCCCTGAAGGCGCGGGCTGGAGCCAGGGCCTGCTCTAGGCCTCCACCACCTCGTCGGTCCAGACCCTGAAGCCCGTCAGCGTATTGGGCCCGAAGGTCGTGGCGATGGCGACATCGGCTGCGTCCCGACCCTGCGCGATCAGCACGCGCCCGATGCGCGGCACGTTGTTGCGTGGATCGAACATCTGCCAGCCGCCGTCGAGATAGGCTTCGAAAGAAGCTGCGAAGTCGCCCGGCGGATAGGGAGGCGGCGTGCCGACATCGCCGAGATAGCAGGTGCAGTAGCGTGCCGGGATGTTCATCGCCCGGCAAAAGGCAATCGCGAGATGGGCATAGTCACGGCAGACGCCCCGCCCCTCGCGATAGGCGTCGGACGCCGTGCGCGTCACGCTGGCATCGTTGTAGTTGAAGGCGATGCGCTGGTGCACGAAGTCGCAGATCGCCTGGACGCGCGGCGCGCCGGGCTGTGTCTGGCAAAACAGCTCCCAGGCGAGGTTGAGCAGCCGGTCGCTGTCGCAGAAGCGGCTCGCGAGCAGGAAGACGAGGCATTCCTCCGGAAGGTTCTCGACCGGGACCTGTCCCGCGCTACGGTTGAAGTGTTCGGGCAGGCCGCTGTCGTTGATGATCGCGTCCGCCGTGATGCGCATCGCGCCCTGCGGCGCCAGCAATCGGCTGCACCAGTTCCCGAAACCGTCGCGATAGGCGCTGACCGGAACCGACGGGGTGATGCGCATGTAGTCGGGGCCGGCCAGATCCGAAACACGGCTGAAATGCACGTTCAGCATGAGGATGACCGGGGTGGGTTGCGGAAATTCGTAGTCGAGCTCGTAGCCGATCCTGAGTTTCACGCGAGGCCTTCCGCGCGCAAGGCGCGCTGTCAGAGAGGGGCTGCTTGGCCCGATGATTTCATCATGCACGTTTCCGGCCAATCTGGCGCGTGCGCTCGCGGCAATGAATTCGCTTCCCTTCTGGCAATGATCAAGCACTCTGTCTTGCGGTGCCGGCGCATGGGTCCTAAACCACGCGCGCGCCGGTACTGGCGCAGTCCTTAGTCCGCTTCCCCGGAGATCAAACCCATGGCCTTTCTTGCCGACGCCCTGAAGCGCGTGAAGCCATCTGCGACCATCACCATCACGCAGAAAGCCCGCGACCTCAAAGCCGCCGGCAAGGACGTGATCTCGCTCTCCGTCGGCGAGCCCGATTTCGATACGCCCGACAATATCAAGGAAGCGGCCATCGCCGCGATCCGCCGCGGCGAGACGAAGTACACGCCGGTGTCCGGCATTCCGCAGCTGCGCGAGGCGATCACCCGCAAGCTGAAGCGCGAGAACGGCCTCGACTACAAGCCGTCGCAGACCATCGTCTCGACCGGCGGCAAGCATGTCATCTACAACGCCCTGCTCGCCACCCTGAACCCGGGCGACGAAGTCATCTGTGTCTCGCCCTACTGGGTCAGCTATCCCGAGATGGTGGCGCTCTGCGGCGGCACCCCGACCTTCGCGCAGACCAAGATCGAGAACGAGTTCAAGCTGCAGCCGGAAGAGCTGGAGCGCGCGATCACACCGAAGACCAAGTGGGTCATCCTGAACTCGCCGTCGAACCCCTCGGGCGCCGCCTACAGCTTCGACGAGATGAAGAAGCTCACCGATGTGCTGATGCGCCATCCCCATGTCTGGGTGCTGACCGACGACATGTATGAGCACCTGGTCTATGGCGACTTCCAGTTCGTCACCCCGGCGCAGGTCGAGCCCGGCCTCTACGAGCGCACGCTGACCATGAACGGCGTCTCGAAGTCTTACGCCATGACCGGCTGGCGCATCGGCTACGCGGCAGGCCCTCAGGTCCTGATGAACGCCATGGACCTGGTCCAGGGCCAGCAGACCTCCGGCACCTCGGCGATCTCGCAATGGGCCGCAGTCGAGGCTCTCGACGGCACCCAGGAGCACATCCCCGTGTTCCGCGCGGCCTTCGAGCGCCGCCGCGACCTCGTGGTCTCCATGCTGAACCAGACCCGCGGCCTGGTTTGCCCGAAGCCGGAAGGCGCCTTCTACGTCTATCCCGACTGCTCGGCCCTGATCGGCAAGACCATGCCGAACGGCAAGACGATCGAGACCGACGAGGATCTCGTCATGGGCATCCTGGAGACGGAATCGGTTGCCGCAGTGCACGGCTCGTCCTTCGGCCTGGGCCCCAACTTCCGCATCTCCTACGCCACCTCGGACGAGAAGCTGGAAGAGGCCTGCCGCCGCATCCAGCGCTTCTGCGCCGAACTGCGCTGAGGCACCCTGTCATTGCGGGCGAAATCCTCTCGCAATGACACCGTGACCGCCATGTTGAACCGCCGCGCCCTGCTGACAGGCGCGGCGGTTTTTCTGTTCCGGGGGGATGCGCTGGGCCAAAGCCCGCTTTCTGCACTGACCGCCCGGCAAGCCAGCGACGGACGTAAAGGCGGTTCTCTGGTCCTGATCGATATCCGCAGCCCCGGCGAATGGGCCGATACGGGCGTGCCACAAGGTGCGATCAGGCTCGATGCAGAGGGCGCCGGCTTCGAGGTCCGCCTCGCCGGCATCAGGCTCGACAATCCCGGCAAGCGCATCGCCCTGATCGACCGCACCGGCGGCCTTGCGGCCTCCGTTCAGCAAAAGCTCGCCGGCCGCGGCTGGCGCGATCTCGCGGCCGTGCGCGGCGGCGTGCTTGGCCCTGACGGCTGGCTCGCGGAAAAGCTGCCGGTCGAGCCCTGAGACCCTGTCGCCGGCCGGCCGCCGTTCAGCCCTTTGCCTGGAAGATGAAGAACGCCCCCGCCGCGATCAGCGCGAAGCCGATGGCATGGTTCCACGTCAGCGATTCCTTCAGCCAGAACACCGAGAAGCCGGCAAAGACGGTGAGGGTGATCACCTCCTGCATCGTCTTGAGTTCGGCTGCGGAATAGACAGCGGAGCCGATACGGTTGGCCGGCACGGCCAGCATGTATTCAGGCAGCGCGATCATCCAGCTCGCCAGGATCGCCAGCCAGATCGCCGTGCTCTTGTAGCTGAGATGCCCGTACCAGGCGAAGGTCATGAAGACGTTGGAGCCGATCAGCATGATGATCGGCAGGATATGGGCGCTGGTAATCGCGGGCATTGGCGGGGTCCGGTGCGGCAGGTGCTGTTGCTCTAGCCGTAACGCAGCTTCATCGCGAGGATGACGAGGACGAGGCAGAGCGTGATGCCATTAGCCGAGATCAGCGGCCAGGACACAAGGTAGAGCCCGTAGCAGAGCCAGAGCAGCACCCCGAGCGCGAACATCCCCTGCGTGAGCAGCGAGATCGCCCGTGTGTCGCGCGTCCTGATCGTATGCACGGCCTGCGGCACCCAGCACAGGGTCGTCAGCGTCGCGGCCGCGAAGCCGAGGAGTTCGATCGAGGAAATCGACATGGACGATCCGGAATCAGATGGCTGCGCCTGCGATGCCATCGACCGCGCTGCAGTGCAATAAGACTTCACCACAGTGACATCGCTGATATAGCTGCCGCATGACGGAAAGCCCCCGCCCTATCGCGATCTATATCGATGCCGACGCCTGCCCGGTGAAGCCGGAGATCTACAAGGTGGCCGAGCGGCATCGCCTGAAGGTCTTCGTCGTCGCCAACAGCTTCATGGCCGTGCCGCGCGAACCCTGGATCGAGCGCGTCATCGTCTCCGACGGGTTTGACGCCGCCGATAACTGGATCGCCGAGCGGGTTGCGCGCGGCGACATTGTGATCACCTCCGACATCCCGCTGGCCGACCGCTGCATCAAGGCGGGCGCCGACGTCATCGGCTCGACAGGAAAACCCTTCACCGAGGCCTCGATCGGCATGGCGCTGGCGACGCGCGACATGATGGAGGACCTGCGCGCCATGGGCACCGCCAGCGGCGGCCCGAAGCCGTTTTCGCCCCGCGACCGCTCGGCCTTCCTTCAGGCGCTGGACCTCGCGATCCAGCGGCTGAAACGCGCGGGGTTCGGCGGGTAATCGTCATTGCGAGCGAAGCGAAGCAATCCGGGGGGGCAGTAGTGCTCGGCGGCTCCTGGATTGCTTCGCTTCGCTCGCAATGACGGCTGCGCCGACCAGCAGCGTCACAAGTCGGAGAAAGTCCCGCCCCTGCCCTTGCCCGCCGCGAAGCGCCCCGCACCTGCCGCGCCTTCGCTCGCAATCGTCTCGACGCCGCCGGCCCATTCGCGCGCCAGCGCCGCGCGCACCGGCAGGCCGTGGCCGGCAATCGCGCTGCGGCGGTCCGCCAGCATTGCGCCCTGCGGAAAGCGTGCGATCTCCTGCGCCATCGCCTCTGCCTCCGCCCGAGCCTGCCCGTCCGGCACGACCCGCTCGCACAGCCCGATCCGCAGCGCCTCCTGCGCCTCGACCTTGCGGCCGGTCATGATGATCTCGAGCGCCCGCCCCTGCCCGACCAGTCGCGGCAGCCGCACCGTGCCGCCATCGATCAGCGGGATGCCCCAGCGCCGGCAGTAGACGCCGAAATAGGCGCTCGCTCCCAGCACACGGACATCGCACCAGAGCGCGAGCTCCATGCCACCGGCAACCGCCGGGCCCTCGACCGCCGCGATCAGCGGCTTGCTCATCTCCAGACGCGACGGCCCCATCGGCCCGCGCGGCGGCGCGCTGCCATCAGCGGGGAACACCAGCCCCTCGACGATCTCGCGGTCGAAGCGCTCGGCATCGGTAAAGGCCTGCGCGTATTTCAGGTCCCAGCCGGCACAGAACGCCCCGCCCTCGCCCCAGAACACGATCGCCGAAACCTCGGGATCGGCATCGAGGGTCAGGAACGCCTCCGTCAGCTGCTCGGCGCTGTCGGGATCCATCGCGTTGCGTGCCTCGATGCGGCTGTGGATCACAGTCGCTACCCGACCGTCGCGCTCGATCCGAATGGACATGCCAGCCTCCCGTAAAGTCATGATCTTGCTTGCAGGCTATACCTTCGGATCGCCGCTCACCTAGCTCTGGACGCATGGCGGCTTTGCCCCTAATTCTCCTGCGCCAAGCCCGTCGCTCAAGCGGGCATCCGGGAGGAAATTCATGTCGTTGACCCGCCGCTCCACGCTCGGCCTGATGGCCGGTGCCGTTTTCGCGCCTTCCGTGGTGCGTGCACAAAGCTTCCCGGCCAAGCCGATCACCGTCGTCGTGCCCTATCCGGCCGGTGGCCCCACCGATGCGATCGCCCGTTTCGTGGCGCAGGACCTCGCGGCCACGATCGGCCAGAACGTGCTGGTCGACAACCGCGCCGGTGCCTCGGGCGCGGTTGGCACCCGCGCCGTCGCCCATGGCGCGGCAGACGGCTACACCATCATCTTCGGCAACAACCAGACGCATGGCAACAACATGTTCCTGCTCAAGGAGCCCGGCTACGACGCGGTCAAGGACTTTGCCCCGCTGGCCGGCGTCGGTGCCTTCGAACATGCCTTCGTGGTGCGCAACGACCTGCCGGCGAAGAACATCTCCGAACTGATCGCACTCGCCAAGGCCGACCCCGACAAGCTGAACTATGGCTCCACCGGCGTCGGCTCCGGCTCGCATCTGGCGATGGAGCTGTTCATGCAGCGCACCGGCATCAAGATGACCCATGTGCCGTTCCGCGGCGCCGCCCCTCTGGTGCAGGAGATCATCGGCGGGCGCATCGACATCGCGAACTCGACGCTGCCGAGCGTGCTGGAACAGATTAATGGCGGCCTGCTCCGGGCGCTCGCCATAGCCAGCCCCGAGCGCAACCCGCGCGCGAAAGACATCCCGACGCTGCGCGAGCAGGGCGTCGCCAATGCCGACGCCGATTCCTGGGCGGCCTTCTTCGCGCCCATCGGCACACCGGCGCCGGTCGTCGACCAGCTCTCCAAGGCGATCATCGCCTCGCTCAACAAGCCGGCTGTCACCGAGGCGATCCTCAAGCTCGGCTTCACGCTGAAGGTGCGCGATCCCGAGGCGTTCAAGCCGTATCACCTCCAGGAGATCGCAACCTGGAAGCAGATCATCGCCGATGCCGGCGTAAAGGCGGAGTAATCGCCGTCTACGACTTCCGGGACAGCGCGTTTTTTAACCAATCGCGTTGACCCGGATTTAAGCCGGCCATGTCATCACCTCGGCATACTCGTGCGGGGCGGCGACATGGCGGGCGACACCACGACACCGGGCACGGCGCGCTCCATGCGATTCGCCTGGGTCCTCATCCTGAGCCTGCTGGCGCTGGATCTTGCCTGGCTTCCGTTCACGCAGGTGACGATCGTGCCCTTCTCGCTGGCGCTGCCGCTCGGCGCGGGTGCTGCCCTGTTCGGCGTCGCCCGCTATTACGAGCGGCTGCGCAACGAGCCGAAATTCGCTGACGCACTCGACTGCATCAGCCAGATCGTCACCTTTTCGGCGGCCGGCGCTCTCTTTTCCTATCTGGTCGTGACACCGGGCTTTCCGATGCAGGATGCCCTGTTCCATGCGCTAGACATGGCCCTCGGCCTCGACTGGCTGGCTTATCTGCGCTGGCTCGACCACCACGCCTGGCTCTCCCCCTGGCTCTCGCTGAGCTACCAGAGTTTCCTGTTCCAGGTGATCATCGTGATCGCCGTCCTGTCCTTCTCCGGGCGCGGCCTTGCGGCGCGAACGATGATCCTGTCGATGATGATCGCCGCCGTCGTGATCATCGCTATTTCCGGCTTGCTGCCGGCTCGCTCAACCTTCGCCTTCCTGAATTTGTCGCCGGCTGATTATCCAAACCTGCGTCCGGCCGCCGCCTTCATCCATTTGCGGGACCTGATGGCGCTGCATGGCGGAGAGGCCTTGCATGTCGATCTCCGGCAGGCCCATGGCATCATAACATTCCCCTCATACCATGCCGCACTCGGCCTGCTCCTGCTGATCGGCGGCTGGCATCATGTCTGGCTGCGCTGGCCGACCTTCCTGGTGAATCTCGCCATGATCGTCGCGACCCCTGTCGATGGCGGCCATTACTTTGTCGACGTCATCGCCGGCCTGGTGATCGCCGCGCTGAGCTACCTGGCATCGTACCGGTTTTTGGCGAACCCGATCGCAGACCGGGCGATGACCGCCACGCCGGCCCCCGGCGCTCTCGTCACGGATCACTGACGTTTGAAGGCCGGGAGAGCAGCTTCGGCTGGTAGGCGGATTGGTTTGCAGCGCGCCCGGGCTTAACTGAGCGACCACGCGCACCAGGAGCCAGCATGCCGATGCCCAGCCCGATCTCGAGATTCGCCGCGAGCGTCGTCGCCAGCGCCACGATCGCCTGCGCATGGCCCGCAGCAGCCCAGCAGCGGTTTCCGTCGAGCGCTGGAGACCTCGTCGTCGAGACGGTTGCGAGCGGGCTGGCGAACCCGTGGGGCCTCGCCTTCCTGCCCGATGGCCGCATGCTCGTGACCGAGCGCCCTGGCCGGCTGCGGCTCGTGGGTATCGATGGCAAGGTTTCGCCCGCGATCTCCGGCGTCCCCAGCGTCGTCGCGCGTGGCCAGGGGGGGCTCCTGGATGTCATACTGGACCCCGCCTTCGCCCAGAACCGTACGATCTATCTATCCTTCGCCGAGGCTCGCCAGGGCGGCAACGGCACCAGCGTCGCCCGGGCCCGCCTGAACGAGCGCGCCACGGCGCTGGAGGGCATGAGCGTGACCTTCCGGCAGATGCCGGCAATCGAGAGCAGCATGCATTTCGGCTCGCGGCTGGTCTTCGACCGGACGGGCGCGATCTTCGTCACGGTTGGCGATCGCAACAGCCAGCGCGCCCAGGCACAGAACCCCGCCAACCATATCGGCAAGGTGATGCGCATCCGGCCCGAGGGCGGAGTGGCGTCCGGCAACCCCAAAAAGGATGGCTGGCAGCCGGAAATCTGGTCGATCGGCCATCGCAACGTGCAGGGAGCGGCATTGCACCCCGATACCGGGCAGCTTTGGACTGTAGAGCACGCCGCGCGCGGCGGCGACGAGGTCAACACCCCCAAGGCCGGGCTCAATTATGGCTGGCCGGTCATCACCTACGGCGTCGACTACTCCGGGGCGAAGATCGGCGAAGGCACCGCCAAGGCCGGCATGGAGCAGCCGCTGTTCTACTGGGACCCATCCATCGCTCCCTCCGGCGCGGCCTTCTACACCGGCAGCGTCTGGCCTGCCTGGAAGAACTCGTTGTTCGTCGGCGCGCTGGCCGGGCAGATCCTGGTGCGGCTGACGACGTCGGGCGAGACAGTCACCGGCGAGGAACGACTGCTGGAGGGCCTCGGCGACCGTATCCGCGACGTCCGCCAGGGCCCCGACGGATTTATCTACCTGCTGGTCGATGATGCCAACGGCAAGGTGCTGCGCGTGCGCCCGGCGCGCTGACCGCCATTGCGGGCGCAGCGAAGCAACCTCGGAGGACGGGCTCTACGCGTCTGGATCGCGTCGCTTTGCTCGCGATGACGGCCGAGCCTCAACCTCCCGCCCAGCCCACAGGTCGGGCCGGCGCTCGCGCGTGATCGCTTCGGCCTGCTCGCGGCGCCAGCGGGCGATGCGGGCATGGTCCCCCGACAGCAGCGCCTCGGGCAGACCCCTGCCCTCCCATTCGCGCGGGCGGGTGTAGTGGGGATATTCCAGCAGGCCGTTCTCGAAGCTTTCGTCTTCGCCCGAAGCTTCCTTGCCCATGACGCCGGGAATCAGGCGCACGCAGGCGTCGAGCAGGATGAAGGCGGCCATCTCGCCGCCGGAGAGGATGTAGTCGCCGATCGAGACCTCGGTCAGGCCCCGCCCCTCGATGACGCGCTCGTCGACGCCCTCGAAACGCCCGCAGACAATGACCACGCCCTCGCCCGATACCCATTCGCGGACCTGCGCCTGGTCGAGCCGACGCCCGCGTGGCGACATCAGCAGGCGCGGACGGGTGTCTTCCGCCGGCACCGCAGCATCGATGGCCGCGCCCAGCACGTCGCAGCGCAACACCATGCCGGCGCCACCGCCGGCCGGGTTGTCGTCGACATTGCGGTGCCGGCCGATGCCGTGGTCGCGGATCTGATGCGTCTCCAGCGACCACAGGCCCTTCCGCAGGGCCTCGCCCGCCAGCGAGGCGCCGAGCGGTCCTGGGAACATCTCGGGATAGAGCGTGAGGACGGAGGCGCGAAAGGGCATCGAGAGGCTCTCTGGGATCCTGGCAGTCAAACGTCGTAGCGAGCGTAAGCCAAGCAATCCAGGGGACGTGGAGTGCTCCGGAAACTGGATTGCTTCGCTTGTGCTCGCAATGACGGAAGGGGCCGGCCTCTTGTCAGAAGCGCAAGGCAGGCAAGTCGCGCAGCGCCACAAAGTCCTTTGCGCTGGCGATGACGTTGTCGAAGCCAGCGACATCGCTCTCGGTCAGCATGGTCAACAGCGCGATCGCGCGCATGTTGGCACGGCGGGCCGCCTCGAAGCCGTTTGGGGCATCCTCGAAGACGATGCAGCGTTCCGGCGCGACCCGCATGCGCTCGGCTGCGCCAAGGAACAGGTCGGGATGCGGCTTGCCGCGAAAGCCCTGGGAGGGCGCGATGATCGTCGCAAACCGCGAGCGCAGGCCGAGCGTGTCGACGACGATGTCGATATTTCCGGGAGGCGCGGCGGAGGCCAGCGCCATGGGAATGCCGGCGGCATCGGCACGCGCCATCAGCTCGAGCAGGCCGGGCAGCGCCACGATATGGTCGCGATAGGCGTCGCGGTAGAACACTTCCTTGTCACGGCCCAGCGCCGCGATCTCCTCGGCGCTCGCCTCGGGGAAGACGGGCCGCAGAATCTCGGCCGATGCCATGCCGGCCGTATGGGCGAAGAAGCTTGCGCGATCGAAAGGCAAACCGTGGGCGGTGTGAAGGCGTTCCCACGCATCCTCATGATAGCGCATATTGTCGACGATGGTGCCGTCCATGTCGAAGATCAGAGCGGCGGCAGGCGCCTCAGGCGTCGTCTTCGGCATCGAACAATCCCTCCGGCGGCTCGGCTTCGATGCGGCGCGCGGCGATGTCGATGCGCGGCGCAAATGCCTTGGTGAACGGCATCAGGATGGAGCGGCCATCGGGGGTGGCGATGTCGAGCAGGTCGCCCGCGCCATAATTGTCGACGGAGGTGACGGACCCCAGGACGGTCCCGTCGGGGCCGACGACGCTGCAGCCGATGAGATCGGCCTGCAGGAACTCGTCCTCGTCCTCGCTGGCGGGCAGCTTGTCGCGCGTCACGAACAGCTGGACACCGTTCAGCGCCTCGGCCGCCTCGCGGGTGGCGACGCCCTTCAGCCGTGCGACCACGACCTCCTTGGCGGCGCGCGCATCGGTGATCTCGAAACGCCGACCCTTCTCGTCGACGAGCGGGCCGTACCCGGCGATCGCCAGCGGATCGCCGGTGAACGCCTTGATGCGGACCTCGCCCTTGATGCCATGGGCAGCGCCGATGACACCGAGCAGGACGAGGTTGTTGTCAGCGGCCATGGCAGCAATTCCGCATGGCCGCGGCCTCTCCCGTCACGCCCGCACTGATGGCGAGCATCCACGCCGCGACCACCGCCCTCGACAAGCGAAGAGGTGGATGGCCGGGACAAGCCCGACCGAAACGTGGAAGGCGACGGGTCAAGGGGCTCACTCGGCGGCTTCGGCCGGGGCAGCGCTCTTGGCAGCGTTCTTCTCGGCGCGCTCCTTGGCCTTCTCGCCGGGAACAGCCTTGTTGGGGTTGTTACGGGCAGGACGCTTGACGAGGCCGGCGGCGTCGAGGAAACGCAGCACGCGGTCGGTCGGCTGGGCGCCCTTGGCGAGCCAATCCTTGGCCTTCTCGATGTCGAGCACGACGCGCTCCGGCGAATCCTTGGCCTTCATCGGGTCATAGGAGCCGATCTTCTCGATGAAGCGGCCATCGCGCGGCGAGCGGGCATCGGCAATGACGATACGGTAGTAAGGGCGCTTCTTGGCGCCGCCACGGGTCAGGCGGATCTTAAGGGACATTCTCGTCTTCCTTCTTAGAGGTCGTTTTCGGTTTTCAATTTGGCGATCGCTGCTTCCAGCTCCGCCTCTCCTTGCATCGGCGTCGACTTGAACACTTCGAAGTCCACGCTTCCGTCTTCACAGACGTCGATCTCCCACTTCTCTCCGGGAGGATTCGCCACGATCGAAATCGCGTCGTCCCGATAGATCGTGGGCGAATGATCGATGCCCGCATCTTCCAAGGCCTGCTGGATCGACCAGATCTTGGCCAACATCTCTGCAGCGCTGAAACTCATGATTCTTCTCAAGCCTTGTTGTCGTCGACCAGCTGGTCGATCATGGCCCAGGGATCGTCCTTCATGCCGGTTGACGTGAAGACTTCGAGATCGATGGAGCCGTCCTCGAGAACGTCGATCTCCCAGTATTCCCCGGGCGCATGCACGAAGAAGGAAAAAGCGTCGTCCCGGTAGGATGAGGTTTCATAGGACAGGTTGGCGTCGTCGAGACGCGCCTTGACCTGCTTGAACACGTCGAACATGCCGACGCGCATTTCGGTGGGCTTGGTCACTTCTTCTTGCCTCCGAAAGGGTTGGATCCCCCCAGCCCTGGCAAAGACCTGCCTGGAAGCCCGCTGCCGAGACCGGGCAGCTTCGGCATCATCCCGGCGGGCGGCGTCACGCCCTTGGGCAGTCCGGGAAACCCGCCGGGCGGCAGGCCAGGCATGCCGCCGCCGGCGCTCATCTGCTTCTGGAGCTCGGCGAGCTGGGCCGGGTCCATCTTCGAGGGGTCGAGGCCCGCCGGCAGGCCGCCCATGCCGCCGCCGCCGATGCCGAACATCTGGCCGAGCTTGCCGAGCATGCCGCCCTTCTGCTTCTGCATCTGCTTCATCATGTCGGCCATGCCGCGATGCATCTTGAGCAGCTTGTTGATGGCTTCGGACGACGTGCCGGAGCCGGCCGCGATGCGCTTCTTGCGGCTGTTCTTGAGCAGGTCGGGGTTCTTGCGCTCGGCCGCCGTCATCGAATCGATGATCGCGATCTGGCGCTTGATCATCTTGTCGTTGACGCCGGAATTGGCGAGCTGGCCCTGCATCTGCTTCATGCCGGGCAGCATGCCCATCACGCCGCCGAGGCCGCCCATCTTCTCCATCTGCTGGAGCTGCATCCGCATGTCGGACAGGTCGAAACTGCCCTTGGCCAGGCGCTGCGCCAGCGCCTGCGCCTTGTCGGCATCGACCGTCTCGGCCGCACGCTCGACCAGGCCGACGATGTCGCCCATGCCGAGAATGCGGTTGGCGACGCGCGAAGGATGGAAATCCTCGAGCGCATCGGTCTTTTCGCCAGTGCCGACGAGCTTGATCGGCTTGCCGGTGACGGCGCGCATCGAGAGCGCGGCGCCGCCACGGCCGTCGCCATCCATGCGGGTCAGTACGATGCCGGTCAGACCGACGCGAGCGTCGAAGGCGCGCGCGGTGTTGACCGCGTCCTGGCCGGTCAGCGCATCGGCGACGAGCAGGACTTCATGCGGGTTGGTCGCCGCCTTGACCTCGGCAACCTCGGCCATCAGCGTGTCGTCGAGCGTCACGCGGCCCGCGGTGTCGAGCATGACGACGTCGTAGCCGCCGAGCCTGGCAGCCTCGATGGCGCGGCGCGCGATCTGCACGGCCGACTGACCGGCGACGATCGGCAGGCTGTCGACGCCGACCTGCTTGCCGAGGATGGCAAGCTGCTCCATCGCGGCCGGACGGCGCGTGTCGAGCGAGGCCATCAGGACGCGCTTCTTGTTGCGGTCGGTCAGGCGCTTGGCGATCTTGGCAGTGGAGGTCGTCTTGCCCGAGCCCTGCAGGCCGACCATCAGGATCGGCACCGGCGGCACGGCATCGAGCGTGATGCCCTCGCCCTCGCCGCCGAGCATGTCGATCAGCGCGTCGTTGACGATCTTGATGACCTGTTGGCCGGGCGTGATCGACTTGAGGACTTCCGCCCCGACGGCGCGCTCGCGCACCTTGTCGGTGAAGGACCGCACGACCTCGAGCGCGACGTCGGCCTCGAGCAGCGCCTTGCGCACCTCGCGCAGCGCGGCATTGACGTCGTCCTCGGTCAGCGAACCCCTGCGGGTAAGACCCGAGAGGATGCCGGACAGTCTGTCACTCAGCGTGCCGAACATGCGGACCTTGCGTGGTTGCCTCGGGGACCGGCAGCGGCAAGACCCAATCGCCAAGCGGTTTCGCGCCCGAGGGCGCAGACGCGCTGTCGGGCGTTGACCTCCGGGCTCACATGGCGCTAGGCGCGGCCCGGTCGGCGGATGTGGTCTCGACGATGTCGGCGAAACGAATGCGCGGGTTAAAGCCCAGGATTGTGGCGAAAGTCAAGTTTGGCGGCTTTTGCGATGCCGGACAGGCCTTTCGGGCTGCTTGATCAGCCGCCCCCCTCTGCTACGCATGGTCACCCTCATCAGGAAGCCGCCATGCCCGCAATCACCGCAAAGTCCAGCCTGGCCCTGCTGGCAGGACTGTTTCTTGGCCTGTCCCAAGCACAGGCGCAGCAGGCCTGCCCCCGGAACTTCAAGGCGGACGGCGTGCCGATGGTCACCGGGATCACCTACCGGACCTGGGACCTGATCGGCAACCGCCAGGCGGCGCCGGTGCTGAAGGACCTTGCTGCGGCCGTCGCGGCCGAGGGATTCGTAGGCATCCGCGTCGACAGCGCCACGAGTTCCGTAGCGGCGATCCAGGAAACGTCCGGCTCCGGTCGCCCGCAGACGCTGCGGGTCACGGCGCGCAAGCTCGGCGGCGGGACACGCGTCGATGCCGAATTCGTCGTACAGGCCGGCCAGATCGCGCCCGAGGCCTATGTCCGGGACGCCCTCTGCCGCATCATCGGCGGCGCCCGTCGCTGACGCCGGCGGGCAGGCCATCGCAGAACGGCCCAGATTGACCGCCAAGCCTCACGGCTGGAGGACATGCCGTTCCATGACAAGCAAGACCCTGCCCCGAATCGCCGCGCTCGCCATGGCGCTGGCCCTCGCATCCTGCGCCAGCGAAACCCGTCGCAGCACGCCGCTGGACGCCCGCAGCGCCGAGCGCCTGGCCTCCGTGCGCGTCGACCCGGCCGAGGCCGGCCGCATCCTGAACGGATATCGCGCCAGCCGCGGCCTCGGGCCAGTGCGCCTCGACCCCGGCCTGACGGCGATGGCCCAGACCCAGGCCGACGCGATGATCGCGGGGAACGCGCTCTCCCATACCGTCGGCGGCAGCTTCACCTCACGCGTGCACGCAGCCGGGCTCGATTCGGCGCGCGTCGCGGAAAACCTCGGCGGGGGCGCCTATTCCACGCAGGAAGTCTTCGAGGACTGGCGCAAATCGCCAGGCCACGACGCCAACCTCCTCATGAAGGAGGCGACCCGCTTCGGCATCGCGCTGGCCAAGGACCCGAGCACGACCTACCGCGCGTACTGGGCGTTGGTGATCGCAGCCGAGCCCGAGCGAAGACGCGAGATATCTGCGGGGCCGGTGGGGTATTTCGGCTCTAACGCTGCGGTGCCGCGCTAACGCCTCGGATATCACTTTACAATCTCTGTCGGCTGGGGATGGCTCCGTACCGTCCCTTGGAGCGACCATGCCATGACCTTCGAAGCCTGGGCTGCCTTCGCTGCTGCCACCGCCGTCCTGCTCGTGATCCCCGGCCCCACCATCCTGCTGGTGATGTCCTATGCGCTGGGCCAGGGCTGGCGCACCGCGTTTCCCATGGCAGTCGGTGTCGCGCTTGGCGACTTCACGGCCATGACGCTGTCCATGCTCGGAGTCGGCGCGCTGCTGGCTGCTTCCGCAACGATCTTCACCGCCCTGAAATGGGTCGGCGCGGCCTATCTGATCTATCTCGGCATCAAACTGTTCCGCGCCGGCGGCTCGCTCGACGCCAAGCCGCGCGAGGATGCCGTCTCATCCTGGAAGATGCTCGCCCATGCCTGGCTGGTGACGGCCCTGAACCCCAAGAGCATCACCTTCTTCGTGGCGTTCCTCCCGCAGTTCCTCGATGCCAAAGGGCATTTCTGGACGCAGATGCTGATCTTCGAGGCGACGTTCATCACGCTCGCCTTCGCCAATGCCATGGGCTACGCGCTGATCGCCTCCCGCGCCCGCTCCGTGGTGGGCAATCCGCGCGCGATTGCCGCGTTCAACAAGACCGGCGGGACATTGCTTGTCGGCGCGGGCATCGCCACGGTCGCGATGCGCTCGGGACACTGACCGCGCCCTTGACGCATCGCCGGCCCGGAACCACCTCTCCGATCATGAACCGCCGCAAACTCCTGACCGCCCTTGGCATTCCCGCGCTGCTCGCCTCGACAGGCCTTGCCTGGGCCTCCATCGCCCGCTCGCGAAACCCCTATTACCAGGGGCCGGTCAGCGATCACTTCAATGGCCTGATCTTCAGTGATGGCCGCCCGGTGACCAAAGGCCTGCTCGACGTCTGGAGATGGCAGACCGGCAAGCGCGAGCGCGAGGCTTTTCCGGAACTCTACGCCACGCCGCCGCAGGACAAGCCGCCAGCCAGCGTCGATGGTTGCCGCATCGTCCATCTCGGCCACGCCTCGTTCCTTTACCAGGTCGCCGGGCTGAACCTTCTGGTCGACCCCGTCTATTCCGAGCGCGCCAGCCCCTTCTCGTTCCTCGGTCCCAGGCGCGTGAACGCGCCGGGCGTCGCCTTCGGCGACCTGCCGAAGATCGATGCCGTGCTGGTCACGCATAATCACTACGACCACCTCGACGTCGAGACTCTGGTTCGAATCCATGGCCGGGACCGGCCGCGCATGATCGTCCCGCTCGGCAACGACGTGATCGTCAAGGCGAGGATACCCGACGCCCGCACCGAGGCACATGATTGGAAGGATCGCGTCGCGCTCTCGGACAGCCTGTCGGTGACGCTGGTCCCAACCTACCACTGGTCGGCGCGCGGCGCCTTCGACCGGCGCATGGCGCTCTGGTGCTCGTTCATCATCGAGGCCGGCCGGACGCGGATCTTCCATGTCGGCGACACCGGCTACCATGACGGTTCGCTTTACGAGGTGCTGGGCGAGCAATACGGGCCGTTCGAACTCGCCGTGCTGCCGATCGGCGCCTATGAGCCACGCTGGTTCATGTCGGACAACCACATGAATCCCGAGGAAGCCGTCAAGGTCATGCTGTCGCTGAAGGCCAAGGCCGCGATCGGCCACCATTGGGGCACGTTCCAGCTCACCGACGAGGGGGTCGAGCGCCCTCCCGAGGCGCTAAAGGCCGCGCTGGCGCAGGCCGGGCTACCCGAGGATCGCTTCCAGCCGATGCGGCCGGGCCTGAACTGGACGGCCTGAGCCGGACGGCCCGGCGCCGTCATCATTGCGAGCGAAGCGAAGCAATCCAGCAGCATGGAGCTCTACGCCCTGTGGATTGCTTCGCTTCGCTCGCAATGACGGAATCGGCGGACTATTTCGGCTGCACGTAGACGTTGATCTCGAGATTGGGGTCCGAGGGATCCTTGAGCTCGCTGACATACTCCTCGAGGAAGGCATCCTTCACGGTGATGCTCTTGGCTTCGAGATAAGCCGTGATCGTCTCGTAGGTGGAATCGATGTCGTCATAGGGCGCGACATGGGTGAAGCGCAGCGCGCTGCCGGCCGGTGACAGGCCAGGCTTCACGCCCTGCCCGAATTCCGACGAACGCGAGCCTTCCGGCGCCTGGGCCACCGGCAGCATCGCCTCGAAGCGGAAACCGTTGTCGTCGGTCTCGATAAAGAGCGCGAGCGGGCGGCCCGCGATCGGCAGCCCTGCCTTGCCGGCCTCGGCCCGCAGGATACGGAATGTCTCGATCAGCGTCTGGAAGCCCTGGTCCCAGCTCGAACGGCCCGACAGCATTAGCACCGGCTTGGCGACCAGCTGAACCGGATCGACCTCGCTGGAATCACCGGGCTTGCCGGCCAGGGTGGCATTGGGATTGGGCACCCCGGTCTGCTGCTGCGGCGTGACCGGCGGCACGGGCAATGTCTGGCCCGGGGCCGGCAAAGTCGGCGGCGGTTGCACCGGTTGCGGCTCCAGCGGAACCTGCGGCGTCGGGGCGGGCTGCACCGGCTCCGGCGTCACCGGCCCCGGCAGGGCGGGCGCCGGTTGTGCCGGCTGCGGCGACGGCACCGGCTCCGGCACGGCGGCAGGCGGAGCCTGCACCGGAACGGTGGCGCCGGGTGGCGGCGCCAGGGGCGCGGATTCGACCGCGCTCGGCGGTGCAACCCGCGTCTGCGCTATCGCAACAGGAAGAGAACCGAGCAGCGCTGCCACTGCCAGAATGCCGAAACGGGATTGCCGCATTGTCATGGCCCTGACCAAAAGGAACGATTCGCGCCCTTGCCGCGGAGCATAGGATGTCCACCTTCACGCAGGAACGGCATGTGAGTGGCTTTTTCGCGTCGTTTCCGTCATAGAGCCCGCAACTAAGGGAAGTGTGACCAAATGAACGCTCTGGCGCAGCGACGGTTCCTGAAGATGAACGGCCTGGGCAACCAGATCACCGTGCTGGACCTGCGCGGAACCCGCCTGCGCGTCTCCGAAACGGAGGCCCGCGCCATCGCCGCCGAGCCCCGCGCCCATTTCGACCAGTTGATGGTGCTGCATGATGCGGTGACGCCCGGAACCGACGCCTTTATCCGCATCTACAATACCGATGGCTCGGAAGCCGGCGCCTGCGGCAACGGCACGCGCTGCGTCGCCTGGGCGATGATGGCGGATCCCGCGATGGGCAACCCCGGCCGGACCACGCTGACCCTCCAGACCAAGGGCGGACTGCTCAACGCCGTGCGCGAGAGCGGTCTCGTCTTCACCGTCGACATGGGCAAGCCTCGGCTGGCCTGGGACGAGATCCCGCTGGCCGAGCCGTTCCACGACACCGCCCGCTTCGAGCTGCAGATCGGCCCGATCGACGAGCCCATTTTGCACACCCCCTGCGCGGTCAACATGGGCAACCCCCATGCGGTGTTCTTCGTCGACGATCCCTATCGCTTCAATCTCGAGCAGATCGGCCCGCTGCTGGAAAACCACCCGGTCTTCCCCGATCGCGCCAATATCGAGCTGGCCGCGGTTGTCGCACCCGACCATATCGTGCTGCGCGTCTGGGAACGCGGCGCGGGCATCACCCAGGCCTGCGGCTCCGGCGCCTGCGCGGCGCTGGTGGCTGCGGTCCGGCGCGAGTTGTCCGCCCGCAAGGCCCGCGTCAGCCTGCCCGGCGGCGACCTCATCATCGAATGGCGAGAGCGCGACGACCATGTTCTGATGACCGGCCCGGTCGAATTCGAATGGGACGGCGTGCTCGCCCCCACCCTGTTCGAGAGCGCAGCCTGATGGCGCTGGAGGTCGTCACCTTCGGCTGCCGCCTCAACATCGTCGAAAGCGAGGCGATCCGGCACAATGCCGAGGCTGCTGGCCTGCGCGACGTCGCCGTCGTCAATAGCTGCGCGGTGACATCCGAGGCGATGCGGCAGGCCAGGCAGGCCATCCGCAGGCTCAAGCGCGAGCAGCCCGACCGCCCCGTCGTGGTGACAGGCTGCGCGGCCCAGATCGACCCCGCCGCCTTCGCTGCGATGCCCGAGATCGCCCGCGTCATCGGAAATGCCGAGAAGATGCAGGCTGGAAGCTGGACGGCGCTGGCCGGCTCCAACAGCCTCCAGGGTGGCGAGGCGCTCGCTCCGGAGGACAAGATCACCGTGTCCGACATCATGGGGCAGTCGGCCCTGCAGTCAGCGAGGACGGGGCGTTCGGCCACCCATACGCGCGGCTTCGTCCAGGTCCAGAACGGCTGCGACCACCGCTGCACCTTCTGCGTCATTCCTTTCGGACGCGGCAATTCGCGCTCGCTCGCTCCGGCTGAAGCCGTCGCGCAATGCCGGCGTCTGCTCGAAGGTGGCGCCCGCGAAATCGTGCTGACCGGCGTCGACCTGACGAGCTACGGCCATGACCTGCCCGACGCCCCGACGCTGGGCGCGCTGGTGCGCGAGATCCTGCGCGAACTGCCGGAATTGCCACGCCTGCGCCTGTCCTCGATCGACGCCGTCGAGGTCGATGACATCCTGCGCGATCTCATCGCCACCGAAGCGCGGCTGATGCCGCATCTGCATCTCTCGCTGCAGGCCGGTGACGATCTCATCCTGAAGCGGATGAAGCGCCGCCACAGCCGCAGCGACGCCATCGGCTTCTGCACCGAGATGCGCGAGCTGCGCCCGGATATCGTCTTCGGCGCGGACCTGATCGCCGGCTTCCCCACCGAGGACGAGGCCATGTTTGCGCGCTCGCTCGATCTCGTCGCCGAATGCGGCCTCAGCTTCGTGCACGTCTTCCCCTATTCGCCGCGTCCGGGAACGCCGGCTGCCCGCATGCCGCAATTGCCGGGGAATCTCGTCTCGGAACGCGCAGGCCGCTTGCGCGTCGCGGCCCAGCAGGCGCATGCGAGCCATCTTCAGGCCCGCATCGGCCAGCCCCTGTCGGTGCTCACCGAGCGCGGCAATACCGGCCGTGCCGAGGATTTCACGCTTGTGCGCTTCCGCAGCGAGACGGCCCCGGGCGAGATCGTCGCGGTTGCAGCCGACGCAGCCGATGAACGGGCGCTGATCGCTGCGTAAGGCTCAGGCTGCTGCGCCGCTGACCCGCTGCACCTGGTTGTTGCAGTAGCCGCGCGGATTCCAGACGGGGTCGAGCGGCTGGATGTTGCCCTCGATGTCGAAAGCCTGCGCCATCACCATCACCGGCCCGGCCTGCGTGATCGCGAACTCCACCCCGAACCGACGCCAGCCGAAGGCGCCCTCGCCTTCTTCCAGCGCAACCTCGCGCCAGGTCGCGCCGCCGTCGCAGGAGACCTGCAGCCCGGCCACCGGGATCGCGCCGCTCCAGGCGAAGCCCTCCACCTTGAGGGTGTCTCCGACAGCCACGGTGAAGCCGGGCGCCGGCCGCGCGATCAGCGACTTCACCGGCATGTCGGTGATGACGTCGAACAGTTGCGGGTCCAGTGCCTCGCCCGGCCGAACGGCCTCACGTGGCATGCGGTAGTCGGTTCCGCCCATCTTTTCGCCGTCATGCACGCAATCGCGCAGCGAGATCCGGTCGAGCCATTTCTGCCAGGCCGAGCCTGGAAAGCCCGGTGCGACGATGCGCAGCGGCCCGCCATGGAGGGCTGGCAACGGCTCGCCATTCATCTCGAAGGCGATCAGCGTATCCGGGCTCAGCGCCTTGGCGATCGGCAGGCCGCGCGACAGCGCCGGCTTTTCAGCGTTGGAAAAGCTGCGGTCGGGCGCATAGTGCCCGGTATAGATCGCGCTCGGCTTGACGCCCGCGTGTGCGAGCACATCCTTCAGCCGGACGCCCGTCCAGCGCGCACAACCGACAGCGCCGAGCCGCCAGGGCAAACCGTCCGTAGCCGGCGAGAACAGCGACCGGCCATTGCCGGCGCATTCCAGCACCGCGGTCAGGGTCACGACCTCGAAGTGTTCGCGCAGGCCAGCGAGCGACCATTGCGTCGGCCGCTCGACTTCGCCGTCGATGGTCAGCGTCCAGTCCTCGGCGGGGCCGGTTTCCGGCAGCGTTCCGTTGTTGCGGATGAAAAACGCATCGATCGGCGTGAGAGGCTCTGTCAGCAACTCAACGGCCGGCTCGGCGTTCAGCGCTTCCTCATCATGGACATAAAGTCCTGGTTTCAGACGGCGCAGCAAAGGCAATTCGATCAAGCGACGAGGCAACAGCCACCCTTCCCGGGTTGTCAGAGACCGTCGTCGCAAGGCACGAGGCGCGTCTTGATTGCGCCCGGTCAATAGCCCGGCGACTCCGCCCAAAGCGGGACTCGGTCGTTCGCGGGGCAGATTAGAGCAGAATAATCTCTTGCCAAGCCACTTCGCGGATAGCTCGTTCCCTATGAGCGCTGGGCGGCGATCTCTTCGCGCAAGGCACGGCGCAACACCTTGCCGACATTGGTCTTTGGCAGGCTCTCGCGGAAGATGATCTGCTTGGGGACCTTGTAGCCCGTGAGGCTGGTCTTGCAGTAGGTGCGCAGATCCGCCTCGGTGATCGCCTGGTCGCGTTTCACGACGAAGGCAGTCACGGCCTCGCCGGAATGCTCGTCCGGCAGCCCGATGACGGCGGCCTCAAGCACGCCGGGGTTCTGCGCGAGTACGTCCTCGACCTCGTTGGGATAGACGTTGAAGCCGGAGACCAGGATCATGTCCTTCATCCGGTCGACGATCTTGAACTGGCCGTCCGGCAGCTGCACGGCGACATCTCCCGAGCGGAAAAAGCCGTCGGCAGTCATCACCTTCGCGGTCTCGTCAGGACGATTCCAGTAGCCCGGCATGACCTGAGGTCCGCGGATGCAGAGTTCGCCGGGCTCGCCAAGTGGCATATCATGGCCCTCGGCATCGCGAATGGCGAAGTCGGTGGAAGGCAGCGGGAACCCGATCGTTCCCGAGAACTCGGTGATGTCGGGCCGGTTGATCGAGGCCACCGGCGAGGTCTCCGACAGGCCGTAGCCCTCGACGATCGGCCGGCCGGTGACATCTTTCCAGCGCTTGGCGACCGCGCCCTGGGTGGCCATGCCTCCCGCCACTGCAAAGCGCAGTTCGGAGAAGTCGACATCCTTCATCTCGGGATGGCTGGCGAGCGCGTTGTAGAGCGTGTTCACGCCAGAGAAGAGCGTGATCCGGCTCGATTTCAGCGTCTTGACGAAACCCGGGATATCACGCGGATTGGCGATCAGCAGGCCCTTGGCGCCGATGCGCAGCATGAAGATGCAGCAGCAGGTCAGCGCGAAGATATGATAGAGCGGCAGCGCCGTGACCATGACGTGCTGGTAGTCGGTGCGGCCGAGCGGCGGCTCCAGTGCCCAGCCGAGCCAGAGCACGCATTGCTCGACATTCGACGCGACATTGCGATGCGTCAGCATCGCGCCCTTTGCGACGCCCGTCGTCCCCCCGGTATATTGCAGGAAGGCGATATCCTCGGGCAGCACCTGGACCGGCGTCATCACCCTCGGCTTCGCCAGGATCGCCTTCATCGTGATCGAGCCGGGAAGGTTGAAGGGCTTGACGACCTTCTTGACCTTGCGCGCGACGAAATTGACGATCGTACCCTTGAACCCCATCAGGTCGCCGGGCGTCGTGATGACGATGGTCTCGACCTTCAGGTTGGGCTTCGCGTCCTCTACGACATGCGCGAAGTTCTCGATGACGACGAGAATGCGTGCGCCGGAATCATTGACCTGATGCGTCAACTCCCGCGCCGTATAGAGTGGGTTGACGTTGACCACGGTGTAGCCGCCGAGCAGCGCGCCGAAGATCGCCACCGGATAGGCCAGGATATTGGGCATCATCAGGGCGACGCGATCGCCCTTCTTCAGCCCCTGCGCCTGGAGCCAGCCGGCGAAGGCCTGCGCCGCCTTGCCCGTCTCGGCAAAGCTGATCGACTTGCCGAAACTCTCGAAGGCGTCGCGGTCTGCATACTTGACGCAAACTTCGCGGATCAGGTCCGCAAGCGTGCCGACCTGGTCGGGATCGAGCGCCGGCGGCACGGCAGCGGGATAGTGCTTCAGCCAGGGGCGCGGATCCGGCTTCGCCGTCGCGGCGTTCATCGCGGTCATGATCGTCCCTCCCCTTGCGCCGGCCTTCGCCCGCGTAAACGGGAGCGGCAACGCATTTTCATGACCATACACTGCGAAACCACGCGGGCGGACGCAAGCGCCCGCCCGACAATTCGCCTAAAAAGGTTTATATAAGAACCTTCGCCGCAACACTCCCTTCAGCGCCCCTGGGCCGCCGCCACGAGTTGGGCATGGGCTGAGACGATCGAATCCGCGGGCTTTCCGGCGAGTTCCGCGAGATGGTCGAATCGCGCGCTGAAGCTGCCGACGCCAGCCGTCACCGAGCGCAGCTCCACGATCAGCCCCGCCATCTCCGCCTCCGGCATCAGCGCGTTGAGTTGGTCCCAGCCACGCCAGCCGGGGCGCGTGTCATAGCCGAGGATCTGCCCGCGTCGCCCCGAGATGATCGCAGAGGCGCGCGCCATGGCGTCAGACGGCACGACGATCTCGACGGCCAGGATCGGTTCCAGCAGAACCGGTTTTGCCTGTGGCACGGCCTCGGCCATGGCAATCCGCGCCGCCTGCCGGAACGCCATGTCGGAGGAATCGACGCTGTGGTAGGAGCCGTCCGTCAGCGTCACCTCGATATCGACGAGCGGGAAGCCAAGCGGGCCGTTCTGGCAGAAGTCGCGGATGCCGGCCTCTACCGAGGTGATGTACTGGCGCGGCACCGCCCCGCCGACGATCCGGTCCACGAAGCGGATGCCGTCGCCGCGCGGTAGCGGCGCGACCTCCAGCACGACGTCACCATACTGGCCATGCCCGCCGCTCTGCTTGCGGTGCCGGCCGCGCGCGCCGGCCTTGCCCCTGATCGTCTCGCGATACCCGACCTGCGGGGGCCGGCACTCGACCGCGACGCCATAACGGCCAGACAGTCGCTCCAGGGCGACACGCAGATGCATCTCGCCCTGGCCCGAAAGCCTGAGTTCGCCGAGTTCCGCCAGATGCGCCATCGAGAGCGCCGTATCCTCCTCGACCAGCCGGCCGAGCGCCGCATTGAGCCGCACATCGTCCTTGCGATCCCGGACCGCGATCGCCAGCGCATGCACAGCCTCGGGGGGTGAGATCGAATTCACAACGCCCGCCCTCTGTTTGCCAAGGGCCAGAGCATCGCCGGTAAGCACGCCTTCGAGCCGCGCAAAGGCGACGACCTCGCCCTCGCGCGCGGAAGGCTGGCGGGTCTGTTCGGCCCCCTTCAGGGCGAGCACCCCGGCGATCCGCGTCTCCGCCCCGCCCGACGAGGTCACCGTGTCGCCTTCCGCCAGTTCTCCGCGCAGCACGCGGGCAAAGGAGAGCTTGCCACCATGGCTGGAATGCCAGGTCTTCATCACCTGCGCGAGCGGCACGCCCTCGGCTACCACGCCGATACGCCCGCGTGTTTCCGCCAGCGACGGCGCCTCGTGCCGCAGGGCCTTCAGCAGCCGCGTCACGCCATGGCCTCGCTCGGCCGCGCCGATCAGGACCGGCACGACGTGGCGATGCTGCAACTCCCGCGCGAGATCATCGAAGATCCGGTCGCGCGGCGGCTCCATGTCGCCGAGCAGGTCCTCCATAAGTGCGTCGTCGTAGTCGGCGAGCGTCTCCAGCATGGAGAAGCGCGCTTCCTTCTCGCGTACGCTCTCGTCGGCGGCGAGCGGCACGACCTCGCTGGCGGCGTGCTCGCGATAGATGAAGGCGCGTTCGAGCGCGAGGTCGATGAACCCGATGGCGATGCCGTTCTGCCAGATCGGGATCTGGCGCAGCAGCAGCGGCGTGCGCGAGGAGCGCTGTAGAATGGCGAGGGTTTCGCGCACACGGCGCGAGGCTGTGTCGATCTTGTTCAGGAACAGGAAGCGCGGGATGTCGGCTTCCTCGAGTTCGCGCAGCACGAGTTCGAGCGCGGGCGCTTTGCGATCATCCGCCTCGCAGACCACCACGGCGGCATCGACCGCGGGCAGAACATGGCGCATCTCGTGCAGGAACTCTACCGAGCCTGGACAATCGATGAACTGGAAGCGCTGGCCCAGAAAATCAGCCGATGCGACGTTGAGTTCGGTGCTCATCTGGTGCGCGCGCGCCTCTGGCGCGGCATCGCCGACACTGTTTCCGGTTTTAACGGAGCCGGCACGAGATAGCCCGTCGCAGCGCTCCAGAATGCTTTCGAGCAGCGTCGTCTTGCCGCTCTGGAAGGGGCCGACGATCGCGATGCATCGCGGCCCCTCGCCTCTGACGCCGGTCGCGGACCCTGCGCTACGAGCTGTCGTGGAAGCCATCACGTCCTCCTTCGGGGTTGACCGCGAAGGAACGGAGATCGAGACCTCCGGAATCTCCTTGCGGCGGAAGGCCGGCTCGGGACTGGAGCGCCCACGCCGGTCGGGCGGCGGTCGCTCCGGCCCGACAAGGTCGGGCGGCCGTCGGAGAGGAATACGTCAGGGCAGGTTCGCGCCGTTGGTTGTGGGGCGCAAGACAAAAATCCATTGCGCTCCGCGCCGGCGGCGAGGTCACACGGATGAAGTTGCCGCTCAATAGATCGGCACGCTCGGCGGAATGCTCGAAGTGCGCCGATCCCTCTCCGACCACACGCTCTGCAGCGCGCGGACGCCCCGCCCTACCGGTTGCGCCGCTCGCCGCGAAGCGTCGCCAGGCCGATGCCGGCGGCATCGAAGCCGCCATCGACGGCCAGGGTCTGGCCCGTGATGTAGCTCGCCTTGTCACCGCACAGGAAGAAGATGGCCTCCGCCAACTCCTCCTCCAGCCCGTAGCGCGCCAGCGGGATGGCATCGCGGTAGTCGGCCCGGATCTCCGGCGAATGCACCGCCTTGGCCATGGCGGTCTCGACCGGGCCGGGCGCGACGGCATTGACCCTGATGCCCAGGCCCGCCAGTTCCGCCGCCTGCTGCTTGGTGAGGTGCGCGAGCGCTGCCTTCGAGGTCCCGTAGGCAACGCGCAGCGTCGAGGCACGCAGGCCCGAGATCGAGGTGATGTTGACGATGGCGCCGCCGCCGGCGTCGGCCATCATCGGAGCCGCGAACTGCGTCGTCAGGAAGGGTCCGGTGAGGTTCACCGCCAGCACGCGGTTCCATTCGTCGAAGCTGGTCTCGAGCAGCGGCTTGAACACCGCCGTCCCGGCGTTGTTGACCAGCGCGTCGAGCCGCCCGAAACGCTGCGCAACCGCCTCGAACGCAGACTCGACGGCGGCGGGATCGGAGACATCGCAGGTGATCGACAGCGTGGCGCGGGGTGCATCGAGCTCCGCCATGGCCTGCGACAGCCCGACGGCATCGATGTCGAGCAGCGCGACCTGCCAGCTATCCGCCAGGAACCGCTTCACGGTTGCCAGCCCGATGCCGCGCGCGGCTCCGGTCACGAGGGCGACTTTGACAGCTGTATCGGACATGGCTTCCAAACCCTGTAGCGTTTACGGTAGGTCTGCTGCGACGGTATGCACGGCGCCAGCCCTCAGGCCAAATCGATTTGGCGGACGCAAGCCGGCTCGACAAAGCCCCCGGCCTCCTGTATGGCCCCGTCACTCAACTGAAAACAGCGTGCCGAACGCCCGCGTGCACACACGCGACAACGGCGAATGGAGATACCCATGAACATCATCGAACAGCTCGACAAAGAGCAGATCGCCAAGCTCAGCGAAGGTCGCGAGATCCCGCACTTCCAGCCCGGCGACACCGTCCAGGTCAACGTCAAGGTCAAGGAAGGCGAGCGCAGCCGTGTCCAGGCTTACGAAGGCGTCTGCATCGCCCGTAACGGCGGCGGCCTGAACCAGGCCTTCACGGTTCGCAAGATCTCGTATGGCGAAGGCGTCGAGCGCGTTTTCCCGCTGTATTCGCCGAACATCGATTCGATCAAAGTGATCCGCAAGGGCAAGGTGCGTCGCGCCAAGCTGTATTACCTGCGTGACCGTCGCGGCAAGTCGGCCCGTATCGCCGAGCGCGTCGAGGCCCGTCCGGCCAAGGGCGCCAAGCCCGCCGCCAAGTAAGCCCCGGCTTACATCGGCTGAAGTTTCAAACGCGGTCCTTCGGGGCCGCGTTTTTTTGTGCGTGAATTGCCCGAGGGGAGCGCGCTCAAGCCTGCGCGCGATCCCCGACGATCAGGGTCGAGAAGGTTGCAGCCGTATCCTCCAGTTCGCGTGCCGAGGCCTGGAATGCATCCGCAGCCTTGGCGACATTGCGCCCCTTGCCGATCGTCTTGCCAGCCTGGACCGCGAACGCGTTGACCATGTGCGAGACTGCACCGAAGCTGTCCACGGTCATCGAGAGGGCAGACCGGATGTTGGCGACCACCAGCGTCTGCTCGTCGACGGCGCGCAGAATGCCCTCGGTCGCGCCGACAATGGCCTCGGCCGAGCCCTTGATCCTGCCGCTGGTCGCAGCCGAGCGTTCGGAGGCCTCGCGTACCTGCGCGATCTCAGCGGCGATCTCGCGGGTCGCGGCCTCGGTCCGTGTCGCCAGCTGCTTCACCTCGCTGGCGACGACGGCAAAACCGCGGCCGGCAGTGCCCGCGCGAGCGGCCTCGATCGTTGCGTTCAGCGCCAGGAGATTGGTCTGCGAGGCGATGGCCCGGATCATGTCGGAGACGCGCCCGATCGAAACGACGGCGCGCATCAGTTCCGCATTGGTCGCCTGCGACAACTCGATCTCGGCGGAACTGGCCTGCACCAGCGCGTTGGTATTCCCGGCCTCTTCCCGGATCATCTCGATCGCGCTTTGCAGGGCCCGCGAATGCAGGTCGTTCTCGCCCACCTCGAGCTTGATCGTCTCGAGCCGCTGCAGAACCTCGCCAGTCGCGGTCTCGGATGCAGCCGCGATCTCGAGGAGCTGCATCGAGGTCGATTGCAGTGTCTGTACGGCCTGGCCGAACGGCCCGATGATCCCGTGCATGCGCCCCTGAAATAACCCGACATGCGCCTCGGCATCGCCGCGCCGCGCCGCCTGCTCCAGCGCCCTCTCCTCGGCCTGCCGACCGAGTTCCACGACGTCGCGTCGCGACCGGATCCCCGAGAGGAACATCAGGAAACTGCAGCGCAGCGTGGCGAGCAGCACGGCGGCATAGATCATCATGAAGACCAGCTCGGAGAATGCCATCGAGCTCGGCAGCATGACGATGTGCACGATGCGGCCGAGGATCACAGTACCGGAGAACAGGATCGCAGCGGCGGGCACGCTCGCCATGGCAAACAGGCCGGCGCAGACCTGCGCGGTGATCGAGATGCTGATCAGGTTCTGCAGCTCCGGCGCGACCACCGGGTTGACGATGATCGGCATCACCGCCCAGGGCAGTGCCATGAACATGGAATCGCGTATCATCCGGCCGATCAGCCGCTGCGACGGAGCCTTGGTCGTGAGCCGCTTGCGCAACGCCTTGAGCTGGTAAAGCGCAAGGCTGCTGATGGTGCACACGATGCCGACCCACAGCAGCGGAAAGATGAGCCAGCCGAGAAACACCAGTGACACACCCACCACCGCCGCTGACAACATGCTCGCGACGAGAAGTGGCGGCAGCACCGACATGACAGCCGCAGCCTGGGATGTACGCACGTCCTGCTCTAGAGAGGCAGCCGACGGCTCTATACGCAACAAGATATAGCTCAAGCGGACTAGTTTCTGAGAAAGAACGGAATCGCGACTAGACCTATCAATAATATTTTCCGGCAATGTCATGTCTATCCACCCGACGATGACGCATAGTGAACACTAGGAGGTGAAAAAATAGCGAATTTAATCATGCGCCAGACGCGGCCCGCACTGCACCGGCATTCCGCGCGCCTGCAGCGGCTCATGCAAATTCGTCAGGGCCGAAGCGGCCTAGGAATGATTGTATGGGCTCATTGGAACTGCTAAATAGTAGGGAATGTCTCGACCAGCCGACCAGTCACCGGGTTTGCGTTCCGTCCAGGAAGAGGGCCACCTGCCCGCCCTGCCGACGACGCAGGACTTTGTCGCGCTCGATGACCACGCTCGCTTGCCATGGCGCTTCTTCGGCCGCTTTTCGTCGTCGATTGCCGCAGGCCTTCGCAGCGCCTGAGCCTGGCTCCGGGCCAGCTGCCGGCGCTCACCCGCTTCCCGCGCGTGACGCCCTGATTTTTCTGATTTTCCACGTTCCTGTCATTCGAGGCCTTTTGCCATGACGTCTTCAGCCGCTCCGCGCACGCTCTACGACAAGATTTTCGACGACCACATCGTCGACCGTCAGGATGACGGCACCTGCCTGCTCTATATCGACCGCCACCTCGTGCATGAGGTCACCAGCCCGCAGGCCTTCGAGGGGCTGCGCATGACCGGCCGCAAGGTCCATGCCCCGCACAAGACGCTGGCCGTCGTCGACCACAACATCCCGACGACCGACCGCTCCAAGGGCATCGCGGAAGAAGAAAGCCGCATCCAGGTCGAGGCGCTCGCCAAGAATGCCAAGGACTTTGGCGTCGAGTATTTCAATGAGCTCGATATCCGCCAGGGCATCGTCCACATCGTCGGCCCCGAGCAGGGCTTCACCCTGCCCGGCACGACGATTGTCTGCGGCGACAGCCACACCTCGACCCATGGCGCCTTCGGCGCGCTGGCGCATGGCATCGGCACCTCCGAGGTCGAGCACGTGCTCGCCACCCAGACGCTGATCCAGAAGAAGGCCAAGAACATGCTCGTCCAGGTGGACGGCACGCTGGCCTCGGGCGTCACTGCCAAGGACATCACGCTCGCGGTCATCGGCGAGACCGGCACGGCCGGCGGCACCGGCTCGGTCATCGAATATGCCGGAGAGGCGATCCGCGCGCTCTCGATGGAAGGCCGCATGACCGTCTGCAACATGTCGATCGAAGGCGGCGCCCGCGCGGGCATGGTCGCCCCCGACGAGAAGGCCTATGCCTATCTGAAGGACCGCCCGCGCGCGCCCAAGGGCGCGGCCTGGGAAGCGGCCCTGCGCTACTGGGACACACTGCGCACCGATGAAGGCGCGCATTACGACCGCATCGTGCGCCTCGACGCCAACAACCTGCCGCCGATCGTCTCCTGGGGCACCAGCCCGGAGGACGTGATCTCGGTCGCCGGCGTAGTGCCCGACCCCGCGCTGATCGCGGACGAGACCAAGCGCAGTTCCAAGCAGCGCGCGCTCGATTACATGGGCCTGACCGCCGGCACGAAGATGATCGACATCCCGCTCGACGTGATCTGGATCGGCTCCTGCACCAATGGCCGCATCGAGGATCTGCGCGCCGTCGCCAAGATCGTCGAAGGCAAGAAGATCCATGGCAATCTCGACTACGCCATGATCGTGCCCGGCTCCGGCCTGGTGAAGCAGCAGGCCGAGGCCGAGGGGCTCGACAAGATCTTCCTCGCCGCCGGCTTCGAATGGCGCGAGCCCGGCTGCTCGATGTGCCTGGGCATGAACCCCGACCAGCTCAAGCCCGGACAGCGCGCCGCCTCGACCTCGAACCGCAACTTCGAGGGCCGCCAGGGCTATCGCGGCCGCACGCATCTGGTCTCGCCGCAGATGGCCGCAGCAGCAGCGCTGGCCGGCCACTTCGTCGACGTCCGGACCTTGGGCGCCTGAGCCGCGACAGCGGGGAGAGAGCGACATGTCGAGCGATCCCCGCGAAGCCGCACGGGCAGCTGAAGCCAAGGACGCGCTGGCGCGCGTCAAGCGCGACGACGAGAGCTTTCTGGGCTCCTCGATGGGGCGTGCCGCCGAACATTTTTCCGGCGGCGACGCGCCCGAGGGCGACCGGATCGAACTCTGGGGACGCCGCATCGGGCGTTCCCTCTCTCTGGTCCTGTGCATCGTGCTGGCCTGGTGGCTCGGCCATCAATTGAAGATCTGGTGATGGGCAGCGTACCGACGATTTCAGCGACCGCCTCCGCATCGGCAAGCGCCAGCGCGCAGGCCGAGAGCGGCTCTGCGATCACCTGGGAAGACGCCAAGGCGCCCTCCATCGCCGAATTCGAAGTGATGGCGCAGGAGGCGTTCGACCGGTTGCCGGAGGAGTTCCGCGCACTCTGCAGCGACGTGATCTTCAACGTCACCGAGTTCCCCGACGACGACGTCTGCAAGGAACTCGAGGCCGAAAGCCCCTTCGACATCCTTGGCCTGTTCTCCGGCATCGGACTGCCGCAGCAGGGCTACGCCCCGCAGACCGGCCAGATGCCCAATACGATCCATCTCTACCGCCGCCCGATCCTGGATTACTGGGCCGAGCATGACGAGACGCTGGGCGGCATCGTCAGCCACGTCCTCGTCCACGAGATCGGCCACCATTTCGGCTTCTCCGACGAGGACATGGAAGCCATCGAAGCCGCAGCGGAGCGCGAGTGATGCTGGCCGACCTGATGAGACACCTGCCTGACCTCGCACTGGTCTATGCGGCGTTCTTCCTCGTCGTCGCCAGCCCGGGCCCGAGCAATCTCGCGATCATGGCGACCTCGATGGAGCGCGGCCGCAGTGCTGGCGCGACGCTGGCGCTCGGCGTCACCGCAGGCTCCCTGACCTGGGGCATATTGGCCGCCATCGGCGTCACCGGCATTGTCGTCGCCCATCCCGGCGCTCTCTACGCGATCAAGATCGTCGGCGGCGTCTATCTACTGTTCCTGGCCTGGCGTTCGGCGCGTTCGGCCATGCGGGTCGAGATGCCCGCGGCCCGCCCCTCGGTCTCGGGCCACCGCAATTTCCTGCGCGGCTACCTGATGCACCTGACCAACCCCAAGGCGATCCTGAGCTGGACGGCGATCATCGCGCTCGGCCTGCGTCCCGACACGCCGCCCGTCGTGCTCTACGCCATCATCCTCGGCTGCATGGCGATCTCGCTGGGCATCAACCAGTTCTGGGCTGTCCTGTTCTCGACCGCCTCGATGATCTCCGGATATCGCCGCGTCCGCCGCAAGGCCGAGGCCTGTCTCGCCGCCTTCTTCAGCTTCGCCAGCTTCAAGCTGCTGACTTCGCAGCTCTAGATCTCACCAGTTCACTGCCACAAAGACCATCGGAGTTCCCGCCATGCAGCCCTTCACCACCCTGACCTCGACGCCGGCCCCGATGAAGGTGATCAATGTCGACACCGACATGATCATCCCTAAGCAGTACCTGAAGACGATCAAGCGCACCGGCCTCGGCACCGCGCTGTTTTCCGAGATGCGCTACAAGGAGGACGGCTCGGAGAACCCCGATTTCGTGCTGAACCAGCCGGCCTATCGCAAGTCCGAGATCCTGATCGCCGGCGACAATTTCGGCTGCGGCTCCTCGCGCGAGCACGCCCCCTGGGCGCTGCTCGACTTCGGCATCCGCTGCGTGATCTCGACCTCGTTCGCCGACATTTTCTACAATAACTGCTTCAAGAACGGCATCCTGCCGATCGTCGTCTCGCCCGAGGACCTCGAGAAGCTGTTCGACGATGCCGATCGCGGCTCGAACGCTACGCTCACGGTCGATCTCGCGAACCAGGAGATCAAGGGCCCCGACGGTGGCACGCTCAAGTTCGAACTGGACCCGTTCCGCAAGCACTGCCTGCTCAACGGCCTCGACGATATCGGCCTGACCATGGAGAAGAAGCCGCGGATCGACGCCTATGAGGCCAAGCTCGCCCAGCGCGAATGGGCCTGAGATCAGCCTGAAATGTGAAAGGCCGCCGCTTCCCGGCGAAGCGACGGCCCTCTCGGATGGTCGTTCAGGTCACGCGAGCCTTACATCGCCGGCAGCGACGCGACATCACGCACCGGCGCACTGAGCCCGGTGACCTTCCCGACCATCGAGGCCTTGCCGGTGGCGAGGTCGACCTTGTGCAGGGCCCCGTCCGCCAGCAGCCAACCCGTATTCGAGCCATCCGCGGCGGTCTCGATGTCGAAGGCGATCGCCTTGGGCATCACGCCAAGCTTGCCCACCGCGCCGAGCACGCCGTCATTGGGCGGTGCCTGCTTGATCAATCCGCCGATCTTGGCGTCGATATCGTAGAGTACCGTCTCCTTGGCGCCTTTCATGGCGTTCACATAGGCGCCAGCCACGATCATCGGGCCCTCGCCCTTGTGCATATCGGTCTCGGCGAATTTCAGCTTTCCATCGACCGTGGTCTTGCCGTCGTCGACATTGACCCGCAGGTTCGTCCCGTCCGAACCGATCACGCGCATCCGGTCGGCCACCGGGTTGAAATCGACCGTGGCCATGGCGCTCGCAGACAGCACCGTGTCCATCTTCGACTTCATCGTCGCCTTGCCGTCCTTGTCGACGGTGTAGATCGTGCCG
Organism: Allobosea sp. P1_B10; assembly: GCF_056406735.1. Lineage (NCBI taxonomy): Bacteria > Pseudomonadati > Pseudomonadota > Alphaproteobacteria > Hyphomicrobiales > Alloboseaceae > Allobosea > Allobosea sp. P1_B10. The sequence goes on along the minus strand of NZ_JBFTZP010000002.1, from coordinate 274,972 downwards.
TCCACGGTCAGCGCGTAGAGCATGCCGTCCGCCGGCCGGACATCGATGCCGGCGATCTTGCCGCTGATCCCTGTGACCTTCATCGACTTGCCCGCCTTCTGGGTCGCGGTGTCGATCATGGTCAGCGTGTCGTCGCCGGTCAGCGCCGCCAGCATTCCGGCCTGGGCCGCCAGCGGCAGGGCGAGCGAGGCGCCCAGCATTGTCGAGGCGATCAGCGCGAGGCGCGTTGTCTTGGTCATGTCGTCATCCTCCGGTTGGTGTCGTCGCGGCGCCGTGGCCCCTTGGGGAACTCGGCACTCCAACCGGGTAAGCCGGGCGGCGCGCTGCGGATGCGCGCTGAAAAATAAAGAAAATCGCTGCATCCAGCAGGTGAAGCGACGTGTAGTCTCTGGCCGGGATCGGTACGGCGCACCTCTTGCGGGCAAGGAGACAAGGATGGCGGTCGACGCGATGCAACCAGACAAGGCCGCAATGATCGAGGCCGCGCTGCTTGCCTGTGCCGCCGGAGATAAATTGGCGCTGAAGCGCATCTACGATGCGGAGTCGCCGCGTATGCTCGGTGTTGCCCAGCGTCTGCTGAAGCGTCGCGCCTTGGCCGAGGAGGCCGTGCAGGATGCGTTCGTGCTGGTCTGGCGCCATGCCGCGCGGTTCGATCCGCAGCGCGGCGGCGGCCTGACCTGGATCTACGCGATCCTGCGCAACCGGTCGCTCTCGATCCTGCGGGACGAGAAGCGCACCGAGACCAGCGATACGCCCGTCGCAGAGGAAGCGGCGAGCGAAGAGGACGATCCGGAAACCGTGATGTCGAAGCTGTCGGACGCAAAGGCCTTGCGAGGCTGCCTGGAGACCCTGCCTCCGCAGCGGCGCGGAATCGTGCTGCTGGCCTTCGTCCAGGGCCTCACCCATGGCGAGATCGCGGGCCGCTTGAGCCTGCCGATCGGCACCGTAAAATCCTGGATCAGGCGCTCGCTGCTCTCGCTCAGGGAGTGCCTCGGATGAACTCTCCCCCCGGCATCATGCAGCCAGAGGACGAGCGCGACGCCCGCGCCGGCGAATATGCGCTGGGCCTGCTCGAAGGCGCGGACCTCGCGGCGTTCGAGCTCCAGCTGGAGCGCGACAGTGCACTGGCGGCCTCGGTCGAACGCTGGCGCGCCCGTTTCGCCGCGATCGACGCTACCGCGAAGCCGATCCCGCCCTCGCCCGTGCTGTGGCAACGGATCGAGGCGGGCATCGCCAACATCCTCCCCGCCGCGGAGCGTGGTCGCGACAGGGCGCTCAAGGCCGGAAGCAGCCTGGGCGACTGGTGGAACAGCCTGTTGGTCTGGCGCGGCGCGGCGCTTGCCGGGGCGCTTGCGGCGCTGCTGCTTGCCATCGGCCTCAACGGCGCGCTCGATCGCGCCCGGCGCCAGCCCGTGATGGTCGCGGTGCTCTTGACCGATGCGAGTGTCGCAGCGGCCGTCGTCAACACCTTCGCCGACGGCCGCGTCGAAATGGTGCCGCTGCAGAACATTGCGGTACCCGAGGGCAAGGCGCTCGAAATCTGGACGCTCTGGGACCGCGCCTTGGGACCCAGATCGGTCGGCCTGATCGACCGCGCCCGCACGACGTCGCTCCGGCTGGACCGCTTGCCGTTGGGCAAGGACCAGCTCTTCGAGATCACGATCGAGAACGCCACCGGCTCGCCCACGGGCCGTCCGACCGGCCCGATCGTGGCCAAGGGCACAACCTCGCAGGCGCTGTAAGAGCATCGGCCTGACCATCCGACGCAGGCCCGTCCGAGCGATGCGGTTCGCAAGCGCGGTCCCCGGGCTCCCCGAAATCACCTTGGCGACAGCGGGCGTGCTCCCTTAGAGAGGAGCCGAACAGGATTGCGCAGCCCATGATCGTACCGACTTCGCCCCGGAGCATCTTGCTCGACTTCGACGGTGTCATCGTCGATTCCGTCGCCATCAAGGGCCGCGGCTTCCAGTATAGCTATCCCGAGGCCAGCCCCGAGCAGCGGGCGGCGATCGAGGCCTACCAGCACGCCCATGGCGGCATCGGCCGTCGCGAAAAATTCCGTCATTTCGAACAGACGTTGTTTGGCCGGGAGCCGACGACCGAATCGATCGAGCTTCTCGCGGATCGCTACAGATCGGTCGTGTTCGAGAACGTCATGGCCTGCGCCTTCATCGAGGGCGCGCTCGGCTTTCTCGAGGATGCCGCAGCGCAGGTACCTCTGCACCTGATTTCCGGCACGCCACACGACGAGTTGCGGACCATCGTCGCGGCGCGCGGGTTGAGCGGCTATTTCGGCGAGGTCATCGGCGCGCCCACGCCAAAGAAGGCCGCCTTCGCCGCGCTATGCAACGCCGCCGGCCATGCCCCGGAGATGGCGGTCGCTGTCGGCGATTCCACCACGGAATACGATGCGGCCTGCGAACTCGGCATGCCCTTCGTCGCCATCGTCGCGCCGGGACAAGCCTCGCCCTTCCCCGCTTCAGTACCAACCCTGCCTGATCTCACCGGCCTAGCCGCGCTGCTCGGCTTCAACTCGCGCTGACGGCACCACCGTCATTGCGAGGAGCATAGCGACGAAGCAATCCAGGAGGGCGTAGTGCGCTGCCGCCCCTGGATTGCTTCGCTGACGCTCGCAATGACGATAATGCGCGAGGGCGAGCTGTCGCGCACCGAGACCTATGGCCGATCGTCGAGTTCATGGGTTCCGGGCTCGGGGCTTTCGCCCCGCCCCGGAATGACGGCGTCACACCACGACGGTGATCGTCTCTGCGGCGCGGGTCAGCCCGGTATAGAGCCAGCGCGCCCGGTGCTCGCGAAAGGCGAAGCTTTCGTCGAACAGGACGATGTCGTCCCATTGCGAGCCCTGCGCCTTGTGCACCGTCAGGGCGTAGCCGAAAGTGAATTCGTCGGTGTGCCGGCGCAATTCCCAGGCGATCTCGTCCTCGGTGCCGTCAAAGAAGTTCGGCAGCACCGAGACCTTGACCGGCTTGGCTGAGGTATCGTCCTCGGGCGTCACGCGCATGGTGACGAGCCCCTTCTTCGAGGTCTTCAGCTCCTGCACGATCCAGGAGCCGCCATTGAGCAGCCCCTTGCTCTTGTCGTTGCGCAGGCAGACGAGCTTCTCGCCCGCGACCGGGACTGTCTCGGTGCGGCCCATCAGCTGGCGGATGCGGGCATTGTAGTTGCGCCGCGTCTTGTTCATGCCGACCAGAACCTGGTCGCAGCCCATCACCAGCTCCGGATTGACGTCCGAGCGCCGGATCACACGGCTTGGCCCGTAGTCGCCGACCTCCAGCTGCCCGCCTTCGCGGATGATCATCGACATCCGCACGATCGGGTTGTCGGCCGCCTGGCGGTGGACCTCGGTCAGCATCACATCGGGCTCGGCCTCGGTGAAGTAGCCACCGCCCTTGACCGGCGGCAACTGGGCCGGATCGCCCAGCACCAGCACCGGCGTGCCGAAGGAGAGCAGATCGCGGCCGAGATCCTCGTCGACCATCGAGCACTCGTCGATGATGATCAGCTTGGCCTTGGTGGCGTTGCTCTCGCGGTTGATGACGAAGGTCGGGCTCTCTTCCTCGACCCCGCGCGAGCGATAGATCAGCGAATGGATGGTCTGCGCGCCCTCGCAACCCTTGTTGCGCAGCACCAGCGCCGCCTTGCCGGTGAACGCGGCGAAGACGACATCGCCATCGACCGCCTCGGCGATATGGCGCGCAAGCGTGGTCTTGCCCGTGCCGGCATAGCCGAACATGCGAAAAACCTGCGGCTCACCGGACTGCAGCCAGCGTGCGACCTCCGACAGGGCGGCGTCCTGTTGCGGGGACCAGTTCATGCGGGGGGGCTCGAAGCGGATTGCATGGCGCAGCATGGGGCCGAGTCGCGGGCCAATGGCAAGAGGCGCACTGTCGCGCAGGCGCCTCTGAGGCCCGCCTCAGCTCATCAGGCTGTCGAGGCCGCGCCGGAGCCCCGCCGTCTCGGACACGCGCCGCGCGGCGAGCAAGGTGCCCCCGACATAAGGCGCAGCCGACGTGCCGGCATCGTGGCGGATGACCAGGCGCTCGTCTGCCAGGCCGAATACCGCCTCGCAGGACAGGACGTAGCCAGGCATGCGCACCGAATGCACCTGCACCGGGTTGGGTGTTCCGATCGAACCGCCGCGCGTCTCGCGGACGCCGCCGAGCTCGGCGACGGGTTTTGAGGTCGCGGCCATGCGCTCGGCGGCAAGCGTCTCGGCGAGTTCCTGCCCGGTGCCCGACGGTGTGTCGGGCTTGGAGGGCGAGGCGTAGTCGATGATCTCGACATCGGGCACGTACTTCACCGCCTCGCGCGCGAACTTGCGCAGCAGCGTCGCGGTGATCGAGAAATTGCCTGCCGCCAGCACGCCGACACCGGCCGCTGTCGCGGCATCTGCGATCTCCGCGTAGTCGGCAGCCGTCATGCCGGACGCGCCGACCACGACATGGCGGCCTCCTGCAATGGCAGTCAGGACGTTGGCCTTCACGCTATCAGGCTTGGTGTAGTCGATCACGACATCGGACGGCACGACCAACGCTTCGGCCATGGTCGAGAATACCGGCAGGCCGTTGGCCGGGTGTCCGGCGGCCTCACCCAGATCCTGCCCAGCAGCCTTGCGGGAGATGCCCGCGACCAGTTCGAGATCGGGCGCAGCCGTGATCGCCGCGACAAGCGCCTTGCCGACCCAGCCGGTGCAGCCGGCGAGCGTGATGCGTATCATGGGGCAGTCCTTTTAGTCCTGGGAGGCCAGTTCCGTCGCCTGCGGTGTCGATGGCGAAGGCGTTGCGGCACGCACTATCGCGCCTGTCCCGCTGGCCGCAAGCGACCCGGCGGTCGAGACTGTCGAAATTCCGACCGACGCCGTGGTCGAGGCGACAGACACCGTCGTGGTCGCCGCGCCCCAGACCAGCGAGGTCGCGGTCGAGGCGACGCTGACGGCCGCACAGCCGCCGAGCGGCAGCAACAGTGAGAAGCCGCAAAGGCAGAGAATGAGGCGGGACGAGCAACGCATCCCCCAGCACTACGCGACAGCTGTGAAAATATCCCTAGCGAATGGAGCGCTGGACTGGCCGCGCGCTACAGCACGCCGTGCCGCTCGAAAACGGAACGCAAAGTCGCTCCGGCCAAGAGTTCGTCGCGGGTCGAATCCTCGGCTTCGATCTTCTCGAGCGCCAACGCGATCGCCTCCTTCGCCAGGCGCGCCGGGACGATGACGACGCCATCGACGTCGCCGAAGATGAAGTCGCCGGGCTCGACGCGCGCACCACCGATCTCGATGGGCTCGTCCATCGCCATCATCTCGGCGCGGCCCTTGGTGTCGAGCGGGCCGATACCGCCATGGAACAGCGGAAACTTGAGCTCGCGGATACGGCGGACGTCGCGCACCAAGCCGTCGGTCAGGCAACCGGCGGCGCCTCGCGCCATCGACGCCGTGGTCAGGAGTTCGCCCCAGGGCGCGATCCGATCGGTGGGTCCGTCGCAGCCGAGCACGGCGATCTGGCCGGGCTTGAGGCTGTCGATCAGGTCCATCTCCAGCGCGTAGGGGTTATGCCCCTCCGGCAAATGGTAGCGCTTCATGTAAAGGCCGGTGCGGGCAAAACCGCACAGGATCGAGGTGTCGTCGAGCGGACGCACGAACGGCTTCACGGCCTGGTTGGGATGGCCCAACTGGTCGAGCACATCCGACAGCACGGCGGAATAAAGCCGGCTCTTCAGGTCATCGAGATCGAGCGTTCCGGCGAGATCAGTCATCGTTGCCCCCTGGGTCGTCGCCACTCTCGGGGCAACGTTGCTTCCAGACTGCGACATCAGGGGAGGATCGGTCCAGTGCGAAGTCCGCAGGCCGGACCTGTCATTCCGGGTGGCCCTTGGGCCTCGACCCGGAATGGCGGCGCGGAGGCGCTACCAGGTGATCGCTTCGCCGGTGTAGTCGCGGAAGCTGTTGGTCTCAGCCATCCCGGAGGCGTCGATGGTGCGGATCAGGCCCGCTGCGCTGTCGGCAGGGGTTATGTCGGCGCCACCGCCGCCCATGTCGGTCTGGACCCAGCCGGGATGGAACAGCAGGACGCTGACATCGCGCGCCTTGATGCCATTGCCGAAGACCACCATCGCCATGTTCACGGCTGCTTTCGACGAACGGTAGATCAGATTGCCCGACGGGTTGCTGCCGATCGAGCCCATGCGGCTCGTGATGGTCGCGATCTTGCGACCGGTGCCTGCCTCGACATTCGGCAGAAAGGCCTGCGCCACCCGCAGCGGCGCATAGACGTTGACTTCGAAAACCTCGCGCCAGGCGTCGAAATCGACATCGAGCGCCGACTGCCTGTCGCGCGGCCCGTAGACGCCGGCATTGTTCAGGAGAACGTCGATCGGCTTGCCCGCAAGCATGTCCTTGGCTGCAGCGACGCTCGCGTCTGAGGTGACGTCGAGTTCGACGAGCGTGACGGCCGAGCCATGGTCCGCCGCGAGTTCCGCCAGCGCCCCACCCCAGGGGTTGCGCGCGGCTGCGACGACATGGTCACCTCTGCGCACCAGTTCCATCGTCAGGGCCAGGCCGATGCCGCGATTGGCACCGGTGATCATCCAGGTCTGGGGCATGAGTGTCTCCAAGGGTTCAGCGCAGCCCTCACCCTGAGGAGCCGCGCAGGCGGCGTCGCGAAGGATGCCCCAGACCATGCCGAAGCCTCCTGGATCATCCTTCGAGACACGCCCTGCGGTCGCTCCTCGGGATGAGGGCTACGAAGGGTTGCCTGCCGAGATAGGCGCGATCAACGCGCCTTTCCATACCCGCCGGCTGTCGGCGTGATCACGGTCACGGCCTCGCCGACCTCGAGGAAGGTCTGGTCGCTCGGCTTCAGCTCCTCGACCGCGCCCGAGAGCCTTCGCACCAGCGTCCGACCGAGTTGTCCGGGCTCGCCGCCCTTGACGCCGAACGGCCGCACCCGGCGATGCGAGGCCAGGATCGCGCAATCCATCGCCTTGCGGAAACGGATGGTGCGGCTGGTGCCGTCGCCGGCGCTCCACTGCCCCTTGCCGCCCGAGCCCGGCCGGATGTGGAAATCCTCCAGCACGACGGGGAAGCGCGTCTCGAGGATCTCGGGATCGGTCAGGCGCGAATTCGTCATGTGGACATGCACGCCCGAGGTGCCGTTGAAGCCCGGCCCCGCCGGCGAGCCCGAGCAGATCGTCTCGTAATACTGGTACTCGTCATTGCCGAAGGTGAGGTTGTTCATCGTGCCCTGCGAGGACGACATCGCCTCGAGCGCCCCGAAGAGCGTGTTAGTCACCGCCTGGGAGACCTCGACATTGCCTGCCACCACAGCGGCCGGATAGCGCGGCGACAACATCGAGCCCTCGGGCACGATGATCCTGATCGGCCGGAGACAGCCGGCGTTCATCGGGATCGCGTCGTCGACCATGACGCGGAAGACATAGAGCACGGCTGCCCGCGTCACCGGGGCCGGCGCGTTAAAGTTGTCCTCGCGCTGCGGCGAGGTTCCGGTGAAGTCGACCGTCGCCTCGCGCTTCTCGCGGTCGATGGTGATCTTGACCTTGATCGCGCAGCCCTGGTCCATCGGATAGGTGAACTCGGCATCGTGCAGCTTGGTCAAGAGCCGCGCCACGCTCTCGGCCGCGTTGTCCTGGACATGACCCATATAGGCCTGCACGACATCGAGCCCGAAGGAGCGGATCATCTTGCGCAGCTCCGCCACGCCCTTCTCATTGGCCGCGATCTGGGCCTTCAGGTCGTTGACGTTCTGGACGACGTTGCGGACGGGATAGCGCGCCCCGGTCAGGATCCCGACCAGTTCCTGCTCGCAGAAGCGGCCCCGGTCGACGATCTTGAAGTTGTCGATGTAGACGCCTTCTTCCTCGATATTCGTCGCCAGCGGCGACATCGAGCCCGGCGCCGTGCCGCCGACATCGGCATGGTGGCCGCGGCTGGCGACCCAGAACAGGATCTCCTCGTCGGCGTCGTCGAAAACAGGCGTGCAGACGGTGATGTCGGGCAGATGCGTGCCGCCATTATAAGGCGCGTTGAGGCAGTAGACGTCGCCGGGCTTGATCACCGGGTTGTTCTTGATGACCGTCTCGACCGACTTGTCCATCGAGCCCAGATGCACCGGCATGTGCGGGGCATTGGCGACGAGCGAGGCGGTGGTGTCGAAGACCGCGCAGGAGAAGTCCAAGCGCTCCTTGATGTTCACGGAATAGGCCGTGTTCTGCAGCGTCACGCCCATCTGCTCGGCGATCGACATGAACAGGTTGTTGAAGATCTCGAGCATCACCGGATCGGCCTTCGTGCCGATTGCGGAGGCCTGCACCAACGCCTTGGCGCGCACCAGAACGAGGTGATCCTTGGCGGTGAGCTTTGCGCTCCAGCCATGCTCGACCACGACCGTCTGGTTGGGCTCGATGATGATGGCGGGGCCCGCCACGCTCTGGCCGGGCGCCATCGCCTCGCGCCGCACGATTGCCGCATCGTGCCACTGCCCGCGCGAGAACAGTTTCGTACGCTCGGCGACCTCGGGCTCGCCGGCCTGTTCGGCCGCCGAGGCTTCCTCGAATTTGGCGCCGCCACCGACGGCCTCGACCTCGACCGCCTCGATCACCAGCGCCTTGGTCTCGTCGATGAAGCCGAAGCGCGCCTTGTGGGCGGCCTGGAAAGTCTCCTGCATCTGCGCGCGCGTGCCGGCCGCGACCGCAATCGCGGTGTCGGTGCCGGCATAGCGGATATGGGCGCGGACATGGATCGCGATGACATCGTCGGGCACGCCCTGCCCGGTCAACTCGGCGCGGGTCTCGCGGCTGAGCCTGTCGGCCACGCTTGCGATGGCGTCCGGCGCCTGCGCGTCGAGCGGCACTTCATGGGCGGCGGTGCGGGTCGAGCGGATTTCGGCGAGCCCCATGCCATAGGCCGAGAGCAGTCCTGAGAACGGGTGCAGCAGCACGGTCTTGATCCCGAGCGCGTCGGCTACAAGGCAGGCATGCTGACCGCCCGCGCCGCCAAACGAGTTCAGCGCATAGCGGGTGATGTCGTAGCCGCGCTGGACCGAGATCTTCTTGATTGCCTCGGCCATGTTGGCGACCGCGATCTGGATGAAGCCGTCCGCGACCTCCTCCGCGCTGCGGCCATCACCGACCTCGGCGGCCAAAGCGGCGAACTTCGCGCGCACCGTCTCGACATCGAGCGGTTGGTCCTGGCGTTCGCCGAAGATCGGGGGAAAATAGTCAGGGATCAGCTTGCCGACCATGACGTTGGCGTCGGTCACGGCCAGCGGCCCGCCACGGCGATAGGCCGCCGGGCCGGGATTGGCGCCGGCCGAATCCGGGCCGACGCGGAAGCGCGCGCCGTCATAGTGCAGGATCGAGCCACCGCCGGCCGCGACCGTATGGATCAGCATCATCGGGGCGCGCATCCGCACCCCGGCGACCTCGGTCTCGAAGGCACGCTCATACTCGCCGTCGAAATGGGCGACGTCGGTGGAGGTGCCGCCCATGTCGAAGCCAATGACCTTGTCGAAGCCGGCCGAGCGCCCGGTCTCGGCGAGCCCGACGACGCCGCCTGCCGGGCCCGACAGGATCGCGTCCTTGCCCTGGAAGAGCTCGGCAGCGGTCAGCCCGCCCGAAGACATCATGAACATCAGCCGCGCGCCGGTACGGGCGATGTCGAGTTCTTCCGAGACCTGCGCGACATAGCGGCCCAGGATCGGCGAGAGATAGGCGTCGACAACGGCGGTGTCGCCGCGCCCGACCAGCTTGATCAGGGGCGAAACCTCATGGCTGACCGAGACCTGCGGAAAGCCGATCTCGCGGGCGATTTTTGCCGCGCCCTGCTCATGGGCGGGGTAGCGATAGGCGTGCATGAAGACGATCGCGACAGCGCGGAAGCCGGCATCGTACTGCGCCTGCAGATCGGCCCGGATCGCGGCGGGATCTGGCGCCTGCTCGATCGAGCCATCGGCCAGCACGCGCTCGGCGACCTCGACGACATCGTCGTACAGTTGCTCGGGCTTGATGATTTCCTTGGCAAAGATGTCAGGCCGCGCCTGGTAGCCGATGCGCAGCGCATCTCGAAAGCCCTTGGTGGTGACCAGCAGGGTGCGGTCGCCCTTGCGCTCGAGCAGCGCGTTGGTGGCGACCGTCGTGCCCATGCGGACCTCGCCGACGAGGTTCTCGGGAATAGGCTCCCCCGCCTTCAGGCCGAGATGATCGCGGATGCCCTGGACGGCGGCATCGCTATAGGCGCCCGGATTCTCCGAAAGCAGCTTCCTGGCGTGAAGTTTGCCTGTGGGTTCGCGACCGATCACATCGGTGAAGGTGCCGCCGCGATCGATCCAGAAGTCCCAGCGACGATCGGTCATAGCGTAACCCTCCCTGCCCCGAGCGTCGGAGCCGCCTCAAACATACTTCATCGATAATTCGTCGATGACTTGTTGACAAGATATCGACGGCGATTACGATGGGTAATATGCAGGGACATGGCTGAGGGGCCAGACCTGCCGAAGGGGAGGATGTGACGATGCAAGCTTTGCTGGCAAACGCTAGCTTGCGGCCGAAATCTTCATGCCGCAACGACTTCCCCGCCCCTGAGCCGAACGCTCGCGCCTGGCGTACAGGGTCTTGCCGGACCGCTGCCGCTGCTTTGCCCGTTCGTTGCGGAGTGCGCGCATGATCCGTCGCGCATTGGATGGCCTCTACCTCTGGGCCGGCTATGCGGCCGGCTGCTTCCTCGTCCTGATCTTCGTGCTGATGATGGCCCTGTCGATCGGCCGCGAGGTTGGCTTCAACATTCCCGCCGGCGATGATTTCACCTCCTGGTGCATGGCGGCTATGGCCTTTCTCGGCCTCGCCCACACCTTCAAATCCGGCGACATGATCCGGGTTGGGCTGCTTATCGACCGGTTCAAGGGGCGCACGCGCTGGTTCTTCGAGCTGTTCTCTCTGGTGCTGGGTGTCGGCTTCGTCGGCTTTTTCGCCTGGCACGCCGTCGTCATGACCTGGCAATCCCATGCCTTCAACGATGTCGCGGGCGGCGTCGTGGCGATGCCGATGTGGATCCCGCAACTCGGCTACTCCGGCGGGCTGGTGATCCTGTTCATCGCCTTCGTCGACGAGTTCATCCATGTCGTGCTGCGCGGCCAGCCGCCCCGCTACGAGAAGCCCCCTGCCCAGTCCGACGAGGAAATCGTCGAGCGCGCCATGGCGAGCGGAGTCTGACGCCATGCCGATGATCGAGATTTCCGCCCTGCTCCTGCTCCTGCTGGTCGTCTTCCTGGCCGGCGGCGTCTGGATCGCGATCTCGCTGATGGCCTGCGGCTGGGTCGCCATGCAGTTCGTCGGCGGCGGCATCCCCGCCGGGGCCGTGCTCGCCACCACGATCTGGGGCAACAGCGCCTCCTGGACACTGGCCGCGTTGCCGCTTTTCATCTGGATGGGCGAGATCCTCTACCGGACAAAGCTCTCGGAAGAGATGTTCCGGGGCCTGGCCCCCTGGCTCAACTGGCTGCCCGGCCGGCTGATGCATGTGAACGTGCTCGCTTGCGGCATCTTCGGCTCGGTCTCGGGCTCGTCGGCCGCGACCTGCGCCACCGTCGCAAAGATCGCGCTGCCCGAACTCAAGAGGCGCGGCTATGACGAGAAGGTCGCGCTGGGTTCGCTCGCAGGCGCCGGCACGCTCGGCATCCTGATCCCGCCCTCGATCACCATGGTGGTCTACGCGGTGGCGGCAAATGTCTCGATCATCCAGGTCTTCCTCGCCGGCTTCCTGCCGGGAGTGCTCGTGATGGCACTGTACTCCGGATACATCGTGGTCTGGCACCTGCTTAACCCCGACAAGTCGCCGCCGCCCGAGCCGTCGATGCCGTTCCGCCAGAAGCTGCGGGAATCGGCGCAGTTGATCCCATGCATGCTCCTGATCGCGCTGGTCTTCCTGTCGCTGCTGCTGGGCTGGGCGACCGCGACCGAATGCGCGGCCTGGGGCGTTCTGGGCTCCTTCGGCATCGCCTGGTGGTCGGGCGGGCTGACCAAGGACGCGTTCTGGCAGAGCGTGATGGGCACCACCCGGATCACCTGCATGATTATGCTGATCCTGGCCGGCGCCTCCTTCATGTCGACCTCGATGGCCTATACCGGCATCCCGCTGGCACTCGCCGAATGGGTCGATAGCCTGCACCTCTCGCCCTATGCGCTGATCGCCGCCCTGACGGTGATGTACATCGTGCTCGGCACCGCGCTCGACGGCATCTCGATGATCGTGCTGACGACGGCCATCGTGATCCCGATGATCAAGACGGCCGGCTTCGACCTCGTCTGGTTCGGCATCTTCCTCGTGCTGATCGTCGAGATGGCGGAGGTCTCGCCGCCGGTCGGCTTCAACCTCTTCGTGCTCCAGACCATGTCGGGCAAGGATTCCAACACGGTTGCGCTGGCAGCGCTGCCATTCTTCTTCCTGCTGGTGGCTGCGGTCGCGATCATCACGATATTCCCGCAGATCGTCATGTATTTACCCGAACTCGCCTTTCCGAAATGATGCCTCATCAATAACAAGGGAACGGAGATACTTCATGAACCGCAACGTCTTCCTCAAGGGCCTGCTCGCAATCGGCGTCGCCACTGGCACCCTGGCGCTGGCTGCCCCCGCCGCCGTCGCGCAGGTCAAGTGGAACCTGCCGGCCGCCTATCCCGCCGATAACCCGCACAGCGAAAACCTCGTGGCCTTCGCTCGGGATGTCGAGGCCGCAACGGGTGGCAAGCTGACCATCACGGTCCATGCCAACGCCTCGCTGTTCAAGGCTCCCGAGATCAAGCGCGCCGTCCAGACCGGCCAGGCGCAAATGGGCGAGGTGCTGCTCTCGATCCACGAGAATGAGGACCCGGTCTTCGGCATCGACGTCGTGCCCTTCCTCGCGGCGAGTTTTCCCGAGGCGATGAACCTCTACAAGGCGTCCAAGCCTGCCGTGGAGAAGAAGCTCGACGCACAGGGCCTCAAGCTGCTGTTCATGATCCCGTGGGCGCCCCAGGGCGTCTATGCCAAGAAGGACATCAACGTCATCGAGGACATGAAGGGGCTGAAATGGCGCTCCTACAATGTCGGCACGGCGCGGCTTGGCGAACTGCTCGGCATGCAGTCTGTGACCATCCAGGCCGCCGAACTGCCGCAGGCGCTCGCCACCGGCGTGGTCAACTCCTTCATGTCGTCGGGCGGCACCGGCTATGACAGTAAGGTCTGGGAATCGCTGACGCATTTCTATGACGTCAAGGCCTGGATCCCCAAGGACGCGACCTTCGTGAACAAGGCCGCCTTCGATGCGCTCGACAAGCCGACTCAGGAAGCCTTGCTGAAGGCGGCCGCGATCGCCGAAACACGTGGCTGGAAGGCATGGCAGGACAAGGCCGGCTGGTATCTCGACCAGCTCAAGGCCAAGGGTATGAAGGTGCAGGACCCCTCGCCCGCGCTCTCGGCCGGGTTCAAGAAGGCCGGCGAGACCCTGACGGCCGACTGGCTGAAGAAGGCCGGCGCTGACGGCCAGGCAATCGTCGACGCCTACAAGAAGATGTGACACAGGACGGCCTCGCCTGTCTCGGGCCGCGCAAAAGCGCAGGCCGCCCGAGACCCCAGTGAAGGAAGCAGCCGGTGGCAGCTATGGTCGGTCACGCCCGACCGTGACGCCCAGCGGCCTACTCCTCACCCCACCCTCTCCCTGCGGGAGAGGGTTCCCCGCGCCTCGGACAAATGTCGTGTCACCGCCCTCAATCTCGATTGACCCCCTCGGACCGATCGTATCCTCCGGCCATCTCGCTTCCGGCGCGATGCCGGCAGCCTCCGAATTCGAGTTCGCCCTCAGCATGACCGTCCACGCCTTCCATCGCTGGATGGTGCGCTGCATGGCGGCGGCGGGTGTTCCCGACCTGTCGCCGCTCGACGTGCTGGTGCTGCACAACGTCAACCACCGCGCAAAACCCAAGCGCCTCGCCGACATCTGCCTCGTCCTCAACATCGAGGACACTCATGTCGTGAATTACTCGCTGAAGAAGCTGGAGCGCCTGAAACTGCTGAAAGGCGGCCGCAAGGGCAAGGAGAAGACCGTAGCGGTGACGCCGGCCGGCGAGGAAGCCTGCCAGCGCTACGCCCAGATCCGCGAGCAACTGCTGGTGAAGTCGGTCCTCGCCACAGGCATGGAGCCGGCACGCCTCTCCGAGATCGCAGCCACCATGCGCTCGCTCTCGGGCCAGTACGACCAGGCCGCGCGCGCTGCGGCGAGCCTCTGAAACCCGCTCCCCAGCCTACCCGCGAGCCCTCATCCTGAGGAGCCGCGGAACCCGGCGTCTCGAAGGATGCTCGCCTGGGCTCCCGGACCTCCTGAACCATCCTTCAAGACGCGCCTGCGGCGCTCCTCAGGATGAGGGCTTGGAGGACGCAATGCCGCGCGCGGAAAACCCCGCCGGCTTGCGCCGCGAGGGTGTTCCGCAGGGGATGCGCGGGACGGCCGGGGCGTCGCAGTCGACGGCTGCGAGCCGATGTCGATGTCGATACGAAGTCGAGCAGCGCCAAGGGCCGCCTCGACCGTCCCGCACGCGGTTCTCTGGGGGCCCGTCCGTCGGTTCAGAGTCCGGCTATGGACCCGTGCCTGCCTGTTCGGCGCGGCCGGCGGACGGCGCCTCCATGGCGACAAGCCCGCGACGGCCGCCACCATGAACACCGCAACCCCGCCCGGCCGCACGACGCCTCGCGACAGCCCCCTTGGTCGGGCGGAGCGAGGCGACTATGAGGCCGGCCGTGGGTGGCGGGGATAAGTTGGGAGCGTCTGGTTTTCCGCCACCAGCGGGCGGTCGAACCTTACCGGCCTTCCAGATCGAAATGTTGCTGAGCGCTCGACAGGTCCGCCTGATGGTCGACCGCCCAGTTATACAACGCCAGAAACGGGTCCTGCAGGGTGCGGCCCAAAGGCGTGATCGAATACACAACGGCAATCGGCGAGGTCACCGTGACGCGACGATGCACCAATCCGTTCCGCTCCAGGCGGCGCAGGGATTCGGTCAGCGCCTTTTGGGTAATGCCGTCCAGCCGGCGCTTCAGAGCGTTGAAGCGTCTCGGCTCCTCACACAGGAAGGTGAGGATTAAGATCGACCATTTATGCGCGACCTGTTCGAGAACCGTACGAACTGCGGGCAATGTTTCGATTACTTGCTGCTCTGTGTAAGCCATCCGGTCTCCTCAACGATACCTAGTGTATGAGCGGTGCGTAATTGACACCTAGTATATCGATTATACCGTATGCGGGACATCCGTCGCCCCCCCTGATTATCCCGTAGGAGATCGTTTTGCCTCAATCCCATCCTGGCAAGCCCGGCACCGCCATCGTCACCGGTGCATCGTCCGGCATCGGCAAGGTCTATGCCGAGCGGCTTGCCGCACGCGGCCATGATCTCGTGCTCGTCGCCCGGCGCGAAGACCGGTTGCGCCAGATCGCGGACGATCTGCAGCAGCGTTTCCAGATCAAGGCCGAAGTCCTGGTCGCCGACCTCTCCCAACCCTCCGGCGTCGCGTCGGTGGTCTCCGGGATTCAGGACGATCCGTCGATTTCGGTCCTGGTGAACAATGCCGGGTTTTCGACGATGAGGCCGCTGACGGAGACGCCCGACGCGGTCATTTCCACGATGATTGCCCTGAACGTGACGGCGCTGACACTGCTGTCCAAGGCGGCACTCGTCGCGTTCAAGGCCAAGGGTGGCGGGGCGCTCATCAACATCGGATCCGGTGCGGGGTTCGCACCTTATCCGAACATTCCCGTCTACGGCTCCACCAAGGCCTATGTCTCCCTGTTCACGCAGAGCCTTCAAAACGAGGTCGAGGGGACGTCCGTGCGCGTCCAGCTGGTTCTCCCTGGCGCCGTGACCTCGGAAGGATGGGAGGTCGCCGGCGGCGGCAGCGCGTTGGAAGCCTTGCCTGCAAACATCGTCATGTCAGCCGAGGATTGCGTCGACGCCGCCTTGTCCGGCCTGGATCAGGGGGAACGGATAACCGCGCCTTCGCTCCACGACGCGCCTATTCTGGTCGACCACGTCGCATCGGCAGGCACGCTCATGCAGTCGATGTTCGATGGACAAGCCGCCGCCCGCTACAGGTTGGCCCAATAGCGACCGGTCGCATCGAGTGGAGATAGCCTGCAGACCATTGGCCAGGGCAAAAGCTGGAAGATCGGTTCGGCGCTTGCGATGGACATGTCCGCAACGGGTCGAAGCAGGACACCTCAAAATCGGGCCCGGCGCTTGCACCGGGCCCCATGGCGATCACGTTGCGTGCCGGCCTAAACCGCCGCTCCCTTTTGCCGCTCGGCATACTCTGCCTCGACTGCCTCGAAGGCAGACCAGAAGCCGCGCTTGGGCCGGCTGGCAAGAATGTCGTCGAGAATGCCGAGATGGATATGCCAGCCGCCGGAGAAGCTGCGCATGGAGGCCGCGCTTGCGATCTGGCGATGCGTCAGCACCAGCCTGACCTTGTCGCCCTGCTCGGCAAGCTCGAAGGTGACCTCGGAATCCGGTTCGTCCGGGCTGCCCCAACTGATCGCCAGCGCATGCGGCGGCTCGCAGCGGAGGATCCGCTCCGTGCTCCAGATGCCGGTATCGTTCATCTCGCGGTAGCGCTCGGGCGGCGCCTCGTCGGTGATCATGGAGTGCTTGAACAACAGCTTCGCCGCCCCGCCCTCCCGCAGCTCGAAATCGCCGCCGGCAAACCAGGTCGCGCGCTTGTCGCTTTCGGTCAGATAAGCCCAGACCCGCTCGATGGGGCCAGGCAGCAGGCGCTCGAAACGCACCGCCCCGCTCTCCAGAACCACGCCATAGTCCGACATCAGCCTTCTCCCTCACTGGACTCGGGTTTCGCCAGCTCATGTTCGAGACGATCGAGATGCGTGCCCCAGAAGCCGCGGACCTTGCGGACCCAGGCATCGAATGCATCGAGCCCGGCGGGGTCGAGTCGATAGATCCGGTGCTGGCCACGGACCTCGACCTGGACCAGCCCGGCCTCGCGCAGAACCTTGAGGTGCTGCGATATCGCCGGCGCGCTGACATCGAAATGCGCCCTGATCTCGCCGGCCGACAAGGAGCCCTGCCCCAGCATCTCGATGATGCTGCGGCGTGTCGGCTCGGCAAGGGCAGTGAACTGATCCATGGGCCTATAATTTGCCATCCACTTAATTAAGTCAACGCCGAAATATTGAGAACCTGCACAAGGCGCAGGCAGCTCTGCCTGGCACGCGCTTGTGTCGTGGGCAGCGCTGCGGCAAAGCAGGCCTCCTGCCGCCCTCGTCTGTCCAAGAACCCATGCCCTCACGCAACACCACCCTAGCCGGCATCGGCATGATGCTGCTCGGCATCCTGCTGTTCTCGGTCAACGACGTGCTCGGCAAATGGCTGATGGCGACCTATACGGTGGGGCAGTTGCTGCTCATCCGCAGCGCGGCGGCCTTGGCCGTGCTGGCGCCATTCGTCGTCAAGCAGGGCCTGTCCCGTACGCTGCGGCCCGAACGCCCAGGCCTCCAGGTCCTGCGCGCTGCCCTGAGCGCCTGCGAGGCCACCACGTTTTATTGGGCTGTGTCCTATCTCCCGCTAGCCGACACCATGACGATCTGGATGGCGGGCTCCGTCTGGGTCGTCGTCCTGGCTGCACTCGTGCTTGGCGAGCGTGTCAGCCTCGGGCGCTGGATGGCCGCGCTGGTCGGCTTTCTGGGCGTCGCCATCACGATGGCGCCGAGCGGGGCAAGCCTCTCGACGCCGAGCCTGATCGCCTTGCTCGGCAGCCTTCTGTTCGCGGCCCTGATGATCGCCGGCCGCAAGTTGCGCGGCACCCCCGATGTCACCCTGGTCGCCTGGCAGACGCTTTTCACCATGCTGATGGGCGTGGCGCTCCTGCCGCTCGGCTGGGTCATGCCGAGCCTGCTCGACACCGCCCTGCTCGGCCTGCTCGGCATCGTCGCGATGATCGCTCATCTGTGCGTGACGCGTTCGCTCAAGCTCGCCGAGGCCTCGGTCGTGGTGCCCTACCAGTACACGCTGATCCTGTGGGCGCTGCTGTTCGGCTGGCTCGTTTTCGGCGACTGGCCGACGCCGGCGATGCTGCTGGGCGCCGGGCTGATCGTTGCTGCGGGTTTTGCCCTGCTGGTGCTCGAGCGCAAGAGCGAGCCGGTCGCAGCGGCGCTTGATCTGCCCTAGCTGTCTGCGCCAAGCTTCGCTCCCGTCTGCTGCGAGAACCCGACATGGCTTTGATCACCTACCTGACCACCATCAAGTTCGGTTTCGGCGAGATCGCCGGCATCGAGGCCGATCTTGCAGGGCTCGGTGTGAAGAAGCCGCTGATCATCGCCGACAAGGGCATCGTCGCCGCCGGGCTAGTCGCGACCGTCCAGAACCAGTCGGCGACGCTGCAGGCAGCCCCCGTCTTCGACGCGACCCCAACCAACCCCACGGAGGACGCCGTCGAGGCCGCCCTCGTCCTCTACCGCCAGTATGGCTGCGACGGCCTCGTCGCAATCGGCGGCGGCTCGCCGATAGACCTCGCCAAGGGCGTCGCGCTGCTGGCGACCCATCCGGGCCCGCTCGAAACCTATGCCGCGATCCTCGGCGGCATTCCGCGCGTGACATCGGCGGTCGCGCCCGTCATCGCCGTCCCGACCACATCGGGCACCGGCAGCGAGGTCGGCCGTGCTGCGCTGATCACGTTGAAGGACGGCCGCAAGCTCGGCTTCATCTCGCCGCACCTGATCCCGCGCATCGCGATCTGCGACCCCGAGCTGACCATGGGCCTGCCGGCCTGGCTCACCGCCGCCACCGGCATGGACGCCGTCACCCACTGCATCGAGACCTATCTCAGCCCGCGCGAAAACCCGCCGGCCGAGGCGATCGCGCTCGACGGGCTCAAGCGCGCCGTCGCCTTCATCGAGCGCGCGGTCAAGGATGGCTCGGATCGTGAGGCCCGCAAGGAAATGATGATGGCCGCGCTGCAGGGCGGCATGACCTTCCAGAAGGGGCTCGGCGCCGTGCATTCGCTGTCGCATCCGCTCGGCGGCCTCAAGGAGGTCTCGCTGCATCACGGCACACTGAACGCCGTGCTGCTGCCGGCGGTACTCCGCTTCAACGAGCCTGAGGCGAAGGCCAAATATGCGGAGATCCGGCGCGTGCTCGGGCTCGCCCCCGATACGGACCTCTCGGTCTGGATCGCCGGGCTCGTCTCGCGCCTCGGCCTGCCAGCGACGCTTTCCCATATGGGCCTGCCTCACGCGGTGATCCCCGCCATTGCGGAGGCCGCCGTGAAGGACCACTCCAGCGCGACCAACCCGCGACAGGCGACAGCAGCGGATTTCGCGATCATGCTGGAAGAGTCGTTCGGCTAGAACGATTTAGACAAGACCGGCGCCAGGTCCCGGACACGCCAATTCGCGAAACGGTTCCGGAATCCGCCGTAGGCCGGGCTTGTGCTCGGGACACGTTTCCGGGACGAGGCCTTCGCTTCGCCCGGTTCAGGCCGCCTGCATCAGCCGCTTCAATACAAGCGCAGCCGATAGGCCTCCTCGAGATTGGCCTCAGCTTCGGCAACGCCGATCGCCCTGGTCTGCTCGGCGACGATGCGGCCCAGTGTCGGAAAGCGGCTGCGTTCGACCTGCGCGGCGGGGTCCCACAGCTTTGAGCGCATCAGCGCCTTGCCGCAGTGGAAATAGGCTTCCTCGACTTCGACAACGAGGCCCGTCAACGGCGGCCGCTCCTGCACCGTGGAGGGCGCGAGCAAATCGGGATCGCGGGTCGCCCGCGCCTTGCCATTGACGCGGAGCGTCTCGTTGATGCCCGGCACCATGAAGACGAGGCCGACGCCCGGGGCCGACAGGACATTCCGAAAGCTGTCGATCCGGTTGTTGCCGCGACGGTCGGGGATGACCAGCGTCGTGTCGTCGAGCACGCGTACGAAACCGGGGCCGTCGCCGCGCGGGCTGGCGTCTGCACGCCCCTCGGAATCCGCCGTCGCCAGCACCAGGAATGGCGACAGCGCGATGAAGTCGCGGCAGAACTGGTCGAGCCGGTTGAGCACCTTGCGATCGACGATCGGGCTGACAGCGCCGAAATGGGCCCGCATCTCGTCGGGATCGGTGATCCGGGCAGCCGGATCATCATGTGACACAGTCATTCTCAACCTCCGGCCGGGCGTCGCATATCGCGTAATGGCGACAGTCAAAGCAGATCGCGGCAGCAAGACAAGAGCGTCGATAGGCGGCCCGCCCGTGAGGATCGAAATACCACAGGCCGCCGCCGGTTTACCGAACGCAGCGGCGAACGCTTGACCCTCACGCGCGCGACAGCCATCGTGCCGCAAGATTCCGTCGCCTGTCCCTGCACGAGGCTAGCTCCCATGCGCCGCGCTTTGCTGCGAACCGCCCTGATCTCCCTCGCCTTCGCGAGCGCCGCCGTTTCGGCCGACGCCTCGAGCCGCCGCTACGTTGCACCGCCCGACATTGCCGAAAACCGCATCGTCCCGATGTACGGCAACCTGCCCGCTTGCGAGGATCCGGCCGTCCTCGGCGAGATCACCAGCTGGTTCAACTCGCGCGAGGCCAAGTTCTGGGGCCCACTCCAGGCGGTCGCCTTCGACCGTATCCAGCCGATCGGCTTCCGCCCGATGGGCGACGACCTGATTCCGCGCCGCTTCTGCACCGGTCGCGTCGCGCTGAACGACGGCTCGCTGCGTCGCGTCGACTATTCGGTCCGCGAGAATCTCGGCCTCTTCGGCTACACCTGGAACGTCAACTGGTGCGTCAGCGGGCTCGACCGCCATCGCTCCTATGCGCCCGACTGCAAGATGGCCCGCCCCTGAGCGCGCGAGCCATCTCGCTGTGAGGTTCTTGCGTGCAGGGCTTGCGATGCTCGCTCTCGCCAGCGTTTTCGCCGGCGATGCCCAGGCCCAGTGGCGCAGCAACCGCGGCGGAGACGCGCCCGGTGATTTCGATTTCTACGTCCTTGCGCTGTCCTGGTCGCCGGGCTTCTGCGAGCTCGATGGCGGGCGTGGGCGCAACCGCGAGCAGTGCGGCGAAGGCGCCAATCTGCGCTTCGTGGTCCATGGCCTCTGGCCGCAGTTTGAGCGTGGCTACCCCAGCGATTGCGGCCCCGCCGGCCGGACGCCCTCGCGCATCGCGCTCGAGAAGGCCGAGGGCCTGTTCCCGACCGAGAGCCTCGCCCGCTACGAATGGCGCAAGCACGGCACCTGCTCGGGCTCGAGCCCGTCGGACTACTTCGCCGATGTGCGGCGTGCGCGCGACAAGGTCACGATCCCGCCGCAACTTGCCAAGGCCGAGCGCGAGCAGAGCTGGACGGCCATCGACCTCGAACGCGCCTTCGTCGATGCCAATCCCGGCCTGCGCACCGACATGATGTCCGTGGCCTGCAAGCGCGGCGTCCTGCAGGAAGTCCGGATCTGCTTCACGAAGGACCTCCGCAATTTCAAGACCTGCCAGCAGGTCGATCGCTCCGGCTGCCGCACGCGCGATATCACGGTCAGCGCACCGCGCTGACACCGGGCCATGGCCAACGTTCCACGGCCCTCATCCCCAGCAGTCCTGACAGCGGCGAAAAAGCCGCGTAAGACCGCCCGATGAATTACCGTCACGGCTTCCACGCCGGAAATTTCGCCGACGTCCTGAAGCACGTCATGCTCACCCGCATCCTGCTGCATCTCGGCGCCAAGGATGCTCCCTATCGCGTCGTCGACACGCATGCCGGCTCCGGCCGCTATGACCTCGGCTCCGACGAGGCCCTGCGCACCTATGAATGGAAGGACGGCGTCGCGCGCATAGACCGCTCGGCGCTGGCCGCTCCCGTCGAGGCGCTGCTGAAACCCTGGCGGGATGCCCTTTCCGGCGCTCGCGCGCTGTTCGGCGCCGACGCCTATCCCGGCTCGCCCTGGCTCTGCCGCCACGCCATGCGCGCAGACGACCGCCTGATCGCGGCCGAACTCCACGAGCACACGCACAAGAAGCTTGCCGCCGTGCTCGGCCGCGATTCGCGCTGCAAGGCGCTGCCGATCGATGGCTGGAACGCGCTGCGCGGCAATGTCCCGCCGAAGGAACGCCGCGGGCTCGTGCTGATCGACCCGCCCTTCGAGGAGAAGGACGAGTTCGCCACGCTGGAGACCGAGTTCATCGCGGCCCATCGCAAATGGCCGAGCGGCATCTATGCGCTCTGGTATCCGGTCAAGGACCGGCTCGCGGTCGCCAATCTCATGAGCGGGATCACGGCAGCGGGAATCGGCCGGCTGCTGCGGCTGGAGATCGATGTCGATCGTCCCGAGGCGGCCGGTGGCCTGAGTGCCACCGGCATGCTGATCGTCAACCCGCCCTGGAAGCTGGCCGAGGAGGCGCAGATTCTGCTGCCGGCCCTGACAGAGCGCCTCGCGCAGGGGCCAAGCCCGCGCTACCTCTGTGAGTCCATCCGCCCCGACGGCTGAACGCCCGTCACCAACTTGCCCCTTGCCATCAGATAAGGTCCGCCGATGCTAACCTTGCGCTCCTCCCCTGCCTCCCCGTTTGGCCGCAAGGTCAAGATCGCGGCCATCGTGCTTGGGCTAATGGACCAGATCGAGATCGTCGCCGCCGACACGACCGACCCGGCCGAGCCGCTGCGTCAGCAGAACCCGCTCGGCAAGATCCCGACGCTCGTCCTCGACGACGGCACGACCCTGTTCGATTCGCGCGTCATCGCGGAATATCTCGACCATCTTGCCGGCGGCGGACGAATCTTCCCGAACGGCGAGGCCCGTTTCGCGCAGTTGCGCCTGCAGGCGCTGGCCGATGGACTGGCCGATGCCGCGCTGCTGCAGGTCTACGAGACCCGTTTCCGGCCCGAAGGCATGCGCAACGAAGCCTGGGTCGCCAATCAGGCTGGCAAGGTCGCGCGCACCCTGACCGCGCTCGACGCCCTGCCGCCGGCGGATCCGACGAGCCAGCCCGGTATCGGCGAAATCGCGCTTGCCTGCGCGCTCGGCTATCTCGACCTGCGCTTCGAGGGCAAGTGGCGCGCCGAGTATCCGCAGCTCGTCGCCTGGCTCGATGCCTTCGCCGAGGCTGTCCCCGCCTTCGAGGCGACCCGCTTCAAGGGCTGACACAGCCCGCCGGCACGGCTGAGAATCAGAAAGCCGCCAGTCCCCCCGCTCATGCGGGACGGATTGGCGGCTTTTCTTATACCGGGTCCACGCCGCATGCGGCACGCAGACAAAAAGAAACCCGGTGACCGAAGCCACCGGGTTCCCTGATCGTCTCAGAGAGACTGGATCAGAACTTGTAGCTCAGGCGAGCGCGGACGACCGAGAAGTCGTGGCCAACCTTGACGCCCGAGTTGAACACGTTCTTCTCGCCGAGGTCGACGTACATGTACTCGACGCCGCCAACCAGGTTGTTCGTGAAGGCGTACTCAAGACCAGCGCCGAGAGCGTAGCCACCGGTGTGGGTCTTGTCGGTCGAGCCGACGCCGCCGATCGTGGTCTTCACGTTGCCGTAAGCCCAACCAGCAGTGACGTAAGGCAGGATACGGTCGAAGGCGAGGCCGGCGCGAGCGCGGACCGTGCCGTAGAAGTCGGTGCTGACGCTGTCGCCGAACACGTTGGTGCCGGTCTTCAGGTCGGCGCCCTGGATGTCAGCCTCGAGGCCGAGGACGAACTGGCCCATCTGGTAGTTGTAGCCAACCTGGCCACCGCCAACGAAACCGTCGGTGTCACCGATGGTGACGGTGCGGTTAGCGAAGGTCGTGCCAGCGTTCACGTTGCCCCAGCCGTAGCCGGCGTTGGCGCCGACGTAGAAGCCGGTCCAGGTGAACACGGGAGCATAAACCGGCGCCATCACCGGGCCCTTGCGGGACGGCAGGTCAGCAGCAGAGGCAGCGCCGGCAACGATCAGGCCGAGAGCCGCGACGCCCGAAAGCAGATAGTTCTTCATGATGTACTCCTTAGTCGTCGCTAGTGCCGGGCTTGGGCTCGGCGGGTGATTTCGATGATGTAGGTATAAGACCACGGACGGCCTTTGTCTGTTGCGTCGGAAGCACATCTCCCTGTCAGACCAAGGCAGAAATGCGGCACGAATTGGGATGACTAAGGCTAAAGTGTAAAGCCAGATTAATCATTGTTAAAGGACGCTGTATGGTAAATTGAATACTAATAGAGTGAACTCATCCTCACTCCTCCCGCACGCAAAACGCCGCAGATTGCGCAAGGTTCCGCCATGATTGTGGCAGGCCGTCTCCGTCCGCTTGCGAGGCTGCTCGCCGCGTGCTTAAGGCGATAGACCGCAGCAAATGACGGAAAAACAAGCACGTGCCGCCTCTCTCGATATTCATCATCGCGCGCGACGAGGCTGATCGCATCGCACGGACGATCGAGGCGATCCGCTCCCTGAGCGATGACATCATATTGGTCGATTCCGGCTCGACCGACGGCACGCAGGAGATCGCAGCCGCGCTCGGCGCGCGCGTCATAATCAATGACTGGCCGGGTTATGGCCCGCAGAAGCGCTTCGCCGAGGAGCAATGCCGCCATGATTGGCTCCTCAACCTTGACGCCGACGAGGTGTTGCCGCCCGATCTCGTTGCGGAAATCGCGGACCTCTTCGCCAAGGGCGCGCCGCCCGCGGATGCCTACAAGCTGCGGATTGCCGAGATTTTCCCCGGCGAAGGCGCGCCGCATCGCTTCGCCTATGCCCTGGCGCCCGTGCGCCTCTATCGGAAATCCAAGGGCCGCTATTCGCCCTCGCCGGTTCATGACCGGGTCGATCTGGCGCCCGATGCCAGGGTCAGCCGCCTGAACGGGACGGTGCATCACTATTCCGTGCGCTCGCTCGGCGAGCAGATGGATAAGCTCAACGGCTACAGCGACGCGCAGGCCGACGATCTCGACGCACGCGGCGCGACGCTCTCCGTCTTCCGGCTCGTTGCGGAGTTTCCGGCCAATTTCATCAAGGCCTATATCGGGCGCCGGCACGCGCTGCGCGGCGTCTATGGCTTCATGACGGCGATGAACTACGCCTTCTATCGCTATCTGCGCGTAGCCAAGCACTGGGAACGCCGGCTGCAGCGGCGCTCATCTGCAAAATCCCCGGACGGCAGGAATGGCTGAGGTCGCGCTGGTTACCGGTGGCTCGAAGCGGATCGGCCGCGCTATCGTCGAGCGTCTCGCCGGCGCCGGATACAGCGTCGCGATCCATTGCGGCAGCGGGCGCGAGGAGGCAGATGCCCTCGCCGCCACGCTGGTCGCACAAGGCGCCCGCGCCTGCGTGGTGCCGGCCGATCTCGCCGATCCCGCCGACGTCGAGACGATCGTGCCGGTGGCGGAGGCCGCGCTCGGCCCGGTCACGTTGCTGGTCAACAACGCCTCGAGCTTCCTGCTCGACGATATCCGGTCGATCGACGTCGCGACCTGGAACCGGCAGTTCTCGATCAACCTGCGCGCGCCGTCCGTACTCGCCGGCGCGATGGCCAACCGCCTGCCCCCGAGCATCGACGGCGCCATCGTGAACATCATCGACCAGCGTGTCTGGAAGCTGACGCCGCAATACTACTCCTACACCCTGACAAAGGCCGCCCTGCTGACAGCGACTCAGACCATGGCGCAGGCGCTGGCGCCGCGCATCCGCGTCAATGCGGTCGGCCCCGGCCCGACATTCCCGAACCCCCATGACGGCGAAGCGATGATGGCCGTCGAGGTCGCCGGAACGCTGCTCGAACGCAAGGTCGATGCCGCCGAGATCGCGGAGGCGGTGCTCTATCTCGCCCGGGCACGCTCGGTCACCGGGCAGATGATCGCGGTCGATGCCGGGCAGCATCTCGGCTGGCGCACGCCCGACATCGTGGGCTGATCATTTCCCCGTCATTGCGAGCGCTGCGAAGCAATCCAGGGGGTCTTGGCGCTCTGCGAATCTGGATTGCTTCGCTGCGCTCGCAATGACGGCAGTGGCAATGCCGGAAAACTACACCGTCGCGTCGTCGCGATAGGGACCACGCCCGCTGGCCAGCGCGTCGGCGAGCAGATCGAGCCTGTCCTGCCCCCAGAACACCTCGCCGGCGAGCACATAGCTCGGCGCGCCGAACACACCGGCCGCAACCGCCGTATTGATCGTCGCCGCGTAGAGCTGCAGCACGGCCTCGCTATTGGCTGCTTCGATGAGCGCCGCCCCATTGAAGCCGGCAGAGTCGGCGATCCCCGCAATCAGCTCGGGATTCGACAGATCCTCGTCGCGCGCCCAGACGCCCGCCAGAACCTGCCCGACGAAGCCGGACGGGTCGCCACCAGCCTGGGCAATCGCGATCACGACCCTGTCGGCCAGTGAGACATCGAAAGGGAAATGCTTGGGATAAATCACCAGCGGCAGGTCGCGTTTCGCGCGCCAGCGCTGGAGTTCGAGAATGCGGTAGCGCTGGCGCACCGGATGCCGCTTCGGCAGCGGCAATCCGCCGGTCTCGTCGAAGACCATGCGCAGCGGCGTCGGGCGATAGACGATGCTGCAGCCGTGGCGCCGCGCGAGATCCACGAAGGCGGCGTGGCCGAGATAGGTCCAGGGAGAGAGCAGCGTGAAGTAGTAGTCGATCGAGCGGGCCATGGCGGATCAGGGGTCTCGGTTGCAACGGAACGGGCGATGCCGCGGCGCGCCGAAGACAGGACCTCGAAGGGTCCCGTCTCGGAATGCCGCAGCGATGATGTGCCAGGTGTCAGGCAGCCTTGTTCTTCACCGCGCCGATGATGGCCGTGAGGATCGCACCGCCGGCGCCGCCACCGATCAGGTTCGTCAGGATGCCGCCCACGCTGAGATTGCCGCCCTGGGCGGCTGCGCTGATGGCGGGCAGCAGCAGTGGGATCAACTGTCCCAAAACGCCGCCGCCGACCAGACCGGAGATGGTGTTGCCGATGGTGCCGAGATCGAAGGTGGGCGTCGCCTTGCCCGCCGCATTGCCGCCGATGGCGCCGGCAATGAGATTCATCAGGATCTGTTCCATGATAGCCCCCTCAGCCAAGGTGTTTGGCGAGGCGACGATGACTCTCCGCGCCGGGGAGGGCAACCGCAAAGGCGGACTAGGCCAGCCCCGCCCGCGATCAGGCCAGGGCGATCGCCGAGATCAGCCGGCCGTAATCGGGCTCGTTGCGATGGGTCGTGCGGCGGAAGCTGAAGAATCGCTGCTCGTCGCCATAGGTGCACAGCGCCATGTCGACGAACCGGCCGATGCCCGCCTCCTGCGCGCGCAGCGCGATGAAGGCCGGCAGATCGAACATCGCGTGGGCCGGCCGCTCCGAGGCCGTGAAGAACCGCGCATAGGTCTGGTTCTCGGCCTTGAAGCGCTCGACGAATTCTGGACCGACCTCGTAGGCCTTGGCCGAAATGGTGGGGCCCAGCACGGCGATGATGCGCTCGCGCCGCGCGCCAAGCTTTTCCATGGCGGTCACGGTCGAGCCAACGACGCCGCCAAAGGCGCCCTTCCAGCCGGAATGCGCCGCGCCGATCACGCCCGCCTCGGAATCGGCGAACAGGATCGGCCCGCAATCGGCGCTGGAGACGCCGAGTGCGACGCCATGCGCGACGCTGACCATCGCATCGACCTTCGGCTTCGGGCCAGGCCAGGGACCCGTGACCACCTCGACATCGGGCGAATGCACCTGATGGACGCTGATCAGGTTCTCGGCGGCCACCTGCATATGTGCAGCCATCCGTGCCCGGTTCTCGACGATCGCAGCCGGGTCGTCGGCTGAGCCCGGCCCGCCATTGAGCGAGGTGTAGATGCACTTGGACACCCCGCCCTCGCGCGTGAAGAAGGCGTGGCGGATGCCGGTTTCGCCGGCGAGCTCGGGGGCTGTGATGAACATCGTCTGGTCCGTATCCTGGTGTCAGCGCAGCTCTGGCAGCCGATGAAGGTCAAATCCGGGCAGCAGCGGCAGATCGGGCTGGGATAACGCCAGAACCTTGAACAATTCGCCCATGCCCATCGCCGCGCGATCGGTCAGGCGGTCGAAAGCCCCGGCGATCTCGCTGGCCTGTAGCGGCGTCGCGTTGCGCGACAGTGCCTGCGCCCGCTGCGCCAGCCCCAGTGCCAGCAGGAAATCGGCCTGCGTGGCGGGACCATGGGTTGCCGCCCCGGCGCGCCGGGCTGCTTCGCCCATGCGCTGGAAATCGACATGGACGGTGAGATCGGCATCGCCCGGCTCGGCCAACGCGTCGACGAAGGCGTGGCGCTGCATCGCCTGCAGCGTGTCGCCAAACCCCGACTGGCTTGAGCCATAGTCGACGAACAGCGCCGCTCCACCAGCCTGCGCGATATGCCGCGAGAGGTCTGCAACGATGTCGAGCGCGATCGTCGGCTGCTCCAAGACGGCTCCGACCGGAGCGGCGAGCGTGAGCCCGGCATCGATGCCGGAGAGCCCGAAACCGAGATCGCTCGAAGCACCGAGCCCGACCATGCGCTCGCGCCAGCCATCCCCGGTCATCACGAACTGGTCGAGCGGCAGGGCGTCGAGGAATTCATTCGCGATGACGATGACGGGGCCGTCGAGCGCGGTCGCGATCGAATCGTGCCAGACCGGCTGGGTTGCGGCAGACAACGTCGCCGCCTGCGCCGCACGCAGCACCGGGCTGGTCTCGACCAGATGGACCGAAAGCGCCTCGCGAAACGCCGGCAAGCCCTTCGCGACGCGCAGCATATCGGCCATCAGCGTGCCACGGCCGGGGCCGAGTTCCACCAGCCGGATCGATGGCGGCGAGCCCATCCCCTGCCAGACGCTCGCGGCCCAGAGCCCGACCAGTTCGCCGAACATCTGGCTGATCTCGGGCGCGGTGGTGAAGTCACCCGCCACGCCGAAGGGATCGCGCGTCATGTAGTAGCCATGCCGGGGATGCCCCAGGCAGAGCGCCATATAGCGCGAGATCGAGAGCGGGCCCTCCTCGCGGATCAGGTGAACGAGTTCGGCCTTGAGCGCGCTCACGCGGGCGTCCGCCTGGCGCGCAGCACCAGCACCAGCCCGAGCAGGAACACCGGCAGCGAGAGCAGCATGCCCATGGTGATGCCGCCGCTGAGCGCATCGACATTGCGTCCGAACAGGAAGCCGAGTTGCGCGTCGGGCTCGCGGAAGAACTCGCAGGCGGTGCGCGCGATGGCATAGCCCATGCCGAAGATACCGGCGACGAGGCCGGGCCGCTTGAGCCCGCCCAGCCGCACCACGATCAGCATCAGGACGAAGAGCAGCAGCCCTTCGGCGAAGGCCTCGTAGAGCTGGCTCGGATGGCGCGGCAGCGGGCCGGCATTGGGAAACACCATCGCCCACGGCACATCGGTTGCGGGCCGGCCCCAGAGCTCGGCATTGATGAAATTGGCGATCCGCCCGAGGCAGAGGCCGATCGGCGCGACGACCGCGTTCAGGTCGAACAGCGCGAGCGCCGGATAGCCGCGCCGCCTGGCGAAGAGCCACAGCCCCAGCGCAGCGCCCGTCAGCCCGCCATGAAAGGACATGCCGCCCTGCCAGATCGCAAAGATATCCTGCGGCCGCTGGAGATAGCGGGCGAGGTCGTAAAACAGCACGAAGCCCAGCCGCCCGCCGAGAACGATGCCGAGCGCGATGAACAGCAGCATGTCGTCGAGTTCGGCCGGCTTGGGCCGCGCGCGGTTGCCCCAGAGCGCGTCGCTGGCGACGAGCCGGCGGGCGAGCCACCAGCCGCCGAGCAGGCCCACGACATAGGCGAGGCCATACCATTTGACCGAAAGTGGCCCGATCTGAAGTGCGACCGGGTCGATCATCGGGAAGGCGATGGCAAAGCTGGGCATGGTGGGCTGTCCGATGTCGGTGGGGTCGGCTAGGGCACGCGCTTATCCATGCCGTCACCCCGGAAGCCGCAAAACGGCGCCGCGGGTCTCCCTTCGGGCGCCCGGGATGACGGCGTGGGAGGATTGAGATCGCGTGGACTTGGTCAATCCAGGGCAGCCCGGTCAAGCAAAAAGGCCGTGAACCGGCCAGTCACGCTCAGATCTTGATGACCAGCTTGCCGAAATTCTTGCCGTCGAGCAGGCCGATGAAGGCCTCCGGCGCCTGTTCCAGCCCCTCGACGATGTCTTCCTTGTATTTCAGTGCGCCTGTCGCGATCCAGCCTGGCATCTCCTGCTCGAAGGCCGGTCGCTGGTCCACGAATTCGCGCTGGATGAAGCCGCGGATCAGAAGGCTCTTGGACAGGACCTGCCGCATCACCACCGGGAAGCGATCGGGTCCCTCGAAGCCACCCTCGCTGTTGTACTGCGCGACCAGGCCGCAGACCGGAATGCGGGCAAACGTATTGAGCAGCGGGAACACGGCATCCCAGACCTTGCCGCCGACATTCTCGAAATAGACGTCGATCCCGTTCGGGCAGGCCGCCGCAAGTTGCTCGGCCATATCCGGTGCGCGATGGTCGATCACGGCGTCGAAGCCAAATTTATCCTTCACGAAGGCGCATTTCTCGGGCCCGCCGGCGATGCCGACAGCCCGCGCACCCTTGATGCGTGCGATCTGCCCGACAGCGGAGCCGACGGGCCCGCTCGCCGCCGCGACCACGACCGTCTCCCCGGGCTTGGGCTGGCCGATCGTCAGCAGTCCGGAATAGGCGGTGAAGCCCGGCATGCCGAGCACGCCCAGCGCCGTGGTCACCGGTGCGGCGTCTGGATCGAGTTTCCGCAGTTGCTTGCCATTGGCCAGCGCGTGGGACTGCCAGCCTGAGAACGAGAGCACGATATCGCTGGGCTTGAAGTCGGCATGGCGGCTCTCGAGGACCTCGGCAACCGTGCCGCCCTCCATCACCTGCCCGACCTCGACCGGGGCGGAATAGGATTTCGCGGCGCTCATCCGCCCGCGCATATAGGGGTCGAGCGAGAGATAGAGGATCTTCAGCAGAACCTCCCCCTCCCCCGGTGTGGGCACCGCGGCCCGCTCGATGCGGAAATTGTCGGGAGACGGTCGTCCCGTGGGGCGCGATGCGAGGACGATCTTGAGATTGGTCGCTTCGGGCATGGTGTTCATTCCTTGATTCGATGCGGCCGGAGAATTCACCAGGCGGGTTGCGAGCAGGCTATGCCGATCGGCGCGACGCTGCAGGCCTATTTTCGATGGTGTCGGGGTGCGCTCCTGACATGACGAAACGCTTCGCGCATCCTACATGCGTGCCATGAGTCGCGAACGCCCAGATACCGGACACGAAGAGACCGCGGGTCAGCCGGACCTGCCTGAGCCCGAGATCGAAGAGGAGGAGGATACACTCCCCCTCCCGACGCCGGTGCTCGACCTCGGCGAAACCGCGCCGGGCGCCCTGAAGCACGGCATCGATGTAATCGCCGGCTTCGCCAAGCACCTGCCCAACAAGCCCGGCGTATACCGGATGTTCGACCGTGCCGGCGAGGTGCTCTATGTCGGCAAGGCCAAGAGCCTGAAGAACCGGGTCACGGCCTATGCCCGCGGCATGGCCCACACCAACGCGGTCGCGCGGATGGTCGCCGAGACGGCGAACATGGAGTTCGTCACCACCGGCACCGAGACTGAGGCGCTGCTGCTCGAGTCCAACCTGATCAAGCAGTTGCGGCCGCGTTACAACGTGCTGCTGCGCGACGACAAGAGCTTTCCCTACATCCTGCTCAGCGGCGACCATGAGGCGCCCCAGATCGCCAAGCATCGCGGCTCGCGCCAGCGCAAGGGCGACTACTACGGCCCCTTCGCATCGGTCTGGGCCGTGACCCGGACCATCGACGCGCTGCAAAAGGCCTTCCTGCTGCGCTCCTGTACGGATTCCTTCTACGAGAACCGCACCCGGCCCTGCCTGCTCTTCCAGATCAAGCGCTGCGCCGGCCCCTGCACCGGTGAGATCTCGATACCCGACTATCAGGGCCTCGCCGACCAGGCCCGCGACTTCCTCTCGGGGCGTTCCTCCGCAGTAAAGCAGACCCTGTCGGCCCGGATGCAGGAGGCCTCGGCCGAACTCGAATTCGAGAAGGCGGCGCGCTATCGCGACCGGCTGGCGGCGCTGTCGGCCGTGCAGGCGGGGCAGGATATCAATACGCAGGGCGTCGAGGAGGCCGATGTCTTCGCAATCGACGAGCAGGCCGGCCAGTTCTGCGTCGAGATCTTCTTCTTCCGCAACCACCAGAACTGGGGCAACCGCGCCCTGTTTCCGCGCGCCGACAAGAGCCTCACGCCGGCAGAGGTGCTGGCCTCGGTGGTGGCGCAGTTCTACGACGACAAGCCGCCGCCGCGCCTCGTCTTGCTCTCCCATCCGCTTGAGGAGATCGAACTGATCGCTCAAGCGCTCTCGGCGCGTGCCGGCCGCAAGGTCGAGGTCGCCCATCCCAAGCGTGGCGAGCGCGCCGATCTCGTCGAGCACGCCCGCAAGAACGCTCGCGAGGCGCTTTCGCGAAAGCTCGCGGACAATGCCGGCCAGCAATCGCTGCTGGCGGCGCTGGGCGCGGCCTTCGCGCTGGAGAAGGCGCCACGCCGCGTCGAGGTCTACGACAACTCCCACATCATGGGCACGAATGCGGTCGGCGGCATGATCGTCGCCGGCAAGGACGGCTTCATGAAAAGCCATTATCGCACCTTCAACATCTCGACCGACACCATTGCCGGCGACGATTTCGGCATGATGCGCGAGGTCCTGCAGCGCCGCTTCGCGCGGCTGGCGAAGGAGGCCGAGGCCGGCGCCGAGAAGCCCGACGAGGCCGGCTTCCCCTCGCGGCCCGACCTCGTCATCGTCGACGGTGGCAAGGGCCAGTTCGAGGCCGCGCGCAAAATCATGGCCGAACTCGGCGGCGGCGATGTCCCGCTGGTCGCGATCGCGAAGGGCGAGGACCGCAACGCCATGCGCGAAACCTTCCACATGGTCGGCCGCGAGCCCTTCAAGCTGCCGCCGCGCGATCCCGCGCTCTATTTCATACAGCGCCTGCGCGACGAGGCGCATCGCTTCGCTATCGGCACCCACCGCGCCAAGCGCAAGCGCGACACGATGACCAACCCGCTCGACGAGATTCCCGGCATCGGCCCCTCACGGAAAAGAGCGCTGCTGCTGCATTTCGGCACGGTCAAAGCCATAAAAAGGGCCAAGCTCGACGACCTCATGCGGACCCCTGGCGTCAACGCCGCAACAGCCAAGGCGGTGCATGATCATTTCCATGATGCGTGAGAGTATTTGCCGCCTCGCAGCATTGCGTGTTGACGCTGTCATATACCGGCTGCTTTGGTGCTTTCCGTGACGATACTCCCAGACGCCATCCGGCGACGCGGCCCCTGGTCGCTGCCGAACCTCCTCACCTACGGCCGGATCGTCGCGATCCCGGCGCTGGTCGGCCTGCTGTTCTGGCCCCGCGACGACTGGGTTCGCTGGATCGCGCTCGCGATCTATGTGGTCGCCGCCGTCACGGATTACCTCGACGGCTGGCTCGCCCGCGCCTGGAGCCAGCAATCGGCCATCGGCCGCATGCTCGACCCCATCGCGGACAAGCTGCTCGTCTGCGCCTTGCTGCTGATGCTGGTCCACACGGAGACGATCAAGGGCTGGGCGATCTGGGCCGCGATCGTGATCCTGTGCCGCGAGATCCTGGTTTCGGGCCTTCGCGAATTCCTGGCGGAGCTCAAGGTCAGCGTCCCGGTCAGCCGGGTCGCGAAATGGAAGACCACCGCGCAATTGCTTGCGCTGGGCTTCCTGATCGCGGGGCCGGCCGGCGACACGGTGCTGCCCTACAACACCCAGATCGGTATCGTGATGCTGTGGATCGCCGCAGCTCTGACAATCTATACCGGCTGGGATTATTTCAATGCCGGCATCCAGCATCTTGTCGAGGAGGATGAGCGCGGATCATGAGCGACGCCCTCACCCGCAGCCGCACGCTGAAACTGGTCTACTTCGCCTGGGTCCGCGAACGCATCGGCCTGGCCGAGGAGACCGTTTCCCTGCCTCAGACCGTCGAGACGATCGCCGATCTCGTACGCTGGCTGAAGACGCGCGATGAAGGCTACGAGGCGGCTTTCGAGAACGAGGACGTCGTGCGTGCCGCCATCGACCATATGCATGTGAAGCCCCATGCGAGCATTGCCGGCGCCGGCGAGATCGCCTTTTTCCCGCCGATGACCGGCGGCTGAGGCCGCCCATGACGCCGACCGTCCGCATCCAGCGCGAGGACTTCGACCTCGACGCCGAAATCCACGCATTGACCGAGGGCCGCAGCGATATCGGGGCGGTCGTCAGCTTCTCGGGGCTGTGCCGCGACGAGGGCGGCAGGCTCGCCGCGCTCGAACTCGAACATTATCCCGGAATGGCCGAGGCGGAGATCTTCCGCGTGGCCCAACAGGCGGTAACCCGCTGGCCGCTACTTGGGCTGACCGCGATCCATCGCTACGGGCTGGTGAAGCCGGGCGAGCAGATCGTGCTGGTCATTGCCACATCCTCGCATCGCCAGCCGGCTTTCGAGGCCGCCGATTTCATGATGGATTTCCTCAAGACCCGCGCACCGTTCTGGAAGCGCGAGCATCTGGTAGACGGCACCACCGGCGGCTGGGTCGAGGCGAAGGATACGGACGACGCTGCAGCCCAGCGCTGGGAGTGAGGCGATGAAGATGGCCACCGCCGCACCAATCCTCGCGCTCGCAGCGCTCGTGTCTGGCGCAGCCACCGCGCAAGCCGCCCCGGCCAGCAAGACCTTCCGTGACTGGGTCGTCGGCTGTGACAACCTCAGGGCCTGCACCGCGATGTCGCTGCCGGCGGAGATGGCAGAGCAGACCGCCATGCTCAGGCTGACGCGTCCCGCCGGGCCGGAGGGCGCCCTGGCGGCCGAGGTCAAGATTCGTGCCGAAAAGCTGAAGGCACCGCTCAGCGTCGCAATGACGGTCGACGGCGTGGCATTTCCCAATTCCGGCAAGCGCTGGGCGGCGAGCGGCGCCGACGAGGAGACGGCCCGCATCGAGCTCTCCACCGCCGAAGCCGAGGCGCTGATAGGTCTGGCGCGCAAGGCGAGCAAGGTCGTCGTCACGATCGCCGATCGCAGGTTCGAGGTTTCGCTCAGCGGTTCCGTGGCGGCCTTGCTCTGGATGGATGAGCAGCAGGGGCGGCTCAACACCACCTCCGCCCTGATCCGCAAGGGCGGGGGTACCAGCGTCCCGGCTGCGCCTACCCTCCCCGCGATCACGGCGAAGGTACCTACGGCCCCAGCCAGTCCCGAAAAGACCGCCCAGACGCTCGCCGCCTCTCTGCGCCAGCAGCTGAAGCGGACGGAGCCTGACGCCTGCGACGACCGCCCGGAGGGCTTCGCCGAAGGTGACAGGGTCTGGCCGCTCGGCGGAGCGCTGCGGCTGGTGGGCCTGCTCTGTTCGGCGGGGGCCTATAATCTGACGTCGGGGTTCTGGCTGGTTTCCGGCGGCGAAGTCGCCACCGCGCGCAAGGCCGTCTTTCCGCAACTCGACGGCGGCAGCGACAACATGCTGGTCAACGCCGAGTTCAGCCCGCAGGACGGCCGGCTGAGCTATTTCGCAAAGGCGCGTGGGATCGGCGACTGCGGCGCGAACGGGAGCTATGCCTGGACAGGCTCAGGCTTCGTGCTGACCGAATTCTCTGAGATGGGCGAGTGCCGCGGGATCATGCCCGACGACTGGATTACGCTGTTCCGCAGCGATGTGAAGTCGGTGAAGTAAGGCCCGGAGACCTCGCCTCCCTGCCCCAAATGAACATGCCCGCCACGAGGGCGGGCATGCTGTTGATGGTCTGGTGTCGAGCGCCTACGCAGCCTTGCCGCGCACGGCGTTGGAATAGTCTTCCATGATCACCTTGCCCATGTTGCCGGTGATGAAGCTGTAGGGCCCGATCTCGGACACCAGCGTCACCTCGGCAGCCGAGCCGGTGATGAAGCACTCGTTGAAGCTCTCGAGTTCCTCGGGGCGGATGCGCCGCTCGATCACCTCGAAGCCGCGCTTCTTGCACTGCTCGATCACCGACTGGCGGGTGATGCCGTTCAGGAAGCGGTCGGCCTGCGGGGTGTGGATCACGCCGTCCTTGATGAAGAAGATGTTGGCGCCGGTGCATTCGGCGACATTGCCTTCCCAGTCGAGCATCATGGCGTCGGCATAGCCGGCGCGCTCGGCCTTATGCTTGGACAGCGAGCAGATCATGTAGAGGCCCGCAGCCTTCGCATGGACCGGCGCGCACGCCGGGTCGGGCCGGCGATACTGAGCGACATCCAGGCGCACGCCCTTGAGCTTCTGCGCCATGTCGAACATGCTCGGCCATTCCCAGACC
This sequence comes from Allobosea sp. P1_B10, assembly GCF_056406735.1. Lineage (NCBI taxonomy): Bacteria > Pseudomonadati > Pseudomonadota > Alphaproteobacteria > Hyphomicrobiales > Alloboseaceae > Allobosea > Allobosea sp. P1_B10. Next base: position 238,658 of record NZ_JBFTZP010000002.1, on the reverse strand, counting down.
GCAATCGCGGTATGAATCGTGTTGTTGATGCCCGAAACTGCCATCATCTCCGAGCCGCGCCATGCGACCGGGCGGATATAGGCGTCCTTGAGGCCGTTCTCCTTGAGGCAAAGCGCCTTGGCGGCATCGAGTTCGGCGACCGAATACGGGATCGTGAAATCCATGATCTCGGCCGACTTGTGGAAGCGCTGGGAGTGCTCGGTGCCCTTGTAGATGACGCCGTCATAGCAGCGCTCGCCCTCGAACACGCAGGAGCCGTAATGCAGCCCATGGGTCAGTACGTGCACCTTGGCGTCCTTCCAGGGCACGAGCTTGCCGTCGAACCAGATGACGCCGTCGCGCTGGTCGAAGGGAATGACTGACATGGAACTGTTCCTCTTCCTGCATCTTGTTTCGCCCGACATCGGCATATCGCCCGGCGTCCTTCAAGGCCCGAATGAATGATGCGTGGCGGCTGCTGGTTGCGACATATTCCGTCGTCCAGCGCCCTTGACCGGTAATCTTACGTCTGAGATATGTCAATAACACTGACATAAATTTTCGGGTTGACCGACGTGGCGCAGAAATCGACGGCATCGAGCATAGCAAGCGAGCCTGGCCAGCACGCGGACCAGCCGTCGCCGCGCACGCCCTATGACCTCATTGAGCTGTTCTTCTTCGCCTATCGCGACTTCGTCGGCGACCCCGACCGCATCCTCAGCGACTATGGCTTCGGCCGCGCGCATCACAGGGTCCTGCATTTCGTCCAGCGTCGCCCGGGGCTGACCATCGCCGAACTCCTGGACATCCTGCAGATCACCAAGCAGAGCCTGAACCGCGTGCTGAAGGAGCTCGTCGAGACCGGCTATATCGAGCAGCGCACCGGCCGTCAGGACAAGCGCCAGCGCCATCTCCACGCCACCGAGACCGGCCAGACCCTGTCGCTGCGGCTCGATGCCCTGCAGGCCAGGCGCATCAATGCCGCGCTGTCGGAGGTCGGTGCGGAGCATGCCGATACGATTGCGCGGTATCTCGCGGGGTTGATCGATCCCTCCGAACGCCACAAGGTACAGGGCGTTCTCGGCACTGCCGCGAAAGACCCGGCCTGACCCCCGCATCGATCGCGGTTATGCTAGGACGGCGCACACCAAACCGCGCCGGGACGCCCCGGGACGCGACAGAGCGGAAGACGACATGACCGCACGCCCGCTGCGCAAGCCCCTGCCCGACGAGGCTCCCCATATCCTTGTCGTCGACGACGACCGTCGCCTGCGCGATCTGCTCGGGCGCTTCCTCGGAGACAACGGATATCGCGTCACCACGGCCGCCAATGCGGCCGAGGCCGATACCCGGCTGGGCCAGCTCGTCTTCGATGCGATCGTGCTCGACATCATGATGCCCGGCGAGAACGGCTTTGATTTTGCCAAGCGCTTCCGCGTCGGCTCCGCGATCCCGATCCTGATGCTGACCGCGCGCGCCGACAGCAAGGACCGCATCAACGGGCTCGAACTCGGCGTCGACGACTACCTTGCAAAACCCTTCGAGCCGCGCGAACTGCTGCTGCGCCTGGGCAATATCCTGAAGCGCACGGTGGTGGTCGACACCGCACAATCCGGCACCAGGCCGGATTTCGTGCGCTTCGGACCCTTCATCTACGGGTTGGCGCGCGGCGAGTTGCGCAAGGGCGAGGACACCATCCGCCTGACCGAGCGCGAACGCGAGATCCTCACGGCGCTCGCCGAGCGCCAGAGCGAGGTCGTGCCCCGCGAGGAGCTGGCGGCGCAGGGCACGGCCGCCAATGACCGCACCGTCGATGTCCAGATGAACCGCCTGCGCCGCAAGGTCGAGCGCGATCCGGCCGACCCGCTCTACCTCCAGACCGTGCGCGGTGTCGGCTACCGCCTCGTGACGGATCGCGCGTGACGCCCGTCCAGCCAGCGCAGCGCCGCCGGCGGATGGTGCGCGCCACAGGCTCCGGTCTCAGGCAGGCCGGAGCCGCGCTGCGCCGCTGGCAGGTCGCGCTGGGCAGCTGGCTGAAGTTCGCCCTCAAATTCATCGGCCGCCCGCTGCATGGCATCGCCCGCTACATGCCCAAGGGGCTCTATCCGCGCGCCTTGCTGATCGTGATCGTGCCGGTCGTGCTGCTGCAGTCGGTCATCGCCTATGTGTTCATGGAGCGACACTGGCAGACGGTGACGCAGCGCCTGTCCTCGGCGGTGTCGGCCGACATCGCCACGCTGATCGACGTCTATGAGAGCTATCCCCAGGATGCCGACGCCAGCGTGCTCTCGCGCATCGCCGGCGAGCGGCTCAGCATGGATGTCGACATCATCCCCGATTCCGACCTGCCGGCGCCAGGCCCCCGCCCCTTCTTCTCGCTGCTCGACAGCGCGCTTTCTACCGAGCTCAGCCAGCAGGTCGCGCGGCCGTTCTGGCTCGACACTGTCGGCCGCTCCAGCCTGATCGAGATCCGGATCAAGCTCGGCAAGGACGTGATGCGCATCCTGACCCGGCGCAACGCGGCCTATGCCTCCAACAGCCACATCTTCCTGCTCTGGATGATCGGCACCTCCCTGATCCTGCTCACCATCGCCGTGCTGTTCCTGCGCAACCAGATCCGCCCGATCCTGCGCCTGGCCGACGCAGCCGAAGCTTTCGGCAAGGGACGCGACGCCGATTTCCGGCCGCGCGGTGCCCGCGAGGTCCGTCGCGCCGGCAACGCCTTCATCGAGATGAAGCGCCGAGTCGAGCGTGCCATCGGCGAGCGCACCACGATGCTCAACGGCGTCAGCCACGACCTGCGCACCATCCTGACCCGCTTCAAGCTCTCGCTGGCACTGGTGGAACGCTCCTCGGAAATCGACGCGCTTGAAAAGGACGTCGACGAGATGAGCCGCATGCTCGAGGACTATCTCGCCTTCGCCCGCGGCGATGCCGGCGAGGCTGCGGTCGAGACCGATATCCGGGCGCTTCTCGAGGAGCTTAAATTCGACGCCGAGCGCCAGGGCCATCAGACCGGGCTCGAAGTCGTCGGCGACCCGCTCGTGGTGATCCGACCCGATGCCTTCCGCCGTCTGATGACGAACCTCGTCTCGAACGCTGCCCGGTACGGCGACCGCATCTCGATCCGTGCCACGCATGATGCGCGCTATCTGATCGTGATGGTCGACGATGACGGCCCCGGCATCGCTCCCGAGCAGCGCGAGGACGTGTTCCGCCCGTTCTTCCGGCTCGACGAGGCCCGCAATGTCGATTCTGGCGGCACAGGGCTTGGCCTCGCCATTGCTCGCGACATCGCCCGCGCGCATGGCGGGGACATCATTCTGGGTGACTCGCCGCTCGGCGGTTTGAGAGCTACGGTGCGGCTGCCGGTCTGATCTGGCGATCGCCTGCACGCACGCTGTAACGGAGGCGCCATGCTACACGACTTGCCATCCGTGAACCAGCTGTCGGTGGTGATCACCCAGGCGACGGCACCCGCATTTCTGCTCGGCGCGATCGTCGGCCTGATCTCGGTGCTGATCAATCGGCTCGAACGCATTCTCGACCGTTCGCGATGGCTCAACGCCAACGGTACCCTCGCCCTCGATCTCAAGGCCGACCTTCCGCGTCTGGAAAAACGCGCCCGCCTGATCAACAGCAGCATCCGCTATGCCATCTGTAGCGGCGTCTCGACGATAATGCTGGTGATCCTTGCGTTCATGTTTGCGTTCGTAGGATCGGCCCATGAGCGTGGCGTCGCGGTCCTCTTCATCCTGTCCGTCAGCCTGTTTGGCGTGTCGCTGGCGCAGTTCCTGCGTGAGGTCCAGATTGCACTGCGCCGGACCGATCACCGCAGCTAGCGTTCAAGGGTGCCCCGGCCGGACTCGCGAGACCCGGCATTGGACGGCTTCGGCGAAAACTGGCAACCTTTCCGCGCAATGAGAGGGCGTCCGCATGTCAGACACGCTTGCCTCGTTGATCACCGACTTCCTTGCGTGGCTCGACAGGGAGCCGCGGTCCTACGCGGATGTCATGGAGACATGGCGCACATCCTGCCCCCGGCTGACGGTCTGGGAGGACGCGATCGACCGCGGCCTCGTCGCGCGCCAGCATCAGGGCGGAACGACCAACGTGGTTCTGACCCCGGCGGGGCGCGCCCGTCTCGATGGCGACGCTGATATCAGAGGGGATGTCACGCCATGAAGCTGGCGATCCTCGACGATTATTTCGACACGCTGCGCACGCTCGATTGCTTCGCCGAGATCGCCCGCTACGAGCCCAGGATCTGGACGGACCATGTCCAGGACGAGCAGGTCCTGGCCGATCGCCTGCGCGATGTCGAGGTCCTGGTTCTGATCCGCGAACGGACCAAGATCACACGCTCGCTGCTGGAGCGGCTGCCCGCCCTGCGCCTGATCAGCCAGCGCAGCGTCTACCCCCATATCGACATCGATGCCTGCACGGAGCATGGCGTTATCGTCTCGTCGAACCAGCATCCCGGCACGCCGTCCTATGCGACGGCGGAACTGACATGGGCGCTGATCCTCGCAGCGGCCCGCCAGATCCCGCAGCAGGTCGCGGCGCTGAAGCAGGGGCGCTGGCAGATCGGTGTCGGGACCACGCTTCGCGGCAAGACCCTCGGCATTTTCGGCTATGGCCGCATCGGCAAGGCGGTCGCTGGCTATGGCCAGGCCTTCGGGATGAAGATCCTTGTCTGGGCTCGCCCGGCCTCCTTGGAGCAGGCCGTTGCCGACGGGCTGGAGGTTGCCAGCAGCAAAGCCGATTTCTTCGCCCGCAGCGACGTGCTGACGCTGCACATGCGCCTTGTCGAGGCTACGCGCGGGATCGTGACGCTCGCCGACCTCGCGTTGATGAAGCCGAGCGCCTTGCTGGTGAACACCAGCCGCGCCGGGCTGATCGAACCCGGTGCGCTGTTCGAGGCGGCGAGCCGGGGACGACCCGGCCGCGTTGCCGTCGATGTCTACGATAACGAGCCGCTGCGTGATCCCCATTACCCCTTGCTGACGCTGCCCAATGCGGTCTGCACGCCGCATATCGGCTACGTCACCAAGGAGGAATACGAGCTCCAGTTCACGGATATCTTCGACCAGATCACGGCCTATGCCGCCGGGCAGCCCATAAACGTGGTCAACCCTGCGGCACTCAGGGCCTGAGCGCGCCGGCGCTCGCAGGCAAACGCGAGCTGTGCTGGTTCAGAACAGCCGCCCGCCATCGGGAACGGCGAGGCTAGGCGCCAGCAGCACGACCTCACCATCGGCATCGGGCACGCCAAGCGTCAGCACCTCGGACATGAACTTGCCGATCTGGCGCGGCGGGAAATTGACCACCGCCATCACCTGCCGCCCTACCAGCGCCTCGCAGGTGTAGTGCTTCGTGATCTGAGCCGAGGATTTCTTGCGCCCGATCGTGCCGCCGAAATCGATCACCAGCTTGAAGGCCGGCTTGCGGGCTTCCGGATAGGGCTCGGCCTCGACGATCGTGCCGACGCGGATGTCGACCTTGAGGAAATCGTCGAAGACGATTGCGGCGGTTGGCTCAGACGATGCGCTCAAGACTATTCCCGATCCCTGTCACGATGGCGCGCACGCCGTGCATGCGCGCCACGATATGACGGGATTTGCGACCGTGCAGGAAGCCGCGTTTTTTCGACAATGCCATGCGCGGCCGTCAGATCGCCGGTACGTAGTCCTCGGGCTCGGGCCCGCGGTCCTCGGCCCGCTCGCGCCGGCGCACATGCGGCCGCCGGCCCGAGCACAGCGCCCGCGCCAGGCCGCGCAGCGGCGCCGTCAGGCGATGCACGTCCTCGATGCGCGCCATGACGCGCCCGGCATTCTTCAATTCGCGATCGAGCCGCGCCATGGTGCGCGACATCTCTGGCTCGTCGTCGTCGAGCCAGACATCGCCGACACGTGCCATCAGCAGCACGGCTCCCTGGACTCGCAGCGAGCCCAGCGAATCCTCCGTGGGAATCCCGGCCGAAGCCAGCATGTAGCGCCAGGAATTGACTGCGCCACGGTTGAGCGTCGCCAGCGTCAGCGGGTCGCGCCGCAGCGCCGGCATGATCCGACGCAGGGCCGTCTTGTAGGGAGCCAGCGCATCGAGCCGGCGCATGACCAGGTCGAACAACCGCTCGCGGACGGGCTCGCCGGCGAGGTCGTCGGATGTGCCTTCCAGCACAGCCTCGTCGACGATGCGCGTCAGCCCGCCGAGCATGGCGAGCTTGGACGGAAACAGCCCGCGCAGCGTGGTCAGCGACAACCCGGCTTCGGTGGCGATGTCACCGAGTTCGATTTCGCTCCAGGGCCGGCTCGCCGCCAGCTGCATCAAGGCGTCCACCGCGCGCTTGCGCGGGTCGACGGCCGGCGCGGCGGCAGTTTCGGCGATCGGGGAAACGGGCTTGCGGGCCATTGGAATTCTCCTCTTGCGACGCGATGAGGAGAATCTAGGGGCCGATCGTGACCTGCGAAAGGCCCTTCAGCCCGAAAGCTCCTCGGCGCGACGTTTGGCGGCAGCCACGGCCTGGTTCATCAGCGGCTTCAGCCCGTCATCGGCCATCAGCACGGCCAGCGCGGCGGCGGTGGTGCCGGCCGGAGAAGTGACATTCTGGCGCAAGGTCGCAGGTGAAAGCGACGACTGGTGCAGCAGCTCACCTGCTCCCTCTACAGTGGCCCGAGCCAGCCGCTCGGCGATATCGGCCGGCAGGCCTGCGGCCACGCCGGCGGCAGCCATGCACTCGACGAGATGGAAGACATAGGCCGGGCCCGAGCCGGACAAGGCCGTCACGGCATCGATCAGCGTCTCGCTCTCCAGCCACTCGACCACGCCGATGCTCCGGAGCAAGGCGTCGGCCATCGCCCGCTGCGCCGAACTGACGCCGGGTCCGGCGGCCGCGCCGGTCGCGCCGCGCTGCACGGAGGCCGGCAGGTTCGGCATCGCGCGGATCACGGCATTGGCGTTGGGCAGACGCGCCGACAGATCGCCCAGCGTCTTGCCGGCGAGGATAGAGATGACCAGCGTCTTGGGATGGATGAACGCCTGCACCGACGGCGCGGCGGTATCGAGCATCTGCGGCTTGGTCGCCAGCACGAGCACCTCGGTGGGCGCGATTGCGTCGGCGGACGGGTTGAGCGCCATGCCCTTTTCGGACGCGAGAGCAACCATCTCGTCGGACGGGTTCGGATCGATCAGCGAAATCCCGCCCGGATTCATGCCGATCCGCAGCCAGCCCTCGAGCATCGCGCCACCCATCTTGCCCGCGCCGATGAGGACGAGCGTTTTCGGCAGGGGATTGGACATGGCGGTTTCTCGCAAGGTCTCACTCCCGGGCATGCCCCGGGAATCTCTGGCCCGATAAGTCACTTGCCGGAGATGGTCGGGTCAAGCCCGACCTGACGCGCGTGGCCGCTCAGGCCTCGCCGACGGTCTCCAGCATCGCGCCTTCGAGCCCTTCCTTGGCACTCTTGCCGGCCCAGACAACGAACTGGAAGGCCTGATAATAGCGCTCGCAGGCGTCGATCGCCGCCTTGATCAAAGCCGCGGCCTGCTCGTCGGTCGGCTCCGCCCCGCCCGACAGCAGCAAGGCATGGCGGTACATCACCACATTCTCGCTGCTCCACAGGTCGAAGTGCCCGAGCCAGAGCTGTTCGTTGACGAGGCTGACGAGTTGCAGCACCTCGGGACGGCGCCGGTCCGGCACCTTCAGGTCGAAGGCGCAGGCGATATGCAACGCCTCGACCTCGGCCAGCCAGGTTATCGCGACATGATAGTCCGACCAGCCGCCGGTTACGGCGACGGAGAGCTCGTCATCGCTGTCACGATCGAAGCTCCAGTCATTGTGCACGGCCAGGCGTTCGACGAGGTCGAGAGGATTGCACGGCCGATCGAGTTCGGCGTCCAGATCGAGGTCCATCATGCCCTAGGTATCCTGCGCCGGGTCCGTCGGCAGACGGGTCCGGTGCATTCGAGAACGGGAACACGGCGACAGAAAAAGCAGACGGGACGCAACCAGACCCTTTTGGCGCGCGATACTCACGCTCCATCTCCGTCACCTTCCCGCCGAAACGGAATCCGATAGACGAATCAACTCTCTCTCCGACGATAGCGCAGGCGCTGTGACGCTCCCAACACAACTGGAGCCTCCCCGGATTCGGGGCCCGTGCTCAATCCCCGCAGGGCTCTGTCCACAGCACATGGCTGTGGACATAAATTCTGCTCGCTGCGTCGCCCGCCTGAGCGCGCGGTCATGCGGCGACAGAATGGAGGTCCGGGATCTGTTCCCGGCCTCTCAGGCAAGCGTTTCGGCATCCGTCCGGAGCCTGTGCTTCGCTACGCCCGGGACCACCTCTGCCTCGATGATGAGGGTCGTTGTCGATCAGCCCTTGGCCTGCGCCGCCTCGAGCACTGCCAGGCGCGCCGCCAGCTTGTCGTTTTCCTCGCGGGCCAGCAGCGCCATCTCGCGCACGGCCTCGAATTCCTCGCGGGTGACGACGTCCATGTCGCGCAGCAGGCGCTCGATCTGCGTCTTCACGACAGTCTCGACCTCGCGGCGCACGCCTTGGGCCGCACCGGCGGCATCGGTGGCCAGACGCGCGATGTCGTCGAGGAAGCGGTTGCTGGTTGCGACCATGGGGGTTCTCCAATGAGCGGCGGCATGCGGCGCGCCTGATATGGGGGAGGAGCGCCGCGCACGCAATCGCAGGACGCATAGTCCCGCTTCCCCGCCAATGCGAGCGCAGCGAAGCAATCGCGCGACATCGCGCTCTGTTTCACTGATTTGCGTCGCCGCGCTCACGATGACGTAATGCCTGGAACCTCAGTCCGGGAGCCGAGCGAGATGGCCTTGCATTTCACACCCGCCGAATTTGACCGCCGCCGCGACGCCCTCCTGGCGGCGATGCAGCGCGAAGGCCTCGATGGCCTCTTCCTGTTCCAGCAGGAATCGATGTTCTGGCTCACCGGCTACGACACCTTCGGCTTCTGCTTCTTCCAGTGCCTCGTGGTGAAGTCCGACGGGACCATGGCCCTGCAGACCCGCTCCGCCGATTACCGGCAGGCGCAGCATACCTCGACCCTCGCCGACATCAGGATCTGGAAGGATGGCCGCGATGCCAACCCGGCGCTCGACCTGCTCGCTCTGGCGGGCGATCTTGGGCTGCGCGGCAAGCGTATCGGCGTCGAATTCGAATCCTACGGCCTCGTCGCCGCCAATGGCCGCAAGCTCGAGGCCGCCTTCGCCGGGGTGAGCGACCTCGTCGACACCTCGACCATCGTCACGCGTCTGCGCGCCGTGAAATCGGCCGAGGAGATCGTCTATGTCCGGCGCGCCGCCGCGCTTTCGGACGCCGCCGACGCCGCCGGGCTCGCCGCGATCTCCGCTGGCGCCGACGAGGGCGAGATACTCGCGGCGCAGCACAACGCGATCTTCGCCGGGGGTGGCGACTATCCCGCCAACGAGTTCATCATCGGCTCCGGGCGGGACGCACTGCTCTGCCGCTACAAGTCGGGCCGGCGCAGGCTCGACGCTCAGGACCAGCTCACCCTCGAATTCGCCGGCGTCGAGCGCCACTACCATGCCGCCATCATGCGCACGGTCGTGGTTGGCGAGCCCCGGCCCCTGCATCTGCGCTACCACGCCGCCGCAAAGGCCACGTTGCTCGCCTGCGAAGCCGAACTCAGGCCCGGCCGCAGCGCCGGCGACGTTTTCGCCGCCCATGCCCGGATCTTCGACGAACACGGATTGTCCCAGCATCGGCTCAACGCCTGCGGCTACTCGCTCGGGGCGAAATTCACGCCGTCATGGATGGACTGGCCGATGTTCTACGAGGCCAATGACTGGCCGCTCGCGCCCGGCATGGTGATGTTCGCGCATATGATCCTGATGGATTCGGCAAGCGAAACCGCGATGTGCCTGGGGCGGACCTATCTCGTGGGCGAGAGTCGCGCCGAGGCCCTCAATCTGCCCGATCTGGACCTTGCCATCCGTTAAGATTAGAACGGCTTCCGCAGGGAACACCAACCAGTCTAACCCGTACCAAAAAACAAGGCGGGCCGCGTCATGATCAACCGTTCGAACGGCCTCATTCTGGGGCCGATAATGGCTCTTGCGCTCGCAGGTTGCCAGGAAACCACCGCCACGGCCTCCCGCCAGCGCGTCGACGCGCCCGGCGTGCCGGTCTCCGTGCAGAGCATCACCGGCGCGCCTGATTCGGTGACGACGCAGTTCGCAAGCCTGCTGGGCGAGGCCGCGGCCGAGCGCAGCATGGAAATCGTCCCCGGCGACAAGCCGGCCCGCTTCAGGGTCCGCGGCTACCTCACGGCGCAGCCGACAGAGGACGGCCAGACGGCGCTCGCCTTCGTCTGGGACGTCTACGACGCCACCAAGAAGCGCGCTCAGCGTGTCCAGGGCGAAAGCCTGGGCAGGCGTGGCGGCGGCGGCGACCCCTGGAGCGGTCTCGACCAGACGATCGTTGCCAAGGCCGCCTCCGAGTCGATGGATGCCATTGCCGGTTTCCTGGTAACAGCCCCGGCGGTCGAGAACCTAAATCCGAAGGACAAGAAGGCGGAGGCCAAGGCCGCAGCTACGACGGCAGCGGCCAAGCGACTCTGAGTCGGCGGCGTCCCGGGGGGCGACCTGGGGCGTTCGGGCTGGAAAGAGCCCAAACTCCCCCTAGGTCACGTGGCTCGCTCGATAAAACCTGGCACTTGAGTGCTGCTTTTTGCAGTGCAGCAGTCGACTCGTTGTCATCGCACTGTTAAGAGCCGCTCCAATGAGCCAGCGTCGTGCTGCGCCCGCCCTGCCCAGCTGAAACGGTGCGTCCCCGGCATGCGTTCTTCGATCAAAGTCGTCGCCGGAAATTCCAACCGGCCCCTCGCGGAAGCGATCTGCGCCCATCTCGGAATTCCCCTCGCAAAGGCCTCGGTCCGGCGTTTCGCCGACATGGAGGTCTTCGTCGAGATCCAGGAGAATGTGCGCGGACAGGATGTCTTCATCATCCAGTCGACCTCGTTTCCGACCAATGACCACCTGATGGAACTGCTGATCATCACCGATGCTCTGCGCCGGTCCTCGGCCCGGCGCATCACGGCGGTGATCCCCTATTTCGGCTATGCCCGTCAGGATCGTCGCGCCTCCGGCCGTACTCCGATCTCGGCCAAGCTGGTCTCCAACCTGATCACCCATGCCGGCGTCGACCGCGTTCTGACGCTCGACCTGCATGCCGGCCAGATCCAGGGCTTCTTCGACATCCCCACCGACAACCTGTTCGGCGCGCCGCTGATGGCGCGCGATATCAAGGAACGGCTGGACTACAAGAACGCCATGGTCGTTTCGCCCGACGTCGGCGGCGTGGTGCGCGCCCGTGCGCTCGCCAAGCGCATCGATGCGCCGCTTGCCATCGTCGACAAGCGTCGTGACCAGCCCGGCCAGTCCGAGGTCATGAACATCATCGGCTCGGTCGAGGGCCGTTCCTGCATCCTGCTCGACGACATCGTCGATTCCGGCGGTACGCTGTGCAACGCGGCCGAGGCGCTGCTCGCCCAGGGCGCGCGCGAGGTTTACGCCTACATCACCCATGGCGTGCTCTCCGGCGGGGCCGTGGCGCGCGTCGCCAATTCCAAGCTCAAGGAACTGGTGATCACCGACTCGATCCTGCCGACCGAGGCAGTGAAGGTGGCGCGCAACATCCGTGTCATCTCGATCGCCAACCTGATGGGCGAGGCCATCGAGCGCACGGCCAGCGAATCGAGCGTCTCCAGCCTGTTCGACTGACGGCTGCGATGCGGCACTCAACCGTCATCGCAGACGCAACGAAGCGATCCAGCATCGCAGGACGCTACGTCCTCCTGGATTGCTTCGCGACGCTCGCAATGATGGCGGCGAGGCGACCATGAGTGACAGCCGCGCCCTCGTCCTCTTTTCCGGCGGCCAGGATTCAACCGTCGCCCTCGCCTGGGCGCTGGAGCGGTTCGACACTGTCGAGACTGTCGGCTTCGACTATGGCCAGCGCCACCGCGTCGAACTCGACTGCCGCCTGACGATCCGCGACAAGCTCCCTGCCCTGTCACCGAGCTATGCCCAGCGCCTCGGCGCCGATCACCTGCTCGACCTGAAGACGCTCGGCGCCATCTCCGACACGGCGTTGACCCGCGACACCGAGATCGCCTTCGCCGAGAGCGGGCTGCCCACGACATTCGTGCCCGGCCGCAACCTGATCTTCCTGTCCTTTGCCGCAGCACTCGCCTATCGCCGCGACTGCAAGCACATCGTGCTCGGCGTCTGCGAGACCGACTACTCCGGCTATCCCGACTGCCGCGACGACACCATCAAGGCGATGCAGGTGGCGCTGGGCCTGGGCCTCGAGCGGCGGCTCGTGCTGCACACCCCGCTGATGTGGCGCGACAAGGCGCAGACTTTCGCGCTGGCTGCAGCGCTCGGCGGCCAGCCCTTGCTCGATCTGGTGGTCGAGGACAGCCATAGCTGCTATCTCGGCGACCGCACGACGCGTCAAGCGTGGGGTTATGGCTGCGGCCATTGCCCGGCCTGCGAGTTGCGAGCCAATGGATACGCCGCCTATCTGATCTCTCCCGACGACAGTGGACACATCTCGTGAGCCTCGACCAGAAACGCCGCACTGAAGGGCTCATCGCGCTTGCCCTCTTCGCCCTGACGATCCCAGCCGCGAACTGGCTGATCGGCAATGTCGGCACCGTCTGCGTGCCCAACGGCCCCTGCCTCGTGCCGGTCGCGCCGGGCATCTCCGCCCCCAGCGGCGTGCTGATGGTCGGGCTCGGGCTTGTGCTGCGCGACATCGTGCAGCGCCGCCTTGGCCCGAAGGTCGGCCTGCTGGCGATTTTCGTCGGCGCTGCGATCTCGGCCTTCCTGGCGCCGCCGGCCATCATTCTCGCCTCGACCGCGGCGTTCCTCCTCTCCGAGCTTGCCGATTTCGCGGTCTATACGCCTTTGCAGCGCCGGCACTTCGTCCTGGCGGTCGCGGCCTCGAGCGTGCTCGGCCTCGTCGTGGACAGCATCGTGTTCCTGCAGCTCGCCTTCGGAAGCCTGGATTTCCTCGTCGGCCAGATCGTCGGCAAGGCCTGGATGGTCCTGCTCGCGCTGCCGCTGATGCATCTGCTGCGCCGCCGCGACGAGCGGCTGGGCCTCGCCCCCGCCTGAGCGCGCCGGCACGCTGCGAACAATTTTACGCAGTTGCGAAACCCCGATTTCACGGGACACTGATAGAAGCGCCGCTCCGTCGAGGTGAGCGTCGCAATGCCAGTCCCGGGTTCGTCCGAACGCCTGCAATCCCTCCAGAACCAGACGCTAGAGGCGGTTGCGCGCGGAGAGCCGCTATCGGCGATCATGCGCTCGCTCTGCCTGCGCGTCGAGATGATCGCGCCGGGCGCGATCTGCTCCGTCCTGACGGTCGACGACGAGCGCCGGCTGCAACCGCTCGCGGCGCCGTCCTTGCCTGCGCATTATTCGGCTGCCCTCGTCGGCGTTCCCGTGGGGCCCAGCGTGGGCTCCTGCGGCACGGCGATCCATCTCGGGCAGGAGGTCGTGGTCACCGACATCGCTAACGACCCGCTTTGGCAGGACTACGCGGCCCTGGCCGTGCCGCTCGGCCTGCTCGCCTGCTGGTCGAGCCCGATCAAGGCGCGCGACGGCCGTGTCGTCGGCAGCTTCGCCTTCTATTACGGCGAGACCCGCGAGCCCGATGAACTCGAGCGCCAGATCGTCGCGACCTGCCTTCATCTCTGCACGATCGCGATCGAGCACGAGGAGGTTCAGGCGCGCAACTACCGGCTCGCCTACTACGACACGCTCACGGGCCTGCCCAACCGTGTCAATTTCAACGATGCCCTCGCCCGCATGACGGCAGCATCAGAGCCGGAGTTCGGCCTGATGCTGATCGACATCGATTGTCTCAAGTCGATCAACGACAGCATGGGCCACGCCGTCGGCGACGCCCTGATCGCGACGGTCGGCACGCGCCTCGCCCAGATCGCGGGCAACGGGCTGGCTTGCCGCATCGGCGGCGACGAGTTCGCCATGCTCGTTCCCGGCTGCGGGCGCTCGGCGCAGTTGCGCGCCGTCGCCAACGCGATCCTCGCGATCATGCAGCCGCCCTTCGACCATGACGGCCACACCATCATCCCAAGCGTGACGATCGGTGGAGTCGTCGCTGGCGAGGACGGCACCGACAGCGTAGCCCTGCGCCAGAACGCCGACTTCGCCCTGTACCACGCGAAGGAAACCCGGCGCGGGGGCTATGTCCGGTTCAAGGGCGGGCTGCGCACCTCGATGACGCGCCGCATCCAGACTGTCCGCAGGGTCGACGACGCCCTCACGGAGGGGCGCATCGTGCCCCATTACCAGCCGATCATCCGCATCGACACCGGCCAGATCGTCGGCCTCGAGGCCCTGGCGCGGATGCGACTGGACAACGGAGCCATCGTCACCGCCGGCGAATTCCATGAGGCTCTGCGCGACCCCAAGGTGGCCTACCGCACGACCAGCCAGATGCTCCACACGATCGCCGCCGACATGACGACCTGGCGACAGTCGGGCATCGAGGTGCCCTATATCGCCCTGAACGTGACCGCGGCGGACTTCCAGAAGGGCGACCTCGTCCAGCGCATCACCAGGATGCTCGATCGCGTGCAGATCGGCCCAGAGCACATCATTGTCGAGATCACCGAGCAGGTCTTCATGGGCGGGCGCAAGGACGGCATCGCCCGCACCATGGGTTCCCTGCGCGAGCGCGGCATCCGGGTCGCGCTCGATGACTTCGGCACAGGCTACGCCTCGCTCACGCATTTGCTGGATTTCCCGGTCGATATCATCAAGATCGACCGTGCTTTCGTCGATGGGATCGAGAGCGGGGCGAGGAGCAGCGTCATCGTCGAGGCGCTGGTCGCAATCGCCGGCCGTCTCGACATCAACCTTGTCGCAGAGGGGATCGAGACCATGGGCCAGGCGGAGCGCCTGCGGGCAATGAACTGCCGCTTCGGCCAGGGCTACCTCTATTCCCGTGCCGTCGCGGCCGACGCGGTGGCGGAACTGCTCAGGCGCTTCGGGCACCGGCGCGCCGTGCCGATCAGGCGTCCCGACACGCTCACTGCCAGCGCGGCCTGATCGCGCGTCCTGCGCATGCGGACTTGAGATGGCAGGCAATTTGGCCTATGAGCCTGCCAGCGCCCGACTGACACCCTTGGAGGCACGGGCGCGAACCAAGGAGGCCGCCGACTGGCGGCCTTGTCATTTGAAGCAAGGACTAAAACCATGACCGCCGTGAAGCAAATCGAGGCTTCGGCGCGCGCACAGGTCGGCAAGGGGGCCGCCCGTGCAGTTCGTCGTCAAGGCCTTACACCTGCCGTGATCTATGGCGGGGGCGCTGCTCCCGAAGCCATCGCGCTGGACTCCAACAAGACCCGCCTCCTGATCTATGGCGGCCATTTCCTGACCACGCTGTTTGAAATCAGCGTCGACGGCAAGAAGACGCGCGTCATTCCGCGCGACTATCAGCTCGATCCGGTCAAGGATTTCCCGATCCACGTCGATTTCCTGCGCGTTGCAGCCGGCCAGACCGTCACGGTCGAGATCCCGGTGCACGTTGTCGGCCAGGACGCCTCCCCCGGCGTCAAGAACGGCGGCGCTGTCCAGATCGTCGAGCATGCGCTCGAGATCACCGTCGAGCCCGAGTTCATCCCGGAGTTCTTCGAGGTCTCGGTTGCCGGTCTTGAGATCGGCGGCTCGCTCGAAGCCAGCGCGATCAAGCTGCCCAAGGGCGCCAAGCTGACCGTCGGCGCCGACGCCACCATCGTCACCATCGTTCCGCCGATGGCCGAAGAGGCCGAGCCGGTTGTCGAGGCTGTTGCTGCGGCTCCCGCGGCGGAAGCCAAGCCGAAGGCCTGATCCGGTTTCATCCGCGATCCTAAGACATGGACGGCCGGGTTTCCCGGCCGTCTTTTTATAGGCCGGGAGCGACCTGCCATGCTGATCTTTGCCGGCCTCGGCAATCCGGGCTCGCGCTATGCCCAAAACCGCCACAATATCGGGTTCATGGCGCTCGATGCGATCGCCCGCGCCCATCGCGCCTCGCCCTGGCGTTCGCGCTTCCAGGCGCAATCCTGCGAGGCCACCATCGGCTCCGAGAAGGTCATCCTGCTCAAGCCCCAGACCTACATGAACGAATCCGGCCGCTCGATCGGCGAGGCCGCGCGCTTCTTCAAGATCGCACCCGAGGACGTGATTGTCTTCCATGACGAGCTCGACCTCGCCCCGGCCAAGCTGCGCATGAAGCTCGGCGGAGGCAACGCCGGCCATAACGGCCTGCGCTCGACAACCGCTGCGATCGGCAACGAATACCGCCGCGTGCGCCTGGGCATCGGCCATCCCGGCCTGAAGGAACTCGTCCACGCCTATGTGCTGAGCGATTTCGGCAAGGCCGAATTCCCCTGGGTCGAGGATCTCTGCACGGCCTGCGCCGACAACGCCGCCCTGCTCGCCGCCCATGACGACGCCGGCTTCCAGAACAAGGTGCATCTGTTCATGGACGCGCGCGGCCACGCCGCCGTGAAGCGGCTGGGCGAGAAGGCGGCGGACTAACAGCCCGGTCGATCTCGCAGCCAGCCTCCCCGTCATTGCGAGCGCAGCGAAGCAATCCAGCCTCGTAGCGCTCTACGTCAACCTGGATTGCTTCGTCGCTGCGCTTCTCGCAATGACGGCGCGGTTTCCTAGAAATCGCCTGATCGTGGGTTTGCTGCGCATCCAATTTCACGCCACCACCCTACAGCGGCAGCTCCGCCCCCGGCTTGGCGATCGTTATGCGGCTTGCGCTCAGGCTGCCATCGGCCTGCTTCACAGCGCTCAGCGCGACCTGCGCGCCCGGAACGAGTTCGGCGGCCTGCGCAGGCGCCGCCATGATGATGTTGGCCTCGGGTGTGATCGTGACCTTCTGCTCGCCACCGGGATAGGTCAGGACGATGTTGGCGCCGTCGACGCGCGAGACGGTCTCGGCGACCGTCGCATTGGTCATGGTCGAATCCGGCAGCACCGCCCAGGGGCGATGCCCCTCGCCCGTGCCGCGCATCGCCTCGGGGAAGATGAAGACCTGCACCGCCATGAGCGTGCCATCGGCCTGTGGCCGCGCGCCGACGCCGACGAAGCCGCCCTTCTTGATGTCGGCTGCCGTCGCCTTGACGACGCCGCCGACCGAATAGCCCGCGGCCAGCGCAACCTTCGCCTCCCGACCCTCAATCGTCTTCACGGTCAGGCTGTTGCCATCGACGGCCTCGACCTGGCCCCGGATGCGCGTCTGCGGCGACTGCGCCAAAGCGAGCCCCGGCACGGCGAGACCTATGACGAGGACAGCGGCGGAGAGTGAACGCATCGGTCGGATCCATGCTCGGTTGAGGGGTCTTGGACGCAGTGGTGCGCCCGCCCTCGCGCCTGCGCCACGCACGTTCCCGTGAAGTCGCAGGGCGGGCATTCGGCCGCCTGTCTTGTGTTTCTGGCCTCGCACCGTCAATAAGACGGCAACTGTTCAACCTGTCGACGCCACGCCTCCGGCGGCATCGCAACGGATCGATCTCATGGGCTTCAAATGTGGAATTGTTGGCCTGCCGAACGTCGGCAAGTCGACCCTGTTCAACGCGCTGACGCAGACGGCTGCCGCTCAGGCCGCCAACTACCCGTTCTGCACGATCGAGCCGAATGTCGGCGACGTCGCCGTGCCTGACGACCGTCTCGAGCAGCTCGCTGCCATCGCCGGCTCCAAGGAGATCATCCCGACGCGCCTGACCTTCGTCGACATCGCCGGCCTCGTGCGCGGCGCCTCCAAGGGCGAGGGCCTCGGCAACCAGTTCCTGGCCAATATCCGCGAATGCGACGCCATCGCCCATGTCGTGCGCTGCTTCGAGGATGGCGACGTCACCCATGTCGAGGGCAAGGTCGCCCCGATCAACGACATCGAGATCATCGAGACCGAGCTGATGCTGGCCGATCTCGACAGCCTCGAGAAGCGCGTGCTGCCGCTCGAGAAGAAGGCCAAGACCGGCGACAAGGAAGCCAAGGAACTGGCCGACCTGATGAACCGCTGCCTCGTGCTGCTGCGCGAGGGAAAACCCGCCCGCCTCGTCCAGGTCGCGGCCGATGAGCGTCGCAGCTTCGAGACGCTGGGCCTGCTCTCGTCCAAGCCCGTGCTCTATGTCTGCAATGTCGAGGAAGCCAGCGCCGACAAGGGCAATGCCTTTTCGGAGGCGGTTAAGGCTCGTGCGGCAGAAGAAGGCGCGGTCGCCGTCGTCGTCTCGGCCAAGATCGAGAGCGAGATCGCCGTGCTGCCGGCCGCCGACCAGAAGGACTATCTGGAGGCCGTCGGCCTCGAGGAGCCCGGCCTCAACCGCGTCATCCGCGTCGGCTACACCCTGCTCGACCTCGTCACCTATTTCACGGTCGGCCCCAAGGAAGCCCGCGCCTGGACCATCGAGAAGGGTACCAAGGGTCCCGCAGCCGCCGGCGTGATCCATAGCGACTTCGAGAAGGGCTATATCCGCGCCGAGACGATCGCCTATCCCGACTACATCGCCAACAAGGGCGAGGCCGGCGCGCGCGAGGCCGGCAAGTTCCGGCTGGAAGGCAAGGAATACGTCGTCGCCGATGGCGACGTGCTCCATTTCCGCTTCGCCAACTGAGCGCTTGCGATGATGGTCTTCGAGGATTTCGTCCCCGGCGAAACCAGCCTGGCAGGCCGCATCGCGGTCAGCCAGGACGACATCATCGCCTATGCCTCGCGCTACGACGCGCAAGACTTCCACACTGACCCGGAGGCCGCCAAGGCGACCTTCGTTGGCACGCTGATCGCGTCGGGCTGGCACAGCTGCGGCCTGTTGATGCGGCTGATCGCAGGCGATTTCCTGCTCGGTTCCACCGGCATGGGTGCGCCGGGGATCGACGAGATCAAATGGCTTCGCCCTGTGCTGCCTGGCGACAGCTTGAGCGCCAGCCGCACTGTTCTGGAGACCAAGGCCTCGCGCTCGCGCCCCGAGATGGGGCTGGTGCGCTTCCGCTTCGCGCTACTCAACCAGCGCGACGAGCCTGTGCTGGAGCAGACCAACTGGATCATGTTTGGCCGGCGCGACAGCGGCGCAGCCCAACCCATGGGCGACTGGCTCAGCCATCCGCCGCGCTACGTACCGCCAGCCGTACTCAGCCCTCTGGAGCCGCCAGCCGGCGAGCCCGAGCCCGTACGCTATTTCGAGGAACTCGAGATCGGCAGGAGCCAGAAGCTCGGCAGCTTCGTATTCACACCCGCCGAGATCGTCGCCTTCGCCCGCTCCTTCGATCCGCAGCCCTTCCACATGGATGAGGCGGCCGCCAGGGCGAGCGCCTTCGGGGCGCTGGCGGCGTCCGGCTGGCATACCGGCTCGGTCTGGATGGCGTCGATGGTCCAGAGCCGGCGCCGGCAGGAAGCGGCCTCACGCGCAGCCGGCGTCGCCCAGCCCCCGCGCATCGGCTCCTCGCCCGGCTTCAAAAACCTGCGTTGGTCAAAACCGGTACTTGCCGGAGACCGCATCACCTATCACTCGACGCTGACCGACAAGCGCGCCAGCGCCTCGCGTCCGCAATGGGGCCTGTTCTTTCACCACAACACGGGCGTGAACCAGCGCGGCGAGGAGGTCTTCAGCTTCGACGGCTGCGCCTTCGTCGAGCGCAGCCCCTGATCAGCCGGCGATCTGCAGCGGCATCGGCGACAGGTCCACGATCTCGACACGGTCACGTCCATTGCGCTTGGCGGCATAGAGCGCTTCGTCCGCGCAGCCATGCAGGCGCGTGCCGTCGAGCGGCCCCTCTCCGGCACAGAGGCCGATCGACACAGTCACGCCGGTGAGCGCCGGGTGCAGCGCCTGCCATGCCACCTGCGTCAGCGCGTGGCGGATGGCGAGCGCGATCTCATGGGCCGCGTCCTGCGTCATGCCACCGAGCAGGACGCCGAACTCCTCGCCACCGATCCGTGCGGCCAGCGAAGAGGCCACCGGGATCTGCCGGGCCACGACCTCTGCGATCAACTTGAGGCAGGCATCCCCCGCGAGATGGCCAAAGCGGTCGTTGATCGTCTTGAAGTGGTCGACATCGATCATCATCAGCGCGACCGGCGCCGCTTGTGCCACCGCCTTGGCCAGACCCGCCACGAAGCGGCGGCGGTTGGCCAGGCCAGTCAGCACATCCGTCTCGGCCAGTTCCGCCAGAGCCGCGTTGGCCTGGCGCAAGGCCTCCTGGGCGTCGAGCAGTTCCATCTGCTGGCGCTTGGCAGAAGTGATGTCGGCATGCGTGAAGAAGCCGACCCCGTCGGCGCTGTGGCGAGCGATCACCCTGAGCCAACGCTGGCCCGGCAGCTCGATCTCGAAGGGAGCGCCGTCATAGCGCAGGCCGTTGCGGATCGCCGC
Organism: Allobosea sp. P1_B10; assembly: GCF_056406735.1. Classification (NCBI taxonomy): domain Bacteria; kingdom Pseudomonadati; phylum Pseudomonadota; class Alphaproteobacteria; order Hyphomicrobiales; family Alloboseaceae; genus Allobosea; species Allobosea sp. P1_B10. The sequence goes on along the minus strand of NZ_JBFTZP010000002.1, from coordinate 218,237 downwards.
CCGCCAGGCGCCTGCAGGAGAGCCGTCGCGCCAGCACCAGGCGATGATGTCGTCGAGCGTGCGGCCGACGACCGCATGGCCGTGGGGGAGGTCGTAGAGCTGGCTGAAGGCTGCATTGGCGGCGATGATCCGGTCCGATGCGTCGAGGATCGTCGCCCCGTCCGGGATGAACGGCAGCGCATCGATGATCGGCAGGGCGAAGGCCGGCGGCCTGTCGGCCAGGCTCCTGTCCTCGAGGCACTGCCACATCCGCACGCGCCCGCCATCGGGGGCCCGCAGCGAGGAGGCACGCAGATGCCGGCTGTTATGCCTGAATTCGAAGGGCTGGGTCTGGTTGACGTGGCGGGCGACGCCTTCCGCAATATAACGCTCGATCTCGGGCATCTCCTCCGACGACAATCGCCCGCAGTAGAAGCGGGCAAGGTTGTCGCGATAGGGCTCGCCGACATAGATCAGCCCCTCGTCTTCCGGAAAGAACAGCAGGAACGTCCTGTTCCAGCCAACAGCCTTCATGCCCGCGTCATATTCGCAGGCGCCGATCCCAAGCATGTCGAGCGAGTCGAGCAGATAGCGCGATAGCTTCATGCTTCAACATTCGGATAAAGGCCTTAACAACCTGTATGAGAAATCCCTAAGTCAACCGACCTTGCCGTAGCCGGTAAACTTGGCGCTGACGCGCGCCATCTCTGCCTCATCCAGGATGACCGGCTCGAGCCCCGCAGCGAGGATGTCGAGATATTGTCCGGCGAGATTCTCGACTTCCGCCACGATCTGGTGCGCCCCCGCGAGCGAGCCGCCAAGGGCGATGACGCCGTGGTTGGCCAGCAGCACGGCCTTGCGGCCCTCCAGCGCCCGCACGGCGTTCTCCGCAAGCTCGGGCGAGCCGAAGGTGGCGTAGTCGGCGCAGCGTACATCGGCCCCGCCGCAGAGCGCGATCATGTAGTGGAAGGCCGGGATGCCACGCCGTGTCGAGGACAGCGCGGTGGCGCGCGGCGAATGCGTGTGCACGATCGCCTGTGCGTCGGGCCGCGCCCGGTAGATCGCGACATGGAAGGGCCATTCCGAGGAAGGCTTGCGAGCGCCGCTGAGGACTGTTCCGTCAAGTGAGAGATGGATCAGATCGTCGGGCGTCGTCTGGGCGTAAGGCAGGCCCGAGGGCGTAATCAGCATGCCTTCGCCGAAGCGGGCCGAGACATTGCCGGATTTCGAGGGGCAGAACCCTGCCCGGTCGATCGCCTGCGCGACCGAGACGATCTCGGTGCGAAGCTTGGCCTCGGTCATGTTGTGGCTCCATAGGCAAGGTCAGGAAAAAGGTCGGCAAGCCCCTCGGCGCTCGCAGGCGCGATGCCGCGCTCTGTGATCAGGCCGGTCACCAGGCGCGCCGGCGTGACGTCGAAGGCCGGGTTCGCGGCGGCGCTGCCGGGCGCGACCACGCGGAATGTCTGGACCCCGCCATCCTCGGCCAGCCCCATCAGATGCGTGACCTCGCGCCCGGAGCGCTCCTCGATAGGAATGGCCATCCCGTCGGTCATGGTCCAGTCGATCGTCGGGGACGGCAGCGCGACATAGAACGGGACGCCGCTGTCGTGAGCAGCCAGCGCCTTCAGATAGGTGCCGATCTTGTTGGCGACATCGCCATTGGCCGTGGTCCGGTCGGTGCCGACGATCACCATGTCGACCTGCCCGCGCTGCATCAGGTGACCGCCGGCATTGTCGGTGATCACGGTATGGGGCACGCCATGGGCGCCGAGCTCAAAGGCAGTCAGCGCCGCGCCCTGGTTGCGCGGCCTGGTCTCGTCGACGAAGACATGAACCGGGATGCCGGCGTCATGCGCCAGGTAGATCGGCGCCAGCGCCGTACCCCAGTCGACTGTGGCCAGCCAGCCGGCATTGCAATGGGTCAGGATATTGACGGGCTCGCCCTCAGGCTTGCGCCCGGCGAGTTCGCGGATGACAGGCAGGCCGTGCTCGCCGATCGCCCGGCACAGCGCCACGTCCTCGTCGCACAGGACGGCCGCCTCGGCATAGGCCGCCTCGATGCGCGCCTCGGGCGCCGTTGCGTCGAGGCGCCGGTGCATCCGCTCCAGCGCCCAATGCAGGTTGACGGCGGTCGGCCGCGTCGCGCCGAGCAGAAGTATGGCCGCCGCAAGCCCGGCATCCGATGCATCGACGCGCATCGCCAGCGCCACGCCATAGGCTGCCGTTGCGCCGATCAGCGGCGCCCCGCGCACGATCATCGTGCGGATGGCATCGGCGGCCTGCTCGACGGATCCGAGCGTCACGGTCTCGAACCGGAAGGGCAGCTTGGTCTGGTCTATGACGCTGACGCGCCAGCCATCCTGCGCGAGCCAGATCGTCCGGCAGGGCTGGCCGTTGATCTTCATCGCGACACGCGCCTTGCAAGCAACAATGCTGACCCAGCCCGCATCCTGAGAACCCGGCCGATCATGAGCGTCCTATTTTCAACGGCTCGCTCTCGAACACAATGCTTGCGGTCATTCCGGAGCGCTGGCCGGCGAGGCTCCGGCATGGATACCGGGTATCCCTGTGGTCGCCCGGGGTTACGCCACGTTTCGACGACGGTTCGTCGGCCATCTCAATGCCCTGCGAAGGACACCAGCGTGCGCACCGGTATGCCAAGCCGCCTGACTTTCTCGGCGCCGCCGAGGTCGGGCAGGTCCACGATGAAGCAGGCGGCCACCACCTCTGCGCCGAGCCCGGCGAGCAGGTTGACGGCAGCCTCGGCCGTCCCGCCAGTGGCGACGAGGTCGTCGACCAGCAGCACGCGCTCGCCACGTGTCACGGCGTCCCTGTGGACCTCGATCTCGTCGGAGCCGTACTCCAGCGCATAGGACATGCTGACCGTCTCATGCGGCAGCTTGCCCTTCTTGCGCACCGGGATGAAGCCGGCCGAGAGCTGGTGCGCGACAGCGCCGCCCAGGATGAAGCCGCGCGCCTCGATGCCGGCGATCTTGGCAATCTTCAGCCCGGCAAAGGGCTGCACCAGTTCATCGACGGCGCGGCGGAAGGCGCGCGCATCGCCGAGCAGCGTGGTGATGTCACGGAAGATGATGCCCGGCTTGGGATAGTCCGGGATCGCACGGATCGTGTCGGCAAGGTTCATGAGGGCCATCTGGGACGGGGACAACGGCGAAGCCTTGGTCGGGCCTCGCTCGGGCTTCGTCAAGAGCCTAGCCACATCACGCCGCCTTCAGCACACGCCCCGCCACCGCGTCGAGCTTGGCCAGAAGCGCGGGGTCGCGATAGTCCGGCGCGGTGATGATGGCGTTGTCCAGGGCGTTCTGCGAGCCCACCGGGCAGGGCTGGCGCTCAGCCGGGAAATCCGCCGCCAAGCGCGCGACGAGCCGGCGCGCCTTGTCGGCGTTGCCATGCAGCACCGCCACCACAGCCGCCACGTCGACGACCGAGTGCTCGGGATGCCAGCAGTCGAAATCGGTCACCATCGCGACGGTCGCGTAGGTGATCTCCGCCTCCCGGGCAAGCTTGGCCTCCGGCATCGCCGTCATGCCGATCAGGTCGTAGCCGAGCGACTTATAGGTCAGCGATTCCGCGTAGGTGGAGAATTGCGGCCCCTCCATCGTCACCAGCGTGCCGCCACGCACGAAGGCGAGGTCTTCCGCCGTCGCCGCCTCGGCCAGGCGAGCCTGGAGGGCCGGGCCGACGGGATGCGCGAAGGAGACATGGGCGACGCAGCCGGTGCCGAAGAACGAGCTGTCACGGCGCGTGGTGCGGTCGACGAACTGGTCCACCAGCACGAACAGACCGGGATAGAGCTCGGACTTGTAGGAGCCGCAAGCCGAGAGCGAGACGAGGTCTGTGACCCCTGCCCGCTTCATCACGTCGATGTTGGCGCGGTAGTTGATCTCGGAGGGCGGGATCGCATGGCCGCGGCCATGGCGGGGCAGGAAGACGATCTTGGTCTTGCCCATGCGGCCGATGCGCAAGGCGTCCGAGGGCTCGCCCCAGGGGCTCGAGATGCGCTCCTCGCGCAGCTCCGTCAGGCCCGGCAGGTCGTAGATGCCGGAACCGCCGATGATTCCAAGTACGGCTTCGCTCATGCGGGATTCCTTTTGTTCAGCCGACGTAAGACCATGGTTTTGTGACGGTCACAACAACGGGGGGTGATCGCCGGCCTGCCGTCGCCAAACGAAAAGGGCCCCGTTACCGGGGCCCTTTTGCCAGAATTCCAGAGCGTTCAGTGCGTCGCCGAACCGTCGGGCATGCGGGCCCAGACCTTCTTCTTGGTGTAGTACAGCAGCGAGCCCAAGATCAGCAGGAAGATCATCACCTGCAGGCCGGTGCGCTTGCGCGCCTCGAGATGCGGCTCGGCCATCCAGACCATGAAGGCGGACACGTCGCGGGCATACTGGTCGACGGTCTCGGGAACCGGCGACTTGCCGTCAGCGCCCTTGGGATATTCGACCTGGCCGTCGGAGATGGGCTTGGGCATCGCGATCAGGTGCCCGGGCATATAGGTGTTGTAGTACTGGCCCGGCATCAGGGTGACGCCTTCCGGGGGCTTGTCCTGGTAGCCGGTCAGGAGCGCGTGGATGTAATCCGGCCCCTGCTCCTGGTACTGGGTGAAGATGTCGAAGATGAAGGTCGGGAAACCGCGCACATAAGTGCGGGCCTTGGCCAGCATCGACAGGTCCGGGGGATAGGCCCCGCCATTGGCCGCGCGCGCGGCCTGCTCATTGGGGAACGGCGCCGGAAAGCGATCGGCGGCACGGCCCGGGCGATCGAACATCTCGCCCTGATCGTTGGGCCCGTCCTTGACCTGGTAGGTCGCGGCGAGGCCATTGACCTGGCCCTTGGTGAACTCAGGCCCGCCCGGCTCCGCCAGGTTGCGGAAGGCGACGAAGCTGGCTGCGTGGCAGGAGGCGCAGACTTCCTTGTAGACCTTGAAGCCGCGCTGGAGCTGGGCGCGGTCGAACTTGCCGACCGGACCCGAGAACGACCACTGCATCTGCGGCGGCTTGACGCTGCCCTCGGCGGCCGACGCGGAGGTCGCGGCGGCAAGCGAGAAGGCAAGGCCGGTAGTGAGCCCGGTGAGGGCGAGGCGGAACGACATCGAATTCATTGTCAGTCAGCCCCTGACGTTCGCTGCGGCAGCCACGGTCGAGCTGCCCTTGGAGGACGCGAGCACCGAGTCGGCGATCGAGGTCGGCAACTGCTTCGGCTTTTCGAAGAGGCCGACGACAAACAGCGCGGCGAAGAAGCCGAAATACAGCACCGTGAAGATCTGCGACGCGACGACGTAGCCGCCTTCTGCAGGCATGGCGCCGAGATAGCCCAGGCCGACGCAGACCACGAGGAAGGCCCAGAACAGCTGGCGAGCGATCGGACGATAGCTCATCGACTTGACCTTCGAGGTGTCGATCCAGGGCAGGAACGCCAGGACGACGATGGCCGCGCCCATGGCCATGACGCCGCCGAGCTTGTCGGGAATGGCGCGCAGGATCGCGTAGAAGGGCAGGAAGTACCACTCGGGGACGATGTGCGAGGGCGTGGCAGCCGGGTTCGCGGGGATGTAGTTGTCCGCATGGCCCATGAAGTTGGGCTGATAGAAGACGAAGTAGCAGAACACGAAGATGAAGCACACCATACCGAAGATGTCCTTGATCGTCGCATAGGGCGTGAACGGCACGGTATCCTTCTGGACGTTCTTCACCTCGACGCCGGTCGGGTTGTTCTGACCGACATGGTGAAGGGCCCAGATATGCAGCACGACGACGCCGAAGATCATGAAGGGCAGCAGGAAGTGCAGCGAGAAGAAGCGGTTCAGGGTCGGGTTGTCGACCGAGTAGCCACCCCACAGGAAGGTCACGATGGTCTCGCCGATCACCGGCAGGGCCGAGAACAGGTTCGTGATGACCGTGGCGCCCCAGAACGACATCTGGCCCCAGGGCAGCACATAGCCCATGAACGCGGTTGCCATCATCAGCAGGAAGATGACCACGCCGAGGATCCAGAGGACCTCGCGAGGCGCCTTGTACGAGCCGTAATAGAGGCCGCGGAAGATGTGGATATAGACGGCCACGAAGAACATCGAGGCGCCGTTGGCATGCAGGTAGCGCAGCAGCCAGCCATAGTTCACGTCGCGCATGATGTGCTCGACCGAATTGAAGGCCAGCAGCGACTGCGGCGTGTAGTGCATCGCCAGGATGACGCCGGTCACGATCTGCGCGACCAGCATGAACATCAGGATCGCGCCGAAGGTCCAGAAATAGTTCAGGTTGCGCGGCACCGGATAGGACACCGCCGAGTCATGGGCGAGCCGGACGATGGGCAGGCGCGCATCGAGCCAGCGCTCGATACCGGTCTTCGGAACGTAAGAACTGTGACCACTCATGAAGAATGCCTCAGGGCTGTCTGGCCGTCGCGGGAGAAAGTCGAGCTGAGATACGCGAAATCGGTCACGGTTCAGCCGATCTTGATCTTGGTGTCAGCGGTGAAAGCATAGGGAGGCACCGGCAGGTTGAGCGGTGCGGGGCCCTTGCGGATGCGGCCGGACGAATCGTAGTGCGAGCCGTGGCAGGGGCAGAACCAGCCATCGAAATCACCCTTCGGCTCGCCGGGAGCATTGCCGAGCGGGACGCAGCCCAGATGGGTACAGTTACCATAGACGACCAGGAAAGGCTCGTGCCCTGCCTTGGTGCGCTGCGGGTCCGTCTGCGGGTCGCGCAGCGTCGCGATATCGACCGCGAGCGCCTCGTCGATTTCCTTCTTGGTGCGATGGCGCACGAAGATGAGCTTGCCGCGCCAGAACAGCTTGATGGCCTGTCCTTCGGCGATCGGCGCCAGATCGACGTCGATCGGGGCGCCGGCGGCGACGGTCTGTGCGTCGGGCGCGAGCTGGCTCACGAGCGGCACGACGACCGCGCCGAGGCCAACGACGCCAGCGGCCCCGGTAGCCAGCATGAGAAAGTCGCGGCGGGTGGTTTCAGTCGGTGTCGTCTCGGTCGCGTGGGCCACGATCTAAACCTCTGCGCTTCAGCAAGCCTTGGAAGGCTACGAATTCTAGTCCAGCGCCCGTCTTACGGGCGCCTCTGTGCAGCCGCAATGCGGCGGCACGTCACTGGCGGCTCTTTGGCACGCAGTTTTGATGAAGTCTACTGTTGCTGCGCCGCGCCGCACGCATGGCGAGAACGACGCCAGCCCGGTTCAGGGCAGAACGTTTTCCGGATCGGCCGCCGCGAGGAACCCGCCCGACTGGCGCGACCAGAGCCGCGCATAGAGCCCACCGCGCGCGATCAGCTCCGCATGGCTGCCGGAATCGACGATCCGGCCCTGATCGAGCACGATCAGCCGGTCGAGCGCGGCGATCGTCGACAGCCGATGCGCGATCGCGATCACGGTCTTGCCCTCCATCAGGGAGGTCAGCTGTTCCTGGATCGTCGCCTCGACCTCAGAATCGAGCGCAGAGGTCGCCTCGTCGAGAATCAGGATCGGCGCATCTTTCAACAGGACGCGCGCAATCGCGATGCGCTGGCGCTGGCCACCCGACAGCTTCACGCCGCGCTCGCCGACGCGCGATTCGAAGCCGCTGCGGCCGTCCTGGTCCGAGAGCCCCAGCACGAACTCATCCGCCGAGGCCTGCCGAGCCGCCGCCAGGATCTGGCTCTCGGTCGCGCCGACGCGGCCATAGGCGATGTTGTCGCCGATCGAGCGGTGCAGCAGCGAATTGTCCTGCGTCACCATGCCGATCTGCGCGCGCAGGCTGTCCTGCGTGACATGAGCGATGTCCTGGCCGTCGATCAGGATGCGCCCACTCTCCAGCGGATAGAGCCGCAGCAGCAGGTTCACCAGCGTCGACTTCCCCGCGCCCGAGGGGCCCACGAGGCCGATCTTCTCGCCCGGCCTGATGTCGAGATCGAGCCCGTCGAAGAGGCCTGTTCCCTTGCCGTAGTTGAAGCGCAGCTTCTCGAAGCGGATGCCGCCCCTTTCGACCAGGAGGGGCGTTGCATCGATTGCATCCGTCAGGTCATGGGGCTTGGCGATTGTCTCCATGCTCTCCTGGACGGAGCCGATGTTCTCGAACACCCCGCGTACCAGGTGGATCAGCCAGGTCGACATCTGCACCAGCCGCAGCACGAGCCCGATCGAGGCCGCGACCGCGCCGGGCGTCATGACGCCGCCGCTCCACAGCCACAGGCACAGCCAGGCCGTCACCACGACGAGCAGGCTGTTCATGGCCTGCAGGATGACGCTGACCCCTGTGATCAGCCGCGACAGGTGAAGGAACGACGCGTTCCAGCGCGTCAGCGAGTCGCGCACGGCTGAGCGCTCTGCATCGGAGCGCGCGAACAGCTTCACGGTCAGGATATTGGTGTAGGAATCGACGATGCGCCCCGTCGTCGAGGAGCGTCCGAGCGAGTTCGCTTCCGAACGGAGCTTCGCGCGCGGCACGAAATAAGTCAGCAGCCCGATATAGGCGGCAAGCCAGGCGAGGACCGGCAGCACGAGCCAGATGCTCGTGGTGCTGAAGAAGCCCAGCGCCACCGAGACGAAGATCAGCGCGTACCAGAGGTCGTCGATGATCTCGATCGTCGCGCCGCGGATCGACTGCCCGGCCTGGATCACGCGTGCCGAGAGGCGGCCGGCAAAGTCGTTCTGGAAATAGGAGAGCGCGTGGCCGAGCGTATAGACGTGGTTGCGCCAGCGGATCTGGTTGGTGATCTGCGGCACCACCACCTGGTCGACGATGGCGTGGTTGGCGAAATAGATCAGCGGCCGCACCACCACGAGCAGGAACGCCGCTCCGGCCAGCAGCCAGCCATGATCGCGAAAGATTGTCTCCGGCGACTGATGGCTGAGGAGGTCGACGAACCAGCCGACCATCAGATACATCGCCGCCTCGATGCCACTGAAGCCGAGCCCGGTGAGCATGATCAGGGCCATCCAGCCCTTCACGCCCTTGATGTGGTGCCACATGAAGGGCCAGACGCCGCGCGGCGGCGTGATGCGCTCGTCGAACGGCGCGAAGACGTCGATGCGGCTTTCGAGATAGCGGAACAGGGGTGCGAACATGATGGCCGCTCTCCTGGACCGGCATGGCGTCGAAATCTGGGCGTCGGGAGGCAGCCTTGACGTCGGCGCCTCCCGCCCTCCGGGAGGCCGCCTCACGGGCCCTCCGAACGGGGGCTCGTTTCTCAAATCGTCTTCAACGCCCTTGGATATGGGATGCGCCGCGACACACGGCCAGCCTTCTTGACGCATAGCATGCCGCCATCTCATGACAGCAGCCATGCTGCGCCTTGCTCTCTACCAGCCCGACATTCCCCAGAACGCCGGCACGATGATCCGGATGGCGGCCTGCCTCGGCGTGGCCGTGGACATCGTCGAGCCCGCGGCTTTCGATGTCTCGGATCGCCATTTCCGCCGCTCCGGCATGGATTATCTCGAGCGCGCCGTGCTGACGCGCCATGATTCCTTCGCCGTTTTCGATGGCTGGCGCCGTACCGCCGGGCGCCGCCTGATCCTGGCCGAGACCGACGGTGCGACGCCTCATGTCGCGTTCCGCTTCCAGCCCGGCGACATCGTCATGGTCGGGCGGGAATCCGCTGGCGTGCTGCCGGAGGTCTATGCCGCTGCCGATGCGAGCGTCTGCATTCCGATGCGAACGGGTTTGCGCTCGCTCAATGTCGCGGTTGCAGCTGCGATGGTATTGGGCGAGGCACTGCGACAGGTTGACGGGTTCGCGCGGCTCGAGAATTCGGATGCGCCCCCGGCGGAGACAAAGACATGACCGAGTATGAAGCTGAGACGCTGGCCGAATCGATCAGCCTGGCCGAAGCCATGAAGCCACGTGCCGCCGCCTGGTTCACGGAACTGCGCGACCGGATCTGCGCGGAGTTCGAGGCAATCGAGGACGAGGCCACGGGCCCCTTTCCGCCCGAAAGCGACGCTCCGGGCCGCTTCGTCCGCAAGGCCTGGCGGCGTCGCAACCATGATGGCGCGGATGGCGGCGGCGGCACCATGGCGCTGATGTCGGGGCGGGTCTTCGAGAAGGTCGGCGTGCATGTCTCGACCGTGCACGGCACCTTCCATCCCGATTTCGCCGGCCAGATCCCGGGCGCGGCCGAGGATCCGCGATTCCATGCCACGGGAATCTCGCTGATCGCCCATCCCTGGAACCCGCACGCGCCGACCGTGCACATGAACACGCGCTTCGTCGTCACCACCAAGCCGTGGTTCGGTGGCGGCGCGGACCTCACCCCCGTGCTCGATGCGCGCCGCTCGCAGGACGATCCCGACGCGATCGCCTTCCACGCAGCCATGCAGGAGCCCTGCGAGCGCTTTGCGCCGGTGGCCGACTACCCGCGCTTCAAGAACTGGTGTGACGAGTACTTCCACCTGAAGCACCGCAACGAGCCGCGCGGCATCGGCGGCATCTTCTACGACTACGTCTGGTCGGGTCAGCCGGAGGCCGATTTCGCCTTCACCCAGGCTGTCGGCGAGGCGTTCCTCAAGGCCTATCCCCCGATCCTGCGCGCTAACATGTCGAAGCCCTGGACCGAGGCCGAGCGCCACGAACAACAGGTCCGGCGCGGCCGCTATGTCGAGTTCAACCTGCTCTACGACCGCGGCACGATCTTCGGCCTCAAGACCGGCGGCAACGTCGATTCGATTCTGTCCTCAATGCCGCCAACGGTGAGATGGCCGTGACGAGCGTCGTCACAGCCAGGCGCTGACCGCCTCGGCCTCCGCGGCGACCGCTATCACGCTTGTGAGGCCGCGAGCGCCCTCTCGAGGAGCCTGGATTGCTCGGCGCGGTCGGCCGGGCAATCAGCCTCGATCCAGCTCCGCCGCGCGCCGTCCAGCACGCGCCCGATCCGCGGGCCGCTCGGCACGCCGAGCGCCATCACGTCGCGGCCGCTGAGCAGGAAGCGCGGCGTGCGACCGAGCGCAGCGATCAGTGCCTGGACGGCAAGCTGCCCCGCCGTCTCCGCCGAGGCGCTGGCCAACACCATCGCACCGGCGACGGCGTCCGCGCCGACACGGTGCCCCCAAGTCCTCAGCGCTGCGATGTCCGGCAGCGCCGCACGCCCCGAAACGCCCTCCAGGGCGAGTGCGAGCCGCTCGATCCGGTCGGCCTCGTCATTGGAGAGGCGCAGCCGCTCGCGCAGCCTCCACGCGTCCTCGCGAACACTGACGGCCAGCGCCGCGAGCCGGAACGAGGGACAGACCCGCTCGCCTCCCCCGCCCTGCGCGATGGCACGGAACCGCGCGAGTTGCGGGACACAGCCCAGCACGGGCATCAGCAGGCCGGCTCCTGCCATCGCCTCGAGAGTATCGGCAGCAAGTGGCGCGGCCAGCAGTTTCAGGAGTTCGGCCCGCACCCGCTCGCGCGATAGCCCCTCCAGCCCCGCCCGCCCGGCGAGGCAGGCAGCAAGCCCCGCCGGGTCGAGACCGCCGCGACCGTAGCGGGCATGGAAGCGGAAGAAGCGCAGGATGCGCAGGAAATCCTCGTGGATGCGCGCCCCGGGCTCGCCGATGAAGCGGATGCGCCGCGCCGCGAGGTCGGTCAGGCCATCGCAGTAATCATGCACCTTCCCCGCAGAATCGAGACCGAGCGCATTGATGGTGAAGTCGCGCCTCAGCGCATCCTCTCGGAAATCCGTGCAGAAGGCGACGATGGCGTGGCGGCCGTCGGTCGCGACATCGCGCCGCAAGGTCGTGACCTCGAAGCCGATGCGGTCGCGCACCAGCGTCACGGTGCCATGGGCGATGCCGGTGGGAACGGCCTTGTAGCCCGCCGCCTGGCCCAGCCGGATGGTTTCCTGCGGCGAAGCCGTCGTCGCGAGGTCGACGTCGCCGACCGCTACGCCAAGCAAAAGATCGCGCACCGCACCGCCGATGATGCGGGTCTGCATGCCGTCGCGGTTCAGCGCCGCCATGATCGCCGCAATCTCGGCGCGCTCCAGGAAGGCTGCGACGCGCGCCTTGGTCGGCGCGTTCATTTGAAGCGGCCCGGCACCAGCTTCCCGTCTTCCATATGCGGCGGCTCATAGGCGCCGGTATGGCGTGGCGCCAGCCAGCCCGCGACCAGAAAGAAGCCGAGCGCGATCAGAAGCCCCGCGACCGACAGCCTGAACAGATGCGGGCTCCAATGCTCGACGTCGAACGGATTACGGCGCCGTGCAATCAGATACGTGGCAAACAGACAGAAGGGCAGGACGAAGAGCAGGAACTCCTCGATCAATGTCCGAAGCATCGACGCATATCCGTTCTCGCTAAAGCCGTAACGCAATGCCGCCTCGGGACCACCTGTCCCTCCGGCACCATCGTACTCTCAGTCGACCAGCCGCTCGTAGAGATTGCGGATCATGCCGGCGGTCGCGCCCCAGATATAGCGATCTCCGAACGGCATCGCATAGTAGGTGCGATACATCCCCTTCCACTCGCGCCCTTCCCGCCGGTGGTTGGCGGGGTCGAGCAGGAACGAGAGCGGTGTCTCGAAGGCCTCGTCGACCTCATGGGGGTTGATCGTCAGCGCAAAGGGCGGCTCGACGAGCCCGACCACGGGCGTGACCCGGTAGCCGGTGCCCGTCAGATAGGCGTCGAGATAGCCCAGCACGCGAACATGCTCGCGAGCCAGCCCGATCTCTTCCTCGGTTTCGCGCAGGGCCGTGACCACCGGCGATCCGTCGACCGCATCGACGCGCCCGCCCGGAAAGGCGATCTGCGCCGAATGGTTGCGCAAGGCAGCGGCCCTCTGCGTCAGCAGCACTGTCGGCCCCGAGCCTCGCGACACGACCGGGATCAGCACCGCGGCCTGCACGGCTGCATGCTCGTCGGGCGCGGCCATGGGTTGCGGCTGCAGCTCGTGGTCGCCGCGCGGCCGGCTGATGATGTCGCCGGCCTCGGGCGGCTCGCGACGGAGGCGCTCGCTTGCAAGCCTCGTGAAATCGTCGATGGTCAGCCGCAGGGCCCGGTCCGTCCTCATGCCGCTGCACCGTCCCCGATCTCGCTTGCCGGCACGGCCGGATGGAACACGCCCCCCGCCGCGACCCCGAACATCGCGACGCCGTCGACCGCTCGGACCTCGCCGAGTGCCAGGAGGTCGTAGGTGACGGCACGCGTCACGCGGGCCCAGAGCCCGGCGCGGACATGGACATAGGGCTTGAGCCCATCCTTGGGGGCCCGCTCGAAGCGAATCGCGTGCTCGCTGCCGGCGCTCACGATGTCGTCGACCTGCGTGCGGAAGGCGAGCGAGCGCGTGTCGCCCTGCCCGTCCACCGCCATTTCGACCGCCTGGAACGGCGCATCCTCGACCTTGATGCCCACCTTCTCGACGGGCGTGACGAGGAAATACGCGTCGCCGTCCTTACGCAGCACCGAGGAGAACAGCTTGACCATCTTGGGCCGGCCTATCGGCGTACCGAGATAGAACCAGGTGCCGTCGGCCGCGATACGCATGTCGAGATCGCCGCAGAAAGGCGGGTTCCAGCGCTCCACGGGCGGCAGCCCGCGCCCCTTGGTCTCGCCCAGCGCCGCCATGAGGCGCTCCATCGCATTTCCGCTCTGGTTCATCGAAAGTCCCGTCTGCATCGACTGCGGCATATTGGTTGCATCGCGTCCTTTGCCTTGAACTCCACATAATCGTGAAGCGGAGTTTATGTGCACCGGTTCATTCGGTGCTTGAGCCGGCAAGATGGCCCGTCCACATTCAACCGCTGAGACCGGTGCGGGTTCGGACAATGCTGCGAAACGCGCGAAGCGCGGTTTTCGTGGGTCGAGCAGTTCTTGAATTGAGCGGGCTCTCGATCGGGCCGGTTCTTCGGTAGAGGTTGGAGGAGATCGACAGCATGGCGCAAGTCCGGGCGGCGGAGCAGCCGATCAATCTCGACACCGGCATCGTCGAGGCCGCCGAAGCGGCGCTGGCCGCGATCGGGGCGGCACGCAACGAGATCGGCCTGGTCATCTTCGGCCAGCAGAAGGTCGTTGACCTCTCGCTGATCACCCTTCTGGCCGGCGGCCACGGCCTTCTGGTCGGCGTGCCCGGCCTCGCCAAGACCAAGCTGGTCGAGGCCATGGGCACCGTGCTCGGCCTCAGCGCCCGGCGCGTCCAGTTCACGCCTGACCTCATGCCCTCCGACATCCTCGGTTCCGAGGTGCTCGACGAGAGCGCCGACGGCAAGCGCCATTTCCGCTTCATCAAGGGTCCGGTCTTCGCCCAGTTGCTGATGGCCGACGAAATCAACCGCGCTTCGCCGCGCACGCAGTCGGCGCTGCTCCAGGCGATGCAGGAGCATCACGTCACCATCGCCGGCGAGCGCTATGACCTGCCGGCCCCCTTCCATGTGCTGGCAACCCAGAACCCGATCGAGCAGGAGGGCACCTATCCGCTGCCCGAGGCCCAGCTCGACCGCTTCCTGCTCGAGATCGACGTCGGCTATCCCGACCGCGAGGCAGAGCGTCGCATCCTGATGGAGACCACGGGCTCGGCCGAGCACAAGCCGGTGCAGGCGATGACGGCCGAAACGCTGATGTCGACGCAGCGGCTGGTCCGCCGCCTGCCCGTCGGCGAAGCGGTGGTCGACGCCATCCTCGATCTCGTCCGCTCCGCGCGTCCCGGCGACGGCGATCCGGCGATCACCGACAAACTGTCATGGGGCCCCGGCCCGCGCGCCAGCCAGTCGCTGACGCTCGCCTGCCGCGCCCGCGCTCTGGTCGAGGGGCGCCTCGCGCCCTCTGTCGACGACGTCGCCGCTCTCGCGATCCCTGTCCTCAAGCACCGCATCGCGCTGACCTTCGCCGCGCGCGCCGATGGCGAGACCGTCGAGGGCGTCATCGGCAAGCTCGTCGAGCGCCTCGGATAAGGGAGAACGTCATCGCAATGCTGCGCACGCGCGTTCTCGGCCCGACTGAACGCCAGCCGGCCCGGCCGGTCCTCACAGCCTCGCTCGATCTCGCCGCGCGCCTGCCGCGGCTGATCCTCGAGGCGCGGCGCGTGTCGGCCAGCGTGCACGGCATCCATGGACGCAGGCGCGCCGGCCCCGGCGAGACATTCTGGCAGTACCGGCCGCTCGTGACCGGCGAATCCGCCTCGCGCATCGACTGGCGCCGCTCGGCCCGCGACGGCCATCTCTTCGTGCGAGAACGCGAATGGGAGGCCTCGCACGCGATCTGGCTCTGGATCGACCGCTCGGCCTCGATGGGCTTTGCCTCCTCGCTGGCGCTGGCCTCGAAGGTAGACCGCGCCCTGGTCGCAGGGTTCGCACTGGCCGAGACGCTGGTCGAGGGCGGCGAGCGTGTCGGCCATCTCGGCCTGACTAGGGCGCTGGCCTCGCGCCGCATCGTCGAGACGCTGGCGCAGGCGATCCTGGTCGACAGCAAGGGCGAGACTGCCGACCTGCCGCCCGACGCCGCCCTTCCCCGCCTTGCCGAGGCGATCATCATTACCGATGGCCTGACGCCCGCCTCCGCGCTGGCCAGGCGCATCGCCACGATGTCATCGAGCGGCGCGCGCGGCCATGTGCTGCTCGTCGCAGACCCGATCGAGGAGACCTTTCCCTTCACCGGGCAGGCGGAACTGTTCGATCTCGAGGACGGCCTCACGCTGCGCGTCGGCGATGCCGGCGCCTGGGGCGAGGAATACCGCCAGCGGCTTGAGGCGCATCGCGATGCGATCAAGGAGGCCTGCCGCAAGGCCGGCTGGACCCTGACCCTGCACCGCACGGACCGCCCGGCCAGCGAAGGCGTCCTGCGCGTTGCAAGCCTGATCGCGGCATCGCGCAGCGGCGGGGGTGGCCGGTGATGGTGCGTGTCCCGACAATCGCGCGTCATCCCGGGCGGAGCGAATTGCAGACCCGGAATCCATTCCGGAGCGCTGATCCGAAGAGGTTCGGGAATGGATTCCGGGTCTCCCTTCGCTCACCCGGGCTGACGTGTTCGATGGGTTCGTGGAAGGCCGCAAAGCCATGCTGAGCGCCCTGCCCTTCGCCTTTTCCGCGCCGCTTGCACTTGCTGCGCTCGCACTGCTGCCGGCGCTGTGGCTGATCCTGCGGGTGACGCCGCCCCGGCCGCGCCGCATCGATTTCCCGCCGCTGAAGATCATGGCCGACCTTGTCGCCAAGCGCGAGATGCCGGCCCATACGCCCTGGTGGCTGCTGGCCATGCGCATGGCGGTCGCGGCGCTGGCGATCCTGGCGGTCGCAGGCCCGGTCTGGAACCCGCAACGCGAGGCCGGGCCGATCCGGGGTCCGATGCTGCTTCTGATCGACAATGGTTTCGGTGCTGCCACCGACTGGCCCGAACGCCTCGCGGTCGCCGAATCGCGCGTCGCCGCCGCCACCCGCGAAGGCCGCCCGGTCGCGCTTGTCGGCCTCGCCGAGAGCCCGGTCGAGATCGCGCTCTCGGAGCCGCGTGCTGCGCTCGAACGCCTGCGCGCCTTCAGCCTGCAACCCCACGCGCCCGACCGTGCCGCGCATTTGGCGCGCATCGAGGCTTTCCTCGCCAAGTCTCCTGACGCCGAGATCGTCTGGATCGCCGACGGTCTCGCGGTCGGCGACGACACCGCCTTCCTGGCCCGGTTGAAGCAGGTGGCCGATGCCCGTCGCCTCTCGATCCATGCCGGCCCGGTCGACCAGCTCGCTTTGGCCAACCCCGAAAACCTCGCCGGCGCGCTGACCGTGAAGGTTCTTCGCCCGAGCGCCGCTGCCGCCGCAACCGGTCAGGTCCGCGCGCTCGATCTCAAGGGCCTCCCGCTCGGCGACGCGCCCTTCATCTTCGAGGGCTCCAACCTCCAGAGCTCGGCCCGGCTGACACTGCCGATCGAGGTCCGCAATGCCGTCTCGCGGCTCGAGATCGTCGGCGAGCGCAGCGCCGGGGCCGTCGCCCTGCTCGACGACCGCGCCAAGCGCCGCCGCGTCGGCATCGTCTCGGGGGCCACGATCGACACCGCCCAGCCGCTGCTCTCGCCGACCTATTACGTCTCGCGCGCCCTGCAGCCCTTTGCCGAGGTCCGCGAGCCCCGCCCGGGCTCGACGGATCCCGTCGGCGAGTTGCTGGCGCAAAACCTCTCCGTGCTGGTGCTGGCCGATATCGGCGCGCTCGATCAAGACACCGCCGCCAAGATCGACGCCTTCATCGCGCGCGGCGGCGTGCTGCTGCGCTTCGCCGGCGCGCGCCTTGCCGCCGCCTCCGACGACCTCACACCCGTACGCTTGCGTCGCGGCGGCCGCACGCTCGGCGGCGGCCTGTCCTGGGAGACGCCGCGCAAGCTCGCGCCCTTCACCCGTGAAAGCCCGTTCTTCGGGACTGCGATCACCGACGATGTCCGCGTCTCCCGCCAGATCCTGGCCGAGCCTGAGGCCGACCTCGCCAAGAAGACCTGGGCGGCGCTGGAGGACGGCACGCCCGTCGTCACCGGCGAGCGTCGTGGCGACGGCGTCATCGCGATGGTGCATGTCACCGCCGACACCACCTGGTCGAACCTGCCGCTGTCTGGCCTGTTCGTCGAGATGCTGCGCAAGGTCGTGGGCCTTGCCGGAACGGGGCCCGCGGAGGCCCAGGGAGAGGATGCGCGCGTGGAAACCCTGTCGCCGACCCGCGTGCTCGACGGCCAGGGCGCCTTCCGCTCTCCCCCCGCCACCGCCCAGCCGGTTGCCCGCAACTTCACGGCGCGCGCCACGCTTGCGCATCCGCCCGGCATCTACGGCCCGGCCGACGGCTCGCTCGCGGTCAATGCCCTGAACCCGACCGATACGCTGGCGGCCCTGGACCTCGCTTCACTGGGGGCCCCGATCCTGCCCGTCGACAAGCCGGTCGCGCAGGATGTCCGACCGCTGCTGCTCGTGCTCGCGCTGCTGCTGCTGGTCGCCGACACGCTGGCGACGCTCTGGCTCGGTGGCAGGCTCAATCTTGCCCGTCGCAGCCGCCGCGCCATACCGGCCGCGATCCTGATCGCGCTGGCGTTTGGCCTGGCTGGCGCTCCCGATCATGCCCGCGCGCAGCCTCTGCCCGCCGCGCCCGCAGACCAGCGCCCGCCGATCCCCCGCGAACTCCTCGCCAACGGCGCCGTCACGCGCCTTGCCTATGTCGTCACCGGCGACAAGGCCGTCGACGACATGTCGAAGGCCGGCCTTGCCGGCCTTAACATCGTGCTTGGCGCCCGCACAGCGCTGGAGCCGGGCGATGCCGTCGGCATCAACGCGGACAAGGACGAACTCGCCTTCTTCCCGGTGCTGTACTGGCCGATCGTGGCCGGCCGCCCAATCCCTGCGGCCGAAACCCTGCGCAAGCTTGAGGCCTATATGAAGGGCGGCGGGCTCGTGATCTTCGACACCCGCGACGCCATGAGCGCCCGGCCCGGCGGCGGCACCACGCCTGAGGGCGACCAGCTGCGCCGCATGCTGCAGACGCTCGACATTCCCGAGCTCGAGCCGCTGCCGCGCGACCACGTCCTGACAAAGACCTTCTACATCCTGGACAGCCTCGTCGGCCGCTATGACACCGGCACGACCTGGGTCGAGATCCTGCCGCCGGCCGGAGAGGATGGCCGCCGTCCGGCGCGCGCCGGCGACAACGTCTCGCCGATCATCATCACCTCCAATGATTTCGCATCGGCCTGGGCCGTGGACCGGCGCGGACAGGGCCTGGTGCCACTCTCGGGCGCCGATCCGCGCCAGCGCGAGATGGCCCTGCGCGCCGGGGTGAATCTCGTGATGTATGCCCTTACCGGCAACTACAAGGCCGACCAGGTCCACGTCCCGGCGCTGCTCGAAAGGCTGGGGCAGTGAGGCTGCGGTTCATATGCATCGACGCGCCCTACCCGTCATGGTCGGGCTTGTCCCGGCCATCCACGTCTTCATTCGCCGAAGGCGGTGGGCGAGGCGCGGATACTCGCCACAGAGGCGAGCATGACGGTGGAGGCCAACCCGGGGCCAGGCGGCCGAGCGGCAGCTCAATGAACCGGATACGACGCTGATGTGGAGCCTCTCCTTCGCCCCGCTGGTGCCGCTGCCTGTCCTGATCGGGCTGGCGGTGCTTGCCGCGCTCGCTGCCGGCGCGGCGATCGTGCTGGCTGGCAAGAGCGCCATCCTGCGCGCGCTCGCGCTGGCGGTCCTCACAGTCGCGCTCGCCGATCCCTCGCTCGTTTTCGAGGATCGCGAGCCGGTCAAGGACGTGGTCTCCGTCGTGGTCGATCGCTCGGCCTCGAACCGGCTCGCCGACCGCACGGCGCAGACAGACGCAGCCCAGGCCGAGGTCGAACGCCAGTTGCGTGGGCTGACCAACGTCGAATCCCGGATCGTCGAGGTCCGCGATGCCCAGGGCTCCGGTGACGGCACCCGCCTGTTCGAGGCGCTTGCCGCAAGCCTCGCCGACGTGCCCTCCGAGCGCGTCGCGGGCGCGATCGTCATCACCGACGGGCTGGCCCATGACGCGCCGCCCAATGCCGAGGCTCTCGGCCTGCGCGCGCCGCTGCACGTGCTGGCCACCGGCCGCGAGCGCGAGATCGACCGGCGCATCGTGCTGGTCGATTCGCCACGTTTCGGCATCGTCGGCAAGGACCAGACAATCCGCCTGCGCGTGCTCGAAAAGGGCGGCCCGGGCCGCGCCGGCCTCGTCATCCGCCGCGATGGCGAGATCGTCGCGCGCCGCGAGGTCACAGCCGGGCAGATCGTGCAGGTGCCGGTCCGGATCGACCGGGGTGGGCCCAACGTCATCGAGATCGAGGCCGCGCCGCTCGACAACGAACTGACGCTCGCCAACAACCGCGCCGTCATCACCATCGAGGGCGTCAGGGACAAGCTGCGCGTGCTCTTGGTCTCGGGCGAGCCGCATCCGGGCGAGCGCACCTGGCGCAACCTGCTCAAGGCCGACGCCAATATCGACCTCGTGCATTTCACCATCTTGCGTCCGCCGGAGAAGCAGGACGGCACGCCGATCAACGAACTCTCGCTGATCGCCTTCCCGACGCGCGAGCTGTTCCAGGTCAAGATCAAGGAATTCGACCTGATCATCTTCGACCGCTACGCTAACCAGTCGATCCTGCCGCTCGCCTATTTCGACAACATCGTGCGCTATGTCCGCGACGGCGGCGCGCTGCTCATCGCGGCCGGGCCGGAATATGCCGGCGCGCAATCGCTCGCCCGCACGCCGCTCAACCAGATCCTGCCCGCGCTCCCGGACGGCACGGTGGTGGACGAGGCCTATCGCGCCCGCGTCAGCGACCCCGGCCGGCGCCACCCCGTTACCCGCGACCTGCCGGGCTCCGAGGTCGAGCCGCCGCGCTGGGGCGAATGGCTGCGCATGGTCGGCGCCCGCGCCCGCACCGGCTCGCCGGTGATGACCGGCCCGGGCGAGCGGCCGCTGCTGATGCTTGCGCGCGAGCAAAAGGGCCGCGTCGCGCTCCTCCTCTCCGATCATGCCTGGCTCTGGGCCCGCGGCTTCCGTGATGGCGGGCCCCATCTCGACCTGCTGCGCCGGCTCGGTCACTGGCTGATGAAAGAGCCCGATCTCGAGGAGGAGGCGCTGCGGGCGTCTTCCCGCAACGGCGTCATCGAGGTCGAGCGCCAGACGCTGGGCGACACGCCCTCCCCGCTCACGATCACCGGCCCCGACGGCCAGTCGCGTTCCGTGCCGCTGGAGCCCGGTCGTCCCGGCCTGTTCACCGCGCGCATCCCGAGCAGCGAATTCGGCCTGCACCGGATCTCCGCCGACAACCTCACCGCCTTCGCCAGCGTCGGCCCAGAGAACCCGCGCGAGCTGATGGAGGTGGTCAGCGACCCCGGCCAGCTTCAGGCGCTGGCGCAGGCCACCGGCGGCTCCTCGCGGCGCATCGGCCAGGACAGCGGCGCGGGCGTCACGGTGCCGCGCATCGTGCCCGTGCGTTCCGGCAGCCAGTTTGCGGGCTCGGACTGGATCGGCCTGCGCATCAGCGATTCCGGCATCGTGCGCGGCGTGCAGATTTCGCCATTGTTCATCGGGCTGATCGGGCTGGCCCTGCTCTTCGGCGCGCTGGTCGCGGGCTGGCTGGGCGAGAGCGGGCGCAGGTTCCAGCGGCGTCCGGACACTCAGGCGTGATCTCCGTCATTGCGAGGAGCGCAGCGACGAAGCAATCCAGAGGGACGTAGCGCGCTGCCGCGGCTGGATTGCTTCGCTTGCGCTCGCAATGACGGTTACCGCGTTTGGCGAAAGGGCATTACCGGCCCGCTGCGCTGCGCCAGCACGCCCTCGACCAACTCCAGCGCCAGGAAGCGCTCCGGATTGGCCGGGCCCGGCAGCACGAGTTGGCCCGGCGGGATGACCCTGAAACCAAAGCGGGCGTAATAGGGCGCGTCCCCCACCAGCATGATCAGGTCGTGTCCGTTGGCACGCGCGGCCTCGATCGAGCGGTTCATCAGGGCGGCACCGATACCGCGCCCCTCAAAGGCGGGATCGACCGTCAACGGCCCCAGCATCAGCGCCTTTTGACTTCCGGCCGTGACCGGCGTGACCTTGATCGAGCCGACGAGGAAGGTGCCGACATGCGCGGCAAAGCTCAATTCCGGATCGGGCGGCACGCCTTCGCGCAGGCGAAAAGCGGTGCGGGCAAAACGACCGGGCCCGAAGGCGCGCTCATGCAGGCGCTCGATGGCGGCGGAATCGACGGGGAGTTCGTGGCGGATTGTCAGGGGCAGCGAAGTCATGGCGGGCGTAACCTGCGGACGGCTTTTGGCCTTGGAACCGGGATAGCGAGGACATGACCGCCCATGCGGCGGCATGCCGGAAAGCGCATTCAGCGCGCCGGTCGTCGCAGGTTGGAAAGGCGGTGCCCGTTCGTCATGAGGGCCGCCTGTAGCAGAGCGCAAAGCGGCCGTCTATCGCATCGTCGTTCACCAGTCGCTCGGCGGCTGCAAGCCCCGGGCGATCTCCTCGAGCCGACGCCGCGTGCCGGCCGTGGTGCCGTCGGGCAGCGCGTCGAGCGGGAAGAATCCAGCTTCTGCGATCTCGCGGTCAGGCTGCTTGACGCCCTCGAGCACGAATTCGCGCACCGCGTAGATCGCGACATGGTCACGCGGCGACAGCGGCCGGTTGAAGAAAATTCCATGCAGCCGGGGCGAACCGGTCATCCGGATCGAAGCCTCTTCGCGCAGCTCCTTCGCCAGCGCCTCCTCCAGGCTCTCGCCGACTTCCACGCCGCCGCCCGGCAGATGCCAGCCCGGTGTGTAGGTATGGCGCACCAGAAAGACCCGGCCCTCGCCGTCGAGCACCGCTGCGCGCACGCCGAGCGTCATCGCCCGCGTCAGGCGGAAATAGAGATGCGCGCCCCAGAACAGGGCGCGCTGCATCCGCCTGGGGCGCGGCTCTGTCGTCAAAGGCCGGGCGCCCCGTCTCCGGGACAGGCAATCTCCGAAGAGAGTCTTAATTGTCTATGCAAATAACGCATATCAGAGCTCCGTTTCCAGTTCCGTTACGTCACAAACGCGCCGCAAATCAGGCAGAGAAGACAGCCCTACCGTCTGGGGAATTTTGTCATGCTGCTCTCTTTCATCATCGCTCGCTTCAAGGCCAAGCCGGCTTACGTCTGGAAGCCCGCCCTCACCCTGACCGATTCGCGTATCGTTTCCGAGTTGACGGGAACCGCCAACTGATGCGCCGACCGCGCCTGCGCGCTTGACGGCGGCAGGCATGCGGGGCAAGCGCTGAGTGGTGTTCAAGCTCGCGCATCTGTCAGACCCGCATCTGGGCCCGCTCGCGGGCTTTTCGCTTCATCAGCTTCTGGGCAAGCGCGCCACCGGCTACGTCAACTGGCGTCGCAAGCGCCGGCACGCCCATGACATGGCGATCCTGGCCCTGATCGTGGCGGACATCCACGCCCAGGCGCCCGATCATATCACCTGTACCGGCGATGTCGCCCATATCGGCCTGCCCGACGAGTTCAAGACCGCCGTCGCCTTTCTCGATACGCTCGGCTCGCGCGACACGGTCTCCTTCGTACCGGGCAATCACGACGCCTATTCGCGCTCCTCGCTCAAGCCGCTCGCCAGCCATCTAGGTCCCTGGTGCGCCAGCGACGGCGGCGCCGCCGGCTACCCCTGGTATCGCCAGCGCGGCCCTGTCGCCCTGATCGGCGTCAACAGCGGCATTCCGACACTTCCGCTGATGGCCACTGGTCGTATCGGTCGCGAGCAGATCGCGAAGACCGAGGTGCTGCTGGCGCGTGCGAAGGCCGCTGGCCTGATCCGCGTCGTGTTGATCCATCACCCCCCTTATGCCGGCGGCGCCCGGCGCTCGCGCGAACTGGTCGATGCCGAGGCCTTCGAGGCGATGCTCGCCCGCACCGGCGCGGATCTCGTGCTCCACGGCCACAACCACAGCTTCTCGCTGGCCTGGCGGCCCGGGCAGGGCCGCGACGTGCCGATCGTCGGCGTGCCCTCGGCCTCGATCGGCCCGCTCGGACATGGCGAGATGGCGACCTGGCATCTCTTCAGGATCAGCGGCGACGCTACGGCTCCGACCATAAGCGTCGAGCAGCGCGGCTTCGAGCCCGACGGCACGGTGATGTTGCGCCAGGAAATCGTGCTCACGCGCGGAGGCTGAGCCGCTCCGTCATTGCGAGGAGCGCAGCGACGAAGCAATCCAGGAAAGGCAGAGCTCGACGTCCCCCCTGGATTGCTTCGCTGCGCTCGCAATGAGGGTTGTCAGCGCGGCGCCTCAAATGCAGCGCCCGCCATCCACCGTCAGCACGGCGCCCGTGACCATCTCCGCCTCGTCGGAGCATAGAAACAGCGCCGCATTCGCCATGTCCTGCGGGGTCGAGAGCCGGCCCCACGGAATGCTAGCCTTGAACTGCGCGCGCTTCTCCGGCGTATCCTCGCCCATGAAGGTCGCCAGCAGCGGCGTCTCGCCGGCCACCGGCGCAATCGCATTGACGCGGATGCGGTCGGGCGCCAGTTCCACCGCCATCGATTTCGAGAGCAGGTTCACCGCCCCCTTCGACGCATTGTACCAGGTCAGGCCCGGGCGCGGCCTGATGCCGGCCGTCGAGCCGATATTGAGCACGACACCACCGCCATGCTCGCGGAAATGGGGGATGGTGGCCCGAGCCATCAGGTAGATCGACTTCACATTCACCGCGAAGACGCGGTCGAATTCATCCTCGGAGACGTCGAGCATCGGCTGGTTGCGATGGCTGATGCCGGCATTGTTGACGACGATATCGAGCCGTCCGAACTTCGCGATGACGCGCTCGACAGCCTTGTCGACGCTCCTGGCCTTGCCGACGTCGCAGGCGACGGCAAAGGCCTTGCGACCGATCGCCCTGGCCGCCTCCTTCGCCTTGTCGCCATTGATGTCGAGCACGGCGACGCGCGCGCCCTCCCGCACGAAGGTCTCGGCGATGCCGAAGCCGAAGCCTTGCGCCGCGCCGGTGATCAGCGCCGTCTTGCCCTTGAGCCGCATGATGAGTTCCCCGGATGATGACGCCCGGGAGAGTGCGGGGTTTTGCCGCCCGCAATCAATGCGACTTTGCGACGGGCGCGCCGGGGCGCTTAGGCCCCGAGTTCTTCCTGGAGCATCTCGAGTGCCAGCCAGCGTTCTTCGAGCTGGCCGATCTCGCGCGTCACCTCTTCCAGACGGGCGGTTGCCTTGGCAAAGAGCTTTGGATCGCGGCTGTAGAGATCGCCCGAGAGCGCGACGTTCAGCTTGGCGACTTCCGCCTGCAGCACGTCGATGCGCTTGGGCAACGTCTCCAGTGCGTGCTTCTCGTTGAAGGAGAGCTTTCGCTTGTTGACCAGCGGAGCTGCGGGCACTGCTGCATAGGCGGGCTCGCTCGCGGTCGCCTTTCCGACGACGCGCTGCTTGGCGCCGACGCCGCGTCCGCGCTGGGCGATCATGTCGGTGTAGCCGCCTGCAAACTCGGTCCAGACGCCATCGCCATCCGAGATCAGCGTCGCCGAGACGACGCGGTCGATGAAGTCGCGATCATGGCTGACCAGCAGCACGGTGCCCTGGTAGTCGGCCAGCAGTTCCTGCAGGAGATCGAGAGTCTCGAGGTCGAGATCGTTGGTCGGCTCGTCGAGCACCAGCAGGTTGGAGGGCTTTGCCAGCGCGCGAGCCAGCATCAGCCGGCCGCGCTCGCCGCCCGACAGCGCGCCGACCGGGGTGCGCCGCTGCAACGGCTGGAACAGGAAGTCCTTCATATAGGCAATGACATGGCGCGGCGTGTCGCCGACCATGACCTGGTCGGAGCCGCCGCCGGTCAGCGCATCGCCGAGCGGCGTCGCGGGATCCAGGCTCTCGCGACGCTGGTCGAGCGTCACCATCTCCAGCGAGACGCCGAGCTTGACCTTCCCTGAGTCGGGCACGAGCGCGCCGGTCAGGAGGTTGATCAGCGTGGTCTTGCCCGCGCCGTTGGGGCCGACAATGCCGATCCGGTCGCCGCGCGCGACGCGCAGCGAGAGCGACTTGACCACCTGATTGTCGCCAAAAGCCTTTGCGACATCGACAGCCTCGATCACCAGCTTGCCGGAGGTCTGGGCCTCGCTGGCCTGCAGGCTGACGTTTCCGACGGAAAAGCGCGCGGTGCGGCGCTGCTCGCGCAGGCCATGCAACTCGCCCAGGCGGCGCTGGTTGCGGGTACGCCGCGCGCTGACGCCGTAGCGCAGCCAGTCTTCCTCGCGGGCGATCTTGCGGTCGAGCTTGTGACGGTCGATCTCTTCCTGCGCCAGAACCTCGTCGCGCCAGGCCTCGAACTCGCCAAAGCCCTTGTCCATGCGCCGGGTCAGGCCGCGATCGAGCCAGATCGTGGCGCGCGACAGCGATGTGAGGAAGCGCCTGTCATGGCTGATCAGGACCATGGCCGAGCGCAGCGACTTCAGCTCCTGCTCCAGCCACTCGATGACGGGAAGGTCGAGATGGTTGGTCGGCTCGTCGAGCAGCAGGATATCGGGCTCGGGCGCCAGCACGCGGGCCAGCGCGCAGCGGCGCGCCTCGCCGCCGGACATGGTGGCGGGGTCCTCCTCGCCGGTCAGGCCGAGCTCGTCGATCAGGTACTGCGCGCGATAGGCGTCGTCGCCCGGTCCAAGCCCCGCCTCGACATAGGCCAGCGAAGTCTTGTAGCCGGAGAAATCCGGTTCCTGCGGGAGATAGCGCACGGTGCAGCCCGGCTGCACGAAGCGGTCGGCCTTGTCGGCCTCGACCAGCCCGGCCGCGATCTTGAGCAGCGTGGACTTGCCAGAGCCGTTGCGCCCGACGAGGCAGACGCGCTCGCCGGCGGAAACGGCGATCTCGGCCGCCTCGAGCAGGGGCTGTCCGCCAAAGGTGAGCGCGACGTCGCGCAGATGGAGCAAGGGGGCCATGAGGTATCCGTTTCGGGGGAAGACCGGGGGATAGACTGGCGCGACCCCGCTGTCACGCTTCTTGCTAGGGCAAGCCGGCCATGCAAGGCGAGACTGACGCGCAGGCGAGTGCCATCCAGCCCGCCGCCGCGATGATTTGGACGGGACTTTCGTGAGCAGAGCAAGACGTCAGACCAGCAAGACACCGCCCAGCTTCGGCGACAATGGCGGCCCACCGCTCGACGATCCACCGCCGCATCAGCCGGAATGGGGCTCGGGCGAGATCGGTCGCTACTACGAATGGCGCGCAGCCTTCCGCCGCGCCTGGCGCAAGCCCCCCGACATTGCCTTGCGCCGGGAAGAAGCCGCGGAGGCACTCGGCCTGACCTATGAGGAATACACCCTCGAACTGCTGGAGCGCGGCCGCTATCCTGGCCCAGAGGATGTCGAGGCCATCAAGCTCAGGCGGCTGCAACGTCGCCGGGATGGCGGGGTGGTCGGGCGGTCGCTCAAGGACATGCGGCTGAAGTGACGCCAGCCTGGCTCAGGTCTGCGGCTTGCCTCGGGATGACGGCGTGGTGTCCGGGCTGAACATGTGACGCAGCCACCCTGTCGCTGGTTTCTCGAACCAGCGATGAACGATCAGCGCCGTCGCGACGGAGCCGATCAGAGCCAACAGGATGAAGGCGAGCGGAGCCCCCATGCCCAGCCGAACGGCCAGTTCGCGCAAGCCCCGGATCACGAAGGGGTGGATCAGGTAGAGCGCATAGGAGGCGTCACCGACCAGCGCCAGTGTACGGACCGGAATCGATGGCGCGGTACGCCGCTCGCCACAGGCCGCAGCCAGCACGAGCAACGCGGCAGCGCCGCCATGCCAGGCGAAGCTCGACCAGGCGCCCGCGCTTTCAGGCGAGCGCGCAGCGATCATCAGGACGGTCACGCCCAGTAGTGCGACGACCGCGCGCAGCGGCAGGGCCAGCCGCAGGCCCCGCCGGCGCAGCACGGCGATGCCCATGCCGGCCGCGAATTCGAGGATGATCGGCTGCCCCCAGAAGCCGAAGGGCAGCGCCAGCGGTCCGCTCAGGGCTTCGACGGCCACGAGGGCGAACAGCGCAAGCGTCACCACGGGCAGCGTAAAACGTGCCGGCAGCAGCAGCCCCGCGCCGAACAGAGCGTAGAACAGCATCTCGTAGTTCAGCGTCCAGCCCAGCGAATAGACCGGCTGCGCCAGCCCTTGCGTCGAGACGACAGGCCAGAACAGGTAGGAGCCGACGATCTGGACGAGGTCAGGCGAGCCGGAATTCAGCGCGGCGGGGACCGCGAGCCCGACCAGCAGGAACAGCGTCGTCGCCGCCCAGTAGAGCGGCACGATCCGCGCCAGCCGCCGCGCCACGAACAGCTTTGCACCATCCGGCTTGCCGAACAGCCCGGCCGAGGCATGGACCATGATGAAGCCGGAGACGACGAAGAAGATGTCGACGCCCGCCATCCAGGGCAGCAGCGTGGACGGCGGGAACACGGAGCCCGCGCGTTGCGCCACAACCACGGCATCATGCTGCGCGTGATGCACCGCGACCATGAAGGCCGCAAGCGCGCGCAGGGCCTGGATTCCGTAGAGCTGGGGCAAGCTGAGCTGACGCCTTCGACAAGAGCAAACGCCACTCAGCCCTCACCCTGAGGCGCAACCTTCAGGCTGCGTCTCGAAGGATGACGGCTTTCCTGTCTCCGAAACAGGACGCGAATGGGCCTCAGGCAAACCACAGCCGGGCGGGGTCGTCCAGCCCGAAGCGGGCGGGCGACGCAGCGATCGCAGCAAGCCCCTGCTCCGCCGCATCATGGGCTGTGACGACATGCAGGGCAAAGCGCGCCGCCAGATCCTCCATCGGCGGCTTGCCTGCAAACACGGCTTGGATCGTCCGCAGATCCGCCAGCGGCAGGAGGCGCGGCACGATGCCGCCTGCGATGTACACCCCGCCAGTCGCCTTGAAGGCGAGCGCGAGATCGCCTGCGACGCGCGCCAGCAGCCTCCAGAAGCAGACCACCGCCATCAGGGCGGCCGGGTCGCCATCGAGTGCCAGCGTCGTCACGTCGGCGGCGCTGATATCGGCCTCCAGCATGCCGGTCTCGCTGGCAATCGCGCGGTGGAACCGCACCAGGCCATCGCCGCTGAGCAGGCTTTCGACGGTCACGCGCGGCAGGCCCTCCGCGAGTGCGGGCCAGATCTTGTGCTCGGTCGGGTCTTCCGGGCCGATGCCGATGTGGCCGGCTTCCGTCGGCACCAGCACGCCGTGCCCGCCGTTCAGAACGAGCGCTGCCGCGCCGAAGCCGGTGCCGGGGCCGAGCACGAGGCGCAAGCCCTCGGATTCCGGCTGGCCGGGAACGAGGGTATGCAGGTCGGCGGCCTGCAACACAGCAAGCGAGCCGGAGAGAGCCTCGAAATCATTGACCAGAAGGCCCTGCTCCAGATTGAGCGCGCGGGCGATCTCGGGCCCGTCGAAACGCCAGTTGGCGTTGGTGAGCTGGGCGCTGCGCCCTTCCAGCGGCCCCGCGACCGCCAGGATCGCCGAGCGCGGCCGCTGCGTGAGCGTCTTGAGCACCTCTTCCAAAGCCGCCTCGGGTGTCGGATGCAGGCCGGTGCTGATCTTTGCCAAAGGCCGATGCGGGGCGCCCGCCTCCGCCACCAGCGAAAGACGGCAGTTCGTGCCGCCGATATCGGCGACCAGAACCGGATAGGCGAAATCGACCATCAGACAGGGTCCCGCAAATCGGGCTTCCAGTCACTCGGCTTGCGATACTCCGAGAACCACCCCAGGCCTTCCAGCGTGCCGGCTTGGGGACGATATTCGCAGCCGACGAAACCGTCATAGCCAAGGGCGTCGAGCTCTGCGAACAGGCTGGGATAGTCCGGCCCCGAAGCATCGGGCTCGTGGCGACCGTTGGCGCGGGCGACCTGCACATGGCCGATCAGGGGCAACTGCTTCCTGAGCCGCGCCGAGACGTCGCCATGGATCAACTCGCAGTGATACATGTCGAACTGCAAGCGCACATTGTCGCGGCCGGAGCCGGTGACGAAGGCCGCGGCCTGGTCGAAATCGTTGAGGAAATAGCCGGGCATGTCCTTGCCGTTGATCGGCTCCAGCAGCAGGTCGACCTCATGCTCGGCCAGCCGGTCGGCCGCGAAGGCGATCGCATCGCGATAACGCGCCTGGGCGGCCGGATCCTTGGGGTCGGCGAGCCCTGCCATCATGTGGATGCGCTTGACGCCCGTCTCGTGGATATAGGGAAGCGCCGTATCGAGGCCGGCGCGGAATTCCGCCTCGCGGCCTGCGAGCGAGGCGATGCCACGCTCGCCATTGGCGAAATCGCCCGGCGGCAGGTTGAAAAGCGCCTGTTCCAGCTCGGCCCCGGCCAAAGCGAGGCCGACCTTTTCGGCAGGGTGCTCATAGGGGAACAGGAACTCCACAGCCGTGAAGCCGGCATCGCCCGCCGCCTTGAAGCGGTCGAGAAACTCCCACTCGGTGAACATCATCGAGAGATTGGCGGCAAAGCGCGGCATGTCGGCCTCTAGGCTTGGATCGGGACAGGCACGCTAGCGCGAAGCGTGCGGGGCGTCATCGGCCAACGCGTCAGGGGCGGATTGCGTTCCGTTTCCAGGCGTTCATTGCGAGCACAGCCGAGCATTCCCGGGAGGCGCCTGCGAATCTGGATTGCTTCGCTACGCTCGCAATGTCGAAAGCATTCTACTTCTGGGCGGGTGCCGGCGGGTTGGGATCGGCCGAGAACTTGTGAAAGACCATGTCCGGCGAGGAGGTGTTGTGGCGCGAATGCGTGGTGCGCCCCATCCAGATGTCGGTCGCCTTCGCGCCGGTGAACGGCATCAGCGCCTCCTCGCGCCAGCCCTTGGCGCCGGGCTCGCGCACGGCGATGCGGGCGACGTCGTTGTTGAACTCGGTGACATACATCGAGCGCAGCGCCAGAAAGGCCTTGCCGCCCGTCACCGGCTTGTCGAGCACGGCGTCGAGCACCATCCGGTTCTCGTCGACACTGTCGAGCTTGAGAGTGCCCGCCGAGCCGTCCTTGAAATTCAGCCTGAACGAGAGCGTCTTCGGATCGAACTCGATCTCCTTGATGTTCACCACCGG
The DNA here is from genome assembly GCF_056406735.1 of Allobosea sp. P1_B10. NCBI lineage: Bacteria > Pseudomonadati > Pseudomonadota > Alphaproteobacteria > Hyphomicrobiales > Alloboseaceae > Allobosea > Allobosea sp. P1_B10. The sequence continues at coordinate 187,804 of NZ_JBFTZP010000002.1, read as the reverse complement.
ACGCCCCTCGGTCTCTATCGGCCCGAACAGGAAGGACGACCCGTAGGCGGAATACCCGAGCTGCTGCGGCGGCATCGGCCGCGCCCGCCAGTAACCGTCCTGCGGATAGACCACGAGCACCTCGTAGGACTTGTCCTTGCCAAGCTTCCACAACTGCACGAGATGCAGGCCCTTCTCGACGCGGTCGCCGACCCTGAAGGTCGCATCGGCCGGGCGCCAGAATGTCGGGAAGGTGTAGCCGACAAGCCAGTACTCGATGCTCTCATAGAAGGTGACGCGGCGCGGCGGCGAAGGCGGCACGAAGGACGGATCGCCCTTCATGTCGCAGGCCGTCCAGTCGGCGTCCCAGTTGTCGCGCACGAGACCGGCCGCATAGGCCGGATGCGCCGCCTGAATCTGGAAGCGTCGCACCTCGGGCGAAATCGCCTTGATCGTGACATTGTCCTTCTCGGCGCAGAGCACCGGCTCGGACTCGTTCTTCACCTCGACGGCGACATCGCCCGCTGCCAAGGCGTGCATGCTCGAACAGGCCAGGCCCAGCGGGATCACCAAGGCGCGGAGGCGGGAGGCGAATGTGATCATCGGTCTCGTTCCGTCAGCATTGCATAGACATCGCCGGAATTGGCGGAATGGGGCAATTCACGCAGGAAACCGCCCATCGCCTCGGCGCTCGCCGGCTGCGACAGCTCCAGCGCCTGGCTTTCCCCGAGGGCGACATTGAAGCGATAGGGCCCGAGCGTTTCAAGCAAGGCCAGGCAGGCTTCGGCGACGTCGCGCTGGATCGTGGTGAACTCGAAGGAGATCACGGGCACGGTCCGGGTCAGCCCGGCCAGCACATGAGCCTCGAAACCCTCGACATCGATCTTGACCAGGGCCGGGACGCCGTGGCGCGCGATCAGGGCATCGAGCGTGGTGCAGGGCACGGTGATCTCGTGGTCCCAGACCTGGCCTTCCCAGCCACCCGCCCCGTCGGCTGCGCCGATGAACGCGTCCGACGCGGTCGAGACCGTGGGGTTGGCGCTGTTGATCCTGAAGCCGAGCGAGCCCTCATGCGCGCCACAGGCTGCCGCGACGAGCGTCACCTGGGGGTCGCGACCATGGATCAGGCGCAGCGCGCGCGCCGGCCCCGGCTGCGGCTCGAGCGCGACGACGCGCGCGCCGAGCCTGCGAAACGATGAGACACGGTCGCCGACATGCGCGCCGATATCGAAAGCCAGATCGCCGGGCCCGAGGAACTGGCCGTAAAGCGCATCCATCGCGACCTTGCGGGCAGGTTCTCCATGGTAGACACGCAGGCTGCGCGAGATCGCCTTGGCCGTACCCCTGGGATAGCTGGCCAGTCTCATCAGAGCAGCCCGGGCGCCTCGACCCCGACCCCGATCGCGACGAGTTCGGCCGGTGGATCGAAGTCCTCCGGAATGCCGCAGAGGCCGCGTCGCGCGAACCATGCACCCAGACCCGGCAGAGCCGTCAGCATCGCAAACGGGATCGCCAGCACGTACCCCGCCGTCAGCGGGAGCGACCAGAGCAGCACGGTCGGCGAGAGCACCGCCAGCGCCGTGAAAAGATAAACGCCGAACAGCAGATGCGGCCACAACCCAGAAAATGCCGTGGCGAAGGACAGGGCGTATGCGTCGCGCGACTGGCCGTTCCAGCCGATATTGGCCTTGCCGAAGGCCAGCCCGACCATGAACAGCGTCGTCCGGAAGGTCGAGACGGCGCCCTGCAGGAAGGCGAAGACGACCTCGATCAGCGAGGACACCAGAAAGCGCGCACGGCCGCCATAGCGTGCGGTTCCGCCCTTCGTCAGCAGGATATCGGCGAACCCCGCGAGCTTGGGCGAAAGATACATGCAAAGGAACAGGACGTAGAGCGTCGCGGCCAGCCCGGACGGGTATCCGGCGATGCCGGCATCTTCGACGACCTTGAGCGGCAACAGCGCGATCATCAGCGTCCAGGCCGGCAGGCCCAGAAACATCAGCACGGCCCAGACCAACTGGAAGCGGCTCATCGGCGCGAACCCCGGCAGGTCGAGCAGCTTGAGATATTGCAGGTTCCCCATGCACCAGCGCAGGTCGCGCTTGGCGAAATCGAGCATGGTCGGCGGGTTCTCCTCCCAGCTACCGGTCTCGACCGGGAGCACCCGCACCTCGTAGCCGGCGCGGCGCATCAGCGTCGCCTCGACCTGGTCATGGCTCATCACAGCGCCGGCGAGGGGCCCCGCTCCCGGCAGCACGGGCAGATGGCAGCTGTCGCGAAACGGCGCGATCCGGACGCAGGCGTTATGGCCCCAGAACGGCCCGCAATCGCCGATCCACCAGGCCGAACCCATCGTGTAGGGGCGCATCCCATGGCGCATCCCGAACTGGAATATGCGCGCGAAGGCCGAGCGCGAGGGCATGCCGACGACGAGGCTCTGCAGGATACCGAGCTTGGGATGCGCCTGCATCATTCGGGTCAGTTTCACGATCGCCTCGCCTGACATCACGCTGTCGGCGTCGAGCGGCAGCATCACATCGTAACGGTCGCCCCAACGCTCGCAGAAATCGCGGACGTTGCCGGCCTTGAAACCGGCATTGTCGGTGCGCCGGCGGTAGATGACGCGCGACGCGTCGCCGAGTTCCCGCGACCAGTCCGCGGCCAGCCGCTCCTCTGCCGCGGCGACGGCAGGGTCATTGCTGTCCGACAAGACGAAATAGTCGAACCAGGCCCCCTCGCCGGTGGCGTCGAGGCTGTGCTTGACGACGCGCAGCCGCGCGAAGGCACGGTCCGGATCCTCATTGCGCAGGGTCATCAGGATCGCGCTGCGGATCGTCAGCGGGGTTTGCAACTCGCCCTCGCCGGCGAACGGCGCGACATGCTCGAGCCCGTCATCGACGCCATGCAGCAACCACAAGCCGATCACCGCGTTCCAGAAGCCGAGTACGCTCCAGGGCGCACCGAATACGAGCGCGACGAAGATCACGATATCGGCGACAGTCCAGCCGCCGGCCCCCAGCACCAGCGAAACCCCGTAGAGCAGCCCCGCCAATGTCGTCAGGTTCAAAAGCAGCACCAGCAGGCGGCGCGCCCGCAGCATCCCGATCGATTGCAGGCTGGCCGGCGTCAGGCCCGTCGGCAAGCCGGGCTCTTGCGCCGCCGGCTGGAACGTGGTCGGAGCGGGGCGCTGGTTCATGGCGGTCTCGGTCATGAGATCTGCGAGAAGCTCGCTCAGGAACGGGGATCGGCGTGCGATGGCGCAGGAGCTAAAGCCGGCAACAGTTGCCAACGCAAGCATGCAGGCGAAGGCGCTCTGGTATGTCCGCCAGGGTGAATGCGCCCTGAACGAGGTCGCCCTGCCCGCGCTCGGGCCACGAGACTGCCTGGTCCGCACGCTCTGGAGCGCGATCAGCCGCGGCACCGAGCGCCTCGTCTTCGACGGCCGCGTTCCGGCCTCCGAGCATGAGCGCATGTGCGCGCCCTTCCAGGAGGGCGCCTTCCCGTTCCCGGTCAAATACGGCTACTGCGCCGTCGGCCGCGTCGAGGCGGGCCCTGCCGAAATGCTCGGAAAGAGCGTGTTCTGCCTGCATCCGCATCAGGACTGGTTTGTCGCGCCGGCCGATCGCCTGACGATAGTCCCGGACGCAATACCGGCGCGGCGCGCCGTGCTGGCGGCCAATATGGAAACCGCGCTGAACGCCCATTGGGACGCAGGCTCCGGCCCCGCCGACAGGATCGTGGTCGTCGGCGGCGGCGTGCTGGGCCTGCTCGTCGCGTGGCTGGCGGCAAGGCTGCCGGGTGCAGAGGTGACGCTCGTCGATATCGACGCCAGCCGGGCAATTCTCGCTAAGGCCCTCGGATTCGCCTTCGCCCTGCCCTCCGATGCGCCGCGCGACGCCGACCTCGTCTTCCATGCCAGCGCCTGCGGCGAGGGGCTGGCGACAGCGATCGATGTGGCGGGCTTCGAGGCCCGGATCGTTGAGTTGAGCTGGTATGGCGAGGGCACGGTCCACGCCCCGCTGGGGGGCGCGTTCCATGCCAGGCGCCTGCAACTGATATCCTCGCAGGTTGGCCAGATCGCGCCGTCGCGCCGCCCGCGCTTCGACTTCGCGCGCCGCAGTCGCGCGGCCATGGCGCTGCTGGCCGACGACCGCCTCGACGCGCTGATCACGCAGGACATTCCATTCGCCGACGCGCCTGCCCGGCTGCCGAACCTGTTTGCGCCCGGTGCGGCTGGCCTGACCGCCGTGATTGGCTATGGGTCGCAGCCATGACCTTAAGACTGCGCGCTCTCGCCGAAGCCTGAGCGCATCCCCCTTCGCCGTCCCCCAGCAGGAGCCCCGCATGTATTCCGTCGAAGTCCGCGACCGCATCATGATCGGCCATTCACTGCCCGATCCCTTCTTCGGACCGGCGCAGAACATGCACGGCGCCACCTTCGTGGTCGACGTCGCCTTCTTCCGCGATAGCCTGACGCGGCAGAATGTCGTGGTCGATATCGGGGCGGCGCTTTCGGTCCTGAACAGCACGCTGAAGCCGCTGAACTACCAGAACCTCGACACCCTGCCGCAGTTTACCGGGGTGCTCACCACCACGGAATTCCTCTGCAAGCACATCTTCGACGCGATGGCCGCCGCCGCGAGAGCCGGAGCGCTCGGCGAGGATGGCGCGGGGCTGGCCAGGATCAGGGTGACCCTGCACGAGACGGACCTTGCCCGCGCCAGCTATGAGGGCTCGCTCGCGTGAGCGGGATCGTCTTCGCCATCCCAGGCGACATCGACCTGCCCACCGGCGGCTACGGATATGACCGCCGGCTGCTGGCGGAATGGCGCAAAGCAGGCGTGACAGCGCGCCACCTCGCCCTGCCCGGGGGCTTTCCAAACCCCGGCAAGGCCGAACTCGCCCGGACGCGAGAGCTGCTGCTCGCGCAGGCCAATGCCGACGTCCTGTTGATCGACGGGCTCGCTTATGGGGCCTTTCCGCAGGATCTCGCTGAGCAGTTGGCGGGACGCGTCGTCGCGCTGGTCCACCACCCCCTCGCCTGCGAGACCGGAACCGCGCCCGACCGGGCCGCCATCCTCGAGGCTAGCGAGACCGCGGCCCTGCACCACGCCAGCGCGGTCGTGGTGACGAGCCCGACGACCGCGCGCCTGCTGGTCGCGGACTTCGCCGTTCCCGAAAACAAGGTCACGGTCGCGGTCCCCGGCGTCGACGCTGCCTCACGGGCCAAGGGAGGTCGCGATGACGCCCTGACGAGCCTGCTCGCCGTTGGCTCGCTCGTACCGCGCAAGGGATACGATGTGCTCGTCGCCGCGTTGGCCGGCCTGCGGCGGAGCGACTGGCACCTGACGATCATCGGAGCGCAGGACCGTTCTCCCGAGACGACGCGCGCGCTCCGTGCGCAGATTACGGCCACCGGTGTGCAGGACCGCATCACCCTGGCCGGAGCGGTCGACGAACGCGGGCTGGCGCAGGCCTATGACGCCGCCGACCTGTTCGTGATGCCCTCTCTGTTCGAGGGTTACGGCATGGTCCTGACCGAGGCGCTCGCCCGTGGGCTGCCGATCATCTGCACCACGGGCGGCGCCGCGGCAGAGACCGCGCCCGACGCGGCCGCGCTCAAAGTGCCGCCCGGAGACACCTCTTCGCTTGCCAAGGCGCTGGCTAAGCTGATTGATGATCGCGCTGCCCGCCGGCGCATGGCGGATGCGGCCTGGACTGCCGCCGACACGCTGCCGCGCTGGCGCGAGACTGCAGCGATCGTGTCTGAACTATGCCGGAAGGTAGTATGATGGGCGGTTTTTCCCCCGATTGGCTGGCCCTGCGCGAGCCGGCCGACCACGCGGCCCGCAATCCCCAGGTGCTGGCGGCAGTCGGATCGTATTTCGCGGCGAAAGCCTCGCTGACCATCATCGACCTCGGCTGCGGCGCCGGCTCAAACCTGCGCGGCAGCTTTGCCGCCTTGCCCGGCCGGCAGCACTGGACCCTGGTGGATTTCGACCAGCGCCTGCTCGACACGGCGCGCGAGACGCTGCGTGTCTGGGCCGACGAGGCTCGCGAGCAGGGCGAGGAACTCGTCATCGCCAAGGACGGGAAGGCGATCACCATCGATTTCCGCCAGGCGGACCTGAACAAGGACCTGGAATGGGTGCTTGGCTGGCAGCCCGATCTCGTTACCGCAGCCGCGCTGTTCGACCTCACCTCGAAGCGCTGGATCGAGCGCTTCGTGGCCGCGCTGGCGAGCCAGCGCCTGCCGCTCTACACCGTGCTGACCTATGACGGCCGCGAGAAATGGCATCCGCCTCACGAGGCCGATCCCCGGATGCTGGCGGCTTTCGCCCATCACCAGAAGACCGACAAGGGGTTTGGCCCCGCAGCAGGGGCGGACGCGATCGAACTGATGGCCGAGGCCTTCCGGAAGAGCGGCTTTGCCGTCTCGACCGCCGACAGCGCCTGGCAGATCGGCGCCGAGCGTCACGATCTCGCGCAGGCCCTGCTCCAGGGGATTGCGAACGCAGTCAGCGAGACTGGCCATGTCGACGGCACGACCGTGCAGGATTGGCTTGCAGCGCGGGCAAGCGCGGCCACGGGCTTCGTCGGCCACAACGACCTCTGGGCCCGGCCGGTCTGAGCGCGGGGACACCGTTCCCGCCTGGTCCTCACGAGAAAACCGCTTGGCGGGCAGGCGCTATCTGGACAGCATCCGCCGCAACACCCCGTCCCGGCGGATGAAGTGATGATACAGCGCCATCGCGACATGGCCCGTCGCCAATACCGCGGTGACGATGGCAAGGTTGCGGTGGACGCGCAGCACGGCATTCGCCATGTCCTCGTTGGGCGATGTCAGGGCCGGCAGGTCGAACAGCTTGAACACCGACAGCGATGGATAGAGCGAGACGCCGATCCAGCCGAGCATCGGCACGACCAGCAGGAGCCCGTAGAGCAGCCAGTGCACGAGATGCGACGCCACCCGCTGCCAGCGCGGCAGGCTGGGTTCATCTGGCGGGGCGCCGTGCAATAGGCGGTAGATCAACCGGCCTGCGACGAGCCACAGCAGCAGGAATCCGATCAGCTTGTGCGTGCTGTATAGCGCGTCGGTGACGTCGTCCCAGATGTCCAGCGTGTTGCCGCGATAGGTCATGGCAAGACCGAGGGGCACCATCACGAGAACCGCTCCTGCGGTCAGCCAATGGAAATGTCGGGCGGCCGCACTATATCGTGCCGGTGGATCGAGAGCTGTCGCAGCGGCGTCATCATCGACCATAAGCGCACCCTCCTCTCGCGAATACCTGATGTGACTGCATTCATCTCGCGTTCAAGGCTCCGACCCTATACGATCCCGGCAAATTGCGGATGGTGGGGCGAGCTCAGGAACTCCCGGGCTGTCGGGACGTTTGACGGCAGCAGCAAGCGGCGTGATCCATCTGGGCACCGCGGGCGTAGACGTTACACTCCTTCTGCCACTCTAGCCGGCACAATCTGACGGACATCTCATGCTCAAGTCGCGTACGCTGTTCGGACGACCTCAGGAAACTGACTTGGTTGCGGTCGATCGCGCGATCTCCGAATTCAGGGCCGGCCGCCCGGTGCTCCTGCGCGACGGCGACGCCCTCGCGCTGGCGCTGGCAGCAGAACTCGCCGAAACCGCGCTGGTGCAGCGTCTGGACGAGCTTGCAAAGGGCCTCGCCCATCTCGTGCTGACCGCGCCGCGTCTGCGTCGTCTCGGAGCCAGGGCCCGCACCGAGACCGGCATCTTTGCGATGCCGACGCTCGACATGGGCCGGGTCGAGACGCTTGCGCTCAAGACGGACGGCAAGATGGATGCGCCGATCGCTCCCGCCGCCGCGCTCGACAACGCGGCGCTGGAACTCGCGCGCCTGGCGCTTGTCCTGCCCGCAGCCGTCCTCGTTCCCGTCACGGCAGAGATTGTCGCCGGCGAGCCGCTGATCGAGGTCTCGATTGCGGCTATCAATGCCTATCGCGCCGCCCAGGCCGCCTCGCTGACCATCGTCGGGCGTGCGCCGGTGCCGCTTGAAGGCGCGCCTGAAACCGAGTTCGTGGTGTTCCGCGGCGGCGAGGGCCTTCGCGACCAGGTCGCCATCATCGTCGGCTCGCCGGACCTGACCTCGGCCGTGCCTGTGCGGCTGCATTCCGCCTGCCTGACCGGTGACCTGTTCGGCTCGCTGAAATGCGACTGCGGCGACCAATTGCGCGAGACCGTGCAGTGGATGGCCGAGAATGACGGCGGCATCCTGCTCTATCTCGACCAGGAGGGCCGCGGAAACGGCATCTCCAACAAGATGCGCGCCTACAAGCTCCAGAGCCAGGGCTGGGACACCTATGACGCCGACGAGGTCCTGGGCTTCGATCTCGACCAGCGCCATTTCGATTTCGCGGCGACGATGCTGAAGCAGCTTGGCGTGAGCCGCGTTACGGCTCTGACCAACAACCCGCTCAAGGTCGGCGCCATCGAGGCTGCCGGACTCGAGGTCGCGGCGACCCAGCGCGTCCTCGGCCGCCCCAATGTCCACAATGTCCGCTACCTCACCTCCAAGCGCGACCGCGCCGGCCATGTCATCGACATGGATGCGCTGATGGCGCGCGCCGCGCCCAAGGATTGAAACCCGCTGAAGGATTGACCGGCATGATGACCTCGGGCACGGCAGCCTGATGTCGCATCCCCCGTCGCAGCAATCCGGGATATCGACCCCACGCTGGCCGCTGGCCAGCGTGTTCTGCATCGTATTCCTGTGCTGGTTCGGCCTGTCCTGGCCTTGGCTCTCGGGCGCGGTGACGATCCCCTGGGATGCCAAGGCGCATTTCTACCCACAGCTCCAGTTCCTCGCCGCCAGCCTGCACAAGGGTCTATCTCCCTTCTGGACGCCTTATGTCTTCTCCGGCTCGCCGCAGGTGGCCGATCCGCAATCGCTGATCTTCTCGCCGTCCTTCGCCCTGATTGCGACGCTCAACCCCTCGCCTGATTTCCGTTGGAGCGACGGCGCGGTGCTCGGCACGCTTTTGGCCGGCGCGCTTGCGATCGTCCTGCTGTTCCGCGACCGCGACTGGCACCCGGCAGGCGCCGTCGTCGCAGCCCTGGCCTTCGCCTTTGGCGCCGCCGCAGCATGGCGCATCCAGCATGTCGGCCAGGTGCTCAGCCTGGGCTATTTCGTCATCACGCTGGTCCTGATCGCGCGTGCGCTGGAGCGCGGCTCGCTGCTCTACGGCTTCGCCGCCGGCGTCATGGCCGGCTTCATGGTGCTGGGTCGCGACCAGGTCGCGCTTCTGGGCGTCTATGTCCTGACGGGCCTCGTTGCAGCGGCCATCGCCATGGCGAACCGACCCTGGCGCGCGCTGCGCTCCAGCGTGCTGCCTTTGCTGGCTGGCGTCATCGGCGGCCTTCTGGTCGCGACGGTGCCGATCCTGCTGACCGCGATGCTCGCCGAGGAATCCAACCGCCCCGCAATCGACCTGATCGGCGCCGGCAAGGGCTCGCTGCACCCCGCTGCACTGCTCACCGGCCTGTTTGCGAACCTGTATGGCGCCGCGGGCCCGCTGGACAACTTCTGGGGCGCGCCGAGCCCGGCCTGGGAGGCGCGCTTCGGCCCCGTAGATCTCTTTCTCGCCCGCAATATGAGCCAGCTCTATCTCGGCCTGCTGCCGATGGGGCTGATCATCACGGTCGGGATCGTGCGCGGCGCGCTGCTGCGGCGCGAGATCGTAGCGGTCAGCGTGGCGGCGCTGCTCGTGATGGTGTTTGCGCTCGGGCGTTATACCCCGGGCTTCAGCCTCCTGTTCAAACTGCCCGGCATCGACTTCTATCGCAGGCCGGCCGATGCGCTCTTCATTCTGGGCGCGCTGCTGGCGCTGCTCGGCGGCTACCTCACCCATCTCGTCATGACCGATGCCGCGCCGCGCGCCCGCCGCTGGCAATGGGCGCTCGAGGTCGCGATCTTCACCGGCGCGCTGGCGTTGGCGCTCTGGCTCGCTTGGACTGTCGGCAGGCTGCCCGTCGCGATCGTCCCGCTGGTCACGACTTTGCTTTGCACCACGCTGACGATCGGCGCGCTCGTGGCGGCGCGCGGCCTGAGCCTGCGCGGCTCGGGCCTTGCCGCCGCGGTCGTGCTCGCGCTGACGCTGACCGTCGACCTCTCGGTCAATAATGGCCCCAGCGAATCCACGGCCTTGCCAGCCTCGACCTATGACGTCCTGCGCCCCGACAGCCGCAACGAGACCATCGCCCTGCTCAAGCGCGAGACGGCTCGCACTGCCGCACCGGACCGTCGCGACCGCATCGAGCTTGCCGGCATCGACTTCCACTGGCCCAATGCCAGCCTTGTCCACGAACTCGACAACACGCTCGGCTACAACCCGCTGCGCCTGGGCCTCTACAGCAAGGCGACCGGCGCCGAGGACCATGTCGCCCTGCCCGACCAGCGCAAATTCTCGCCGCTCATGCCGGGCTATCGCTCGCTGCTCGCCGACATGCTCGGCCTGCGCTTCATCGCCACCGGCGTGCCCGCGGAGCAGATCGACAAGACCCTCGCGCCCGGCGACCTCGTCCAGATCGCCCGGACCAGGGATGCGTATGTCTACGAGAACCCGCGCGCCCTTCCCCGCGTGCTGCTCGTGCCCCAGGCGCGCAAGGTTGATTTCGACGCCATCCTGTCGAGCGGTCAATGGCCGCAGGGCTTCGACCCGCGCCAGACGGTGCTGCTCGACCGCGATCCGCCGGAGTTGCCGATCGGCCCGAGCCAGCCCGGCGAGGTCCGCATCGAGCGCTACGGCACGACCGAGGTCAGGCTCGCGGTCGACGCGCCGCAGGGCGGCTATGTCGTGCTCAACGACGTCTGGCACCATTGGTGGCAGGTCGAGATCGACGGAAAACCGGCAGACCTGCTGCGGGCCAATGTGCTGTTCCGGGCAGTGTAGGTCCCGCCCGGGCGGTCGATCGTCCGCTTCGTCTTCAGGCCCTATGAGGGCCTCTGGCAGGATATCGGGCGCCGCGTGACGGCGGCCCGCGATCCTACCAGCCGCGCTGCGCCTTGATCATCTTCTTCTGCGCCTGGATCTGGCCACGCATCGCATCCCGCTGCATCTCCGTCTGCATGCGATAGAAGTCCTTGACCCTCTCCTTGCGGGACGTCGTATCGCGATAGGCCTGCCAGTCGTAGTGATCGTCGTGCACATAGGTGTCGTCGGCCAGCGTGTCGAACATCTTCTGGAAGATCGAGCGCGCCTGATGCAGGGGCGCGTCGCCGGCCCTGTCGAGCGGAGCCATGACGGCACCCGCCGGCATGGCTCCCGCAGACGCAGCCAAGCCGGTAGCGAGCGTGATGCCGACGGCCAGCGCCATCGCCGCTCCAGTCCGAAGTGTCATCGCATGGGCTCCTGTTGTGCCTGGATGGTCGCTCATCATGGCGCCGCCTGGCGGGCGAAGGCGTGAGGCAGCGTCGGGTCGATAAATCGGAAACCGGAGACGGCGCCCGTTGCCTCGCGCTCGAAGCGGATGGTCGAGAAAGGGACCGGGCCGTTGATCTCGACGATCGGCGCAAAGGCGCCGTCGGCGGCAAGCCTTGCGGAGAACAGGCTGGAGTCGTCGCGATTGGCGTCGAGCAGGAAGCGGGCATCGGTCTTCTCGAGCACGACCTGCAGCACGCCGTCCGCCAGCGAGACGCTCGCCGTCCCCATGATCGGCGAGTGGTACTGGCCGGCATAGGACCCGGCGATGGCCGGCATGGGACCTGTGATGAACTCGGCGGCCTGGGCGCGCTGGCGCTCCCTCTGGCTGGTCGCCGCAGCCGCCGCGAGCCCGACATTGTCGACGGCCGGGTTGCCGAGCACGCGGTCGTAGAACCAGTGCGCGACGGAATCGGCCATCGCCGGGCTGTCGATATTGGTGAGGATCACGATCCCGGTCCGCGCATCGGGCAGGAAACCGGCATGGGCGCCGAAGCCCGACGTGCCGCCATTATGCCAGATCGCCCGCCCGCGCGGCGTCGACGTCACGACCCAGCCCAGGGCATAGCCGAGGCGCTCGCCCATCGAGACGCGCGGGGTCCAGGTAGCGTCGAGGTTTTCCTCCGACACCAGAACCTTGCCGTCGATCTCCCCGCGCCCCAGCTGCAAGCGCAGCCACTGCGCCATGTCGGGGACGTTGGAGTTCATCGCGCCGGCGGGCCCCATCGCATAGGGGAACGAGGCATGGAACGGGATCGGCACCGGACGGGCGTCGAGGCGATGGCCGGTCGCGTGGTTGTCCGAAGCCAGGATCGCCTCGGGTGTCGCAGAGGTCCGCGTCATGCCGAGCGGTTCGAGCAGGCTCTTGCGGGCGGCGTCGAACCAGCTCGCCTCGCCACGGACCGCCGCGACGATCTCGCCGCCGACAATATGCGGGATGTTGAGGTAGCGGAAATCGGAGCGGTACAGTCCGATCTGTGGCGCGACCCGCATCGATTTGATCATCGTCTGCTTGTCGTATCCGAGGAAGGTCAGGCCATCATTGACGTAAGGCGTCAGCCCGCTGCGTTGCGCCGCCAGATCCAGCACGCGGACATCCCGCGTGATCCAGGGGTCGGCCATCTGGAAATCCGGCCTATGATCGATCACCGGATCAGACCATTTCAGCAGGCCACCATCGACCGCCTGGGCCAGCGTCGTCGCGAAGAACGCCTTCGTCGTCGAGCCGATCTGGAAGATCGTCTCCGGCGTGACGGTCGCGCTGTCTCCCGTACGCCGCGTGCCAAAACCCTTCGCGAAGACCAGCTTGTCGTCGAACACGATACCGAGCGCGACGCCGGGCACGGAAAAGGCCTTCATCCCGGCCTCGACCTGCTGCTCCAGTTGCGGAATGAGACGATCGATTGTCGCCCGATCCGGCGCATCGGCACGCGCCGGCGTCATGACGGGCCCCGCCAGGACACCCGCCAGCAGGGCAAGAGGCAGCCTGCGCCCAGGCGAAAGCGCGGACGACGCGGTCCGCACCAACGGCTTCACAATTTTCACGATCGTCGCTCCCCGCCGGCCCATGATTCGTGGCCTTGCAGGAAGAGTAGACTGGAAATGTAACGATAGCGCCCGGCAATTGGAGCGGATTTTAGAGGCTGCGCTCCGTTACACCAGCGCTCCCATCGCCGCGACGGGCAGGATCGGCAGCCCCGCCAGCACGGCATCCAGCCCCGCGCGATCGAGTTCGCCATCACGCATCGTCTCGTCACGATGGATGCCGCCGGCGATGAACAGGCTGTCGAAGCCCATCAGCCGCGCCCCGGCGAGATCGGTGCGCACGGCGTCGCCGATCACCAGAACCCGGGCAGGGTCGACCGGATGGCCGCCACGGGCCTTGCGTGCCGCCTCGAGAGCGAGATCATAGGCTGGACGATAGGGTTTCCCGGCCCAGGCAACCGCTCCGCCGAGCTGCTCGTAGATCGTGGCAAGCGCACCGGCGCAGGGCAGAAGATCCTCGCCCACATGCACCACCAGATCGGGATTGCCGCAGATGAAGGGCACGCCCCGCGCCGCGAAGCGCTCCAGCAGCGGGCGATACTGCTCCGGCGTCTCGGTGCGATAGTCGTTGAGTTCGGTGGCAACCACGAGATCGGCCTCATCCTCGCCGACCAGCTCGATATCGGTGCCGTCGAAGACCGACCGGTCTTCCTTCCAGCCAATGTGGAAGACCTTGCGATGATGGCTCTCGGCGATCAGCGCCTTGGTGACGTCGCCCGACGTCACAAGCGCGTCCCAGGCCGAATGCGGAACGCGCTTCTTCTCGATCACGCGCGCGACCTGTTCGGATGGCCCCGGCGCGTTCGACAGCAGCACCACGGCGCCGCCCGCCTCACGATAGCGCGTCAGCGCCGCGCAGGCGGGCTCCAGCGCCCACACCCCGTCATGCACCACGCCCCAGACATCGCTGATGACAACATCGTAGCGGGCGAGCAGCTTGCCCGCCTCGGTCAGGATCTTGACGCTCATCAATTTGCCTTCTGTGCTTCCAGGACCAGCCGGGCCTCGACCTCGGCGCGGCGTGGCAGGGGCGCCACGGCGCTGAACCCTTGCGTCGAGAGCGCGGCGGCGACGTTCGCGTAGGCGCCGGCGGCAAAGGCATCGCCGGTCCGCAGGTATTCCGACAGGAACGCGCCGTCATAGCAATCGCCTGCGCCGGTCGCGTCGATGGCATCGACCTTGATCGGCACCAGCCGTTCGCGCCGCTCCGGCGTCGCCACCAGCGACCCCTCATGGCCGAGCGTCAACGCCACGATCCTGGCGCCGAGACGCAGGTAGAAATCCGCGATGGCGTCGGCGTCGGTCAGGCCCGTGAGCTGGGTCGCGTCGTCATAGCCCGGCAGTACGATGTCGGCCATTTCGCAGGCGGCATGGATGATCGCGCGCGCCCGGGTCAGCGGCCACAGCTTGAGCCGCAGATTGGTGTCGTAGGCGGTCATCGCCCCCGCCTCGCGAGCGATGGCAAAGGCCTCGAAGACGGCGTCGGCCGCGCTGGCCGAGATCGCCTGGCTGATGCCCGAGGCCTGCACGATGCGCGCCGAGGCGATCGCCTCGCGGGGCAGGTCGCGCGGGCTCATCAGGCTCGCGGCCGAGCCCGCCCGCAGATAGGAGAAGACATGGCCGCTGGGGCCGTGATCGACGAAATAAAGCCCGGTCGCGGCGCTTGGATGCGTGGTCACATGGCTGTCGTCGACGCCCTCGCGCGTCCAGAGCTCGCGGATCGAGCGCCCAGCCATGTCGTCACCGAGCGCACCGACATAGGCTGTCCTGGCACCCTGGCGGGCAGCGGCGATGGCGCAATTCGACGTGTCGCCGCCATGGCCGAACTGGAAGGCGCCGGCTTCGCCACGGGTGGCATTGAACTCGCCCAGCGGCTCGCCGATGCAGAGGATATCGAAGGTCGGGTTGGTCACGGGCTGAACGCACCATCTGGGAAGGCGGGAGCGCAATCCATGCGCATCGGCCTTCCTAGAGCATGGCGCGAAAAGGGGAAACCCGTCGGCGCGTAGGAGGGGCCGGCAATGAGGTTCTGCTTCCGCCCCCCACCTATTGTCCAAGAGGTCGTCTGGAGCGGTCTGCAAGCAACAGTGTCGTCGCGGTGAATGCCCAGCATCCAACACCGGGTTCGGCCCTGAATGACTCAAATATGCACAACATCCCAATTTTGGACGGAGTGTCCATTTCTCTTCTGCTGGGCTGTACTCGATGAGACATCCTGTAAAATACTGCACTGGTCGGAACAGGTTTGATCGGATCCGACGCGATGGCCTCAATCTGCGTGCGCTTCATGCAAGGAACACTGGCTATGGCAAATGAAAACGGTGACGATCTGGATCGTCGCAACTTCATGCTCGCATCGGCAGCCGCAGCCGGTGCCGCAACCGCGCTGGTAGCGGGAGCAGCGCAGGCACAAACGGCCACGGCGCCCTCAAGTGGGCCAGCCGGCGCAGGGCGGGGCACCGTCTATACGGGCGATGTCATCAACGGAAAGAAGGTCGTCGGTTCACTCGATGTGAACGAACTGGAGGCCGGGCACACGCATCGCTTGTATTTCCAGGGCGTGCAGGCGCCCACCGGGCAGTTTTGGTATGTGTCCGTAACGGTCGCCAGGGGGGCAAAACCGGGCAAGCGCGTCATTCTGACGAGCGGTGTGCACGGCGACGAGATGAGTTCCATCCATACGGTGCAGACCGTGATGAACCAGCTCGATCCGGCGAAAATGTCCGGCACTGTGATGGCGGTCACCGACATATCCCGTCCAGCGCTGGAGAGCATGCAACGCCGGTGGCCGAACCAGGGCAGAGGCAGTGATCTCATCGACATGAACCGGGAATGGCCCGGCAACGAGAACGGGCCGACCGCGCCAAACCGCCATGCCGGGCTGCTTTTCAACCGGCTGCTGCGGCCCAACGCTGACGCGGCGATCGATTTCCATACGGGAACGACCGGGTTCAAGGTCACCGCCTTCAACATCGGCGAGATCGACAGACCCGAGGTCAAGGCGATGCTGGATCTCTACCCCGTCGGCCAGATCCTCAATATGCCGAAATCCGCTTATCCGACCGTCCTGCACAATGCGTTCGTCGACGCCGGAATCCCGGCGATTGCACCCGAGATCGGCGCCGCGCGCGTCCTGGATCACGAGATGATCGCGCTGTTCGTGGAAGGCACGGTGAACGTCCTCAAGCATCATGGCATCGTTGAAGGACCGATGGGCCGCACTGCCACGGGGATGGCTGTCTTTGTCGGCAATAGCGGGTTTCCGATAGTGGCCACCGCTGGGGGGATCGTCGAGCATCTGGTCAAACTCAACGACAAGGTCGTACCCGGGCAAAAGGTGGCCATCCAGCGTAACAGTTTCGGCGAAGTGGTGGCGGAGTACACAGCCGGCGTGGCTGGAGAGATATCGGGGCAGCGCAGCGACGCAATGTCCGAGCCCGGTAATCCCTTGCTGTTCATCCTGTTCAACAAGACGACGCAAGAAGGCGTCGAGACCTACCCCGAATAGGTCTTGGCGCTTGCCGGCGAAGGGCTTGATCAGCGTCAGGTCTCACCCACGCAGGTCGCCCACTTCAACCAGAGCGCCCCCGCCCCTACTCCGCCGCTTCCTGGTTCGGCGGCAGGCGCATCAGGCGCTCGGCGATCTCCACGATCTCCTGGCGCAGCGCCGCATTGCCGGGATCGTTCTGCGTGGACGCGGCCTTCCCGGCCTGGGCGAGTTCGCGCTTCAGCCGCAGCCTGTCGGCGCGCGCCTGGGCCAGCGCGCCCTGCAGGGTCTGGATCTCGGCACGGAGCGTCTCGAGGCGCTGTTCGCGCTCGCGCAGGTCTTCGCGCATCGTCACGATCTCCTCGTCCCGTTTGCCACTCGCCGACAGCAGACGCGCCTGCGCCGTGGCCAGAGAAGCCTCGGCTGCCTCGCGCGCCAGGACCGCGACGCCATGCGCCTCGGCATCCTGCTCGCGCTGCAGCCTGAGCGCCGTCGCTTCCGCAGCCGCCTCTACGCTGGCCGCGGCCGCTGCGGCAAGCCCCGCTTCGGCCTGAGCGGCGCGAGCGTCGAGCGCGTCGGCCCGCAGCCGCTCGCTGTCGCGGTCGGTGGCCATGGCCTTCAGCGAGGCACGAGCCTGCGCCAGGCTGGCCTCGGCCGCGCCGAGTCGGATGCCGAGATCCTCGCTCTTGCCGTCGAGCACCATGATCTTCGTGCGGGCCTCGACATGCCCGACGCGAAGCGCGTCGTTGTCGGCGCGCTGGCTCGCCAGCTCTGCCTCGCGCTCGGCGAGCAGGGCCTGCACGCGGCCAAGCGTCGCTCGCTCTTCCGCAAGCTCGGTGTTGCGGGCAGAAAGATCCGCGCCCGTACCGGTCAGCGCCGAACGCGTCTCGCCGAGGTTCTGCTCCAGCGCCGCGAGATCCGCGACACGCTTGTCCAGCGTCGCGGAGGTTTCGGCATGAGCGGCCAATTCGCCAGCAAGGGTCGCGCGCGTCGTACCCAGTTCGGCCTTCGTCGTGGCAAGTTCGCTGTCGAGATCGGCAATGCGCGCGTCGCGGGCGCTCAGGTCGCGCTCGCGCTGCGCGATCGTCATGTCGCGGCGGCCGAGTTCCTGCATCGCGGCGGCCTTCGCCGCGAAACCGCGCTCGGCCTCCTGTTCGAGGGTCCGTGCGCGCAGCGCGAGTTCGGCGCGCAAATGATCGCGGTCGGCGGCGATCTCGGCCAATGACAGGGGGAACGCGGCTTCGGCGCGCTTGCGAGCCAGCCGCTCGGCCCGGCGCGCGAGGGCGGGCACTGCCGCCAACGCCAGCAGCGTCGCGCACAGGAAGCCGAGCATCACGAGCATGACGGCTTCGATCAAGACAGGCGGCTCCGCATCCGGGGTCGATACCGCGCTAAGCTTGCCACGCCACCCACGCCATGGCCAGAGACACGCAGATGTCCCTGCCCTTGGCCGGTTTCAAGCGCTCAGAAGGGGTTCCAGGTCGCCTGCGGCGTGAATTTGAGGTAGCCGAGATTGACGCCGAGCCGCCAGCCGACGCCGGTGCGGATCGGCACCACCATCATGTTCTCGGCAGCCATCGCGGTGAAGCCGAAGCCACCGATGAAGTAGACGGAGCCATCGACGCCGACGAAGCGCTGGTACAGCGAATCGACCGAAGGCAGGTTGTAGATCAGCATCATCGTGCGGGCGCCTTCGCCGCCGAAATCGAAGCCTACCGAGGGTCCCTGCCAGAACACCTTGCGGTCTCCGGCATTGCGGGTGAACAGCGTCCCCTCTCCGTAGCGAAGACCGCCGACGAAGGCGCCCGCGGCCTCCTGCCCGAGGACATATCCATTGGGCTCGCCCCAGCGGCGAACCGCTTCCTCGATCGTCAGCGCAAGCCCGCGCGAGACATTGCCGAAGAAGGAATGGCCGGAATTGACGAGTTCATTCTGGGAGAACGACCGGTTCTGGTCGTAGCCCGGCCTCTGCTGGCTCGAGGCCGGGAGGCCGGCAAGGACCGTGCCTGCGAGCGCGAGGGCTCCGGCGGCGAAGCTGCGGCGTGAGTAGGTCATCGAGACGTTTCTCCGGGCTGGGCGCCTGTTCGAGGAGTGGCCGACGCCCGAGAACGACGGCCGCGGAGGCAGGCAGATCGACTGGCCTGATGCCCTGGAAGGGCGTTGCAGGACCGGGACGATCCGTCGCGATCCGAACCCAAAAAGAGGACACCGCGCAAATACGCACCATTTCGGTAACGAGTTTGATACGCCGCAAGTGTATCCAACCCGTGAAGATTCCGGTGGCCCGGAAACTCCCCGAAGCACCCTTACCGTCAGGATTTGCCCGCGATGAAGGCCGCAACATGGCAGCGCTGGATCTCGATCGCCGCCGGCGTCCTTGCGCTCTCCCTTGTGCTGCAGCCGGCCTTCGCCGCCAAATCCTCGCTCGGCCCCAACCCCGGCCTGCCCCAAGGGCTGCCCGAACTGCCTCATCCGAGCGAACTGATGCAGGGCAGCCAGCGCTCCGGTGTCGCGATCAGCGGCTTCGATCCCGTCGCCTATCAGCTGCGCGGCGAAGCCACGCCCGGCCGCGCCGACTATGAACTGATCCATCGCGGGACGGTCTGGCGCTTCGCATCGGCAGCCAACCGCGAGGCTTTTCGCGATGCCCCCGCGGTCTACGAGCCGGCCTTTTCCGGCTTCGACGCCATGGGCGTCATCGACGGTCGTGCCGTCGAGACCGATCCGCGCCTCTTCGCCGTCATCGGATCCCGGCTCTTCCTGTTCAGGACGCAGCAGGCGCGCGACAGTTTCGTCGGCGACGCCTCGCTGCTGCGTGTCGCGCTGGCGCAATGGACAAGCGTGTACGAGACCGTCGCCCGCTGAGGCCCAGGCGCGTCATCCGGAAACACTGGGCACGCGTTCCCGGGCTCAATGACTACTTGGAGGCTGCCGCCGCGATCGCCCTGCGTGCCAGGGCCTCGCTGCTCGCCGCCACGAAGGGCGGATTGCGGAACTCCCTGTCGCTGCGGCCATAGACGGGCACGGACCCGTCCAGCACCAGCACGGCTCCGCCGGCCGCCGACAGGATCGCATCGCCGGCCGCGATGTCCCACTCCATGGTCTGCCCGGCCCGGATGTGCAGGTCCGCCTCGCCCGTCGCGATCAGCCCGAACTTGACCGCCGATGACACCGGCATCGTGGCGCTCGACGCCATCGCCACCGCGACGCGGTCGCTCAGCGCATCGCCATGGAAGCGGCTGACCAGCGTCACCGGCCCCTCCGCCGGCAGCGGACGCACCGCGACGCGCTCGGCGGCGCTGCCCGGCGCACCGTCCGGCGTCAGGGTCTGCGTGAAGGCGTCGCTTCCCGCGAACCAGAGGCGACCAAGCTGCGGGGCGGCGATCGCGCCCGCTATCGGCCGCCCGTCCCGGATGATCGCGATCGCGACGCAATAGCTGTCGCCATCGGCCAGGAACTCGCGGGTGCCGTCGAGGGGGTCGAGCAGGATGAAGACCGGTGCGGGCGCGACAGCGTCGACGCTCTCCTCGCTGACCACGGGAAAATCGGGCAACAGTCGAGCCAGCGCCGTCTTGGCCGCGTGGTCGGCGGCGATGTCCGCCGAGCAGACCGGCGTCCCGTCAGGCTTGACCTTGACGTCGCGGGCGTTGCGCAGGCGCAGCAGAACGGCCGAACTCAGGCGCGCCGCCTCCGCCAGCAGCAGAGCAAGGCCGTTCCGGTCGTCTAGGCGCGGATCGTCGCGGCTGATCATGGCGGCATGGGTTCCTTTGGATTTCATCGTGCCGGAATCAGGGTTAACCACATGCAAACGAAGATGCCCTCACTATCCCCGATAACGGCGCCCTGCCTGTCGCGGGCGCTCCCGGACCGCTGATCCCAGGACAATAGCCCCATGACCGCCATCTCGCTCGAGCCGCTAGACCTGGCCGCGCTGCTCTGCAGCCGCGTCTGCCATGACGTGATCAGCCCGGTGGGCGCGATTGTCAACGCGCTGGAAGTGCTGGAGGAAGACGATCCCTCGATGCGCGATTTCGCGCTGGACCTGATCAAGAAAAGCGCCCGCAGCGCGTCCGCACGGCTCCAGTTCGCCCGCCTCGCCTTCGGCGCCGCAGGCTCCGCCGGCGCGATGATCGACCTCGGCGACGCCGGCAATGTCGCCAACGGCTTCCTCAACGACGAGAAGTTGTCGCTCGACTGGGAGGCGCCCCGCGCCCTCCTGCCCAAGAACCAGGTCAAGCTTCTGCTGAACCTGCTGGTGCTTGCCAGCAGCGCCGTGCCGCGCGGCGGCAAACTGGTCTCGCGCGCCACCATCGAAGGCGAACAGGGCCGCTTCGTCATCACCGCGACCGGCTCCCATGCCCGCATCCCGACGCATGTCGAGGAGTTGATCGCCGGCCGCTCCGAGACCGGGACGATCGACGCCCATGCGGTCCAGCCGCTCTATACCGGCATGGTCGCGCGTGCCGCCGGCATGACGATCACCTTCGCGATCGAAGGCGATCAGGTCACCATCGTCGCCGATAAGGCCGCCTGATCGGTAGGTCGGACTAAGCCGCTGAATAGCTGCGCTTTCCGGTCGATCTCAACTGATCATAAACGCTTCTCCTGCTTAGATCGGTCAAAGCGTTTTTTTTGCGTCAGTGATCGGTCTCCAGCATGGACGAACTGCTCCAAGAGTTCCTGAGCGAGACCGGCGAGAACGTCGAGACGGTCGATCGGGAACTCGTCCGTTTCGAACAGGAGCCGAATAACCGCGAGATCCTGCGCTCGATCTTTCGGCTCGTGCATACGATCAAGGGGACCTGCGGCTTCATCGGCCTGCCCAGGCTCGAAGCCCTGACGCACGCCGCGGAATCGGTCATCGGCCAGTTCCGCGACGGCGCCACCGTCAACGTCATCGCCGTCACGGCGATCCTGGAGACGATCGACCGGGTCAAGGACATCCTCTCGGAACTCGCCGACAAGGGCCAGGAGCCCCCGGGCAGCGATCAGACGCTGATTACCGAACTGCAGGCGCTCGCGGAATCCGCGAAGGCCGAGCTCGCGGCCAGGCCCTCCTCCGAGATAGACGAGCATGACCCGGTCGCGGCCTATCTCAACCGTCACGGCAATGCCGAGACCGACGAGGGGCTCGACCTGATCTTCCGCAGTGCGCCGGGCCCGGAGCGCGCCGCCAATGGCCGCATCGAGCCTCCCGTCGAGCTGGCGGCCGACCCCGAAGAGCGCAGCCTGCGCGAGAACCGCAACGTCGGGCCCGCCACGCTGCGCGTCAATGTCGACACCATCGAGCATCTGATGACGATGGTGTCCGAGCTTGTCCTGACCCGTAACCAGTTGCTCGAGATCTCGCGCAATCGCGAGGATGCCGGCCTCAAGGCGCCGTTGCAGCGCCTGTCTCTGATCACGGCCGAATTGCAGGACGGCGTCATGAAGACGCGCATGCAGCCGATCAGCACGGCCTGGTCGAAGCTGCCGCGCATCGTGCGCGATCTCGGCGCCGAACTCGGCAAGCGCATCGAACTGGTGATGGAGGGCGCCGATACAGAACTCGACCGCCAGGTCCTCGACCTGATCAAGGATCCGCTGACGCATATGGTCCGCAACTGCGCCGACCATGCGATCGAAACGCCCGACGAGCGCCGTGCGGCCGGCAAGTCCGAGCACGGCACCATCCGCCTGGCCGCCTACCACGAGGGCGGCTCGGTCACGATCGCGATTTCCGACGATGGCCGGGGCCTCGATTTCGAGCGGATCCGGCGCAAGGCGGTCCAGCAAGGTCTCGCGCAGGACGGCGCCATCGAGCGCCTGAGCGACGCCCAGGTCAGCCGCTTCATCTTCCACCCGGGTTTTTCCACGGCTGAGAAGATCACTGCCGTGTCCGGGCGCGGCGTCGGCATGGATGTCGTCAAGGTGAACGTCGATGCCATCGGCGGCGTCATCGACATCGCCAGCACGGCGGCCCAGGGCACCACCATCACCATCAAGATCCCGCTGACGCTGGCGATCGTCTCGGCACTGATCGTCGTCGCCGGCGAGCAGCGCTTTGCGATCCCGCAGATCGTCGTGCGCGAACTCGTCCGCGTCAAAGCCGGTGCCGACCACCGCATCGAGCAGATCAACGGCGCGCCGGTCCTGCGCCTGCGCTCGCGCCTGCTGCCGATCGTGGCGCTGTCGAGCCTGATGGGCTCGGAAGCATCCGCCACCATCGATGGCTTCATCGTGGTCACGCAGATCGGCGATCGCCAGTTCGGCATCCTCGTCGACAGCGTCTTCCACACCGAGGAAATCGTCGTCAAACCGATGTCGACGAAGCTCCGTCACATCCCCCTCTTCTCCGGCAACACGATCCTCGGCGACGGCGCCGTGGTGCTGATCGTCGATCCCAACGGCATCGCCAAGCTCGTCGGCGCCGCCGTCTCCACCGATCCGATGCGCATCGACGCGCCGGCAGCCGCGCCATCCTCGGATGCCGAAAAGACCACGATGCTGGTCTTCCGCGCCGGCGCCGATGGCCTACAGGCCGTACCGCTCTCGCTGGTCACACGGCTCGAGGAGGTCGATGCCAGCGCCTTCCAGAACAGCGGCGGCCGTGTCCTGCTGCACTACCGCGAGCGGCTGATACCGGTCGTCGCGGTCGCCGATGCCGTGATCCGCAGCGATGGCCTGCAGCCGCTCGTCATCATCTCCGATGGCGACCTGACGATCGCGCTGGCGGTCGATGCCATCGTCGACATCGTCGAGGAGCAACTCGACGTCGAACTCCAGTCCACGACCGATCGCGGCGTGATCGGTTCCGCGCTGATCCGCGGCCGGGCGACCGATGTCATCGACCTCGCCTTCTACCTTCCCAAGGCCGATCCGGGCTGGCTCAGCAGCCGGCGCAGCGAGCAGCCCGAGACGAGCACGGCGCAGGTGATGCTGGTCGAGCCCTCGACTTTCCTGCGCGAGATGTTGAGCCCCGTCCTGAAGGCCTCGGGCCAGCGCGTTGTGCTGGCAGCCGACTTCGACAGTGCAAAACGCCTTGCCGCCGGTGGTGGCTTCAGCGCCGTGCTGATCGACCTCGACCGCGATCCCGAGGCGGCCTACGCCTTCGTCGGGACGCTGCGGGCGGGCGAAGAGAGCGCCCAGCCGCGCATACTCGGGATGACCTCGCTGGCGACGCCGGAACTCCACATGCGCGCCGCGCAGGTCGGCATCAATGAGGTCGTCGCCAAGTTCGACCGCCGCGCCCTGCTGCGCGAGCTCGCCGAACGCAAGTCGACCATGAGGCACGCGGCATGACCACGCAGACGCCTTCGCGCCAGGCCGTCGCCCCCTCTGCACCGGGCTTCGGCGATTCCCTCGATTACGTCACCGTGATGGTGGGCGAACAGATCCTCGGCTTGCCGATCGGCCGGGTCCACGACGTCTTCATCGCCAACCGAATCACGGCCGTTCCGCGCGCGCCGTCCGAGATCATCGGGCTGCTCAATCTGCGCGGCCGAGTCGTCACCGCGATCTGCCTGCGCAAGCGCCTGGGCCAGCCCGTCAAGCCCGGCACCGACGCCGACTGCAAGGGCGACTGTGAGTTGGTCGCGGTCGGCATCGATCTTGGCGGCGAAGCCTATGCGCTGATCGTCGACGCGGTCGGAGAGGTCATGCGGCTTGAACACTCCTCGCTCGAGGCCGTGCCCGTCCATCTGGACCCCCGCTGGAGCGCGCTGGCCGCCGGCGTCCACCGCCTCGACGACCGCCTCCTCGTGGTCCTCGATGTCGATGCGGTTTTGAAACTTGATTTGCCTGCCGCGGCCTGACCGTGGCCTATCGGACTTTTGGAGATTGAACATGAAGTATTGCCTCGTCGTCGACGACTCCGCCGTGATCCGCAAGGTCGCGCGCCGTATCCTCGAAGGACTGCAGTTCCGCATTGCCGAAGCCGAAGATGGCGCCCGCGCGATCGACGCCTGCAAGGGCGAAATGCCCGACGCCGTCCTGCTCGACTGGAACATGCCGATCATGGACGGGTACGACTTCCTGCGCACCCTGCGGCAGATGCCCGGCGGCAAGCGGCCCAAGGTCGTGTTCTGCACCACGGAGAACGACATCGCCCATATCGCGCGTGCCATGCATGCCGGTGCGGACGAATACATCATGAAACCGTTCGACAAGGAAATCGTGGCCTCCAAGTTCCATCAGGTCGGCCTGTTGTGATTGACGCGGCGACAGTCGAGGCTGTTGCCGCTGTGCTGTGCAGACAGTGCATCGGGTTCTCCAGCCCGATGCCATCCGCATGAGACCTGCTCACAAGGCCATGGCTGCCCCGATGCGCCCAAAGACTGTGGTAATCGCCGATCAATCTGTGGTCGTGCGCGGCCTGTTTGCGCGCTGGCTGGGCGAGGCCGGCAAGTTTCACGTCGTCGCCGTCGCGGGCGATGGCGAGACGGCGCTCGCCCATGCCGGCCGTTTCCAGCCCGATGTGATGGTGCTCGATCTCGACATGGCCGGCGGCGACGGCGCCCCGGGCCTGTCGGACATCCTGAAGCACAGCCCCAATACGGGCGTGCTGCTCGCCGCGACCCTGACCGAGCGCAACGCCCGCGTCGCGCTGGAATGGATGACCAAGGGCGCGATGGATGTCGTCTCCAAGCCCGATAATCGCAGCGGCGTGCCGCTCTCTCTCGACATCCGCAACGAGTTCCTCCTCAAGGTCGGCAACATCGCGCTGACACAGGGCCACCCTGGAGCCCTGCCGCCCGAGCTCGATTTCGAGCTGCCCGCGCCAGCCACTGTCAACCTTCGCCCCCTTGTGACGATGGTCCCGCGCTATCTGACGATCGGCGCCTCCACGGGTGGCCCGCGCGCCGTGGCCAAGGTGCTCGCCGATATCGGCGACTGCCTGCGCGAGCTGACGACGCTGGTGGTGCAGCACATGCCCCCCGTCTTCACCGCCTCCTTCGCCGAGCAGGTCTCCGCACAGATCGGCCTGCCCGCGCGCGAGCCCTATGATGGCGAAAGGCTCAGCCGCGGCACCATCTATATCGCGCCCGGAGGCCGGCATCTCGGCATCGATCGCAAGCTCGGCCACCTCGTCGCGACCATAACCGACGGCCCTCCCGTGCGCTTCTGCCGGCCGGCCGTCGATGTCCTGTTCAGCGAGGCGGCGCGTCACCTCGGCCCCGCGGCATTGGGCCTCGTGCTGACGGGCATGGGCAGCGACGGCACCGATGGCGCCGGCGCCCTGCGCCGCGCCGGTGCTGCAGTGATCGCGCAGGATGAGTTCTCGAGCACGATCTGGGGGATGCCCGGCTCCGTGGTGCGGGCACGGCATGCCAGCGCGGTGATTCCGCTCGACGGCATCGGCGAGGCGATCAGGAACCTCATCCATGGGGGCCAGCCCGCATGACCGAGGCCGATTTCGACTTCCTGCGGGCGCTGTTGCACCAGCGCTCGGGGCTCTCGCTCAGCCCTGACAAGCGCTACCTCGCCGAAAGCCGCCTCGGCATGCTCTGCCGCAGGCGCCGGATCGAGGGCCTCGGCGCGCTCGTCCAGACGCTGCGGCTGGGCCATGACCGGCTCCTCGAGATCGCCGTCGTCGAGGCCATGACGACCAACGAGACGCTGTTCTTCCGCGATCGCTCGCCCTTCGATCTGTTCCGCGACGTGATCCTGCCCGAGAAACTCGCCGCCAACGCCGCGACGCGGTCGCTGCGGATCTGGTGCGCGGCCGTCTCGACGGGTCAGGAGGCGTATTCCCTCGCCATGATCCTGGACGAGATGGGTCCTCGGCTCGCCGGCTGGAAGGTCGAGATCCTCGGCACCGATCTCTCCTGCGAGGTCCTGGAGAAGGCGCGCACGGGCATCTACAGCCAGTTCGAGGTCCAGCGCGGCCTGCCGATCCAGATGCTGCTGCGCCACTTCCGGCAGGAAGGCGACAAATGGCATGTCTGTGACCGCATCCGCGGCATGGTCGAGCTGAAGCAGCACAACCTGCTCGAGCCGAATTCGCATTTCGGCCAGTTCGACGTGATCTTCTGCCGGAACGTGCTGATCTATTTCGACGTCCCCACCAAGGCCAAGGTGATGAGCGCGCTTGCCAAGAGGCTGACCGAGGACGGCGTCTTCGTGCTCGGCGCCGCCGAGACGGTCATCGGCATCACCACGACGATCGTGCCCGACAAGACCCAGCGCGGCCTCTATCGCGAGAGCCGCTCCGCCAAGGCGCAAGCCGGCGGCAGCGGGCTGCCCTTCGATCGCTCCAGGACGGTCGCAATCGGCGGTGGCGGTGGTGCCGGCGGCGGCGGTGCGGGCGGCCTCTGACCGGCTCCGCCTCGGCACGATACGCCGGCTGCGCTTCTCACGACTCCGCCTGGCGATGTCGCGCCGGGCCCGGCTGGGTCACGCACCGCGCAAACAAAAACCCCGCCTCTCGGCGGGGTCCCCGTCAGCCTGTCGTGTACATCCGACGATCAGGCTGTAGTCGTTGTCTCATCCGATCATGACTGCCCGATGACAGTCGATCGTCGCTCCCGCTCAGGCGGGGATCCGCTCTTCGACATCATTGGGCTCGCGCAGCACATAGCCACGGCCCCAGACGGTCTCGATGTAGTTCTTGCCGGCCGACGCATTCGCCAGCTTCTTGCGCAGCTTGCAGATGAACACGTCGATGATCTTAAGTTCGGGCTCGTCCATGCCGCCATAGAGATGGTTCAGGAACATCTCCTTGGTCAGGGTCGTGCCCTTGCGGAGCGAGAGCAGCTCCAGCATCTGGTATTCCTTGCCGGTGAGGTGGACGCGGGCAGCGTCGACTTCGACCGTCTTGGTGTCCAGGTTGACCACGAGGTCGCCGGTGGTGATGACCGACTGGGCATGGCCCTTCGAGCGGCGCACGATCGCATGGATGCGCGCAACGAGCTCGTCCTTGTGGAACGGCTTTGTCAGATAATCGTCAGCGCCGAAGCCGAGACCCTTCACCTTGTCCTCGATGCCGGCAAGGCCCGAAAGGATCAGGATCGGTGTCTTGACCTTGGCGACGCGCAAGCTCCGGAGCACCTCGTAACCCGACATGTCGGGGAGGTTCAGGTCGAGCAGGATGATGTCATAATCGTAGAGCTTACCGAGATCGACGCCCTCCTCACCAAGATCGGTGGTGTAGACGTTGAAGCTCTCCGATTTGAGCATAAGCTCGATGCTTTGAGCGGTTGCGCTATCGTCTTCGATCAGCAGAACCCGCATGTCACGTCCCCAATTTCGCCCAGAGGCAATCCACAGTTCATATCGTCCGAGCCCTCACGGCCCTCGACGACGACGTGCTTGCCCTTTGAAACGCCACGCGACACGCTACGAGGAACTGGTTAACAAACCGTGATTCATCGACGCAAGCGCTTCTTGGAAGAAAGTGAACGATCCTTGCCCAGGTGAGTCGAATTTGACACGGATCGTGGTGGCCCTCTCCCGCGAAATCGCCTTTCGCGGAGCCCGCCTCGCGAAACGGGGCACTAAACGCCCCGCGACACGACACGGCCTCGATGCACAGTGTTAATCACACAGGTAAACGAAAGGTTGACGTTAGCAGTTATGAACAGCCCCAAGCGCAGCTCCGACCGGCTTTCTGACCTCGCCACGATGCTCGAGGGACTGGAGGCCGTTACGATTTATGGCCGCGTCACGGCGGTTCGGGGGCTGCTCGTCGAGATTTCAGGGCCCATCGGGGCCATGAGCCTTGGCGGTCGCATCGAGATCGAGATCGCCCCGGGCACGCGCGTGCCCTGCGAAGTCATCGGCTTCTCGGGCGAGAAGGCTCTGGTGATGCCCTATGGCGGGCTCGATGGCGTGCGCCGCGGCTGCCCCGCCTATGTCAACAAGGCCCAGCCCGGCATCAGGCCGACCTCGGCCTGGCTCGGCCGCGTGGTCGACGCGCTCGGTCGTCCGGTCGATGGCGGCCCCCCCCTCCCCGAGGGCGAAAAGCTCTGCACCTTCCGCAACGATCCTCCGCCCGCCCATTCCAGGCGACGCGTCGGCAAGCCGCTCGACCTCGGCGTGCGCTCGCTCAACGCCTTCCTGACCTGCTGCCTCGGCCAGCGCATGGGCATCTTCGCCGGTTCCGGCGTCGGCAAGTCTGTTCTGCTCTCGATGCTGGCGCGCTATGCCCGCGCCGACGTCAACATCATCGGCCTGGTCGGCGAGCGCGGCCGCGAGGTCCAGGAGTTCCTACAGGACGATCTCGGGCCACAGGGGCTCGCCCGCTCGGTCGTGGTCGTCGCGACCTCCGACGAGCCGGCGCTGATGCGAAAGCAGGCAGCCATGACCACCCTCACGCTCGCGGAATATTTCCGCGACCAGGGCAAGCAGGTGATGTGCCTGATGGACTCCGTGACGCGCTTCGCCATGGCCATGCGCGAGATCGGCCTGGCCGCCGGAGAGCCTCCGACGACCAAGGGCTACACGCCCACCGTCTTCGCCGAACTGCCGCGCCTGCTGGAGCGCGCAGGACCGGGCGTCGGCGACGGCGCGATCACCGGCCTGTTCACGGTTCTCGTGGATGGCGGCGATCATGACGAGCCGGTGGCCGACGCGGTGCGCGGCATCCTCGACGGCCATATCGTGATGGAGCGCTCGATCGCGGAGCGCGGCCGCTATCCAGCGATCAACATCCTGAAGTCGGTGTCGCGCACGATGCCGCGCTCCTGCGACCCCGCTTTCTATCCGGTGGTGCAGAAGGCACGCGCGACGCTGGCGACCTATGCCGACATGGAGGAACTGATTCGGCTCGGCGCCTATCGACAGGGCGCATCGGCCGAGGTCGACGAGGCCATAAGGCTGAATCCGGCACTGGAGGCCTTCCTTAAGCAGTCAAAGGACGACGCCACCTCGCTTCCCGATTGCTATGCGCAACTGGCGCAGATCATGAGCAGCTGAGCGTCTCAGTCGGTCGGAATGTCGCAGGGATGACGGGTCGCTTCCGTTCCGTATCAAGGCCAGGCGAGCCCTTCCGGCCGCTATAGATCGGGCTGCGACGTCGGCGCTGCCGGAATTGTCGCCAGCATCCGCAGCAGCACCAGCATGGCAACGAAGCCCATGAGCTGGATCGCGGCCGAGATCAGCAGCGTCGGCATCGGGCCGGCATGCTCCATCATCATCGCAAACAGCAGCGGCGAGGCGGCGAAGGTCAGGTTCTGCGGCACGGCGAGATTGCCGAGCATCGCGCCGTAGCCGTGCCGCCCGAACAGCATCAGCGGCAGGGTCGCGCGCGCCACCGAGATCACGCCCATGGCAGCGGAGAACAGCACGACGAAGCTCACGGCCGTGACTAGTCCTGAGGGCCCCAGCGCCATCACCAGGCAGGCCAGCGGCCCCAGCGCCAGCCCTGCCAGCGCCACCCGCTCGACGGGCAGCCTCTCCCCCGCCACCGCGTCGACCGCTCGCGCAAGCAAGGTGGCTGGCCCTGTGAGCGCCGCGATCCAGACCGCGCTTGCCGGGTTGACCCCGCCGCTCTGCACCAGGGCGATCAGGTTCAGCGGCAGCCCCCAGGATACCAGTCCGCTCGCCGAGAATATCAGAGCCACCAGTGCAAAGATCGCGCGGCGCGAGCCCTGCGGGACACGGCCATGACCCTCGCTGGCGGGTGCATGCTCGGCCACTGCGGGGGGCGCCGGCCGGTGATAGCGCGGGATCGCCGCATAGATCGGCAGCACGATGACGATCTGCATCGCGGCGAAGACAAGCCAGGTGACGCGCCAGCCGAACGCCTCGCTCAAGCCCGCCGCCAACGGCCAGAAGATGCTCGAGGCCAGTCCCGTCATGAGCATCATCAGGCCGATCACCCGGCGCGTGCGCGGTCCCATGATCTGGGCGATCGTGACATTGCCGGTATTGGCCAGAGACAGGGCATGACCGAGCCCGATGATCAGCCAGCTCGCGAGATAGCTCACCGGCCCCTGTGCGGCGGCCAGCGTCGCCAGACCCAGCGCGCAGACCAGCGCGCCCAGGCACATGCTGCGGCGCGTGCCATGGATGTCGAGATGGCGCCCCAGGAGCGGCGACAGCACGGCACCGGTGACCAGCAGGATCGTGATGCCGGCGAAGACGACCGGAGCGCTGAGGCCGATATCCCGATCGAGATAGCCCGCAAGCACCGAGGGAGCATAATAGGTCGAACCCCAGCCTATCACGCGGGTTAGTGCCAGACCGAAAAGCAGCGGTCCGTGTTTCGGCAGGCGTGGGAAGGCGGGCAAGCTGGCATTTCCAATCGGCGGCGGCGATTGCGCCGCGCACTAGTACCGACCTTGATAGCCGCCTTCGTCACGGCGTGGCAGGACTCTCGATGCGGTCTCAATATGCACAAGAAGCAAGTATTGACGGTAAGGAACGGTCAACCTCCTTGGTCCATTGTACTCCCTGTCTCGCGGATAAGTTCCGGTTTCGTGTCGAGGGGTCGGCACGCTGCCATGCGTAATCAGGAGTTAGATACGAAATGAAGTCGCGAGAGACCCTTTTGCGTCTCAAACGCTTCCAGGTCGACGAAAAGCGTCGCCGGGTGAGCCAGATTGAGATGATGATCGCCGATTTCCATCGGATGGCGTCCGATCTCGATCGAGAGATTCAGAGCGAAGAGAGCCGCGCGGGGATTACCGATCCCGGCCACTTTGCCTACCCGACCTATGCCAAGGCGGCGCTGGGCCGCCGCGACAACCTGCGCCAGTCGGCCGACAATCTGCTGGGCCAGCTCGACGAGGCCAAGGCCGAGTTGCAGGAAGCCTTCGAGGACATGAAGAAGGTCGAGATCCTCGACGACCGCGAGCGCGCCACCGAGCGCGCGGCGGAAGCCGCCCGCGACCAGGCCATGATGGATTCGATCGGCCTGCGCGCCCGCGCCAACGTCTGAGACGTCGTTCAGCCGATAGAGCGGCGGCGAGGCACAAGCCTCGCTGCCGCTTTTTTGTGTCGGCTTCAGTCGGCGCCGGTCAGGCGATCATCGGATGGTGCGGCGCGCATTCGCGAGGCATGTGGCCCTTTAGCCGGGGGTCGTCGTCGATCTCGATGCCGCGCTTGAAGACCGAGAAGCCCGAGCGCTGATAGAATTCCGGCGCGCTCTGGTGGTCCAGCGTGCAGGTATGCACCCAGAAGCGCCCGATCGGCCGGGCCCATGCCAGCTCCAGAGCACGGTTCATCAGCCAGCGCCCCGCACCTCGCCCCAGAACGGACTCGTCGAGGCCGAAAAAGGCGAGTTCACCTTCGCCGGCCACCCGGAAATCCAGCTCGAGCAGCCCGACATCGCGTCCTTCATGGCGCACGGCAAAGCAGATGACGGCGGGATCGGCGAGGATTGCCTCGATCTCGGCGACCGGCTTTACCAGTCGGCTGAACCACATCCAGCGCTCGCCGAGGATCCGGTACATCGCCAGGTAGCGCGTGACCTCGGCTGCGGCGATCGGCTCGAGCGTGAAGCTGTCCATTCCCGGCGGATCGGCGCGGACGGGCGGTGCTGCGAACATTTCGAGCGAGGTCACGATGGCGGCGATCTTGCCGGGCGGCAGGTCGGTGGTGCCCGTGAGGCTGATGCTGATGGTCTGGGACATGCGGGTTTCTTGAGCGGCGTGTGACAGGATTCGACGATGCCGTGATCATGACATGATCGCGGCGGAAAGATCGACGTCATGCTGCAGGCTGCATTTCCATCGATTGGTTCGCAAACAGGCAAACAGTGGCCGGTGATATCAGCGCTTCCTGAATGGCTGCGCCTGTGTATCGCGCTTGCGGTCCTACTGCTGGCGGTCGTCCCGCACGCGACGATTGCAGTGTCCGCCGGCCACGCCGTGCCCTCTTTTCCTGGCCCTGCACTGCACGGTGGCGCGCCTGCGACATCACCCTGCCACGAGGCGAACGCCCCGACCGAGGCCGCCGGCACGCTGTCCTGCTGCACGCTGGGCTGCGGCCTGATCGCCTTCACCGATGTTGCGGCCCCGCACCTTGCCAGGACCTCCTGGCGTGCGCTGTCGCCCTGGCAGGCCCACTGGCGCCGCGACTGCAGCCCCGAGCCCGCCGAGCGACCTCCGAGAGGCCCGGCCACGGCCTGACCCCTTAAAACCATTGCCACGATGGCCGCGTGCGCATCGCCACTGCGATCCCGCGTCGGCTTCCCAACAAGGACGAGACCATGACACGACGCATCAAGACCAGACTCGCAGCCTTGCTCGCCGCATCGCTTGCGCTCGGCGGCATCGCTCTGGCGCAGAACAGCCATTCCGGCCACGGTGCGACACCCTCAAGCACGAAGGAATCGGCTGCGACGACGGCGTTCAAGGCGGCGAACATGAAGATGCACAAGGGCATGGAGATCGCCTTCAGCGGCAATGTCGACGCAGACTTCGTGCGCGGCATGATCCCGCATCACCAGGGTGCCATCGACATGGCCAAGGTCATGCTGGCCCATGGCAAGGACCCTGCCCTCAAGGCGCTGGCGACCAGCATCATCGCCGATCAGGAAAAGGAGATCGCCACCATGCGCGAATGGCTCAAGGCCAACGGCAAGTAACGCAGCGTCACCGCACCGCTGACTTCGCCTCGGGGCAAGCGACATGACGCCGCTTGCCCTCTTCCGCACGCGCTGGCAGAGAGGTGCGGTTGCCGGCCCGCGCATTTCCTGCATGCTCGAACGGCAGCAGATGCATAGCTCCTCGCCTCCTCGCAGTTCGCGGGTCTCATGAAAAAATATCTCGATTATCTCTGGCCGCTGCTCGGGCTCGTTGCGGTCGTCTGGTCTGTCGATCTGCTCTGGGACAAGTTGAAGGCGGAGGCCGGCACCGACGCTGCCATCCAGGCCCTGCTCGACCAGGGCGGCGTCTGGGAGAATATCGGGATCGTCGCGTCCCGCATCGGCCAGAAGATCGCCGTGATCCCAGGCGCGGCCTTCTTCCACGCCGGGCTCGCGACCCTCGTGGCCTATGCCGCGCTGGCCTGGTACGACCGCATCGCGCTGCTGCATCTGGGCAAAGAGAAGGGCATCTCGTGGGCTTATATCTCGCTGTGCTCCTTCGTAACCTACGCGCTCTCGCACAATATCGGCGCCTCGGTGTTCTCGGGCGGGATGGTGCGGTTCCGGGCCTACACCGCCAAGGGGCTGACCGCCGCCGAGGTCGCGGTGCTTGTCGCGCTGTGCTCCTTCACCTTCGCATTCGGCACGATCCTGCTGCTCGGGCTCGTTTTGATCATCGAGCCGGAGATCCTGAGACCCCTTGCCCGCCTCTCGACCTGGTTCGGCATCGGAGACGGCACGGCCCGGCTGATCGGGATCGGAATGCTCGCCTTCGTCGTGCTCTACACGCTCGGCGCCTGGCTGAAGTTCAAGCCGCTGAAGATCGGCAAGTTCGAGCTGATCTACCCGCGCTTGCCGATCGTGGCGCGGCAATATCTGGCGGCTCCGCTGGAACTCGCGGGCGCTGCAGGGATCATCTATTTCGCCCTGCCTGCCCAGGGCAATCCAGGCTTCATGATCGTGCTCGGGGCCTTCCTGCTCTCCTTCTCGGCCGGACTGCTCAGCCAGGTTCCGGGCGGCGTCGGCGTGATGGAGGCCGTTTTCCTGGCGGTCATGCCCGGCGTGCCGGCGCCTGCGGTCTTCGCGGCGCTGCTCATCTGGCGACTGTTCTACCTGATCCTGCCGCTGGTCATCTCCCTGCCGGTCGTGGTCGCGTTCGAGCGCGCACAGCTCAAGAAGCACGCCCATGCCGTCGCGGTGGCACAAGCCCAGGCCAAGGCGAAGGCCCTCAGCGCCGATCCGCCTATCGTCTGAGCGCGATGGCGGCGGCGGCAAACATCAGCACCGCTCCGGCGGCCTCCGCCGGCCCGAACGGCTCGGACAGCACGACGACGCCGGCGCCCACCGCGATCACCGGGCTGATGAAGGCATAGAGCCCGGCCCGAAAGGCTCCCCAGTCGCGCAGCAGGCGCAGATAGATCGTGTAGCCGACGAGCGAGCCGCCGATCACCAGCCCTGCAAGCGACGRCAGCGTCGGCCACGCGGCGAGCGCGCGGACATCCTCGAGGCTCACCGGCTCGAGCGCAGCCGAGATCGCGATCAGCCCGACGGCTCCGATCAGCGTCTGCCAAGCCGCCAGTGTCAGCGTCGGCATCGTCGCCGCGATGGGGCGCGTCAGCACCGCGCCAACGCAATAGAGCAGCGTGCCGAGAGCGACGGCCGCGAGCCCCCAGAGTTCGAGTGCATCGCCGCTGGCGGCGCCGAGGCCGCTCGTCGCGCGCGACGCGAACAGCAGCCCGAGCCCCAGGGTCCCGAGCGCGATGGCGAGGACGCGCGAGCCGCTGATCGGTTGCCCTTCGATCACGCGGCTGGCGAGCAGCGTGTAGATAGGGATCGTGGCCATGTTGACGATCGCCGACAGCCCGCTCGGCGCATGCTTGGCGCCCCAGAACAGCAGCGTGTAGTTCCCGGTGTTGGCCAGCAGCGCGGTCACGATCAGCCGGGCCCAGGCCGCGGATGGAACCTTGAAGGCGTCCCGCCCGGCCCATGCCAGCATCAGGAGCCCCGCGATCGAGAACCGCGCGGCCGCCAGGAAGACCGGCGGCACATGCGCCGAGGCAATCTTCACCGGCAGGAAGGTGAGCCCCCAGACGAGGCACATCATGGCGAAGAGGACGACGTTGCGCGACATCAGCCCGGCTTAGCGGCGCGCCCGGGGACTGACCATTGCGCCGCGGACATCGGACCCCCGTGGAATCGCCGCGCGCCTTGCGTCGACCGTCACGAACGGCCTCGGCCGCGTCAGACGCTTCCGACCGTCTTCAACCGCACCCGCGGATGGATCTCGGACTGCGACAGGACAGGCGTCTCGCGGCGGAAGCGCTCGATGATCTGGCGCACGAAGGGCCGCGCCAGACCGGAGGTGACGAGCGACGGCATCTCGCCGATGCGTGCGGCATCCTCGAACTTGTCTCGGACGTGGCGCACGAACTCCTGCAGGCGGGAGGGCTGCATGGCGAGATGGCGCTCCTCGCCGTTGCCGACGATCGACTCCGCGAAGACGCTCTCCCACGCAGGCGACAGCGTGATGATCGGCAGGTTTCCGTTCGCGTCCGAGAACTGCGCGCAGATCTGGCGAGCCAGCCGAGAGCGGACGTGCTCGGCGATGTCGCGCGGGTTCTTCATGCCGCCGGCAACCTCTGCGATCGCCTCGATGATCGTCGCGAGATCGCGTATCGAGATCCGCTCCGCCAGCAGCAACTGCAGCACGCGCTGGATGCCGGTGGTCGAGATCTGGCTCGGCACGATCTCCTTGACGAGGTCGGCATGGTCCTTCTGCAGCTCGCGCAGCAACTTCTGCACCTCGGCATGCGAGAGCAGCTCGGGCATATGCGACTTCAGAACTTCGGTGAGATGCGTCGAGATCACAGTCGCAGCGTCGACCACGGTCAGACCGCGCAACTGGGCCTCGTCCTGGAGGGCAGCGTCGATCCAGGTCGCGGGCAGGCCGAAGGTCGGCTCCAGGACGTTGTGGCCGGGCAGGTTCACAGAGCCGCCCATCGGGTCCATCGCCATGAACTGGCCGGCGTAGACGATGCCATGGCCGGCATCGATCTCCTTGATCTTGATGTAGTAGTGATTGGCCTCGAGCTGCACGTTGTCGACGATGCGCACGGCCGGCATCACGAAGCCGAGCTCGGCCGCGAGTTGGCGCCGCAGCGCCCGGACCTGGTCGGTCAGCCTGTCCTGGCCGCCCGCCGCATTGACCAGCGGCAGCAAACCGTAGCCGATCTCGATCTTGAGCTCGTCGAGCTTGAGCAGGTCGTTGAGTGTCTCCTCCTTGGGCGTGCCGTCGGGCTGGAGCGTCGAGGCGGCCTGCGCCGCTACCTCATCCTGGGCATCGCGGGCCTTGGCGATCTTGCCGAAGTGCCGGGCGAGCCAGGCCGAACCGCCGGCCAGCACGAGGAAGGGCAGCATCGGGATGCCGGGCAGGATCGCGATCAGCAACATCACCGCCGCCGACATACCGAGCGCCTTCGGATAGC
The DNA here is from genome assembly GCF_056406735.1 of Allobosea sp. P1_B10. Classification (NCBI taxonomy): domain Bacteria; kingdom Pseudomonadati; phylum Pseudomonadota; class Alphaproteobacteria; order Hyphomicrobiales; family Alloboseaceae; genus Allobosea; species Allobosea sp. P1_B10. The sequence continues at coordinate 151,341 of NZ_JBFTZP010000002.1, read as the reverse complement.
CAGAGAGCTGCTTGCCGAGCGCCTTGTCGGCAGCGCCGCGCACGCCCGACTTCGAGACGAGCAGGCCGGCCGCCGTCGAGACGATCAGGGCCGGGATCTGGCTGACCAGGCCGTCGCCGACGGTAAGCATGGTGTAGTTGTGCGCAGCCGCACCAAAGCTCATGCCCTGCTGGGCGACGCCGATGATGATGCCGCCGAGCACGTTGATGAAGGTGATCAGCAATGCTGCGATCGCGTCGCCGCGCACGAATTTCGAGGCGCCGTCCATCGAGCCGAAGAAGTTGGCCTCGTCCTCAAGCGCCTTGCGCCTGACCTTGGCGACATCCTGGTCGATAAGCCCGGCGGAGAGATCGGCGTCGATCGCCATCTGCTTGCCCGGCATCGCGTCGAGCGCAAAGCGCGCCGCGACCTCGGCGATGCGGCCCGAACCCTTGGTGATGACCACGAAGTTCACGATGATGAGGATGGTGAAGACGATCACCCCGATCACGAAATTGCCGCTCATCACGAAATTGGCGAAGGCCTCGATGACATGGCCGGCAGCCGCTCCGCCCTCATGACCATGGGCCAGGATCAGGCGGGTCGAGGCGAGGTTGAGCGCCAGCCGGAACATGGTGACGATCAGCAGCACCGTCGGGAAGGCCGAGAACTCCAGCGGCTCCTCGATGAACAGTGCCGTCATCAGCACGAGCACCGAGAGGATGATCGAGAGCGCCAGCAGCAGATCGAGCAGGATCGCCGGCAGCGGGAAAATGAGCACCACAAGGATGCCCATGACGCCGATCGCCAGAAACAGATCTGGCCGGTTGAACAGCTTCTGCAAACCGTCGCGGCTCGGCATATTGAACCCGCCGCCCTGGCCAGCCGTCACATCGCTCATCGACAAGCCCGTTCCCCGCTGCGCCATGCGCAGCCCGCGATCCAACGCCGCGCCGAGACGGCGCAACCCGGCAATTCTTGCCGGGTACATGGTGAACGAGTGGTTAAGACGGTCGGAATATTGTTTATGGAACCGGGGCTTGGACCGGGTATTGTCGAATCGCCGCGTTGTAGCCGCATTCTGCCGCGCAACTGCGATGGGGCGATAAGACCGGTTTTTCAAAGCCCCATAAATATTGGAGGATGCCTTGGACAGACGTACTTTTGTGATGAGCCTTTTCGGTGGTCTCGCTGCGGCGAGCATCGGTGGCACCGCGATCGCCCAGGCGGCGACTGTCAAGCCAGGCCTTGCTCCCGCAACACCCGACGGCGCGCTCGATGCCGCCACCAAGACTGCGCTTGATCAGGCCGATGCCGATTTCAGCCAGGCAGTTGTCCGCGAAACCACCGTCGTGCGTCGCCCGGGCTATGGCCGCCCCCCTGTGGTTCGCCAGACCACCGTCGTGCGCCGCCCGGTTTACGGTCGCCCCGTCGTGGTGCGCCGCCGCGTGATTGTCCGCTAGGACGGTTTGTCTTTGAGGCGGCGCCTGCGAGTGCGCCGCCTTTTTCATTGAGGAGTGGTCGGCAGGTCGGGGGACGGTTGCTCGCGCGAGGGAAAGCGTTCGCACACCCATGCCCGCACAGGACCTGCTGCCCCCGGTCGTGAAGACCGACATTCCGGCAAGGCTCGACCGCCTGCCCTGGTCGCGTTTCCACACGCTCGTCGTCGTGGCGCTCGGGGTGACCTGGATTCTCGACGGCCTCGAAGTCACGCTCGCCGGTTCAGTCTCGGGCGCGCTGAAGGAAAGCCCCTCCCTTCGCTTCACCAACACGGAAGTCGGGATCGCAGGCGCGGCCTATCTCGCCGGCGCGGTCTTCGGTGCGCTGTTCTTCGGCTGGCTGACCGATCGCCTCGGCCGCAAGAAGCTCTTCACGATCACCCTGCTGGTCTATCTCGCGGCGACCGCCGCGACCGCGTTCTCCTGGAGCTTCGCCAGCTTCATCGTCTTCCGCTTCTTCACCGGCATGGGCATCGGCGGCGAATACACCGCGATCAATTCGACGATCCAGGAACTGGTGCCGGCGCGCGTCAGGGGTTGGGTCGATCTGGTGATCAACGGCTCCTTCTGGGTCGGCGCAGCGCTGGGTGCACTGGGCGCGATCATCCTGCTGGAGCCCGGCCTGCTCGCGCCCGATCTCGGCTGGCGGCTGGCCTTTTTCATCGGCGCCGTCCTGGGCCTGATCATCCTCGTGCTGCGGCAATGGATCCCGGAAAGCCCGCGCTGGCTGATCAGCCATGGCCGTGCCGAGGAAGCCGCCGTCATCGTCGCCGACATCGAGGCCCGCGCGGGCGTGACCTACTCGGCGTCGGAGAACCTGCCGGTCACGACCTTGCACCCCCGCGCCGTCACGCCGCTGGGCGAGGTCTTCCATGCACTCTTCGTCCGGCACCGGCAGCGCGCCCTCGTTGGCCTGGCCCTGATGAGCGCGCAGGCCTTCTTCTACAACGCGATCTTCTTCACCTATGCGCTGATCCTGACCGACTTCTACAAGGTGCCGTCGCAGGCGGTCGGCTGGTTCATCCTGCCCTTCGCCGCCGGCAATGTCCTGGGCCCGCTGCTGCTCGGGCGCTTCTTCGACACGCTCGGGCGGCGCGTCATGATCGCCTTCACCTATGCGATGTCGGGGCTGCTGCTGACCGCGACGGGCTACCTGTTCTGGCAGGACCTGCTCACCGCAGCACAGCTCACGGCATGCTGGAGCGTCGTGTTCTTCTTCGCTTCGGCAGCCGCGAGTTCGGCCTACCTGACGGTGGGCGAAACCTTTCCCGTCGAGATGCGCGCCCTGGCGATCGCGGCCTTCTATGCGGTGGGGACAGGCATGGGTGGCGTCGCCGGCCCCTGGCTGTTCGGCATCCTGATCGATACCGGTTCGCGCGGCAGCGTTTTCCTCGGATACCTGTTTGGTGCGGCCCTGATGCTCGCGGCGGCCGTGGTCGCGGCCTTGTTTGCGGTGCGGGCCGAACGCCGCTCCCTGGAATCGGTGGCGCGTCCGCTCAACGCGGTGGACTAGGCCTCACGGCGCGGGCTTAGCCATGATTTCAGAAATAATACCGGCCGGAACTTCCATCGGGATATATGCGTTATCGTAGAGTGGAACTGCCTCGCCACCCGTGCGAGACATAGGATGCGGCGACAACAGCCTTGGAGGACGTCCGTGGATAGACGCTCATTCATCATGACACTGATTGGCGGCGTTGCTGCTGCCAGCATCGGCGGCGTTGCCGTCGCGGAGGCGGCACAGTCCACCCCCGCACCGATGCCGACACCCATGCCGGCAGGCAATGACGAGGCTATCCTGGCCAAGGCCAAGGAAGAACTCGACAAGACGGACGCCGAGTTCAGCCAGTACTATTACTATCGCCGGCCCCGTTACTACGCCCGTCCGCGCTATTATGCCCGGCCGCGCTATTACTATCGCCCCCGCTACTACGCCCGGCCCCGCTACTATCGCGGTTATCGCCGCTGGTAATCTCGCGGCGCTGACAGGGTCAGACTGGGTCAGGCGGCGCTTGTGCGCGCCTGACCCGGCTCCGCCACAGCGATCCCCGCCGCGCCGTATTCGCTGAGCTTGTTGCGCAGCGTGCGGATCGAAATCCCCAGTATCTTTGCGGCGTGGGTACGATTGCCCAGGCAGTGGTCCAGTGTATCGAGGATCAGCTCGCGCTCGACATCGGCCACCGTATGGCCGACGAGCGAACGGGTGACCGCCTCGGCCGTCTGGGCAGCCCGCGCCGCCGGGTCGCGGCCAGCTGCCGGCCCAAGCGTCTCCCCTTCGGGGGTCAGAACCGCATCCGCGCCGATATCGGTACCCTGTGCCAGGAGCACGGCGCGATGGATCGTATTCTCGAGTTCGCGGACGTTGCCGCGCCAGGTATTGCCCAGCAGCAGTTTGCGCGCCTCGGCCGATAGCGGCCGCACCGGCAGGCCGTTGATCTCCGCGTACTTCTTGGCGAAATGGTCTGCCAGCGCGACGATGTCGCCCGGCCGCTCGCGCAGCGCCGGCAGGCGCAGATGCACGACATTGAGCCGATAGAACAGATCCTCGCGGAACGAGCCCTCGCGCACGGCGTCGCCGAGATTGCGGTTGGAGGTCGCGATGATGCGCAGGTCGACCTTGACCGGCTGGCTGCCGCCGACGCGGTCGATCATGCGTTCCTGCAGCGCCCGCAGCAGCTTGGCCTGCAGCCGCACATCCATTTCCGAGATCTCGTCGAGCAGCAGCGTGCCGCCGCTGGCCTCCTCGAACTTGCCGATCCGGCGTGCGACGGCACCGGTGAAGGCGCCCTTCTCATGGCCGAAGAGTTCCGATTCCAGGAGGTTGTCCGGGATCGCGGCGCAGTTGACGGCGACGAAGGGCTTGTCCTTGCGAAGCGATTTCTGGTGCAGATGGCGCGCGATCACCTCCTTGCCGGTGCCGCTTTCGCCTGTGACGAGCACCGGAGCGTCCGAACGCGCGATCTGGCTGGCAAGCTGGACGACGCGTTCCATCGCCGGATCGCGCCAGATCAGGCTCGACTGGTCGGCAGCGACCGCTTCCAGTACGGCCGCGATCAGCTCGGGATCGGGCGGCAGTGGCACATATTCGCGTGCCCCGGCCTGGATCGCGGCAACTGCGGCGCGCGCGTCGGTCGAGGTCCCGCAGGCGACGAGCGGCGTGCGGATGCGCTCCAGCTCGAGCGCCTCGACATATTTCGCGATCGGCTGGGTGACATCGACCATGAGCAGGTCGGCGCCCTTGGCGCGCAACACGGCGAGCGTCTGCTCCAGGCTCTCGGTATGCGTGACGCTCGCACCATGCGAGATCGCGATCCGGGCGGCCGCAATGATCTGTCCCTTGAGACCGCCGACGATAATGAGGCGCATGGCTCAGGCCTTCCTGCGTGGATGCGTGGTCGTCAGGCCGGGCGTCACCGGTCTGCCTTGATGATTTCGGTCATGGTCACGCCGAGGCGGTCCTCGACGACGACGACCTCGCCACGCGCAACCAGCCGCTCGTTGACGAAGATGTCGATGGCCTCGCCGACGCGCCGATCGAGTTCCAGCACTGCGCCGGGCACGATCTGCAGGAGATCGCCGACCGCGATGCGCGTCGAGCCGAGCACGGCCGACACCGTGACGGGAACGTCGAAGACCTGCTCCAGATCCTCCGCGGTCTTGACCGCCACCGGTCCCGACCGCGCCACCGAACCGGAATCATGATCGAAGCTGAGATCGGCCGGGTTGAGGGGCGGCAGCTTGAGATCGCCGTCGGTCATGTCTCGTCTCCATTCAGTGCAGCCGGCCCGAACACGGCCGCGACGGCCTGCTCGACCAGCTGCGACAGGCGTTGGGAATCGATCGCGAATCCGCCATCGGCCCAATCGATGCGGCCGTCGCCCGGCATGATGTCGGGCTGGCCCAGCACGATAAGGCGGCCCAGGAAGGCGCTCTCCTGCGCCACCCGCTTGACCAGTGCCTCGACGTCCTCGACCGCGGCATCATTGACCCGCACGACCAGGTGCGGCGCCAGCCGTGCATGGGCGAGGCACTCGCGCACCGCCTGCTCGATCTCGCCGAGCGGCTTTGCGGCCAGCGCGGCGCCGGCAAGCGCCTTGGCCGTCAGCACCGCGACGCGGGCCGCCTGGGCCTCGATTGCCGCGCTACGCGTATCTTCCTGGGAGAGCAGGCGCTCGGCCGTGCGCACGAGTTGGCCCGCGAGCCCGGCGATCTGGCCTTCGGCCTCGCGGCGGGCATGGGCCTCGCCGGAGCGAAAGGCCTCGGCCTTGATCGCGTCCATGTCCGCTTCGCTCGCAGCGCGCCGCCCGCCTTCGCGGAAATCGGTGCCGAACATGAATTTCGTGGCGCCGCTCATCGTCAATAGACCAGTTCATCTTCGGAATTGCCCTTGGACAGGACAATCTCGCCCTTGTCGGCGAGTTCCTTTGTCAAGGTGACCATCTTGGTCTGCGCCTCGTCGACCTCCTTGAGGCGCAACGGGCCGAGGCCCTGCATGTCGTCCTGCATGTTCTTGGTCGCACGCGCCGACATCGCACCGAAGAAGAAGTTGCGCATGTCCTCGCTGGCACCCTTGAGCGCCCGGGCGAGCGTATCCTTGTCGACCTGCCGCATCAGCGTCTGCAGGCCGGCCGGGTCGAGCTTGCTGAGATCCTCGAACGTGAACATCAGCGCCCTGATGCGCGCCGCGGCATCCTGGTTGGAGGCGTCGAGCGAGGCGAGGAAGCGGATTTCGGTCTGTCGGTCGAAGCCGTTGAAGATCTCCGCCATCATCTCGTGCGGGTCGCGCCGGCGCGTCTGGGTCAGCGTTGAGACGAACTCGGTGCGCAGCGTGTTCTCGATGTGGTCGAGCGCCTCCTTCTGCACGGACTCCATGCGCAGCATCCGGCTGACGACGTCGATCGAGAGTTCGTTCGGGAGATTGCGCAGCACATTGGCGGAATGGTCGGGCCGGATCTTGGAGAGGATCACCGCGATCGTCTGCGGGTATTCGTTCTTCAGGAAGTTCGCGAGCACGACGGCGTCGATATTGCCGAGCTTCTGCCACATGTTGCGGCCGGCCGGACCACGGATCTCTTCCATGATCAGCGCGACCTGGTCGCTCGGCAGGATTTTCTCCAGCAGCGAGATCGTCCGGTCGAACGAGCCGGTGACGGCACCCGCGCTCGACAACTTGCCGACGAAATCCAGCATCAGCCGCTCGACCTCGTCAGCATCGACCGTGCCGAGTTCAGCCATGGCGCGGGTGATGATGCGGATCTCCTCGTCATCGAACTCCTTCCAGATCGAGCGACCATGGTCCTCGCCCAGGACGAGCAGGATCACGGCCGCGCGCTGCGGGCCGTTCATGTCGGCGATCGAGCTTACGCCGCCGCCATAGCCGGCCTCGACCTCGCGGCTGGAATTGCGCGTTGCGATGGAACGTTCAGCAGCCATGCCTCAGAGTCCCATCAGGCCGTTGCCTTCTCATGGATCCAGCCCCGCAGCACCGCCACCGAGTCGGCGGGGTTCTGGGCGACCAGCGCGCCGATCTTCTCGACGGACTGCGCCTTGAGCTGGCCCTTGATCTGGGCAACCGCGAGCATCCGCTCCGAGGGCGCATCGCCGGGAATCGTGACGAGCGCATCGGGGATCGAACTGGCGGGGGAGCCGGCGGGGTCGCCGGTGCCGTCGCTCTGGATCATGGCCATGCCGTCGCGCATGAAGGAGGGAATCGGCCGAACCATCACTTCGGAGGCCAGCACCTGCTTGAGCAGCGGGCGAACGACGACCATCAGCACGATTACGGTGAGCAGCGAGATCACGGCGAGTTCGGCGAAACGGATCAGGTCTTCCTTGGTGAAGGCGAGGAGCTGCTGCATCAGGGTCTGCTCGGCCAGGTCTGCGATGGCGGGCGGCGCCTCGGCGAAGCGCAGGTTGACCACCTCGACCTTGTCGCCGCGCGCCTGGTCGAAGCCGACTGCGGTGCGCACGAGCTGGCCGATCCGCTCCAGGTCCTCGGCCGGGCGCGGCTGGTAGGTCAGCTCGCCCGTGGGGCTGCGCGTATAGGTGCCATCGACCAGCACGGCGACCGACAGCTTCTTGACCCGGCCGCCTTCCAGCACCTCGGTGCGCGTCGTGCGCGAGATCTCGTAGTTGACGACCTCCTCGTTCTTGGACGAGGCGTCCTTCGGGGTCGGCTGGGCGCCCTGCCCCGCGCCTTGCTGCGCCGCGCCCGGCAATTCGTTGCCGACGGTCACCGCGCCGTTGGATTCGCTGGTCTGCGAATTCTCGGTGCGGTTCTGGCTGGAGCGGATGACCTTGCTTTCGGGATCGAAGGTCTCCGAGCGGCTCTCGATGCGGTTGGCATCCAGCGACGCGCTGACCTGCACGCGCGCCCGGCCATGCCCGACGATGCTGGCGACGATGTCCTCGACCTGCGTCCTGACCCGCTTCTCGATGCCGGTCTGGCGCTCTTCCATGCCCAGGCCGGCAAGTCCGTCCTCGCCCTGCGCACCGTCGGCCAGCAGCCGGCCGCGCTCGTCGACGATCGAGACGCGCTCGGGCTTCAAGCCATCGACTGCCGAGGACACGAGATGGCGCACTGCCCGTACCTGCGCGGCGTCGAGTTCGCCAGCGAGCTTGAGCGCGATCGAGGCGCGGGGCGCCTCGCGATCCCGTTCGAACAGGCGGCGCTCGGGAATGACGAGATGGACGCGCGCGGCCTGGACGCGGCTGATCGAGCGGATGGTGCGCGACAGCTCGCCTTCGAGCGCCCGGAGGTGATTGATGTTCTGGACGAAGCTCGTCGACGAGAAGGCGTCGCCCTTGTCGAAGATCTCGTAGCCGACGCCGCCGCCCGAAGGAATGCCCTTGCCGGCGAGGTCCAGCCGCAGGCGTGGCACGTCGGCCTTGGCCACCAGCACGGTCTGCCCGTCGCTGCGCAGCTCGTATTTGATGCCGCGCGTGTCGAGATCCTTCAGGATCGCGCTGACATCCTGTTGCGAGAGGTCGGCAAACAGCACGCTCATCGCGGGCTGGGACATCCGCAGCATGACGAAGCCGAAGAAGCCGACGAGCACAAGCGTGACCGCCAGCATCGCCGCCAGGCGCGCCGCTCCAAATTTCGTAAACTGACCGACGATGCCGTTCACGCCGCAATCCGTTCCACAAGCCGACAGGACCGCACACAGGAGGCGGCTCACTAGGCAAGTTTTTCCCAGTGCATGGTTAGCGTCTGGTTAACGAATGGTGGATCGCCGGCGATTGCGCGGGAAAACACAAAAAAAGGCGCCGGCCCGGAGGGGCCGACGCCTCGATGATGCGCTGGTGAAAGCGGCTATTGCCGGTAGTGCTGGATACGGGTGGTACGCAGGCCGGCAAGGCCATGCTGGTCGATAGACATCTGCCAGCTTAGAAATTCATCAACAGTCAAAGTATAACGCTGGCAGGCTTCCTCAAGGCTGAGAAGGCCGCCACGCACGGCAGCGACAACCTCAGCTTTACGCCTGATGACCCAGCGGCGCGTATTCATTGGCGGGAGGTCGGCGATCGTCAACGGACTTCCGTCCGGTCCGATCACATACTTCACCCGCGGTCGCAAAGGCTCGGTCATGGTACACTCACACAACTCAACAGACCTACTAGTGCTGAGCATAGGCAAGCGGCTTTAAGATTTGGCTAAAGCGAAGCCACAGGATTGTCCGATATCGGGCAAATCGCTCACTGCGCCGCCACCACGCGGGAGACCTTGTTGATCGCGACGCTGATCGCACCGATCTTGAGCACGGGCGAGCTGCCCGTCATGTCGACCCCGTCGACGACGCCGATGATCTCCGTCTTGGCGGTCACGGCCGTGCCCGAGAGGTCCTTGGCATCGACCGTGATCGTGTAGTCGCCATCGGGTGCCTTGCCGCCGGTCGACGTCGTGCCATCCCACAGAACCGTCTGAGCGCCCGATTTGAAGGTGCTCGACAGGGTCTGCACCACCGAGCCGCTGGAATTCTTGATCGTCACCAGCCCAGTTCCGTCGGCCGGCATGTTCACCGACCAGTAGGCGGAGCCGTTCTTCAGCGGCGAGGTCGCGCCATCCGCCGTGATGGTCTTGCCGATGAAGCCGACGGCGTCCGTTGCCGTTGAGGCCTGGTTCAAGGTCAGCAGCGAGGCCAGCGTGTCGTTCATCTTGAGCTGCTGCTCGACGCCGGCGAACTGCACGAGCTGCGCCGTGAACTGGTTAGTGTCGAGCGGATCGAGCGGGCTCTGGTTCTTGAGCTGCGTCGTCAACAGCGAGAGGAACTGGTCGAAATTATTGGCGATCGAAGCGCCGCCCGAAACGGTGGTCGCCGTGGTCGTCGCGGTGGTCCCGCTGGTGCCGGTAACAGCCATGATATCGTGTCCTCAGATGCTGAGATCGACGCCGCCGAGCCTGAGCAGGCCGCGGACCGACGGGGATTGAACGGGTTGGGCTGCAAGCACGGCGTCTTCGCCGGCATCGGTCAGGAAGGACCGGCGCCGCGGCGCCTCGTCCTGCTGCCTGTTCTGCCGAAAGGACTGGTCGCCGGGATCGCGCAGGGTGATCTCGACGCCGGCATTGGAGGGTTTCAGTCCCGCCTGCTCGAAGGCGCGCTCGAGCGTGCGGGCATCGCGCTGCAACAGGTGCAGAGTCTCGACACGGTCGACCACGAGCTTTGCGGTGACTTCGCCAGCGTCCGAGATATCGAGCGAGACATCGACGCGGCCGAGTTCCGCTGGGTCGAGCCGGATATCGAATTTGCGCCCGCCAGCAAGCGCGCGCAGGCCGATCTCGATCGGCACCACATGCAAGGGGGTCGGCTGGCCCGTGCCGCTCTGCGGCTGTGCATTGGCGACCTGCGCGCCCTGGTCCGGCGTTGTCGCTGCCTGCGCGGCGTCGACCCCGGACGGCCGGGCTGCTTGCGCCATCGCCGAGATGTCGATGGCGCCCTGGACCGGCTGCAGCGCCTCGGGAATCTTGAACTCGGGCTTCTGGGCGGAATCCTGTGCCGCCACGGGCGACGACTTGTCCGCGGCATTGGCCTTGGCCGGATGGATCCCGGCCTGTCCTGGCCCCACGGCGGGCGGAGCAGCCTCGGCCTCGCCTGCTTTCGCCTGAGCATCGTCGCCACTCGGCAACGTGAGTGTCTGTCCCATGGCTGCCGCGGGCGGTATCGCCGCGGCCGTGTCGAGCGCGGGCTTGTTATCGGCTGCCGCATCGGTCCCAGGGATGGCGATCGCGGGCGCGCCACCGGCCAAGGCCGGGGTAATCCCGCCGAGCGCAGCGACTGCGGCAGCCGCTTCCGGCGTGTCCGACGCTGGCGTCGGCGCCACGGTCTTGGCGTCGCTGATGACGAGTGCGGCCAGCAGCTGGATTGCATTGGGGTCTACCACCACGGCCGCGACGTCCTCGCCCACCGGCATCGTCTCGGCCTCGCTGGCCTCGTCGGCGCCGGGCTTCACCGGCGCCTCGGCCTGAGCGGCAATTGTGGCGGCAAGCAGGATGCTGACCGTCCCGGCTTGCGTCGGGATGGCCTCTGACGGGACCTCCTGGACAGCCAAAGCCGGCAGGGCGCCACTCGATTGCGGCAGGACGATAATCGGCGAGACGGTTCCCGCCTTCGGAGCAGGCATCGTGGCGCCAGTGGTTTCAACCGGCGTTGCCTCGCCAGGCTTGGCCTGCGCAGGATTGATCTCATTGGTCTTCACCGAGGTGACGTCGGTCGATTTCGCCTGCGCAGGGGGCGCGGCATTGTCGGGCCTCTCCGGCAGTGCGAAGGGCTCGCTGGCCTGGCCGCCATCGGTCCCGGAGGCGCGTTTGCGCGCCAGGCCGGAATCAGGCGGAACCGAGGCAGAGAACACTGACTGAACTGACATCAGGCAAATCCGGATCATGGAGCACGAGGCGCCCCGACCCCTCGTGCAGCAAGTCTCGCGCCACGGATGGCCTCAACGATATCAGCATGTTAGCGAAAGTGATTGGCCCTCGTGCGGGCAAGAACGATCAGGCTCGGCCGCCCGGCCGGCAGGATTTGCCCAGCGTTCGCTGGCAGCGCGCGTGCAAAGTCGATATAGAGCCTGACGAATGCTTCAACCTTCGCTTTCGGATCAGCCACTTCGCATGACCGCGCCCCTGAACTCTCTCGACATCGCCAAGCCGCCCGCGGCCACGCGCGTCGTCGCGGCGATGTCGGGCGGCGTCGATTCCTCCGTGGTCGCCGCTCTGCTCAAGCGCGAAGGCTACGACGTCGTCGGCGTCACGCTGCAACTGTATGATCACGGTGCCGCGGTGCACCGGGCCGGCGCCTGCTGTGCCGGACAGGACATCCACGATGCCCGCCGCGTCGCCGAGCAGATCGGCATCCCGCATTACGTTCTCGACTACGAGAGTCGCTTCCGCGAGGCCGTGATCGAGCGCTTCGCCGAAAGCTATCTCGCGGGCGAGACGCCGATCCCCTGCGTTGAGTGCAACCGCACGGTCAAGTTCCGCGACCTGCTCGGGCTCGCCCAGGAACTCGGTGCCGATGCATTGGCGACCGGCCATTACGTCGTCAGCCGCGACCTCGGCAACGGTCATCGCGGCCTGTTCCGCGCCTCCGACGTCGCGCGCGACCAGAGCTATTTCCTCTACGCCACGACGCAGGCGCAGCTCGATCTGCTTCGCTTCCCGCTCGGCTCGATCGACAAGGCCCAGACCCGCGCGCTTGCCGCCGAACTCGGGCTCGGCATCGCCGACAAGCCCGACAGCCAGGACATCTGCTTTGTACCCAACGGCCGCTACACCGACGTCATCGAGCGGCTGAAACCCGGCGCGTCCCGGTCCGGCGATATCGTCCACCTCGATGGCCGCGTGCTCGGACGCCATGATGGCGTGCTCCGCTTTACCGTCGGCCAGCGCAAGGGCCTCGGTCTCAGCACGCCTGAGCCGCTCTATGTGCTCAGGCTGGATGCAGACGCCGCACGCGTCATCGTCGGCCCGCGCGAGGCCCTGGGCGTCCGCGAAATCCGCCTGCGCGACCTGAACTGGCTCGGAGACCTCTCCCTTGATGCGGTGCCGGCCGAAGGCATGGACGTGGCCGTGCGCGTGCGCTCCACCCGCCCGCCGCGCGAGGCCCGCCTCCTCCGCGAGGACGACGGCTTGCGGATCGAACTCTCGAGCGACGAAGAGGGCGTCTCGCCCGGCCAGGCCTGCGTGATCTACACCGATGCCGGCCCCGATGCCCGCGTCCTTGGCGGTGGCACGATCCTGCGTCCGCCCTTGGCCATGCCCGCGGCTGCGCCGCTGCAGGTCCTTGCGCATTCCTGATGGGCTGCGCCCTCCCCGGCCGGGCTTGCCCCTGCTTCCTCTCTCCCCAAAGCCGCGAGCCGCTGCATGTCGGTGCCCAGTGAACTTGAAGCCCAGAAGCGCGTCTATGCGACCTGGGCGAAGTTCTATGACAAGATCTATCAGCGCCTTCTGGCGCGCGCGCAGCGCGAGGCCGTCGCGGCGGCTTGCGCCTGCGGTCCAGACATCCTCGAGATCGGCGTCGGCACGGGCCTGACCCTTGCCTATTTCACACCGGAGACACGCGTCGTCGGCGCGGATCTTTCGCTCGACATGCTGAAGGTCGCCAATCGCAAGGTCGCGGGCGGCGCACTCGGTCATGTCCGTGGCCTGACCGTGATGGATGCCTGCCGGCTCGGCTTTGCGGCCGAGCGCTTCGATGCGGTGACCGCGCAGTTCGTCATCACGCTGGTGCCCGACCCGGAGCAGGCGCTCACAGAGATGGACCGTGTGCTGAAGCCCGGCGGCGAGATCATCATCTCCAGCCGCCTGGTCGACGACGGCAGCCCGTTCGCTCCGGTATGGGCCGCGCTCGCGCCGCTGTCGCGCGCGGTTGGCTGGAGCTCCGACTTCAAGGTCAGCCGGTTGACGGACTGGGCGGCCCGCAGCGGGCGCTACGAGACCGTCCATGTCGGGCGCGGCTATTTCAAGGTGGTCCGCCTGCGCAAGCTCGCCTCCTGAGGCCGCGGCGACGGGCTGCCCGCCGAGGCGCCCTCGTGCCAGCGACCCTATCAGTCGGTCGTCAGGACCGTCTGACAAGCGCCCGCAGCGACGGCTCGAAGCCCATGCACCCCATCGGCGCGGCATCGCGGCCCTGGTCGCTCATGCTCTGGCAGAAGCGCAACCGGTTGCAGTAGTCGGCATCGATTGAGGTGCCGTTTCCGAACGTCCCCGAGGGGTGGCGATAGGCGCAGCCCTGCTCCTAGCTAACGCTGCTGGCAGCCTGTGCGCCACCGAAGCCCGGGACCACGAAGACTGAGGCGCCAAGCGCGAGCAGCTCCGCGCAGCCCGCAGGCAGTCGCGGCCGCACGTGTAGCGCGGCGGCCGGGGTCTCGGAGGAAATCGTCGATTGCATAGCTGTCATTGTGAAGCTCCAGCACAGCCGTCCCGGCAGCGTGGCGATGGTGACGGTCATTCGTCGGCCACCCGGCTGCAAGGCCCCCGTACGGCACTTCAGAGCTATGACCGGCATTTTCAGGGTTCAAGCAGTGCAGGATGCGCGGCGAGCATGACGTCCGATCACTTGCACGAGAACGCGCGCCATACGCATGCAACAAAGCTGTGCCACTGAGCGTCTGGAGGGTTGACGACGGCGCGGTTCGCCCCCTATACCGCGCCCACACCAGGCGCTGCGAGCAGCGGCGCGGAACTGGGGCGGGGTAGCTCAGCTGGTTAGAGCAGCGGAATCATAATCCGCGTGTCGGGGGTTCGAGTCCCTCTCCCGCTACCAACTATCTCTGAATCAAAAACAACGACTTAGAGAAAGTTGGCACCCCGAAGACGTGTTGCAACAATCCCGAGACATGCAACATATTCCGTTGATTCCGCGTGTTCTCCAGTGTGGAAAATAAGTCCGTGCAACACGAGTTGCGGCTGATTCCGGGTGTCGCTGACAATTCCATCATGCCGAAACCGGCCACCCTTTCGGATTAGGGGCTTCGCTGCGCCAGGCTCCGCAGCGGACGAGCTTAGGCTCTTCGTCATGCCAGGCGTAGGGTCGTCCTGCCAGGAGGCTTGCCATGCGTACGCACGAAGCCGGGGCTGTACCTCATTGTGCCCCGCTATCTACTAGCCGCCAGTATCGCGAAGCGCTGTCCAGGATTCGCGTCCTCGAAGATGCAAGGGCCAACAGCCCCGAGGGGCGCGAGCGATGTGCACTCGAACTCGCGGTCTCGCGAAATTTGAGCGCGGGAGAAGGCGCCAAGCATTGAGAGGCACTGTCAGCCTTTCATGCTGCTGTGGATTCCCGGCGCGTCGCTGGCCACGGATCTCTGCGGTAGAGGGTAGGCGCCGGTCGCTTGCCGGCTTGGCCGACCAACCGCCTGGGCATCAGGCGGCGTCCCCGAAGCGATACGCCTCGACTGCGTTCTCGAGCTCGCAAGTGTCCTTGCGGGCCTTGATGCCGAACGGCTTGAAGTGCAGTTCTGAAGAGTCTTCCAGTCCAAGCACGCCCATTGCGCGGCGAATGTCCACCGGCACACGGTCCCACACCCGGCTTGGCGCCGAAGGCCGATCCTCCAGCGCTTCCGGCCCGCCGTCGAGGTAGCGGTCATACCAGCGATCGAAAGTGCTCCCCGGGGATGCCCAGCTGCTCCAGCGTCCGCCGTGCCGGCAGGTGCGACTGCTCGACGATCCTGATGATCCCGAGCTTTTCGGATGCGGAATACCTCAGGCGTCGTCATCCCATCCGCGATCATGCTTTTTCAAGCAGAGGGTTCTCGAGCAGAATCTCGCCGACTTCGTCAGCGCGGAGCAATTTGGCCGGCGCCTCAAGACCCTGATGAAGGGCTCACGCCCTACGAGTTCATCCGCAAACAGTGGACGATCGAACCGGAGCGATTCAACCTCGATCCGATCCATCAAACGCGGGGACCAAACAATCTAGCGCTGGCAGACCTGAACGCGGCGCACAACCCAGCGGCCGCGATGGTCGCGGATGCGGCGGTTCTCCCACCAGCAGCGGCCGCGACGCGGATCGATGCGGCGCGAGCGATAATGCTGCCATTGCGCGAGCTCCGCCTGCCCGCCCGACAGCAGGAGGCCGCCGGCAGCGACAGGTGTAGCCGAAGCCGGCGCAGCAATGCAGGCGCCGGCGAGAAGGGCGAAAGCGACGGCCGTCGCGCGAAGGTTGATCATGGGAGGCACCTTGTGCTGGTCGAAAAAAGTTAGAAGCGCCAGATCAGCGGGACGATGAAGACGGCAACGACGAAGAACCAGATTAGCAGCGGCAGGCCGAGCTTCCAGTAGTCGCTGAACTTATAGCCGCCGGGTCCCATCACCATGAGATTGGTCGGCGTTGCGATAGGCGTAAGGAAGGCACCGGCGGCAGCCACCGCCGTGCTCATCAGAACCGGACGCGGCGAGATGCCCATGCTGGCTGCTGCCGCGATGCCGATCGGGATCACGATCAGCGCGGTCGCCGTGTTGCTGATCAGCTGGCCCATGACGGCGGTCAGCACGAAGAGCCCCGCGAGCAAGGCCATCGGCCCGGCGTCGCCGACCATGTAGACGAGCCGCTCCGCCAGCATCTGGGCAGCTCCGGTCTGCACCATCGCAGTCGAGAGCGGCATCATAGCGCCGACCAGGATCACGGTCGTCCAGCTGATCGCGCGATAGGACTGCTCGACGGTCATGATCCCGGACAGGATGATGGCGCCGGCGGCCAGCAGGCCCGCCACAGCGGGCGGAACGATACCCGTGGCGAGCAGAAGGACCATGCCGAACAGGATGATGACCGCCTGTTTGGCGCCCGGGCCCATCGGCACGGCCTGCCGGCGGACGAGTTCGGGCGAGCTGACGACCAAGACGTTTGGATCGTCCAGATGCGTGTCGAGCGCCTTCCATGTGCCCTGCAGCAGCATCGTGTCGCCGGCCTGCAGGACGATGCCGCCGGCGTCCTTCGTCGCATTGGCGGCCGCGATCGCGTTGCCGCCGCGCTGGACTGCCAGCACGATCAGATCGCCGCTCTCGGTCACCATGCCCAGGAAGACGCTCTGCCCGATCAGGCCCGAGCGCGGCGGGATGACCACCTCGGCGAGGCCGGAGCGACGGTTGAACAGCGTCTCCTCGCCTTCGCCAGCCGCAGCGCTATCGTCGCGGAAGGCGAGATGCATGGTCGCCGCGAAGTTCGCGGCCGCTTCGGCGTCTCCGCGCAGGATGATATGGTCGCCCTCGGCAATGGTCGCCCGACGCAACGGCCCTGCGCTTTCGCCCTCCTGGATGGCGACGAGTTGAAGCCCTTGATAGGCGGCGAGGTCGACGGCGCCGGCCGGCTTCCCGACATAGGGGCAGCTTGTCCGCACGCGGAGCTGATAGACGCCGCTGGCGAGGCCATACTGCTCGACCAGCGTCTTTGCGTGGCGGCTGAAATCGGCCGGCATTGTCGCGCCGTTCCGCTCGGGCAGCAGCTTCTGGCCGAACAGGATCATGATCACCATCGAGCCCGCCAGCAGCGGGATGCCGGCGAGCGCGAACTCGAAGAAGCCGAAGCCGCCGACACCGGCATCCATCGCCGCTTCCGAGACGAGGACGTTCACGGGGGTGCCCGTCAACGCGAGCATCGAGCCGGCATGGGCCGCGAAGACCAGCGGCATCAGCAGCTGCGACGAATTCCGCCGCAACCTGACCGCGATGACAACGACCACCGGCAGCAGCGCCGCGACCGCGCCATTGACGCTGATCAGGGCCGTAAGCAGCGCGACGAGGCCCATGGTGAGCAGCAGCAGGCGCGTGCGGCTCTCCTCGCCCGCGCCCTTGATCAGGAGTTGGCCGGCCCAGGCGGTGACACCGGTGACCTCGAGCCCCGAGCTGACGACGAAGAGCGCCGCGATGAAGATGACGGCGGGATCGCCAAGGCCACCCAGCGCCTGCGGGAGGGTCAGGACGCCGGTCGCCCAGAGTGAGAGCGCCGTGCCCATTGCCACCAGGACAACGGGCACCTTGTTCGTGACGAAGAGGACGACAGCGACGCCGATGATGAGGGCTGTATAGGCAATCGGGCTCACACGTCAGCTCCTTGTTGGGCCCTGTCGGCCGCCCGCAGTCCGATTAAAGAGGTCTCAGTCCTCAAGCGTCGCCATCAGGATGCCGAGCCGGCAACCCTTCTCGTATTCGTCGAGCTTCACGAATTCCTTGATCGTATGGATTTCGGCCTGGCCCGCTCCGATCGTGATGGTCGGGACGCCGGCCTTGTCGAGCCAGTTGGCGTCGAGGCCGCCATTGGAGAAGATGTAGGTCGGCTCGATGCCGAGCAGGCCGAGCGCACGGGTGGCGCGCTTCACCACCTGCGTATCCTCACCGAGCCTGAAGGGCGGATAGGCAGCGGCACGGCGGAAGACGACCTCGGCGGTTTCGCCCTCGTGGTCCGTCACCGCCGCCTTGGCCTTGGCGAAGGCAGCCTCGAAGCCATCGACGATCTGCGTTGCGAAGCTCAGCTCGGGGCTGCGCGCCTCGCCTTTGAGGAAGGCGTAGTCGGTCACGACATTGGTCGCGTCACCGGCCGGCTTGCCGTCCTTGCCTCCGAAGATGCCGATATTGCTGCTGCCGAACTCCTTGCCCTTGACGACCTTGCCGAACCAGGCGGCGGCCCGGGCCTCGGCCAGGCCGATCGCACCCACCATCGTCGCCGAGATGCCCTTGTCCGGCGCGACGCCGGCATGGGAGGCACGGCCCTTGATCTCGACCTCCCAGTTCTCCTGCCCGACAGCGCCGATGATCAGTTCGGAGGCGAGCTGGCCATCGACATTGATGCACATCACCGGGCCGTTGAGATCGGCCGGATTGAGCTCGCGGGCGCCATGCAGGCCGCTCTCCTCCCGCACGGTGAAGAGCAGGGTGATCGGCGGATGGGGCAGCTTGTGCTTGAGCAGCGTCTCGGCAAGCACCACCAGAAGCGCCACCCCGGTTCGGGCATCGCCGCCCAGCGCCGTCGTGCCGTCGGACACGATACGATTGCCCTCCCGCTTCGGCTTTGCGCCGGCGCAGAGGGGCACCGTGTCGAGATGCGTCGAGAACATCAGGCGCGGGCCGGGCTTCGTACCCGGCAGATCGACGATCAGGTTACCAGTCTGGGTCGGCACCGGAATGCGCGTGTTGACGTCGTCGAACCGGATTGCGGAAGCCGGCACGCCGACCTTCTTGAGCGCGTCGCTGACGGCTGCGGCGATCGCCGCCTCCTGGCCAGTGACGCCCTCGACCGAGAGGAAGGTCATCAGGTGGTCGATTGCCGCCTCGACATCGAGCGGGACATTGGCAGTGCTCATGACATCCATCCAGAATTGGGCCCAAATCCGAAGGCAGGGCCTGGCTTGTCTTCAGGGTTGGTGGGGGCTCACAGGCCCCAGGGCAGGCCTAGCGCCTTCCAGACTGCGAAGAGCGCGGTCCAGAGCACGAACATCCACATGACATAGGGCAGCATCATCGAGACGATCGTGCCGACGCCGGCGGATTTGTCGTATTTCTGGGCGAAGCCTACGACGAGGGCGAAATAGGCGTTGAGCGGGGTGATCGCGTTCATCGGCGAGTCACCGACGCGGTAGGCGGCAAGCACCGCCTCGGGCTCGACGCCGAGCTTCATCAGCAGCGGCACGAAGACCGGGGCGAAGATCGCCCATTTGGCAATCGCGCCGGTCAGGAGAAGGTCGATGATCGCGACGACGACGATGAAGCCGAGCAGCAGCGGCAGCGCGCCGATATTGGCCGATTGCAGCACGCCCGACAGGCTGAGCGCCATCACGGTGCCCATGTTGGTGTAGGTAAAGTAGGCGACGAACTGGCTGAGGACGAAGAACAGGAAGATCGTGCCGCCGAGATTCTTGATCGACTTCTCGATCGCGGCGATGACCTCGGTCAGCGTGCGCAGCGTGCCGGCGCCGATGCCGTACATCCAGCCCGTGGTCAGGAACATCAGCATGATCAGCGCGATCAGCCCGTTCATGAACGGCGAGTTGCCGATCAGCTCGCCGGTCGTCGGATTGCGCAGCGGGGCCCCCGACGGGATGGTAAGCAGGCCGAAGACTACGATGAGCCCAATCAGCCCGTAGAGCGAGAAGCGCAGGCCGCGCGCCTCCGCGTCGGAGAGCGTGGTGCTCTGCTGAGCGACGCCGCCATCGCCGGCAAGCTTGGGATCGTAGACGCCGAGGCGGGGCGAGATGATGCGGTCGGTGATGAAAGCGATGATCACCGTCAGGAACAGCACCGAGGCGAACGAGAACCAGACGTTGGAGGCCAGGCCGATAGAGCGGTTGGGGTCGACGAGATGAGCAGCGTCGTTGGTGAACTCGACCAGCACGGCGTCGAGCGGCTTGATCAGCATGTTGACCGTGAAGGCGCCGGCAACCGCGGCGAAGCCCAGCGCCAGGCCGGCAAGCGGGTGGCGGCCGACGGCAAGATAGGCGACGCCAGCGAGCGGGATCAGCACGAGATAGCCGGCATCGGCTGCGATGCTGGCGATGATGCCGACGAAGGCGAGGATGTAGGTCAGCGCCCAGCGCGGCGACACCGCGACCAGCTTGCGGATCAGCGTGGTGACGAGGCCCGATTCCTCGGCGACACCGGCGCCGATCATGGCCGCGATCATCAAGCCGACCGCCGTGAAGCTCATGAAATTGGGAACCAGCGAGGCATATAGGAACCGGATACCGTCCCGGTTCAGCAGGCTGCGGATCTCGGTCGTCGCCTTCTCGATCTGGTGGGTTTCGGCGTTGATGCGGTCGAACGTTACGGCGGCGCCGAGCGCACCCAGCACGGCGGACAGCACGATGACGATGCCGATCAGGATCAGGAAGATGACGACCGGATGGGGGACCATGTTCCCGACGCGTTCGACGCCATCGAGAAATCTTTGCATTACCGTCTTCGGTGCGACGCTCGTGGCGGCCATGTCTGCTGTTCCCCCAATACTCAGGATGTGCCAGTCACCGAGCCGCAACGCGCTTCGGCCGCATCGAACGGGAGTCCGAGTGCGATCGGGCGAACTTAGTTCGCCGGGCGCAGAGGGCATCGGCACAGAATCCCAAAACGTGGGCCGGCTGTCCCAAACTTGGCAGCTAAACCCCGTTTCCAGCGCCGAGCTCTTGACCGAACAGACCGCCTGTCGCATCCCGCACCGGCAAGCTTCAGATGGATGTCTCCACCTGACGGTGGGTTTTTTTTGCGGTTGAAGGCGAGTTCCTACGCCTGCAGATTCAGGACAGGCGGGGGGATGCGATGCGCGCTATGACTGCAGCCGCAGGGCGTTGGGTGCGTCGCCGCGTTCGGTTCGCCTCGGTGTCCGGGAGATTGCGGACGATGGCGGGCATGAATTTTGGCAAGCAGAGCCGTGTGGCGATGCTCCTGCTAGCGGGAGGGCTAGGCGCCTGCGCCTCGGCCCCGGCAGGGCTGCTGCAGCCCGTTGCGCCAGTGCCCGGGACAACTCGCGTGCATATGCTCGCGGCGACAACGCGCGCACCGGCGGACAATCCTGCGGTCCTGTTCGGAGGCGATCGCGGCGAAGGTGTCTCCTTCTCCAGCATCGTCGTTTCTCTGCCCAAGGACAGACAGGTCGGCACGATCCAGCTGCCGCGCTCGGCGCCCGGAAACCCAGCGACGGATTTCGTGGTCAACGCGGTCTCGCCGGTCGCGAAGCCCGATGTCGTGAAGTGGTTTGCCGGTCCGGGCTTGCGCAAGCGCCGCGCCTTCGTCTTCGTGCACGGCTTCAACACCCCCTTCGACAGAGCGGTATTCCGCTTCGCGCAGCTCACCCACGACGCTGATGCGGATGCCGCCCCGGTGCTGTTCTCCTGGCCATCCCGCGGGCGACTGCTGGACTACAAGCGTGACCTGGACAACGCATCCTATGCCCGCTCGGATCTGGCGGGGCTGCTCGAGGCGGCGGTCAGCAGCCCGACGGTGGGCGAAATCGTAATCCTAGCCCACTCGATGGGGAGCTGGCTGGCGGTCGAGGCCGTCAAGCAGGTCGCGCTCAAGCAGCGCGGCGTTCCGCGCAAGATCACCAATCTGATCCTCGCCTCGCCGGATCTCGATGTCGGGGTCTTCAGGCGTCAGGTCGAGGACATGGGCGCGCAGCGTCCGCATATCACCCTCTTCGTCTCCCAGAACGACAGGGCGCTTCAGCTCTCGCAGTTCATCTCTCAAGGTGCGGCGCGGCTGGGCGCGATCGATCTGACGCGGGCTGAATATCAGCGCGAACTGGCCGGTCTTTCCGGCCTCACGGTCCTGGATTTGAGCGCGCTGGGCTCCGGCGACCGCATCAATCACGACCTCTTTGCCGCCAGCCCCGATGCCGTGCGGCTGATCGGCGACAGGTTGCTGCAGGGGCAGGTGATCACGGACACGGATGTTTCCGTCCCGATGGCCGCGGCAAGCACACTCGGCTCGGCGGCGAGCTTGCTTGTGACGGCGCCGATCCTGATCTTCGATGTGCCCGCTGCCCGAACGAATTGACCTAGGTCAATCGGTATGCACTTGTGAGCGGAAATTATGTCCGCCTATATATTAGAATGCGCAAGTTGAGCGCCCTGATTGAGCCGAATGAACTAAGCCTCCAATCGCTTTCTGAATTAATATTATTTAAAAACCGCCCCCAATAACAGATGGAGGGTCTCTTGACGGCGCTATCTTCCGGCCAGGTAAATCCGCCGGTGCCCCCGATTTTTCCGGGAACTTTCTCGACGAAAGATCTCGCACCCGAAGATCAATTCGACGCGTGGCGAACTCTGCTGTCGGATATCATAGAGCTTCAGCGGACGCCTGAGGCATCGCAAGGATTTGCAGCAGAATTCTCGTCCTGGACATTCGGTGACATAATAATGTCCCGGGCGGTCTATTCCGGCACCCCGCCGCGCCGCTGGAAGCATCGGCCGCGCTCCTTCCTCGATCACTGGTGCGTCGTGCTCGCCCATTCGCAGGCCCCTGGCCGCGATGAACCCGTGGTCGCACCGACTCTTATGGCGGGCGATGCGCTCAGCTTTCGCTCCCTGGCGCTGCCCTTCGAAGGAGGTGCGAGCGATTCCGAGGTGTTGACACTGTTTCTGCCGCGCGACCTCTGTCGTGACGAGGCCGGAGACTTCGAGCGAGCGCATGACCTCGAAATTCGCCCCGAACTCGGTTCGGTGCTGGCCGGCTTCATGGATCATCTGGCCCGACAGCTCCCCCATATTTCCGCCGACCACGGAGAGGGCCTGGCCGTTGCCACGCGTGCCCTGGTCAGCGCCTGCATTGCCCCGCGGACCGACCGGGCCGAGGCAGCGCAGATGCCGCTGTCATCGCTGCTGATCGACCGTGCCCGGCTGGTGATCCGCCAGAACATGGCCTCGCCGGAATTCGGCCCGGAAGCGCTCGCCCGGCTGATGGCGATGTCGCGGTCGAAACTTTACCGGCTGTTTGAGCACAATGGTGGCGTCGCCCACTTCATCAACCGCGAACGCCTGCGCGAGGCACATCGGCAACTGGCGGGACTGCGCAGTGCCATGTATATTCATCTCATTGGCAGCGAGGTCGGCTTTCCCGATCACTCGACGTTCAGCCGCGCCTTCCGCCGCGAGTTTGGCTACAGCCCAAGCGAAGTGCGCGAGCGCGGTCTGGCCTTGCCGCCGGAACCGCAAGGTCAGCCGGCCCCGCTCGCCGTCAGGCTGTATGGCGACACTGCGAACGCTGTTCACGACGAAGGCTATCCCTCGCTGAACCCCCTGGCGCTTTAGCCATGCGAGTGGCGAGGTGATCGCGTGAGTCTGCCGGCCCGGCGCTTGTCCTTTCTCTATGGCGCCCTGTTCTTCGAACTCGGCGTCAACCTGCCCTTTTTCCCGCTATGGCTGCATGATCAGTCGTTGACGCCCGAAGCGATCGGGATCGTGCTGGCGGCGCCGCTGCTGACACGCATCGTCGCGAATCCAGCCATCGGGGCGTTGGCCGATCGCGGCGGGCGGATGACGTGGCTGCTCTTCGCCTGCGCGGTCGCGGTTACGGTCGGAATCGGGATGCTCGCGCTCGCGCGCGGATTTTGGCCGATCCTGCTCCTTGTCATCGCCATCGGCTTCGCGCAGGGCCCGCTGATTGCTCTGACCGATGCGGTGACGCTCGGTCGACTCGACCATCTTCCGGATGGCGCACATCGCTACGGCCGGCTGCGGTTGTGGGGCTCCGCGGGCTTCGCGCTGGCGAACATATCGGCTGGCTGGCTCCTGGATTGGCTGCCGGCGTCCTCGATCATCGGAATGCTGCTGGTCTCCGCGCTCGCAACGGCGCTCGCCGCACTGCTCGTATCGAGGACCGCGACCCCGGAACGGCCGCAGGCTCCAACCGAGGGGATCGCCGGGCCTGGCCGACCCGACCTGCTCGCCCTCACGATTGCGGGGGCCGCGCTCGTCCAGGCAAGCCATGCCGCCATTTACGGCTTCAGCAGCCTTCACTGGCAGCAGATTGGTTTCTCCGGGGCTGCCACGGGCGCACTGTGGGCATCCGGGATCGCAGGCGAAATGCTGTTCTTCT
This sequence comes from Allobosea sp. P1_B10, assembly GCF_056406735.1. NCBI lineage: Bacteria > Pseudomonadati > Pseudomonadota > Alphaproteobacteria > Hyphomicrobiales > Alloboseaceae > Allobosea > Allobosea sp. P1_B10. The sequence goes on along the minus strand of NZ_JBFTZP010000002.1, from coordinate 127,347 downwards.
GCTTCGTCGGCTACATGATCCGGGGCCCGGTGGGCGCGGCGGGCCTATTGGTCGCGAGTGCTGCGGTGGCGGCCCTGCGTTGGACGGGCATGGCCTTCGATCCCAACTTCGCCGGGCTCATCGTGCTGCAGCTCGCGCACGGCGTGAGCTTCGGCGCGACGCATCTGTGCAGCGTGTTCCTGCTCGCCCGCTTCGCACCACCTACGCTCCAGGCCCAGGCCCAGACATGGCTCGCCGCTGGTTGGGCGGGGGCCATGGCACTGCTCACCTCGCTCGCGGGTGCGCTCTACACGACCTGGGGCGAAGGCGTCTATCTCCTGATGGCTGCGACCGCCGTTCTCGGCCTGTGTCTGCTGCTGCCGGTCGCGGTCGCTCTCGCCAGGACAAGCCCGTTTCGGGGGGGCGCCACGAGCGTCGCTTAGGCCTCCAGCAAAAATGGGATGACCAGCCCAGAGTTGGGATTCTGAGCTCATCCGCGCTTTCGGGACAGTTGCTAGCGTCCAGCCCTGCCGCTCGGAGACTGTGCGGCTGATGTCGCGCGCCCGGGTTCCCAACTTGTCTCCGGTGGCGGCCAGAGGACGATTGCGATGGATCCGAGGGACTTGCGACAGAGAACAGATCCCGGAAACGGGCCGCTGGCCGCAGGTTTGTCCGGAAGATTTCCTGTCGGCCGTGCGGTTCTTGCGCCAAAGGTCATTGTACCAAGTCTCTTTGCACCCAGAACACTGTCGATCATCGGGCTCGCAGGCATCGCCCTCGCCTCGGCAGGTTGCCAGAGCGAGGATGCGCCACCACCACCGATCCGAATGGTGCGGACGGTGACGGTCCAGCCGATGCCTCCCGTGGCGGACACAAGTTTCACCGGGCATATCGAGGCGGAGGATCAGGCCGCGCTGTCTTTCCGGATTGCGGGGAGGCTCGCAGAACGCAACGTCGCCGTCGGCGCTACCGTCAAGGAAGGCCAGGTCGTCGCCAGGCTCGACCCCGAGAACGAGCTCAACGAATTGCGCTCGGCCCAGGCGGCGCTGACCGCCGCACAGGGCCAGTTGCGCAAGGCGGAGAACCAGCTTCAGCGCCAGACCCATCTGCTCGCCCGCAATGTCACGACTCAAGCCGATTTCGAGGCGGCCGAACAGGGTCGCCGGGCCGCGCAGGCGCAGGTCGACGCGACGCAGGCTCGCGTACGCACCGCTGAGGACATCGTCGGCTTCACGACCCTCAAGGCAGATGCGCCCGGCGTCGTCACCCGCATCGGCGCTGAGCCGGGCGAGGTGGTGCCGGCAGGCCGAATGATCGCTCAACTGGCGCGACGCGAAGGCCGCGACGCCGTGTTCGAGGTACCGGCCGACCGGGTGCGGGCGCTGCAGCCTGATGCCCGGGTCTATGTCTCGCTCACCGGAGAGGCGACTGCTGCCACGGTGCCCGGCCGCGTCCGCGAAGTGGCGCCGCAGGCGGACCCGGTGACGCGAACCTTTCGGGTCCGCGTCGGCTTGGCCGATCCGCCGGCTTCGTTCCGGCTCGGGACGGCGGTGACGGGTACGATCCGCGGCGCTCAGGAGAGCGCGATCGCGATTCCCGCTGCAGCCCTGACACAGCGCGGGGGCGAACCCGGCGTCTGGATCGTCGATCCCACCGCCCTGACGGTCTCGCTGCGCAAGCTCGACGTGCTCGGCAGCGATCCCGCGACAGCACTGATCGGCAAGGGGCTGGCGTTCGGCGACATCGTGGTGACTGCGGGAGCTGGCCTGCTGAAGGAAGGCCAGCTCGTGCGGCTGGCCGGAGCGGAAGCGCAATGAGGTTCAATCTCTCCGACTGGGCCCTGAAGAACCGCTCCATCGTCATCTATCTGATGATCATAGCGGTGCTGGCCGGGCTGCTCGCCTTCTATCGGCTTGGGCGCAACGAGGATCCCTCCTTCGTCATCAAGTCGATGGTCGTCTCGGCGGCCTGGCCCGGCGCGACGATGGAGGACACGCTGAAGCAGGTGACCGAGCGACTGGAACGTCAGCTCGAGGAGACACCTGGGCTCGACACGGTGCGCAGCTACACCACGCCCGGCGTCACCACCATCTTCGTCAATCTCAAGCAGTCCATTCCCGCCCGCGACGTGCAGGACACCTGGTATCGGGTGCGCAACCTCGTCGCCGATGTCCGTCACACATTGCCGCAAGGCACGCTCGGGCCTTTCTTCAACGACCGCTTCGGCGACACGTTCGGCATCATCTACGGCTTCACCTCCGACGGTTTCACCGGGCGCGAGTTGCGCGACCATGTGGAAGCCGCCCGCTCGCGGCTGCTGCTTGTGCCCGACGTCTCCAAGATCGAGATCATCGGCGCGCAGGACGAGCGCATCTTCGTCGAGTTCTCGGTGCGCGAGCTCGCAAATCTCGGCATCGACCGCGGTATGCTGCTCGGCGCCCTGCAGAGCCAGAACGTGGTGCGCCCGGCCGGCGCGATCCAGACACAGGACGAGACGCTCTCGCTGCGCGTCTCGGGCGCCTTCCAGTCGGAAGCGGACCTGCTCAACGTGAATTTTCCGGTCGGCGACCGCATGGTGCGCCTTGCCGACATCGCCACGGTCCGGCGCGGCCATTCCGATCCGCCGCAGCCGATGTTCCGCGTCAACGGCCAGGAGGCGATCGGCCTCGGCATAGCTATGCGCGACGGCGGCGACATCCTCGCGCTCGGCCGCAACATCAAGAAGGCGATGGCGGAGATCACCGCCAACCTGCCGCTCGGCATCGAGCCGCGCCTCGTCGCCGACCAGGCCGTGACCGTCGACCACGCCATCGACGACTTCATGACCTCGCTGTGGCAGTCGATCGCCATCATCATGGTGGTGAGCTTCATCAGCCTCGGCGTGCGTCCGGGCCTCGTCGTGGCGCTCTCTATCCCGCTGACGCTCGCCGTCGTCTTCGCCTGCATGGACGTTGCGGGCATCGACATGCAGCGCATCTCGCTCGGCGCCCTGATCATCGCGCTCGCGCTTCTGGTCGACGACGCGATGACTACGACCGACGCGATGGTGACGCGGCTCGCCGCCGGCGACGAGAAACGAAAAGCCGCGACCTTCGCCTTCGAGAAATACGCGGTGGCGATGCTCGCCGGCACGGCAGTGACGATCGCGGGCTTCGTGCCGATCGGCTTCGCGGCGAGTTCGGCCGGCGAATACACCTTCACGCTCTTCGCCGTCGTCAGCATCGCGCTCGTGGTCTCGTGGTTCGTCGCAGTGGTGTTCGCGCCGGTGCTGGGCATGGCTATGCTGAAGGCTCCCAAGCCCGACGCCTCGAAAGGGCCGGGGCGCGTCGAGGCGGGTTTCCGGCGCATGCTGTCGGGCGCGATCCGCCTGCGCTGGATCACCATCGGCGTCACAATCGCGCTGTTCGTTGCCTCGGTGCTGGCGCTGCCGCTGGTGCCGCGCCAGTTCTTCCCGGCCTCCGACCGGCCCGAGTTGCTCGCCGACCTGACGCTGCCGCAGAACGCGTCGATCTATGCAAGCGAGCAGATGAGCGCGCGCTTCGATGCGGCTCTCAAGGGCGACCCGGATGTCGAGCGCTGGAGCACCTATGTCGGTCGCGGGGCGATCCGGTTCTACCTGCCGCTCAACGCGCAGCTTCCCAACAACTTCTTCAGCCAGGCGGTGATCGTCGCCAAGGACGTCAAGGCGCGCGACCGGCTCCAGGCCAAGCTGGAAGCCCTGCTCGCCAAGGAATTCCCGAACGTCGTGGCGCGCGTCTATCCGCTGGAACTCGGCCCGCCCGTGGGCTGGCCGGTGCAGTACCGCGTGACCGGGCCCGATATCGCCGAAGTCCGCACCATCGCGATGAAGCTCGCGCAGGTCATCGCGGCGAACCCGATGGCCGACCAGGTGAACTTCGACTGGATCGAGCCCGCGCGCGAACTGCGGCTGCGCGTCGACCAGGACGAGGCGCGTCGGCTCGGCTTGAGTTCGCAGGCCCTTGCCACGATCATCAACGCCGTCGTTTCCGGCACGGTCGTGACCCAGATCCGGGACGAAATCTATCTCGTCGACGTCGTCGTGCGGGCCCAGGATGCCGATCGCGTCTCGCTGGAGACGCTGCGCACGATGCAGGTGGCGCTGCCGGGCGGGCGCTCTGTCCCGCTCTCGCAATTCGTCACCTTCAGCTACGGGCAGGATGCGCCGCTGATCTGGCGGCGGGACCGGGTTCCGAACCTCACCGTCGCAGCCGACGTCAAGCCCGGCATTCTGCCGGAGACCGTGGTCTCCGCCTTGACGCCGAAGATCGACGAACTGCGCAAGACGCTGCCGCCGGCCTATGGCATCGCCGTCGGAGGCACGGTCGAGGAAAGCGCCAAGTCTCAGGACTCGGTCATGGCCGTGGTGCCCGTGATGCTGCTGATCATGTTCACGGTGCTGATGATGCAGTTGCGCAGCTTCCGCCTGCTGGGCGTGGTGCTCAGCATTGCGCCGCTCGGCCTGATCGGCGTCGTCGGCGCACTCCTGCTCGCGGGCAAGCCGCTCGGCTTCGTGGCGCTGCTCGGCATCCTGGCGCTGATCGGCATCATCACCAAGAACGCCGTCATCCTCGTCGGACAGATCGAGGACGAGCGGGCCGCCGGCAAGAGCGTCGTCGAGGCGGCGCTCGATGCGGCGAGCACGCGCTTCCGGCCGATCGTGCTGACGGCGATCTCGACAGTGCTCGGCATGATCCCGATCGCGCCGACGGTGTTCTGGGGACCGATGGCCTTCGCCATCATGGGAGGCCTGCTGGTCGCGACGGTCCTGACCCTCGTGCTGCTGCCTGTGCTCTATGTCACCGTCTTCGGCGCGAGCCCGCCCGCGCCGGGTGCGGCGAACCCCAAGCCCGCCGCTCCCAAGTCTGCCACTCCCAAGCCTGCCGCCGCCCCTGCGGCCGCGACTGCGAGGGCTTCGCGATGAACATCACTCCGATGAAGCGCAACCGCAGGGCCGGCCGCATCCTTGCGGCAGGCGGCCTCCTGCTGCTCGCCGGCTGCGGCGAGAGCGACAAGCCGGCACAGACGGCGGGGCGTCCCGTCAGCGTGGTCAAGGTCGAGGCCGGCAAGCTCGAAAGCGATATCCGGCTCAGCGGCGAGATTCAGGCCGAAAAGAATGTTTCCCTCGGCTTCCGCATCAGTGGGCGCGTCGCGGAACGCGCAGCCAATGTCGGCGACCGCGTCGCTGCCGGGCAGGTCATCGCGCGGCTCGATCCGACGATCGAGCGCAATGCGCTTGCGGCAGCGAAAGCGGCGCTCGAAGCGGCACGGGGCGAGGTCGACACGGCTCGCAATACCTTCGAGCGGCAGGAGCGGCTGATGGGACAGGGCTTCACCACCCGTCCGCGCTTCGACGCGGCACTGAAGGCGCAGGAAACCGCGCAGGCGCGTCTCGAGGATGCGGAGGCTCAGGCCGAACTGGCGCAGGACCGGCTCGGCTTCACCGAGCTGCGCTCCGACGCCGCCGGCGTCGTCACGGCACGCAGCGTCGAGCCGGGCGAAGTGGTGCAGGCGGGGCAGGCCGTCGTCGTCGTCGCGCGCGACGATGGGCGGGACGCGGTCTTCAACGTGCCGGCGCGCCTGCTTGAAACCAAGGCGGCGGACAGGCTCATCCGCGTGTCGCTGGCCGATGCGCCAGGCGTGACGGCCTATGGGCGCGTGCGCGAGATCGCGCCGCAGGCCGATCCGGTGACGCGGACCTTCCAGGTCAGGGTGGGCCTGCAGGATCCGCCCGAGGCGATGCGGCTGGGTTCGACCATCGTCGGACGGATGGAGACGGCATCGGCGAGGATCATCTCGATTCCGGCCAGCGCGCTGACGCAATCGGGCACGGCGCCGGCTGTCTGGATCGTCGATCCCGCGAAATCCACCGTCTCGCTGCGCAAGGTGGACATCCTGCGCTTCGACCCCGGCACGGTCATCCTGTCTCAGGGGCTGGAGCCGGGCGAGATCGTCGTCTCCGGGGGCATCCAGGTGCTTCATCCCGGCCAGCGGATCGTCCAGCTGCCAGCGGCAACGCCCGGCTGACGGACAGCCCGCCAGCCATCCTGATTCCAGTCGAGAAGGCGAGCCCCATTTCCTCCAGGCAAGTGACCCGATGATGTCCTCGTGGATGAACTCTGTGGAGATCGTGCCGGCGGCCGGAGGCGCCGACAAGCTCGAGACGGAGCTTCTCGTGGTTGGGGCGTTCAGCGACGGGCCACTGACGGGCTCGGCCCGCGCGGTCAACCGGCTGCTCGACGGCAAGCTCTCGCGCATCGTGTCGCGCGGCGAACTCGGCGCCGCGCCCGGCTCGACGCTGATGATCCACCATGTGCCGGGCGGCGCCGCTTCGCGCGTCCTGCTTGTCAGCCTCGGCCCGGTGGAGGCTTTCTCGGACAGGGTCTATCTGCAGGCGCTGACAGCGACCGCGCGCGTGCTGACCGAGAGCGTCGTGGCGGAAGCGGTCGTGACGCTCGCCGAGCTCGAGGTGCCGCTGCGTAGCCTGGGCTGGCGGGTGCAACAGGCCGGGCGGATTTTGGCGGATGGCGGTTACAGCTTCGTTCTTCCCGGGGCCGCGCACGGCCGGGGCAAGGTCAAGGCGCGTCATCTGCGCAGCATAATGCTGCTGATCCCGCAGGCCTTGACCTCCGAGGTCGTGGTGGCGTTGCGACAGGGGATCGCGGTCGCCGAGGGCATCGCGCTGGCGAAGGATCTCGGCAACCTGCCGGGCAACATCTGCACGCCGGCTTTCCTCGCCGGCACGGCCAAACAGATGGGCGCCGATTTCGGCTTCGAGGTCGAGGTGCTGGAGCGCGACGACATCGAGAAGCTCGGCATGGGCGCCTTCCTGATGGTCGGGCGTGGCTCTGCCAATCCGTGCAAGCTGATCGTGATGCGCTGCAATGCCCGCCGTTCGCGGAGCAAGCCGATCGTACTCGTCGGCAAGGGTATCACCTTCGATATCGGCGGCATGCCGCTGAGGCCCGACGCCGATCCCGACGAGATGAAGTTCAGCATGAGCGGCGCGGGCAGCGTGCTGGGCGTTATGCAGACGGTCGCGCGGCTCGGGCTGGCTGTGAATGTCGTCGGGCTCGTCGCCGCTGCGGAGAACATGCCGGGCAGCCCCCCGAGCCGGCCAGGCGACATCGTCACCTCGATGTCGGGTCAGACGATCGAAATCCGCTCGCGCGATACCGAGGGCCGCCTGCTTCTCTGTGACGTGCTGACCTATGCCGAGCGCTTCAAACCGGCCTGCGTCATCGACATCGCCACGCTGACGGAGGCCTGCGTGGTCGCGCTAGGCTCGCACGCCAGCGGTCTCTTCGCCAATGACGACGCGCTTGCGGCCGAGTTGCTGCGCTGCGGCGGCATGTCCGGAGATCGCGCCTGGCAGCTGCCGATGTGGGACGACTATCTCGGTCTGCTCGACAGCAATGTCGCCGACACCACCAATTTCGGCGGGCACGCAGCAGGCGCCATCACCGCCGCCTGCTTCCTCTCGGGCTTCGCCAAGGCCTATCCCTGGGCCCATCTCGACATCGCCGGCACGGCGTCGGTCTCCGGCGAGGCCAAGGCCTCCACCGGACGGCCGGTGCCCCTGCTGGCCGAATTCCTCATCGGCCGGGCCGCCGTGGCGGCCTGAGCGGGCGGCAAGCCCGACGAAATCGACGTTCACAACCCAAGGAGATCATCATGAGCGACCTGGTTTTCATCGCGTTCCCCACCGAGCAGAAAGCGGAGGAGGTGCGCCAGAAGGTGCTCTCGCTGCAGCGCGAATACCTCATCGAACTCGGCGATGCCGTTGTCGTCGTCAAGAACAAGGAGGGACACGTCAAGCTCAACCAGATGGTCAACCTCACGGCGACGGGGGCGGCCTCGGGCGCGCTCTGGGGCACGCTGATCGGCTTCATCTTCCTGGTGCCGCTGCTGGGCACGGCGCTTGGCGCGGCGTCGGGGGCGCTCGGTGGCAAGATGACCGACATCGGCATCAATGACCAATTCATGAAGGATGCGGCCGGAGCGCTGCAGCCCGACACGGCCGGCCTATTCCTGCTCATCCGCAAGATGACGACCGACAAGGTCCTGGCAGACCTCAAGGGCATCGGCGGCGTGCTGATGCAGACGTCCTTCGACGAGACAAAGGAGGCGGCGCTGCGCGAGGCGCTCGCAGCGGCCCAGACGCAGGCAGCCACGGCGCCGGCGACGTCGTGACCGGCGCCTGGGCCACCGGAGCGGAAGGCGGCTGGGCCTACCGGCCAGTCGCCTCGGTGCGCCTGGACGATTTCCGCCCTCTCCTGCCGGCGGAGGAGGAGGTCATCGCGCGCCTCCTCTCCGGCAATTTCGATCGGCTCGGGGACGGCTCGCGCCCGGAAGGCGCGGACCCGACGCGAGAGGTCCGCGCGACTTTCCTGCGGTTTCTGATGCTTGGCGGCGAGGATGGCTGCCGGCCGCACGAGAAGGGCGTGCGGGTCAGCGGCGCATGGATCACGGGCATACTCGATCTCGAAGCCTGCCGCGTGCCCTACGACATCGGGCTCAGCGATTGCCGCTTCGAGGCGGCGCCCGTGCTGCGGGCCGCGATCATCAATCGCCTCTTCCTCGACGGTTCCTTCCTGCCGGGCCTCCAGGCCGAGCGGCTCGAGGCCCGCGGCGGCGTCTATCTGCGCGGCGCCGAGGTAACCGAAGCGGTCAACATCGCGCAGTCGCGTTTTGGCGGAAACCTCGAATGCGACGGCGCGACGATCCGCACGACGCGCGGTTTCGCCCTGAATGCCAATAGCCTCGAAGCGCGCAACGTCATGCTGCGCGGCGTACATCTGCGCGGCGGTATCAATCTCGCCGGTGCGCAGCTGGACGCCGATTTCGACTGCGCAGGGGCGGTCGTGGCGCGAGACGATGCCGCGGCGATCGAAGCCGGCGCCAGCGAGGTGCGAGGCGCCGTCGTGCTGCGCAACACCCGCATCGAAGGCGAGGTCCGGTTCGTCGCTTCCCAGATCAGCGGCGACATGGACTGCTCGGGCGGCAGCTTCAGCCACGCCGGGCAGGTCGCGATCGACATCAGCCGGACCGTCGTGCAGGGCGCCCTGTTTCTGCGTGGCGGCGCTGCGATCAACGGCACGCTCGGAATGACCGGCGCCTCGATCGGCACGATTCATGACGAGCCGTCGAGTTGGCCCGGCAACGGCGACCTGCTGCTCAACCGGTGCCGCTACGGCGCCTTCATCGACGGACCGGTCGACGCCAAGAGCCGGCTCGACTGGCTCTCCCGCCAGACGCCAGAGCGCTGGGGCGAGGATTTCTGGCCGCAGCCCTATGAGCATCTCGCCGCCGTCTTCCGCGAGATGGGGCATGGCGAGGATGCGCGCCGGGTGCTCATCGTCAAGGAGCACCTGCAGCGCAGGGCGCGGCGCCAGCGCGCGGCGAACCCGCTGTGGCGGGCGACCCTGACCGTGGTCGACGGCGTGCTCGCGATCACGGTCGCATATGGGCGCCATCCGTTGCTGGCACTGGCCTGGCTGGTGCTGTTCTGGGCCGTCGGCGTCGGCATCTTTGCGAATGCCGAAGCGCGGGGCGCCTTCAAGCCGAACAGCCCCGTGGTGCTGCGCGCGCCGGAATGGACCCTGTGCGGGCTCAGCCAGAACGAGCAGCGCCTGCTGGTCTCGACGCGCCAGCTCGCCGATGGGCAGGCAAAGCCCGGCCAAAGCCAGCTCGCCTGCTTCCGTCAGCAATGGGAAGCGTCGAGCTATCCGGCGTTCAATCCGTGGATGTATTCGCTCGATGCGCTGCTGCCCGTGCTGGACATGGGACAGAAATCCTTCTGGCGCCCGGAGTCCGCGGAGCGCGGCGGCGCCCTGGCGCTGAACTATTTCTATTTCCAGTCGGTCGTCGGATGGGCGCTCAGCCTCCTGGCGGTGGCTGGTTTCTCCGGGCTGGTGAAGTCGCCTTGACGCCTCCCGGCCCGCAAACAAGATTTTGGGCGTTGGCAGGGCGGGTCCGCGCCCCCCAGGCCCGTGGCATCTCACAGGAATCTCGATGACTTCTGGCAACACCCAAAGCGGCGCGCTTGTGCTGATCGCCGTGATCTCGACGATCGCGGCCCTTTCCGTCGCGAGCTCGGTCTTCGCGCCGGTGGCGTTCGCGCTCTTCATCATCGCTCTCGTCGCGCCGCTGCAACGCTCCCTGCAGGCGGTGCTGCCGCGACTGCTGGCGCTTGCGATCAGCGTCGTGGTGATGGTCATAGCCTTCTGTGCCTTCGGCTCGCTGATCGTCTGGGCCTTCGGTCGCGTCGGCCGCTGGATCGTGGCGGATGCGGGCCGCTTCCAGCAGTTCTATGACCAGATTACGCTCTGGCTCGAAGGCCACGGCATCGCGGTCGCCGGAGTCTGGTCCGAGAACTTCAACATGAGTTGGGTGCTGCGCACGGCGCAGACGGTGACCGGCCGCCTCAACACCACGATGAGCTTCTGGCTGGTGGTGCTGGTCTATGTGATCCTCGGCCTGCTCGAGGTCGATGATTTCGGCGGCAGGCTCGCCGCGATGCGCAACCGCGATGTCGGGCGCCTGCTCTCGGCGGGAAGCGCTGACACGGCAGCCAAGATCCGCCGGTACATGCTGGTTCGGACACTTATGAGCGTTATCACCGGCTGCCTGGTCTGGGCCTTTGCACGCCTGGTCGGCCTGCCTCTGGCGGAAGAATGGGGGTTCATCGCGTTTTCGCTGAACTACATCCCCTTCCTCGGCCCGCTCGTCGCGACGGTGTTCCCGACCGTGTTCGCAATCACGCAGTTCGGCTCCTGGCAGGCGGTCATCGCGGTGTTCGCCTGCCTGAACCTCATCCAGTTCATCGTCGGCAGCTATGTCGAGCCGCGCGTCGCCGGAAGCGCGTTGGCGATGTCGCCCGTCACCGTCCTGTTCTCGGTGTTCTTCTGGAGCTATCTCTGGGGCGTATTCGGCGCCTTCATCGGCGTGCCGATCACCATCGCCCTGCTATCCTTCTGCGCCCAGCATCCGTCGAGCCTGTGGCTCGCCGAAATCTTCGGTGCGCCGGTCGCCAGGACGCAGCCGCCGCCCGAACCGGTCATGCCGTGAGCTTCTGGGCCACGGCGGGCTCGATCTCGATCCGTTGCGGCTGCAGCAGGGCCAGACCACCATCGGCGGCGGCTGCGAGCGTGTGGATGTAGAAGCCTGTCGGCTGGTCATCCGTCGCTTCCATCACCGGCGAAGGGGCGGATACGATCGTCAGCCGGCCGCAGCGGCCGATCCAGTCGATGTGGCGGTGCCCGTGCATCGCGACGAGCCGATGCGCCATCGGCCCGAGCTTGCGCACGAACCGGCTGCCATTGATCAGCGCCGTGCCGATGCGTTCGGAGAGGGCGCTCGCCGCCATCGGATATTCCACCGGATGATGATGCAGCGCGATGACCCAGCGCGCCTGCGGGTAGGCCTTCAGCATGGCGAGCGTCGCCTGCAGGTCCTCCTCGGCGACAAGGCCGAGCGCGTTGGTGAAGGAGAAATGCGTCTCGGCGTTCGAGTTGAGCAGGATCAGGCCGAGTCCGTCGGGCTCTGCCGGAGGCCGGATCATGGGGAAGACGTCGGTCCAGATCGCAGCGAGACCGCGTGAGAGACGCAGGCTGCCCGCATCGGCGAAGCGCCCGATCGCATCGCGATGAGGTTCCAGCGCAGCGGCCAGTGTCTCGCCGGGTCGCTTGCGCTCGCGATCCGGGACCTGGATGCGCTCGCCCTGGATCGCGGCCATGGCCGAAAGCGTCCGCATCTGCCGCAGCCGCTTGCCGGGGCTCGTCGGCAGTTCCAGTCGGGCAGGATTGGCGCGGTCGACGATGTTGACGTCGTGGTTGCCGGGCAGAATGAAGGCCAGCGCGGCGAGTTCCGGATGGCGTCCGAGCGCATCGAGACATTCGGCCCATTCGGCCGAGCGGCCGGCATCGGTCATGTCGCCGGTGATCAGCAGCATGTCGAGCGGCTCGCTTGCATGGATTTCCGCCAGCCGCGCCAGCACGCTGCACAGGCGCTCATTGCCGCGCGGGCCGGCCCGGCCGCTCTCGATGCGGAAGCCATAGCGCTCGCCCACGACATGGATGTCGGAGAGATGCGCGACCCGCCAGCGCCGCGCCGCAGTCGGGGCCTCGTCGAACACGGCGAGATCGCGCGGCTGGTCCATGGTGGCATCGGCAAGCCCCCAGGCCAGCGAGGCCAGCGCGAGGTAGGCGCTCATCACGGTCACGGTGTTGGCCAGCGCGGGTACGACAAGCCGCAGCGGCTGGGCCAGATCAGCCATTGCGCCGGTCCAGCGCGTTGCGGGCCAGGCGAGCGCCGCGACGGAACCGGCGAGTACGAAGGCGCCGAGCCCCGCGCCGAGCGCGCTCGCCGCCCTCAGCCTGGCGCGCCGGTCCTCGCTGGCGGCCCCGGTAAGGAAACTTTCCGCCAGATGGCGCAGTCCCTCGCGGCAGAGCGCGTAGCCCGGCTGGACGACGAGCGAGTTCAGCGACCAGAAGCTGCGTTCGGCGGAGCGGAAGAGCGGACGCACACCATAAAATCCGAGCGCCCCGACAAAGGCGAGCACCAACAGCGGCCCGATCCCCGCCAGTGCACCGAGGCGCCCCGAGACGCTCTCGAGCCAGGCCGTCAGCAGCAGCGGCGCGGCGCCGAGCAGCACGCCCGGCAGTAAGGCGAGCAGGGTCCAGGCGAGCGCGAGCTTGGGCAGGTTGATCTCGCCGAGCAGCGTGCCGGCGATCGCAAACAGTGATCGCTTCTTCGTGCTGCTGGCGTCGTCTTCGGCGTCTCCCGCGCGGGGTTCAATCAGCGGGGTCATGGCGCACCGGTCCGGTCGCACCATGCCGCAGCCCCGTGACGTTGATCCATGCCGCCTCCCCCTTGTCGCCGGGCATCCTGCCAGCCTTCGCTTCGCGCCAACAGCGCGCAGCGCGAAGGAACTTCAGATTGGGACGCGAGGCCTAGAACTGAGACATGCGGCCCAAGACCCGCGACAGCGGCAGATGGTACGTTTTTCGGGCCGCCGCGCATCGAGATATTGTTCTTTCGTCGGGCATGAAAGCTCGAACACGACATGTATTCGACCAATACATCCGGAATATATGCAATTGCGAATGTGCGACATTTGTCTGTCGCGCGGTCGTGCCCAGCCATCGCGGCTCCCGCAATGCGGTCAGGCCGATGAGCGCCAAGCGGGACCTGACGGGTAACGGCCAGCCATCGATGATCCGCAGGGGCGCCGGCTTCATGATCCTGTGGCTCGTGATCATGGGGCCGGGGCTCAAGGATTTGCCCATGGGGCTCCTGGCGTCGCTCGCCGCAAGCTGGGCCAGCCTGCGGCTGTGGCCGTCCGGCAGCGGAGTATCGCCGCTCGGCATCCTGCGCTTCGTACTTCGTTTCCTGCCGCAATCCGTGGCTGCGGGGGTGAGCGTGGCGCGCCTCGCCTTCTTCCCCGGGGGCGGGCTGCGGCCGGGGTTTGCCTCATACCGGACGCGCGTTCCTGTCGGCATGGCCAGGCGCGGTTTTTGCGCCGTGATGAGCCTTCAGCCCGGCAAGTTGCCTGTCGCGGAGGGGCAGGACGACACGCTTCTGATCCATTGCCTCGACCGCGACGAGCCCGTTGCCGAAGAAATCGCGGCCGATGAGCGCGCCTTTCTCGCCATGATGCGCCTGGGGCACCGTCATGGCTGAGCTGCTGACCGGCGTGGCCGTCTTCATCCTGGCCGTAACCGGCATCGGTCTGCTGCGGGTGCTGCGGAGCACGCTCGCCGTCGAATTGATGATGGTGGTGCAGTTGCTCGGCACGGGTGGCGCCGCGGCGCTGCTGCTGCTCGGGGCGGCCAATCGCAAGCCGGCGCTGACGGATGTCGCGCTCCTGCTGATGCTGCTCGCCGCCTTCTCATGCGCCGCCTTCAGCCTCGATTGGGCGCAGTCCCCGCCGGAAGCACGTGACAAAGGGGAGAAGTCGGGATGAGCGCGGCGCTCGATCTCTTCACCCTCGTGTTCGTCGTGGCGGGAGCGGTGCTTTTTCTTGCGGGCACGCTCGGTCTGCTGCGTTTCCCGGATACGCTGAGCAGGCTCCATGCCCTGAGCAAGGCCGACAATCTCGGGCTGGGGCTGATCGTGATCGGGCTGATGCCGCAGGCCGGCAGCGTCGCCGGCGCGCTCAAGCTGGTCTGCGTCTGGCTGCTGGCGCAATTATCGGCCGCCGTCGCGAGCCAGCTGATCGCGGGGGCCGTGCAGCGGCGCCGGTCTCCCCCATGACCCTGCTGCTCGATCTCGGCCTCGTCGCCGGCGTGCTGGCGCTTGCCCTGCATGTCGCAGTCGCACGCGACGGCCGTAACGCCGTCGTCGCCTTTCTCGCATTCGGCCTGCTTCTCGGGTTGGGCTGGGTTCGGCTCGGCGCCATCGACGTCGCGCTGACGGAAGCCGCGATCGGCGGCGGCGTCACCGGCATGCTCCTGCTGCGCATGGAGGCGCATATCCGCCTGAGCAGGCAGGCCGGACCGGCACCGCGCTTTGCCGCGACGACGCTGGCGGCGCTCGCGGGAGCCGCGGTTGCGGCAGGGCTTGGGCTCGTCGTCCTGCTCCTGCCGGTTCCGGCCCCGACGCTGGCTCCGGCGGCGATGGCCGCGCTCGACAACACCGGCCTCGGTAACCCGGTGACCGCGGTGCTGCTGGCCTATCGCGCCCTGGATACGCTGCTCGAAAAGGTGGTGCTGCTGCTGGCGCTGATCGGCGTCTGGTCGCTGGCGCCCGACGGGCTCTGGGGTGGAGCGCCGGACCTGCGTCCGGCCAGCGTGCCTGAGCCGCTGCGCCTTCTCGCCGAGACGCTGCCGCCCTTCGGCGTGCTGATCGCGGTCTACATGTTCTGGGTCGGCGCCGATGCGCCCGGCGGCACCTTCCAGGCCGGCACCATCCTGGCGGTGATGTGGCTTCTCGTCATGATCGCGGGCCTGCGCCCCGCGCCCCGGATCGACGATGCACGCCTGCGTTACGCGATGGTCGGCGGACCCGTACTATTCCTGTTTGTCGGCTTCCTCGGCTTTGCCATTGCCGACGGCTTCCTCTCCTACCCCGAAGGCTGGGCGAAGCCGCTCATCGTCGGCATCGAGGCGGCGCTGACGCTCTCGGTCGGCGCGACGCTCGCCTTGCTGGTCGCCGGCCCCTCCAGCAAAATGTCGGCGCCGTGATCGGGCCCCTCGCCAGCCCCGCCGTTCTGTTTGGCCTGTGCGGCGCCGGGCTTTGCGGCATCGGCGTGTTCATGGCGATCGCGCATGCCGATCTGCTGCGCCGGATCATCGGGTTCAACATCCTGGGCGCAGGCATCTTCCTGGTTTTCGGCGCGATAGCTCGTCGAGGCGCCGCAGCGGGGCTTCCCGGCGATCCCGTGCCACAGGCGATGGTGATCACCGGCATCGTCGTCGCATTTTCGGCAACAGCGCTGGCCGTGGCCTTGCTGCGACGGCTGTTCGACCTGACGGGGCGCGAGACGCTCGAGCCCCCGCCGGGTGCGGAGCGGGACGTCGCATGATCCCGGCCCATGCAACGTCGCCCGGCGGCTATCTGCTCGTCCTCGCCGTGATCCTGCCTGTGGTCGCGGTGCTGGCGATGCTCGCTCTCGACAAGCGCCATGCAGCGCGCCTTGCCTGCACCGCGATCGCGGCGGGCCTGGCCGTTGCGGTCGCGATCGTCGCCACCTTGCTGAAGACCGAGGTCGCGCTGACCTATTCAGTCGGCAACTGGCAGCCGCCGCTCGGCCTGGCGCTGCGGGCCGACGGGCTCTCGGCCACGATGCTGGCGATGACGGCCGTCATCGTCGCGGCGGTGGCCCTGTTTGCGCGCGGCCTGCAGCGGCTCGACGTCGCGACCTGCGACGGCCGCGCGGGCGCGACCTTCTGGCCGCTGCTGATGGCGCTCTGGAGCGCGCTGAACGCGATCTTCGTCGGCGAGGACCTGTTCAACCTCTATGTCGCGCTCGAACTGCTGACGTTTGCGGCCGTGCCGCTCGTCTGCCTCGACGGGCGCGCCACGACCATCGCCGCCGCGCTGCGCTACCTGATGTTCGCGCTGCTGGGCTCGCTGCTTTATCTGCTGGGTGTCGCGCTGGTCTATGGCAGCACCGGCACGCTCGACATCCGCAGCCTCTCGGCGCTCGGGCAAGGCGGGCCGGCCCTGTCGATGGCACTCGCTCTGATGATCGCGGGCCTCCTGGCGAAGGCCGCGCTGTTCCCGCTGCATCTGTGGCTGCCGCCCGCCCATGCGGGGGCTCCGGCGGCGGCGAGCGCCATCCTCTCGGCACTGGTCGTCAAGGCGCCGATCTTCCTGATCCTGCGGCTCGTGCTCGATGTCGCGCCGGCCCAGGCTGCAGCCTTCGCCGGCCAAATCCTCGCCATTCTGGGGGCCGCCTCGATCCTGTTCTGCAGCGTGATGGCGCTGAAGCAGGCCCGGCTGAAGCTGATGATCGCCTATTCGACCGTAGCGCAGATCGGCTACCTGTTCATCGTCTTTCCCTTGGCCATCGGCTTTGACTCCGTGCCGCCCTGGGCGACGATCGCCGCGACTGGCGGGGCGCTTCAGCTGGTCTCGCATGCGCTCGCCAAGGCGGCGATGTTCATGGCCGCGGGCGTGATCGCCGAGGCTTTCGGACATGACCGGATCGCGGATCTGCGCGGCTTCGGGCGCCGCCTGCCGATCAGTGCCTTCGCCTTCGGTCTCGCCGGGCTCTCGCTGATGGGCCTGCCGCCGAGCGGCGGCTTCATCGCGAAATGCCTGCTCCTGACGGCGGCGGTGACCGGAGGCCAGCTCTGGCTCGCGGTGACGATCCTGCTCGGCGGGGTGCTTGCAGCGGGCTACGTCTTCCGCGTGATCAACACGGCATTGGTGCAACCAAACGCGGTGGAGGTCCCCGGCAGGCCGATCCCGCGCAAGCTCGAGGCCATCGCGCTCGTCCTGGCCGTGGCCGCAGTCCTGCTCGGCTTCATCCCGCTCGAGCCCTTCGGCTTCCTGCAGCTCGGCCGCGTGCCCGTACCGCTGGCGGTGTCGCCATGAACGCCGCGAGCCTGTTGCTGGCCGCCTCAGTGCTGCTGCCGCTGGCCATGGCGGCTGCCTGCCTGTGGCGGCGTTTCCGCATCCATGCACCTGTCCTCGTCGTACTCGCGCCGCTGCCGGCGCTGCTCACGGCGATGCTGGCGCCGGCAGGAACCGAAGTCTTCTTCCCCTCTCCCTTCCGCATGACGCTGGCGCTCGACCGGCCCGGCGCGATCCTGCTCGGCGGCGCCGCGCTTCTGTGGGGTGCAGCCGGCGCCTATGCCGCCTCCTATCTCGGCCGCAAGCCTGGCATGGGGCGCTTCTGCGCCTGGTGGCTGCTAACGCTGGCGGGCAGCCTCGGCGTCCTCATCGTCGCCGATATCGCGGGCTTCTACCTGCTGTTCACGCTGGCGAGTCTCTCTGCCTACGGGCTGATCGCGCATGAGCAGACCGCAACTGCCGAGCGCGCGGGCACGATCTACGTCGTGCTGGCGTTGCTGGGCGAAGCTTTCCTGCTGCTGGCCCTGGTGATGCTGGCCATGACCAACCCCGAGCCCAATCCGCTGATCCGGGACGTGGCAGCAGGTCTCGCCCAAGCGCCCCAGAGGAACCTGATCGTCACCCTGCTGGTCCTCGGCTTCGCCCTCAAGATGGGGCTGGTCCCGGTCCATGTCTGGCTGCCACTCGCCCATCCGGCCGCGCCGATGCCGGCCTCGGCGGTGCTCAGCGGTGTCGTCGTCAAGGCGGGCGTGATCGGATTGATCCGCTTCCTGCCCTTCGAGACCGGTCTGCCAGGCTGGGGGGACGCGCTTATCCTGATCGGGCTGGTTACGGCCTACTACGGAGCCGCCATCGGCTTCACCCAGCGCCGCGCCAAGACGATCCTGGCCTATTCGACAGTCAGCCAGATGGGCCTAATCGCTGTGCTGCTCGGCACGGCGCTCGCCAATGCTGACCCGGCAGGGCTCGATCTCGTCGCCTATTACGGCGTGCACCATACGCTGGTGAAGGGCGCCCTTTTCCTCGCGGTCGGCATCGTGATGGCGACGGGCAGCGCGCGGCTGCGGCCGGTCTTTTTCCTGACCGCGGTACTGGCGCTCAGCCTCGGCGGCATGCCGCTGACCAGTGGCGCGCTCGCCAAGCTCGCCGCGAAGCCGATGCTGGGCTATGGCGCGCTCAGCGTCGCCGTTTCGCTCGCCGGCGCCGGCAGCACGCTGCTGATGCTGCATTTCCTGCGCGTGGTCAGGGCCGGTGCGGCCACCGACCACGATGCGCGCGCGCCAATGGCGGAGACCCTGCCCTGGCTCGTGGTGACTGCCGCATCGCTCATCCTGCCCTGGTCGCTCTATCCGGCGATCTCGGGCGAGAGCCTGGCCTCTCTCGTCTCAACGGAGGCGCTGTGGAAGCTGCTCTGGCCGATGGCGCTCGGCGCCTTGGCCATGCTCGGCCTCAGCCGCTTGACGGCCCTGCAGGGCGCCATCCCTGAAGGCGATATCCTGCATTCGCTGCGGCGTGGCGCGCCGCTCCTGCAGGGCTTCCTCACGCGGATCGGCCAAGTCGATGCGGTGCTGCGGCGCTGGCCGGTGGGGAGCCTGTTGCTGATCGCGCTGGTCGTGCTGCTCGGCGGCGCCCTGCAGTCGAGGGGATGAGCCATGACCGACATCGAGAGCACCGGCATCATCATCGCGGGAACGATCCTGCTCTTCGCCTGGAACAGCCTGCCGGTCGTCGTCGTCGCGATGTCTGCGGCGTTGTCGCTGTGGGCGACGGGCGTCGTCACGCTGGAGCAGGCGATGGCCGGCTTCGGCGACCGGGCGGTCGTGTTCATCGCGAGCCTGTTCATCGTCAGTGCGGCGCTGGAGAAGACCGGCGTCACGGCCTGGGCCGGACAGTTCCTCATCGCGAGGGCGGGCGAGAACAGCCGCTGGCGACTTCTCTCGATCATCATGGGGGCCGTCGGCTGCCTGGCCGCGCTGATCAGCGGCGGCGGCGCCGTGGCGGCGCTGATGCCGGTCGTCGTCATGGCCGCCATCCGCTTGCGCCAGTCTCCCGCGCAGTTGCTGATGCCGCTGGCCTTTGCCGCCCATGCCGGCGCCAACCTGCTGCTGACCGGGGCGCCCAAGAACATCCTCGTCTCGGAGGCGCTGGAAGATTCGGGGCAAAAGGGTTTCGCTTTCGCGGAATTCGCCCTTGTAGGCCTGCCGCTGCTCGCCGGGACAATGCTGATCATCCTGCTGCTCGGCCGGCGGCTCCTGCCGCAGGAAAGCAGCGCGCGGCTGCCCGCCGATTTCAGCCGTCACGCGCAGACGCTGGTCGAGCATTACGGCTTGAGCGACGGCGTCTTCCGGATGCGGGTGCGGCCGAGTTCGCCCTTCATCGGCATGGCGCCGGCGGATCTCGATCTCGGCGATCCCGCACGACTGCAGATCATGGCGGTGCAGGCAGGGACCTCCGGCCTCCCCCTGCGCGACCAGGCCATAGCGCAGGGCGATTATCTGCTGGTGCGGGGCGAGGCGCAGGCTGCCGCCGCGCTGGCGGCCGACCAGCATCTCGCCTTGCGCGAGGAGGCGGCCGGCGACGCCGGCATGTTCAACCGCCGCTCGGGGCTGGCGGAGGTGGTTATCCCGCCGCGCTCGGCCCTGATCGGCCGGGCGATGCATCCAGGCATGGTGACCGACAGCGGCGATCTCGTCGTGCTCGCGGTCCAGCGTGCCGGCGTCGATCTCGGCCCGCGCGAGCCCTGGCTGCAGGCGGGCGACACGATCCTGCTCGAAGGCAGTTGGGAGGCGCTGGATCTCCGGCTCGAGGACCCGGACGTGCTGGTGGTCAACTCGCCAGATCTCGTGCGCCGCCAGGCCGTGCCGATGGGCGCCGGCGCGGGCATCGCGATTGCAGTGCTGGCGGGGCTCGTGGTGATGCTGGCGACCGGGATCGTGCCGCCCGCCGCCGCGGGGCTCGCCTGCGCCTGCATGCTGATACTGACCGGCATCGTCTCGGTCGATGAATCCTACCGCGCGATCCACTGGACGACCGTGATCCTCGTCGGCGCGATGATGCCGCTCTCGATCGCGATGGTGCAGTCGGGCGCGGCGCAACTCGTCGCCGGCTATCTCGTCGCGCTGACGGGCGATGCGGGGCCGATCGTCTTCCTCGCCGGTCTCTTCATCCTGACCGCGACGCTCGGCCAGATCATGAGCAACACCGCCACCACGATGCTGGTGATCCCGATCGCGATGGCGGCGGCCGCGAGCTTGGGCATCTCGCCCCGCCCGATCCTGATGAGCCTGTGCATCGCGGGCTCGGCCTCCTTCCTGACGCCGATCGCGACCTCGACCAACCTCATGGTGATGGGGCCGGGCGGCTACGCGTTCGGCGACTACTGGAAGCTCGGCGTTCCGTTGATGCTATGGTTCTTCGTCATGGCGGTGTTCTACGTGCCATTGATCTGGCGCTTCTGACGGACGACGCGGGCGCTACTGCCCGCTCCGCGCCCCGGCCAGCGGCTCGTCGATCCGTTCGATCAGATAGGGAAAGAACGGGTTCGACGACATCCGCAGCAGGGAATCGAGATTGACGATCAGCGTGCCGCGTTCGCCGCGCGCCGCCACCGCCCCGAGCTGGATGCCAAAGTCCTCGGTCTTGTCCGGGGCGAGACCATAGAGCGCGTCCGTCGTCGGGAAGGGCAGCGCGACATGGGACAGCGAGAACACGTCATGCGGGTAGTTCAGGCCGAGCGGGCGCACGCTCTCCTGCGTCTCCCCGGCCGGCGTCGATCGCTCGACCATCTCTGTCGCATCAGGCCCGGCATTTGTGATGATCGAGACCCGGTAGGCGCGCGGCGCGGGCGGCAGCATGCGGGTCAGCAGCGTGTCAGAGGTCGAGCTCAGCAGCGGCCCGAACTTGGTGCTCCGGTTCAGGTCGAACAGCACGAGCTCGCTGCCATTGGCCGGCAAATGGGCGTAGAGCGAGGTGATGATCGCGCGCGTGCTGACGGTGAAATCCATCACCGACTGAAATGTGATGATCGGCGCCAGATCCTTCAGCCGGCCTTCGCGCGACAGCCGCAGGATCCTCTGCTGCAGGGCATCGGTGAGGAGATGGGACTGCCGGGCGCCATTCACTGGGAATGAGTTGAACTTGAACGGGTTGAACTCCGGCAGCACGCTGAGCCAGGCCGCCTTTGCGAAACGCGGCAGGACAGCCGGCAGGGCGGCGAGCCCGGCAAAGCGCGCGAAGGCCGTGATCCCCACCATCGGCGAGATCAGGACGATGCGGTCGGGCCGCGCCAGCGCCGGATCTTCAAGTGCCTCGAGCGCATGCATCAGGGCCAGAGCGCCGCCGTTCGAGAAGCCGACGATATGGAACGGCACGCCTGCACCGACGCGTTGGCGGGCCTCGCGGACGGCCAGATGCGTGGCGGCGAGCCAGTCCTGCCATTCGACTTCGGTCAGCCCCGCGGGAACGGTGCCATGTCCGGGCAGCCGGATCGCGACGGAGAGGAAACCACGGTCCCGATAGTGCCGGGCAACATGGCGCAGGCTGTAGGGCGAGTCGGTCAGGCCGTGGAGGAAGACGGCGGCGCCTACCGGCTTGCCCTCCGGCTCCATCACATAGGAGCGGTTCCAGTCCTGGGCGAAACGGGCGGGATAGATCGGGCTGCCGTCGAAATAGCGGTTCACCGGAACACGTTCATCGGCGTCGAGCTTCTGGGTAACCTCATCGCGGATGCTGCGGAACGCGGCCTCCTCGGCCTTGAGGTAGCCCGTCCAGTCGCTCTTATCGAGCGCGGCGATCGAGAGTTCCTCCGGCACGAAGGTATGCCAGGGTTCCAGCGGCGCACCGCGTTGGCTGTCGTAGATACGAAAGCCTACGAGCGAGATCGCGACGATGGCTATCAGGATAGCGCCGCGCTTCAGCGCCCTGCCGAGAAACCTACGCATGCCGTCTATCCTGCTCCGCCGCCGCTTCAAGTCGCACGGCGCGCGGCCAGCGCGATCGCGATATAGGCCCATCCGGCGAAGAGCAGCGAAATGCCGACCAATGCGCCGGGCGTATAGGCGCCATTTCCGGGCAGGCGCATCGCCAGGGCGAAGCCGGCGATGATCGTGACAATGCTGGAGAGGAACATCCAGCCGGAGCCTCGATGCGCTCGCATTCTCACCGCGAGGGCGAATTGCGCGAGCCCTTCCGCGAGCAGCACCAGCGCGATGACCAGCGTGATAGCAAGCGCACCCTTCATCGGATTGAGGTAGACGAGCAGGCCGCCGAGCAGTTCGATCAGGCCGACGAGAAACTGCCAGATGAAGCCGCTCCAGCCCTTCAGCAGAAAGGACTGGACGATCTTGACGAGGCCGCTGACGCCGATGACGAGGCCGAGGAACAGCGTAACGACCATGGTCGAGAGCGCCGGGCTGGCTATGGCGACGATGCCGCACACAATCAGCGCGACACCGAGCGCGATGATCTTGCCTGATTGCAGGCGAACGAGGCCCTGATCCGAGAGGCCTGGCGCATCGGTCGTCATCTGGAAAACCCTTCCCAAGCCGCACGGCGTTGTGCGCGGCAACTGGCCAGCTTATGCCTTCCGCGGGCCCGTCATGGATCAGCAGAGAATCCCAGCGCTGTTCTCAGCATCCCTATTTGGCAACCCGATCTTGGCACGCGCAGCGGGGCAGGCACCGGGACCAAGGATGGCGAGGCTCGCAGCCATCGCCCCCTCGGCCGGCGCGAGACCCCTTATGGGCACCGAGCCGTGAACCTGCGCCCGTCCCGATCCTCGAAGATGCAGTTGTCGGGAGTGGTAGCGCGTCCAATCAGGGCTCCGGTCAACCCACCCGCCAGGGCGCCGATCGCGGCGCCCCGTCCACCACCGGCTGCGGCGCCGATAAGCGCGCCACCGCCCGCGCCGATCACACCGCCACCCAATGTCCGCTGAGCCTGGGAATCGGGGTTGCAGCCCGCGAGGGAGAGAGCAAGGGCGAGGAAGACGACGGGGCGTATCATGGCGGGCTTTCCGTGCACGTAATGGACCCAAAATGCGATCGGATCATCATAGCCCGGACCAAAGAGGTGGCTATTGCACTGCGTCCCAATCTACGTGCATTCCGTTCCAATCGTTCGCCTCGATCGTAAGGCCGTCCATCGGCGCGCTTCTCGTGCCACGCTCCGGGTCGAGCGCATCAAGGATGCGGCTGGCCCAAGCTGTGCCGCGCGAGGTCTGCGAGAGGTGAAAGACAGATGGCATAACGGTCAGACCAGCGGTTCGGAGATCATGATCCTGAATGCGCCGTCCGATGTCCTGGTTTGTATGAGGACCCGGACGCGCGGATATCCATCTTGACCAGGGCAGCCCCTGAGACCGGATACGCAGATGCAGATCGATTATGCCAACCAGACGACACCCTTGCCGACGGGGCGGGGCATCCGTCTTGTGACGTCGCGCTCCTCCACGACCCGCCTCAGATCGGCCTTCGGACGGCGGACTCCACAGCCTGGTCTATAGCAGCCGCGCGGGCGGCTTCGAGAATGTCAGCTTCCAAGCCTAGAGCGAGTGCGGGCTCACGCCGAGCCGCTTGGACACCTCTGAAACGCGGTAGCCAAACTCAGTGATCTGCACGACGGCGTCACGCTTGAAATCGTCGCTGAGATGGCAGGGGCCCATCATGCCCTCCTTGCCTCAGAACTGGGATACAAGGCGTCCTCAATTCTAGGGGCTATTCAACATGACCCAAATGAGATTGCGCTCGGATGCAGTTGATATGATGAAGGATGGCCGCAGGTGCAGCCCGCATCCCGCCTAATGGAAATCCTGAAGATGAAATCCCGTCGCATTTCCGCAATTGCACTGGCTGTCGCCCTGCTTGCTACGCCTGCGCTCGCCAAGAATTTCGCCGTCCCGGACAAGGATCCGGCCATCGTTATTTCGATCCCTGACAACTGGACCACGACAGAGGTCAAGTATGGGTACGAGGGTTGGTCGCCCAACAAGGACGTCTACATTTCTGTTGAATTTGCCGCGATCAAGAACGTCCGCGCGATGATGGAGAGCAACGAGAAATGGATGAAAAGCACCGGGATCAAGGTCAACGAGCCTGCGGAATCCGAGATTACTCTCAATGGCATCAAGGCGACGCACTATAAATTCTCGACAACGTTCAAGGACGAACCGACGACAGTAGACTTCGTCATGTTGCCGGGCGGCAAGGACCGTGTCGTTCTGCTGACGCTGTGGGGCAATGAAGACGAACGCAAGACGCACTCCAAGGCGATCGATGCGATCCTCACCAGCCTGAAGGCCATCAACTAAAAGGGTCAGGGTCGTTTGAACCGGCCCCTCGCGCAGCGATATGCGCATCATCGTAAAGCGGGGCGGGATTCCCGTGCGGCGACATCCCGCCCCTCTGCTCGCCTAGGCTGAAAGCGCCGCCGCGACCTCCGCCCGCGTCGGCAGATCAGCCCCCTGACGCGTACAGGTGATGGAGGCTGCGGCCACGGCGTACCGGACCGCCTCTGCCACCTCCCCGATGGTCAGCCCGCCGAACCGCGACTTGGCAAGCCGGCCGACGCCCGCGAGATTGGCCAGCGCAGCAGCGTGGAATGTGTCGCCCGCGCCGACGGTGTCGATCACGGCAACCGCACGGCCGGGAATGAAGATGGGCTCATGCCCGCGCAGATGCGCAGCGGCTCCCCTGCCGCCATAGGTAACCATGATTAGCGCCGGTCCTGCCGCGTGCCACCGAGCGACGAGACTATCGATGTCCACCCCCGAGCCATAGGCCGTGGCGAGGTCTTCCTCGCTGGCCTTGACGATGTCGGCATGTGGCAGGAAGGCTTCGAAGCGCTGGCGCCATGAGGCCATGTCCGGCGTCACCCCCGGCCGGACATTGGGGTCGAGGGAGATGGTCACCCGCCCGTTCTCGCGCTCCGCCAGATGCAGAAGCGTGTTGCCGACAGGCTCCACGATCATCGTGTAGGACCCGATGGCAATCGCCTCGATTGCGCCGGGAAGCTCTGGCGGCAGATGCTTCAGGTCAAGCTGGCGGTCGGCCTTTCCCTCGCCATGGAAGCTGTAGCTGGGATGGCCATGCTCGTCGGCGCCCACGACGCTGATCGTCGACAGCCTCTCCGAGCGGACCGCATGGGAGAGATCAACTCCTTCGGCTTCGAGCTTATTCGCCAGCGCTTGGCCGAAGACGTCGCCGGACAGCCCTCCGAGAAACGAAACGGGATGGCCGAGGCGCGCCAGCCCAACGGCGACGTTGAAGGGCGATCCTCCCAGCACAGCCCTTGTATGGAGGTGCTCCTCAGGTCCGTTTGGGACGAAGAGGTCGATCAGGGCTTCGCCGCAGACGAGGATCATGGAGAGGTCTCACAAGGTCGCCACGATCATGAGGCGGTGCCGACCAGTGCTACCGGGGTTGGGAGGCGCGCGGCAACCCTGGGGCAGCGAACTCAGCCACCTCGAGGCCCTAGTCGCCTCACGGTCCGCTAGCTGTCCTTGCCAAGGATCACGATGTTCTCGCTCTCGAGCCCTTTCTTCGGCTGGGACGTCGGTACCGGCTCGGGAACGTGGTCCTCGCGGACATGCTTGCCCGCGGCCAGACCCTCGGGGTCGTCGGCCTCGTATGGCGCATGCGGGCCTGTCGCGTTGCCCGACAAAGGGCTCGGCCCCGGCCGCTGCTCGCTCGCCTCGCCGGATTGCCCGGGCCGGCGCGCGGTTCGATAGGGCGCCGGCGCATCGGTCCTGTGCCATCTCGCATCCTCCCATTGCTCGAAAACCAACCGGCAGAGTGCGTGCGAGTTCCGCTGCCGGACGATGATGCGGTGTGTGAGAATGCTATTCTCCACCGCCCCCCCCGCGAGGACACCCCGCCAACATGGCCGAGCACGACCAGACTGAGAAGAACCGGCAGATCGAGGATCTCGCGCGAATGATCTACCTGGAGGTCCAACGCCAGATCGACGCCAACTGGCCGGCCAACGCCGCAATCATCGAGGCGGGCAGCCTGCGCAATGTTCTCGTCGACGGCCATGTCGATCTGATCAAGATCGCCGCGGCATTGACGACGCGTTACGACATGACGTCGCCCGATATCGAGACGGTAGGCGAGTCCCGCGAGATCGCCGGGGACGGGCATCGCGCCTTGCCGAATTCGTGATCGGACCGGACCGCAAAAAACGGGACGGAAAACTGGAACAATCGTCAGCTTCACCCATTTGAACAGTGAGCGCGGAGTCGGTGACGGCCCTGCCCGCTCGGCCTATGCCTGGGGAGGATCACATGAAGAATGCGCTACTCTTGGAGTTCCGCAAGCGCACGCTCGATCAGTCTCGAAAGGCGGGAATCCCCGCCTATTTCCTTGATGATGCCGGCCAGGGTGTCATCCGGGTCCTGCCCGATGGACGCAAGGAGCGGATCTTGATGCAGCAGGGCAGACCGCAGGTCGAGAAAGTGGAATGCCGCTGCTGACCAGGTCGCGCTGCAAAATGCGTTGCGCTCACTAAAGCGCGGGCGGTGCTATGCGCGGTCGGCGGCCCCCAACCAGAGACCGAAGCAGGCCATGCAGGTCAGCACGATGACGATCTCGATCGGTGTCATGATCTTGCCCCATATGTGAACCTGACGAGGCAACGACCGCCAGGGCGGTTGGTTCCACGGTCGATCCGTCATCATGATGACGCGGCCTGATCTCTGGTCGTTGCCTAAGGTCCGCCCAGCGCGAGGCTCATGATCCCGGCGCGGCTGATCGCGGCGCGGCCGCGCTCAGCGTTCCCCGGAAAGCGCCCCGAGTTGCGCCGCATGCCGCTTCGCCAGTTCGAGGCCGAACTCCGTGGGGCGCATGGCCGGTGCCCTGTCGTGGATCGCGATGCCGGCGCGCTCGCCGAAAATGCGCTTCCCGTAGCAAAGCAGGTTTTCGATCGACTGCATGATGAACACGATCGCCGGCAACGCCTCGCGGTAGGCCTCGTCCGCGCCGGTCTCGTCGCCCGCAAGGAAGCGGTTATATGCCTTGAGCGCGTAGTCGATCGTATCGGGGGCCAGGATCAACCCGGCACATCCTGCGCGCAGATTGTCGATCAATTCGAGCCCGCCGCGTCCGTTGAACACCGGCAGCCGTCCTTCAGTGGTCGCGATCAGCTGGCGGATCTCCACCGCCGGCCCCTCCCCCTTGACCAGGCAGATATTGGGGTGCTGCGTGACGAGATCGCGGATTTCCTCTGCCGACAGGCCGCGCCCCATATAGGCCGGGGCGTTCTGGATCGCGACCGGCAGCGACGTCGCCTCGGCGACGCGACCGAAGAAGCGGATATACTCTGCCGCGCCGAAACTCCCCGCCATGGGCGGCTGAAGGATCACCCAATCGGCCTGGGCCGCCTCCGCCGCCCGGACCTGCGCGACCTGCTCGGCCACCGACGAGCCGAAGATCGTGAAGGCCAGCGGAACGGCCCCTGCGGTGTCCTCCGACACCCATTCCATCAATTGCAGGCGCTCGACCTGCGTCAGCTTCGAGACCTCGGTCGCCAGTCCCAGCGCGGCCATGCCATGCACGCCGAGCGACAGGCAGGTCTTCGTCTGCCGGCGCATCGCCTCGCGGTCGAGTCGCTCCTGGGCGTCGAAGAGCGCGTAGAGGATGGCATGTATTCCGGCGAACGGAGGCTTGAAGCCCATTGTCTCTCTCCCTGGCGCTCGGCTGGAGCGTATCGACCTGTGAACGGCAGGAGGTCTAGTCCCTGCTGCCTCTCTTCGCCATCGCCAAGCTGCCGCAACGCCCTACCCCAATTGCGGCGCGGAACGCCTGTCGCCGCGCCATAGTTGCAATTGCCCCGGCTGCTTTGTAGGCCTCACGCCACGAGCGGACGTACCGCCCGCACCGATTCGGGTCCTGGATCTCGCCGCGTGATCAGATTGCACAGCGCCGCAAGGCCGCGCTCCGTCGCGCCCATCGACGCCTGGAGCCGCTTGGCTGCGGGGATGGACGCCAAGGCATGCCTGCGCCTGGCGCTCTTGCCGCTGGCGATGGGTCTCGCGGCCTGCGCCGTCGGCCCCGACTACGCCCCACCCGCGATCGACCTGCCGCAGCACTGGAGCGCGACGTCGTCCAAGCAGAAGGTGCCCAACCCCGCCGAATGGTGGCGGCTGTTCAAGGACCCGACGCTCAACACGATCATCGCCGACGCCGTCTCCGGTAATCTCGACGTCGCGCAGGCCAAGGCGCGCATCCGAGAGGCCCGCGCGTCGCGCGCTCAGACTGTGGGCGCCCTGTTCCCGCAGGTCGACGGTTCCGCTTCCGCCATCCGCTCGCGTTCGGGCGGAGCGACCCGCAGCAGCTATCGCGCCGGTTTCGACACCTCCTGGGAGCTCGATATATTCGGCGCGCGCGACAGAGCGGTCGAAGCGGCGACCTATGGCGCGGATGCCGCCGAGGATGATCTCGACGGCGTCCTGCTGACCCTGGTCGGCGATGTCGCCGCGACCTATGTCGAGGCGCGCGGTTATCAGGCGCGCATTGCCCTGACCAAGCGCACGGTCGCGACCTTCCGCCAGACGGAGGAGCTGACAAAGACCCGGTTCCGCGCCGGTGATGTCTCCGCCGTCGATACCGCGCGGGCCGAGGCCCAGGTCGCCAGCACGCAGGCCCAGATCCCATCGCTCGAAGCGGCACTGGCGCAGACGCTGCACCGCCTCGCGGTGCTCACCGGCCAGCCCCCATCTGCGATGGCGAGGCCCTTCGCCCGCTCGGGTGGCGTTCCTGCTGCAGCGGCTACCCCACGCGCCGGCATTCCCGCCGACGTGCTGCGCCGCCGCCCCGATGTCCGCACCGCCGAGCGCAGGCTGGCCGCGACGACCGCGCGCATCGGCCAGGCGGAAGCCGCGCGCTATCCCTCGATCTCGCTGACCGGCAACATCTCCACCTCGGCGCTGAAGTTAGGTGATCTCGCCAGGAACAGCGCGATCGGCTGGGCCTTCGGCCCCACGCTCAGCGTGCCTATTTTCAATGGCGGCGAACTTGCGGCGGCGGTCGATGTGGCCCGCGCCCAGCGCGACCAGTCCGATTCCGCGCTTCGCCTTTCCGTGCTGACGGCGCTTCAGGATGTGGAAGACGCGCTGGTGGGCTTGCGGCAGGAGCGCCTTCGCCTCGTCAGCTTGCAGCGCGCCGCTTCGGCTTCCGGCGAGGCCGCCCGCCTGTCGCGCTCGCTTTATAGCTCGGGCGGCACCAGTTTCCTTGATGTGCTCGATGCGGAGCGCTCGCTGTATAGTTCGGAGGAAGCGTTGCTCCAGAGCCGGATCGCGCTTGCGACCCAGTTCATTGCGCTCAACAAGGCGCTCGGCGGCGGCTGGATCCGGCCGGTCGACCTTGCGCATCCTACAGTTGAAGACGGGCCGCAGGGACCGCGCCTGCGCGCCCTGCCGTCCGGGGAAACAAACCAATGAGGTTTCGCCGTATTGCGCTGCTCGTCCTGGTGCTGGGTGCGCTCGCCGCCGGAGGTTACGCCCTGCGTTCGCAGCAGACCTCGCAAGTGCCGGCACAGGCCCTGCCGAGCGTGGCTGCCGTCGTTGGCGATGTCGAGGAAGCGGTGCTCGCCAGCGGCGCACTGGAGCCTATCCGCCAGGTCAGCGTCGGCGCCCAGGTCTCCGGCCGCCTGACCACGCTCAAGGTCAAGCTCGGCCAGACTGTCGCGCAGGGCGATCTGATCGCCGAGATCGACGCGATTACCCAGCAGAACGCCTTGCGCTCGGCGGAAGCCGACCTCGCCATGATGAATGCGCAGCGCGACGAGCGCCAGGCCACGCTGGCCTATGCGGAATCCGTGCTGGTGCGCCAGAAGCAGATGGTCAGCCAGAACGCCGTCTCGCGCGACGCCTATGAGAACGCCGAGATGACGGTGCGCACCACGCGCGCCCAGATCGCGGCGCTCGAGGCGCAGATCACCTCCGGCAAGGTCAAGGTCGAGACCGCGCGCGCCAATCTCGGCTACACCCGCATCACCGCCCCGACAGCAGGCACCGTGCTCGCGGTGGTCGCGCAGGAAGGCCAGACGGTCAACGCGGTGCAATCCGCGCCCACCATCGTGGTGCTCGGCGATGTCTCGATCATGACCGTCAAGGCCAAGATCTCGGAAGCCGACGTGCTGCGGGTCAAGACCGGGCAGGACGTCTTCTTCAGCGTGCTTGGCGAGCCCGATACCCGCTTTCCCGGCCGCATCAGCTTCGTCGAGCCCGCGCCCGACACGCTGAAGACGCAGAACATGAACAGCTCCTCGACCTCGACCAGTTCGAGCGCCGCCACCGCCACTGCGGTGTATTACAATGCGCTGTTCGAGGTCCCCAACTCACAGGGCAGGCTCCTGACCTCGATGACGGTTCAGGTCACTGTCGTCGTCGGCAAGGCGACGGGCGTCGTCACCATCCCCTCGACGGCGATCCGGCGCGGGCGCGGCGGCACCGTCGTCGAAGTGCTCGACGACGAGGGCAAGCCGGCGATGCGCAAGGTCACGGTCGGGCTCGACAACAAGATCGTTGCCGAAATCACCTCGGGCCTGAAGGCTGGCGAGCGCGTCGTCACCGCCCGCGCCAGCGGCGGGCCCACCGCGGCCGGCCAGACACGCCGCCCCCGTTCACCCTTCGGGTTCTGACGGCGTGGGCGTGCCCCTCATCAAGCTCAGCGGCGTCCGGCGCGATTTCGGCATCGGCGAGACCGGCGTCTCGGCGCTGGACGGCGCAGACCTGACGATCGAGGCCGGCGAGATGGTCGCCATCGTCGGCCCCTCCGGCTCCGGCAAGTCAACCCTGATGAACGTGATCGGCTGTCTCGATCGGCCAACCGCTGGCGACTACCAGATCGATGGCCGCTCGACGCGCGACCTCGGCCCCGAGGAGCTGGCGCGGCTTCGGCGAGAGTATTTTGGCTTCATCTTCCAGCGCTACCATCTCCTGCCGGAGCTGACGGCGCTCGCCAATGTCGAGGTGCCCGCGATCTATGCCGGCATGAAGGCCGGCCCTCGCCACGGCCGCGCCGCGGCCCTGCTCGAGCGGCTTGGCCTCGGCGCCCGCAAGACGCATCGCCCCTCCGAGTTGTCCGGCGGCCAGCAGCAGCGCGTCTCGATCGCGCGCGCATTGATGAACGGCGCCCGCGTCATCCTCGCCGACGAACCAACCGGTGCGCTCGACCGCAAGAGCGGCGAGGAGATGCTGGCGCTGCTGGAAGAGCTCAGCCGCGAAGGGCATACCATCATCCTGGTCACCCACGACATGAATGTCGCGGCCCGGGCCCAGCGCATCATCGAGCTCAGCGACGGCAAGATCATCGCCGACACGCGCAGCGTGCCGCTATCGGAGCCCGTGGCCCCACCCTCGCCGCCCCCGGCGCCCGCCAGCCGCTGGCGCGCCGCCGCCGGGCGCCTGCGCGAGGCGTTCGGCATGGCATTGCGGGCGATGCAGGCGCACCGCCTGCGCACAGCGCTGACCATGCTCGGCATCATCATCGGCATCGCCTCGGTGGTCGCGGTCGTGGCGCTCGGCGAGGGCTCGCGCCAGAGCGTGCTGGCCTCGATCTCGAGCCTCGGCACTAACACGCTCGAGATATTTCCGGGCTCCGGCTTCGGCGACATCCGCTCGGGCCGGGTTAAGACGCTGACGGTCGGCGACGCGCAGATCCTGGCGAGTCAGCCCTATGCAGCCAGCGTCACGCCCACCGTGACGACTTCCGCCAATGTCCGCTTCGGCGCGATCGAGGCCAGCGCGCAGGTCAACGGCGTCGGTGAACAGTACTTCGACGTGCGCGGCAGCGTCCTGGTCCAGGGCCGCTTCTTCGATGCAGACGATGTGCGCCGGTTCGCGCAGGATGTGGTGATCGACGAGAACACGCTTCAGGTCCTGTTCCCTCCGGGCTCGCGCAACCCGATCGGCGCTGTCGTCCTGGTCGGCGCCGTGCCTTGCCGCGTCATCGGGGTGATGAAGTTTCAGCAGGGCGGCTTCGGCGGCAGCCAGAACCCGCAGGTCTACCTGCCCTACACCACCGTCCAGGGCCGCTTCCTCGGCGATCTCTCCTTGCGCAGCATCAGCCTGCGCGTCACCGACGACACCTCGACGGAGGCCGCCCAGGAGGCCGTGACCGAGCTGCTGACGCATCGCCACCGCACCACCGACTTCTTCATGCGCAACACGGACGAGATCCGCCGCGCGATCACCGGGACGACCGAGACGATGACGCTGCTGATCGCCTCGATCGCGGTGATCTCCCTGCTTGTCGGCGGCATCGGCGTGATGAACATCATGCTGGTCTCGGTGATCGAGCGCACCGGCGAGATCGGCCTGCGCATGGCGGTCGGCGCCCGGCGCAGCGACATCCTTCAGCAGTTCCTGATCGAGGCCTCGCTGGTCTGCTTCATCGGCGGCGTGCTGGGCATCGGGCTGGCGCTTGCAATCGGCTCCGGCTTCGGCCTCGCCGGTTCGCCGATCAAGTTCGTCTATTCCGGCGAGGCCTTTGCCGCCGCGATCGCCTGCTCGACGCTGATCGGCCTGACCTTCGGCTTCCTGCCCGCACGCAACGCCGCAAACCTCGATCCGGTCGAGGCGCTGGCAAGGGCGTAAGGCCGCACCTCGCCGTCATTGCGAGCGCAGCGAAGCAATCCAGCAGCGTAGAGCTCTATGCACTCCTGGATTGCTTCGCTTCGCTCGCAATGACGATGTCCTACTGGAACCCCGCCGCCTGCAGCGCAAACAGCTCGGCATAGCGGCCGCCCAGCGCGACCAGCTCCTCGTGGTTGCCGCTTTCCAGGATCGCACCGTTCTCCAGCACGAGGATGCGGTCGGCGATGCGCACCGTCGAGAAGCGGTGCGAGATCAGCAGCGACGTCTTGGACTGGCTGAGGCCCCGGAAGCGTTCGAAGATCTCGGCCTCGGCGCGGGCATCGAGCGCCGCAGTCGGCTCGTCGAGGATCAGGATGTCGGCGTCGCGGAAATAGGCGCGTGCGATCGCGATCTTCTGCCATTCGCCCCCTGAGAGATCGAGCCCCTTGGCGAAGATCCGGCCCAGCATCTGGTCGTAGCCAAGCGGCAGCTTCTCGATCAGCGGATCGGCCAGGCTCTTTTGCGCGGCGTCGCGGATGCGGGGCTGGTTGTCGAGTTCGGCAGCCCGGCCGATGCCGATATTCTCGCCGGCCGTGACCTGATAGCGCACGAAATCCTGGAAGATCGCGCCGACATGGTCGCGCAACTCGGCCACGTCGATCTCGCGCAGGTCTATACCGTCGACGAGGATGCGGCCCTCGTCGGGGTCGTAGAGCCGGGTCAGCAGCTTGACGATCGTCGTCTTGCCGGCGCCGTTCTCGCCCACCAGCGCCAGCGTCTCGCCTGCCGGCAGTGTGAAGCTGAGGTTGCGCAGCGCCCAGCCGTCCTTGTCGGGATAGCGGAAGCCGACATTCTCGAAGACGATGCCCTGCCGCATCGGCGCCGGAAACGGGCACGGAGTCGCCGGCTGCGGCATCGACGAGCGCATGTCCATGAAGGAGAAGAAATCGTCGAGGAACTGCGCCTGCGAGGCGAGATTGGTCAGCCCGACGATAAGGCGCTCGAACAGCCCGTTCAGGCGCAACAGCGAGCCGGACAGAAAGGTCAGCTCGCCGATGCTGAATTCGCCCCGGACCGTGCGCCAGGCCACCACGGCGTAAGCCGCGTAATAGGCCAGCGAGGCGACCGCCCCGAACAGCCCGCTCCACAGCGCACGCCCGGTCGCCAGCTTGCGATTGGCGGAGAAGACCTTGCCTGCAGCCTCCGCGTAGCGCTGCGCGAGCAAGGGCCCGAGCCCGAACAGCTTGACCTCCTTGGCCGCGGAAGCGACCGAGCCGGCATTGCGGACATACTCCATATAGCGCCGCTCGGGCGTCAGTGCCCGGCTGAGCGCATAGCTCTTCTCGTTGAAATGAGCCTCGCCGAACAGGGTCGGCAGCAGGGCCAGCAGCAGCAACCCGATCAGCACGGGAACGAAGGCGATCAATCCGCCCAGGAAAATGACCAGCGTGACGGCGTCCTGCACCTGGCTGAGCACTGTGTTGAGCAGGCCTCCGCCCATCGCCGTCTGGATGCGGGCACGCTGCAGCTTGTCCTGGGTCTCGCTGGTCTCGATGTCGCGCAGGTCGAGGTCGGCCGCATGCCCGATGATCTGGATGCTCAGCGCCGTGCCGTGAAGCTCGCTCAGCATGCCTTCGATCAGCGCGCCGATCCGCGTCAGGACGTTGGCGCCGACCATCAGCGCAAATTCCAGCAGGAGCCAGGTCCAGAGCGCGTTCAGGCGCCCGCTATCAAGCCAATCCGCGAGATCGGGCCCTGCCGAGGGCATGCGCGATTGCACGATGATCTCGTCGATGATGAGCTTGCCGACATAGAGCACCAGCGGCGGCTGCGCCGCCCGCAGCAGCCGCAGCACCACGACGCAGGCCGCCAGCACCGGGCTCGTCCGCCAGAGCGAAAGCAGCAGGCGCGGCAGATGCGCCAGCGTCTTGAAGCGCAGTGCAAACGATGCCCCGGCAGTGGCCGGAGGTGAAGTGAAAGCCATCTTGTATCCGAGAATTATCGCGACAGGCTCGGCTCGGACCTGCGTCGCGCCAGGGTGACGCAACCATGCGCGCCGATTTCGATCCTATATTAAACCTGTTCCATCTCGTTCCGGAATGGGGCGGCCGGCAGTGCGTCCGCCTTTGGTATCGCTGCGCTCGGTTGACCGCGCATACGCGCCTCACTAAGCGGTTTCAGTCATGATCGAGATCGGCAACCGGCATGGCGCGCCTCGCGCTAGAGCGGCATCATGAACCCCGCCTCCCCCATCCCGGTCCGGCGTGCCATCGTCACCGGCGCGGCCGGCTTTGTCGGCTTCCATGTCGCGCAGGCGCTGCTGGATCGCGGCATCACGGTCCTGGGCATCGACAATCTCAACGACTACTACGACCCGGCCCTGAAACAGGCGCGCCTCGACCGGCTGTCAGCCCGCAACGGTTTCTCCTTCGAGGCGCTGGACATCGCCGACAACGAAGCGGTACTGGCCGCCTTCGCTGCATGGGCACCCGATGTCGTGATCCATCTCGCGGCGCAGGCGGGCGTGCGTTACTCGCTGGACAACCCTTACGCCTATGCGCGCTCCAACCTCGACGGCTTTCTCTCGATGCTGGAGGCCTGCCGCCGCCACCCCGTCGGGCACCTGATCTATGCCTCGTCGAGCTCGGTCTACGGCACCAACAGCAAGACGCCCTTCAGCGAGCATGACGGCGCCGACCACCCGGTCTCGCTCTACGCCGCGACGAAGCGCGCCAACGAGCTGATGGCGCATTCCTACGCCCATCTCTACGGCATCCGCGCGACCGCGCTTCGATTTTTCACGGTCTACGGCCCCTGGGGACGGCCCGACATGGCCTATTTCAAATTCACCAAGGCCATCCTCGAGGGCACGCCGATCGACGTCTATGACGAAGGCCGGATGAGCCGCGACTTCACCTATGTCGACGATGTCAGCGAGGCGATCTGCCGCCTGACGGCGCTTCCGCCATCCGCAAATCCGGACTTCGACAGCGCCGCGCCCGATCCCGCAACCGCCGCTGCGCCGCACCGCATCTACAACATCGGCAACCACAGCCCGGTCCGGCTCGACCGCTTCATCGCCGTGATCGAGGACGCCTGCGGCAAGGCGGCGATCAAGCGCCATCTGCCGATGCCGGCCGGCGACGTGCGGGCGACCTATGCCGATGTCGGCGATCTCCAGACCCAGGTCGACTTCCGTCCGGACACGCCGATCGAGACGGGCATTGCGCGCTTCGTGGCGTGGTACCGGGAGTTTTATCGGATCTGAGAGCCCGCTGGCCCCCAGCCTGTCATCCCGGACGCAGCGAAGCGGAGATCCGGGATCCATGCCAGAGCGCTTGCCTGTCAGGTTCCGGAATGGATCCCGGGTCAACCTGCGGTCGCCCGGGTTGACACCGCGTGTAAAGGATCAGGCAGACATGAGTCGACGTCCGCGCCCTTACGCCCAGCCCGACCGCCACTTCGCGAATTCCGCCTTGGTCTCGGCATTGGCGGGGTACAGCCCGAAGATGCCCTGCCCCGCGCGCACGCGTTCGGCCACGAAATCCTCATAGGCCGTCTGCTCATACGCCTCTTCGGCGACCTCGTTGGCGAGATGGGCCGGCACGACGCACACCCCCTCGCCATCGCCGACCATGATGTCGCCGGGATAGACAGCAACATCGCCACAGGCGATCGGCGCATTGATGTCGAGCGCATGATGCCGGATCAGGTTGGTCGGCGCACTGGGGCGGTTGTGATAGGCCGGGAACGGCATCGCCGCTATCTCGGGGCTGTCGCGAAAGCCGCCATCGGTGACGACGCCGGCCACCCCGCGCTGCATCAGTCGAGACACCAGGATGCCGCCGGCCGAGGCCGCGCGCGCATCCTTGCGGCTATCGATCACCATGACATGGCCGGGCGGGCAATCCTCGACAGCACGGCGCTGCGGATGCTGCGTGCCCTCGAACATGCCGAGATGGTCGAGGTCCTCGCGTGCCGGGATGTAGCGCAGCGTGAAGGCCTCGCCGACCATCTGAGGACCCGCCGGGTTCAGCGGCCGGACGTCCTGGATGAAGACATTGCGGAAGCCGCGCTTGAACAGCGCCGTCGTCAGGGTCGCGGTCGAGACACGCTGGAGTTTCTTGCGGTTCTCTGGGGTGAGGCTGGTCATTCGGGGGATCCGCAACGTGTGAATTAGCTAGAACTGCCGGGCATCGGCACCGTCATTGCGAGCGCAGCGAAGCAATCCAGAGGAACGTAGTGCTCTGCCGCCCCTGGATTGCGTCGTCGCATGCGCTCCTCGCAATGACGGGTCTGGAAAAAAGGCTCACTCGATCCGTACATTGGCCTTCTGCGCGACCTCGCCCCAGCGCTTGGTTTCCGAGGCGATATGCGCGGTGAACTGCTCGCTGGTCGAGCCGACGGGATCGACGCCGAGCTTCTTCAACTGCTCGATCACGGCGGGCTCGCGCATGATCGCCTGCGTCTCGGTCGAGAGCTTTGCCACAATCTCCTTGGGCACGCCCGAGGGCGCGAAGAAGCCGTGCCAGGAGCTGGCGTCATAGCCCGGGATGAACTCCGACAGCGCCGGCAGATCCTTTGCGACCGCCAGGCGCTGCGGGGTCGCGGTGGCGAGCGCGCGGATCTTGCCCGCTTCGACATGGGGCCAGGCGATGGTGATGTTGTCGAACGTGATCTGGATCTGGCCGGAGAGCAGATCCTGCGTCACCTGCCCGCTCGAGCGGTAAGGCACATGGACCATATCGGTTCCGGTCGAGACCTTGAACAGTTCGGCCGCCATATGCGTCGAGGTGCCGGCGCCCGAGGAGCCGAAGGAGTACTTGTTGGGGTTCTTCTTGAGCAACTCGATCAGTTCGGGAACCGTCTTGGCCGGCAGGTCGAGATTGACCATCAGGATGTTGGGAACGCTGGCGACCTGCGAGATCGGCGCAAAGTCCTTGATGTGGTCGTAGGGCATCTTGGCATAGACGCCGGGGTTGATGGCATGGGACGACACCGTGCCCATGGTCAGGGTGTAGCCGTCGGGGGCGGCGCGCGCCACCGCCGCAGCGCCCGTATTGCCGCCTGCACCGACGCGGTTCTCGACGATGAACTTGCCGTTCAGCCTTGCGCCCAGCCGGTCTGCCAGGATGCGCCCCAGAAGGTCGGTGGTCCCGCCCGCCGCGAAGGGCACGACGATCGTCACCACGCGGCTGCCTGGATAGTCGGATTGCGCCATTGCGGCCGGCGCGCCGAGCAGGCAGGCGGCGGCGATCATCGCCCTACGTGTCATGGTCATGGTGTTTCCTCCGGTTTCGTTTCCCTTGCCGGCGCGTTTTGAGGCCGGCGCGGCCCGCTTTTCGCGCGCCATTGGCATCGGACATAACACAGGATCGGAGATTTGAAATCTGAAATTTCAGACTTGCCGATGCTTGCCGTTTGTGGTGAGAGGGTGTGGTGATGGCGGAAAGCTCCGCACGCGCTTTCAGGAGAGTCGCGCGGCGCGCTTGCCTCGGAACACCCATGCCGGACATGATCACCATCGAACCCGTCGCTCCGCATCTGCTGCGCTCGCTGCGCGAGCACGTCCATGAGCGCCTGCGCCGCGCGATCGTCGCTGGCCAGTTCAGCTATGGCGAGCGCCTGAACGAGCGTCATCTCGCCGAGATGCTCGGCGTCAGCACGACGCCGGTGAAGGACGCCATCCGCAAGCTCGAGAGCGAGGGAC
This sequence comes from Allobosea sp. P1_B10, assembly GCF_056406735.1. Classification (NCBI taxonomy): domain Bacteria; kingdom Pseudomonadati; phylum Pseudomonadota; class Alphaproteobacteria; order Hyphomicrobiales; family Alloboseaceae; genus Allobosea; species Allobosea sp. P1_B10. Next base: position 89,047 of record NZ_JBFTZP010000002.1, on the reverse strand, counting down.
TCGTCCGCACCGAGAGCCGGCGCGGCGTCTTCGTCGAGTTTTCCGCCCGCCAGGCGCTCGAAATGGCGCTCGGGCGCGCCGCGCTCGAAAGCGTCATGGCCCACATCGCCGCCAACCGGATCGGCGACGCCGACATCGCTGCCATGGCGCAACTGATCGGCGACATGGAACACGCCACAGAGCACAGCGAACTCGAGGACATCGTCACCCTCAACGAGGCCTATCACGGCATGATCCACCGCCTGTCAGGCTGTACCTACCTGGAGCGCCGGCTCGACGGCCAGCGCATGTACGACCACGCCCAGCGCATCGCCCTCCTCGCCAAACCGGCGGAGCGGCGGCTGGGGCTGGAAGAACACCGTTCGATTTTCGAAGCGCTGCGCGCCCGCGATCCGGGCCTCGCGGAGCAAACCATGCGCCGCCACATCGTCCGCTCGGCGAAAGCCCATGTACGGCAGGTGTTCGGCGCCGATGCGGAAGGACTGCGTTATGACGAATGACAGGGTGAGGACCGCGCTGCGCGGCATTTCGGGCGTGCATGTCACCGCCTGGGGCAGCGATGGCGAGGCGGATTGGGCCGTCACCGGCAGGATCGTGCGCGGGATCGCCGAGGCCGGCATCCACAACATCGTCTCGGCCGGCAACACCGGCGAGTTCTACCCGATGACATCAGACGAGGTGGTGCGCAGCCACGCCGTCGCAGCCGAGGCCACTGCGGGCAAGGCACTGGTGACAGCCGGCATCGGCCGCTCGCTCCGCGAGGCCGTCTCGACCGGCAAGCTCGCCGCCGAGGCCGGCTGCGACGCGGTGATGGTGCACCACCCGCTCGATCCCTTCGCCGCGCCCCAAAGCCAGGCCGACTACATCATCGCCATCGCCGAGGCACTCGACATGCCGGTCGTGGCCTATATCCGCTCCGACGCGATCGGCATCAAGGACCTCGTCCGCGTCGCGACCCACGCCAATGTTGCGGGCGTGAAGTTCGCCTCCCCCAATGTCATGCTACTGGCCGAATGCGTGCGCGCCACGGAAGGCACCTCCGCCAACTGGATCTGCGGCCTAGCCGAAGGCTGGGCGGCGCCCTTCCATGCGCTCGGCGCGCGCGGCTTCACCTCGGGCCTCGTCAATGTCGCACCGGAGCGTTCGCTCGCGATCTGGACCGCGCTCGAGGCCGGCGACTATGCGCTCGCCCGCAAGCTGGTCAGCGAGATCGCCGGCTTCGAGACCATGCGCACCAAATACGGCAACGGCGCCAATGTCACGGTCGTGAAGGAGGCTCTCGGCCTGCTCGGCACACAGGTCGGCCCGGTCCGCCTGCCCGGCCTGCCGGAGCTCAACGAGGCCGAGCGCGTGGAACTACGCAGCATCGTCTCCGGCTGGGGCGCCCTGCGCGCGGCGGCTGAGTAATCCGTCTTTCCGGGGCATCGCACAGCGATGAGCCCGGAACCCATGAACACGCCCATGCAGAGGGAGGCGCGGGCTTCGCTGCTGGCATTGCCGGCCGCCTCGTGTTCATGGGTTCCGGGCTCGGCCCTACGGGCCGCCCCGGAATGACGGAGAGGTTCAAGAGCAAAAACGACCTAAGGAAACGCCCATGTCCCATCCACGCAAGACGCCCGATACGCTGCGCTCGAAGCGCTGGTTCGGGGCCAGCGATCTGCGCTCCTTCGGCCATCGCTCGCGGGCGCTGCAGATGGGGTTTGGCCATGACGAGTTCATGGGAAAACCCGTCATCGGCATCATCAACACCTGGTCCGAGATCAACCCCTGCCACACCCATCTGCGCGATCGCGCGGAGGCCGTGAAGCGCGCGGTCTGGGCGGCGGGCGGCTTTCCGGTCGAGATCCCGGTCGCCTCGGCCTCCGAGCAGTACCAGAAGCCGACCACCATGCTCTATCGCAACTTCCTCGCGATGGAGACCGAGGAATCGATCCGCTCCCACCCGCTCGACGGCGCGGTGCTGCTGGGCGGCTGCGACAAGTCCACGCCGGCCCTGATCATGGGCGCCTGCAGCGCAGGGCTCCCCTTCATCTTCGTGCCAGCCGGCCCGATGCTGCGCGGCAACTGGGCCGGAAAAATCCTCGGCTCGGGCGCCGACGTCTGGAAATACTGGGCCGAGAAGGAAGCCGGCAACATCACCGACGACCAGTGGCAGGAGATGGAAAGCGGCATCGCTCGCTCCTATGGCACCTGCATGGTGATGGGCACCGCCGCGACGATGATGAGCCATGCCGAGGTGCTGGGGCTGACCCTGCCCGGCGCCTCAGCCATCCCCGCAGCCGACGCAGCCCATCCGCGCATGGCGGCGGCATCCGGCAAGCGCATCGTCGAGATGGTCTGGGAAGACCTCACCCCCGACCGTATCCTGACGCGAAAAAGCTTTGAGAACGCGCTGACCGTGCACATGGCGGTGGCGGGCTCGACCAACGCCATCATCCACCTCGTTGCCATGGCCGGCCGCGCCGGCGTGCCGCTGACGCCCGACGACTTCGACACCTTTTCGCGAACCGTGCCGGTGATCGCCAACCTGCGTCCGTCGGGCGAATTCCTGATGGAGGACTTTTTCTACGCGGGCGGGCTCCCTGCCCTGCTGAAGCAGTTGGAGACCAAGCTCCACACCGACGCGATGACCGTCACCGGCAAGCCGATCGCCGAGACGATCGCGCTGGCAAAGGTTTATGACGACAACGTCATCCGCCCGCTCGACCGCGCCGTCTCCACAGCCAACGGGCTGGCCGTGCTGAAGGGCAACCTCGCCCCCGATGGCTGCGTGATCAAGCCGTCAGCCGCAGAGCCGCGCCTGCTCAGGCATTCCGGCCCGGCGCTGGTCTTCGAGGACTACGACGCGATGATGAAGGCTGTGAACGACGAGGACCTCGACGTCACAGCCGACCACATCATGGTGCTGAAGAACTGCGGCCCTGTCGGCGGTCCCGGCATGCCGGAATGGGGCATGCTGCCGATCCCGCGCAAGCTGCTCAAGCAGGGCGTGCGTGACATGCTGCGCATCTCGGACGCCCGCATGTCCGGCACGAGCTATGGCGCCTGCGTGCTCCATGTTGCGCCGGAGGCCTATATCAAGGGCCCGCTCGCGGCGGTGAAGACCGGCGACATCATCAGCGTCGATGTCGAGGCCCGCAGCATCTCGGTCAACCTCTCCGAGGCCGAGATCGCCGCGCGCCTCGCCGCCTGGAGCCCGCCGGACCGCGACTATCCGCGCGGCTGGGGCAAGATGTCTGCCGCCCATATCCGCCAGGCCGACAAGGGCTGCGACTTCGACTTCCTCGAAGGCACCGCAAAGATCCCCGAGCCGGAGATCCACTAGGCATGAGCGAGATCATCGAGCGCATCGCCATCATCGGCGCCGGCCTCATCGGCGCGAGCTGGGCGGCGCTGGCGACCGCCCACGGCATCGACGTCGCGGCCTACGACCCCTCGCCCGCGGCAGAGGCGAAGTTCCGCGCCCATGTCGAGCGCGCCCGCGCGCAACTGGCGGAAATCGGTCCCGCCGGCACCGGCAACATCGCCTTTTCGACAGACCTCCCAGAGACGCTGAAGGGCGCGCATTTCGTCCAGGAGAACGGGCCGGAAAACGAGGCGACCAAGCGCCAGCTCCTAGCCGAGATCGACGCGCTGACCGACCCGCAGGCGATCATCGCCAGCAGCACATCCGCGCTGCTACGCAGCGCCATCGTCGCCGATTGCGCTCGGCCCGGGCGTATCATCGTCGCCCACCCCTTCAACCCGCCGCATCTCGTGCCGCTGGTCGAGATCGTCGGTGAGGATGAGGCGGCGGTCACGCGTGCGGCCAACTTCTACCGAAGCCTCGGCCGCCGGCCTGTCATCATGAACCGGGAAATGCCCGGCCATATCGCCAACCGGTTGGCTTCGGCGCTCTACCGCGAGGCGGTCCATCTCGTCGAGCAGGGCGTCGCCAGCGTGGCCGAGATCGACGCGGCGCTGGTCAACGGCCCCGGCCTGCGCTGGGCGCTGATGGGACCGCACATGACTTACCATCTCGGCGGCGGTGAAGGCGGGATCGAAGGCTATCTCGCCCATCTCGGCCCAAGCCAGCTGAGGCGCTGGGAATCGCTGGGCAATCCCGGGCTCGGCGAGGAGGTCCAGCGCGCCATCGTCGATGGTGTCGCCGAGGAGAGCGCCGGCCGCTCGATCGCCGAACTCGAACAGCGCCGAGACGAGGGGCTGATCGCACTGCTGAAGGCGCGCAAGCCGGTGAGCGAATAAGCCACCGCCCCGTCATTGCGAGCGTCAGCGAAGCAATCCAGCATCGTAGAGCTCTACGCCCCCCTGGATTGCTTCGTCGCTCCTCACAATGACGGTCGTGTTCCAATCAGGCCGCAAACCTTACCAGCCGATGTCGTGGCCATGGGTTCCGGGCTCAGGCCTGCGGCCTGCCCCGGAATGACGTGTTGAGCCTCAAAGCTCCGCGTCGAACACGATGTCGTCGAATGTCGCGCTCACGCGCCCGAGTGCCTCAGCGGAAATCTCGGCATAGGCGGTCTCGGCTGAGAGAGCGCCTACGACCGGATCGGTGCCCGTCTCGATGTTGGTGTCCAGCGAGGTGGTGAAGCTGACTGACGGTGTGGCCCGCATCCTGCACGGCAAGGCGATCTCCTGCCGGGTCGTGCCGGAGGCCGCCTGATAGCCGTCGAGCAGGAGCTGGCCGCTGCGCACCCAATGATATCGCCGGCACAGCCGCTCCTCCTCGGGCAGCGGTCGCGCGGCCCAGCCGGACTCCGCCGTGCCGAATTCGAGCTTGATGCGGGAGAAGCTTGCGGCACTCGAGGCTGGCGCGAGTTGCACCGCGAGCGTGCCGCTGTCCCCGCTCGCGGGCATCAGGGTGATGGCACGTCGTCCGCTCCCGGCGGTGATCGTCCCGCTCTGGCTGCCGATCGTCACCGTCAGGCTGCCGCCGGTGAGACCCTCCACCGAGAGGCACAGCGGCAGAGAGGCGAAGGAACTAATGCCCCACAGCGCCGGCTCGACGGGCTGGATGATAGCGCCCGCGCTCAACGTGATCTCGAAACCGCTCACGGATACCGTCGCGCCCGCTGCGCCCGCCTTCCAGCGGTCGAATCCATAGCTGCCGGCCGGGAGCGCCCCGCCGGAGAAGCCGCGCTGGTTCACCAGCATATCGCCATTGACCAGCAGATTGGGCAGCGGCCGGTCCTGCGCCCAATCCGTCGCGGGCAGCGAGACGGCGCCCGTGCTCCGGTCGATCACCAGCGCCTCGATCCAGTTCGCGCCATCCGCGCTGACCTTAACATGCAGGTCGTCGTCGCCCGCCAGCCCCACCTCGGCACGGCCCGAATAGCCGGTCTGGAAGAGCAGGCTCGCCGTGTCCCCCACCCCGGCCTTGTTGAGCTTGAGCTGGTGCCCCGCGCCATCATGGTTGAACAGGCTCGCCTCGGCGGCGACGACGAAGCGCGTCGTCTCGTCGGCCGTGCCGTTCACGCCCCAGAGCTCAGCGCCCATGCTGCTCGTCGGCGCGGCCCTGCGCCATTCCGTGCCGGTCCAGATCTGCAACTCGGCCTCGTCCGCGACCCAGGCCTGCCAGCCGATGCGCGGCGTCAGGAAGGTCCAACCGGCGTCTTCGTAGAGCGCGAGTCGGTCGGTGCGGCCGGCGAATGCGCCGGTGCCGTCGGCCGGCACGATATAGGCGTCGGTCTCGCTCGGGGATGACGGCGGCGCCGTTTCCGAACGGCTGGCAACGGCGAGATGGATCATGCCGTCGAGCCGCACAAGGGCGTCATTATGGGTGACATGTTTTTGCGCCTGGCCGGCGGCGAGGAGGGGCAGCGAAAGCCGCGGCGTTGCGGTCATGAAAACCTCGCAGGAGTTGGACGCGACACGCGCCGGATGCGAGGCCAGTATTCATCGAGCCGCAGGGGCCGGGGATAAGTCGGCGCATTCCAATCACTCAGCCCTCATCCTGAGGAGCGCCGGAGGCGCGTCTCGAAGGATGCTCCAGCAGGCACTGGCACGAACTGGACCATCCTTCGAGACGCCGCTTCGCGGCTCCTCAGGATGAGGGCTGAAGGTACAGCCCAAGGCGACCCGAGAAGCTTATCACCCAAAGACGCGCGGCCTCAGGCCCGCATGGAACCAGGTGATCATCGAATAGATGTCGTAGACCGGCAGCCCCGTGGCGCGCTGTACGGCGGCGGCATAGGGCGGCATGTTGGTGCATTCCAGCACGATGGCGCCGACATCGGGATTGGCCGAAACCAGATCGCGCGCGGCCTGCACGACGTCCTGCTCGGCGAGGTCGATGTCCATATCGTCCTTCTCGGCCTTGATCAGCACGCGGAAGAACTCCTGGCCGTTCTCTGTCCCGGTGACGGGTGTGTCGAGCGGAACGCCCGCGCCCGTGAGATGGGCAGGCGTAAGGCTCGCCTTCGAGACGGTGACGACGCCGACGCGCTTGCCCGGCGGCAGCGTCGCCTGCACCCAGGGAACCTGCATCAGCGAAGTGGTCGCGACCGGCACGCCGACCGCCGCCGCCAGTTCCTGCTGGAACAGCGAGAGGAAACCACAATTGGTGGTGATCGCCTCGGCGCCGAGGCGCACGAGGTCGCGCGCCGCCTCGATGAAATCCGGCAGCAGCCCGGCCGCGCCGCCGACAACCACGCGGTCAGGGCTCGCGCCTGGAACGACGCGGTAGAGCACAGGGAACGGCCAGGTCGTGCCATTGCCCATGTCGCCATGGATGCGCGGAAAGCGCGCCTCCAGCATCAGGATGCCGAGAGGCACGCCATAGATCGCCTTGCCGCCCCGCGCGATCCGCTCGTTTGATGGTCTGCTCGACTCTGCCGTCATCATCCGCAGCTACCTGTTTGCCGTTATGGCAACAGGTAGAGCATGTCCCCGGTTGGCCGCGCCAGAGCGTTCAAACAGGCACGGCCAACCCGGCAAGCCTGGTATCGCCGAGCCGCGACGGAGCGATCCCGACGAAGTCGTAGTCACCATCGGCATAGCCTCCCGCCGCACTGCGTCCGAGATAGACAGTGCTGCGGGCATCAGGCGCATAGGCATCGCCGACCACCGTCCCGCCATTGCCGACGAGCGATTGCCCCGAGCCGTCGAAGCCATAGGCCGCGCCAAAGGCGGTTTTGGTCCCGCTACCCAGCGTCGCGCTGAGACCGCGTGAGTTGGCGGCGTCAGATGTGGTGAGTTGGCCTGCCGTCGTCGAGCCGCAGGCCAGCCCGCTGCTCGTCACCGTGCCGATGACGCGGCCCGTGCTCGTGCTCTGCGTCAGCCCGCCCCGCACCACGACGCTGGCCGCGTTGCGCTGGAGAAGCGCCTCGACGGCGACGGATAACCGGCAGCTTTCGGCAGCCCGCGTGACTGCCGCGCTGGTGGTCGGCATATAGGGTGTGGCGAAGCTGGATTGTTCGATCTGCGCGCCCCAGGCCAGCACGCCGCCGGTTGCTGCAATTCCGATCGCGTTGCTGTAGGTCGTGGCGAAGGCCGGCCGAATGATCAGGTTGATCGAGCTGTTGCCACTGGCATTGTCCAGGCAGGTCACGGCGAGGCGATGCCAGCCATTGCCAAACGGCGTGATGGTGAAAGCCGCTCCCGAAACGCCGCTGCGCCACTGCGCCTCACCGGTGGCGAGATTGGCGACGACCTCGGCGACCACCACTGAGGCTCCGATGGTTAGGCGCAGGCTGGCGACGCTCGACGTCCCGGCCTTGAGGAAGCAGGAGGCGGTATAGGGATTTGCGCTGCTGGTGATCGCGCAGTTTTGCGTGACGCCATTGACGTCGGCTGTCGTGGTGTCGGCAACGAGATCGGCCGTCGCGGTCCCGTCTGGCGCTGTACCGGCATCAGCCGTGATGGCAACCGCACCGCTTGCCGCCCAGGGCGATGTGGCGAATTCCGACGAGCGCAGCATCAGATTGGTCGAGCCCCCGTTCAGCGCAAGCCGGCGCCGCCCGCTCGCCCAGTCAAAGCGCGGCTGATCAGCCGTCGCGCTCGTCCGATAGAGACCCGCCGCGTCGACATAGGCGCGCTCCGTCGACGTGGCCGTGAACGCGAACCAGTCGCCAAAACTGCAAGGGCGCTTGTGGCACAGCGCGGCCGCGTTGGCGGCTGCAATCTCCCCCGCCGGCACCGAGGTGATCGCGTAGCGGTTGCGATTGAAGTCCGCGAAGGCTGCGAGGTCGGCGAATTCCACGGCGTTGGCCCAGCCATGCCGGGGTGGCGTCGAGAGACCGGGCAGCCCGAGCCGGGCCCGGCCGATCCGCGCGAGCGGTTCCAGATGGGTTTGCATGCGCCGTCAGCCCCAGAACTCGAGCGAACCCTTGCAGGCGGCCGGCGCGCGCAGGCACAGATGCGTCGCCGATGCCGGCAGCCGGCGCAGCGCCGGGTTGAGCGCACTTCCTGCGCCTTCGGCCGAGTTCGTCGTCGGCAACGCCAGCGTGGTGTCGGAGACGCCTGGCTTCGCCCGCACATCGCCATCGAAGCTCAGCGCCACGAAACGCGCGCCGGTGGGGATGGCGATGCGCGACAGCGTGTCGGCCGCCAGCACGACATCGTTGACGACGTCGGAGAAGGCCGGCGCATAGGCCAGCCGGCCCGAATTCAGCGGAAATTCCTCATGGAACGAAAGCATGGCGACCCCTCTGTTGTGGTCGCGCGAGCTTACGGTCCGCGTCGGCGGGCGGGGATAAGTGGCCTTCCCCGCAAAGCCCTTGGATCTGCCCGTCCCTGCCCCATCCTGTACGGGCTAGGACGTCAGCGCGCCCGCGGTCATGCCCTGAACCATGAATTTCTGCAGGAAGATGAAGGCGATCACCAGAGGCAGGCTTGCCAGCACAGAGAACGCCATCATCGTGTTCCACTCGGTCACGAATTCGGCCATCAGACTGTAGATCGCCATGGTCAGCACCCGGTTTTCCCAGGATTCGATCAGCACCACGGCGAAGAGGAATTCGTTCCAGGCCAGCAGGAAGGTGTAGAGCCCCGCGCCGATAAAGGCCGGATAGGACATCGGTATCAGCGTGCGGAAGATCGCCCCCATCCGCGAGCAGCCATCGACCATCGCGGCCTCCTCGATATCGCGCGGGATGTTCAGGAAATAGCTGCGCAGCATCAGGACGCAGAAGGGCAGCGTGAAGGTGAGGTAGACCACGACCAGCGAGGTCCGGGTGTCATACAGCCCCAGCGTGATGAAGATCCGGAAATACGGGATGCAGAGCAGCACCAGCGGGAACATCTGCGTTGTGATCAGGAACATCAGCACGGCGCGCTGCCCGGCGAACTTGAAGCGCGCCAGCGCATAGGCGGCGAGCGCGCCCAGCACGAGCGAGAGGATGGTGACGAGCAACGACACCACCATCGTATTGAGGAAGACGATCAGGAACTTCGTGTTGGCGAAGATCTTGGCGTAGCCCTCGAGCGTGAAGACCTGCGGGATCCATTCCGGCGGCATCCGCATGACTTCGAGGTTGGGACGCACCGAGACCGTCAGCATCCAGGCGAGCGGGAAGAAGACGATCAGGATCGCGAGGCTGAGCAGGCCATAGGCTGCAAGGTTGAGGAGCCGCTCCTTCCGGCGCTGGCTGGACGGCAGGGAGGGCAAGGAGGCTCTCTGGATCGCGGTGCTCGGCATGTCAGTTCACATTGCTCATTGTGCGCCGGACATAGAAGGCGCTGACGATGAAGAGGACGACGAACATCACCACGGCTTCCGCCGAGGCGTAGCCGAAGCGCAGCTTCTGGAAGCCGTCGAAATAGATCGCGGTGGCGAGCACTTCGGACGCATGCGAGGGCCCACCACCTGTCATCACGAAGACCGGGTCGAAGGCGCGGAACGTCCAGATGGAGTCCAGCAGCACGATCGTGGTTATGACGCTACGCAGTTGCGGCAGGGTGATGTGCCAGAACTGGCGCGGGAGCGAAGCGCCGTCGATCTCGGCGGCTTCGTAGAGTTGCTTCGGGATGGCCTGAAGCCCTGCCAGCAGCATCACCATGAAAAAGGGGAAGGCGCGCCAGACATTCATCGCCGTGACCGAGCCCAGCGCCGTCGAGGGATCGCCGAGCCAGGATATCGTCTCCATCGGGTCGAGCAGGCCAAGCGAGATCAGCATGCCGTTGAAGACCCCGATCGGCGCCAGCATCAGCACCCAGATCATGCCGGCGACGGTCGGCGCCAGCAGCCAGGGCACGATCAGCAGGCCGCGCGCGAAGGTCCGGAAGCCCGGGTCGATCTGCATGTTGAGCAGCAGCGCCAGCGAGAGCCCGATGACCAGATGAAGCGTCACGCTCCAGAAGGTGAAGACGACCGTCTGGTAGAAGGCCTGCCAGAACAACGAATCGCGCAGCAGCGCCGCATAATTGCCGAGCCCGACGAAGGTCTCTCGCTGCAGGTTGCTGTCATAGAAGCTCAGGCGGATGACGTCGATGAGCGGGTAGATCAACAGCGCCACAAGGATGAGCAGCGGCGCCCACAGGAAGGTGAAGGCGAGGATTTCTTCGGGATATCTGCGTTTGAGCGACAGCATGGCCGACCGATCGATGCGAAGCCGACCCCGCCTGTTCCGCGAACGAACGGGCCGGCTTCTGAGCGGTGATGGGAGGCGCAGCGCGTGCGCCTCCCGGGAGGGGATGCTTACTTGGCCGCGGCCAGGATCTTGTTCCATTCGGCGGCGGCATCATCGAGCGCCTGCTTGGCGGTCTTCTTGCCTTGCACGGCGTTCTGGATCTCGGTGCTCATGATCTTGTTCATCTGCACCGCGTTCGGCATGACCAGGAACGGCGACTGGGCGTTGTCGCGGCCCATCTGGGTCACGAAGGCCTGGAACAGCTTGCGCTCCTTGAACCAGTCCTGGTTGGCGACGTCGGTGCGGGCCGGGAAGGCACCCGTGCCCTTGGCCCACATCTCGATACCCTTGGGTCCCGACATCCACTTGATGAAGGTCCAGGCGGCATCCTTGTCGCTGGCCTGGCTGGAGAGCGCATTCAGCGAACCGCGCACCATGGTGCCGCTCGTCTTCCCCGACGGGAGCGGCGCGATGTCGTAGTTCAGGTTGGGATTGAGCTGCTTTTGGATCGCGACGCCCCAGGGCCCCTCGAACATCATAGCGATGTTGCCGGAGGCGAAGTTGGCGCGCTTCTCCTTCTCGCCATTGCTGAGGACGCCGGGGACAGAGACCTTGTCCTTGTTGATGCGGTCGACATACCACTCGATCGCGGCAACGCCCTCGGGGCTGTTGAACACGGCCTTGTTCGTAGTCGAGTCGATCATCTTTGCGCCGGCCTGGAGCAGGAGCGGATAGATCTCATAGGTCATGTTGGTCGGCGGCTCGCCCTGCAGCGTGCCGGTGATCGCGAACTGGCGCTTGGCCGGGTTGGTCAGCTTGCGCGAGTAGTCTGCGAACTCGTCCCAGGTCTTGGGCGGGCCCGACAGTCCCGCGGCCTTGAACAGGTCGGTGTTGTAGAACAGCGCGACCGCGCCGCTCTCGATCGGCAGGTAATACTGCTTGCCGCGCCATTGCTGGTGGAATGTCACCGGAATATTGTCGAAGAACGCCTTCGGCTCCTTGGCGATGCGGTCATCGAGCGCGTCGATCATGCCGAGATCGGCGAACTCGGCGACCCAGTCGACCTGCACAAGCAGGACGTCGGGCAGCTTCTTGGCCTGGTGCAGGACGATCGCGCGGTCGTGGAAACCCGTGAAGGGCGAGTCGACCGGCACGAGCTTGATCTCGGGATGGTCCTTCTCGAAAGCGGCCTTGAGCTCGGCCATGAACTTCTCGCCGACTTCGGTGCCTTTCCACTGGCCCCAACGCACTTCCTTCTGCTGCGCTTGGGCCAGGATCGGCAGGGACAGGACGGACGCAAATGTCATTGCCGCGAGCTTGAGCAATGATGACCTACGATGCAGGTTCATGGACGTTCTCCTCCGGTTGTTGTGGTCGTTTCCTCGGCTTTTCTTGATCTGGCCGGCCCGTCGTTGCGGGCCGGCGTCTTCCGGCAGTCTCTGCAGTCAGTGCGCGAGCAGCTTCGTCACGGCGTCTGGCACGGGTGGCGCGACCTTGGTCAGCGTGGTGTTGTCGCGCACCAGCGCTGTGGTGTTTCCGACATTCATCCAGGTAAACATGTCACGGAACATGTCTTGAAGCGACGCCATCACCTCATCCTGGACCGGCTGCGGGAGCGCCCAGAACGGCTCCTTCATCACCTTCCAGGCCTTCTTGCGGACATTGTAGAGGAACTGCAGGTCGTTCTCGTCCTCGCCCCGCTCATTGGCATGGTGGGTGAACGTATAGTCCCTGATCATGTCGGCGAAGGATTTCGGAAGGCTGGGATGGTCGAAGGTCCGGTTGGTGAAGCCGAGAGCAAGATGGGTCTCGACAGCGCCGGTGCCGGGGAATTTCGCCAGCTGCTCCCCCGGTAGCGTCGAGGCGCCGTGCTGGACCGCCCCGCTCATGGCGAACTCCGTGCGGCAGATATCCGAGATTGTCTTCAGCAGATCGTAATCGACCGCGACGTCCGCGAGTTTCCCGTCGGGCTGCATCTTGCCACCGTGATAGGTGCCCGTGTTGATGCTGATCTTGCTGACTGGAGTGAGGTTCTTGCCGGCAATCTTGTCCTTGTAGACCACCATGAACTCCCGCAGTTCCTCGGGCGTCGTGTTCTCGTGACCGACCTCACCGATCTCGGCGCCGAGCGAGATCGTGACGCCCTCGGGCTCGATGCCGCGTACGAACTCCGTGAAATGCGCTGTCAGTTCGGCATTCAGGCGCTGCTGCTCACGAACATTGGGCAGCGACAGGTCGACCACGGTCGAGGCATCGATATCGAGGCTGTAGAAGCCCGCATCGACCTGCGCGCGCATGATCTCCTCGAGCTTCCTGACCTCGGCCGGCCCGTCCTTGGCATAAGCGGAGGCGTTCACCTGGTCATGGTCTGCCTGCATGAAGACTGGGCCCTGGTAGCCCTCGCGCATGGCGGCCGCCAGCGCGGCGGCTGTGTATTCGGCCGGAGGCTGGGCAGCGTAGATCGACTCGCCGACGGCCTGTTCGAAGATGAACAGGCTCGCATCCATCTCCTTGGCGGCGCGAAAGGCGGCGCGGATGGTGGGGTAGCTCCAGCCGCGCAGGTTCATGGCGGGCACGGTGCACCCCTCCCACGTGCCGGCAGCCCGGGCGAGATAGAGTTCCTGGATCGACGCGGGCACGACCTCGTTGGCGAGCGCCGCCTCGCGGATAGCCCAGATCGCCACTGCACGAGCTTCCGGCTCGCCGAGGCTTGACGTCTCGGCCCAGCGGTCGAGCATGTCGGCCGGCGGCTTCGTGCTTTGGGAAAAGTCCGGGGACGTGCCCGAGAGATCGACATTGATCGCCCTCAGGTCTTTCGCGAGCTCAGCGAGCGAGGAGCAGGCCATAAGTCACACCTTCCCGAGCAGGGGGTTGAACAGACATTTTGGTCAATGCGGAAGATCGCGCGTTCGGCGCCCTTGGCCAGACGAGACGGATGCCCGGTCCGTCCGAAGCGGGTTCGGAGACCGCAGCGCATGCGTCCCTGTCGCCGGCTCGGCACAGAAACAGGTAACCTCCCGAAAAGACGTTTCTTAGTTGTCGACCAATTTCTTTGTTATCGACCACGAGTGATGCATTTTATTTTCGTTATCGCAACATGCGTTTTCGTTTTTCGCTCATCGTTCGCAGGGTACCGACTGTCCCTCCGTCCCGGTCGCAAGCAGAATCTCCACCGCCGCGCGGTCCGGCATGCCCGCCCAGCCACACCCGTTGGCGCCCTTGAGCGCGGCGGCTCCGGAGGCCAGGCGCGCTGCCGCCAGAGGCGCCATACCCTCCGCCAGCCCCTGCGCATAAGCGCCGTGGAAGACGTCGCCGCAGCCGGTGGTGTCCGTCATCGCAACCGGAAATGTGGGGACGCTGGCGAGTTCGCCATCCAGCAGCCACAGGCTGCCATGCGAGCCGAGTGTCACCGCGAACACCTGTCCCGGGCGAGGCTCGCAGCGCCGCAACAGCACGTCCGGCGCCCCCTCCCCGGCAAAATCGCGCAGGCCCTCGCTGGAGAAGACGACGTGGTCGGCCTTGGCGATGAGGCGCGCATTGTCCGTCGCCTGCCCGCCATCGGCGTCGAGCACCGTGACTAGACCCGCCTCCCGAGCCCGGTCGAAGACGATGTCCGCAGCCCCGGGCCAGCGCGTATCGGCAAGAACGATCCCGCCGGGGTCGAGACCGTCCCGCGGCAGAACTCCCGTGCCCATCGGCAGGCTCAGCCGGTCGGAGACGATGCTGCGCTCGCCGCGCTTGTCGACGAGGACGATGGCGCGCAGCGTCCGCCCGGGCAGCGTAGCGACGCCGTCACAGTCGACGCCGTGTTCCCGCATGAGCGAGATCGCAGCCGCACCGGCAGGATCATCGCCCACGCGCCCCCAGTAGGACGCGATGCCACCCAGCCGGCAGATGGCGACGGCTGCCGTGGCAGCCGGCCCGCCGAAGCGTTGGTGATAGTCGAGGACGCCGGTCTTGATCCCCGCAGCCGGCAGGGAATCGACATGAAAGACCTCGTCATGGACGAGGTTGCCGACACAGATGATGCGCTTCATCGGGCGGCAGGCGCCCCGCTGCACATCGCTGCCGCCAACGCCCGAAGGACTTCACTTCGCCTGCCCTGCATCTTTCCGCCCCATGACTGTGTCGCGCCCCGGCTTGTCGCGGGGCTTGGCTGCAGTGCCGCTGCGCCACCGCAGCCGCGATGATGCAGCAAGCTTTCTCTTTCGCAACTCACATTTTCGGAAACGCGCATTGCGTTGGGCATCCGCGCCCCTGTATTCATGCCGCCAGAATGGCCGCACTCAACAAACGCCACAGCGAAATTCTCGATATCTTGTCCCGGCGCGGCTACCTCGCGATCGAGGAGATGGTGGCTGCCTTCAACGTCACGCCACAGACCCTGCGGCGCGATCTACAGGACATGTCGGATCGCGGCCTGCTGCGGCGCCACCATGGCGGGGCGAGCGCCAATCTCAGCACCGCCAATGCCGATTACGACCTGCGCCATGTCGAGACGGCGGCAGAGAAGGCCTCGATCGGCGCCGTGGCGGCCGAGTTGGTCAAGCCCGGAAGCTCGCTGTTCCTGACTCCGGGCACGACGGTGGACGCGCTTGCAAAGGCGATCGCCGAGCGCCGTCCCGGCGGATTGCGCGTGGTGACCAACAGCACCTCGGCCGCGACGATCCTGGAGAACTGCCCCGATATCTCGATCGAGATCACGGGCGGGCGCTGGCTCGGGCTCAATCGCGCGGTCGGCGGGATCGCTGCTGTCGCCAGCATCGAGAACTATCGCTGCGACCTGCTCCTGACCAGCATCGGGGCCATCGCGCCCGATGGCAGCCTGCTCGAATATCGCGACGAGGAGGCGGTAGTCGGCCGCGCCATGCTCCGCAACGCCAGGCGTTCGATCATGCTGGCCGACCACTCGAAATTCGCGCGCGTCGCGACCTCGCGCCTCGCAGATCTCGGCGCGTTCAGTACCTTGATCACGGACAGGAAGCCGGGCCCGGCGACCTCGGCCATGATCGCCAAGGCAGGCTGCGAGCTGATCATCTCGGACGAGACGGGGATCGCACCGCCCGACGGCGCCGATCGCAGACCCCGACGACGCTGAACCGACCGGTCAACCCGGACCAGCGGCCAGTCCGCGCTGATGCGGAATCCCGCACCTGCGGTCGCCCGGGATGAAACCGCCCCCGGACGATCCCCTGCCGATTTAGTGCGCGCCAGCCCTGACGAAGTTCTGGAGCTCCGGCGTCTGCGGGGCCGCGAACAGCTCCCTCGAGGGCCCGCTCTCCCAAATCTTGCCCTGATGCATGAAAACCGTGGTGCTCGCGACATTGCGGGCAAAGTTCATCTCATGGGTCACGAGCAGCATGGTCATGCCGGCCTTGGCGAGCTTTTCCATGACGATCAGGACCTCGCCGGTCAATTCTGGATCGAGCGCGGAGGTGACCTCGTCGAACAGCATCACCTTGGGCTGCATGGCGAGCGAGCGCGCAATGGCGACACGCTGCTGCTGGCCGCCGGAGAGGTTGTCCGGGTAGCTGTCGAACTTCTCGGACAGGCCGACCTGCGCCAGCACATCCTTGGCGAGTTCCAGCGCGCGCGACTGCGGCACGTTCTGCGTGATCCGCGGCGAGAGCATGATGTTCTGCCCCACCGTGAGATGCGGGAACAGGTTGTAGCTCTGGAAGACGATTCCGACGTCCTTGCGCAGCTCGCGCAGCTTCTTGGGGTCCTGCGTCAGGGCATGGCCGGCGACCTCGATCCTGCCGGCATGGAAGCTCTCGAGGCCGTTGATGCAGCGCAGCAGCGTCGACTTGCCCGAGCCCGAGCGGCCGATGATGGCAACGACCTGCCCGGCATCGACGCTGAGCGAGACACCCTTCAGGACTTCGAGCGCGCCGAAGCGCTTATGGACGTCTTCAATGAGAACGGCTGGCATTCATCACCTTTTCGAGATGGCGGCTGAGCCGGGACAGGGGGAAACAGATCGCGAAATAGATGAAGGCGACCAGTGAGAATATCTGGAAGGCCTGATAGGTCGCGTTGTTGACCAGCATGCCCGCGCGCATCAGGTCGACGAAGCCCACGACCTGGACGATCGAGGTGTTCTTCACGAGCTGAACGAGGAAGCCCACCGTTGGCGGCAGCGAGATCCGGATCGCCTGCGGCAGGATGATGTAGCGATATTGCTGGCTGGTGGTCATCGCCAGCGAGGCCGAGGCCTCCCATTGCTGGCGAGGCACGGATTCGATCGACCCACGCCAGATCTCGGCGAGATAGGCCGAGACATAGATCGCCAGCGAAGCCGAGGCCGCGAAGAAGGGCGGCAGCTCGATGCCGACGGCCGAGAGCCCGTAATAGCTCATAAACAGCACCATGAGCACCGGGATCGACTGGATCACCAGGATGTAGCCGGCAGCGAAGCGCCGCAGGAACTTGACGCGCGACAGGCGCATGATCGCGAAGACGCCGCCGATCAGGCCACCGATGACGAACGCGATCGCCGTCAGGGCAAGCGTCCAGCTCGCCGAGCGCAGGATGAAATAGGCCTCAGGCCAACCGAAGGTCTGCATCAGGCGGCCTCCCCATGCGCTTCGGTGAGGCGGGCGAGACCGGAGACCTGCGGGAAGAGCTTTCGGCCAAGCCAGTTCAGGAAGAGTTTGAACGAGAGCGCCAGCACGAGGTAGATCACGGTGACGATGATGTAGGTCTCGAAGCTGCGGAACGTGTCCTGCTCGATGATCGCCGCGGTGCCCGAGAGCTCCTGCACGGACACGAAAGAGCAGATGCTGGAAGCCAGCATCATCAGCACGAACTGGCTCGACAGCGCCGGCCAGACGCGGGCGAAGGCCGGCTGCAGCACGACATATTGCAGCACCTGGCGCTTGCTCATGGCGAGCGCCATACCGGCCTCGATCTGCGATTTGTGAATGGAATCGACGCCGGCGCGGATGATCTCGGTCGCGTAGGCCGCGAGGTTCAGCGTCATCGCCAGGATGGAGGCTTCAAGGCCGTTCAGCCGGATGCCGAGCTGCGGCAGGCCGAAGAAGATCATGAAGAGCTGCACCAGGAACGGCGTGTTGCGCATCAGCTCGACATAGGCGTCGACAAGGTAGCCGGCCCAGCTACCCGCCAGGCTGCGCAACGCAGTCATCAGCGTCGCAAGGACGAGGCCCAGGCCGATCGCGATGAACGAGAGCGCGATCGTCAGCATGACCCCGTTCAGGATCATGGGCCATCTGGATATGACGTCTTGGAAGAGCAACGGCGCGCTCCTTCGGCCTTCGAGGCGAGGATCGCCGGCGCGCTGGATCGCGCGCCGACTCGTCAGCAGGGCTGATCAGGCGGCCTGATCAGAAGGTCGGCAGCGGCGGCAGCGGGCTGCCGACCCACTTCTGGGCGATCGCGTCGAGCTCGCCGCTCTGCTTGACGTAATAGATGAAGTTGTTGAGCCACTGGCGCAGCTCATAGGCGTCCTTGCGCATGGTCATAGAGTTCGGCTGCACGCCGAAGACGAACTTGAGCTCGGTCTCGGTCTCGCCGCGCGCCTTCATGGCTGCGTTGGCCTGGGCGTCCGGACCGGCAATCGCCTCGACCTGGCCGGAGAACAGCGCCTGCATGGTAGTGGCGTCATCCTCGAAGCGCAGGATGGTGAGGTTCAGCTCCTTCTCGCGGCTGGTGAACTCGCGCTCCACACTCGAGCCGCGGTTGACGCCGACCTTCTTGCCCTTGAGGTCATCCCAGGTTTTGATCGCGACGCCCTTCTTGGCGTAAACGCCGGTCTGGAAGGCGCTGTAGGGGATCGAGAACATCACCGCCTTGGCGCGTTCGGGCGTCGGGGCGAGCGTCGCGACGAGGAAGTCGACCTTGTTGGCTTCCAGCGCCGGGATGCGGGCCGGGGGGGTCAGTTGCACCATCTCGACCTTGACGCCGAGATACTTGCCGATCAGCGCGATCACGTCCGCGTCATAACCGATCGCATTGCCCTGCGAATCGACGGAGCCATAGGGCGGAGCGCCGATCAGCACGCCGATCTTGACCGAGCCGCGCTTGATGATGTCGGTCACCGACTGCGCGGAAGCCTGGGTCGCGGCCAGCAGGCCAGCCCCCATCGCCAGAGCCAAGCCGGCGATCTTCAGATGTTTCGAAAAGCTCATTGATGCGTTCCCTGGTTTGCAATTGCTTGATTTTGTGTCCCGGCTTCGGACGGCCGGTTGGTCGGAGTCAGATCCTATCGCGTTCCTTCTCGAACGAGGTTCTGGAGCGAGGAGCCCGCGAAACACCGCTTGATATTGTCGGCCATGGTCTGCTGTCGCCGACGGATGGTTCCGCTGGTCCAGCCCGACATGTGCGGCGTCATTAAAACGTTTGAAAGCTCGTGGAAAGGCAGTTTCGCCGGGAACATACCGATCTGGCCCGGGCCGGGATACTGATACCATGTGTCAATGATCGCGCCACCGATGGCGCCGGCTTTCAGCGCCGCAAACAGCGCTGCCTCGTCGATCGTCGGCCCGCGCCCGACATTGACGATGACGGCATCCGCACGCATGGCCGCGAGCGCCGCAGCATCCACGATCCCCGTCGTTTCTGCCGTCAGAGGCACGGAAACGACGATATAATCGGCGCTACCCCAGAACGCGCCGAGCTGGTCGAGGGTGAAGGCGCGATCCACGAGATCGGAGGTCGCCACTGCGCTGCGGTTGGCGACATGGACGTTCATCTCGAACGCCTTGGCGCGCCGCGCGATCGCCTTGCCGATGTGGCCGAAGCCCAGCAGCCCTATCGTCTTGCCCGCGATCTCACCATGGACGCGATCCGGCGAGCCCGCCCAATAGGCCCAGTCCCCCTCGCGCAGGCGCCGGTCGGCATCCGCCAGCGGAATGTTGCGGGCCAGCAGCGCGCTCATCACATATTCGGCGATCGCCTGCTCATGGCCGAAGCAGTTGCAGACGCTCGTCCCGGGCGGAAGCAGGTCGAGCTTCACGGCGTCGTAGCCCGCTCCGGGAACGTGAAAAAGCTTCAGCCCGGCAGGCATCGGCAGCGTCGCGTCGAACTTGACGCCGATCACGGCCTGCGCCTGCGCATAGGCCTCGCGCTCGGCCTCGCTGTCGAGCACGTCCGGCAGGATCTCGACCTCGGCCTCGGGGCCGACCAGTTCGGCAAAGCCGGCGCTGAAGGAAGCGGCGTTCTCGCCGTGGAAGATGATACGCATGGCTATGACCGTTTTCTTGCCGTGAGCGCGCCGAGCAGGGGCTCGATGCTGCAGTCCAGGAGGGAGGGATCGATACGCGTTTCCATCTCGTCGAACATCGCGTCGACGAAGGTGATCAGCGAGTCCGAGGCCGCGACCGCCCGCTCGGCGTTGCGCGTCGCGACCGCATTCAGCACCGCCAGGTGATGATCGATCGAACTGGCGAGGCTGGGCTGCTCGACCATGTAGCTGTGGTGGATGAAGCCGATGCGCCGGAAGAGCGTGTGCAGCGGCCTCAGCGTGTGCTCGAGGAAGGGCTCGGCCGCAGCCGCCAGCACCATCTGGTCGATGCGCCGGTCGAGCGTGTTGAATTCCGCGAGCGTCAGCCCGTCGCGGCGTTCGCGCAACAGCCGCTCCATGTGCAGCATCTGGTTGCGATGCGAGGGCCCTGCCCGCTCGGCCGCGAGCCGGATCACGAAGCGCTCGATATCCCGCCGCAGATGCAGCAGCACCCGCTCGCGCGCCAGGTCGATCGGCGCGATCTGCAGGCCATGGCGCGGGCGGATGACGATCAGCGTGTCGGCCGCAAGCCGGTTCACGGCGTGATGCACCGGGGTGCGCCCAAAGCCGGTGATGTCCTGGAGGTCCTGCATGGCGAGGAAACGGCCCGGCGCCAGTTCGCAGGTCACCAGCAGCTCTTCGATGCGCTGATAGGCGAGATCGAACAGGTTGACGCGATTGCGTCGCTGGGGAGCGCCAGCGGCATCTGCCTCGATCAGCGTGGGCCGGCTCGCGCGCTTGGCCATTCCTGCAATTCCCTCCGGGCGGAACTCGTTCGAGCGGTCCCACTTTAGGCGTCACCATAAACATGTTGTGATATTTTACAAGCGCATCTATGGTCCCCGCCAGAGACCGCAACCGCTGAAGGCGCTCCCAGGGGCTCGAACCCGGCGAAGGCGCCGCCGCCATGGGAGGCCGACCTTGAAAATCACCAAAATCGAAACGCTGCGGACCGAAGAGTTCGCCAACGTTCTTTGGGTGCGCGTTCACACCGACGCCGGCATCATCGGCCTCGGCGAGACCTTCTATGGCGCAGGCGCAGTCGAAGCCCATCTGCACGATACGCTGGCGATGCGCCTGCTCGGCAAGAACCCGCTGCATATCGAGGCGCTGCATCGCGAGATGACCAACCTGCCGATGGCGCAGGCCTCGACTGGCGTCGAGTCGCGCGCGACTTCGGCCGTCGACATCGCGCTCTGGGACATTTTCGGCAAGGTTTGCGGGCAACCGGTGCACCAGATGCTGGGTGGCCTGTGCCGCGACAAGCAGCGCATCTACAACACCTGCGCCGGCTACAACTATGTCCGCTCGCAGAACATCAAACCGGTCTCGACCTGGAACCTGGGCGCGACGGAAGGCCCCTATGAAGACCTCGGCGGCTTCATGAACCGGGCCGACGCAGTCGCCGAGAGCCTGCTCGAAAGCGGCATCACGGCGATGAAGATCTGGCCGTTCGACCCTGCCGCGATCGAGAACCAGGGGCTGCACATCACGCCCGCGCAGATGCGCAAGGCCTGCGAGCCCTTCGAGAAGATCCGCAAGGCCGTGGGCGACAAGATGGAGATCATGGTCGAGTTCCATTCGCTCTGGAACCTGCCGACGGCGATCAAGATCGCCCGCGAACTCGAGCAGTACAGCCCGACCTGGTACGAGGATCCTATCCGGATGAACTCGCCGCAGGCTCTGGCGGAGTTCGCCCGCTCGACCACCGTCTCGACCTGCGCCAGCGAGACGCTGGGCTCGCGCTTCCCCTACAAGGAGATGCTCGACCGCGATGCCATGCACATCGTCATGGTCGACCTGTGCTGGACCGGCGGCCTCACCGAAGGCCGTAAGATCGCGGCGATGGCGGACACCTATCACCGCCCCTTCGCGCCGCATGACTGCATCGGACCGGTCGGCTTCATCGCCGCCATCCATGCCTCCTTCAGCCAGCCGAATACGCTGATCCAGGAATCGGTGCGCGCCTTCTACACCGGCTGGTACAACGAGCTCATCACCACCATGCCGGTGTTCAAGGACGGTTACGTCTTCCCGATGGAGGGCCCCGGCCTCGGCGTCGAGCTGCTGCCCGCCGTCTTCGAGCGCCCGGACCTGACCGTCCGCAGCTCCAGCCTGTGAAAGTCCAAGCGATGAGCAATCCCCTCTTCGATCTCACCGGCAAGACCGCGCTGGTCACCGGCTCCTCGCGTGGTCTCGGCCGCGCTATGGCCGAGGGCCTGTCGGATGCCGGCGCGCGCATCCTGGTCAATGGCACGGACCCGGTCAGGGTCGCCGAGACCGTCTCGCAGTTCCATGAGCAGGGCCGCGCCGCCGAGCCCGCCGCCTTCGACGTCACCAGCGAGGCCGACATCCTGCGCGCCTTCTCGCTCTTCGACGACGCCGGCATCGCGGTCGATATCCTGGTCAACAATGCCGGCATCCAGTTCCGCAAGCCGATGGTCGAACTCGAGACCGCAGACTGGCAGCGCGTCATCAACACCAACCTGACCTCGGCTTTCATGATCGGTCGCGAGGCGGCCAAGCGCATGATCGCGCGCGGCCACGGAAAGGTCATCAATATCGGCTCGCTGACCAGTGAGCTCGCACGCGCCACGGTCGCGCCCTATACGGTCGCCAAGGGCGGCATCAAGATGCTGACCCGCGCCATGGCTGCGGAATGGGCCGAGCACGGTATCCAGGCCAATGCGATCGGGCCGGGCTACATGATCACCGACATGAACCAGGCGCTGATCGAGAACCCGACATTTGACGCCTGGGTCAAGGGCCGCACGCCCGCCAGGCGCTGGGGCAAGCCCCAGGAACTGGTCGGCGCAGCGGTCTTCCTGGCATCGGCAGCCTCGGACTACGTCAACGGCCAGATCATCTACGTCGACGGGGGCATGTCCTCGGTGCTGTGACGCCCCGCAACCACTGACACGCGTCATCCCGGCCGCCCCGAAAGGGTGTCCCGGGATGATGGCGCGATCGCGCGGCGCACCGCTCGAAATCCCGTTCCTCAATAAGTCGGCGGCGTGATCGCGCTGACGATCTGGCTCGTGCCCTCGGCCGCGTTCCTGAAGCGATGCGGCTCGCGGCTGTCGAAATAATAACCATCGCCTGGCCCAAGAACAGCCGTCTGC
The DNA here is from genome assembly GCF_056406735.1 of Allobosea sp. P1_B10. Lineage (NCBI taxonomy): Bacteria > Pseudomonadati > Pseudomonadota > Alphaproteobacteria > Hyphomicrobiales > Alloboseaceae > Allobosea > Allobosea sp. P1_B10. Next base: position 66,113 of record NZ_JBFTZP010000002.1, on the reverse strand, counting down.
CCGGCGACCGTGATCTCGACTGCGCCGCTCAGGACCAGCCCGCCCTCCTGCGCCGAATGCGAAAAGGCCTCGCCGGTATCGGCCCCGGGCGCATAGGTTTCATGGAGCATCAGCATCGAGCGGCTCGGGAAACCCATGCCGATCACCCTGTACGAGATCGCATCGCTGCGGCCGATCTCGGTCAGTTCGTCCGCCCGGCAGAAGGGGCTGCGCGGCGCATTCGTCTGAAGATCGAGGAAAAACCCCGGCAATGTCGTACCCAGCGCGTCGAGCACTGCATGCAGCGTGTCGAGCGACGGGCTGATCAGGTCGCGCTCGATCAGCGAGATCGAGGAATGCGAGATCCCCGAGCGAAGCGCCACGGCCCGCACGCTCAGCTTGCGCCTCATGCGCAACTCGCGCAGCCTGTCGCCGATCTTCATGGCATCCCCTCGCGTTGTTCCCCGCCGAAAGCGGCGTGCCTGACGCTACGCGCCTTGGTGAATATCCTCAACACGCCCGCCGCACGCTATTGCGTGCAGCGCCGGAAGAGCCGTCAATGCCAGGGCTATCCACGACCCCAGGCGGACCCCATGGCGAAACTCGACCCGCAGCTCGCAAGCCAGCTGACCCATATCAAGCAGCCCGGGCGCAGCGCATGGGGCGACAATGCCCCGGTCGAGGCGACTGTGAAGCAGATCCTGGACGACGTCCGCCAGACCGGCGATGCCGCACTGCGCGATTACTCCCGCCGCTTCGACAAGGTCGAGGTCGAGACTTTCGAGGTCAGCGCCGCCGAGCGCGACGCCGCCGTCGCGGCACTCGATCCGCAGACCCGCGCCGACACCGAATTTGCGATCGAGCGCGTGCGCTCCTTTGCCCAGGCCCAGCGCGAGACAATCCTGCCGCTCGAGGTCGAGCCCCTGCCCGGCCTGCATCTCGGACACCGCATCATCCCGATCGCCCGCATCGGCGCCTATGTCCCCGGCGGGCGCTACCCCCTGCTGTCTGCGCCGATCATGACGATCGTGCCGGCAAAGGTCGCCGGCTGCGACGAGGTCATAGCCTGCCTGCCTCCGGGCGCTCATCAGGCGATGATCGCTGGCTGCCACCTCGCCGGAGCTGGCCGCATCTTTCGCATCGGCGGCGCTCAGGCGATCGCGGCCATGGCCTTCGGCACGGAGAGCATCCCGGCAGTCGACAAGATCGTCGGTCCCGGCAATGCCTATGTTAACGAGGCCAAGCGCCAGGTCTTCGGGCTGGTCGGCATCGACCAGCTCGCCGGCCCCAGCGAGATCTTCGTCGTCGCCGACGAGACCGGCGATGCCGTCACCATCGCGGTCGACCTTCTCGCCCAGGCCGAGCATGACGTGCGCACCCGCGTCGGCCTGATCACGACCGATCGCGCGCTGGCGGAGGCGACGCTGTCCGAGGTCGAGCGCCAGCTCGGCAACCTCTCGACCGCCGGCGTCGCGGCAGAGGCCTGGCGCGATTACGGCGAGATCGTCGTCTGCGCCGACGAGGCTGCAATGCTGGCCTATTCGGACCACATCGCCGCCGAGCATCTCGAGGTGCACACGCGCGATGCCCAGGCGACCGCGAGGAAACTGCGCAATTACGGCTCGATCTTCATCGGCGTCGCCGCCAGCGTGGTCTATTCCGACAAGTGCTGCGGCACCAACCACACGCTGCCGACCATGGCGGCCGGGCGCTACACCGGCGGCCTATGGGTCGGTTCCTACCTGAAAACCTGCACCCATCAGTGGCTCGACGAACGCGGCGTCGCGGCGGTTGCGCCGCCGGCCATGCGCCAGAGCGCCAGCGAGGGCCTGGAGGGCCACCGCCGGGCGGCGGCGTTGCGCCTGGCCCCGGCACAATTGCTGCAGGAGATCGGTGCCTGATTTTTCGACATGATCCACGCGGGGCCACTAGCGCGAAAACGCGATCAGGGCTCCAATGGTCGGCAAGGACTGGTTTGGCATTCGCGAGGGGCGAATTCCGAGGCGGCAAACAAAACGGGAGACGATCATGGCAAGCTTCAAGCATGTGATAGGCAGCGCCGGACTTGCGGCGGGGTTGATGCTCTCAGCCTTTGGGGCAGCCTCCGCGCGCGACCTCACCGTCGTATCCTGGGGCGGCAACTACCAAGACGCGCAGCGCAAAATTTACTTCAAGCCCTTCGCCGACAAGACCGGGAAACCTGTCCTTGACGAGTCCTGGGATGGCGGCGTCGGCGTGGTTCAGGCCAAGGTCAAGGCGGGCGTGCCCAATTGGGACGCGGTGCAGGTCGAGGCCGACGAACTCGCGATCGGCTGCGCCGACGGCATCTACGAGAAGATCGACTGGGCCAAGCTCGGCGGCAAGGACAAGTTCCTCGAAAGCGCCGTCAATGACTGCGGCGTCGGCGCCATCGTCTGGTCGACCATGCTCTCCTACGATTCCGACAAGCTGAAGACCGCCCCCACCTCCTGGGCCGATTTCTGGGACACCAAGAAATTCCCCGGCAAGCGCGCGCTGCGCCGCGGCCCGAAATACGCGCTCGAATTCGCGCTGATGGCCGATGGCGTCGCCGCCAAGGACGTCTACGCGACCCTGCGCGGCGCGGGTGGCGTCGATCGCGCCTTCAAGAAGCTCGACGAGATCAAGGGCGACATGATCTGGTGGGAATCCGGCGCGCAGCCGCTGCAACTCCTGAAGTCCGGGCAGGTCGTGATGACCTCGGCCTATAACGGCCGCATCAGCGGCATCAACAAGACCGAGGGCACCAAGTTCAAGACCGTCTGGCCCGGCAGCATCTATGCCGTCGACAGCTGGGTTATCCTGAAGGGCAGCCCGAACAAGGACGCCGCGATGGACTTCATCGCCTTCGCCAGCCTGCCCGAAAACCAGTCCAAGCTGCCGCAGGACATCGCCTATGGCCTGCCCAACAAGGCAGCCGCAGCCGCTGTGCCGGCCGATCTCGCGGCAGACCTGCCGACCTCGCCCGCCAACCTCTCGGGCGCGATCTCGATCGACATCGACTTCTGGAACGACAACATCGAGGACCTGACGAAGCGCTTCAACGCCTGGCTCGGCAAGTAGCTAGGGCCGCAAGGCTTGGCTCAACCGAGACGCATGGTCACAATGGCTGGCGCCTAACTCGCGCCGGCCATTCAGTTGAAGGACTTCCATTTGCCCGCTTCGGCAGCGTTCATCCGCTTTGAAAACGTCAGCAAGGCATTCGGCGCGGCCAAGGTCGTCGACGCACTCGACCTGAATGTCGGGCAAGGCGAGTTCGTCAGCCTGCTTGGCCCCTCGGGGTCGGGCAAAACCACCCTGTTGATGATGCTGGCCGGCTTCGAGGCACCCACCGGCGGCGCGATCCATGTCGACGGCAAGCGCGTCGAGCGCCTGCCGCCCTACAAGCGCGACATGGGCGTAGTCTTCCAGAACTACGCGCTGTTTCCGCATATGACGGTCGCCGAGAACATCGCCTTTCCGCTCAGGATGCGCGGCGTCGGCAGGGCCGAGCGTGAGGCACGGGTTTTGCGCGCGCTCGATCTCGTCCAGCTCGGCCATCTCCGGGATCGCAAGCCGATCCAGCTCTCGGGCGGCCAGCAGCAGCGCATCGCGCTCTCGCGTTCGATTGTCTACGAGCCGAAGGTCGTGCTGATGGACGAGCCGCTGAGCGCGCTCGACAAGCAGTTGCGCGAGCATATGCAGCTCGAGATTCGCGAACTGCATCGCAAGCTCGGCCTGACCGTGATCTTCGTCACCCACGACCAGGGCGAGGCCCTGACCATGTCGGACCGCGTCGCGGTACTCAATCGCGGAAAGATCGAGCAACTCGATACGCCGTCGGGTCTCTATGATCGCCCGCGCACCCGCTTCGTCGCCGAGTTCATCGGCGAGACCAATCTGCTCGAAGGCACGGTTTCGGCCTCGTCCGGCGGCCTCGCCTCGGTCGCGCTCGCCAGCGGGGGCTCCGTCGACTGCAACGCGCCCGAGGGATTTGCGGTGGGCTCCCCGGCGCTGGTCTCGATCCGGCCGGAAATGCTGCATCTCGGCAATGACCCTGCAGCCTCGAACGCGCTGCCCGTCACGGTCGAGGACGACGTCTACCATGGCGACCATGTCCGCGTGCACCTCACATGGCAGGGCAAGCGGCTCGTCGCCAAGGCCGGTCGCCGCGACGTCGTACTGTCGGTCGGAACCCAGGCGTTCGTGAGTTTCAACAGGGACGATTGCACGCTGGTGGCGCCATGAGGTCCGGCCGCCTGAAAGCATCGCTGCTGGTGCTGCCGCTGATCGTCTTCCTCGGCCTGTTCTTCGTCTGGCCACTCTGGACGATGATCGCGACCTCCGTGCAGGGCGGCACGGTGCGCCTCGCCTTCCCGAATACGGCGGTGGCGATCGCGCAATGGAACGGCGACGGCCTGCCCTCGCCCGAGGTTCAGGATGCCCTCGTCAAGGACCTGCGCAGCGAGGTCGTGCAGGAGGTGTTTGGCGACGCCGTGCGCAGCCTCAACAGCCAGCAGGCTGGCTTCCGCACGTTGCTCCCGCGCACGGTCACGGCGCTGCGCAATGCCGGTCCCGATGCCACCCCGAAGCTCGAGAGCATCGATCCCCGCTGGAGCCAGACCGCCTTCTGGCTCGCGCTCAAGCGAGGCATGCCGGCCTATACCGACGCCAACCTGCTCGCCGCGGTCGACCTCAAGCGCGGTGATGGCGGGGCGATCGAGCATGTCGCTCCCGACATGGCGGTCAACCGCGCGATCATGCTGCGGACATTCGTCATTGCCGCACAGGTGACGCTGGCCTGCGCCGCGATCGGCCTCCCCTTTGCCATGCTGGCTGCAAGCCTCACCGGCTGGAAGCGCAATCTCCTGCTGCTGGCGGTGCTGCTGCCGCTCTGGACCTCGCTGCTGGTGCGCACCGCCGCCTGGATGATCCTCCTGCAGGACCAGGGGCTGATCAACCAGATCCTGAAGGCGCTGGGCCTGATCGATGCCTCGCTGCCGCTGATCTACAATCGCACCGGCGTGCTGATCTCCATGACGCATGTGTTGCTGCCCTTCATGGTGCTGCCGATCTATGCCAGCCTGGTCGCAATCCCGCGCAACCTCATGCCGGCCGCCGCCGCGCTAGGCGCCAGGCCGCTCCAGGCCTTCCGCCATGTCCTGCTCCCCCTGGCGATGCCCGGCCTGCTCTCGGGCTCGCTGCTCGTCTTCATGGTGGCGCTCGGCTACTACATCACCCCCGCGCTGACCGGCGGCGCCGGCGACCAGATGATCTCCTCCGTCATCGCCTTCTATGCGACGGGCACCGCCAACTGGGGCATGGCTGGCGCGCTCGGGCTGTTTCTGCTGGTGCCGACGACCGTGCTCTACATCGTCTATGGCCGGCTCTCACGCACGCCTCTGGGGCAGGCATGAGCGCGGCCTCGCCAAACCTCGCAGCCACGCCCGGCGCGCTGGCCTTCGGCGCGGCGAGGCTGGCCTTCGCGGCACTCGTCGTGGCCTTCCTGCTGCTGCCGCTGGTCGCGATCCTGCCGCTCGCCTTCACCGACAGCGTCTTCCTGACCTACCCGATCAGCGGCCCCTCGCTGCGGTGGTTCAATACGCTGGCGACGAGCGATGCCTGGAAGCGCTCGATCGTCAACTCGCTGATCATCGGCTCGGGAGCCACGCTCCTCTCCACCGTGGTCGGGACGCTGGCCGCGCTCGGCTTGAGAAGGGAGCTCGTGCCGTTCTCCGGCCTGCTGCGCTCGATCTTCCTGCTGCCGATGGTGGTGCCGGCTGTCGTGCTCGGCGTCGGCATGCAGATCCTCTATGCCCGCATGGGTCTGGCGAGCAGCTATCCCGGCGTGATCATCGCCCATGCCGTGCTCTGCGTGCCCTTCGTCCTGGTCAATGTCTCGGGCTCGCTCGCTAGCATCGACCCCGCGCTGGAAAAGGCCGCCGCCAGCCTGGGCGCAGCACCGACTGCGGTCTTTCGCAATGTCACGCTGCCGCTGGCGATGCCGGGCATCCTCACCGGCGCGGTCTTTGCCTTCGCGACCTCGCTCGACGAGGTCGTGATCACGCTCTTCGTCGCAGGCCCCAACCAGACCACCATGGCGCGCCAGATGTTCGCCTCGCTGCGGGAGAACATCAGCCCGGCGATCGCGGCGGCAGCCTTCGTCATCATCGTCCTGACCTTCGCGCTGGTGCTTGCGGTCAAGGGCGCGGGGCTCATCGGCGCCCTGCGGCGCAAGCGCCAGGCAGGCGACGCCTGAGCGCAGGATCGCGCGCCGGGCCGCAGGCGATATCGCCTCACCTATCCCCTCAAAAAAGACGGATCCGGTTCACCGCCGATTAACCAAGCGCGCGTCCTATGGAGGCAGTTCGAGTTTGGGGCTTCCCTCCACTGACGACGCTGCCGGAAGGCGGTCTGCTCGCGGCTCACGATCGAGTTGCGGCGAGCGGGCCCTGCGCCGCTGCGTGTCCGGGGTCGGGAGCAGTATCTGAGTATCCCGAGAGTGCGGCCCATGAGTATCACGTCCCGCAGGTCAGGCGGCAAAGCCGCACGCCTCAGCTTGTCCCGCCTCGCGATACCCGCCGGCATTGTGGCGATGGGCGCCCTCGCGGTGATCGCGCTCTCGGACATCTATGCGCCGCAGCCCGCGTCGACCGAGTCGGCATCATCCATGCCCGCTCCGCAGAGGATGGCCAAGGCAAGCCCCTACAATCCCTTGCTCGACCCCGGCTATTCGCTGGGCGCCCCACCGCAAACCCTGAAGCAGGCACCGCCCTTCGATGCCGGTTTCCGCGCCTCCGCTGTCGCGCCAAAAGCTCCCGCGCCCACGGTTCCGGCGCCCTTCGACATGGCGGCCGTGCCCGACCCGGTGCAGGCCACGCCGCCCGCCCAACTGGCGCTGCCGCCGTTGCCTCTCGACAAGCCGCGCATCGTCGCGGATGCGCCGCGCCCGATCCCGCGTCCCACCGACCTGAACCCGCAGGCGGCCCCCGAGCGTCCGCGCGCCGCCGAGCGCCCCTCCTTGCGCCGCAACAGGACAGCCGCCGCGGCCGCCGCCACGCCCGAAGACAACCGCTCGTTCTTCGAAAAACTCTTCGGCGTCGAGCGGGCTCCGGCAAGCACCGCACTGGCCTACGCTGCGCCGCAGGATGACATCATCGACGCCGGTCGCGGCCGCAGGCTGAGCCCGCTGGTCACCCCCGCGCCCAGCACGGCGCAGGCGACCGCGATCTACGACATCAGCGCCCGCACCGTTTACATGCCCAATGGCGAGAAGCTGGAAGCCCATTCCGGTCTCGGCGAGCACATGGACGACCCCAGCAATGTCCATCTGCGGATGCGCGGCGCGACGCCGCCGCACACCTATACGCTGAGCATGCGCGAGGCACTGTTCCACGGCGTGCGCGCCCTGCGGCTCAATCCGGTCGGCGGCAGCGCTGCGATCTACGGCCGCGCAGGGCTGCTGACGCACACCTATCTGCTCGGTCCGAACGGCGATTCCAATGGCTGCGTCTCGTTCAAGGACTACGACAAGTTCCTGCAGGCCTATCTCCGCGGCGAGGTGAAGCGCCTTGTCGTCGTCGCCGGCCGGGGCTGAGTTCGAGACCCGGTCCACCAGGCGTTCGCTTCGCCAAATGAAAAAGGCGCCGCTCAGCAGGGAGTGGCGCCTTTGCGTATTCGCGATCCGGACGACCAGTCCGGCTGGTTAGGCAGCCTCGGCCAGGAAGCGCTCCGCGTAGTGGCAGGCCACGAGGCGCTGGTCGAGCGGCCGTGCCGCGGGGCGTTCAGTCCGGCAGAGATCGGTCACATAGGGGCAGCGCGTCGAGAACACGCAGCCCTTCGGCGGGTTCAGCGGCGACGGCAATTCGCCCTTCAACACGATGCGCTTGCGCTTCTCGGTCGAGACGCTGGGCGTCGAGGCGAGCAGCGCCTGCGTATAGGGATGGAGCGGCCGGGCGAAGACCAGTTCCTTCGGTCCATGCTCGATGGCATGGCCGAGATACATCACCATCACCTCATGGGCGATGTGCCGGACGACGCCGAGATCATGCGAGATGAAGAGATAGGCGAGCTTCAGCTCATCCTGCAGATCCGCCAGCAGGTTGAGGACCTGCGCCTGGATCGACACATCCAGCGCCGAGACCGGCTCGTCCGCCACCAGGAGCTTCGGCGACAGGATCAATGCGCGCGCGATCGCGATGCGCTGGCGCTGGCCGCCGGAGAACATGTGCGGATAGCGGTTGTAGTAGTCCGGCCTTAGGCCGACCCTGGCCATCATGGCGCGCGCCTGTTCGGTGCGCTCGCCCTTGCTCAGCTCGGTGTTGATCAGCAGCGGCTCTTCGAGGATCGAGCCGACACGCTTGCGCGGATTGAGCGAGCCATAGGGGTTCTGGAAGACCATCTGCACGGTACGACGCAGGCGTCGCGTCTCGGAGGACGGCGGATGGATCGCGTCCACGCCGTCCAGTGTTAGTTCACCCGAGGTCGGCGTCTCGATCAGCGTCGCCATGCGGGCGAGCGTCGATTTCCCGCAGCCGGATTCCCCGACCACGGCCAGCGTCTTGCCAGCCTCGACGGAGAAGGACACGCGGCTGACCGCCTGCAGGCCAGCCGGCGCGCGGAAAAGGCCACGCTTGATGGCGTAGGTCTGGGTCAGGTCCTTGGCAATGATGATGGGCTGGGTCACAGGCTCGGCTCCGTCCCGATCAGGCGCCCGTCGCCGGCCGCTCGCATCGCCTCGCGCTGTGGATCTCCCAGGGGATAATGGCAGCGGATCTGGCCGTCCTGCCATTTGCGCAGCTCCGGCTGGACCTGCCGCGAATGATCGGTGGCAAAGGCGCAGCGCGGGCTGAACAGGCAGCCCTTGGGCCGGTCATGCAGTCCCGGGACCATGCCGGGGATGGTTGCAAGGCGGGTCTCGCCCACGCTGCGCTCAGGCAGCGCCGCCAGCAGCGCGGCCGAATACGGATGCTGCGGGGCGGCAAAGAGCGAGGCGACGTTGCGCTCCTCCATGATCTGCCCGGCATACATCACCATGATGCGCTGTGCCGTCTCGGCCACCACGCCCATGTTGTGGGTGATGAGGACCAGCGCCATTCCGCGCTCGCGTTGCAGGGAAACCAGCAGGTCCAGGATCTGCGCCTGGATGGTGACGTCGAGCGCGGTCGTCGGCTCGTCGGCGATCAGCAGGCGCGGATTGCAGGCGATCGCCATCGCGATCATCACGCGCTGGTTCATGCCGCCCGAGAGCTGGTGCGGGTATGACTTCATCCGGCTTTCGGGCGCAGGGATGCCGACCTGTTCGAGCAGCTCGATGGTGCGCCGGCGCGCCGTCTTGGTGTCCATCCCCTCATGCTTCTTGAGGGTCTCGATGATCTGGAAGCCGATGGTGAAGCACGGGTTGAGGCTCGTGCTCGGCTCCTGGAAGATCATGGCGACGTCCTTGCCCGTCAGGTGGCGTCGCTCCCTGTCGGACATGGCGAGCAGGTCGCGACCGTCGAAGCGCAGCTTGTCGGCCGTGATCTTGCCGGGATAGGCGACCAGACCCATCAGCGCGAGCATGGTGACGCTCTTGCCGGAGCCGGACTCGCCGACGACGCCGAGGATCTCGCCCTCTTCCAGCGTCAGGTTGATGCCGTCGACCGCCTTGAGCAGGCCGGCGGATGTCGGAAATTCGACTCTCAGATTCTCGATTTCGAGGAGTGGCATGGGCTTTAGCGTTTCAGTTTGGGGTCGAGCGCGTCGCGTAGCCCGTCACCGAGCAGGTTGAACGCGAGGACCGTAATCAGGATGGCGAGGCCGGGCAGTGTCACCACCCACCAGGCGCGCAGGACGAATTCGCGGGCGTCGGCCAGCATCGTGCCCCATTCCGGGGTCGGCGGCTGGGCGCCGAGGCCCAGGAAGCCGAGCGCGGCGGCATCAAGGATGGCGGTGGAGACACCCAATGTCGCCTGCACGATCAGCGGGGCCGCGCAATTGGGCAGGACCTCGCTGAACATCAGGCGCAATGTGCCGGCGCCGCTGACCTTCGCCGCGATGACATAGTCCTTCGAGATCTCGGCGACCACGGCGGCGCGGGTGATGCGCACGTAATGCGGCAGCACCACGATCACGACCGCCAGCATCGCATTGGTCAGGCCGGGCCCGAGGATCGCGACGATGACGATCGCGAGCAGCAGGCTCGGCATCGTCAGCACGATGTCCATCAGCCGCATGATGACGATCTCGGTGACGCCCTTGAAGAAGCCGGCAACGAGTCCGAGCACGATGCCCAGGACCATGGCCAGCGCCACGACCGCAAGGCCGATGATCAGCGAGAGGCGCGCCCCATAGAGAAGGCGCGAGAGCATGTCGCGCCCGATCGCGTCGGTGCCGAGCGGATAGCTCCAGGAGCCTCCCTCCTGCCAGACCGGCGGCTTCAGGAAAACTGCGTTGTTGGTCAGATAGGGCGAATGCGGCGCCAGAATATCGGCGAAAACGGCCGCGATGATCACCAGCGTGATCACCACGAGGCCCGCCACAGCGCCGCGGTTGGCGCTGAAATAGCTCCAGAACTCGCGCAGCGGATGAGGCGGTGTTCCGCTCGGGGCGGCAGCGACAGGGGTTTCGAGAGTTTCGGTTGTCATGATCGTAGCCCCCTCAGCGCGCGTGCCGGATGCGGGGATTGATCAGCCCGTAGAGCAGATCGACGAAGAGATTGACGCTCATCACCACGATGCCGAGCAGCAGCGTGCCACCCTGCAGGATCGGATAGTCGCGCCGGCTGATCGCCTCGATCAGCCATTTGCCGATTCCCGGCCAGGAGAAGATCGTCTCGGTCAGGATGGCGCCCGTGAAGAGCCCGCCGACCTGCAGGCCGATGACGGTGATGATCGGGATCAGCGCGTTGCGCAGCGCATGCAGCGCCACGACCCGCAGCGGGGCCATGCCCTTGGCGCGCGCAGTACGGATATAGTCCTCGCCAAGCACCTCGAGCATCGCCGAGCGCGTCATGCGCGCGATCACCGCCAACGGCACCGTGCCGAGCACGATCGTCGGCAGGATCAGGTGCGACAGCGCCGATTTGAATGCGCCGAAGTCACCCGCCATCAGGCTGTCGATGGTCAGGAATCCGGTCACGGGCTCGATGTAGTACTGCACCGCAATCCGGCCAGAGACGGGTGTGATCCCGAGTTGGACCGAGAACAGCAGGATCAGCAGCAGGCCCCACCAGAAGATCGGCATGGAATAGCCGGTCAGCGATAGACCCATCACCCCGTGGTCGAAGATCGAGTTTCGTTTGACCGCCGCGATGATGCCCGCCGGCAGTCCGATCGCCAGGGCCAGCAGGATGGCGCAGAGCGCAAGTTCGATCGTCGCGGGGAACAGCGTGCGGAACTCGGAGACGACGCTCTCGCTGGTCACGATCGACTTGCCGAGGTCGCCCCGCAGGACCCGATCGATATAGACGCCGTATTGCACGAGCAGGGGCCGGTCCAGGCCCAGTTCCTTGCGAAGGATTTCATGGCGTGCGGCGTCGATACCGCGCTCGCCGGCCATGGTCTCGATCGGATCGCCCGGAACCAGGCGGATCAAAAAGAAGGCGAGCATGGTGATGCCGATAAAGGTCGGGATCACCAGGCTGACGCGCGTGAAGATGAAACGGAGCATCGGAAACCTAATTGCGCCCTGTTACTGCAGGGTCGGGTTGTAGCCCAGCGCAAACACGAGGAAGCGCTGGAGGTCGAGAATGTCGTCGGCAATATAGCGGATGGTGAACGCGTCGATCTGCTCAACGCCCTTGAGCATGGCAATGAATTCCACCGGCTGCCGATAGAGGTAGTCGAGTTCCAGCGTGATGGGGCCAGGGATGCGGTGCGGCTTGATCTCGGCTCGCCGCGAGAGCGCCCTCGTAACACCGTCGCTGATAAGCTCATACGACGCTTCAGGCATCAGAGTCCGCGCCGAAAGCCTGCTATGCGCCCATTTTACTGTTACATCCTCGATACCCGGCAGGATCGCCTTCGTCTCCGCGATGCAGACGTCGTCGCCGCTGACCAGCAGGACCGGCGTATCGAAATGCCCGGCGATCGCGGCGTTTATAAGGGATTCAGGCGCAGACATGCCGTTGACGCGAATGTCACGCACGACCGCGCTGTAGAATGTGTGGGCCAGGATGCCGCCGGGATTGGTCGCGCCGGCATGGTAGCCGATAAAGAACGCACCATCGAAGCGGCCATGCTCGATACCCTGCATCATCGAAAGCGGCCGTGGCCAGGAGCGGACCACCTCGACCTGCCTGGGCAGGCGATCGAGCAGCAGGTTCTGCGCATTGCCATGGCTGTCGCTGATCACGACATCGGTCGCACCGGCTGCGAAGGCCGCATTGGCCGCAGCGGCGACGCTGTCGGTCATCCAGATCCGGGCCTGCTGGTACTCGAAGCCTTCGGGCCGCGTATGAGCGCGCGAAACCACGCCCGCGATGCCCTCGATGTCTGCAGAGATATAGATACGCACAGCCGTCCCGTTCCCCCGTCGATCATGCTTGAGCCGGGCGCGCGGCAGCAAAGCTGCGCGCCCGGTCTTGTTCGTTACTTGACCAGCGAGACGCCGTAGAAGGGCTGACCACCGAAGAAGTGGATCTTGTAGTCCTTCACTTCCTTGCGGACCGGCGTGAACGCCTGCGCATTGGCGAAGAACAGGCCGGCTGCATCTTCATTCAGCAGCTCCTGGAAGCGGCGATACAGCTTGGTCCGCTCGCCCTGGTCCGTGAGCTCGCTCGCCTTGAGCAGGGCAGCTGAAGCTTCCTGGTTGCACCAACGCGAACGGTTGGTGCCCGACTTGGCGCCTGCGCAGGTCCAGCCCGAGGTCAGGATCTGGCTCGGATCGGGATAGTCCCAGGTGTAGCCGAACATGCCGACCTGATGGTCACCGGCGCGGCCACGCTTGAGGTATTCGCCCCACTCATAGCTCTGAATCGTCGCCTTGACGCCGATTTTGGCCCAATCGGCCTGGATCAGCTCGGCGGCGCGACGGCCGTTCGGCATATAGGCGCGGACGACCGGAATCGCCCAGAGCACGGTCTCGAAGCCGTCCTTGTAGCCGGCCTCCGCAAGCAGGGCCTTGGCCTTCTCGGGATCGTAGGGGCGCGGCTTCAGGCCGTCATGATGCGACCACAGCGACGGCGGCACGGCGGCGACCGCCTGCTTGCCGGTGCCCTGGTAGACGGCGTCGATGATCGCCGGGATGTTGGTCCCATAGATCAGGGCTTCGCGGACGCGCTTGTCGTCGAAGGGCTTCTTGTCCTGATTGAAGGCGAGGAAGCTCTGGTCGGCGATGCTGCCCTGCAGCATGCTCAGGTTCGGGTCCGCCTTCATGGCCGGCAGGTCGCCGGGGTTGGGATAGCGCGCGATCTGGCACTCGCCCGACCTGACCTTCGCGTAGCGCACGGAAGCATCCGGCGTGATCACGAAGATCAGGTCGCTGACCAGGGCCATGCGGTCCTTGTTGCCGACCTTCTTGGTCCAGTGATCCGGCATCGCCTTGAAGCGGACCGTCGCGTCCTTCTGGTAGGACGTCATCGCGAAAGGCCCGGTCCCGACGGGAACGAAGTTGACCTGCTCCTGCGTGCCGGCCTTGGCCATCGCCTCGGCGTATTCGGCCGAGAAGATCGACATCGGCTCGACAGACAGAGCGCTCAGCAGCGGCGAGTTCGGCTTGGACAGCACGAGACGCACGGTCTCGGCATCGACCTTCTCGATCGCCTTGAGGCTCGGCCTGACGATTTCGTTGAAGAAGCCGTAATTGGTTCCACCGACCTTGTAGTAGGGGTGGCTCTCGTCGAACATGCGCTGGAACGAGAACATGACGTCGTCGGCGTTGAAGTCCCGCGTCGGGGTAAAGCCCTTCACAGAGTGGAACTTCACGCCCTTGCGCAGCTTGAACGTGTAGCTCAGGCCGTCCTCGGAGATCGTCCAGGATTCCGCCAGGCTCGGGATGAGCTGGGAACCGCCGCGCTCGGTGGCGACCAGGCGCTCATAGATCTGAGCGGCAACGTCATAGGCGGTGTTCTGGCCGGAAAACTGCGGATTCAGAAAATCAGGGCTGGCTTCGGTGCAGACGACAAGCGCCTGCGCCCCGGCCCCGCCGGAATATAAAAGCGTACTCAAACCGAGGGCCGCCGCAGCGGCCATCATGCGAACAGACATAGCGATCTCCATGGGAAACAGGCGCGGCCCCTCCAGGCCGCGCCCAGCCGTCAATGCATCAATCGGGCCAGTGGATCAATTGACGTCGACACCGTAAAAAACGTGCCGGCCGAAGGGCGAAAGCTTGAAGTCCTTCACCTCCTTGCGGACAGGCTTCAACTGCACAGCATGGGCGATCGTGAACCAGGGAGACTGCTCCTTGAAGATCACCTGCGCCTGCCGGTAGAGCTCGGTGCGCTGGGCCACGTCCGAGGTCGTCTTGGCCTTCTGCACCAGGTCCTCGAAGGGCTGGTAGCAGAACTTGGCGACGTTCGAGCCGTTGGTCTTGGCGGAATCGCAACCCAGCAGCGTGTGCAGGAAGTTGTCTGGATCGCCATTGTCGCCGGTCCAGCCGAGCATGCCGGTCTGGTGTTCGCCCGCCTGCATGCGCTTGCGGTACTCACCCCATTCGAAGCTCTTGATCTCGGCCTTGACGCCGATCTTGGCGAGGTCGGCCTGCATCAGCTCCGCGATGCGTTTGGCGTTGGGATTGTACGGGCGCTGCACCGGCATGGCCCAGAGGTCGATCTCGAGCCCGTTGGGATAGCCCGCCTCGGCCAGCGCCTTCTTGGCGGCGTCGGGATCGAAGGGATCGTCCTTGACGGCGTCGTTGTAGGACCACATCGACGGCGGGATCGGGTTGATCGCCGGAATGCCGCTCGACAGGTAGACCGCGTCGATGATCGCCTTCTTGTTGATCGCCATGTTGACGGCGTGGCGGACCTTGACGTTGTCGAACGGCTTCTTGGTCGTGTTGTAGGCGAGATAGCCGATATTCAGGCCCGGCTGCTCCAGGATCTGGACATTCGCGTCCTTCCTGATCGCCTCCAGGTCGGCCGGGTTCGGATACGGCATGACATGGCACTCGGCCTTCTGCAGCTTGGCCCAGCGCACCGAGGCATCCGGCGTGATCGCGAAGATCAGGTCGTCGATCTTTGCCTTGCCGGCCCAGTAATCCGGGAAGGCCTTGTAGCGGATGATCGCGTCCTTCTGGTACTGCACCAGCGAGAACGGTCCCGTACCGATCGGATCCTGGTCAAGCTTCTCGGGCGTGCCGGCCTTCAGCATCGCATCGGCATATTCCTTCGACTGCACGCTGGCATATTGCATCGCGAGGTCGGACAGGAAGGGCGCTTCGGGCTGGGTCAGCGTGATTTTGACCGTGTAGTCATCGACCTTGTCGACCGACTTCAACAGCTTGGGCATGCCCATGTCGTTGAAATAGGAATGGTTCGAGCTGGTGACCTTGAAATAAGGATTGGCTTCCTTCCACTGACGTTCGATCATGAAGACGAAGTCGTCGGCGTTGAACTCGCGCGTCGGCTTGAACGCCCGCGTGTTGTGCCACTTCACGCCCTTGCGCAGATGGAAGGTGTAGGTCAGGCCATCGGGCGAGATGTCCCATTTCTCGGCTAGCGCCGGCTCGACCTTTGTGCCGCCGCGCTCGAACTGCACAATGGTGTCATAGATCTGGGTGTTGGCATCGAATGAGGTGCCGGTCGTATTCACGCTCGGTGCGAAATTCTCCGGGCTGCCTTCCGAGCAGTAGATAAGCGTCTTGGCCATGAGCGGCTGCGCCGCCATCAGCGCCGACGCAGACAGCGTCGCCAGCAGAAATGTTTTCATGATCGGTTCCCTCGTCTGCATCACGCGTGGCGGCCGGTCGGCCCGGTACGGCTCTCGTCAAGAGTCCCGATCGCGGTCCGAGGGCAGCTATCACGAAGCTTGAGCTTATTGAAATGTGAACCCCTGCGATAGCGGACTCATAATTACGCTTTTGGCGCAATCGTGCGGCGGGAGAGCCGTCTTTCGCATGATCTCGCGCGAGAAGGCGGTGCCCGCTCCCTTGCGTCGGCGGCGCGCCGAAGCGCTGGCACGCCTGCCCGGTTGTGACGTAGACCTTGCTGGCCGCGGCAAGACCGCCCATCAGTCGGAGAGGGTATCCTATGACTGTCTTGATCCATCCCCCCACGCCCTCCCAACTGACAGACGCCGAGATCGGGGCCTGGCGCTCCGTGCCGGTCGCGATCGCCGTCGATCTCGCGCGCAACAGCGGCCAGATCGACCCCGCCATCCGCCCGCTCAATCCGCCGGGCCGGCAGCCACCGCTGTTTGGTCGCGCCGTAACGGCGCTGTGCGAGCCGCCGGACTTCGGCGCGGTTGTGCACGCGCTCGAGATCGTCGGCCCCGGCGACGTGCTGATGATCGCGGCTGCCGGCAATGCCGAGTTCGCGATGATCGGCGAGATCCTCGGCGGTCATCTCAGGGCCCGCGGTTGCGTCGGCCTTGTCTGCGACGGCGCGGTCCGCGACGTCGCGACGCTGGCCGGTTGGCAGGACTTCTCGGTGTTCTCCCGCTTCGTCACGCCGCGTGGCCCCGCCTCGGCCGAGCGCGGCGCCATCAACCTGCCGGTCGTGATCGGTGGACGGCTGGTAAGCCCTGGCGACCTGATCATCGGAGACGAAGACGGCCTCGTGGCGCTGGCGCCCGCATTCGTGCGCTCCCGTTTCGCCGACGCGCAGGCAAAGCAGGCCCGCGAAGCCGAATGGATCGCGAACCTCGCCGCGGGTCGTACCGTGGTCGAAACCTTCGGACTGGCACCGGCGCAGAACGCCGCCTGATGTCATCGGCAGCGAGACCGGACCGGTGTCAGGGACGGACGTAGGTCCAGCCGCGCTCCTGCAATTCCATGAGGTGGACGACGCCTGACGCCACCACTGTAGCCTCGGGGATCAAGGAAATCTCCTTGTTCTCCGCCTTGCTCATATTGCCCTGGGTGTTGCCGCAGGCCTTGAAGGATATGGTCGGCGTGCTCGCCGCCATCGCCTTGATGCGAGCCTTAACCGGCGAGGTGTCGTCGCGCAGCATGTTGAGGCCGGGCCCGAAGGTCACGATCTCGATATCCACCTTCTCGCCGAGGTCCTGGTAGTACTGCGCGACATTCGCCGCGTTGTTGAGCGCGAGGTTCATCGTCCCGGGCTCGTTCGTGTTGACCTGCAGGACGAGCTTGTGAGCCTTTTTCTCGGCAGCAGGCCGCTTCGCGGTCTGTACAGCTGTCTGCTTGACGCTCTGCGCCGCTACAGGTGCGATCGCGATGAGCAAAGCCAGGCTGCCCGCCACTGCGGCCGCGACCCCATCTTGGAACCTGATCGTCATTGTCTTTCGCCCTTGTGTTCGAGGACTATTCGGTGCGCGGCTTGCCAGGAGGCCAGTTGCAGGCGGCAGCGACCCTGCCGCGCGCCCTTTTCAGACCGGTGAGGGAGAACTGCCCCTCATGGGCAGCTCCGCTACGCGCCGCGAGGCGGATCGCCAGGGCGCCCTCATCCGGCAGCGACTGCAGCAGGCTCACGACATCACCCCTGAAGGCGACGCCCGTTCCGGATGGGGTCCTGGCAGCGGACAACCTCACCGGCTGGCCGTTGTTGAGACGATAGGACAGCTCGTAATCAGTGCCGCCGGCCGAGAGGGCAGGCCCTGCGACCACCATCTCGGTGCGGCCGCCCCGGCAGAGGATCGAGAGCTGCGTCAGGGCGCTGGCGGCAGTCTCACGCGAGGAGGCAGTCGCGGTGACGATCGGCGAATAGTCCACCGGAGACGTAGTCTCGCTGACGACCCAGGCGTCGCTGGCGGGCGGCGGCGCCGCCGGTTCGGGCACGCCCTGGGCAAGAACGGCCCGGCTCATGATCCCAAACGCCATAGACACCACGATCACGTTCATTGCGGCGCCCGTGGCGCCTGCGCTTGACGGTCGAGCCATTCCTGCGCTGCCGCGAAGCGGTCGAGCCCGGGGACGGTCGCGGCCAGGTTGATCGACTTCCATTTCTCGTCGAAACCGGGCCCCTGCAGCTTGTCGATGCGGCTGAAAAGCAGGTCGACGAAGCGGGCGACGCGATCATAGCGATTCGTCTGTTGGGGCCAGTTGAAGGCGACGAGCGCCGTCGGCACGGCAATCGTCGCGACCCGCTCATTGGCCTTGATCAGCGCGGGATACTCGCGAGCCTCCAGCACGGCGGGGAGATAGTAATCCTCGAACCTGCTCTCGTACTGGACGGGCAGGAACTTGAAGCCAGGCTCGAAACGCCCGCGCACGAATGCGTCGACCGGCTTGGAGGTGATGAAAACCACCGCCGCGATCTCGCCCTTGCGCATCTGCTCGAGCGCGATCGGGTGAGGAATGAACATCTTCTCCGCGTTGATGCCGAGGCGGCTGAAGATCATCGGGCCCGAATAGGCTGCCGCCGTGCCCTGCGTGTTGAAGTTCACCTTCTTGCCGTTGAGGTCCTGCAGGGTCTGGATCTCGGGCCGGACCAGAATATGGAGTTCGGACGGGAAGAGGTTGAGCAGATAGGTGATCTTTCGCCGGATCTGGGGCATCTGCGCCCGGTACTCCTCCAGCGCATCCGAGTTGATGATCGCGGTGTCGACGCCGCGCAGATAAAGCAGTGCGTTGAGGTTTTCCGTCGCGCCGCGGGTCACGATGGGCAGCACGAGCATGTTGGGCCCGTTGTCGGTGACGCGGGCCATCTCCGCGCCGAGGCGCAACGGCGCCCCTTCGATCAACCCGGCCGCGAGCCCGACCGTCCAGGCGTTGATCTTCTCCTGTTCGGTGGCTGCCGGGCGCCCGCGCGACGGGGATGCGGCGCCTCTCGGGCCGACCTGCGCCGTCTGCGCTGTCTGCGCTGTCTGGGCGAGCGACTCCGTGGACCGGAGCGCAGGCACGAGCGCAGTCAACGCGGTCAGCAGGAGCAAAAACCCTCCCGAAAGCATCTTCATCGCCAATTATCCTCTCAAGCCTGGATGCCTGCCCGCAAGCGCCGGCGCGGGCCGCCTGTTGGTGGTCACTGAAGCAGCGCGCCGCGATCCTTCGCCTCCTGAATGCCGCCGGCCTGCGCTCTGGCATAAAGCTCGCGGGCCTTCGTGACCTCGCCCCGCGTGCCATAGGTGCCCCAGGCCGAGAGAATGCGGGGGTCGTAGGTCTCCGCCAGCATGAAGCTCGCGCGCGCACTGCCCATCTCGGCCGCGCGTTCGAGGACGATCCGCGCGGACCCGATGTCGCCCTGGCCCAGCAGCACGCTGGCGCGCGCGATCAGCCGCATCGATTCAGCATTGTCCGGGGCGTCCGGGACCACTGCCGGGACCACTGCTGGCGCTGCCTCGGCGACCTGCGCCGCAGGGACCTGCCGGCTTGGCGGGACAGACGTCACCGGCCCGGTCACGGCGAAGCCTGCGATCCCGGGACGCACCGACACCTCCTGCGCCATGGCGGCCGCGCGATCGCGCTCCTGTTGCAGCGCCTGCCGCAACTCGGCGATGGTCGCATCGGTCGCCTGCCGAAGCTGGCTGATTCCGTCCTGGGCCTTGCGCAGCTGTTCGGCTTGCGCCTGGAAGTCGCGCTGCGTGCCCGAGAGCTGGCCGGCCAAGGCTGTCGCGCGCGCACGTTCCTGCTCGAGCGTTTGACGATGCTGTGCCGTGGCGGCGCTCAGGACCTGGCGCGCGACATCGGTCTCGGCGAGAGCTGCTGCCCTCTGTTGGTCGAGCTGGAGAGTCTGCGCGGCTCTCGCGGCCTCGGCCTGCTTGAACTGGGCGGCGTCGCTGCCCGCCTTGCGAAGCTGTGCCGACTGGCCCTCGAGCTCACGCTGGGCAGCAGAGACCTGGTTTGCCAGCGCGGCCCCGCGCGCACGTTCCTGCTCGAGTGCCTGGCGATGCTGTGTCGTCGCGGCCGCCAGCGCCTGCCGCGCGGTGTCGGCCTCGGCCAGCGCAGCCGCCTTCTGCTGCTCGAGCTGGAGCGCCTGCGCGGTCCTTGCGGTCTCCGCCTGCTTGAGCTGCGCGATCTCGGCCCCAGCCTTGCGCAACTGGAGCGCCTGCCCCTCGATCTCGCGTTGCGCCGACGAAATCTGGTTGGACAGTGCGGCCCCGCGCCCCCGCTCCTGCTCCAGCACCTGTCGCTGTTGCGACGCTGCCGTGGTCAGCGCCAGCCGTGCGGCCTCGACCTCGGCCAGGGCAGCCGCCTTCTGCTGCTCGAGCTGTACAAGCTGTGTGGTCCTTGCGGTCTCGCTTTGCTTGATCTGGATGAAGTCGGCGGCCGCCTTGCGAATCTGCCCCGCCTGCCCCTCGTTGTCGCGCTGGGCGGCAGCGAGTTGACCGGCAAGCGCGGCGGACCGCTGGCGCTCCTGGTCGAGCGCCTGGCGATGTTGCTCGGTGGCATCGGCCATGGCCTGGCGCGCCGCTCCGGCCTCGGCGAGAGCGGCCGCCTTCTGCTGTTCCAGCTCCAGTGCCTGCGCAGTCCTTGCCGCCTCGATCTGCTTGAGCTGCCCGGCGTCGTCGCCCGACTTGCGCAGCTGCGCCACCTGCGTCTCGATGTCTTGCCGCGCGGCAAGGACCTGGCTTGCCAGTTCCGCCCCGCGCGCACGCTCCTGTTCCAACGCCTGGCGATGCTGAGTCGTGGCGTCAGCCAGCACCCGCCGCGCGGTCTCGGCCTCCTGTTCAAGGGCTGCGGCTTTCTCGCGTCCCTGAGCCAGCACCTGCTCGGTGCGGTCGGCCTCGCTGCGCAACTGAGCCTTGAGCGCCTCGATGCTGCGCCATGCCTCGGCAAGCTCCTCGGTGCTGGCGATGCTGGAAGCGGGGCTCGACGGCGCGGACGCAATAGGTTCCCCGGGTTCGCTGATAACGGGATGGTCGGGCTCGCGCGTCACCATCACCAGCAAAATGGCCGCGACGGCGGCGCCGCTTCCCAGGGCGATCCGGCGCCGGCGCCGCGCTTTGGCGCCGGCCTGGGCGGCCTTTGCCTGTGCCGATCTGGCCGAGCCATCGGCTATCGCAGCCGCGGGCTCGCTGGGGTTCGAGACATGCGCGTCCCCGGATGTGTGCGGCTGGTCGTGTGGAGCGTCTCCGTTCCACTGGCCCGCCCAATGGACGACATCGTAAGGCCGGCCGTCGTCACCCGTTCCGATGACGATGTTCCTGTCTTCCGATGACCTTTCGCTCGCGTCGCGCATATATCAGGCGCCTGTTCAATCGGCGGCATGGATCGTACTGGGCGACAAGCCACGTCATTTGCGAGCCTGCTTTGGCCGACGCCAACCCATACGTCCGCTAAAGACGGTCCGCGAAGCATCGACCACGCCCTCGTCGCGGTCGAGATGACCTCAGATCGGAAGCGACAAGAAGACGTGCATAGGGGCAGGAAATTGCCCGGACGGGGTACCCCGCCATAACCCGGCCTCCGCTCTCGCGCTGCACAGGCCGCGGCGTCATCCCGAAATGAATGTAGCCCGGCGGACAGGGTCCGCCGGGCTACCGCATTATGAGATCACATTGAGCGCGCCCCCGGCCGCACTATCCGGGTCGGGGGCGGCTCGCCACTTAGCTGCGATACCAGGAAGCGAGGTTCCAGGTATCCACGTCCCAGCCGCTGTGGTCGACGGCCAGGGTCGCGCCCACGGCGACGACCTTGGCGCGCGACAGCACCGGCAGGATGACGTTGGCCTCGCAATAGATGTCGTTGACCTTGATCAGCAACTCGGCCCGCTTGGCGGGGTCGAGCTCCTTCTGGGCGGCGAGATAGGCCTCGTCAGCCTCCTTGCTGATGTAGCGCGAGACATTGCGCCCAAGCCACTTGTTCTCCTTGTTGGCGACTTCCCAGGAGGTGAACTGGCCGAGGAAGCGCTCCGGATCGGGCTGGGGCTGCGTGGTCGTGTACATCTCGATGTCGGTGTACAGCTTGGTGTAGGTGTCGGGGTTGGCGACGTCCGACGAGAAGAACACCGAAGCCGTGACCGACTTGAGTTCAAGCTCGATGCCAGCACGCTGGCAGGCCTGCTTGAACACCGCCTGGACCTTCTGGCGCGGGGCGCTGATCGAGGTCTGGAAGACGAACTTCAGCTTCTTGCCGTCCTTGGCGCGGACGCCGTCGGAGCCCTTCACCCAGCCCGCTTCGTCGAGGACCTTGTTGGCCTTCTCGACGCTGAACTCGTACTTCAGCCTGGTCGACTTGTAGCGCTTGGGCTCGTTGACGAAGCTCGCGGTCGCGACACCGGCGCGGCCGTAGATGAACTTCTGGATCGAATCGCGGTCGATCAGCAGGTTCAGGGCCTTGCGGACGGCGGGGTCCGACAGGGTCGGGTGCTTGGTCTTGATGCTCGAACGCTCGCCGTCGACCTCGGTCCACGGGTCGGTCGTGTTCAGTGTGATGAACTCGATGTCGCCGGCAGGTGCGACGCTGATCCGGCCACGACCGCCTGTTTCCATGCGCTTGAGGACTTCTTCCTCTACCAGCGTGTCCCAGGCGTAGTCGTATTCGCCGGTCTGCAGCACGGCGCGGGCGGCCGAGACCGCGTCACCGCCACCCTTGACCTCGAGCGTGTCGAAGTGCGGCTGGTTGGCGACGTGGTATTCCTCGTTGCGCGTCGCGGAGATGATGTCGCCGGGACGGAACTCGACCAGCTTGTAGGGGCCAGTGCCAACGGGCTTGAGGTTGGCAGGCGCCTCGCGCGACTTCGAGCCCTTGTAATCCGCGAAGTGGTGCTTCGGCAGGATCATGCCGGCAACGCCGACGAAGGGGTTGGCCCAGAACGGGGTCGGCTGCGCGAAGATGACCTTGACAGTCAGGTCGTCGATCTTCTCGACCTTGATGTCCTTGTAGACGCCGTTGGTGTAGGCGGCGGTCGCCGGGTCGGCGGCGTATTCCCAGGTGAAGACGACGTCGTCGGCGGTGAGCGGCTTGCCGTCATGCCATTTGACGCCGGGCTTCAGCTTCCAGGTCACGCTGAGACCGTCTTCCGACAGGCCACCATTGGCGCGCGACGGCGCCTCGGCGGCAAGCTGCGGGATGAGGTTGCCTTCCTTGTCCCAGCCGGCGAGCGGCTGATAGAAGATGCGCGAAGCCACCTGATCCTTGGTGCCGGACGCGAAATGCGGGTTCAGCAGCGTCGGAGCCTGCCAGAGCAGGATCTTGAGGGGTCCGCCGCCGCCAGCCTTGGCGGGCTTGTATTCGAGCGTGGCATTGGCCAGCGCAACGTCGTTCCAGGCAAGAATCTGGCTGGCAATCGGCGCGACGATCCCGACCGCCGCCATCCGCTGGATGAAGGAGCGGCGCGACAGGCGACCTTCCTTCACATTATCAACCATATCTTGGATATACTGACTGCTCATAACTTACCTTCGCGTTTCATCGGCCATATACACGGTCAAATCCTGACCGTGCTTGATCTTGCTTTATCGCGATTCGAAAGCGTGGCCACGCTTTCGACGCGATTGTCCTCGTAAGAGTGGCAACCTTAAGCCCACTTTAAGGCGGCAGAAGAAGATCGGCCTGCCCCGCTATTCCAGCCCGCCCGCCTTGCCTTGGAGCGGCGAATTCAGTCCTGCGCCGTCGGCCGGATCACGATGCTGCCGATCTCGACGTCGGCAGGCTGCTCCAGCGCATAGGCAATGGCCCGCGCGACGGCTTCGGGTGGGATCGCGATCGCAGATGCGCGCTTACGGGTCGCTTCTCTCGCTGCCTCGTCGGTCATCGAGTCCGCGAAATCCGTCGCGACCATCCCCGGCGAGACTTCGGTCACCCGCAGATGAGGCCCCGCTTCCTGCCGCAAGGCCTCGGTGATCGTGCGGACGGCGTTCTTCGTCGCGGCATAGACCCCCATCGAGGGCACAATCTTGATACCAGCGGTCGAAACCACGTTGACGACGTGCCCGCTGCCCTGGCGGGCGAACAGCGGCAGCGCCGCGGCGATGCCATGCAGCACCCCTTTGATATTCACCTCGATCATCGCATCCCAGTCCTCGACCCTGAGCGCGTCAAAACGCGAGATCGGACCGATGCCCGCATTGTTGACGATTGCATCGAGGCGCCCATGGCGCTCGCTGGCCAGTGCCACCAGCGTCTCGAGATCGCTGCGCTGTGTGACGTCGGTCCGACGGAACGCGGCGCGGCCCCCCGCGCTGACGATCTCCTCGGCGACGGCCGCAATCTGTGTTTCCCGGCGCCCGCCCAGGATGACCGCGGCGCCCTGCCGGGCCAGCAGCAGCGCCGTGGCGCGGCCGATGCCGCTGCCGGCGCCCGTGATGACGATAACCTTGTTGTCGTTTGCCATGTTCGCTCTCCTTTGGTGGAGAGATAGAAACGCGATACCGGATGATCTATGCTCGTGGCTCCATGAGTTTGTCGCAATCGTCCAGTTCTGAGAACGATCCCCTCTCCGCGGTCCTGGCCCTGCTGGGCGCGCGCAGCGTCCGTCGCACGCGCCTCGAAGCGTCCGCCGACTGGCATCTTGCCTTCCCGGCCCAGAGGCGACTGAAATTCGTTGCGCTCCTGCGCGGCCACTGCTTCGTCCTGCTGCCGGGACAGGCCTCCTGGCGCCTCGCGGCGGCCGATGTCTTCTTGATTGGCGACACCCCCTATGCCGTCGCCAGCAACCCCGATATCGCCCCTGTCGACGGCACGGCCTTCTACGGCGATGCGGGGCGCGAATTCGCCCGGCTGGGCGGCGACGAGACCATCATGCTGGGCGGCGGCATCGCCTTCGAGAACAGCGATGCGACGTTCCTGCTCGACGCCCTCCCCGCCTTCATGCACATCGCCGCGAACTCGCCATCCGCCGGCACGATGTCGCGGATTCTCGACCTCCTGCAGGCGGAGCTCGGACAGGGCGGCCTCGGCGGCTCGCTGATCGCAGCCCGGCTTGCGGAGATCCTGATCGTGGAGGCGATCCGCGCCCACCTCGCCGGGAACGGAGCGAGACGTATCGGCTGGCTTGGAGCGATGGCGGATCCGAAGATCGGCGAGGCCTTGCGGCTGATGCATGCGCAGGTGGCGCGGCCGTGGACGGTCGCGACGCTTGCCGGCCATGTCGGCATGTCACGCTCGGCCTTCGCGTCCCGCTTCAGCGACCGCGTCGGCCGCGCCCCGCTAGACTATCTCACCCGCTGGCGCATGCTGCTCGCACGGCAACTGGTGAACGAAGGCAAGGCGACGCTGTCCCGCATCGCGGCCGACGTCGGCTACCGCTCGCAAAGTGCGTTCGGCCACGCCTTCCGGCGCAGCTTCGGCCATTCGCCGAAACAGAATGGAGGCGCGATCGCGGTGAACGACGGCGCCTCCCATGATGCTTTGTGCAACGGGAAGACTGAACGCAGCCCTTCCCCGCCCGCCCCTCTATGCCGCCGCGCGGCTGACACTCCTGGCGCGGACGAGCTCGCGCACGCGCGGCAGCAGCTCGCTGCCGTATTGCACGGCGTCGCGGATCGGATCGAAGCCGCGGATCAGGATGCTGGTCACGCCGAGATCGTAGTAGTCGAGGATCGCATCGGCCACCTGATCGGGCGTGCCAACGAGTGAGGTCGAGTTGCCCTTGGCGCCGGTCAGCGCCGCGAGCCCCGTCCAGAGCCGCTTGTCGAGCCGCGTACCCTTCGCCGCGGCCTCGAGCAGGCGGCGAGAACCCTCATTGGCGGGCCCCTGCGCGGTGCGGGCAAAGCCGCTCTGCGCGATACGTGCCTTCGCGGTCTCAAGGATCTGGTCCGCCTTCGCCCAGGCGGCCTCCTCGGTATCGGCGAGGATCGGCCGCAGCGACAGCGAGAAGCGCGGTTGGCGTCCGTAGGGCTGGGCGGCGGCGCGAACCCTGGCGATCAGCTCGCGCACCTGGTCATGCGTCTCGCCCCAGAGCGCATAGATGTCGGCATGGCGACCGGCGACTGCGATGGCAGCATCCGAGGCGCCCCCGAAATAGACCGGGATCGGCGCCTTCAAGGGCTTAACTTCCGAGAAGCCGCGCTTCACCTGATAGTAGCGACCGTCATAATCGAAGGGCTCGGCGCTGGTCCATTCGCGCCGGACGATGTCGAGATACTCGCTGGTGCGGGCATAGCGCTCATCCTTGGTCAGGTGATCGCCGTCCTGGGCCAGCTCTGCATCGTCGCCACCGGTAATGATGTGGACCCCGACGCGGCCGCCGCTGATGTGATCGAGCGAAGCGAGCTGACGCGCTGCCACCGTCGGCGCCGTAAAGCCCGGCCGATGGGCGATCATCAGCTTCAGCCTGCGCGTCACCGAGGCCGCATGCTGGGCGATCAGGATACTTTCCGGCGAGGTCGAGTGGAAGGCGAACAGCACTCGGTCGAAGCCGCCCTGGTCCTGAGCTTTGGCCAAGGCCTCGACATAGTCGAGATCGATGACCGGACCACTGCGGGCAATGGTTTCCGAGGCCTGGTGGTTGCCGACGAAGCCAATGAACTCGATGCTCATGACAGATGTCCTTTCGGTGAAAACGTGGAGGAGTTCATTCGGCGGCGAGAAGCGCCGGGGCCGACTGGTTGGATGGGAAAAAGCGCTCGATCTCGACGACGCTCTGCCGGATCCGGCCGAGCACCTGTTCGGAGGTGACGCGTCCGTCGGTGAAATCGCTTTCGCTGGCATAGATGCCGGTCGGGGCGCTGTGGGCGGCGAAGAAGCCGAGAAGCGGGCGCAGCTGATGCTCGATGATCAGCGCATGGCGGTCGCTGCCGCCGGTCGCGGTCAGGATGACCGGCTTGCCGGTCAGGGCAAAGGGATCGATCAGGTCAAAGACATGCTTGAACAGGCCGGAATAGCTGCCCTTGTAGGTGGGGCTGCCGAGGACCAGCAAATCCGCGTCGACGATCGCCGCGATCACGGCGGCGGCCCTCGCGTCGAGATCGCCGACACGTTGCGCGCTGCCCAGCGAAGGCCCGAGATCGCTCAGATCATAAAGCCGGGAATGTCCGCCCAGCCGTGACGCGACGCCGGTAGCGACCGTCTCGACCAGCGACCGGGTCCGGGAGGGGCGGGACGGGTTTCCCGAGAAACCTACGATGCGGACCGGGGCCATTGGCATTCCTTCGTCTCTGTCGGCTTCGCTCTGCCAGCCCTCGGAGGGGCGCTTTCCTGCTTCCCAGAATCCACCCCGATCGTTCGTTAAGTCAAACAGAATGTTCTTTTAAAGATACCCAGCTTCGGAGGCGTCGCTTTCGTTTTTGCCACCCTGGCGAGATACATTTTCTCCCGCGCAATGTGGCTGGGGGTGACAGCCGAAACCGCGAGAGAATGTTTTTCCCGATGGACCCTGACATGCAGATTAAAATAGGCGCGGCCTTCGAAAAACTAAAAGAAAGCAATCGATTGGCTGATTTCTGGCTTAATCTGAATGACCCGCAGTATCCACAGATACTAGAATTCGCCAGATCGCTATTCAATGCTATCTAACCGCTCGAATTCATCACGGATAGCGACATGTGCGGCGACCATATTCACGAACACGATGCTACGGAGGTTCATCCTGGCGACAGCGCGCGCTGGAAACATGATGGCGTTCGGGTCATCGCCGGCAACCAGCTCGACTCAAACACCGCGCAAACGCCCGGCATGTTCCGGCAGGCCGCGATCAATCATGCCCGTGTCGGCGCCCAGAAGATCTGGGCCGGCACCGTCTCGATCGCTCCCGACGCCAAGACCGGCGTGCACCATCATGGCCCGCTGGAAAGCGTGATCTATGTGGTGCGAGGGCGGGCGCGACTACGCTGGGGCGACCGGCTGGAGTTCGTCGCCGAGGCCGGGCCGGGCGACTTCATCTATGTGCCGCCCTACGTCCCGCATCAGGAGATCAACGCCAAGCCGGACGAGATCCTGGAGTGCGTTCTGGTGCGCTCCGACAACGAGGCCGTGGTCGTCAACATCACCACGGTCGATCCGGTCGAGAAGCCCGAGGCCGTCTACTGGGTCGATCCGATCCACGCCCATCCCGACACCAACGCGCACTGACACCCAGTCTGTAGAAGGACAAGCTCCATGACGCTCACCCGTCGTTCTTTCACCGCCGGTCTCGGCGCCGGCCTGATCGCCGCCCCCAACCTCGTTCGCGCCGCCGGTCCCGACCTCAGCAAGGTCACTCTGCGCGTCGGAGACCAGGTCGGCCAGAACCACAGCAAGTTCAAGGCCGCGGGCCTGCTCGATGATCTCCCCTACAAGATCGAATGGTCAGTCTACCCGGCCGCCGTGCACCTGCATGAGGCGCTGAAGGCGGGCGCCATCGACATCGGCTCCGCCAGCGATTCTCCGACGGTCAGTGCCATGGCGGGCGGCTCGAGGATCCAGGTCGTATCCGCCTGGAGCAATGGCGGACGCGGCACGCGGCTCTACGTACCCAAGGGCAGCAAGGTGACGAGCGTCGCCGATCTCGCCGGCAAGACGATCTCGCCGACGACGCGCGGCAGCGTCTCGCATTATCTCGTGATCGGCGAACTCGCGAAGGCCGGCCTGAAGGAGAGCGACGTCAAGCTCGCCTTCCTCAACCCCGTCGATGCGGGGGCGGCCTTCGGCGCCGGCAGCATCGACGCCTGGGCGACCTGGGGCGTCTATGGCGCACGCATCCGCAGCGCGCTCGGCGCCCGCGTCCTGTCCGAGGGCGAGGGCATCAATTCGGGGCTCGGTGTCTACAGCGCGACGCAGAGCGCGATCGAGGACCCCGGCAAGCTCGCGGCGATCGCGGATTATTCCAACCGCGTCGAGCGCGCCTATGCCTGGGGCCGCAAGAACCCGGAGGCCTACATCGCCTGGTATCGCGCCTTCGCCAAGCAGGACGAGGCCATCGCTCGCGAACTTGCAGAGGACGATCTCGCCAACCGCAGGCTGGCGATCGACGACCGCGTCGTGGCTGGCCTGAAGAAGACGTTCGATACCTGGACTGCGGCGGGCGTTCTCACGGGCGAGATCGACTTCAACCGCCATGTCTTCCGCGACCTGACGATCGGAGCCTGAGAATGAGCCAGGCCGACATCAGTTTCGCGCGGCTCGAGGCGCCTCGCGTCCCGGCGCCGCGCACCCTCCCCTTGCCGCGCCCGGCGCAAAGCCGCGCACGCGACGCGCTTCGCCTGACGCGCGTCCTGCCAGCCGCCACGCAAAGGCAGGGACTGCCGCGCCCGCTCCGGCGCGCCGCCGGCCCGCTGCTGCTTGTCCTGATCTGGCATCTCGCCGCGATCTCGGGCGTGCTGCCGCCCGAGGTGCTGGCGGGGCCGGCGACCGTGATCGGCAGCGCCGGCGAACTCATCGCCACCGGCGAATTGCAGGCCGCCATCGTGGCCTCGCTCGGGCGCGTCGTCGCCGGGTTGGCGATCGGCGGAACCATCGGGGTCGGGCTCGCGCTGGTGTCGGGCCTGTCGCGGATCGGCGAGGACCTGATTGACTCCACCGTCCAGATGCTCCGGACGATCCCGACCATCGCGCTGATCCCGCTGCTGATCATCTGGTTCGGCATCGGCGAGCAGCCGAAGATCGCGCTGATTGCGCTCGCGACCTCGTTCCCGCTCTATCTCAACGTCTATGCCGGCATCCGCAATGTCGACCAGTCGTTGGTCGAGGCGGCACGGACGCTCGGGCCTGGGCGCACCGGCCTGATCCGCCATGTCATCCTGCCGGGCGCCATGCCGGGCGCACTCGTAGGCCTGCGCTATTCCCTCGCGGTTGCGTGGCTGGCGCTGGTGTTCGGCGAACAGATCAATGCCACAGCCGGCATCGGCTATCTCATGAACAACGCCCGCGAGTTCTTCCAGACCGACGTCATCGTCGTGTGCCTTGCGATCTATGCCCTGCTCGGGCTTGGCGTCGATGCGATCGTGCGGCTGCTCGAGCGCGTGCTTCTGGCCTGGCGGCCAGCCTTCTCGGGAGCCTGACAATGACTGTCCCAGCCAATGCGGTGACTGTTCGCGGGCTGTCGCGCCATTTCGGCGAGCGCGCCGTGATCCGCGACCTGGACCTCGATATCGCGGCCGGTGAATTCGTCGCGCTCGTCGGGGCGAGCGGTTGCGGCAAGAGCACTTTGCTCAGGGTGCTCGCCGATCTCGACCATGAGATCTCGGGCGACGTCACGGTGCCGGTGCGCCGCGCCGTCGCCTTCCAGGCGCCGCGGCTGATGCCGTGGAAGCCGGTCTGGCGGAACGTCACGCTCGGCTTGCCCGGGGGAGAGAACCGCGCCCGGGCCGATGCCGCGCTGGCCGAGGTCGGCCTGTCGCATCGCGCCGAGGTCTGGCCGAAGGTGCTCTCGGGCGGCGAGGCCCAGCGCGCGTCCCTGGCGCGGGCGCTGGTCCGCGAGCCCGACCTGCTGCTGCTCGACGAGCCGTTCGGCGCGCTCGATGCACTGACGCGGATCAAGGCGCAGGCCCTTGTCGGCGAGCTCTGGCAGCGCCATCGCTGCGCCGTCCTCCTGGTGACCCATGACGTCGAGGAGGCTCTGCTTCTGGCCGATCGCGTCCTGGTGATGAAGGACGGTGTCATCGCGCATGAGGTTGCGGTCGATCTGCCGCGACCGCGCCGTGTCGACGATCCCGTCCTGCCCGGGCTGCGCCGCGAACTGCTGGGCTGGCTCGGGGTCGGCGAACAGCGCGCGGCCTGAGCCCGGATGGATCGCGCGCCCTGCTAGGCCGGGGCGCGCGTGTCGCGTCAATCCGCCGGCGGCAGGTAGCGCCGCGAGAGTTCGTTGCGATCGTCATAGGACGCCTCGAAGATCGCGGCGGCCAACGTGGCACGCACATGCAGCGTGTCCGTGCCGATGTTCTTGAAACCGTGTCGCGCGCCCGCCGGGACCAGCACGGACTGATTGGCGGTGACGACCATGGTCTCCTTCCCGAGATAGATCTCGGCTGTTCCCCCGAACACCTCGAGCACCTCCTCCACCGCGTGGAGATGCATCGGCGCGCCCAGTCCCGGCTCGCAGAACTGGTCGAAGATGCAGAGCTGCCGGCCCTGGACCACGGCTGAGACGCGCATCTGCGTCATCACGCCATCGCGCCATTTCTCGAGCGGCTGAGTGTTGTGGTCGAGCAGTGCCATGGTCTTCCCTTTGATGATCCAGCGATGAACCTGTTTGCGTTCCGACGTCGCGACCTGCCGGCCCCGATCAACTGCCCTGCGCCGGCGGCTTGGTGCCGTATGCGTGATGCACGATGCGACTGAAGGAGCGGTAGAGCTGCTCCAGGCGGTCGAAGTTGCCGCCGTCCTGGGTAATCGGCCCGGCGCTGTTGGCGATCGCGACGAGCTGCAGCGCGATGTCGTCGCGCGGAATGTCGTCGGTGAGTTCACCAGCCGCGACGGCCTTGTCGATGCCGGCCTTGACGAGATTGTCGAGCGTGATGCCGAAATCGACCAGCGCCTGGCTCGCCCGGGCGCCGATCAGGTCGCGCTCCAGGCGCATCCGGCCGATCAGGCTCCAGGGATTGGCGGTCGTGCCGGACGGGTTGTAGCGGAGATAGCGCTGGCGGTTGGACTCCATCATGCCTTCGATCTTCTCGGCAAAACTCATGTCGCTCAGCCAGTTGCTCTCCCAGTTCAGCAGAGTCTGCTCGACATAGTCGACGATGACCTCCTCGCAGAGGTTGAGTTTGTTGCCGTAGTGATGATGGATATTGGCGCGCGTCGTGCCCAGTTGGTCGGCGACATCGCGGAAGCGGAAGCCCTGGAAGCCGTGCCGGAGCAGAAGCTCGATCGACACTGTCTTGATTTCGTCCTTCATCGATCGGTCCGATGGGTTGAGCGCCGTGGCAATTGCCCCTCTTCTCGTCTGTCCGCTTGCCTGCCGTCCATAGGACCAAAGGCCGCCCTGAAAGCCGAAGCGATGGCCTGCTCGCTCTTGCCTGCCACATCGGCGTCGCCAATCACCTCTACGGTGAAGCCGCGCCCCCTCAGGCGCGCCTCGATCGCCGGGCCCGTTGCCTTGCGTGCGCTGTAGTAGAACCAGTCGCGCAGGCGCGGATGGCTTGCGAGCTTGCGCCAGGGATCGCGCCCGAGCAGGCCCCTGGCGAGGGCCGCCTCGACAAGCCGCCCCGTCCCCGCCCTATAGCGCGCTCCTGTCGCAATCACGACATGGTCGAAGCCTGCCAATGTGCCGGCATCGTCCAGGGCGTCGACCCCTGAGCGGATGGTCGCTCCCTGCTCTATGCAGTCTTCCGCCAGCGCCGCGATGTAGTCCGTCAGGCTGCCGGGGTTCGCCGCGACGCCCTGGAACAGCGGCGCGAGCCCGGCGAACCGGAAGGCTCCGCCAAGGCGGCTGGACTTCTCGAAGATCGTGACCGCGTTGGACCCCGCCATCAGCCCGGCATAGCTCAGCCCCGCCGGCCCGGCGCCGATGACGGCGATACGCTGACCGCTGCGAACGGGCTTCGGCGCGGGATTGACGAGTTCGCGGCCCGCCAGGGGATTGACGAGACAGTGCAGCGCGCTGCCGGCCCGCATGCCATCGACGCAGGTGTTGCAGGCGAGGCAGCGCCGGACTGCGTCTCCCCGTTCCGCCTTGCGGACCCAATCCGGGTCGGCGAGCAGCGGGCGCCCCAAGGCGATGAAATCGGCCTTTCCGCCGGTGATCGCCGCCTGGGCCTCGGCCGGGTCGCCATAGCGCCCGACGGAGATCACCGGCACCGCAACAGCACGCCTGACCGCGTCCGCGAACCCCGAGAACGGCGTCCTCGCCGTCGCCATGGGCGGAATCATGATCGCGGCGCTCGGCTGCGACCGATAATGCCCGCCCGTCATGTGGATGGCGTCGGCGCCCGCCTCGACGGCCCAGACAGCGACCGGGACTGCTTCCGAGGGAGGCATCCCGCCCTCGAAGAAATCATCGCCATTCATCCGGAAGATCACGGCGAGCCGCGGCACGGCGCGTTTGACAGCGCGGATGATCTCGAGCGCGAAGCGGGCGCGGTTCTCGAGGCTGCCGCCATACTCATCCTCGCGCCGGTTCTCCAACGGCGCCAGGAACTGCGACAGCAGATAGCCGTGCGCGCCATGGATCTCGACGGCATCGAAGCCGGCCTTTGCCGCGCGCGCCGCCGCCTCGGCAAAGGCGGCGACCGTCTGCGCGATCCGCGCCGGTGTCATCGCCTCGGGCACGATGACCTCGGTATGCCCCTCCTGGACGCTGTGGGGGATGGCCGATGGCGCGATCGGCGTCACGCCGGCGATGTCGAGACGGGTATGCCCGCCGCCATGGCCGATCTGGATCGAGGCCTTTGCCCCGGCGGCATGGATCGCCGTGACCAGCCGGGTCAGACCGGGCAGGAAGCGATCGTCATGCAGGGCGAGTTCGAAATTGCGATGCTTCCCGGCCCGTTCGGGCGCCGCCATCTCGACCGTGATGAGCCCGACGCCGCCCTGCGCGCGGGCGACATAATAGGCGATGGCGGCGTCGGTGACATGGCCCTCGGCATCGGCGCGGCGCGTCGTCATCGGCGCCATGACGATGCGGTTCTTCAGCGTCAGCGGGCCTATGCGACCTGCACTGAAAAGATGCGCCGGGGTGGCCTGAAGCATGGCTTCGCTCGCCTTGTGAGCCGCCTCGTCCCGCGTCAGGCGGCGAGCTTCAGCGCGCCTTCGCGACCGATCCCGGCCTGCTCCAGGGCGACGCGGATCCGCTCGATCTCGGGCTGCCCTATCTTGACGAGCGGCGGGCGCACCACGGCCTTGTCGAGACGCCCGAGCAGCACCAGCGCCTCCTTCATGCGGTTGTGCATGTCGAGGAAGGGCTGCGCGTAGAAGGCCTGCGACAGCGGGTAGATCCGGTCGTTGACCGCCTGCGCGGTCTTGAGGTCACCGGCCTGCACCGCGCGGAAGAGCGCGACCTGCAGATCCGCAATCACGCTGCCGGAGCCCGACAGCAGGCCGTTGCAGCCCAGTGTCAGCGAGGCCATCAGCCAGGAGGAGTGCGTCGTCAACACATTCACAGGCTTCGCGAGGTTCTGGAAGGTGCGGATGTGCTTCTCATGCAGCATCGCATCGTTCGACCAGTCCTTGATCGCCGCGATGGTCGGCACCGTCTCGAACAGCTTCAGCAGCGTATCGAAGGTGTAACCGAGGTTGCTCGCCATCGGGTACTGGAAGGCGATGATCGGGAGGTCGGTCGCATCCGCGATGCGGCGATAGTGCGTGAATGCCATTTCGGGGCGCAGATGCCCGCCCATAGCCATGCTGTTGGGCGGGAAGACGAGCAGCGCGGACGCACCCTCCTTCTCCGCCATGGCCGCCAGCCGCGCCGCCTCGATCGAGCCGTCGGCATAGATGCCGTTTATCAGCGGCACTCTGTCGCCGACCTCAGCGAGCGACGCGGCCAGGATCTGCTGCTGCTCGTCGAAGCTGCAGGCATGCACCTCCGAGGCATGGCCGTTGACCGTCACGGCTGAAACGCCATCCACCAGCGCGCAATCGCGCAGGTGCTTGCGGGTCTGGCGCTCGTCGATGCTCATGTCCTCGTTGAGGGCAAGCAGCGTGGCGGGAATAACGCCGGCGGGGCGGAAATCCTTGAAGCGAGGCATGCGCGTCTCCTTGCGGATCGTTGTTGTGTCAGTCGTTCCAGATGCCGCCGGTGACGCTCATCGTCTCACCGGTGATGTAGTCGGCTTCCGGGGACGCCAGGAAGGCAACCGCCTTGGCGACATCCGAGGGCACGCCGGCACGGCGCAGCGGAATCTCCTTCGCCCGGTCCTGCGCCGTCGGCAGCCCTTCGGCCGCCCGCAGGATCTCGGACTCGTCGCGCATCTTGGTATCGACGATCAGGCCAGGAGCGACGGCGTTGACGCGCACGCCGAATTCGCCGAACTCGAGCGCCAGCGACTGCGTCAACGACACCACCGCGAATTTCGACGCGCAATAGGCGCCATAGGCACCCACGCCTGATTTACCCATCCAGGACGCGATGTTCACGATCGCGCCGCTGCGGCGCTCGACCATGCCGGGCGCGACCTGGCGCGTGACATGGAACAGCCCGTCGACATTGATGCCGAAGGTCGCCTTCCATTCGGCTTCCGTGGTCTCGAGAAACTTGCCGACCTTGCAGATGCCGGCATTGTTCACGAGGATATCGACCGGGCCAAGCGCCTGCATCAGCGAGCCGATGCCGGCCTCCACATCGCGGCTGGAGGAGACATCACCGGCCGCAACCTCGACCTTGCCGCCACCCTGGCCGAGAGCCTCGGCAGTCGCCTGCGCCGCCGCGAGATCGAGATCGAAGATGCCGACGTCGCAGCCCTCGGCCACGAGCCGCGCCGCGATGGCGCGGCCGATGCCGTGAGCCGCGCCAGTGACGATCGCCTTGCGCCCTTGGAGTCCGTACATGCGTCAGGCCTTTTTCTGGGGTTTGCGATCGCCGCGGGCCGTCCAGCCGCCATCGACGACCATGACGGAACCCGTGCAGAAGGAGGCATCGTCGCTGGCAAGCCAGAGCATGGCCTGTGCGATCTCGACGGGCTTGCCGAGACGCTCCATCGCCTGCCGTTCCTCGAGCCCCCGGCGCAGTTCCGCGCCGTCGGGGCCGCTCAGGATTTTCGTGAAATAGGGTGACTCGATCGTGCCGGGCGCCACCGCATTGATACGGATGCCGGCATCGACATGGTCGATCGCCATGGCGCGGGTCAGGGCCGCCACCGCTCCCTTGGAGGCGACATAGGCTGCACGGTCATGGATGCCGATATTGGCAGCCGCGGAGGCCGTGTTCACGATCGCGCCGCCGCCTTGCCTCTCCATGACGGGAATGGCGTGCTTGCAGCCGAGGTAGACGCCGTTGACATTGACGGACATCAGCGCGTTCCAGTCCGCCTCGGAGGTCGAGACCACAGTGCCGGCGATGCCGTAGCCGGCGTTGTTGACCAGGATATCAAGCCGGCCGTAATCGGCGACGGCCTTGCCGACCATCGCCTCGACCTCGGCCTCCTTGCTGACATCGACGCGATGGGCAGACGCCTTGCCGCCGTCGCCCGTGATTTCCGCCACAACCTGCTCGGCAGCCGCAAGGTCGCGGTCGGCGACGATGACGGTGGCGCCTTCGCGAGCGAAGAGCCTGCACGCCTGGTGGCCGATACCGGACCCGCCACCGGTGATGATCGCGATCTTGCCTGCCAGCTTCATCCTGCTCGTCCCGTTCTGTTACACTATCAACGCTGACTTACATGTATGTAAGTACCGTGAGGCAGCCGACGGAGCAAGCCGGCTCGGCCTCCCCCGTCATGCGATTGCCGCATGATGGGAGCCACGTCCGCCCCTGACGGAGCCGACGTGGCAGATCGCTCATTGGCCATACATGACCTTGGGCATCCAGGTCGCCATTCCTGGGAAGGCGATCAGGAGGATTAGCACGAGCAACTGGCAGCAGATGAAAGGTATCACGCCCCAGTACATGTCCTGCAACCGCATCGACGGAGGAGCGATCGCCTTCAGATAGAAGATCGAGGGCGCCATCGGTGGCGTCAGATAGCTCGTCTGCAGCATCACCAGGAGCACGACCGCGAACCAGAGCGGATCGAGGCCGAAGCTCTTGATCAGCGGGATCGCGATCGGAACGACGATCAGGATGATCGAGATCGAATCGATCAGGAACCCCAGGATGAAGGCGACGAACAGGATCACCGCGACCACCGACCATGGCGAGAGGCCGAAGGCGTCGAGGATGCTTTTGGTCGCCGTCATGCCGCCCGATGCGAAGAACACACCGGAGAACATGCCGCCGGCCAGCACGATCGCGAGGATCATCGCCGTCAGCGACACCGTCTGGACCGAGGCCTGGAACAGCAGCCGCCAGGACATCCGGCGATACACGATCGCAAGCAGAAGAACACCGAGCGAACCGCAGGCCGCAGCCTCCGTCGGCGTCGCGAGCCCCATGAACAGGGTGCCGAGCACCGTGAAGATCAGGAAGCCCGGAGGCACCAGCGCGACCAGCGTGAACTTGATCTTCTCGCCCAGGCTGCGCGGGTCGGGATCTTTTTCCGGCGGAGCAAGCGAGGGTTTCAGCCCACACGCGATCAGGATGTAGAGGATGAACAAAGCCGACATCGTCAGGCCGGGGATCAGGATGCCGGCGAGCAGGTCCCCGATCGGCAGGGTCGCGATCGGCGCAAGCACCACGACGGGAACCGAGGGCGGGATGATTGTGCCCAGCGAGCCACCGCCGCAGATCGTGCCGGCGATCAGCCGGTTGTCGTAGCGACGCTTCACCATGGCCGGGATGGCGAGCATTCCGACCAGCGTTTCCGTGGCGCCGACGACGCCGCTCGCGGCGGCGAAGATCGTGCACATCAGCAGCGCCGCGATCGCAAGGCCACCCGGAAGCCTGCGGGTCCACATGTAGAGGGCGTCGAACAGGCGCTCGGCGATCCCCGCGCGTTCGAGGATCGAGCCCATGAAGATGAAGAGCGGGATCGCGCCCAGCACGTAGTTGGTGGAGAGGTCGTCGACGCGCTGGGCGAACTGATGCACCAGCGTGCTGCCGAAGCGCAGAAGGCCGAAGCCGAGCGCTGCGATCATCATCGAGAAGGCGACGGGGAAGCCGAGGAAGATCAGTCCCAGCAGGGCCGGGAACATCCAGAGGACGGTAGCGGATGTCATTGAGCCGATCCTTCGGGGTCATGTCCGAAAACGATCAGCAGGTTCTCGATCGCTTTGGCGAGGCATTGCAGGGCAAACAGCCCGAACCCCAGCGCATAGATGACGCGGTAAGGCCAGATCGGCGGGTTCCACGAAGAGAGGCCCGTTCCTTCGCCTGACCGGTAGACGCTGAAGACGTTGTCGATCAGCGCTTTGGTCAGCCAGAACAGCATCCCGGTCATCAGGACGTAGCCGATCGCATCGATGATCGCGATGCCACGGCGCGGCAGCACCTGATGCAGGAAGTCGACATTGACGTGCTGGTTCACCAGCACGGCGTAGGACAGGCCGAGCAGGAAGATCGTGCCCATCATCATGTAGCTGAGCTCGAAGGCCCATTGCGTCGGCGCAGAGAAGAGGTAGCGGCTGAGCACCTCGTAGACCATGGCGAGAACCAGGGGGAGAACGACCAGCGCTCCCGCCCGTCCCGACCATAGCGAAAGCATGTTGATGAAGCGGACAATGGGCATGACGACCTCAAGCCAGGAGGCCAGTCGACAGCAGCGATGAGACTGCCGTCGACTGGCTGGGATCAGCGCGAGCCGATTGCGAAACGGAACTCGGCCAT
The DNA here is from genome assembly GCF_056406735.1 of Allobosea sp. P1_B10. NCBI lineage: Bacteria > Pseudomonadati > Pseudomonadota > Alphaproteobacteria > Hyphomicrobiales > Alloboseaceae > Allobosea > Allobosea sp. P1_B10. The sequence continues at coordinate 27,940 of NZ_JBFTZP010000002.1, read as the reverse complement.
CGGCTTGACGCTGGCCATGAATGCCTTCTGGCTGTCATAGGCCTTCTTGAACCAGGCATTGGAGGTCGACTGCTTGTCGGCCCACTCGCCCGAGGCCTTGACCACGGCGGCCGTCAGGCTGGGATCAACCTGCACCACTTCAATGTTGGAGGCCTTGATCTGCTTGTAGGCGTCGAGGTCGCTCTTTGCGTAGCCGAGATAGGTGTCGAGCACGGTCAGGCGGCCCGCCAGTTCGAGCAACTGCTTGTCCTTGTCGCCGATCTTCGCCCAGGTGGCGTTGTTGAACACGCAGTCATGCGCTCCCGACGGCGCGTGCAGGCCCGGCATGATCACGTATTTGGCGACCTTGTGGAAACCCTCCGACAGGTTGCTGCCGGGGCCGCCCCATTCGATCGCGTCGACGACCTTGCGCTCCAGCGCGCTGAACACTTCGGAGCCCGGCAGGACGACCGTCGAGGCGCCCAGCATCGGCGCGATCTCGGCCCATGAGGACGAGGTGCGCAGCTTCAGCCCCTTCATGTCCGCGACGGTGCGGATCGGCTTGTGCGAGTGCATGAAGAACTCGGTTTCGAGCACGCCGCATGGGAAGGCGACGACGTCGAACTTCTCCTTGCGCCACTGCTTCCAGAGCTCGGCCCCGCCGCCATTGTAGAGCCACATCATCATCTCTTCGGGGTTGGGTCCAGCCGACCAGCCCGAGAAGATCGCGCCGGTGCGATCGACCGCCCAGTCGTAGCCCGGCCAGCTATGGCCCATGTCGGCGACGCCCTTCTGGACCGTCTCCGTGACCTTCAGCGCCGGGCCGAGCGCACCGGCCGGGAAGACGTTGATCTTGATGCGCCCCTCGGTCATCTTCTCGACGTTCTCGGCATATTTCTTGGCGCCGATGTCGAGCCAGTGCCCGCCCGCCCAGGGCGTCGCCATGTTCAGTTCCATCTTGTTCTGCGCGAAGGCGGCGGGCGCCGTCAGCGCGAGCCCGCCGAGCACGGCGGCGGCGGTCAGTGCATTCGTGAGCTTGGACATGACTGGTCTTCTTCCCTCTGTTTTGATGTTTTTCAGGCGTCTCGTTGACGGCCCTGCCGGTTGACGCGTCGCGTGACGATCAATCCGGCGGAGCCGCCAGAGCGGCGTTGCGACCGGCGAGCCGGCCGGATGTGAAAGCCCAGCCGAGGTGATGGCCGTGGCCTTCGAGCAGGACACCGCCCTGCCCGGCTGAGCCTGCGGCATAGAGGCCGGCAATGGCGCAGCCGGAGCGGTCGAGGACGTGGAATTGTGTGTCGATCCGCAGGCCACCCTCGCTGAACACGATCCAGGATTTGGCAGGCCCCAGCGCATGGAACGGTCCGGTCGCGACCGGCAGGCGCTCGTCGCCATCCTGGGTCGCCCGGAGTTCGGCATTATGCGCGGCCACGCTTGCTGCAAGCTGGTCCGCTGGCAATTTCAGCTTGGCGGCCAGCCCTTCCAGTGTCGGCGCGGTGGCGTAGAGGTCGGGCCGCGAGCGCGCATAGTCCGGCAGATAGGCAAAGCCGACGCCGGGCGCGGTCGAGACGAAGTTCGGCCAGGCGCGGAAGCGTTCGGCGATCGCCTGGTCGCAGATGATGAAGGCAGCCTGCCCGGACTGGCGGCCGATTGCGTCCTGGGGGCGCTGAAGTTCGTCGCAGAAGCGCAGCCCCTCGCGATTGACCAGGATCGCCCCGGCGCGGAACAGGCCATGCGACGGCGCGAGATAGGTCGTGACGAAGCGCAGCATGAAAGGGCGCAGCAGGGCATCGGGGAGATGCTTCTGCGCAGACAGGATCAGCCGCGCGAACCAGCGGCTCGTCGGCAGCCGCGCGATCAGGCTCGGCCGCGGCGGCGCGGTAAAGCGGATTTCCGGTCCCCATGCCAGATCCCCATTCACGACCTCGGCGCCAATCGCCTCGGCCAGCCTCTGTCCGTCCCCGGTGCTGGCCGGATTGATCCCGCCGATCTCGAGCAGCGGGCCGCTCATATATCGACGCTTGTAGTCCGTCGTTGCTGAACTGAAATCTCCGGTCGCAAGGATCACGCCAAGCCGCGCGCGCATCCGCTCGGCACTGTCGGAACTCTTTCGCGAGGCTATGGAAACGCCCTGCACGCGTCCAGCCTCATATATCACCTCGCGCATCTCGCATGACGTCACGATCGTGACGCCGTGCTTCAGGCAGGCGCGTTCGAGATGATGGATGAAGCCGCGCGAATGCGGGATGATCGCGTGCAGCCTCGGCTTGCTGTGCGGGAGCTCGGGCAACGGCCCCATGAAGGTGACCCCGAGATCCTCCAGAATGGAGATCGTCTCGGGAACATTGTCGACGAGCAGGCGCCGCAACTCGAGATTGTCGCGCGCGAGCAGGGGACCGACGAACCTGTCGAGATCGGCGAAATGCGCGTCGGGGCAGTCCGTGATCCCCGCATCGCGCTGCAGGCGGGTCGATGTCGCGCAGACCGTGCCGACGGACAACGCCGTCGTGCCGCCGAGCTTTTCTGCTTTTTCCAGCAGCAGGACGGAACGACCGAGGCGGGCCGCAGCCAGGGCGCTCATCAGCCCGGCGCCACCGCCCCCCACCACGATGACGTCGAAGACCGTCTCGCTCAAGCCCACCCCCTTACTGACATGCAGGTCAGTATTGAAGTCATACCCGCGTCAGTCAACGCTCCGGCCGATAATTTACGCAAGGAGATGCAACTGCCGGCAGGTCGGCGCCTAGCCCCTGGGTCTCCGCCAACGCGCGAAACTGCGTCGCCGACCGACGACTCCCCTAACTGAAGCGCAGTTCCAGTGTCGGAAGCCCCGCAGCGAAGCCCTCGAATTCCTCCCTGGAGGAATCGCGCAGGATCATCATCAGTCCGAGCGCGGCGTCATCGTCGCTCCTGACCCGCCGCGGCGGCGAGAACGCATTGCCGACGCCGTTGATGAGTAGCGGCTCGCTGAAGCCGGCTGGCCGCACCAGCCCCTTCATCCGCAGCAGGCGCGTATCGAAATAGCCGGCGACATTCTCGATCCATTCGCCGATGGCTGCCCACGAGGCCGCGTCACTCCAGCTTGCAAAGGCGATCGTGATCCGGTCGGGCGCCGGTTCGGACGCGGCGAAGCAGGCGAATTGCGAGGAAGGGCCGGCAGGCTCGCGGGCGAAAGCGATCCGCGCGCGATCGCGCGGATCGCCGGCCAGGACCTGCCTCGCCAACGGGTTGAACGCACGCGCCTCTCGAGCCCGGACCTCCCACAGATCATGCGGGAGCTCGTCGAGCTTGGTGAGGACGACGCTGTGCGCTGCCGCCAGTTGGGCGGCGTACTGGGGCAGAAAATCCGCGTCCGATCGCGCGTGCAGGGCGTCGAATGTGCTGATGATCCGTAGGTCGAACGCCGTTTGCCGGACCTGCCCCAGCGAGCGCAGGATCGGGGCAGGTTCCGCCAGCCCGCTCGTCTCCAGGATGATCCTGCGCAACGGACCCAGGCCGCGCTCTGCCCTGGCGAGTAGCAGCGCGTCGATCCCGTCCTGCAGGCTGTTGCCCAGCGAACAGCAGATGCAGCCGTCGCTCAGCGTCGCCAGCGCGAGGTTGCGATGATCGGAGCCTATGACGGCACCGTCGACATTCACCTCGCCGGCGTCGTTGATGATGACGCCGGTGTCCGCCGTTGCCGCCATGGCGAGGTGCTCGGAGAGCAACGTCGTCTTGCCCGAGCCCAGCGCCCCCGTCAGCAGGATGAATTCGGGACGAAGCCCGCCCGTGTCATCCACCGGAGCGTTCCCGGGCTTCCGACACGATGGCCTCCACATCGGCCAGCAGCTCGGCGGGGTCGTAGATCAGGCCGCCCTTGATGACCTTTTCGAGGCTGCGATCCCAGTCCACGGATTTCGCCTCGTCGTTGAGGCGCATCGCCCCCGTGCCGTAGAGCAGCTTGAAATCATTGAGCGGGTTGCCGCAATGGACGAGGATGTCGGCGCGCTTGCCGACCTCGAGCGTTCCGGTGTCGTCGCCGATCCCCAAGAGCTCCGCGCCCCAGCAAGTCGCTGCCCGCAGGACTTCGAGCGGGGTGAAGCCGGCCTCCTGGAGCAGTTCGAGCTCGCGGATATAACCGAAGCCATAGGTCTGGAACATGAACCCGGAATCGCTGCCGACGCCGATGCGCCCGCCGAGATTCTTGTAGTCGTTCACGAACCGCATCCACAGCCGGAAGGTCTCGCGCCACTCGATCTCGTTTGTCGTCGACCAGCGGTACCAATACGCGCCGTGGCCGCCGCGCTGCGGCTGGAAATACGACCACAGCGTCGGATCGGTGAAGCGCTCGTGCCAATCGGCGCGGCGCGTGCGCATCAGGTCGCGATTGGCGTCGTAGACATTGAAGGTGGGGACGAAGGTGTGCTGTGCCTCGAGAAAGCCCGCGAGCACCGCCTGCCATTTCGCCGATCCCGGCTTTGCCGCCTGCAGGAAGGTCTGGCCCGCCGCCGAGAAGCGCAGATACTCGTCGCCATAGTCGTAGTCGGGCGGAAAGCTCTGCAACGTCTGGTCTTCGAGCAGCGTCTCGGGAATGCCGTAGGAGTGCTCGGTGCTCGTCAGCCCCCAGCTCGCGGTCTGCAGGGGGTTCATCCGGCCCATCGCGAGCTGCGCGTGATGGCAGCAGCTGCGCAGTCCGATCGCGTTGGCCTTCTCGATCGCGGCCTTCATGATGGCGGGCGGAGAGGCGAAGAACTTCACACCGTCGGCCCCGGCCGCCTTGGCGCGCTCGACCCAGGTTGCGGCCTGTTCGGGCGTGTGCAGGCTCTTCACATAGTCCGCCGTCGCCGGGAACGGCGCATAGGCGAGGATGCGCGGCGCATCGATCCGATGCGCCTCGGATGCCGCCTTCTGCTCGAGCGTCCAGCTCAAGCCATTGAAGCAGCCGGTTTCGCGGATCGTCGTGACGCCATGCGCCAGCCAGAGCTTGTAGACGTAGTCGGCGGAAGGCTGGGGCCCGTTCTTGGCGTGGAACGGCGCCCCGATATGAGCATGGCAATCGATCAGGCCCGGGGTCAGAAACTTCCCCGCACAGTCGATCTCGAGAAAATCCTCGGGGCGAAGGTTGGGATCAAGCGGCTTTGCCTTGCCGGCCTTTGCGAGCCCCGTTATCCGCCCGTCCTCGATGACGACGTCGGCCGGGCCCCAGGGAGGAGCACCGGTTCCGTCGATGATCCGGGCGTTCCTGAGCTTGATGTAGCGATGCGGCCCCTGCCCGCGCTGCCTCTCCGTCGCGGCCTGCAAACCCGGAAGTCCCGCCTCCGCAAACATGGCGGCGAATTCGTCTCCAGCCGCGACTGGCTTCTGCTCGTTCGTCATTCGCCCCTGCTCGTTTTGCCCACTCCGGCCAGCTTGGCGAACGCCGCGCTCCAGCGCTACCCCTAACGTGAGGGAGGCCGCGGCCCGCAGACGCATCCCCTCGTGCCTGGACGCTAGCAAGCCGATGCTACCTCGCCAGCAAGCGGCCGCGCGGTCTTGCCACAACCCTTCCGACTCCCCGGATCATGCGGCCAGGTGACCTATTGGAAGGGCGAGGACGCCGCGATTATATGGCACGTGTTACATAATCTAATGGATTAATACGCATGAACATTCAGGAATTGATTTCGACTTGAACGAAACGCGACAAAACGCCCCCAGCGTTGTTAGGATTAATTCCCGTTACAGGTTGCAGCTAAGCGTCCACCTTCCTAGTGGTATATCGTGCGCAACCAAGGGGGATGGGATGAGCCGCGGTTATAATCTCGCCTGTTCGCTCTCCGCACAGGCAAAGCTTGATCCGGACGCAATCGCCATCCGCGCCGGTGGAGCCGAACTGACCTACGGCGCTCTCGCTCATCAGGCTGCGGGTCTCGCGGGGCACATTGCGGCGGCGCCGGGCGTATCGCGCCGCGTTGGCATTCTCGGAACGCGCAGCCTCGAAGCCTATGTCGGCATTCTCGCGGCCTGCTGGGCCGGAAGCGCCTATGTGCCGCTCAATCTCAAATGGCCGGCCGAGCGCCTGATCGCGCTGATGGGGCAGTTGGAACTCGACGCGCTCGTCGCCGACGAGAACGGCGTCGCGCTTCTGACCCCGGAAGTTCTGGCGGCAGCGCCGGATCTGGTTGTGGTGCCCGACGGCAGTTCGCTCAGGCCCGCACGCCCCGGACAGCGTGTCGACCGGCGCGGCGCCCTCACCGCACCGGCGCTCGCCGAACCGGCTCGGGTGGCAGCGGGCGATGTCGGCTATATCATCTTCACCTCGGGCACGACCGGTCTGCCCAAGGGCGTTGTGATCTCCGCGGGTTCGCTCGCGCATTACCTCGAGCAGAGCGAGCCCTGGACGGCCTACACCCCTGCGGATCGCATCGGCGAGGCCTGCGACGTCACCTTCGACCTCTCGGTCCATAACCTCTTTCTCTGCCTGCGCGCCGGCGCCTCGCTGCATGTGATGGCACAGCTCGAGATGCTGGCTCCCGCGCGCTTCATCCGCAGCCATGCGCTCACAGTCTGGATGTCGGTGCCGACGGTGATCGCCCTGATGCGCCAAACTGGCGCGCTGAAGCCCGGGATCTTTCCGAGCCTGCGGCTCTCGATCTTCTGCGGCGAACCACTGCCGGTGCCGGCCGCGCAGGCCTGGGCAGAGGCGACGCCCAACGGCGTGGTCGAAAACATCTACGGCCCGACCGAGGCTACCGTCATCGGCCTGCGACAGAGGCTGACGTCGCCTCCGGTCGTGACCAGCGGCCGAGACATCGTCGCGATCGGCCGCCCCTACCCGACCATGACGGTCGCCATTCTCGACGAGGCCCAGAAACCCGTCGCGCCAGGCGAACCCGGCGAGATCGCGCTCAACGGGCCGCAGCTCGGCATCGGCTATTTCGGCCAGCCGGAACTGACCGCCGAGCGCTTCCGGATCATCGCGGGCGAGCGCTGGTATCTCACGGGTGATCTCGGCCGCATGGATGCGGACGGCGTCTTTCACCATCTCGGCCGGGTCGACAACCAGATCAAGCTGAAGGGCAATCGCGTCGAACTCGAGGAGGTCGACGCCCATCTGCGCCGCGCCGCCGGCACCGAACTCGTGGCGACCGTGGCGTGGCCGATGAACTATGGGTCGGCCGAGGGCCTCGTCGGCTTCGTCGCCGGTGCCTCCGGCGAGGCAGACGCGATCCGGGACGACATGGCGCGCGGGTTGCCGCGCTATCTCGTGCCGGGGCGCATCATCCTCTGCGCCGCCCTGCCGCGGAACATCAACGGCAAGATCGACCGCGGCGCGTTGTTGCGCATGCTCGATACCGACGCGATGCCGGCGCCGCTGCCCGGTCCCGCGCAGCAAGCCGCGCAGGTCTCCTTGAACCGCCAGAGGGCAGAATGACGACCCCGGATAACGCAGCGCTGCGCGCCACCGTCATGGCGATGCTGGCCGCCAATGGCCACAAGGGCCCGATCGGCGAACAGGATTCCCTGTTCATGAGCGGCCGGCTCGACTCCCTTGCCGCCGCCGAGATGATGACCCTGCTCGAAACCGAGTTCGGACTGGATCTCACGGATCCCGATTTCGACATCACCCAGCTCGACACGCTCGTCCAGATCGAGGCGCTGGCTCGGCGGCATGCGGCCTGATGGCGGATGCACGACGATCGAGCAGCCTGCCGCCGCTGCGGCTCATCTCGCAATGAGCGAGACGTCATCGGCTCGCACCCGCACGATCCCTCTTCGCCCCATCGAGGCTGCCCAGTTGCCGGAAGCCGTGTCGCTGCTCGAGCGCGGCTTCCCTGGGCAGGACGGTGATTTCTGGCGTCGTGGCCTCGATCGCCTCGCAGCCTCGCAGAACGGGGGATACGGCTATTTTCTCGATGCAGCCGGGGTCAGCGTCGGCATCATGCTAGCCCTGCGCAGCGTCCGTCATCACGCCGACGGGCCACCCGGCGACGTCATCAACCTGTCGAGCTGGTTCATCGAGCCGGCGCATCGCTGGCGGGCGCCGATGATGCTGCGCGCCGTCCTCGACCAGAATGACGGGGTCTTCACGGATCTGACAGCGGCCCCCCAGCTGTACAAGCTCAACGAGACCCTGGGCTTTTCGATCTGGAACAGCGGCATGATCCTCGCGGCCGCCGCCCCCTTCGCCGCGCTGCCTGGCCCTCGCGGCGCGAAGGTTCTGAGCGTCGCCGCAGCCGCTTCCCTGCTGAGCGCGCCGCAGGCTGCGATGCTCGACTGGCATGTCCGGGAGGGCTGCATTGCCGGCGTGCTGCGCGAGGGCGACACGATCACACCGCTGCTGTTTCGCCCGATCCGGCGCAAAGGCATCCGGTTTGCGCAGGTGATCTATGCCGAGAGCCGGAGCGCGGCCATCCGCAATCTCCCGGCCGTCATGCGGTTCCTCGCACGCCACGGCATCCTGTTCGTCTCCCTCGACGCGCATCGCGAGGACTGTCCGCCCGGCGCCTATTTCCGGGCCGGTCGGCAGCGCTTCTGGCGGGGGCCGATCACGCGCGACCGGCTCGATTACGCCTATTCCGAGCTCGTCCTCTTCGGCGTCTCCTAGGGCTGCCGGGGGCGTCGCCGATGGTCCTGCGGAAAACGCTGCTCTACGTTCCGGCGGGCATGCTGGGGCCGCTGATCCAGCTCGCCACGATCCTGGTGCTGACCTATTGGCTCTCGCCATCGCAGCTCGGCATCTACGCGATGGTGGTGGCCTTGCAGGATCTCGCGCAGATCGCGACCCTGTCCTGGTGGTCGCAATATGTGCTGCGCTATCTCGAGGAACGCGCGCCTGACATCCGCGCGCGCCAGGACCGGACGGAGACCGGCATCCTGCTGGCGACGGGCGTGGTCCAGGCCCTGCTGGTGTCGGCTTTCATGCTCGTCCTCGACGATGATCTCCCCGACGCTGAGCTTGTCGCCAGCGCGGCACTGGCCGGCGTGCTGCGTAGCCTGGTCACGCATTGGAGCGTGCGTGCGCGCGCGGCACAGCATATCGGCCTGCATGCCTTTGCGCAGATCGCGGGGCCTGGCCTGAGCCTCGCCTTTGCGCTGCTCGGCTTTACGCTGCTGGAGGCGAGCCTGACCGTCGCCTTTCTGGCGATGGCCCTGGCGCATCTCGTCGTGGCAGCGGTGATGGCGCCACGGGTTGCTCTCACCAGGCTGGCCGGCGGCATCGACCGCCCCATTCTGGTGGCCGCGTATCGCTACGGAGCCTTCACCACCCTCGGCGCCGGGTTGGCCTGGGTCTCGATGCAGAGCGTGCGCTTCATCACCGATGCCGCGCTCGGCACGGCTGCCGTCGGCCTGCTCCATGTCGGCTGGGGCATTGGCCAGCGCATCGCGACGCAGCTTGGCGTACTAGCTACGACCGCGCTGTTCCCGATCGCGGCAAGCACCGCGCGTGAAAAGGGCATCGAGGCCGGCGTGAAGCAGTTGCTGGTGGCCGGGCCTATCCTGCTCGCCGTCCTGGTGCCGGCGACCGTCGGGCTGTTCAGCGTGGCCGAGCCCTTCGCCCGGCTTGTGACGGCGCCAGAATTCCACGACGCCACCGCTGAGATCCTGCCTTATGCGATGCTCGCCGGGGCGGTCCGCGTCTTCCGACATCACTATCTCGACGAGATTCTCCAGCTCAGCGAGCAGCCCCGCATCATGGCGGCGCTCGACGCGGTCGAGGCGCTGTCGACGGTTGTCTTCTGCGGCATTGGAGCCGTGTTCTATGGATTGCTCGGCGGCATCGTCGGCTGCCTGATCGCCGCCATGCTGGCAACCGCGCTCGGCCTCGCTATCATCGCCCGTCGCCATGGCCCGCCGGTCTCGTTGCGCGCCTTGGTCGCGACAGGGCTGGCGGCTGCGGTGATGCTCGCGGCGCTGTGGCAGCTGCCGGCGCCCGTGGGCATAGGCAGTCTGGTCGCCGTAGCACTGGCATCGGGATCGGCCTATGCCGCGACCTATGCGCTGGTCGAGCACCGCGCATTGCTGGCGCTGCTGCGCCGCTGACGGCAGCCCACAGTCCGCCCCGCAGTCAGATCATCCGCGAGCGCAGCGTCGTCGTGACGATTTCGGTCGCCACCACGATTACGAAGATGACCACGAGCACGAGCCCGACCTGATCCCAGTAGAGATTGTCCATCGAGGCCTGCAGCGCCACACCAAGGCCGCCGGCCCCGACCAGTCCCAGCACCGCGCTTTCGCGCACATTGATGTCCCAGCGGAACAGGCTTACGGCCAGGAAGGCCGGCTTCACCTGCGGCCAGAAGCCCTTGAGCAGCACGGCCCGCTGCGGCGCTCCCGCGGCGCGCAGGGCCTCGATCGGCCCCGCCTTGGCCTCTTCGATCGCCTCGGCCAGGAATTTCCCGGTAAACCCGATGGAATGCACGGCGATCGCCATGACGCCGGCCAGCGCGCCGGGCCCGAAGATGGCGACGAAGAGCAGCGCCCAGACCAGCGTGTGGATCGAACGCGTCGCCACCAGGATGAAGCGGCCGAGCGCATTGACCAGCGGTGAGGCCGTCACATTGCGAGCGCACATCAGCGCCACCGGCGTCGCGAGCCCGATCGCCAGGATGGTGCCGAGTGTTGCCGTGTGCAGCGTCTCGACCAGCGCCTCGGCTACGGTCTTGCCGAAATAGCTCCAGTCGATCGGCCACATCCGGCCGAACAGGTCGGCTGTCTGCTGCGGCGCATCGTACAGGAATTCGGGGATGACCTCGATGGTCTGCAGAGACCAGCCGAGCGCGGCGGCAGCCAGCCCCCAGAAGGCCAGCCGCAACCAGCGTTCGAGCGGGCTGAAGCGACGCCAGAGGCGCCCCTCCGGCCGCTCGATCACGACGCCCGAGGGTGCCTCGTCCTGATAGACCCGGCGCATGAAGGCCGAGAGAACCTCGCCCGCCATCACCGTGACGATGATCGCGATGATGATGGTCAGCACGAAATCATAGTCGAAGCGCTGGAAGGCTGTGAACAGGGTGGCCCCGATGCCGCCGCCCCCGACCAGGCCGACGAGGGCGGAATTGCGCAGGTTGGAATCGAGCTGATAGGCGGCAAAGCCGATGAAACGCGGCAGGACTTGGGGCACCACCCCCATGGTCACGACCGAGAGGAACGGCGCGCCCGTCGCGCGCAGCGCCTCGATCGGCTTCATCGACATCTCCTCTATCGCCTCCGCGATGAGCTTCGCGATGAAGCCCAGCGTCGCGATCACCAGCGCCATCACGCCCGCCAGCGCCCCGAACCCGACCGCCTTGACGAACAGGATCGCGACGATGACCGGATGGAAGGTCCGGCACAGCGCAATCACCCCGCGTGCCGCGATGGTGACGGGCAGCGGCATCAGGTTTCGCGCCGCAAACAGCCCCAGAGGCAAGGCCAGGAGCACGCCGGCCGCGGTCGCGATGATCGCGATCTGAAGCGATTCCAGCATGCCATCCAGCAGCAACTGCATCTTGTCGGCGGCGACGTTGGGCGGAAACATCCGGCCCAGGAATTTCGCACCATTGTCCAGGCCCTGGACGAAGCGCTCCCAGCGGATGTCGAGGATACGCGCGGCATAGGCGACATAGCCGAGGAAGACCGCGGCGCCGATCCGCAGCGGCCAGTTCGTGGGGAAGGCGCGCTGCCGCAGGCTTCCCGAAGACGCAGCCGGCGCGCTCATTCCATCCAGCCCTCGCCGCCATAGATCTCGGCGAGATGGCTGTCCTGGAGGCCGCCCGGCGGGCCGTCATAGACGACGAGCCCCTTCGACATGCCGATGATGCGCAGCGCGTAGCGCCGTGCCAGCGCGACGTTGTGGATGTTGACGAGCACGGGGATGTCGCGGTCGCGTCCGACCTTGGCGAGCAGCTCCATGATCTCGACGGAGGTTTTCGGGTCGAGCGACGAGGTCGGCTCGTCGGCGAGAACGAGGTCGGGCTCCTGCATCACGGCGCGGGCGATGCCGACGCGCTGGCGCTGGCCGCCCGAGAGCTGGTCGGCGCGGCGGGTCGCGAACTCGCCCAGCCCCACCGAATCCAGCAGCGAGAAGGCGCGCGCGATGTCTGCATCCGAGAAGCGTCGCGTCCAGGCGCGCCAGACCGGGACGTAACCCAACCGTCCGCACAGCACGTTTTCGATCACGGTCAGGCGCTCGACCAGATTGTATTCCTGGAAGACCATGCCCAGCCGGCGGCGCGCCTGGCGCAGCGCCTCGCCCTGGAGTTTCGCCAAATCGACGCCGCCGAGCACGATCGAGCCCGATGTCGGGTCGACCAGGCGGTTGATGCAGCGGATCAGCGTCGACTTGCCGGTTCCCGACGGACCGATGATCGCGACGATGCCGGGCTCCGACACCTCCAGCGAGATGTCGCGGAGCACGGGTTGGCCGGGCCGATACTCTTTGACCAGGTTTCGAATGACGAGCGCCCGGCCCTGGCCGGACGCCTCAGGCAGGGCGCTCATGGATCGTGAACCTGGTTTGAGGACTGCGTCGCGCGATCAGGGAGCCTTGGCAGGCGCGGCCTTCTTCTTGGCCATCTCGTCGGCCTCGCGCTTGGCCTCGATCTCGTAGGCGGACTTGTTGTACGGCGTGCCCGATTTCTCGGCGACTTCGCGCACCACCGCCCAGTCCTTCTGGTAGCTGATCGGCAGGAAGCGGTCGTCGCCGTTGAACTCCTTGGTCATTTCCGGAGTGAAGCGGAAGGAGAAGAAGCAGTCCGTCAGCTTCTTGGCGAGCTCGGGTTTCAGATCGTGGGCGTAGGCGAAGGACGAGGTCGGGAAGATCGGGCTGCGATAGATCTCGCGCACGTCTTCCTTCTTGATCGTGCCGCGCACGATCATGCGCTCATAGACGTCGCCGGCGACCGCACCCATGTCGTAGTCGCCCGATACGACGCCGAGCAACGACTTGTCGTGCCCGCCCGACATGAGCGGCTTGTAGTCGGTGTCGGCGGTCAGCCCCTGTTCCGGGAAAAGCACGCGTGGCGCGAGATTGCCGGAGTTCGACGAGGGCGAGGTGTGGGCGACCTTCTTGCCCTTGAGATCGGACAGCTTCTGGAAGGGGCTCGACGCCTTGACCACCGCGACGAGGTTGTAGCCACGCACCTCGGTCCCCGCCCCTTTGGCCGCGAACGGCACTGCACCTGCGAGATTGACCGCGAAGCCAGTCGGCCCGGTCGAGAAGCCGGCGAAATGCAGGCGGCCCGAGCGCATCGCCTCGATCTCGGCAGAGTTCGACTGCACGGGGTAGTAGACAATGCGCTTGCCGGTGCAGGTCGCGAGATGGTCGGTCAGCGGCTTGAAGATGTTGGCGTAGACGGCAGGGTCCTCGACCGGGGTATAGGCCCAGACCAGCGCGGACGGGTCCTTCCACTTCTTCGGGTCGGTCGGCGCGTCGGCCACCAGATCCTTGTTCGCGTCGCAATACAGCGTGTCGAGCTGGCCACTGGCGGGGCAGGCCTCCTGCGCATTGGCGGGGGCGACGGAACCGGCGCCCAGAGCGAGCAGCAAGGAGGTCGTGGCGGCGAGATGCGGTAGCTTGAAGCTCATGGAACGGTCCTCCCGAGGCGCCTATTGTCTGGCTTCCCTTTGGTATGTGACATAAAACTGTCACATTCCACCCGCGCCGGCCGGAGCCGACTAAGACTTAAGGCGAATACGACAGCCCCGCTTATGCCCTCGACGGTCGCGCCACGGCCACGTCGGTGCCGGCCCGATCGTCTCCGGAAACCCGTACCGGGCCGCAAATTCGCCGTTTATGGGCGCCCGCGAGCGAAGTGACGCTGAAACGGGTTTGACCCGCGTCCGGCTAGCATCGTCCGCCGGAAACCACAGGGCCTCTCGCCTCAGTCCTTCAGATTGTATATCATCTACAAAATGACACCGGGTGGGGGAGCTTGGTTGTGATCGCGAGTGATGAGAACAGCTGGCTGGCCTTCGCGGACCTGATGGTCGCCGAGAGCGGCTCGATCCTGCGTGATGCGGCATCCGTTCGCCCGGACGTCGAGGTCAAGCCGGACCGCAGCTTCGTCACGGCGCTGGATGCGCGGATCGAACGCCGCCTGCGCGAGATGATCGCCGATCGGTTCCCGCGCCATGGCATCATCGGCGAGGAGGACGAACCGATCAATCCGGACGCCGAGTTCGTCTGGGTGCTCGATCCCATCGACGGCACCGCAGCCTTCATCGCCGGCATGCCGGTCTATGGCACCCTGATCTCCCTGATGCGCGATGGCGTGCCGATCCTGGGCGTCATCGACCACCCGGTGACCGGCGACCGCTGGATCGGCTTCGAGGGCCGTTCCACGACGCATAACGGCGCGCCTTGCCGGACCCGCGCCTGCGGCGGCCTGGCCGAGGCGATCATCTCCGCCAGCAATCCCGATTTCTTCGACGACGAGGAGCGCCCGGCGCTCGACGCCATGCGCGCCGCGACCGCCTGGCGGATCTGGGGCGGCGCCTGCATGAGCTACGGGCTGCTCGCCTCGGGGCGCACCGACGCCGCCATCGACACCCGCCTCAAGCTCTGGGACTTTGCGCCCTTCCGCCCGATCCTCGAAGGCGCCGGCGGCATCATCACCGACTGGGAGGGCGCTCCGATCACGCAGCAGACGGGCAAGCGAATTCTGGCGGCCGGCGATCCGGCGCGCCATCGCGACGCCCTGCGCCTGGTCGAACAGGCCATGAAGAACTGACATCACCGGCTCCGAGACGGCGACGATCCGCCGGGGCGGCCATTGCGGAGGGGTAACATGGGTATCGCGATCGAGGACCTCGCCGTGGCTTATGGCGGGCAAAGGGTGATCGACGGCCTCGAGCTCACGATCGAGCCCGGCTCCTTCTTCACCCTTCTCGGCCCCAGCGGCTGCGGCAAGACCACGCTGTTGCGCACGATCGCCGGCTTTATCACCGCCGAGCGCGGCCGCCTGCGCTTCGGCGACAAGGACGTCACGCATCTGCCGCCGCACAAACGCGACATCGGCATGGTGTTCCAGGACTACGCGCTCTTCCCCGACAAGACCGTTTTCGACAACGTCGCCTATGGCCTGCGCGCGCGAAAGCAGCCGGAAAGCCAGGTCAAGGCCAAGGTCGGCGCGGCGCTGGAACGCGTCGGGCTCGGTCATCTCGGCAATCGCCACCCGGCCGCGCTTTCGGGCGGCCAGCGCCAGCGTGTCGCGCTGGCCCGCGCGCTCGTCATCCAGCCTCTGGTGCTGCTGATGGACGAGCCCTTGTCCAATCTCGACGCGAAGCTGCGCGTCCAGGTCCGCGAGACCATCGTCGAACTGCAGCGCGAGGCGAAGATCACCACGGTCTTCGTCACGCATGACCGCGAGGAAGCGCTCGCTATGTCCGATCGCATCGGCGTGATGAACCAGGGCCGGCTCGAGCAGGTCGGCAGCCCCGCCGCGATCTATCGCGAACCCAGGACCGGCTATGTCGCCGACTTCGTCGGCGGCGCCAATCTGGTCGAGGTCGCGACGCAGGCGCGCCAGGCAGGCGAAGTCGGTGCAATCTCCCTCGATGGCGCGCCGATCAACGCCCGCGCTCCGTCGGCGCTCGCCGCCGGCAAGGCCATTCTCGTCGCGCGGCCAGAGGATATCGAACTGACCGAGCCTGGCCGGGACGGCGCGCTGCCGGCGACCGTCGCCCATCGTCAGTATCTCGGTGGCAAGACCAGCTACAAGATCATGCTCGCCAGCGGCCGCAGCGTTGCGGTCGATCTCCAGAACGGCGCACATGACCGCTTCGAGCCCGGGGCGTCGGTCGGGCTCGTCTTCGATCCCAACAAGACCCTGGTGCTGGCGTCGTGACCGCGCAGCTGCGCTCGGTCTGGTTCTGGTTCTCGGCGCTGGCGCTCGCGATCCTGGCCGTGTTTCTGCTTTATCCGCTGTTCAACGTCCTGACCGGCAGCTTCGGCGGGGCGAGCGGGCGCTCCGGCTGGAGCATGGTCGCCGGCGATCCGAAATACGCCGCCGCGATCGTCAACACGATCCTGCTCGGCATAGCCGTCACGATCACGACGACGCTGATCGGCGTGCCGCTGGCCTATTTTACAGCGCGCTTCGAGTTTCCTGGCAAAAGCATCGTCGCCGTACTCCCGCTGGTCACGCTGGTGATACCCGAGGTCATCGCCGCACAGACCTGGCTCATGATGCTGGGGAATAACGGTTTCATCACGCGCTGGCTCGGCGCGCGCGGCATGGACATCCCGAGCTTCTACGGCTGGCCCGGCCTGATCACGGTGATGACCTTCACCTATTACACCTATGTCTATATCGGCACCCTGGCCGCGATCCGCGGCTTCGACGTCCAGCTCGAGGAGGCCGCCCAGAGCCTCGGCACCTCCCCTGCCCGCTCTCGGCTGAAGGTCATGTTGCCGGTGGTTCTGCCGGCGGTGCTGGCAAGCGCGCTCCTCGTCTTCACCCTCGTCGTCGGGAATTTTGCCACCGCCACCATCCTGGGCAGCCGCGTGCCACTGCTCTCGGTGCTGACCTATCAGGCCGCCGTCGCCGAAGGCGGCTCCGATCCTGTGATGCAGTCGACCCTTGCGACCGTCTCGATCGCGCTCGTCATGATCGTCCTGTTCGCGCAACGCTGGATCGTCTCGCGCGGCCGCCACGAGGTGACGCAGGGCCGCGGCGCACGCGCCGAACGTTTGCGCGGGGTGGCGGGCCTCGTCACGGGGCTCCTGGCCGGCGTCATCGTCGTCGTCTCGCTGCTGCCGCTTGGCTCGATCCTGGTCGGCGCCTTCACCGTGTCGCGCGGCCCGGTCATGCGCTGGGGCGAATGGACCACGACCCATGTTGAGCGGCTGTTCCGGCTGGCTCCCGACCCGGTCCTGAACACGCTCGCCTATTCTGCCGTGGCGACGGTGATCGGCATCACCTTCAGCGCGCTGGTGAGCTATCTGATCGTCAAGAAGCGCAACATCCTGACGCCGCTGCTGGACTATCTCACCGCCCTGCCGCTCGCGCTGTCAGGCACCATCATCGGCATAGGCCTGCTGATGTCCTTCAACACGGGCTTCCTGCCGATAACCGGGACCGCGAGCATCATCGTGCTGGCCTATGTCGTGCGCCGCCTTCCGTTCGGCATCCGCAACTCGTCATCGACGCTCTACAATATCCCGAACTCCATCGAGGAGGCCTCGATCAGCCTCGGCGTGCCGCCGGTGGCCACCTTCTTCAAGGTCGTGCTGCCGCTGATGCTGCCGGCCGTCGCGGCCGCGGCCGTGCTGACCTGGACGACCACGGTCGCCGAACTCTCCGCCTCGATCATCGTCTATTCCGGCGGCCGCGAGACCATGCCGATCCAGATCTACAAGCTGATCGACTCCAATCTGATGGCGCAGGCCTCGGCATACGGGCTGGTGCTGGTCGCGGTGATCCTGATTCCCATCATCGTCGCCACCCGCGTCTTCAAGATCGACCTGTTCTCGTCGAAGAGCTGAACCGGGACATTTGAAATTCGGCCGGCCGACATCCCGCGGCGGCCTTACAGAGGGGAAAACCATGAAGGGACCCGCCATGACCGCAACCATCGACCGCCGCACCCTGCTCGCCGGGCTTGCCGGCCTCGCAGCCGCGCCGAGCCTCAGCCCCGCCCTGGCGCAGGGCGCCTCCGGCTCCGTCGTGCTCTACACCTCCAACAATGCTCAGGCGGTCGACTCGATCCTCGGCGTCGCCAAGGAGAAGCTGCCCAACCTGAAGATCAGCACGATCACCGGAGGCTCGGGCCAGCTTCTACGCCGCATCGAGGCGGAAGCCGCCAAGCCTCAGGCCGACCTGTTCTGGAGTTCGAGCGCCAACACGCTGGGCGCCTTCACGCAGCTGTTCGAGCCCTATTCCTCTCCCGAGGCCGCCAGCATCCCGGCCGCGCTGCGCCACCCGCAAAACCTCTGGACTGCCTCGAACGTCCATCTCGTCGTCGCCATGGTCAACAAGAACCAGCTCGGCGGCACCGCGTCTCCCAAGACCTGGAAAGACCTGATCGACCCCGCCTTCAAGGGCAAGATCATCATTGCCGACCCCGCCAACAGCTCGACCGCCTATACGATCCTCTGGGGCGTCGACAAGCTGCTCGGCCCCGATGCGCTGAAGGCCCTGGCCCTCAATCTCACCGTATCGAGCGCCGCCTCGACCGTGCTGCGCGCCGTCGCGCAGGGCGAATATTCGGTCGGCCTGACCTTCGAGTCGAACGCCTATGCCTATGTCGCCGGCGGCCAGCGCGAGATCTCGCTGCTCTATCCCGCGGACGGCACCTTCCAGACCCCCGAGTTCCAGGTGCTGGTGAAGGGTGCTCCCGCCGGCGTCGCGGCGCGCTCCGCCTATGACCTGATGCTCTCCAAGGAGGTCCAGATCGCGCTGCTGGAGAACGCGTTCCGTCGCCCCAGCCGCTCGGACATCGACGTCTCCAAGCATGTCGAATTGCCCGCCATCGGCAGCGTCAAGATCTTCGAGATCGACGAGGCCGACGCCGCCGCCAAGCGCGACGAATTCCTCAAGCGCTGGCAGTCCTACGCCAGCGCCGCAAAATGACAGCCACCGAGTGAGCTTCGCCTAGCGACCACCGCGCGGCGATCAGCAGGGTGCAAACCTCCTCCCGCGCGACCATGTGGCCGTGCGGGAGCCTCAGGCCAGGGACGTCACCGAAGCGTCACGTGCCGGGTGTAGATGATCTACAATCCACCAACCGATGGCGCGCTTCCCGCGAGGCGCGAATTTGGGAGCATGTCCTTTCATGGCCGCAGACGCGCAGCCGATACGTAAGGGCCTGCAGCACAAGACACTTGCGGAGGCGGTAACTGCCGAGCTGCGCCGCCGCATCCTCGACGGCGAAATCCCCGCCGGCATGCAACTGCGCCAGGGTGCGCTCGCGGAAGAGCTTGGCACGAGCCGCATCCCTCTGCGCGAAGCCTTCCTGCAGCTCGAGGGTGAAGGCCTCGTCAAGGTCAACGCCCATCGTGGCGCGGTCGTCGCGCAGCTGAGCTCGGAGCAGATCGACGAACTCTTCGAACTGCGCGCCACCCTGGAGCCGCTGCTGCTGCGGCATTCGGCCCCGATGCTGACGGCCGAGGACTACAGTGGGATCGATGCGCTCCTCGATGAGTACACGCATGAGCTCAGGCTCCAGAACGTGCGCCGCTGGGGCGAGCTCAACGCCGCCTTCCACCGCCAGCTCTACCGCCATGCGCGCCGGCCCCGCGCCATGGCGCTGGTCGAGAACTTCCTGCAGGAATGCGACCGTCACACCCGTATCCAGCTGTCCCTCTCGGGAGCCATGGAACGCGCCGAGGAGGAGCACCGCGAGCTGCTGCGCCTGTGCCGGAGCGGCCAAGTGGAGCAGGCCTGCGAGACGTTGCGCAGCCACATCCTCAACGTGGCCGCATCGCTGAAGCGCTTTATCGGACAGGACGGCTAGGCGTGGGGAATGAGGAAGCGCGATCTCGGGCGCGATCACATCGACTGTTGCGGCCATATGCCGGCTCGATCGCAGGCATCGCAGAAGCCAGCCTGCGGACCGCCCGGGTTCAAGGCAGCGCCGTCCCCGCTGCTGTTGCAAGCCGGCGCGCCTTATGGTTCAAGATTGCCGCAAGGGGTTCTTCGCGACGACCCCGTGAGGCGTCAGCCCAATGTTCGCGTCCACTTTCCTCGAGTCAGGGATGGACGCCCATGTCTTCCAACATCCAGATCACCGCTGCCCAGTTGTCACGGCTTGTCGGCTTGCCCGGCGCGCCGACGATCATCGATGTCCGGATCGCCGACGATGTCGCGCTCGACGCGCGCATCCTGCCGGCCGCCGAGCATCGGTCCCACAAGGACGTAGCGGGCTGGGCCCGCGACTATACCGGTCACCGCGCTGTCGTTGTTTGCCAGCGTGGACAGAAGCTGAGCGAGGGCGTCGCCGCCTGGCTCAGGCACGAGGGCGTCGAAGCCGAGAACCTGGCAGGCGGCTTCGAGGCCTGGCGCGATGCCGGCGGCCTTCTGGCCTCCACGGCCAAGCTCCCCTCACGCGACGCAGCCGGGCGGACGCTGTGGGTCACGCGTGCGCGCCCGAAGGTCGACCGGATCGCATGTCCCTGGCTGATACGGCGCTTCATCGATCCCAAAGCCGTCTTCCTGTTCGTCTCGGCGGCGGAGGTGCGCGACGTCGCCGACCGGTTCGGCGCGACGCCCTTCGACATCGACGACGTCTTCTGGAGCCACCGCGGCGAGCGCTGCACCTTCGACATCATGATCGAGGAGTTCGGGCTCGCCTCGCCCGCGCTCGATCGGCTGGCGACGATCGTGCGGGCTGCCGATACCGCACGTCCCGACCTCTCGCCCCAGGCTCCCGGTTTCCTCGCCGCCTCGCTGGGCCTGTCGCGAATGTTCAGGGATGACCTCGAGCAGCTTGATGCAGGCATGCTGCTCTATGACGCCTTCTACCGATGGTGCCGGGATGCAACCGAGGAAACGCACAACTGGCCGACACCCCAGAAGGCCGCGTGAGGGAGAGCGCCATGACCCTCGCGACCTCTCAAGTCGACAGCGTCCCCGCTCCGTCCGCTCCGTCCGCTCCGACCTTCGCCCAGGCCGTGCGAGTCTGGGCAAGGATCGGGCTTCTCAGCTTCGGCGGCCCTGCCGGCCAGATCGCCCTGATGCACAGGGAACTGGTCGAGGAGCGGCGCTGGATCGGCGAACAGCGTTTCCTGCACGCCCTCAACTACTGCATGCTCCTGCCCGGGCCCGAGGCACAGCAGCTAGCCGTGTATATCGGCTGGCTGATGCACCGCACGATGGGCGGCCTGGTCGCCGGCCTGCTCTTCATCATTCCCGGCACGCTCGTGATGTTGGGTCTGAGCCTGCTCTACGTCGTCTATCGCCAGGTCCCGCTGGTCGACGCCATCTTCTTCGGCGTCAAGGCGGCGGTGCTGGCGGTCGTCATCGAGGCCGGCCTCAGGATCGGCCGGCGTGCGCTGAAGAACCGGGCCATGATGCTGATCGCGGTCGCGGCCTTCATCGGGATCTACCTGCTCAAGATCCCGTTCCCGATCATCATCCTGTCTGCCGGTATCGTCGGTTGGCTGGGCAGCCGCTACGCGCTGGCCGCGTTCGCCAGCGGCGGCCATGGCAAAAATGACGGCGCGCCCGAGTTCAAGGGCGTCGTCGACCTGATGTTCGACCGAGGTGAGCTCGCGCATGCAACGCCATCGGCCGCGAAGGCGCTGCGGGTGTGCGCCATCTGGCTTCCACTTTGGCTCGGGCCAGTCGCGCTGCTCTGGTTGCTGACCGGGCAGGCCAGCGTCTGGACGCATATCGGCGGCTTTTTCAGCACGATGGCGGTCGTGACATTCGGCGGAGCCTATGCGGTGCTCGCCTATGTCGCGCAGGCAGCGGTCGAGACCTTCGGGTGGCTTCAGCCCGGCGAGATGGTCGATGGGCTCGGTCTCGCGGAGACGACGCCGGGCCCGCTGATCCTGGTTCTGCAATTCGTCGGTTTCCTCGCAGCCTATCGCTCGCCGGGAGCGCTCGACCCTGTCTTGGCCGGTAGCCTCGGGGCCCTCCTGACGGTCTGGGTCACCTTCGCGCCGTGCTTCTTCTGGATCTTTCTCGGCGCGCCTTATGTCGAGGCCCTGCGCGGCAACAAGGGGCTCTCTGCCGCCCTCACCGCGATTACGGCGGCAGTCGTCGGCGTGGTGATGAACCTGGCGCTGTGGTTCGCGCTTCACGTCCTGTTCCGGGAGGTGCGTTCCGTGGCAGTCTTCGGACTCGCGCCCGACCTGCCGGTGCTGTCATCGCTGGACTGGCGGGCGGCCCTGCTCAGCCTTTGCGCGCTGGTCGCGATGCTGCGCTTCAAGGTCGGCATGATCCCGACGCTCGCAGCCTCCGCCCTCGCCGGCGTGCTGCTCAGCTACGCGCTCGCGGGGTGAACAATCCCAGGCTGGCGCGGCCGGAAAGTTGCTCGCAGGTGGTTTGGGTCTGGCATAACTACACGATCTGGCGTCATGATCGGCATTCGCCCATAAGGCAGGCTAATCAATGGCGCATCCGAATTTTAACGAGCTTGCCGCGTTCGCCATGGTCGCGCGCGAGCGCAGCTTCACCAAGGCCGGCGCCAAGCTTGGCATCTCGCAATCTGCGTTGAGCCAGACCATCAAGGGGCTGGAGGAACGTCTCAAGCTTCGACTGCTCACCCGTACGACGCGCAGTGTCGCTCCGACCGAAGCCGGCCTGCGGCTTCTCGCGACTGTCGAGCCACGCTTCGAGGAGATCGAGGCCGAGATCGCGGCCCTGGGTGAGTTGCGCGGCAAGGCGGCAGGCACGGTCCGCATTACCGCGGGCGAGCACGCGGCTATTTCAATCCTGCAGCCGGCCTTGAACAGGATCCTGCCCGGTCATCCCGACATCAAGGTCGAGATCATCGTCGACTACGCCCTCGTCGATATCGTTTCGGGCAGTTTCGACGCGGGCGTGCGCCTGGGAGAGCAACTGGCCAAGGACATGGTCGCCGTTCGCATCGGCCCCGAGATGCGGATGGCCGTCGTCGCCTCTCCCGCCTATTTCGAGCGGTACCCGATCCCCGAAGCGCCGCAGGATCTGACGGAGCACAACTGCATCGGGTCGCGCCTGCCGACCTATGGCGGATTGTTTGCCTGGGGGCTGGAGAAGAACGGCCATGAGATCAAGGTTCGCTCGGACGGGCAGCTGGTCTTCAACAGCCTGGCGATGCGCCTGAACTCGGCACTCGACGGCTTGGGCCTGGCCTATCTGCCGGAAGATCACGCCCTGCCGCATATTCGCGCGGGACGGCTGGTGCGCGTGCTCGAAGACTGGTGCGCGCCGTTTCCCGGCTATCACCTGTATTATCCCAGCCGCCGACACTCCTCATCGGCTTTGTCGGTCCTCGTCGATGCCTTGCGCTATCGCGACTGATGCGGTGCGCGCCAGCTGACCGCCCCGTTTGCTCCGGCCATCCGCTGATTGCATCAGCCTGAGCCCGTAATAGGTCAGAACCATCACCATTCCGGCCGCCGCTCCGCAGTGGATGAAGAAGCCCGCTACCGATTCCTCGAAATTCCACCAGTCCAGCGTCATCCGCATGGAGAGCTTTCCGCCGAGGCCGAGCACGATGCAGCTCCAGGCGCCATGAAGGGCGACCGCCAACACGATGGCACGCAATATGACGGTTCGCGAACGGCTGGGTGCCTTGATGCCGAACAGAGTGCGGCCGACGCCCATCAGCATTGGCCGGCGCAGCCCGAGATGGATCGCGACGATGACCAGCACCCAGTACGCCGACAGCGTGTGGATCTGTCGCATCGTGAAGCCGCCCCAGGGCGGGAGGTACGGCGCCAGCGCGTTCGAGATCAATGTGCTGGTGACGACCAGCGCCAGCATGGCGGCGAGAAGTGCCCATGTGACGCCGAGATTGAACAGGCTGCGCGGGGCGCGCCGTGTTTTCAGCATAGCTGCCCACCAGCGCCGGTTGAAGATGTTGTGCGCGATCAGGAGCACGAACATCGACGTTCCCGCCACCTCGTGGACGACGTTGCCCATCCACCAATAGGCGAAGCCGAGCAGCAGCAGGGCCGCCGTCAATCCATCCAGCCAGAGCCGGAAGAGGAACAGTCGCGTCACGATCGGAGCTCCCGCGCTATTCGACCGGCGTGCCGTTGAAACGGGGAATGCGGGAGCCGGTGAAGAGGTACTCCGCTCCCGACTGGCTGCTGTGACAGGACTGGCAGCGGGCAGTGTTCTCCGCCGTGTTGATCGTCCTGTCCGGCCAGAACCATTGGAACTGCCAGTCTCCGGTGCGGCGGCGCTCGTCGTAGTCGGCGCCCCAGCCCTGCCCCTTCTCCATCACGAAGTAGCGGAAAAGCTTGCCATCTCGATAGTCGACGAGGACGAAGTGCGTGCCTGCAGGCACTGGCTGACGGTTCTTCACCGCCTCCATGGCGGCCGGGGTCGTCATGATGTGCTCGGTCACGTTGCCGCGCCGCACCGTGGTGTAGTGCACGAGCTTGTCGAGCTCGGGGAAAGTTGTGCGGGTCGCCTCGGCATGGACCTGCCAGCCCATGGTTAGGACCGCGGCGATCGACAGGCCAGCCATCGCGATCTGGAACTTGGGAAGCGTCATGTTCGCGTTGCCCTATCGCCTGTACTGCTCGTCGGAGACATGCTCCAACCACTCGACGGTTTTGCCATCGAGCGCCTCCGAGATCGCGACATGCGTCATGCCCGCGCCCGCCGTGGCGCCATGCCAGTGCTTCACGCCAGGCGGGATCCAGACGGTGTCGCCCGGCTTGATCTCCTGTGCCGGGCCGTCCCAATGCTGCACCAGCCCGAGGCCGGCTATGACCACCAGCGTCTGGCCCAGCGGGTGAGTGTGCCAGGCGGTTCGCGCGCCGGGCTCGAAGGTTACGGTGCCGCCGCTGATCCGGGCCGGCTGACTGCCCTGGAAGCGGCCGTCGACCCGCACCGTGCCGGTGAAGTTCTGGGCGGGGCCAGCCGCCGGCGGCTGCGAGCCTGCGCGCTGGACGATGACGGGCTGAGCGGGCTGCGACAGCGCTGCGGCAGCGGGAGCCAGTCCTGCAAGGACGGCGGAGACGCGAACGAGCATGTAGGCTCTCATTTCGGCTTGAACACCTCGCGAGCCACGCCGATCGCCGCGATGGCGTTCGGCCAGCCGGCATAGAAGGCCAACTGCGTGATCGCCTCGACGATCTCCTCCTCCTTGACCCCGTTGGTGCGCGCCAGCGCGATATGCGAGCGCAACTGTTCGGGACGGTTCAGGGCGATCAAGGCGGCGACAGTGACGAGGCTGCGGTCGCGCTTGGCGAGGCCTGGGCGTTCCCAGATGTCGCCGAACAGAACGTTATCCGTCAGCTCCGCCATTTTCGGAGCGATGTCGCCCATGAGTTGCTGCGCGCGGGACGGCGCCTTCGCAGCCGCTGGCTGGGCCGGTGCGGGAACCTGGGATTGAGCCAGAGCGGGCAGAGAGGAGCCCAGCAGCAGTGCGGCGACCGACGCGCCAAGGACGATTTGCATCGAGGAACTCCAGTTGGTCAGGGGATGCGGCCAGCAGGTCAGTTGCGGCCGGCGACAAGGGGGCGGGCGAAGAAGGGTGTGAGCTTGCCCATCGCGACTTCGACATACCGGGGCACCCAATAGATCCCGATGTGGGTTAACCCGGCGATTTCGAAGAGCTCCTTGTCCGCGATGCCGGACGGTTCATGGTGAGGGTCCTCTCAGACCCTCGGCGAATGCGGAACGGCACGCGTTGCCCGTGTCAGTCCAGCGTCTTCTCGGACAGGAATTTCGAGACCTGGTCGGCGATATCGACATTGTTCAGGTCGGAAAAAGGAAAGTGCGTGTTGCCCCGGATACCGATCTCGGGGAGATGGACGAGCTTCACCTGCCCACCGTGCTTGTTGACCGTGTCGGCCCACATCCGAGCCATTTCCAACCGCCCGCGCCAGGCGTCCTGCGTCGGCACATCGCTGGGCTTGGCCGGGATGTTGTCACCGTAGAAGATCAGGATCGGGAGCTTCGTCAGGGCGACGAAATCCGTCATCGGAACCGGCACGCCCTCGAGGGTGTCGAAGGAGGTTGGAACCGGCTTGGGGAGTTCCCCTTGTGGGAAGACGAAACCGCTGCCGGGCTCGAACGCGATGATCGCCTTGACGTTCTGGCTCTTGATCGCGGTCAGCCAGCCGGGACCACCGCTCTGCGAATGCGTCATCAGGATGCCGGGACCGATTTTCGCGAACAGGGCGGAGACACCGTCCGAGATCAGCTTCCCGTCATAGGGTCCCGTATTGGGCGTCATCGCTCGAAAATACTGGTTCAGCGTCTCCGGCTTCCGGTCGAACTGGACGCCATCGAAATAGTTCGGCCACAGGCCGACCCGAAACTGCCCGAACCAGAATTGCTCGTCCGGCACCGGCTTGATCGTGGCCTCGACCGTGCTGCGACCGGCATTACCCCGGCGCGGCTGATCGATCAGGTAAGTCGCGAAGCTGCGGCGCAGGAACAGGGTCTGGAATCCCTCGCGCCCATCAGGCGTCGTCTCCCAGGTCTTCGAGAACTGCCCAGCGCCATGCCACATCACGATCGGCAGGCCCCGGGCGTTCACCGGCACCTGGTAGAAGGCGTAAAGGTGATCGCCATGGAAGCTCTGCCCGGCCGGTAGAAGCGGCTTGAGCGGGTCGAAGCTGCCGGGCGCAGTCGTGACCGCACCCCCGACAGCGAAGCTGCCCTGGTCCTGGATCGCAAGCGGTTCGTTGCGGTTGGTCTGTTGTGCGCTCGCAGGGAGCGACGCCAGCGCCGCGGCGCCTAGCAGGAACGCCATCCTGGCACGGCAAATCTTCGCGGTCCTGGACCTCAACGGTGCGGCCTCTGGCACCGGGTCGTCTGCAGCGTTCGTCGAGAACCGCTCGGTCCCCGTCTCACCGAATGCGACGCTGATCGACCAGGATACGGGCAGTCTCGTCTCGCTCAATGCAACGCTGCTGGCCCGCCCGGATGGAAATGCGGTGGAGCGCTTGAGCCTCGATACCGCCGCCGCTAGCACCGCTGCCACCGCGGGGCTCGCCATTAGCTATACGGCGTCCACCGGTGTGCTCAGCATTTCCGGGAGTGCGTCGACGGCAACCTACCAGGCCATCCTGCGCGGCCTTTTCTACGAGAATGGCAGCGACCAGCCCTCCACGGCGGCCAGGACGGTCCGGGTGGTGGCGAGCGACGGCACCGAAGCCAGCGTCGCGCGGGATGGGAGCGTCTCGATCACGCGCGTCAACGATGCCCCGGTGCTGGATCTCAATGGCGCAGCGGCGGGAACCGGCGTGGGGCTGTCACATCAGACCGGCGCGGCAGCCATCCAACTCGCCGCCCTTGCGACCGTCACAGATATCGACTCTCCGAATTTCGGCGGCGGGTCGCTGCGCGTGGCCATCACGGAGAACGGCTCAGCCAGTGACCAACTCCGGATCCTGACGGATACGACCGTGACGATGTCCGGGACGACCGTACGGGTCAACGGGACCGGCATCGGGACGGTCTCGGGAGGAACGAGCGGCACCGATCTCGTGGTGAGCCTGAGTACGAGCGCCACCGTCGCTGCCGTCCAGACGCTTCTTCAACATGTCGCGTTCTCGGCTGGCGCGGGCAGCGCGACGGCGACGCGACAGGTCATGTTCACCCTCAACGACGGCGACGGAACCGCCAATGGCGGCCAGACAGTTGCCACCGCTGCAGCGACGATCACGCTCACCGCAGGGCAAGGCAATGTCGCCCCGACGCTGACGGGCGATCTCAAGGCGACGATCGYCAACGCCAGCACCTACCAGTTCACCACCAGCGACATCTTCTTCACCGACCCCGACGACAATCCCGCCGGCGTGACCTTCACGGTCAGCAACATCGACAACGGCTTCATCCGCCGYGACGGCACCGCCGTCTCCAGCTTCACGGCCGAACAGCTTGCGGCCGGCCGCATCACCTATTGGCATGACGGCACGGAGCCGGTCGGCAGCTTCAGGATCTCGGTCGAGGACGGGAACGAGGACGGCTCGCCGCCCGTCGCGCAGAATTTCGTGTTCACCGTCACGACGGGAACGGTAAACGTCGCACCGACCCTGACCGGTGACCTCCGGAGCGCTGTCGCCAGTGGCGGCACCTATGTGCTGGGCCAGGCGGACCTCTTCTATACCGACCCCGACGACAGCGCGACGGGCGTCGCCTTCACGGCCTCAGGCATTGCGGGCGGTTCGCTCCTGGTCGGAGGGGTGGCAGCCACGAGCTTCACACCGCAGCAGCTTTCTGCCGGACAGGTCGCCTTCCGCCATGATGGCGTCGCGACCACGCCGTCCTTCGCCGTCTCGGTCGAGGATGGCAATGAGGACGGATCGGCGCCGGTGGCACGCACATTTGTCATCGATGTCGGAGGGGGCGGCGGCGGTTCCAGCCTCGACCCGGTTCCAGCCTCGACCTTTCCGGCGCTGTGC